>CAKTIO010000001.1 GCA_934565855.1 uncultured Dysosmobacter sp.
TACACCGGCTGCCGCAGGGGGAGACGCTGGCGCGATCGCAAGAAAAATGTGATCCACATCACGAAATCAGTGTATTACAGGAATTCCCAACAGCATTCCTGCAATACCAAACAGTTCTCCACCCACAACAATGGCGGTAAGTACCCAGAGGGGACGTAACCCCGTGGTATCCCCAAACAGAATTGGCTTGATGACATTGCCGTCAATCGTTTGGCTGATGATTGTATATATCAGGAAAGCCACAACGCCTGTCGGCTGCGTAAGCAAAATTAAGGAGCCGCCGATTACCGCACCAAGCAATGGCCCAAAGGTTGGAATTAAGTTTGTCACACCTACGATCAGTGCAACCAGCAAACCATAGGGCAATTTGGATATGAGCATAAAGACATAACACGCAACGCCAATAATCAAGGCATCCAACAGGTTTCCAAGAAAGAATTTCATGAAAATCTGATTACTCCGCATAACAAGCTGGCAAAAGCGATCATAACCCGCCGGTGGCAAAGCAGCCTTGAATATCCTCGCAATGGCGTATGTCAAATGTTTCAAATCGAACAATATGTATAGGCAGAACATAAAGGAGAGTGCTGTTTTGATTACACCATTTCCAGCGCTAACAGAAGCACCAATAATACCATCTCTGTGTGTTATGATCCACGCAATGGCTTTTTCTGCAATTTCCTTATAATTTGCATCTTGAATCAAGGTTTTTTCCATCCATGGAGTAATGCCACTTGCAGATGTTCCAGGTATAAGAGCAGATATGGTTTTGCTTAGAGCGTCTGCGTATTCATTGATATGGTCAAGAAAGGAAACAAGCGATTGAACCAACTGTGGAATAACCAATATGAGCAGCGCCGAAAATCCACCGAGTAAAAGAAGCGAGGCAAGGATAACACTGCTTGTCCACCTGATTCCTTGATGTTTGATCCACGCAAACAATCGTCGATCTAAAAGTTTGACCACCGGATTTATAAAATAAGCAAGTGCTGCACCAGCAATCAATGGGGCAAACACGGCAAAAAATCCGCATAGCATCTTATATACTTGCGAAAAGTTACGGAGCAACATATAGAAAGTGACTGTACCAATCAATGCCAAAAACAAGTGACATGCCTTGTTTTCTCGAAGTATTTCTTTCAGCTTCAAAATAACCCCTACTTTGTCTAATATTTTTATTTATTATCCTTGCAAAATCTTAAATAGTAGCAGATAAAATTCTGAAGCTTTCTGAATTTTTGCACCAAGTCGTTGCGTGTCAGGCAGGAGCATGGTAAGATGCGTGTGATTTTACGAACAGGAGGATTTCCGTGAATTCAGAAGTATTTGCAAGTCTGCCGCCTACGAAATTGATTCTAAGATGCGCTGTGCCATCCATGGTTACTATGGTGTTTGGTGCGCTCTACTCTATGGCGGACGGCTTGTTTGTCGGGCGATTCATCGGTCAGGACGCACTGGCCGCTGTCAATCTTATCATGCCGGTCATTACCATTGTCTTTGCTTTTTCCAATATGATTGCCACCGGCTCATCGGTGCAGATATCTATTCTGTTGGGCAGAAAAGATAGAGAAGGCGCGTCGAGGGTCTTTTCCTTTTCAATAAAGGTTATTTTGCTGCTGTCCGGTGTGTTTGGCCTGCTGGGTTATTGGGGCGCAGAGCCGTTTATTCGTCTGATCTCTCCCGGAGCTGATACGCAGGCCATCCGGTACAGTGTGGAGTATCTGCGTGTGTACGCCGCCTTTGCACCGCTGCTGCTGGTGTTTTACGCAACAGACAACTATTTGCGTGTCTGCGGCAGAGAAAAGGTCAGCATGTGGATTGGCATTATATCACAGTTGCTGAATGTGGTGCTGGATGCCGTTCTGATTGCCGGCTTCGGCATGGGCGTACGGGCAGCTGCCGCTGCAAGCTGTATCTCTATGGCGTTAGGTTCTATCGTAACGCTGCTGCTGTTCACCAGAAAACGAATGGATCTCTATTATACAAGGGAAAATATTCCGCTGAAAAACTTTCTCCGTATTCTTGCCAACGGCTCCAGCGAATTTTTCAGCAATATTGCCTCCTCCGTCATGTCGGTCATATTGAATCTTTTCCTGCTGAAATACGGCGGAACAACAGCGGTAGCGGCATTTTCTGTGGTGATGTATGTGGACAGCATCGTGGGAATGCTGATTTTTGGCCTGTGCGATGCCCTCCAGCCTACCATCAGCTACTGCTACGGAGCGGGACTGATGGAAAGGGTGAAAGCAGTCTTTAAGCGTATTTTATTATGCTCGATTTTCTTTTCTCTCTGCTCCATGCTGTTTATGCTGTTTATTGGTCAGTATGTCGCGCCGCTGTTCGTGAAATCGGAGGATACGGAACTTCTGAAACTCAGCATTTCCGCCATGAAAATTTTTGCATTCTCCTATCTTGTTGGCTGGATGGACACCTGTTTTTCTTCCTTTTTTACAGCACTGGAACGCCCTGCTCGGTCATTTATCGTATCCCTGTTCGGCACGCTGATTTTTCCCATTCTGTTTTTGTTTATCCTCTCCGGAATATGGGAACTAAACGGCATTTGGCTGATGCCGACCATTGCGGGCATTGCCAGCGGCATACTAACCTTGCTCCTTGCCGCTACATTAAAAAAACGTCTCTAACCCAAAGAAAAGCCCCCATGTCCGCACCGTTTAGGCGCTGGGCATGGGGACTTATGCATATTGGAAATATGGCATGATCTGTGTCATCGAATGCATACCGTCAAAGATTATCCCAAAAGGCATCAAATTCTTTTTCTGTGATCGTACCGTTTTTGATAAGGATTTCGTATGGAATACCTCTCCAATGATACGCTATCCCTGACTCAGAATATCCGTTTCTTTTGTAAAATGCCTTGCGTCTGACTCTTTGCTCACGGTTTGATGCTGTGGGTTCCTCTGCTTCAATATCTAAAATAATTCTGTTTTGAGGATAGCGGCGAGCAATCAGTTCGAGAAAAATCGAGCCGTAGCCGCGTCCGCGAAGTGCATCATCGACAGCAAGGAAAAGAATATGCGTAATATTCCCAAATGTCAGCGTTGAATAAAAACCGCAGAAGGTTTCTCTGTCATAACAGGCGATCAGAGTGCTGTCAACGGCGTGACTCATCAAAAATTTGACCGGCACTCGCTCCGCTTTGGGAAAAGCAGAGCAATAAAGTGCGTGGAATCTTGTGTAATCCTGTGAGCCCTTCGTAATTGTTCTTTCGGTAAGCATACATTTTCTCCTTGGAGTCTCACGTTTCGTTCTGTCGCAAACACAGCGGGAGAGTAAGTGTTACGGCAAATACACCGTTTTCTTCCGCATATTCAAACGTACCGCTGTGATACTCCATAATGCGCTGGCAGGTGTTCAGACCAATGCGCGTGCTTTCCCGCTTATCCCGCGAGGGAGACACATGGTTGGCAATGTGCAGCTGTACCTGCCCGTCTGTCTTCCGAACGGAGATCTCAACCTCGTTGCAGGGATCGGCATATTTCAGGAGGTTGGAGTAAATATTGTCAAAGGCGCGGCGCAGCAGTTCCTCATTGACCCGTACGGTACCGTTCAGCGGCTGAATATCCGTATGAACAGAGAAACCCTTGTTTTCCAGCGAAAAGGCATAATCGCTCCATATCGGTCCCAGCAGTGTATCGGCGTCCTGCGGTTCCAAATCAGGCTGTTCCCATTCTGCGGAATAGACAAGAAAATACTCGAAAATTTGATCCGCCAAGGTCTTAATGCGATAGGTCTTATCCAGACTTTTTTTGACAAAAAGATGAAGCTGTTCTTCGCTTTCATACTTGCCTCGATCAATCAGTTCCAGATAGGCCAGCAGCGAGGTCAGCGGCGTTCGCAAATCATGGGACATGGCGGTGACCAGCTGTGAATTGGCGCTGCGCGCCATTTCCTCCGTCCGCTGATGCGCCAAGATTGAGCACCGCATCTGATCAATGCCATATGCCAGCTGTCCAAGTTCATCTTCACCCTGTACAGTTACAGGGTACTCCAGCGCCCCGCCGGAGAGAATATCCAATTCGTCTTTCAGCTTTTTAACGTACGCCAGCTTTCGGTGGATTAACGACACGAAGCAGACGGAGAAAACAGCGAATGCAATCAATGCTGAGAGGATCGTGATCCCTAAATAGAATGCATCACCAGCGTAATAATACAAAAACGCATAGACGGAGGAACCATCGCTGAGCGTCAGGTCATATTGACTTTCCGAATCCTCTTCATCCATTGACCAGTCATCGGCTTCCGGAACCTCACCGGACTTGGACGGTGCAAAGAGAAGTTGACCGTCACGGTAGATCACAAGATAGATCTTACGCCCCTGATGGCACCATGCATTGAGCTGAGAAATATTCTCTGTTGTAATCTGCTGCGCTGTCACATATTCCTGCAAATCATCAAACTGTTTGTCCGCCATTTTCTGAGCGAATGGACGTCCGTAAACCGTGTGATCCAGCAATGCGCTGCCGACTGCAAAGGAAAAAACTGCTGCTGCCACTGCCGCAAGCAGCGATATAAAAACTCCGCACAGAAGCTGGGCGCTCAGACTGTCAGAGATTTTTTTACCCAATCCGATACCCCTTTCCCCAAACCGTTTGAATGATGTGGCTATTTTGGGGGTCATCCCCCAATTTGCGGCGAAGATTACGAATATGAACCATGACTGTATTATTTGAACTGTAGAAATAGCGGAGCTGCGCGGCTCCATTTTGGTTACTCATTTTGTGCTCCTCCTGCAAAAAAATAAGCCGGAGCATTTTGAAAATGCTCCGGTCAGTTGGTTGATTAAAGTTAGGTGCCCTTTTGGGGCACTGGAAAATGAAAAAGGGCGCCTACCTGATGGCTTCGACGAAACCAACAAACAGACACCCGAAAAATCGCGTAAAATTTTGAGGGAAGATTGCTCTATTGAGCGCCTTCAAAAAGGGCGCTTCTTTGAATTTTGCCCTTGAAATCGCAAAAGGGGGAGTTCGAATCTCCCCAGTTACTAAAATAACGCGAAAATATCTTTTTTTCTGAACGCAAAATTTAAAATAAAAAAAGGTGGCAACCCTTTGGCATTCTAAGCGTTGTGCTTAAAATATCCGAATTGTTGCCACCTTATGGCGCGGAAGGAGGGATTTGAACCCTCGCGCCGGTTTTATCCAGCCTACTCCCTTAGCAGGGGAGCCCCTTCGGCCTCTTGGGTACTTCCGCATCCTGTCAAGCTTGTATGTTCTGCGCATGGCTGGCGGAGAGAGTGGGATTCGAACCCACGGATACTTTCGCATCGCCGGTTTTCAAGACCGGTTCCTTCAACCACTCGGACATCTCTCCATTCAGAGTCTGCGTCCGCGCTCTCGAACACTTGATGTATCATACCATAGTCCCCCCTGTTTGTCAACTTTTTTCTTTTTGAAAAAATTTTCGTTTTTTTGAAAAAAAGGCTTGCATTTTCAGAAAAGGGATGGTATTATGAACAAGCTGATTCGAGCGAAACAAAAAACGAAATCAGTATCCGGGTGTGGCGAAGCTTGGTATCGCGCTTGACTGGGGGTCAAGAGGCCGCTGGTTCAAATCCAGTCACTCGGACCAAAAGCGGTAGGTTTTTATGGAAACCTACCGCTTTTAATTTTATAATGTGTAATGTGCTTTGGTGAACAAGGGCGGGTTAATAATCCCGCCCTTGTTTTTTTACTTGTTATTTGATATTATCCTCGTTAGATAAATCTGAATTTGCTGGAGAACCGCTGATATGATCAGAGAACTACGAAAAGCAGATATAGATACAGTTGCGGTTATATGGTTGAATACAAATATAAAGGCGCATGATTTTATTCCTGCTCAATATTGGGAAAGCAATTTTGAATCAGTAAAAGAACTGTTGCCACAGGCAACTGTCTATGTCTATGAGGGTGACCAGGGAATACAGGGCTTCATAGGGCTGAACGACGAATATATCGAAGGCATTTTTGTTTCTGATGAAATGCAGTCACAGGGGATAGGCAAACTTCTGCTGAATCATGCAAAGGATAAAAAGAACAAACTGCGTTTGAACGTGTACTGCAAAAACACACGGGCAATATCTTTTTATCAAAGAGAAGGATTTGAAATCCAGTATAGCGGCGTAGATGAAGTTACCGGGGAAACAGATCATGTAATGGAATGGAAACGGAGATAGAAATTATCATTTGTCGAACCAATGATGAAAGGGCGGGAGCGTCGTTGCAGCTGTTCCCGCTCTTGTTATGCTTTGTTCTCTTGTCCGGTCCGTTGCTTTTCCACTCGGCGTATTCCCGCTGCCCGTCCCCGCTCTCAAAGAACGCTTGAATCTCCGGAAGCAGGACGCGGGCAAGGGTCTCTACCCCGTGATAGGGAATCCCCGTGCCGTAATCATTGGGCTTCTTTCTGCGCGGCATGGTATCACCCCGTTAAAGCTGCCCCTCGTCGAGCAGATAGCCTTGAAACACCATGCCATCTCCGGTGATGAAGCGATCCTTCCTGCGCATCCTTAGAAAGCTGTTCAGCGGCGCTGAAAAGGAGACACGCTGTGCGTGTCTCCTTTCCTTTCCCGTCCCGCCGGTTCTCCCTTTGGAAAAGCCGGCGGGGCGCCTGCTTACACTGTGCCGCGGATGACCAGCGTTGCCGTTCCAGGAGTGACCGTCCAGGTCCCCTCCGCTGTCTGAGCGTATGCCGCCGCGGGGACCGTGAGCTTCCCCGCCAGCGTGGTGAACACGCCGGTCTCCTCCTGATAGGTGTAGTCCGTTCCCTCCTGCAGCAGCGTCCCGTTCAGGGTTGCAGTCAGACCATGCAGCCGCGGACGGAAGGTGTCCGTCAGGACCACATCGTCCTCCTCCGCCGCGGCAAGGCTGCCGTGGTTCTCGATGACGAAGGTATACGTCAGCTCGCCGTTCTCCGTCACCGCCGCCGGACAGACCGCCTTGCTGACCCGCAGGTCCGTTCCGTTGGTCATGTTTACCGTGGCGGAAGCCGTCACCGGGTTTGCCAGCCCGTCTCCCGTCACCGTCACGGTATTGGTCACAGACGCCTCCACGCCCAGCGGCGCGTAGTCCGTGACCTCCGCCTCATAGATCAGCACCGTGCTTCCCCCTGCGGGAACGCTGACGCCGCTGATGCTTAGGGGCGGTCCGGCAGTGACCTCCGGCGCAGTCTGCTGTACACCGTTGACATACTGCTTCAGGGACCCCGCCGCGTAGGACAGTGGATACAGGGTCTCCTCGCCCAGCAGATAGCCGCCCAGGTCGTCCGTCACCGTCAGCCCCGTCATGGCGGCGGGACCGCTGTTCACCAGAGAGACCACATACGTCACTCGTCCTGCCGCCGTGTATTCCGCCAGCACCGGCGCCTTTGTCACCGTCAGGACCTCCAGCAGCTCCCCCGTCACCGTGTTGGAATCCGTGGACCCGCCGTTATAGGAAAGCGTGGCATAATTCGTGAATTTTGCCATAGAAAGCACACACTCCATTTCCATATTCATTCTTACTGATGGATGCCGCCCCATAGCAGTGTATGCCCCACCCCGCCGGGCTGTGCGTTCCCCGGACCCTTGCGGTCAGCGCCGGGAGTATGGTAAAATCATCACAGAAACGGTAAATCGGGAACTCCGGAGGTATTTTTATGAAAACAAAGCGGCTGATTTTGTGTATAGCAGTCATTTTTCTGGCAGTGATTTTGACTTGTTTCAACATTCAGAGAAAGCATACATTCACCCTTTCAAATAATGTGGACATTATCAAGTCAGAACAAATACAGCCACTCTGGGGAACTATAAAGGTAAGCGGTGACTGCGATACAGATGTGGTCTTTACCGATGTTGAAACAGGAGAGCAATATATAATTGGGTACATCACACATGGTATAACAGAAAAAATCCATCTTGAAAAGAATCGATGGTACAGGGTGGCGGGCAGAGGTAAGCTCACGGTAAGCCCTGTAAATGTTCGAGTTGAATAATTTCCAGCCTGACGCGCCGGAGCAACCGAAACCAATGGAGGTGAACACGCTTTGAAACGGCATCCCTGTCCCTGCTGCGGATACCTCACCTATCCCGTCCCGCCGGAGGAGGACTGCGGGTACATCTGCCCCGTCTGCTTCTGGGAAAACGACCCCTTCCTTACCTCCTGCGACGACCCCAGAGACTCCAATCACGGGCTTTCTCTGAAGGAGGCGCAGGTCCACTTTTCGCAATTCGGGGCGTGCGAAAGGCGGATGCTCCGCTACGTCCGCCCACCTGAGGAGGATGAAAGGAAAGCTACATAGCGCACGCCTGCCGGACAGGGCAGCCCACAGAACCGCTTTTCTCTGTGGCTGCCCTGTTTTTCTGTCCCTTCCGGCATTTTTCGCTCAGGACACCGCCGTTCCGCAGCCCCAGCTGGAAAAAATACGGATTTTTCCAAAAAATCATTTGGAAACGAAGAATGGCGAATCTGGCATTTTATTCAAAAATTTGAAATATTTTTGTATTCTATAAATTTTATTTATTCATCCTTAAAAATTCATTTGTAGACATTTGCCCAGAAGCTTGGTATGTTACTTCTTGCGTAAATCATGTTCCATAGAGAAAGGGAGAACATTCATGAATCTGAAGCGTCTTTTCGCCGCGGCTGTCTGCGGCTGTTTCCTTGCCGCCAGCCTGACCGGCTGCGGCGCGTCCGGCGGCTCCTCCGGCAGCGGTGCTGCCAGCGGCGGCAGCTCCTCCGCCGCCTATCCCACCAAGGATATCCAAGCGTCCGTCATGTGGTCCGCCGGCGGCGTGTGCGACATCACCTCCCGCGCCATCGGCGCAGCCGCTCAGGACCTGCTGGGCAAGTCCATCATCTTCACCAACCGTGCCGGCTCCGGCGGCGCGGTGTCCACCACCTATGTCAGCGCCCAGGCGGCGGATGGCTACGAGCTGCTCTTCGGCGCGGAGAACCCCCAGATCGCCAAGGTCATGGGCACCTCCGAGATCGACTATGACGACTTCATCCCCATCAACCTGTTCTGCACCAGCTACGCGGTGGTCTGCGTCAGCAAGGACTCCCCCTATCAGACGATGGAGGAGCTGGCGGACGCCGTGCTGGCAGCCCCCGGTCAGGTCATCATGGCGACCACCGGCGCGGGCGGTCTGCCGGACACCGTTGCCTCCATGTTTGAGGACGTGGTGGGCATGCAGCCCAACAAGATCCCCTTTGACGGCGAGAGCGAGTGCCTGACCGCCATCATGGGCGGCAACGCCGACTACAGCATCACCACCCTCGGCTCCGCCGCCAGCTTCTACCAGTCCGGCGACATCCGGCTGCTGAGCATGGTGTCCGACACTCCTGTGGAGGGCTACGAGGACGTTCCCGCAGTGACGGATTCCTACGCGGACTTTGCCAAGTATCTGCCCTGGGGACCCTTCTACGGCGTGTTCGTCAAGGCGGGTACCGACCAGGCGGTGGTGGACCAGCTGACGGAGGTCTTCCACGAGGCGTGCAACAACTCCGACTTTCTGGATCTGATCGCCGCCAAGGGCTGCTTTAAGCTGGACCTGTCCGGACAGGACGCCGTGGACTATCTGAAAAACTACCGCAGCGTGACCTCCTGGCTGCTGTATAGCTCCGGCGCGGCAGCCAACTCTCCGGCGGACTTCGGCATTGAGCAGCCGTAAGGCGGAGGAAGACCACCTATGAAAAAAAGAACTCTGGAAAAGGGAGAACTGGGCTTTCTGGCGGCGCTGGGCATTTTCAGCGCCGCCGCCTTTGTGGGTTCCCTCCAACTCTTCCTGCAGGCGCCAACCCTGAACGGCGAGGGAACGGTCCCTCTCATCACCTCTCTGGTCCTGCTGTGCATGACAGGCATCATGCTGCGGGAGACCCGCGGCTGCCCCAAAGGCTTTGCCAAGGGGACCGCTCTGGGACAGAGGGTGCGGGAGCTGCTCTCCTTCCTGTTTCCCGGCGCGGTGGGCGTCATCATCGTGTACTGTCTGGTGTACGCCGTACTGCTGAGCGTGGCGGGCTTCGCCGTGTCCACGTTCCTGTTCCTGGTCTGCTCCATCCTGACGCTGAACCGGGAGCATAAGGTGCGGACACTGCTGATTTCCGCCATCACGCTGGTGTGCATCATGCTGCTGTTCCAATACCTGTTCAAAGTCCAATTACCCTGAGGTGAAACCGTCATGGATATTCTTGTCAACCTGCTGCAAGCCCTTGCCGACCCCATCCTGCTGGTCTATCTGGCGGCGGGGGTCTTTCTGGGCATTTATATCGGCGCGGTCCCCGGACTTTCCGTCACGATGGCAGCCTCCCTGCTGATCTCCTTTACCTACTCCTGGGACGTGCTGCCCGCCACCGCCGCCATGATCGGCATTTACATCGGCGGCGTGTACGGCGGCTCCCGCTCCGCCATCCTGCTGAACATTCCCGGCGCGCCCGCCGCGGTCGCCACCGCGCTGGACGGCTATCCCCTGGCAAAGAAAGGGCTTGCGGGACAGGCGATCGGCATCACCGTGGTGCAGTCCGTGCTGGGCGGTCTCATCGGCACCGTGATCCTTGCCGTGGGCGCGCCCGCGCTGACCAAGGTGGCGATGGTGTTCGCCCCCCGGGACTACTTCCTTCTGGCGGTGATGGGGCTTCTGCTCATCGGCAGCCTTGGCTCCGTGTCCCCCGCCCGGGGCATCATGTCCGCCGCCATCGGCATTTTCATCGGCTTTGTCGGTCTGGATTCCCAGACGGGGCATCTGCGCTTCGTCTTCGGCGCCTCCGGCTCCTCCTTCCGCACCTATATGATGCTGGGCGTCAACTATGTGGTGGTGATGATCGGGCTGTTCGGCATGTCCGAGGCACTGATCCAGCTGCGCACACTGTCCGTCCAGCCGGTAAAGCAGAAGGTGGACAAAATCGTTCCCGGCTGGAAGAACATTCTCAAATACATGCCCCTGGCGGTCCGCAGCTCTCTGCTGGGCACCTTTGTGGGCGCGCTGCCCGGCACCGGCGGCGACATCGCCGCCCTGATGGCGTACGACCACGCCAAGCGGACCACCAAGCATCCGGAGACCCCCTTCGGCGAGGGCGCCATGGAGGGACTGGTCGCCTGTGAATCCGCCAACAACGCCGCCATCGGCGGCGCCTGTATCCCCATGCTGACCATGGGCATTCCCGGCGACGCCGTGACTGCCATCATGCTGGGCGCCATGTATATCCACGGACTGAACCCCGGACCCCTGCTGATGAAGGAATCCGCCAACGTGTTCTGGTTCATCATCGGCGCCATGTTCATCGGTAACCTGTTCCTGCTGCTGTTCGGCTTCACCGGCATCAAGCTGTTCACCAAGATTGTGGAGGTGCCCAAGCACATTTTAATGCCCATCATCATCATTCTGTCCGTGGTGGGCGCGTTCTCCATCAACAGCAACATCATGGACGTGTACTGGATGCTGTTCTTCGGCATCATCGGCTATTTCATGAAGCTCTACCACTTCCCAGTGGCGCCCGCCATTCTGGGCATCATTCTGGTGGACCTCATCGAGCTGAACTTCCGCCGCGCCGCCCAGACCGTGAACAACAGCATTCCCGCCCTGCTGCGGGATATGGTCTCCCACCCCATCTCTCTGGTGCTGCTGGTGGTGATCCTTACCATGGCGCTGTCCTCCTCCGGCTTCTTCCGGAGACTTCAGGAAAAGCGGCAGGCGTCTCGCAAAACCACGCAGACAGGAGGCACACAGGCATGAAAAAAGCAAGCTGTCCCCCTGTGGTGGTGGGCACCGTGGGCGCGGGCTTTGCCGCCACGCTGCACGGAAACGGCTATGCCCGGGTCTGTACGGTACCCGTCCGGCTGAAGGCTGTGGCGGACCCGGACCTGGACCGCGCCAGAAAAATTCAGGAAACCTACGGCTATGAGACTGCCGTTACCGATTTTCACGCCCTGCTGAACGACCCGGAGATCGATGTCATCGACATCCTCACCCCGCCCGTTCTGCACCAGTCCATGATCCTGGAAGCCCTGCGCGCCGGAAAGCACGTCATCTGCGAAAAGCCGCTGACCGGCTTCTTCGGCACTCCCGGCAGCTCCGGCGCGGGCGCCGTTCCCAAGCGGGTGATGTACCGGCAGGTGCTGGAAAACCTGAAAACCATCCGCGCCGCCGCGGACGCCTCCGGCAGGCAGATCATGTACGCGGAGAATTTCATTTACGCAACGCCCATCCAGCGCGCCGCCCAGCTGCTGCGCGCCAAGGGCAGCAAGATCCTCTTCATGAAGGGCGAGGAAAGCACCCCCGGCTCCATGTCCGCCGGAGCCGGACAGTGGAGCACCATCGGCGGCGGTCCCCTGCAGCGCATCGGCTGCCATCCTCTGGCAGGCATGCTGTACCTGAAGCAGGTGGAGGCGCAGACCCGGGGAGAGACCATCTCCGTGGAAAGCGTCCTTGCCGACACCGGCGTCACCACCCGCTCCCTTGCCGAGGACGAGCGCCAGTACCTTGCCGCCCGTCCCCAGGACGTGGAGGACTTCGGCACTCTCACCGTCACCTTCTCCGACGGGACCAAGTGCATGATGATCGCCACCGACGTGGTACTGGGCGGCACGAAGAACTACATTGAGGTCTACGGACACGACACCGCCCTGCACTGCAACCTCACCCCCACGGACCTGCTGCACACATACTTTGCCGATGAAAAGGGCATCGAGCAGGTCCAGCTGGCAGAGATGCTGCCCGCAAAGCGGGGCTGGAACCAGGCGTTCGTCTCCGACGAGGTGATCCGGGGCTATATGGACGAGCTGACCGACTTCATGGAAGCCGTTGCCTTCCACCGTCCGCCCCTCTCCACACTGGACCTTGCCCAGCAGGTCATCCAGATCCTCTACGCGGGCTACTGCTCCGCCGAGGAGGGACGCCGCGTCACGCTGGACGCATAAGCGGACCAGACCTTTTATAAATGAAAAGCGCTGCGTTGAGCTTCAACGCAGCGCTTTCTTTAAACAATTATATTTCCAGAAGCATCTGCATGCTTGCACACGGCGGAGATTCCTTCAACCAAAGCAATGATTGCGGGAATACAGGTCCAGCAGAACAATAGATAGCATATTCCCATTCCAATTTTTCCAGCATAAAATTTGTGAACTCCAATGCCACCCAGAAGTAATGCGAGTACGCAATAAACTGTCTTATTCACTACCTTTCCGCTGACAACCACTGTAGGTGATGCTTCACCCTGTCTATTCTCTACATTGATATGGATGCCGCCCTCTGGAATCTGCTGCTTCAACACAGGCTCCTTTTTCTGAACGATCGTCCGGGTTTCTGTTTCAAAAATTTCTACCTCATCGCCAATGTGAGAAACAAAATTTAAATCAGCCGGACGAACCTCTTTGATTGAGCCATCCTCCATGCCAATGGAGATTACACTTTCCGTAATTTCTATAATTTTCGACATATTGCATTCCTCTCTCATTTGACATTTAGTGAATGTCATTTATGGACTCAGGATAGCATAAAATATTCAAAATGACAAGCACTGAATGTCAAAAAGTGGAGGAATATTTTATGTTCATCAATAAAACTCCAGACGGGAGGAATAATATCAGCGGACTGAATATTCGCCACTTCAGAAGACAGCAGGGGCTATCGCAGCGGGAGTTAGCCGATCGGATGCAGTTGCTTGGTATGGATATGGATAAAAATGCAATTCAACGAATCGAAGCAGGCTTGCGCTTTATAACGGATATTGAATTAAAAACCTTTGCGGCTTTTTTTCAGGTAACGGCAGATACTTTATTGACAACAGAGGCTCCCCACTAATTTCCATGCTGACGGTCACACACAGCGTTCGTTCCTCTTATTCAAAACCTCTGAATATGAAAATGATTCACCGGTATGCAAACAGGGACACGGTTATGATACCGTGTCCCTGTCTTGATTTTCCGTCCAACCTCCAGAGCCTTTATCCATTCCGCCCGGGGCAGCTTTTCCTATCAGCTGCGTTCTTCCCGGAGGACCCTCACACGCCAAGGGGCGTGTCCCAAAGGTTCAGGGTCTGACCCAAGCCAAGCCTTTTTGCGTTCTGCAGGCAGTGCCAGCCCCATGCCACATCGTAGGTGGGCAGACCGCCCTGACCGAAGAGGATGATGTCATCGTCACTGGTGCGTCCCTGCTTAGAGCCAAAGATCACGTCGCCCAGATTGATGATCGCCTCCTGCTGAATCTCATGGTCGTGCAGCATATCCAGCAGTGTGCAGCCCAGCAGACCCACGCTGGCGGAATAGGGATACACCAGCTCCTCTGCCCACGCCTCATAGGTCAGCCAGTTATCCACAATGCAGCAGCAATGCCTGGCAATGAAGTCGTGGTCCATGCGGATGGTGGAGGGCAGGCTGAAAAACGCGCCCTTCTTGATCCACTCGCCCTTGACCTCGGGGTCATTCTTGCCGGAGGTGCAGATGTGTACCACGTCGCTGTCACGGATGGCGGCTTCCATGCTGTCCACCACCTCTACCCTTTTCACCTGCGGGTAATTTTCACGGATGAACTGGGCAAGCCGCTCCGATGCCTCCGGGAAGATGTCGTAGATCTTTACCTCCTCCAGCGTCGGCACGGAGATCATCAACGCGGTGAAGGAGAGCCGGGTCACCACACCGGCGCCCACCAGTCCACAGACCCGCGAGCCGCTTTTTGCCAGATACCTCGCGCCCACGCCGGGAATGGCGCCCGTCCGCATATTGCTGAGCATATTGCCGCTCATCAGCGCCAGCGGCGCGCCGGTATCCACGTCGTTCAGCATGACCATCAGGATGGAGCGGGGCAGCCCCTTCTCCCTGTTGGCGCGGTTGGAGCCATACCATTTCTCGCCGCACACATGGTACTTTCCGCCGATGTATGCCTCCATTGTCATGAACCGGCGGTCCGGACCGGCGACCGGCATACCGGGGAATTTGGTCTCCTTCGGGAAAAAGATGGGCTGACCGTGGCTGTTGCTGTTGCCGCCGCCCATCAGATAGTCGCCCTCGCCCATGACATGATAGACGTCCGTCATCTCCGCGACGCACTTTTCCATGTCCAGCACACCAGCCTTTACCATATCGGGTTCATTCAAATACAGGAAATCAATTTTTGTGCTGCTCATTGTTCACGCGCTCCTTTTCTGTTTCATTTTATGGTCTGTCCGCCTTGCCGGAAACCGCTCTCCGGTCCTTGATACTCCGGTCTCCCTGTCCTGCCGGAGTATTTCTTTCGAGTATTATTATAATAGTCATTATTATACTTGTCAATTTTGCTTTTATTGTGATTTAAGATAAAATTTTCCAGCATATTTTGTGTGAGGCTCTGATTTTTTCCAAAATTATTCCTATTTATTACGAGATTCATTATAATTATAATAAAAAATCCCGCCGCCCTATGGAAAACCCTGTCCCGGCGCGGTATAATGCTTTTATCACACTCCGCATCACTCAGGAGGTGCTTACATGGATACCTCAGACATCCGACTGGTGAATATCCGGTCGATTCTGAACGCACTTCGCTTTTCCCCCGGTCTGACCAAAAGGGAGCTGTCGGAAAGGAGCGGTCTCAGCTTTTCCACGGTCTCCACCACCTGCAACGCGCTGCTGGAGGCGGGCATTCTCCTTCAGCGCCGGCAGCCCACCGTTGGCGCGGGGCGGTTCCCCAGCCAGCTGAGCTTTCAGGGCGACCGGCTGTGTGCCGTCTGCCTTTCTCTACAGGCGGCAGATTCTCTGACCCTCGCCGTGATGTCCCTGAACAACCAGCTGCTTTTTGAAGCCTCCTGCGATACCGGCGGCTGCGCCGACGCGCGGGAGATCCTGGAGCGCGCCCAGCGCCTCTTTGCCGGCTTCCGGGACGGAGAGGGCGCTGCTTACACCTATCTCGGCGTCGCCATTGCAGTCTCCGGCATTTATGACGAGCAGCAGTCCCTGCTGATGAACTGCCCGTTTCCCCTGCTGAACGGCTCCCCCATCGGGACCCTTGCGGAAAACGCCTTTGGGCTTCCCTGCCATGTCAATTCCGCCTCCAACTACTGCGCCATTGACATGCGCCGCACCATTGCTCAGGCTGACAACTTCATTTACCTGCACTTTGCTGAGGAGCTGACAGCGGGAATCATCTGCCAGCGCCAGCTGGTCACCGGGCAGCACGGTCACGCGCCGCGCATCGGGCATCTCCGCCTTGGCAATCCCCGCAGGGTCTGCCCCATCCCGGACTGCGGCGGACACGGCTGCATTGAGACCGACCTGTCCCTGTACGGCATGGTCGGTGACTATAACCGCAGCACCTCCACAGCCCATCTGCACCAGCTCTGGCAGCAGCGCGCGGCGGCGATCCATGCCGATGCCGCCCCCTACGAGGAGTATCTGGAGGAAAAGGGAGGCTCCATCGGCGTCCTTCTGGGCGTTCTGGTCAGCCTGTTCGACCCCGCGATGATCGTGATCGGCGGCAGCTGTGTCGAGCTTCAGAAGGAGCTGTCCCCCATCGTTGAAAAAAAGCTGTCCTCCCTCTGCCCCCTGGCGTGCAGCGAGGGACTGGTCATCCGCTGGGATGATTCCAGCCGGTCCACCCTGTATCAGGGCATGTCCCAGGTGGTGTATGAGGGCTGGAACCCCCTCTGCATGACCGATCCCCAGCCGGGGAAGGAGAAAAATTCCCGGGACTGACCTCTGGGACCCCGTCCGAAATAAAGCAGCCCCGGAGCCGCAATGGCTCCGGGGCTGCTGTTTTGACACCCTGTCTGCCCGGCGGAGCTTGACGGTCTCCCTCCGCAAGTCCGCCGGTCAGTTGAACTCCCAGGGAGAGACATACCGGGAGGGATCGGTGGCATAGCCCCCCTGATATTTCACGGTCATGTAAAGGGTCTCCTCTCCGTCCTCCAGCTTCACATAGCAGACGCCGTCCTCAAACTGGTCTGTGATGTCCAGCGTCTGATTGCGGTAATAGACCAGTACCCGTCCGTCGCCGGAATACTCCACCTCCGGGGCGTTCAGCTGCTCCAGCATTTCCTCCTGTGTCAGCGGACGCTCCGTACCGTCCTCGTTCAGGGCGACGCCGCCGCCACTCTGCTGCCGGAGATCACCGTCCTTATCCGGATATTCCAGCGTGTAACGCCCCGGCTCCGCCGTCATCACCACATCGGTCTGATCACCCTGGATCCAAAGCTGGACCCTGTACTGAATCCCGCCGATATCCGCGGCATAGGCAATGCCGCCCAGGGCAAGCACCAGTGCCGCCGCCAAGCCAATGGCAGCAGCCTTACGAAAAACACGCCTGCCTGTATGCTGTTCTGTCATGCTCTGTACCTCCATCAACGTGTCGGGTGAGGCGTGCAGCGGGGAAAATGCCCGATGAAACCGTTCCTTTTCTGTCATGTGTTACGCCTCCTCCAAAATAGCTCTGAGCTTTGCCCTTGCGCGAAAAAGCCTTGTGCTGACCGTTCTTTCCGGAATGCCCAGCATGGCTGCCACCTCCGCCGTGGAATACCCCTCATAGTAAAACAGCAGCAGCGGGACCCGGTATTTCTTGTCCAGCGCCATTACAGTCCGGAACAGCTCCCGGTCCTCCGCCTGCTCAAAGGAAAGGGTCTCGGTATAGTCGTCGATGTTCTCCAGCCTGCGCCATGGGGAGCGGAAAAACATCTTGCAGCGGTTGACGGTAACGCGGATCAGCCAGCTTTTCAAGTGGGCGTCCGATTCAAACGCCTTATCCGTTTTGTATAGCTCTACCAATACGTCCTGCGTCACATCGTTGGCATCATCGGAATTTTTCAGCCAGCCATAGGCTACCCGGTATATGGTGTCCATATACCGCTGGGCAGCTTGGACAAACGCTTCGTTTGAAAACATATGTTTCTCTCCTTGAAGGACCTTCACTTTATATGTGCGCGGGAAGACGGATTTCTTTCACATCTCCGGAAATTTTTTGACCGTGTGCATACACCGTAAAAAGGGGACCCCCGAAACCGTAAAATTTCAGGGGTCCCTCATGGACGCGGAGGAGCCCTCCGCGCCGCCTTGCTTTTTACCTTTACCGTCCGCTTTCCGCAGTCCCGCCCGCAGGCGGAAGCTCCCTCACCTTCTCGGCAGCTGGGTCCGGTTCCGCCCAAGGTCCCTCCCCGCCCCGGTGCAGGAAATGCCATAGCGCTCTATCCACTTGGAAAGCTCCGTCAGAAAACCGTCTCTTCCGTGGGTCAGGAACCCTATGTCGATCCTGTAAACTCCCTCCGCTGTATGGAGCCGCAGCTTTTTCCGGCTTTCCTCCTCCCGCTTTCCAGCCGGGATCACCTCCACCTGCCGGATGTCCCTCCAGTAAAGCTCCCGCCTGCTCCGCAGGGGGTATTTCAGGACCAACTGCTCCGGGGAATACATAATTTTTGTATTGCAGAAAATGAACAGGGCAATCACGCTGACCACACCGCAGATGGGCGCGAACCAGACCACAAGCCACTGGGATGGGTCGCTGTGCAGCGCCTGCTGAAGGAACTCCCCGCCATCTGCGGACAGCAGCATCGCCAGATAGACCAGCAGGATCAAAATTCCCATGACAGCCAGAACAAAATACTCCGTCCCATAGCGGAGAACGCAGGCTTCCGGCTTGTCAAGGATCCGGGACTGGTAGTAGTCCGCAGCGCCGCCGGGACAGCTCTCCTTCAGCACATTGCAGAACAGCTCATAATGGACCATGCCGTTGTTCGCTGTCAAGACTCTGGTCCCATCCGCCAGATACAGGCGCACCGCCCGGTCAAGGTCCCCCTCGATCCTGCGGATCTCGCTCCACAAAACAGTTCTGGGCTTGCGGAACGCCTTTTCAATCCGCAGCCCTTCCCGGTCAAAATACACGCAGTCCCTTGCCATCATATTGCCGCCCAATATGGTGAGAAACAGCAGAAGCACCGCCAGCGCCACGCACAGCCCCCACATCAGACGGGCATCCTCCGGCGCTCCGTCCATGATATAAAGCGCCAGAAAGAGCATGACACAGGCAAAGGTCACTACGCCCAGGGCATACAGCACATACCGCTTTCCCGGCAGCTGACACAGGATCACCATGCCCCTTGGTATCCTGCGGATCTGCCGCCGGTTTCTGCCGGTCAGCAGAAAAATGCCCCCGGCGGTCAGCGCCAGTATCAAATAAAAGAACAATCTGTCCATGCAGCATCCTCTCCGCGCTTCCAAAGCCGCTCAGCCCTGTGTCCCGCGCCTTAGCTTATGCGGCTGGCATGCCGCCAGCCGCGCGCCCCTTTACGCCTGCGCCGCCCGCTCCAGCAGCGCCACGCTTTCCACATGCCGCGTTCCTGGAAACATGTCCACTGCCGCCGCTCTGCGGACCGTATAGCCCAGCTCCGCAAACAGCTTGGCGTCCCGTCCCAGCGTTGCGGGGTCGCAGGAGACGTAGACCACCCGCTCCGGCGCCATCTGCACAATGGTGCGGATGCCCTCCGGCGTCAGCCCCTTTCTGGGCGGGTCCACGGTAGTGACGTCCGGGCGCAGCCCCTCCGCCGCGAACCGCGCCGCGATCTCCGAAGCGTCTCCGCAGAAGAACTCCGCATTGGATATCCCATTCCGTTCGGCGTTTCCCTTTGCGTCCCGGATCGCCTCCGGCACGATCTCCGCGCCGATGACCCGTCCCGCCCTTGCCGCCATACACAGGGTAATGGTCCCCGTCCCGCAGTAGAGATCCAGAACGGTCTCCCGCCCGGTCAGTCCGGCAAATTCCAGTGCCTTTCCATACAGCACCTCCGCCTGGTCCCGGTTCACCTGATAAAAGGACGGAACAGACAGCTTGAACTGTAGACCGCACAGGGTGTCCATCAGGCTGTCCTCTCCCCAGAGGGTACGGTACCTCTCCCCCAGGATCACGTTGCTGCGGCTGGTGTTCACACCCAGCACCACGCCCACGGTTTGGGGCGCCGCCGCCCGGACATACGCCACCAGCTCCGGCTCCCTTGGCACCTGCTTTCCGTTTACCAGCACACAGCAAAGGCTCTCTCCCCTCCGGTTGACCCGAACATATACATGGCGGAGCAGCCCCCTTCCGGTCCTCTCGTCATACGGCGCGATCCGGTAGCGCTTCATCCACGCCCCCACCGCCTGCGCCGTGGCGTCCGAGACCTCCGACTGGATCAGGCAGCGGCTGACCGGCACCACCTGATGGCTCCTCTGGCGGTAAAAGCCGATGGAGCCGTCCGCCCCCACCGGATACTGGCTCTTGTTCCGGTAGTGCAGCGGGTCCTTCGCCCCCAGGATCTCCTCCACTGGGAGCTGCACACCGCCGATCCGCGTCAGCGCGTCCTGCACATGCTGCTTTTTCGCCCACAGCTCCTCCTGATAGGACAGGTGCTGGAAATCGCAGCCGCCGCAGATCCCATAATAGGGACACTCCGGCTTCGTCCGCTCCGGGGAAGGCTCCCGGACTGCCACCACGCTGCCAACGGCGGCTGTTTTCATGACCTTTGTGATCTTCAGGTCCACCGTCTCTCCCCGTACCGTCCGCGGTACAAACACCACCGCGCCGTTCAGGCGGACGATCCCCAGCCCCTCGCTGGAATAGCCCTCCACCACACCGGTGTAGACCCGGTTCTGAATCAATTTCTCCATATGCTTTCCCCCGGCTGTTTTCACGCCGCAACTTCGCTTTCCCTGCGGCGGCAAATTCTTCATCAAAAGCATAACAGCAACGGGTGCTTCTTGCAAGCACCCGTTGCTGTCTTTTTCATTCCTTTTGGGTTTTGGGCGGTCAGGCAGCCGTACTCAGGCTTCCCACTTCTCCAGCAGCTTCCGCAGCTGCTCGGCAAAGTTCGCCAGGCTCCGGTTGTCCCGTCCGCGGCTGCGCTTGATGGACTCCATCAGCATCTGACCCACAGCCAGCAGACGCTCGTAAGCCGGGCTGCTCTTGGCGGCTCCCTCGAAGGGCTTCGCCTTGCGCTCCGGCAGATAGCCAGCCGCCACCTGCTTGCCCGTCAGCAGGTCATATTCCTCCGTATACTGCGGCGCGTGCGCCTCAAAGCCCATTCCCTGAATGGTCTGTGCAAAAAACGGCGCCACCTCCCGGTCGCCGTGGACCACGAACACATGCTGGGGCTTCGGCTCCTTGAAGTCCGCGATCCAGCTCAGCAGATGGTCCCGGTCCGCGTGAGAGGACAGTCCCGTGTAGTTGACAATCTGCGCCCGGACCATGATCTCCTCGCCGAACATCTTCACCGATTTCGCACCGTTGAGCAGATAGCGTCCCAGCGTTCCCTCGCCCTGATAGCCGACGAACACCACCGTGCACTCCGGACGCCACAGGTTGTGCTTCAGGTGGTGCCGGATCCGTCCGGCGTCGCACATGCCGGAGGCGGAGATGATCACCTTCGGCGTCGGGTCCTCGTTCAGCGCCTTGGATTCCTCCGTGGTCGCCGTCATCCGCAGATTAGAGAAATTGAACATATGGGTCCCGTCTGCCACCAGCTTCAGGGCGTCCTCATCCAGATAGCCCCGCAGGTCGCCGGTAAAGATCTGCGTCGCCTCCCGCGCCAGGGGAGAGTCGATATACACCGCGAAATCCGGGTTGGACTTTACCAGCTTCTTGTCCTTGATCTCCCGGATGAAGTACAGCAGCTCCTGCGTTCTGCCCACCGCAAAGGACGGGATGATGA
Source organism: uncultured Dysosmobacter sp. (assembly GCA_934565855.1). Classification (GTDB taxonomy): domain Bacteria; phylum Bacillota; class Clostridia; order Oscillospirales; family Oscillospiraceae; genus Oscillibacter. The sequence goes on from CAKTIO010000001.1 coordinate 21,609, forward strand.
CGTTTCCGCCCTTTGCCATCGTCTCGTCAATGATCTTTGCCAGGTCGTCCGTATAGCTCCACACCTCCGTGTGGTTGCGGTCGCCGTATGTAGACTCCATCACGACGTAATCCGCCCCGTGCAGATGGGTCGGGTCCCGGATGATGGGCTGGTTGATATTACCCAGGTCGCCGGAGAAGACGATGCTTTTCGTCACTCCCGCCTCGGTGGCGTTGATGATGATGGACGCGCTGCCCAGCAGGTGTCCGGCGTCCACAAACTCCACCTGCACGCCGTCGCACAGGTCGATTTTCTCACCGTACTCGCACGTCCGGGTACACTCCGCCACCCTCTGGGCGTCCTCTGTGGTATACAGCGGCTCCACATGCGCCGCGCCGGAGCGCTCGCCCTTCCGGTTCTTCCACTCTGCGTCCTGCTCCTGAATGTGCGCGGAGTCCAGCAGCATCACCTGCATCAGGTTCGCCGTCAGCCGCGTCGTCAGGATCTCTCCCTGGAATCCCTGCTTCAGCAGCATGGGAATGCGTCCGGAGTGGTCGATATGGGCGTGGGTCACCAGCACATAGTCAATGCTGCCGGGCGCAAACGGGAACTCGGCGTTGGACACCTCGTCCTTTCCCTGCTGCAGACCGCAGTCCACCAGGATCCTCTTTCCGTTTACCTCCAGGCAATGGCAGCTGCCCGTAACGCACTGGTCAGCGCCGAAAAAGCTCAGCTTCATGGAATGTCCTCCTCTTACTCTTACCGCCCGGATGCCCGCCATACAGGCGGTCCGGAGCCTTTCTTGCCTTTACCTTATCACATTCTACCAAACAGAACAAGGTTTTCTCGCTCTTTTCTCATGCCGTTTGTATAAAATCACCACTTTGTCCATCTGGCAAAGAAATTCTCCCGTTTTTGCGTGACTTTTTCCCACGCCGATGCTATACTAAAATACATTTTGTGGGAGGTATGGTATCGTATGCACATTCATTATACAGTTTTTGATCCGACAAAGAATATCACGGCGCTGGTGACCTCCCCCGTTCCCCGGGCGCAGTACGCGGCGGCTGCCGCCGCCCTGATGCGCCTCCGCCCGCAGATCGAGCAGGTCGGCTTTCTGGAGCAGCCGGAGAGTCCGGACGCCCGGCTGCGCCTGCAAATGATGGGCGGCGAATTCTGCGGCAACGCCACCATGTCCACCGCCGCCTATCTGGCGCAGCAGGAGCAGCTGCCGGACCGCGGCGTCACGGAATACCCGCTGGAGGTCTCCGGCGCGGACCGGCTCCTCAGCTGCCGGATCGAGCGCAGCGGCGACCACTTCTTTGGAACGGTCGCCATGCCGCTCCCCCGCCGCATTTTTACGGTCCCCCTGTCCATTCAGGGCATCTGCCGCTCCGTCCCCGCGGTGGAGCTTCCCGGCATCGTCCACTGCATCGTTCCTGCGGAGCTGATCTCCCGGGAGGCGGCGGAGACAGAATTTCTCCCCCGGTTCCCCCAGCTGTGCCGGCAGCTCCGCACGGACGCCTGCGGCATCCTGCTGTTCCAGCCGGAGGAGGCTGCCTTTACCCCGCTGGTTTACGTCGCCTCCACCCAGACCGCCGTCTGGGAATCCGGCTGCGGCAGCGGCAGCGCGGCGCTGGCATCCTGGCTGGCTTCCCAGATTCCCGGCGAGCCTGAACGGGAGGCGGCGCTGCACCAGCCCGGCGGCGTGATCCGCGTTCACACACGGATGCAGGACGGGCGCGTCACCCATCTGGACATCACCGGAGAGGTCCGTCCCCTGGGCACCGGCACCGCGGACCTGGCGGTGGAAGCTCCGTCAATCTAACCATAGGCAAATCGTTTATTCCGGTCTTTTTTTCCAAAATATGAACTTTCATACAGAATCTGCTTTTTTCTTTGCAATCTGCAGCAAGTTGTGTTATGTTATAGTTGTTTTGGTATGCCACTTATTTTATAATACCGCATATCTCCGCATCAGCGTGAACTCTTTAATCATCCTCCCGCCGTCAAGCAGTGCGAGTGGATCTCAGAAAGGATGTTTCAAATACTATGGGTTTGATCAAAAAAATCTTCGGCGATTACAGTTCCCGGGAACTGAAATCGATTTATCCCATCGTGGATAAGATCGAAGCGCTCTCCGACGAATACAAGGCATACACCGATGACCAGCTGCGGGGCAAGACCGCGGAATTCAAGACCCGTCTGGCAAACGGCGAGACGCTGGACGACATTCTGCCGGAGGCATTCGCCACCGTGCGGGAGGCTTCTGACCGTGTGCTGGGTCTGCGCCCCTACCGGGTGCAGCTGGTGGGCGGTATCGTCCTGCATCAGGGCAGAATCGCTGAGATGAAGACCGGCGAAGGCAAAACGCTGGTCGCCACTCTGCCTGCCTACCTGAACGCACTGACCGGTCAGGGCGTTCATATTGTCACCGTCAACGACTATCTTGCCAAGCGTGACTCCGAGTGGATGGGCAAGGTCCACCGCTTCCTGGGGCTGAAGGTCGGTCTGATCGTCCACGGTCTGACCACCAAGCAGCGGCAGGACGCCTACGCCGCCGACATCACCTACGGCACCAACAACGAGATGGGCTTTGACTATCTGCGGGACAACATGTGCATTTACTCCGCGGAGCTGGTCCAGCGGGGACACTCCTTCGCCATCGTGGACGAGGTGGACTCCATCCTGATCGATGAAGCCCGGACCCCCCTGATCATCTCCGGTCAGGGCGACAAGTCCACCCAGCTGTACGACATGGCGGAGATGTTCGTCTCCCGCCTGAAAAAGCAGGTCGTGGCAGAGGTGGACAACAAGGAGGAAGAAGACGAGTCTCTGGACGCCGACTATATCGTGGATGAAAAGGCGAAAACCGCCATGCTCACCGCCCGCGGCATTTCCAAGGCAGAGGAATTCTTCCATCTGGACAACCTCTCCGATCCGGAAAACTCCACCCTCTCCCACCACATCAACCAGGCGATCAAGGCGCACGGCGTCATGAAGAAGGACATCGACTATGTGGTGAAGGACGGCGAGGTCATCATCGTGGACGAGTTCACCGGTCGTCTGATGTTCGGTCGCCGGTATTCCGACGGACTGCACCAGGCCATTGAAGCCAAGGAGCATGTCAGCGTCAACAGCGAAAACAAGACGCTCGCCACCATCACCTTCCAGAACTACTTCCGCCTGTATGACAAGCTCTCCGGTATGACCGGTACCGCCATGACGGAGCAGGAGGAGTTCGCCACCATCTACAATCTGGATATCATTGAGATCCCCACCAACAAGCCCGCCGCCCGTGTGGACCACCCGGATGTGGTCTACAAGACGCAGGCTGGCAAGTATCACGCCGTGATTCAGCAGATCAAGGACTGCCACGCCAAGGGACAGCCGGTCCTGGTGGGTACGGTCTCCATTGAAAAGAACGAGATCCTCAGCCAGCTGCTTGCCCGGGAGGGTATCCAGCACAATCTGCTGAACGCCAAGAACCATGAAAAGGAAGCGGAGATCGTCGCCCAGGCAGGCAAGCTCGGCGCCGTGACCGTTGCCACCAACATGGCAGGTCGAGGCACGGATATCATGCTGGGCGGCAACGCCGAGTACCTTGCCACATCGGACCTGCGGAAAAAGGGCATGAGCGATGAGCTGATCGCCGAAGCCACCGGCTACGCGGAGACCGACAACGAGGAAATTCTGGAAGCCCGCCGGCTGTTTGCGGAGCGTCTGGCTGCCCACAAGGCGGAGATCAAGGACGAGGCGGAAAAGGTCCGTCAGGCGGGCGGTCTGTTCATCATCGGCACCGAGCGTCACGACTCCCGCCGGATCGACAATCAGCTGCGCGGCCGTGCCGGTCGTCAGGGCGACCCCGGCGAGACCCGCTTCTACCTCTCTCTGGAGGACGATCTGATGCGCCTGTTCGGCGGCGACCGCATCCAGAATATGATGGAGAAGATGTCCATTGACGAGGACACCCCCATCGAGAGCAAGATGCTGACCCGCGCCATCGAAAACGCCCAGACCACCGTGGAATCCCGGAACTTCCAGTCCCGTAAGTCCGTTCTTGAATACGACGACGTGATGAACAAGCAGCGCGAGATCATCTATCAGCAGCGCCGCGAGGTTCTGGACGGAAAGGACATCAAGGAGACCATCCTGAGCATGATGCACACCGTCATCTCCAACGACGTTGCAATGGCATTCGGCGAAAAGCAGTGCCTAGACGCCGCCGCCTACCGGGATATGATGCGCTCTATGGACGGTCTGTTCTTCCCCAAGGGTACCTTCGACTTCGACGAGGAGACCATTGGCGAGAAAACCCAGGAGGAATTCATCGAGCTGTTCTGCGACGCCGCGGAAAAGACCTATGCCCAGAAGGAAGAGGAGATCACCTCTCCCATCATGCGCGAGCTGGAGCGCGTCATCATGCTGCGGGTAGTGGACGAATACTGGATGGACCACATCGACGCCATGGACGACCTGAAGCAGGGCATCCGTCTGCGCGCCTATGCCAACACCGATCCCGTCATCGCCTACAAGCAGGAATCCCTGACCATGTTTGAGGAAATGATCTCTGCCATTCAGGCTGAAACGGTCCGCCGGATGTTCTCTGTCCGCCTGAGAAAGGACGAGGAGGTCAAGCGGGAGCGCGTTGCCAAGGACATGACGGAAAATGTCGGCGGAGACGGAACGGCTCCCAAGAAGCAGCCCACCCACGTCAGCAAGATCGGACGCAACGACCTCTGCCCCTGCGGCAGCGGTCTGAAGTGGAAAAAGTGCACCTGCCCGGAGTACCACCAGAACTGACCCCTTCTCTCTGATATCCAAAGCTCCCTGTTCACCTGCCGGTGGGCAGGGGGCTTCGTTCTCTTTCAGATGCTTCCTATCAAACGCACACAAGGAGGTTTTCATGTCTTTTCAAACCCATTCCGACCAAGCGCTGTGCTGGCTCTCCTCCCCCCTGCTGGACGGGCATCCGGCGATCCATCACGGCTTTTCCACCCGGCTGGGCGGCGTCAGCCAGCCCCCCTTTGACACCCTGAATCTGGCGGTGGGACGGGGCGACGACCTCTCCGCCGTGCAGGAGAACTACCGCCGCTTCTGCCATGCCGTGCAGGTCTCCGATCAGCGGCTGATCTTCGCCTGTCAGGTCCACGAGACCACCGTCCGCGTCTGCACGGAGACAGACGCCGGAAAAGGGCTCTGGCGGGAGCGGGACTATACGGCGGACGCGTTGGTCACCAACGTTCCGGACCTCCCTCTGGTGGTCTTTTCCGCCGACTGCGGCATCATCCTCCTGTATGACCCCGTACACCATGCCGTCGGCGCAGTCCATGCCGGCTGGCGCGGATGCGCGGCGGGTATTCTGGAAAAAACGGTCCAGACCATGCAGCGGGAATTTTCCTCCCAGCCGGAGCAGTTGCTTGCCGCCATCGGTCCCTGCATCGGAAGCTGTTGCTTTGAAACCGACGCAGACGTGCCGGAAGCAATGCAGGCGGGCTTGGGCAGCGATGCGCTGCCCTATCTGGAGCAGCGGGGCGCCAAGTGGCATGTGGACCTTGCGGGACTGAACCGGCAGTGGCTTTTAAAAGCCGGACTGCAGCCCCAGCACATCGACGCCTGCGGTCTGTGCACCATGTGCAGGGAGGACTGGTTCTGGTCCTACCGCCGGACGGGAAACGCCCGGGGCGCACAGGTCGCCGTCATCGCTCTGGCTCCATCCACCTGACATCACAAGGAACGCCATATGAAGAAACAAGCTGTTTTCAAAAGGACCCTGCCCCTGCTTCTGGCAGTTCTGTTCTGCCTGTCCGCCTCCGGCTGCTGGCAGGACAGCGCCGATCCCGGCGACCTGTCAGACCTGACGGTCTCCTCCGCCGAGGAGCCGGAGACCCCTGCCGTCTCCCTTCCGGAGGAATTTGCCCTGCCCTATCTGCCGGACCAGTCCCTGGACCCCATTTCCTGCCCGGATGGGATCCAGCAGACGGTCTGCTCTCTGCTGTACGAGGGACTGTTTGAGCTGGACACAAGGCTGCAGCCGCAAAACCGGCTGTGCGCGTCCGCTGCCTACGATGCCGCCGCGCTGACGTGGACCCTTCAGCTGCGCAGCGGTGTCTCCTTCAGCGATGGAACACCCCTGACCGGAGAGGATGCCGCTAAAAGCCTTCAGCGCGCCATGACCTCTGACCGGTACCGCAGCCGGCTTTCCGGTATTCAGTCCGTCTCCGCCAGCGGAAGCACCGTGACCATTCTGCTATCCTCGCCCAACTCGCAGCTGCCCGCCCTGCTGGACATTCCCATCGTCAAAGCCGGCAGTGAAGCGGCAGCCTGCCCCATCGGGACCGGACCCTATGCCCTGTCCTACCGGGAGGACCACAGCCTTTTCCTCACGAAAAATTCCCATTGGTGGGGCGGCAGCGGTCAGCCTGTGGAGGAGATCGCTCTGGTAAAGTGCGACAGCAACGACGCCGGACGCTACCAATTCACCTCCCACGCCGTTCAGCTGATCACCAACGACCTGACGGGAGTCAGCCCGCTCAGCGCCACCGGCAGCTTTGAATTTTACGATGCCGACACTACAATTCTCCAATATATTGGATTTAATATTCACCATTCTATCTTTTCTAATGCCGCCGCCCGCAGCGCGGTGGGACTGGGTATCGACCGCGCCACGGTGGTAAGCGCCTATCTGTCCGGACATGCGCTGGCGGCGCAGTTCCCCATTTCTCCGGTCTCCCCGGAATATCCCTCCGAGCTGGAGCAGACCTATTCCAGCGCCGCCTTTGAAGCGGCAATGACCGACGCCGGACTCAACACGGGCGCTGTCCGCAAGGTCACGCTACTGGTGAACAGCGACAACAGCTTCAAGGTCTCCATCGCCCGCTATCTTGCCTCCGCCCTCTCCGCGTACGATCTACAGGTGGAGGTCAACGCCCTGCCCTGGGAGGAATACTGCTCCGCCCTGACCAGCGGACGCTTTGACCTGTATTATGGCGAGACCCGCCTGACCGCGGACTGGAACCTGACCGCCCTGCTGGGCAGTACCGGAGGTCTGAATTACGGACACTACGCAGACCCCATGACGGACCAGCTTCTGCTGAGCTTCTCCTCCGCCACAGACCGCGCGTCTGCCGCTAAGGCACTTTGCAGCTATCTCCGGCAGCAGTCCCCTATCCTTCCCATCTGCTTCAAGCGCATCTCCGTTCTCACGCAGGAGCATGTTATCGAGCAGCTGTCTCCAACGGCATCCAACCCCTTCTATCAGCTTTCCAGCTGTACGATCCACCTGTCAGACACTGCCTCCTAAAGCGGGACGCAAAAAAGCGGGACGCTCCCAACTGGGAACGTCCCGCTCATCCTTTATGCTCAGGCAGCGCTGCTCTCGCTCTTCTTCAGCTGCGCGACCGCGTCCGCGATGTTGGCGATGTTATAGAACATCAGACCCTTGACATGATCCCGCTCCTTTGCGCCGGTCATGTCCTCCTTGGGATGACAGGAGCGCCAGCGGACATATTTCTTGGCGTCCTCCTGGATCTCGCTGCCCAGCGCCAGGCAATCCTGGTCGCTCTTGCCGCGGATCACCTCATAGGTATCGATGTCCGCCAGGTCCATATAGTAGAAGGAGCCGTCCCGGGACATCAGAATGGCGCGCTGGTTGGTAATCCAGTAGCGGTTCTGCATCAGGTTGCTCCGCTCCACAATGGGGGACAGGATCAGCACCGCCGCCAGCAGCAGCATCAGCCACACAAAGCCATCCGCGCTGCCGTGCCGCGGAATGTACGCGATCAGAACGCCGCCAATGATCAGCACCGTCAGGATCCACTTTCTCAAGATCGCGCTCTTCGTACCACAGTCCAACAGGGAGAACGGCTGGGGCTTGCCCTGCCAGCACACCACTTCACCTGTTCTTAAATAGTCTCTCAGCTTCTTTTCCATACATTTGCACGCTCCTTTTGCTGGATTGATTGTGCTTTTATCATACCAGCAACCCCCGTTCAAATGCTGTCAATCCACGGAAGCGGGTCGTTAAATTCCCGTCAAGCCAGCCCGCTTTTCTGTCAGGTTTCTAAACACCCCCCGCCGGTCCCTCCGCCCGGCGCCGGATTTCAGAAAAACTTTAGCAATGCCTTAACAAATTCTATGTTATAATGAGACAAAAGAAGGCTGTTCCAGCTTTTGTTAGGAGGGTCCTCATTTTGCCGCATAAAGAAAAGAAAAAGCTCTCGCTGCGCCAGCTGTTTCCCTTTTCCTGGCGGGATCTGCTGATCACCGCCGCCATTCTGGCTTGTGCCATTGAATTCTGCTTCTTTCTGCAAATGGCGGACAGCATCCCGGGCTTCGCCTCCCCGGTCTTTGTCCTTGCCGTACTGCTGATCTCCCGGCTCACCACCGGATACCTCTTCGGACTGATTGCCGCCGTGTCCGGCGTGGTGTGCGTCAATTTTATCTTCACCTACCCCTACTGGTCTGTGGACTTTACCATTGCAGGCTATCCGCTGACCTTCCTGACCTTTCTGATGGTCTCCGTCATCACCTGTACGCTGACCACACAGGCGCGCCAGCAGGAGCGCCTGCGCAGCGAAAACGAAAAGGAAAAGCTGCGCAGCAACCTGCTCCGCTCTGTCTCCCACGACATCCGCACTCCCCTGACCTCCATTGTCGGCTCCACCTCCGCCATTCTGGATAATCCGGCGCTGCCTGTCTCCGCCCAGCGGGAGCTGCTGTCCGACGCCAGAGACGAGGCACAGTGGCTCATCCGCGTGGTGGAAAATCTGCTGTCCATAACCCGGATCGGTGAGGACCAGGCAAAGATCACCACAGAGATGGAGGCGGCGGAGGAAATTCTGGGCGAGGCAGCCCGGAAATTCCGCAAGCGCTTTCCCGATGTCACCGTGTCCGTATCCGTGCCCGGCGAGCTGCTGATGGTGCCTATGGACCCCATCCTCATTGAGCAGGTGCTGGCAAATCTGCTGGAAAACGCCGTCTTCCACGGCAAGGCGTCACATATCTGGGTCTCTGCCGCCGCCAGCGGGAAAAACGCCGTTTTCTCCGTGCAGGACAACGGCGGCGGCATTCCAGAAAAGGAATTTCCCACCCTGTTTGACGGCACGCTCAAGCACAACGAGGAGCCAGAGGGCGACGGCAGGCGCAGCATGGGGCTGGGACTTTCCGTCTGTCTCGCCATCGTCCGCGCCCACGGCGGCACAATGGAGGCGGAAAATCTGGAGCAGGGCTGTAAATTCTCATTCTATCTTCCCTTGAAGCGTAAGGAGGAAACCGTATGAATATCTGTGAAAAAATTCTGGTGGTGGAGGACGAAAAGGGCATTGCGCACTTCATCTCCACCGTGCTGAACAGCAACGGCTATGAAGCCATCCTTGCCCGCACCGGGGCGGAGGCGCAGTCCATGATCTCCTCTCACTGCCCCGACCTCATCATTCTGGACCTGGGGCTTCCCGACATGGATGGGCTGGACATTCTCCGGCAGCTGCGCACCTGGTCCAGCCTTCCCGTGGTGGTGGTCTCCGCCCGCTCCCACGAGCGGGACAAGGTCACGGCGCTGGATCTGGGCGCGGATGACTACCTGACAAAGCCCTTCGGCACCGACGAGCTTCTGGCGCGGGTACGGACCGCCATCCGCCACACCCGCACAGTCTCCGGAAACAGCGAGATCGCCCAGAAGGGGACCTATACCGTGGGAGAAATGACCATTGATTACAACAAGCACCAGGTTCTGGTGCGGGGAGAAAACGTACATCTGACCCTCAGTGAATTCCGCATCGTCGCCCTGCTGGGCAAATACGCCGGAAAGGTCCTCACCTATGATTCCATCATCCGGGAGCTGTGGGGTCCCCGCGCCGGCGGAGACAACCAGATCCTGCGGGTCAACATGGCAAATATCCGCCGCAAGATCGAGGAAAACCCCGCGGAACCGAAATATCTGTTTACCGAGGTCGGCGTCGGATACCGGCTGGCAGAGGGAGAGTAAGCCCTTGCCGCACTCTGCCGGAAGCCGCGTTCCGAAAAAACACTTGACAAACGCCGGATTTCGTGGTTTACTGACAGCAGTTCAACGGTAAACAACTTCATAACGGTCTTCAGGGCAGGGTGCAATTCCCTACCGGTGGTACAGCCCACGAGCCGCAAGGCATGATTCGGTGAAACTCCGAAGCCGACAGTACAGTCTGGATGAAAGAAGATCACATGATGCAGAAGGTTTCATTCTGCGTCGTTGACATGTATTTTGTCAGCCCTGGAATTTTTATAATTCCAGGGCTTTTTTCGGCGCAGAGGGCGTGTGAAACGCCATTCTGCCGCTTCATGCGTTTTCATGCTCTGAACGGTCCGTTCAGAGCATTTTTTTCGAGGTGAAGCAGCTTTGTTCCGATCAGAGGACGAATATTACATGCACATTGCCGTTTCCCTGGCAGAGCGCGGCGCCGGATGGGTCTCCCCCAATCCGCTGGTAGGCGCCGTTGTGGTCAAGAACCACCGCATCATCGGACAGGGGTGGCATCAGAAATGCGGAGAGGCGCACGCGGAGCGAAACGCCCTGGCTGCCTGCACGGAGCCGCCGGAGGGCGCCGACCTTTATGTGACGCTGGAGCCCTGCTGCCACTATGGAAGGCAGCCGCCCTGCACTGACGCGATCCTGCATGCCGGCATCCGCCGCGTTTTTGTGGGGTCGCCGGACCCCAACCCTCTGGTTGCCGGAAAGGGCGTTGAGATCCTGCGCCGGCACGGCGTGGAGGTCCGGGAGCATGTCCTCCAGCAGGAGTGCGACCGGCTCAACCCTATTTTCTTTCACTACATCCGCACCAGGCGTCCCTATGTCATCATGAAATACGCCATGACGCTGGACGGAAAAATCGCCGCCCACACAGGCAGCTCCCGCTGGATCACCGGTCCCGCCGCCCGGGCGCATGTGCAGCAGCAGCGGCACCGCTGCCGCGGGATCATGGTGGGCGTTGGGACCGTCCTTCAGGACGACCCCCTGCTGACCTGCCGCATGGAGGGCGGGCGGAACCCCATCCGCATCCTCTGCGACACCCGGCTGCGCACGCCGCTGACCGCGCAGGTCGTCCGCACCGCAGGCGACGTTCCCACCATCCTTGCCACCTGCTGCATGGACACAGCCCGGCAGCAGCCCTATCTGGACGCGGGCTGTCAGGTACTGCCGGTTCCCCAGCGGCACGGACAGCTGGACCTGTCCGCCCTGATGGCGCAGCTGGGCGCCATGCAGATCGACAGCATCCTGCTGGAGGGCGGCGGGACCCTGAACTGGTCCGCCCTGCAAAGCGGCATCGTGCAGCATGTGCAGACCTACATCGCCCCCAAGCTGCTGGGCGGACGCGATGCCAAAACACCGCTGGAGGGAACGGGGCTTTCCGCCCCGGCGGACGCGCCGCTGCTGACCAACTGCACTGTGCGCACACTGGGAGAGGATTTTCTGTTGGAAGGAGATGTTGCAGAATATGTTCACCGGGATCATTGAGGAGGTTGGCACCATCCGCCAACTCCGCCGGGAGACCCATTCCGCGGTCCTGACCGTGGATGCCCGTCTCGTTCTGGAGGGGCTGCACACCGGCGACAGCATCGCCGTGAACGGCGTCTGCCTGACTGCAACCAGCTTCAGCAGCAGCGGCTTTACGGCGGACATGATGCACGAGACGCTGGACCGCTCCGCCCTTTCCCGTCTCCGTCCCGGAGACCGGGTCAATCTGGAGCGCGCCATGCCCGCAGACGGGCGCTTCGGCGGACACATCGTCGCCGGGCATGTGGACGGCGTTGGGACCATTGCCCAGCTCCGCCGGGACGATATCGCTGTCTGGTTCACCATTCAGGCTTCGCCCTCCATTCTGCGCTATGTGGTGGAAAAGGGGTCCATCGCCATTGATGGCGTCAGCCTGACGGTGGCACGGGTCACGGAGACCTCCTTTTCCATCTCCGCCATTCCGCACACGCTGGAAAATACCACCCTCTGCCGGAGAAAGCCCGGCGACCTTGTCAATCTGGAAAATGATGTCATTGGAAAATACGTTGAAAAGCTGCTGCGCCCAGCCGCGCAGGAGCCATCCCCAGCCCCCGCCATCACCAAAGAATTTTTGACCCGCTGTGGGTACTGACAAAGGAGAATCAATATGCCGCAATTCAACACCATCGAAGAAGCACTGGAGGATCTGAAGCAGGGAAAGCTGATCTTAGTGACCGACGATCCCGACCGGGAAAACGAGGGCGACTTTATCTGCGCCGCGGAGTTTGCCACCACGGAAAACGTCAACTTTATGGCGACCCACGGCAAGGGGCTGATCTGCATGCCCATGTCCGCCGCCTATGTCCGCAGACTGCAAATTCCCCAGATGGTCGAGGAAAACACCGACAACCACGAAACCGCCTTCACCGTTTCCATCGACTCTGTCCGCACCACCACGGGCATTTCCGCGGCGGAGCGCTCCATCACCGCCATGCAGTGCGTGGCGGAGGACGCCAAGCCGGAGGATTTCCGCCGCCCCGGGCATATGTTCCCGCTGCTGGCACGGAAAAACGGTGTTTTAGAGCGGAACGGTCACACGGAAGCCACTGTGGACCTGTGCCGCCTTGCCGGACTGAAGGAGTGCGGTCTCTGCTGCGAGATCATGCGGGAGGACGGCACCATGATGCGCACCCCGGAGTTGCAGGAGCTTGCCAAGCGCTGGAACCTGAAATTCATCACCATCCGGGATCTTCAGGATTACCGGAAATCCCACGAAAAGCTGGTAGACCGCGTGGCTGTTACCAGAATGCCCACCAAATACGGAGACTTTCAGGCATACGGCTATGTCAACCGCCTGAATGGAGAGCATCACATTGCCCTGGTCAAGGGCGACATCGGGGACGGAAAGGGCGTACTCTGCCGGGTCCACTCCGAGTGCCTGACCGGGGACACCTTCGGTTCTCTCCGCTGTGACTGCGGGCAGCAGCTGTCCGCCGCCCTTCAGCAGATTGAAAAGGAGGGGCGCGGCATCCTGCTGTATATGCGGCAGGAGGGACGGGGCATCGGGCTTATCAACAAGCTCCGCGCCTATGAGCTGCAGGAGCAGGGCATGGACACACTGGAAGCCAACCTGTCTCTGGGCTTTGCCGGAGACGCCCGGGAGTATTACATCGGCGCGCAGATCCTGCGGGATCTCGGCGTAAGGGAGCTGCGGCTGCTGACCAACAATCCCGATAAGCTGTATCAGCTCTCCAAATTCGGCATGGAAATCATCGAACGGGTCCCCATCCAAATGGACGCCACCGCCTACGACCTGTTTTATCTGAAAACCAAGCAGCGCCGTATGGGACACATTCTGCAATATTAAACAGGAGGAACGAGCATGAAAACACTGGAAGGAAAATTAGTCGCCAAGGAAACACGGGTGGGCATTGTTGCCGCCCGGTTCAACGAATTCATTACCTCCAAGCTTCTGAGCGGAGCGCTGGACGGACTGCTGCGCCACAATGTCCCGGCAGACAACATCCATGTGGCATGGGTCCCCGGCGCATTTGAAATTCCGCTGATCGCAAAGAAAATGGCAGACAGCGGGCGGTATGACGCGGTGATCTGCCTGGGTGCGGTGATCCGCGGCAGCACCAATCACTACGACTATGTGTGCAGCGAGGTCTCCAAGGGCATTGCCTCCGTCTCCCTCTCCTCTGGCATTCCCGTTCTGTTCGGTGTATTGACCACGGAGAACATTGAGCAAGCCATCGAGCGGGCTGGCACCAAGGCTGGAAACAAGGGCTATGAATGCGCTGTCAGCGCCATTGAAATGGTCAACCTGATCGCCGAGCTGGACGCCTGATTTTCTCATCGTCCGCACATATGAAAAACGGCTGGGGAGCTTCCCCAGCCGTTTTTTGATTTTATTCGTCATCCAGCCTTCTGGACGGGCGGCAGATCAGCAGCGCGGCAAAAATCAGCAGCGCCGTGATGGACAGGCTCACCGGATAGGCGATCATAATGGTCTCAAAGGTCCGGTAAACCGGAAATACCAGGCGGATCCAGGTAATTCTGACGACACAGACGCCGAAGATTGTCAGCAGCGCGGGCGTCAGAGAAATTCCAAAGCCGCGCATATAGCCGGACATCATCTCATACAGCATGCTGAACAGGTACGATGCCAGCACGATCACCATGCGGGTGTAGCCGATGGAAATGACCTGCGGGTCGTTGTTGAACAGCGCCAGCAGGGATTTTCCGAAAAACAGCACCAGTGCAACCGCCGTTCCGCAGGCAATGGCATCCTCCGCTATGCAGATCAGCAGCGTGCGCTGGCAGCGCTTTTTCTGTCTGGCGCCGTAATTCTGCCCCACGAAGGTGGTACACGCCTGTGCAAAGGAATTCAGCACAAAGTACGCGATGATCTCAATGTTATACGCCGCGCTGGATGCTGCCATCACCACCGTTCCAAGACTGTTGACCGCCGACTGGATCACAATATTGGAAATGGAAAACACGGCGCTCTGCGTTCCCGCCGGCAGTCCGATCCGCAGGATCTTCTTCAGGTAGGTGGTATCCACCCTCAGGCAGTGCAGCTCCAGCCGGATCACCTGCTCCGTTTTCAGCAGCCTGTGGAACAGCAGCACCGCGCTGACCGCGTTGGAGATCACCGTGGCGACCGCCACACCATCCACCGTCATCTTCAAAACAGTGACAAAAAACAGGTTCAGGAAGACATTCAGCACGCCGGAGAATGCCAGCGCCGCCAGCGGCACCTTCGTATCTCCCACGCTTCGGAAAATCGCCGCCTCAAAATTGTAAAGCAGCATCACCGGCATTCCCAGCAGATAAATGCGCAGATACAGCAGCGCATAGGGAAACACCTCGTCCGGCACATGAAGCGTTCCCAGCAGTCTTCCCGCGGCAAGCTGTCCCAATACCGCTACCAGAATGCCGCCGATCACCGCAACGATCACCGCCGTGTGAACGACCCGCTGCACCTCCTCCCGGTCATTGCGCCCGATAGCATTGGCAATGACCACGTTGACGCCCAGTGCAATACCCACAAAGAAATTCAGCACCAGACTGATGACCGCGCTGTTCGCGCCCACCGCCGCCACGGCAACGGTCCGGATATCGCCTGTAAAATTTCCGATGATCGCCAGGTCCGATGCGTTGAACAGCTGCCCCAGCACCGCGGTCGCCGCCACCGGCAGGGCAAACTGCGGAATTTTGTTCCACAGCGGACCGTTCAGCATGTCAATTTTCGTCCGTTGATTCTTTCCGGCGGCAGTAGAAACCTCCTGTTTCATCATATCCTCCTTTATATACAGCGCTCTATCTGATACGAAAAGCCCGAAACTTCTCGAAATATCAAGAAATTCCAGGCTACCCTTCTCCAGCTGTCTGCTTTTACCGCACACTGATCCAATTATATTTTATTATACGCCCTTTTCCACCATAGTCAACCGCAGTTTTCCCCCCTCTATTCCCCTGTGTTGAAAATGTGCGGGGCTTATCTCCGCCATTCTCCCTTACATATAAGAAGCGCAGGCGGATGCCCCCTTCTCCGGCATCCGCCTGCGTTCTGTTTTCGTTACTTCGGGGAATCTGCTCTTCTGCGCACCGGACGCACATATTTCCAGAAGCGTTCACAGTCATGGTAGAAATAAAACACCCGTCCCTGAGACAGGTCCAGCTCATATCCGCTGGCACCGTAATCAAAACGCTTCATCGCGTTTTCCACACGGGCTTCCACCACTGCGCTCTCCGCCGCGTCAAAGGGTCCATGCTCAAAAACCAGATACTCCCCCTCCGGAACCTCCATCAGCTGCAGCTGTGGTGGAATTTCCCCCCGGTATTCCATAGGCAGGCGCACGCCATACGCCTCCGACAAAGGGATACCCCAACTGCAAAGCCTGCCTGCCGGTTCATTGATGAATGCCATCAGCTGACCGCTGGAAGCGTCCGCCCGCTCTCCGCCGGCATCGTCCAGCCTTCCGGGAACCGCTTGCAGCAGTCTGCAAACCGTCTCCTGATCCTGCCCGGGGATATGGCTCTGCTTTTCCCAAAAGTCCCAATATCCAATGCTTTCATCGTTGCGGATATGCAGAAATTTGTGTGCGGGAATCTCCACAAGGTATGCCCGAACTGTGGAATCCGCACCGTTCTCCATGGTCTCCGTCAGATAGCAATCCACGGGGCGAAGTACCGTATGCAGCACCACCGGTCCGGGCGCCCTCCGGTATTCTCCTGGCGTCACACCGTATGCCGCCTGAAACGCACGGGTAAATGCCGCCTGCGAGGAAAAGCCCGCCGCCAGCGCCAGCTCTAAAAAGCCCTGCCTGCCCTCCCGGACCTCCCGCAGAACCAGTGCCAGCCGCCGGTACCGCAGATAATCCCGCAGGGACATTCCCGTGGTCTCCCGGAAGCGTCTGGAAACGTAAAACGCGGAATAGCCCAGCTCCTTTGAAAGGCTGCGCAGCGTCATCTCCTCGTCCGCGCCGCTCCGGATGCACTGGTCGATCCGCGCCGTTAATTTCTGCACGTTCCTGCTCCATTCTTTCATCTTCACCCTCCCCTTTCCCTTTCAGCATACCACATTTTCGTTTCTGTTTTTGATTTTGCTTGCGCTTTTTCCACATAAAGGAGCGGGACATGTGAAAATGTCCCGCTTTCCGAAATCTCGTTTTTATACCGCATTATGTAAAAGGCTGACCGCATCATGGACACACCCACACATGTGTCACAGCCCCAACAAGCCGCCCATCCTGCAGGATGGGGCTGCCGGACATTCCCTGCACAATGCCTCCCGTTGTCTTTTTCAGCTCCGGGTCCGTCACGGTCAGCAGCAGGTCCCGGGGATCCTCCGGGTCCTCCAGCAGACGGGTGATCTCCACATCGTATTCCTTCACCTCATCGCCAGCTACGTTGGAGAGGATCGTTGCCTTTCCCTGATGGACCTGCGCTCTTTCCGCCACAGGAACCGCCTCCCGCAGAGAGGCAGTCCAACCAGACGCCTTCATCGTTCCGAAAATTCCGCAGTTGGTATTGGCATACAGCTCTCCCAGCTCTGTTTCCAGCTGAAAGTCACCCTTCAGCTCCCCCGCCGCGCCGGAAACACCCATTTTTACCGCCTTTACCGTAGAGGGCAGGATGGACCCGGACGCGAAGGGAAGCAGCTGCGCCGTATCCACATCGTTGATGCCATGTCCCAGCGCGCCGAACACCGTTGTCTCCGGATCATAAAATGTCATCGTGCCAATTCCAGCCATGCTGTCCCGGATCCATGCGCCAATGGCATAGGTGCCTTGTCCCGTCTGCTCCGGCGTGACCGTCAGAGTCTTCTGTCTGTTTTCACGGCGCACCTGCAAATCCACGGCACTGCCGCCGGAAGCCTGCAGCAGCTGCTGAAACTGCTCTGAGGATTCCACCGACACGCCGCCGCATTTCAGAATCACATCGCCCTCCTCCAAGCCGCAGGTCCGCGCCGGGGTCTCTGCCTCCGGCTGCTTGACTACCAGAACGCCTTTGGAAAACAGTTTGATCCCCACCGTATGCCCGACGGGGATCAGCATTTTAGCCGCTGCCTCCGGTTTTCCCGTCTGTGCCGCCGAGGCATTCCAGCCGCAGACAGGCAGCAAAAGCAGCACCGCCAGACACACCGCCGCGCTCTGCCGCAGCCGTTTTTTTGAAATGCAGAAACGCTCATACATGAAACCACTCCTTTCTTTTTTCTGCCGGATTTTTTCCGGCATGGTTACTGTCTGCAATTTTCGTCAAAATTCCGCAGGTCAAAATCCGGCAGAAAAACCATTGTATTTTTGAATTTTCCCACGATTGGGCAAAAGAAAAAGCTCCGCAGACAAAGTCTGCGGAGTTTGGAAGAAATTCACTTTTTAATCCCGTTTCTGGAAAATTTTGAAGATATCCTCGAAGAAATCATCGTTGTTATCCAGCGGCTTCGGATCATCGGCTTCACTCAGGACCTCCGGCTCCTGCACCCGCTTGGGCGGCAGGGGTGCTTCCGTGCCTGCCGGAGCTGCGGCTGCTGCCGGTGCCGCTGCGGGAGCCGCTGCCTGCTGGGGCGCAGCCGCCGTCTCTGCCTTTGCCGCCTCCGCCGCGTTTTTCGCCGCGGTCTCAGCCACATCAAAGCCGGTGGCAATGACAGTAACGCGGATCTCGTCATCCATCGTCTCGTCAAAGGTCGCGCCGAAAATGGTCAGCGCGTCCGGATGGACCGCGTCCTGAACCAGTGAAGCCGCCTGCTCCACCTCCTCCAGACCAATGTCCATCGAGCCAGTCACGTTGATCAGCACGCCGTGGGCGCCCTCGATAGAGGTCTCCAGCAGGGGGCTGGAAATTGCCATCCGGGCGGCTTCCTCCGCCTTACCCTTGCCTGCCGCGCGTCCCACGCCCATGTGGGCAAGTCCCGCGTTTTTCATGATCGCCGTCACATCGGCAAAGTCCAGGTTGATAAAGCCCGTATCCCGAATCAGGTCGGAAATGCTCTGCACCGCCTGCCGCAGAACATCGTCCGCGATCTCAAAGGCGTTGGCAAAGGTGATCTTCTGATCCGTGGCATGCTTCAGGCGCTCGTTGGGGATAATGACCAGAGAGTCCACCTTATCCTTCAGCTCCGCAATGCCGCGCTCCGCCTGCTGCATCCGGCGGCGACCCTCAAAGCCGAAGGGCTTTGTCACCACCGCCACCGTCAGAATGTCCATCTCCTTGGCGATCTCCGCCACGATGGGCGCGCCGCCCGTTCCGGTGCCGCCGCCCATACCGGCGGTGATAAACACCATATCCGTGTTCTCCAGCGCCTTGGCGATCTGCTGGCGGCTTTCCTCCGCCGACTTTCTGCCCACCTCAGGATCGGAACCGGCGCCCTGACCATGGGTCAGCTTCTCGCCGATCTGAATCTTATAGGTCGCACTGGAAATATTCAGTGCCTGCTTATCCGTATTCACCGCGACAAATTCGACGCCCTTCGTGCCGGATTTTACCATGCGGTTTACCACGTTGTTGCCGCCGCCGCCAACACCGATGACCTTGATATTGACCACGGTATCTGGTCCGGTCTCCAATCCGAATGCCATAGTGGTTCCTCCTACCGTAAATTGTAGCCACAGGAGACACGCTCCTGATAATTTCAAATATAGATGGATGTATATGATTTATTGTATGACACTTTCCGCCGCAGGTCAAGGTATTCCAGCGGTTTTTTCAGAAAAAGTCCGGAGAGCTTCCGCCTCTCCGGACTTCCTGTTTTTTACAGTTCAATCCTGCAGAAAATGTGCTTCGCCCTCCTTGGTCAGGTCCAGCGTTCCCGTCTCGTTGGTCTCCAGGGTGTCTACCACCTTTTCCAGATAATCCAGCAGGTATGTATAGTCTCCGCCGTAGGGAAGCCGCACGGAAAACCGTCCGGCGTAATCCATGACCAGCTCTGTCAGGCTGTCCAGATGGATCGCCTGCACCTGCCCGGTCAGTCCCTTCTCCTCCAGCACGGACAGCAGGCTCAGCAGACTGCTCTGCTGCGTCTGCCGGTCTGTGGATAGGGCAATCTTTGTTCCCACAGACGGTGCCAGCAGCTCGCAGCCGTCAATGACGGGATAGGACTTCACCGGGACCTCCGGCATGGTGGATGCCGCCGTTCCAGTCTCTCCCCCCTCCTGCTGGGAGGAGGCGCCGCCCGCCGCTTCGCTGCCAGCCGGTGCGGCACTGCTGCCCGGCGCGGGGTCCGTAGCAGTGCTTCCCGCGGCGGAGGAGACAGCCGATGTATCCGGCTCCGGCTCCGCGCTGCCATCCGGTTCCGTTTGCAGCGTACCGTCCGCGCCCTCCACACCGACGATCTTTCCCGCCGCGCTGACCAGCCAGGTCGTTCCGTCCTGACGAATGGAAAATACGGTGCTGCACTCCGTCACGTCAATGAGCAGCGTGTCCGGCAGCCGCCGGTTGATCCGTACCTCTTCGATGTACGGAAGCTGGCGGACGATCTGGTTTGCGATCTCGTATTTGTTCAGAAGGAACAGGTTTTCCCCCTGCTTCACGCCGGATGCCCCCAGGATCTGGTCGCTGCTGTACTGCTCCTCTCCGGTCACAGCAATGGTATCCACCTTAAAAAAGAGCGTCAGCGCCAATACAATCGCCACGCAAATGACCATCATGGTCAGCAGCTTATATAAAAAGCCCAGTCTGCCCCGTCTTCTCCGGCTTGAGCCGCGTCTTCTTGCCATTGTTCCACCCGCTTTCGTTTCCGGTCTCTATTCCTCCACCCGGCGGACCACGCTGCCCAGCTGCCGCAGGTCCCGCACGATATCCTCATAGCCCCGGTCAATATGATGTACCTCCCGCACCTCTGTCCAGCCCTGAGCCGACAATCCCGCCAGACAAAGCGCCGCTCCGCCCCGCAGGTCCGCCGCCCGCACCTGTGTGCCGTGCAGGTCCTCCACACCGGTGACCTCCGCCAGACGTCCCTCCGTCCGGATCCGGGCGCCCATCCGCCGCATTTCCTCCACATGGCGGTACCGGTTTGCAAACATATTTTCTTCAAACACCGTCATGCCCCGGCTGCGCAACAGCGCCGCCATCAAAACCGCCTGCGCGTCCGTGGGAAAGCCCGGATAGGGTGCGGTGCTGACCAGCGGCACGGCTTTCAGCCGTTCTCCCCGGCGGCACCACATGCCCGCGGCGTCGCTCCGCAGCTCACAGCCCGCCGCCTGCAGCGTCTCCGCCACTGCGGAAAGATCCGATTCCCGCGCCCGCCGCAGAAACACCTCTCCGCCTGCCGCAGCCGCCGCACACAACCACGTCACCGCAACGATCCGGTCCGGCATCACCGAATATTCCGCGCCGTGCAGCGGTCTGCCGCCCCGCACGGTCACCGTTGAGGTCCCCGCGCCGGATAGCTCCGCGCCGCAGGCGCATAAAAACCGCTGAAGGTCCACGATCTCCGGTTCCCGCGCCGCATTGGCGATAACCGTGGTTCCCTCCGCGCCGCAGGCTGCCAGCATCAGGTTCTCCGTTGCCCCCACTGACGGGAGCCGCAGGTCGATCCGGCAGCCCTTCAGCCGGGAGACCTTTCCCCGCAGCAGGCTGCCATCCTCCTCGATCTCCGCTCCCAGCTGCCGCAGTCCTGCCAGATGCAGGTCAATGGGTCGGGGACCCAGCTCACACCCGCCGGGATAGCTCAGCGTGACGCACCCGCAGCGGGTCAGGACCGCTCCCAAAAAGATGGCGGAGGAACGCATTTCCCGCATCAGCTCCTCCGGGACCTCCGTCCGGTCCAGAGAGGAGGCATCCACTGTCAGCATATCGCCATCCCACGCGGTCCGGCAGCCCAGCGCCTGAAGAATGCGGACAGACGCATCCACGTCCCGCAGGTGCGGGCAGCCCCTCAGCACACTCACGCCGCGGACCAGCACCGTTGCCGCCAGGATCGGCAGAACGCTGTTTTTCGCCCCCTGCACAGCCACTTCACCGGAAAGCCGGTGTCCGCCTTCAATTAGAATCCTACTCATGCTTTCCCCTCCGCTCGCAGAATCATTCCTCATTTCATCCTATGAGCAGGGAAAGCTTTCCGTTACCGGCAGATCTCCTGTATGGTCCGGTAGATCCGCTCCGTGGCATCCCGGATACCCAGCGACCGCATCGCCGCCGACATAGAGGCTCTGCGCTCCGCGTCCCGCAGAATGGAGCAGCTGCGCCGGAAAAGCTCCTGTCCGCTGCTGTCCGGTTCCAGCAGAACATCCGCGCCTCCGGCACGCTCCAGCGCCCGGGCGTTTTTCTCCTGGTGGTGGTTGGTCACATAGGGCGAGGGAACGATCAGCGCGGGAACGCCCAGCGCGGTCAGCTCGCTGATGGTGGACGCGCCCGCCCGGCAGATCACCAGATCCGCCGCCCGCATCGCCGTTGCCATGTCATAGATATACTCCAGGACCTGCAGGGACGGGTGCTTTTTCAGATCAACGCCCTTCTCCCCCAACGCCTCCAGCAGTCTGGGATATCCGGACGCCCCGGCGCCGTGAATGTGGTGGAACGGCTCCTGCTCTGCCTCCAGCGCCAGAAAATCCGCCATTTCCCGGTTCATTCCGGAGGCGCCCAGCGATCCCCAGAAGGACACGATCAGGGGACGGTCATCCTCTATCCCCAGCCTTTTTCTCGCTTCCGCCTTCGTCTGGGTGAAAAAGTCCTCCCGCACCGGAGTTCCCGTCACCACCACCCGGTCCGGCCAGCGGTAATGCTCCCGGCAGGATTCAAAGCCCACCATGATCCGGTTGGCGTAAGGCTCCAGCATTTTTGTCGTCAGTCCCGGCACCATGTTGGATTCATGCACCGCCGTGGGGATTCCCGCCTTTGCCGCCGCCTTTACCACAGGATAGCTGGCATAGCCGCCGGTCCCGATCACCACCTCCGGGCGAAACCGCTTCAAAATCGCCCGGGCTTCTCCGGGCGCCCGCAGCAGATTGAACGCGGAAACCAGATTGTGGCGGATCTCCGCCGGCTGAAAAGAACGGTGAAAGCTGGAAATATGTACCGTCTGAAAATCATATCCAGCCTGAGGGATCAGGTCCTTCTCCAATCCCCGCTCCGCGCCGACAAACAGAAATTCCGTATTTGGATTTTTCTCCCGCAGCAGCTGTGCCACCGCGATTGCCGGGTTGACATGCCCCGCGGTCCCGCCGCAGGTAAAAATCACCCGGTTCAGTTGCTTCTCCTTCATTTGGCACCGTCCCGTTCTCTCGTTCTGTCTCTATCCCGCCTTAGTGGGCTTCATCTGCCTGGACACCGACAGGACCACGCCCATCTCCGCCAGCTGGATCATCAGCGCCGTGCCGCCGTAGCTGAAAAACGGCAGGGAAATTCCCGTGGCGGGCAGAAGCCCCGACACCACACCGATATTCAAAAACACCTGCATCGCCAGCAGGGACGTCATGCCCACTGCCAGCAGGCTTCCAAAGCGGTCTCTGGCATGCAGCGCAATCCAGTAGCCCCGGAGAATGAGCGCCGCAAACAGCATCATAATGACCGTTGCGCCGATCAAGCCCAGCTCCTCGCAGACGATGGAGAAAATAAAGTCGTTATGCTCCTCCGGCAGATACAGGAATTTCTGACGGCTCTTTCCCAGACCCACACCCAGCAGTCCGCCGGAGCCAATGCTCAGCAGCGACTGCACCATCTGGTAGCCATCGCCCCGGGCGTCCAGCCACGGATTCAGCCACATGGCAACACGGGATTGACCGTAGCCCACCACCTTGATGAGGAACAGGAAGCCCGCCGCGCCAACGCCCAGCGCGCTCATGACCCATATCCAGCTGATGCCTCCCACCAGCATCAAAATGGCTCCGGCACCCAGGATCAGCACCGTGCCGGACAGATGCGGCTCCATCATCATCAGCGCCGCGATCACCAGCAGAATGATGGCGTAGGGGATGATGCCGTAGCGCAGCGTCTGCATTTTATCTTTCTTTTTGGAGATACTGTCCGCGAAATACAGCACCACCGCAAATTTGGCGATCTCCGACGGCTGAAACGTCAGCACCTCGCCGATGCCCAGCCAGCGGGTCGCGTTGTTCCGCGTGATTCCCACATGGGGGATCAGCACCAGCACCAGCAGCACAATGGCAAGGATCAGCAGCGGCTTTGCCAGTCCCCGGAACCGCTGGTAGTTGATCTTGCCGATGATCAGCATGGCGGAAATGCCCATCACCGCGAACAGTCCCTGCCGGATCAGGTAGTACGCGGGATTCATACCCTTATAATACGCTCTGGGAAAGCTGGCGGAAAACAGCATCACAAGTCCGATTCCTGTCAGCAACAGGACCAGCAGGAAAAACGGCATGTCAATGGGACCCTTTGCCGCTTCCCGGATCTCCGCCGCCCTCTGCTCCCGCAGCTCCCGGCGCTCCTGCAGCGCCAAGGCCTCCGCTCTTGTCATGCCTATCCATCCTCCCTTCCGTCAGGCGCGCCGCAGCGGCACGCCCTTCCTGTTCTCAATACCTTCCGCAGATACCGGCGTATGCCAGCAGGCAGAACACCAGCGTCACTCCGGAGAAAACGGCGACGATCTTATTTTCCTTCCATCCGGACAGCTCCAGATGGTGGTGCAGGGGCGCCATTTTGAAAAAGCGCTTTCCATGCGTCGCCTTGAAATACGTCACCTGAATGATATCCGACAGAGTCTCCAGAATATAGATGATGCCCACCAGCACCAAAATCAGCGGCATATCCAGTGCAAAGCCCATCGCCGCCACCGCGCCGCCCAAAAACAGGCTGCCGGTATCCCCCATAAACACCTTTGCCGGGTGATGGTTATACACAAAGAAGGCTGCCAGCCCCCCGGCAAGCGCCGCCGGGAAGAGGCTCAGCGGCGTGATTTTCCACAAAGCGGACACCACGGTGAAAAACACCATGACTACAAAGGTCACACTGCTTGCCAGCCCGTCGATGCCATCCGTCAGATTCACCGCGTTGACGCAGCCAACGATCACAAATGCTGAAAACGCCAGGTATAATACCCACGGCATTGTCCAGCTTGTATTCAGAAACGGCAGATACAGCTGATGGGTCAGCAGTCCCTCATACCGCATCAGGCACAAAAACACCACCGCCGCCGCCAGCTGCAAAATGAACTTCTGCTTTGGGGTCAGTCCCTCGTTCTGGTGCTGCTTGACCTTCTGGTAGTCATCCACAAAGCCGATGATGCCGAACACCAGTGCAAACAGATAGACATACAGGTGTGTAAAGCTTCCGCCCAGCATCTGCTTCCAGCCCAGCAGGAAGATCACCACACCGGTGCCGATAATAAACATCAGACCACCCATTGCGGGAGTGCCTGCCTTTCCGGCATGCCAGGTGGGACCATCCTCCCGGATGCTCTGCCCCACCTTCAGCTTCCGCAGCTCCGGGATCAAAAACCTTCCAATCACCAGCGTCAGCAAAAAGCCGGCTGCCAGCGCTACCACGTTCATATCCATACTTTCTCCCTCGTCCGTCCGGCGGTCCTCCCGCCGGAGCTCTCCTGTATATCAGTTTTTCCCGGCAAGATGGTCTGCCACGATCTCCCGTTCGTCCATGTGGTGCTTCTCGGTACCTACCACCTGATAGGTCTCATGTCCCTTTCCGCACAGCACGATCACATCTCCCGGCTGGGCATGGTCCATTGCGTAGTGGATCGCCTCTACCCGGTCCGTGATGGCGATGTAGGGGGTGCTGGTCTCCTGCATGCCCGCCACGATCTCCCGGATGATCTCATCCGGGTCCTCCGTTCTGGGGTTATCCGAGGTCACAACGGCAAAATCTGCGATCTCCGCCGCGATCCTTCCCATCTTGGGGCGCTTGGTCTTATCCCGGTCTCCGCCCGCGCCGAATACTGCCACGGTCCTGCCCTTGGCAAAGCCCTTCACCGAGGACAGCACGTTTTCCAATCCATCCGGAGAGTGGGCATAGTCGATGAGGATCGTATAATCCTTTCCCGGTGTGGGGACCACCTCTACTCTCCCCTTTACATGGGGAACCCTCTTCAGCACCTCCGCGCTTTTTTCCAAGGGAATTCCCAGCGCCAGCGCCGCGCCCAGCACACCCAGCGTATTATATACCATAAATCCGCCGGGAATGCCAACCCAAACCGGCACCCGCTGGTCCTCTGTCACCGCGTCAAAGGCAACATGATCGCTGCCCAGCTGAATATTCTCCGCCCGGAGGTCCGCCTCCGCATGCTCCGCATAGGAATACCTCCGGCAGGTGGCATCCCGCATCATGCGCCCCGCCCAGGGGTCATCCGCATTGTAAACGCCTGTGGTGCAGTTCCGGAACAGAATCGCCTTTGCATCACAGTAGTTTTCCATCGTCTTGTGGAAATCCAGATGGTCCTGCGTCAGGTTTGTGAAAATGCCCACGTCAAAATGGATGGCATGGACCCGCCCCTCATAGAGCGCGTGGGAGGACGTCTCCATGACCACATGAGTGCAGCCCGCGTCCAGCATCTGGCGGAACAGCCTTTGCAGCTCAAAGCACTCCGGCGTGGTGCGCTCCGTGGGCAGCACCTCCTCGCCGATCATGTTCTGGTTGGTCCCGATCAGTCCCGCCTTTCCGCCGCCTGCCTGCTCTATGATCGCCTTCAGCAGATAGGTCGAGCTGGTCTTTCCGTTGGTCCCGGTCACCGCCGCCATCGTCATCTGCTCCGCGGGATGTCCGAACCAGTTTACGCCCAACACCGCCAGCGCATGGCGGGAATACGGCACCTGAATGTAGGGAATCCGGATCTCCGGCGGGCGCTCGCACACCACGCAGACCGCGCCGTTTTCCACTGCCTTCCCAATATAGGCATGACCGTCCATGCTGTAGCCGCTGATCGCCACAAACAGTCCACCCGGCTTCGTTTTCCGGGAGTCATAGCTGATGTCCAGGATCTCCAGCTCCGGGTCCGCGCAAACCGCCAGCGTCTCCATTCCCTGCAGCAGTTCCTTTAATTTCATGGGTAGCATCGCCCCTTTTAGATAAGATCGTTTTCACGGGCTGTCAGCCCGGTTTCATTATAAACAGTCCCAATCAGAAAGTATACTGTAAAATATGCCATTGACCCTGCAATTCCTGCTGAAAGCCGCCCGGTCAGTCCCGCACGGAGTTATCACCAAAGCGCACCGTGACCACTGTACCCGCGGCGACCTGCGCGCCCGCGTCCACATCCTGCGAAATAGCGTAGACATTGCCGGAGGACGAGGTCGTGGTGCCGGACACCTTCATGATCAGTCCCGCGTTGGTCAGCGCGGTGTTTGCCTTTGCCGCGCTCATGCCCACCACGTTGGGAACGGTACACAGCGCATCCGGCTTCTTCTCACCCATATACAGGAGCACCGTGGCGTTGTTCGGCACGATGGCGCCGCCCACGGGAGTCTGGTCCGTCACGGTGGTGCCGCTGCCCACCGTCTTGCAGGCAAAGCCCGCCTTCTTCAGCTTGCTCTGCGCTTCCTCCAGCGTGCTGCCCACGCAGTTGGGCACCGTTGCGTCCGCGCCCGCCAGCTCTTCAGAGGTATACTCCGGCTCCACGCCCAGATAGGGCAGAATCTCGCTCATCACCGCGCTGGCGGTGGGCGCCACCATCTGACCGCCGGAGGGATAGGTCCCCGTGGTCCGGCTGGGGGTATCCAGTGTCAGCAGCATGATGATCTGCGGGTCGTCCGCCGGAGCCATGCACATAAAGGACACCACAATGTCCCGGTTCTTGTTGCCGGTCTTATCCGCCGTACCGGTCTTGCCGCCGATCCGGTAGCCCGCCACCTGACCGTTCTTTCCGGTGCCGTTTGCCACAACGTATTCCAGGCACTCTCGGACATAGGAGGAGGTCTCCTCGCTGACCACCTGCCGCACCGGAGTGGAGTCGTGCTGGGAGACCACGTTTCCGTCTCCGTCCAGCACCTGCTCCACCAGATACGGCGTGTAGAGATAGCCGCCGTTGATGGTCGCTGCCTGCGCCCGGATCACCTGCAGCGGCGTCACGTTGAACGTCTGACCGAAGGCGTAGGACGCCAGAGACACCACGTTGGAATTAAAGCTCTTCTCACTGGCAAAAATGCTGTTTGCCTCGCCGTACAGGTCGATGCCCGTGGTCTCCATCAGACCGAAGGACTTCAGATACTTGTAATATGTCTTGGTCCCGGTCTTCAAGCCCATGGTGATGAACGCCGGGTTGCAGGAGTTTCCGGTGGCGACCTTCAGTGTCTGCAAGCCGTGTCCGGCGTGGTTGGAGCAGTTGATCGCCTTCTTCCAGCCCGGCACCATGATGGAGCCGGTGCAGTTGAAGGTGGTATTCATATTCACGATGCCCTCTTCCAGCGCCGTTGCCAGCGTGATGGGCTTGAAGGTGGAGCCCGGCTCGTAGGTATCGTTGACGCACTTGTTTCTCCACTGCCGCTGCTGCGCCGCGCCCAGCGCCACCTTATAGGCGTCGCTGCCCTCCTCCAGACCGTTCAGCGTCTCCTTCAGCGTGTCGTCATAAATGGCGCTGTAGTCGTTCAGGTCATAGGTCGGATAGGACGCCATTGCCAAGATCGCGCCGCTGTTCACATCCATGACGATGCCCGCCGCGCCGTTGGCGGCGTTGAATTTCTTCACCATGGACTCAATGCCGTTTTCCAGATAGTACTGCACATTGGTGTCCAGCGTCAATACCAGGCTGTCTCCGTCCTGCGCATCGTAATACTGCTCATACTGGTACAGCAGATCGGTTCCGGCACCGTTTTTCGCCGTTACCGTCAGTCCGGAGGTCCCCGTCAGCACATCGTTATAGCGCGCCTCCAGACCGTATGCGCCCACATTGTCCGCGTTGACAAAGCCGATGACCTGCGCCGCCAGCGAGCTGTAGGGATAGTAGCGCTTGGAATCCGCGTTCATAAAAATTCCGCTGAGCTTTTTCTGCTCCTTTTCCGGCACCGCGTTTCCCTGTGCATCGATCTCACCGTTGATAAACCGGCGGACCTCATCCGCTACCGACTGGTCCACCTTTTTCTTGACCTCCACATACTGGGACTTGGTGTTGCCCATCTTTTTCAGGACCGTCGCCTCGTCCACCTCCAGGATCCGGCTCAGCCCCTGTGCGATATAGCTGGGATCCTCCTCGCTTTTCGCAATGTCGTAGGGGGACACACAGACCGTCTCCGCCGTTGCCGAAATCGCCAGCACATAGCCGTTCCGGTCATAGATCGTTCCCCGGGATGCCGACACCACAGAGCTGCGGGTCTGCTGTCCCACCGCCTCCTCCTGCAGCTCCTCATGCCGCAGGATCTGCAAATCATACAGCTTCATGAACAGCATCACAAAGGTTGCAAATCCAAACAGGAACATCATCAGCACCGTCCGGCTGCGAATGATCTGGTTCGCCCGCCGCGCCGCATCACTTTTTCTCTTCTGCCGCCCTGTCATTTCCGTTCCTCCGTTCCCACCGTTTCGCGTCCGTCCGCCGTTTCACACGGCTTTGACGAAAGAGAGAGTAAGAAGCACTTTGCACTTCTTACTCCCTGTCAGTTCCATCATATGGCTGCTTAGTCGAAATATTCCACCACTGCATAAATTCCGTGGTTCAGGGATGTCAGCACACGGCTCAGCACACCCGGTTCCTCCTGCTGGTAAACCACGGCGTTGTCGCCGCCAGACATATCTACATAGTAGATCTGGCTGCTGCCCGGCTTTCCCATGCCAGCAGCCTCCGCCGCCTGCTTGACCGTACTCAGGTCGTACATCTGCTGGTATTCCGCTGTCAGGGAGACATTCTGCGTCTCCAGAGCGGACAGCTCCCTTTTCAGCTGCACCACATCCGAGGAGAGCATCGTCAGCTGTGCATAGCTCATCAGCACCAGCACTGCCAGCACCGCTACCACGCAGAAGCCCAGCACCGCTGCCACGGAGACCCTCTGCCGCTCCCGTACCTGCACATGTGCAACGCTGCGCACCTTGGGCTGCGGCTTTGCCTCCACGGTCCGTCTGGCTTCTCCCGCATGACGCAGCTCCCGCTCCCGGATCTCCCGGTCCAGGTCATATGCCAAACTGCCGTATACCGCATCCTGACTGTAATGAACTTTTCGCACAGCTGCGCTCATGCTGCCAAAACTCCTCTCCCGTTTTTCCAGTCTTCCCCGGGAGACCGCTGCCTGTTACAGCCTCTGCCCTCCGGTTTTCTCCGGACCTGCTTCACACTTTTCCGCCACCCGGAGCTTTGCGCTGCGGGCGCGGGGATTTTCCTGCAATTCCCGCTCTCCGGAAACAATGGGCTTCCGGGTGACCAGCTTGATCTTCGGTTTTCTGCCGCACACACAAACCGGAAACTCCGGCGGGCAGATACACCCCTTTGCCATCTCCTGCATGGTCCGCTTTACGATCCGGTCCTCCAGCGAGTGGAAGGTGATGACCGCCAGACGTCCGCCGGGCTTCAAGGCGTCCACCGCAGCATTCAGCATGGGCGGCAGCGCGTCCAGCTCTCCATTGACCGCAATGCGGATCGCCTGAAAGCTGCGCTTTGCCGGGTGCTGCTTTTCCCGGAGAGCCGCAGGCGGCATAGCGCCCTTGATCAGCTCCACCAACTGGAGCGTCGTCTCCACCGGCGCAGTCTCTCTCGCCCGGACAATGGCGCGGGCGATTGCCGGAGCATACCGCTCCTCCCCGTATTCAAACAGGATGCGCCGCAGCTCCTCATAGCTCCATTCGTTGACCACATGATAAGCCGACAGGGACGCGGACTCATCCATCCGCATGTCCAGCGGCGCATCGTGCATATAGGAAAAGCCCCGGTGCGCGTCATCCAGCTGCGGCGAGGAAACGCCCAGATCAAACAGCAGCCCGT
The DNA here is from genome assembly GCA_934565855.1 of uncultured Dysosmobacter sp. Classification (GTDB taxonomy): domain Bacteria; phylum Bacillota; class Clostridia; order Oscillospirales; family Oscillospiraceae; genus Oscillibacter. The sequence goes on from CAKTIO010000001.1 coordinate 51,878, forward strand.
CCACGCCGGAAACGCCGATGTCCCGGAGGATGTCTGCCAGCTGGTCAAAATTGCTGTGGACCAGTGTGACCCGGTCCAGCCACGGAGCCAGCCGCTCCTGCGCGGCGTCGATCGCCGCCTGATCCCGGTCAATGCAAATCAGCCGTCCGGAGGAAAGCCGCTTGGCAATCTCCCGGGAGTGACCCGCCCGTCCCAGGGTCCCGTCTACATATATTCCATCCGGACGAATGCTCAGCGCTGTGATGCACTCGTCCAGCAGAACCGGTTGGTGAGTAAATTCCATATGCTCCATCCCATCAGAATCCAAGCTCTTCCATGACCGCAGCCATGTTCTCGGAATTCAGTTCTTCCGCTTCCAGCCTTGCCCACGCCTCGGCGTTCCAGATCTCCGCCCGGTTGGATACGCCGATCACGACCACTTCTTTTTTCAGGTCCGCGTATTCCCGCAGCTTGGCAGGGATCAGAATCCGCCCCTGTGCATCCGGCTCGCATTTCGCGGCGTTGGCAAACAGCGGGCGCATTGCCCGGGTCTTGGTATAGGGCAGGCTCTCAAACTTTTCTGTGAACCGCGCCCAGGATTCATCGGAGTAAACAGAGAGGCAGCCGTCGATTCCCATGGTGACATAAAATGTGTTTCCCAGTTCCTCGCGCAGCTTGGCAGGGATGAACAGCCGACCCTTGCTGTCGATGCTGTGCTGATATTGCCCTGTCATTCCTGCCGCGCCCCCTTTTGTGGGTCAGAGGCACCACTTTCCTCTACTTAGCCCCATTTCTCCCCACTACATATTCAAAGTATAAGCAAAAAAGAATGGAATTGCAAGGATTTTTTTACGACGGAAATCCGAAGAAAAGGGGCGGAAATGCGTATTTTTCCATCATTTTTCATATTTTAGAACAGGTGTTCCACTCCGCTGCGGTTGGTTTCCATAAAACAAGTTCCCCACCGGCACAATATCTTGTGCCAGTAGGGAGCAAAACGTCACATCTGCACTATATCTGGAATCCTGCTTCCGTTTTAACGACAGGTTTCCGTGTTTTTTAACAAAATTTTATCAAATCTTTGTTTAATTTTCCTCGGTCTCCTCCTGCTGTTCCGCGTTCAGCTTATCCCGCTGCTCCTGCATCTTTGCGGCGGAAGCGCTGCGGAACCGCACGCGGGACTGCTTCACCTCGTCCAGCGCCATCTGGATCGCCTCCTCCGTCCGTGCCAGTGCGTCCTCCGTGTAGCTGTTGGTCACCTGGTACATCTGACGGGTCCGGTCCTGGGCATGGGTAATCACCTGGCGGGCGCGCTCCTTTGCCGCAGCCATGACCTCGCTCTCGGAGACCTTTGCCTTCGCCTCCAGCTCCGCCTGCCGCATCATGCGGTCCACATCCCGCTTGGCGTCCTCCACAAACTTTTCCCGTGCCGCCAGCAGCTCCTGCGCCCGCTTGATCTCCACCGGCAGCTGGGCTCGCAGCTCGTCCAGCAGGTCCAGCACCTCGTCCCGGTCCACCATGCTCATATTGGGCTTCAAAGCCGGAGACTTGGCATCCTCGATCTTCTCATATAACATATCGATTAAACGGCTGACGTCTGTATTTGCCATGTTATTTCTCTCCCTTTCTCATCTCTCGCACCAGCGGCAGGATCGCCGCCGGAAGATATTTCTCCATCGGCTGCCGGTACCGGATCATCTCCCGCGCCATAGAGGAGCTGAAGTGCTGGTATTCCGCCGCAGCCGGCAGGAACACCGTTTCCAGCCCCGGGCAGATGCCCTGATTGATCCGCGCCATCTGATATTCCACGTCAAAGTCAGAGGTGTTCCGCACCCCCCGCACGATCACCGATGCGCCGTGCTTTTTCGCAAACGCCGCCAGCAGTCCGGGCCAAAGCTCCGCGCGGACGTTGGGCAGCTCCTCCACCGCCTTCTGCACCAGCAGCAACTTCTGCTCCGGCGTAAACATCTGATTCTTTTTCTCCGCATTCGGCACCACGCAGACGCACACCTGGTCAAAGCAGGCGGCGGCACGGCGGATGATGTCCAAATGTCCCAGAGTAATCGGGTCAAAGGACCCAGAGCAAATTGCTGTCCTCACGGTCAAAACTCCTCGTTCTTTTCTTCTCCGGACCGACGGTAAAGGGTCAGACCGATCTTCCCGTAGCGGTAGGTCCGGGAAATCCCATAGGGTGCGCTCAAGGCAGGCAGCTTTTTGTCCGCAGGGGCTTCCGCGATTATTATACCATGCGGGGAAAGAATGTCAAACTTGGCAATGTGCGCCAGCGCCGGCTCCAGTAAGCCCGCCGCATAGGGCGGGTCCAGAAAGATCAGGTCGAATTTTTCCCGGACCCGGTTCAGGTACTCCATGGAATCTCCGGACACCACCTGTGCCCGGTCCGACAGCTCCGTCAGCTTCAGGTTTTCCCGGATCAGCTTCACCGCGTCCGCCCGGCGGTCCACAAACACCACGGATGCCGCGCCCCGGGACAGGCACTCAATGCCCAGCTGCCCGGTTCCCGCAAACAGGTCCAGCACTCTCCGCCCCTCGATCTCAAATTGCAGGGCACTGAACAGCCCCTCCTTCACGCGGTCCGTTGTCGGGCGGGTCTCCATCCCTTCCAGCTCCTTCAGACGGCGTCCCCGGGCGGTTCCTGTGATCACTCTCATCGTACAATCTCCTTCTCCCGGCGGCGCAGGCTGGAAATCAGGTACAGCGCCAGACCGGTCCATACAAATCCAAATAAGATCCCATGAGTCGTGGTAAAGCGCTCATGGTACAAAAGCACCCCGATCAAAAGCTGCAGGGTGGGGTTCACATACATTAAAATTCCCGACAGGGTCATGGACGTTTCCTTGATGCCCACGGCGAAAAACAGCAGCGGCAGTGTCGTCACCACTCCCGCCATCGGCAGCAGCAGCCACTGCCAGCCGTGCAGCGCGCCAATGGCTCCGGCACCGTGCAGCTCCGACCACAGAACGATCGCCGCCATCACCGGTGTCAGCGTCAGCGTCTCAAAAAACAGAGAGATGTCCGCATCTGAATGCACCTTCTTTTTTACCGCGCCGTACAGGGCAAAGCTCCCGCCGATCACCAGAGACGCCCAGGGGAACCGCCCGTAGCGGAGTACGGCAATGACCAGTCCCGCAGCCGTCACCGCCACGCTCATCCATTGCAGCCCGGAAAGCCTTTCTCCGAACAGCAGCGTTCCCAGCGCGATGGCAAGGATCGGGTTCATGTAATACGCCAGGCTGGAGTCCAGAATGTGTCCGCTGTTCACCGCCCAGATATACACGCCCCAGTTGATGCAGATCAACACGCCCGCCGCGCTGAGCCGCAGCCACTCTTTCCGGTCCCGGAGCACCGCGCGTACAGCGTCTCCCCGCCGCCGCACCAACAGAATGCCGCCGATAAACACCACGGACCATAAAATCCGCAGCGCCAGCAGGCAGACTGGCGGGATCGCCGCCAGAAGCTTCCAGAAAATCGCAAGCATTCCCCAAAAGAGATAGCAAATCAATACACAAAGCGGTCCCTTTTTCATGATCTTCTCCCTCTGCTCCGCCGGCAAAAACACACAGATTCTTCCTCCGGCAGATGATTTCGGTTTATTTTACGGCAGATACGCATATTTTTCAATAGGAAATCCGGCAAATTCCGCACATCGCCTCTCTTTTTTGGGACTTGTACTTTGATGTAAAATCGTATATAATAGCAAAAACATTATGGAGTCATCTGCGGAACAACGCTTCCGCTTCCTGCGACACTGAGAAAGAAAGGACGTTCTCATGATTCAATTCAAGTCAGATCAGGGCGAGGTCTCCGTCAGCAGCGCTGTGTTCTCCAACATCACAGGACTGGCTGCCACAAATTGCTACGGCGTAAAGGGTATGGCGTACCGTTCCATGACGGACGGGCTCGTCCATCTGCTGCGCCGGGAGGCCATGAGCAAGGGCGTAAACATCACATACCATGACGACAATACCATCTCTATCGAGCTCCACATCATTGTGGAAAACGGCGTGAATCTTCCCGCAGTCTGCCGTTCCATCATGAACGAGGTGCGTTATGTGGTCACGAAGAACACCGGCGTCGAGGTCAAGGCTGTTGACGTCTGCGTGGATTCTATGACCCTGTGAGGGAGGATTAAGACCAATGAAGGAACAAATCACCGGCGTGCTGTTCAAGGACATGGTCCTGCACGGCGCCGCCTGTATCACACTGCGCAAGCAGGAGATCAACGACTTAAACGTTTTCCCCGTACCGGATGGCGATACCGGCACCAACATGAGCATGACCATCGGCACCGCCGTGACGGAGCTGAAAAAATCCACGCCCGCCACGGTGGAGCAGGCTGCCTCCATCACCGCCTCTGCCCTGCTGCGCGGTGCGCGCGGCAACTCCGGCGTGATCCTCTCCCTGCTGTTCCGCGGCATTTCCAAGGGACTGAAGGGCTGTGAGACTGCGGACGCCGCCACCTTCGCCGCCGCCATGCAGGAGGGTGTCTCCTCCGCTTACAAGGCGGTCATGAAGCCCGCCGAGGGTACCGTGCTCACCGTTTCCCGGCTGGCTGCCAAGCGCGCCGTGGAAGCCGCCGCTGAAAGCACGGACGTGGAGCTTGTGCTGGACGAGGCGATCAAGGACGGACACACCGCCCTGGACCAGACCATTGAAATGAACCCCGTTTTGAAAAAAGCCGGCGTTGTGGATGCCGGCGGCAAGGGCTTCCTCATCATTTTAGAGGGCATGCTGGCGGAAATGCGCGGAGAAGCCGCGCCGGAGATCCCCGATGCCGCCCCGGCTCCCGCTGCGGAGAAAAAGGGAAGCACGCCCTTCGACAAGTTTGAAACGGAGGACATCAAGTTCCAGTATTGCACCGAGTTCATTGTCAGCCGGGAAAACAAGCGGGACCCCGAGCTTCTGCGCTCCTGGCTCTCTACAATGGGAGACAGTCTGGTACTGGTGGATGACGACGAGATCATTAAGGTCCATGTTCACACCAACCACCCCGGCGAGGTACTGGAAAAGGCACTGACCTACGGCTCCTTTGTTACCACCAAAATCGAGAACATGAAGCTCCAGCACTCTGAGATCCTGGACGAAGAAACTGCAGCCCAGAAGGCGGAGGAGCCGAAGCATGTCGTTGCGGCTCCGGAGAAGAAGTTCGGCTTCCTCGCTGTCTGCGCGGGCGATGGGCTTGCCTCCCTGTTCCGGGACCTGGGCGCCGATGGCGTGGTTTCCGGCGGGCAGACCATGAATCCCTCTACGGAAAGCCTGCTGGAGGGTGTGGACCAGATCCCGGCGGAAACCGTATTCATTCTGCCCAACAACGGCAACATCATCATGGCGGCACAGCAGTGCGATGCCCTGACAGAAAAGCACGTTGTAGTCATTCCCTCCAAGACCGTTCCCCAGGGCATCACCGCGATGATGAACGTGGACTTCGAGTCCGAGGACGAACAGGCTCTGGTGGATGCAATGACCGAGTCCCTCGCCACCGTGACCACCGCGCAGATCACCTATGCCGCACGCAACTCCGACTTTGACGGTTTCGACATCAAGGAAGGCGATTATCTGGCTTTGGAGAACGGGAAGCTGTTCGGAACAGACAGCCAACTGGAAAAACTGTTGGGCGATCTGGCGCAGGACGCCGTTAAGCGGGAATCCTCTTTCATCTCCGTCTATTTCGGTTCAGATGTCACCGAGGCGGACGCGGAAAAAGCCGGACAGGTTTTCCGCGATGCCTGCCCGGATGCGGAGGTCTCCGTTCTGTCTGGCGGTCAGCCGGTCTATTACTATATCATTTCGATGGAATAAAGCTCTGCAAAGCAGCAGCGCTGGGAAACGGTGTTTCCCAGCGCTGCTTTTGTTTCCTGTTTCGTTTGTAAAATTTACCGTCAATATTTGAGGATATTCGCCCTTGAACCGGTCAAACTATGCTTGCGATACCCAAACCCGCAAATCAGTTCAAATGAGAAAAGGAGAAGAAGAATTATGGCAAGTTCCAAGAATAGCAACAAGCTGAATGTTCCCGAGGCTCGCGCCGCTATGGACCAGTTCAAGATGGAGGCAGCCTCCGAGGTCGATGTACCCACAACCTATTAAACTTTTACACAGACGAATAGAGACCCACTACTTACGACAATACTCAGAAAACTCTTATACCCCTTTATACCCTCGCCGTGAGGGTATAAAGGGGTATAAATCATACTCACCGCCAGTTTCGCTTCAAGACCTCACTTTTGAGATACAGCGTACTCTTCTCCGATGTTTTGATCGGATGGAGCTTTCCACGCTTTGTCAGGTCGATGATGTTCTGCCGTGAGCAGCCCAATATCTCTGCAGCTTCCGATGCGTTGATGACTCTGTGCGCAGCATAGTTCCGGAAGTCCTCCATTGTCAGCGGAACGCATTTACCAATTCGGTAGAGCATCGTATCCGAAACGGTCATGTTCACGTCCCACGCAACACCGTATCCGCCCGTCTGCATCTGCACATGCTGAAAATAATCCGGCTTCTTGAGAAGGATCTGAAACACCTTCGTCTTTTCAAAGTGCTTCTGCAAATCACATTTCTTCACTACGCCATCTCTGAAAAATACCAGTAGACAATGATTCTCTAGTGGCAGCACATCTTCAATTCTCGTGGAGAAGCGCTTCGTAATTTCCTCTGGCAGTTCCTTGTCGTCAATGGGAACAAGATAGTAATCATCCTGTGCGCATCGCCCCATTGCCAGCATCAGAAGCTCGTACTCATCGTATTCCTTCAGATGATTGTCGCGCAAAATCTCGCCTATGTTCTGGCGGTCGATCGGAACGATCCGCTGCTGAACCCAGATCTTGCTCCAATAGGAATTGACTGTGGTTTCCCCACGCTTCACAAAGGAGTCCAGCAACAGCGGCGTTTCCCATGCATCCGCATTTTCAGGCAGCTCAATATAGAACTGCTTTTCCTGCTCGTAATACATGAGGTACGCCAGATCTTTCTGCTCCTGCGCCGATTCATCCCGAATTGCAAAAACCTTCATATGCGCACCACCTTTTCCAGATCATTTCCCATAAGCCTTCAGAAAGAACCCGCCAATTTCGATAGAATTACGGTAGGCAGGCCATGACAAATGGGGCGGATTCTGTTTTTCCTTCATCAGTTGCATATGTACATCCTAATCTCAAGATTGTTGCAATTATTACTTGTCATACAGCAAGTATATTTTACACTGCAGTTTGTCGTATGACAAGACAAATTATAAAAGCCGCCACCCCGATTCGAAAATCGGAGTGGCGGCTTCAACTTGTTTATAGCATATCGGATGAACAAGCTGATACTATTGTTTGGAGCGCACAGATTTGACTACTTCATCGATATAAGCTCTGTTTGATGCACTATCCCATTCTGATGTGGAATGGGCAGCATCGCGGATCGATCCTTCTCTACGCTCACACTCACAATACCGTGGAAGAGACGTTCTTCCAGAAATGCGTCAAAGAGCTCAACGAGAATAAGAAACTGGATGTTCAGGGTGGAAAGCCCATTCGCGCCATCAATGTCGGCTGCATGATGCCGTATATAAACTACGAGCCAAGAACTCTCAAAGAGATTCTCTTCGCACAGGACGCGAGAAAGGAATAAAGCCTATGTTACCGAAAGAGCTATTCCTCAGCACGATCGAGAATATCCAAAAGCAAGAAGCTCGGATCGACGAGTTTAATACCGCCCTATCAAAGATCTGTGATGGGTTCCCTGTGTTTGATTCGGAGAATCAGTACCTGATTGCGCTCCGGGAGCTGCTGAAATACACAATGCAAGATCAATATGACTATATCGGATGGTGGCTATATGAAGCACCGGATGCTGGATATACGGTTTGGTGGGATGATGAGGACGGTAAAGAAATCCGCGTGGACTTGACAGAGCCCAGTGCGCTCTATGACTATCTGGTGGAGTATGCCGCACCGGAAGGAGTTCAGGAGGATGAGCTGTGAGCACACAATATTCTGTTGTTAATACACGGATCACCGAAGAAGTCGCCGAATTCCAGAAAAAGGTCTCAGCAATCCGAGCAGAATGTCTCCGAATGATGCGTGAGGCCTCTGTATCTGCTGACTTGCAGGAGATCAAAGAGGATCTCATAGACAAGCTTTCTGACCGTGCGCTATTCTCTGTTGAGGAACCAGAAGGGACATCCATTGTAATCGGAACGGCAAGAGCGGGCCATTTTTCATGGCGCACTGAGAATGGCTTCCATGACCTTGACTCAGTCATGCGTTGGCTCCAGTCACACCCGGACTACACAATCTGTGATGAGTATGGAACAATTAAAACGGCAGAAGAATTCAAGCAGGTATTAGACTGGTGCGGGACTTACATCTCCTCATAGTTAGATTGCGCGCAAAAATTCCAGTCTTTTAACCACAAGTTGAATGACAAATGCTGAGGCTTGTGGTATAGTACAGTCAGAAACCAAGAACAACTACTTTACAGAAAGGACGCAGCACCATGAAGACCATTTCTTCCGCTATCTTCTATATGAGCGAATGGCAGGCTATCTTCCAGTGTGAGGAATATAGCTTCAGCGAAGCATGCCCATATCAAGATAAGCAGAAGAATTTGATTGGAATGAGTACCTGTTAGACTGGCAGAGCGATTTGCCGGTAACTCCTTTCCTGAATCATTGAAGCCGCTTGTCTTGTGTATAGACAAGCGGCTTTTTCATGCCCATGAGTTCAAATGATTTGGAGAGGAGGTGTCCTTCGAAATGGGGTTCCCGACGATCGACTTAATGCGTACTGGCGCAAATATTGTGCGGCTACGGAAAGCAGCAGGCCTCACCGTGCATGACCTGCAAATGGTGTTCGGCTTCAATTCCCCGCAAGCTATTTACAAATGGCAGAATGGAGCTGCGTTGCCAACGGTAGATAATCTAATCGTTCTTGCGGCGCTGCTGCATGTCCGCATTGACGACATTCTCATTACCGACGACGCCGTCGCTTAACTGCGAGAAGCTCTGCTTCTCGCCATACGGTCCGCTCGTCTAAATGGTTAGGACACAGCCCTTTCACGGCTGCAATGACCGGTTCGAGTCCGGCGCGGATCTCCAAAATAATGGGATATGGCCAAGCGGATAAGGCACCGGCCTTTGACGCCGGCACCGTTGGTTCGAATCCAACTATCCCAACCATGATACGGTACTCAAGAGGTTAAAGAGGACAGCCTGCAAAGCTGTTAATCGTCGGTTCGAATCCGACCCGTATCTCCAATATGGTGCCTTCGTCTAATTGGTCAGGACGCAAGCCTCTCAAGCTTGTAATGCTGGGTTCGAGTCCCGCAGGCATCACCATCATACAGGGGTATAGCTTAACTGGTAGAGCAGTGGTCTCCAAAACCGCCCGTGGGTGTTCAAGTCGCCCTATCCCTGCCATTTTATTGGGGTGTCGCCAAGCGGTCAAGGCACCGGTCTCTGACACCGGCATTTGTTGGTTCGAATCCAACCACCCCAGCCATATTGGGAGAGTGAACCCAGAAGGTCTGGGAACCGCCCGCTAAGCGGATCGCACCGCACGGTGTCAGATTCGAGTTCTGCGCTCTCCGCCATATGGGTCAGTGCGCGTAGTTGGCGATCGCAGCGGTCTGTAAAACCGTGACATCTGAAACATCGTTGGTTCAATTCCAACCTGACCCACCAATAAGGGGATGCTCTGAGAAGGGTATCCCTTTTGCTTTCTAAGATGAAATGCTACAATGGTCGGAAAGATATAAAAGAACTTGACATACCCTATTTAATAGGGTAATATATAGTTGAATAGGGGTGAAGGCATGACGCGAATTTTTGTAGAACTTCCGGCATTCAGAAAAGAATGGAAATCAATGGGACTAACCGACAATGATTTGCGTAGACTACAGGAGGAGCTTCTTGCTGATCCTAAAGTTGGTAAAGTAATGCGGGAAACTGGCGGTGTCCGAAAGATGCGCTTTGCATTTGAAGCACAGGGTAAAAGCGGTAGCGTCCGTGTAATATATGTTGATTTTGAAATCTATGAAAAGTTGTACCTGCTAACCGCATATCCTAAAAACGAGAAGGATAACCTATCAAAAACAGAGCGCAATACTCTAAAACAGCTTGTTGGTGTCTTAGAACAGCAATTAAATGAAAACCATAGAAAGGAGATTTGAGATGAGCGCCTTTGATAAAATTAAGTTAGGTTTGGAAGAAGCAATTGCATACGAAAAAGGAGTCCTTCCTGCAAAAGTAACGAAACTATCCATTACCCCGGTTGAAAAATATAAGGCTGATGAAATTAAGCGTATAAGGAACAGCACAGGCCTCACGCAGAGATCCTTTGCTGAATACATGGGTGTTTCAATCAAAACAGTAGAAGCGTGGGAGTCCGGTCGAAACCATCCGGAAGGATCAGCGTGTCGATTGCTTTCTTTGACTAAGGCAGACCCGCTTTTTCCACAGAAAGCAGGCATAGTAATCCGATAACAGTAACATAGAACGTAGATGGCAACGGCGATATTACTGAAACGATCATAATGTAGATTGAGTGACAAATTTAGAAAGGGTCATCACGTATAACGTGATGACCCTTTCTCGTTTTTATGCGAGCTTTTAATTCGCGTCATGCTCTTGAGCATATGACAGCAGTGGCCCTCGTTCATTCGGTATTCTTTCTTCCAAAACGGCATCCAGGCAGGACTGTAATGCTAGACCGATCTGTTTCCCCTTGAAGCCCATCGCCATTACGTCATTTCCATTTATAGCAAGATCTCTGAGGGTAAAGCAGCTACTGTCTTCCCGTAAGAGTTCATCCATCACGGCATTTGCATCCTCAAAAATATCAACACGGGAATGGTAGCTTTCGGACAGGCCGAGTGTATCTGCCCTGTGCAATTCAATAAGCTGTCTTGAAGCTTCTTCCCCGTGCTTGCTCAAAAGCCGCTTGATAAGCTTCCTGTCTGCCGTGATTGGCATATCGTGATACCGCACGAGGCGGAGAATCCTCTCTTTCCCCGCATTATCGAAACGCATCCGATTGAGAATCTCTTCAGCCATAGGCAGTCTGGTCAGATCCACAATCATCATCCGCTGCCGCACTCGGCGATTGAACGACATTGACCTGAACATTGATACTTGCGTTCATAAACACACCGATCTTTTCAGCCGCACCTTGCTTCATTTGTTCTGTCACATGCGTGTAAGTGTCCAGCGTGAAGGCAGCACTATAGTGGCCGAGCATGCCGGCAACGGTCTTTGCGTCTACCCCGCTCTGGATCGCTAAGGTCGAAAATGTATGTCTCAAATCATGAAAGCGAACACTTTCCTCCACTCCGGCAGCGGCGAGCATTTGCTTGTGTAGATGGCGAAGAGAATCTGGACTCCAGTAGCCATTGGTTCTTGGACACCAAAACATGAGGGGACTATCCGGATGCTTGTTGTGCTCATCTATGAGCACAGCAACAGTATGCTCCGGAAGAGCTATCGTTCGAATCGAATTCTCGGTCTTCGGTACAGAAATGCACAACTCTCCCCCAGAACGAGTAAGCTGCTTATTAACCGTCAGCATTCGTGTTTCAGGATTCAAGTCAGCCCACTCCAAGCCAAGCAATTCTCCCCGTCGAAGCCCACTTGTCAATTCCAAATAGAAAAGCGCATAGACCCCAAGTCGCTTCGCCTCATCCAGATATGCACCCATCTTGTCCTGCGGCAGGACATGCATTTCCTTCTTTTCACGCTTTGGAATTTTGCAGTTATCGCAAGGGTTGAAAGGAATAATCCGCTCCTTAACTGCTTGTTTTAGAGCGCCACTCAATACCGCGTGAATGTGCTTCACGGTGCTTGCAGACAATGGCTCATATTTCCGATTTCCATGGTTGTCCAAGCGACCCTTTGTGTGGAGATCATTGTAGAATCGCTGAATCTGGATTGAACTGAGCTTCGAAAGCTGGATATGACCCAAAGCCGGGATAATGTGGTTCTCGATCATGCTCCTATAACCGTCTGCTGAGCTGGGGCGAAGATTTGGCTTGGTGTAGGAATCAAACCAAAGCCGAATCCATGTAGAAAGGGGCTGTGAATCGTATCCTTTGCCTTTCCGATAATAAGGCCCTGTATCCTGTTGGATGGCTCGTGCCAGCTTCGCTGCGCATTCTTTTCGTGTCTTAGCAAAAACGCCCTTTTGAATACGCTTTCCCGTCAGAATATCATAACCAGCGGTATATCGACCTTCCCAACAACCGGGATATCTTTCACGAATACTGCCTTCACCATTCGCTCTTTGTCTACCTGCCATAATGGTCTCTCTTTTCTATTTGCGTCTGAGCATCAAGCCATGCGAAAAACTTAGCTTTGTCAATATATACCCTTTGACCACTTACTGTATGGGGAAAGCCGTCTCTCTTTAGAAGCTTATATGCGACCGTAAGACTGCACCCTAGAGTCTTTGCAACGAGTGGCATCGTCATCACATCCGGGAGATCTTCTTTGCGCCGGATTCGCGACATCTTACTATCGTTCATCTTTGTCACTCCGTATAGAAGAGAGATTCCTTCTCTTCTGTTTGCACATTTAGCCAGGTAAGGAATTTGTCTTTCGGCACGAAGATACGACTTCCCACTTTGAAGGCAGGAAAGTCAATGCGCTTCACGAGCTCATAGACCTGAGACAACCCGAGGCCGAGAAAATTGGACACCTCTTGAACATTGAGGATAAGGGGGAGCTCATCGGAACTCTTATACTGGCAACTTTTCATTTTGCATTCCTCCTGTGAAGTAATCTATATCAATACTTACGAGGAGGTTTGGTAACCAACAACAGGTTCGTGCAAATTATCAGCAATAGAAAACAGAAACTGCGGTTTAATTGCGGCGAATTCGCCGCAGTTAGATGACAGGTTGCGTTGGGGCGTTATGAGGTTAGCACAAAGAAACAGCACTTACAGCTCAATGCCGTAAGTGCTGCTCTATGAGTTTACAAATTACTGGATGGCGTCCTTAAAAGCCTTTCCAGGTTTGAACGCAGGGGACTTGGAAGCAGGAATCTCAATCTGCTCACCTGTGGCAGGATTCTTACCAGTACGGGCAGCACGTTCTTTGACCTCGAAAGAGCCGAAGCCCACCAGCTGCACTTTGTTACCAGCCTTCAGAGCGTTCTCAGTAGTCGTGATAAATGCAGCGAGCGCAGTCTCGCAATCCTTCTTGGAAAGGCCACTCGTTTCAGCCATTGCGGCAATCAGTTCGGTTTTATTCATAGTTTATCTCCTTGATGTTGTTTTGTTTTTTCTTGAATGAAAGAAACATGGGCGATAGCATGAGTTAGCATGGTCTCTTAGTCACAACTATGCTGCGCGAGTCATACGGATACCTCAGTATCAAAGAAGCCACGAACAGTTTTTTCTGTCATGCTATGCTTCGCTTCTTCTCGTTCATAATTGATTCTAGTAATTTCCTCAATAAAAGCCTTTTGCTCTTCACTGGCTTTCGACCATGACACGCCGAATTTACGACACATTGCAAAGAAAATGCGATACCACAGCCTGTCCTCTTCCGATTCATGGGTAAAGTACCACTTTGCGTCTTCCATCGTCAGCCCTTCTCCAAATAAGATACAAAGATATCCCAAGACTATAATAACTATCGCGAGGTGTGGGGACAGAATCTTCGTATTTGCTTGTAATTTCTCAAAACTTACGCTGTTCCCAAGAATATGCCGTTTACAGCCTTTCGCGCACCATCATAAGGGCATAACCCAGCAGATTTTGACCCTGCCATTTTGTTCGGTCAAGTCTGTCAGGGTCGCGCATGGACAGACCGATGCCCCATATCCGGTCTTTCACCGCACACTCTGCGAGAAACGCCTGTCCCGTATCTTTCAGCTGCTCCCCCAATTCAGAGTTCTGCGAAAACTTTGCCAAAAGCCCCTCATAGACAACGATCTGCCGGACACCGTTCCACAGGTTCTCATCATAGCCGGACACAAGCCGTCCAAGAGCTTTGATTTCGGCAACATCTTCCGTGGCGAGGATCTGTGCGGCGACTTTATCATCGCCAAAGCAGACCGCCTTACGGTACATCATATACTGCTCCATGGAGGAAAAAGCAACACCATTCAGCGTAAATGTAGAGGGATACCAGTTGCTCAAATACCCGTTTGCTTCATTCGGATTGTGAAAGCAAATGACAGCCATCACACTTCACCCACTTTTTTCACTGCCAAATCAAGTTCCAAGTCGTGAAGTCCGGCATACGCCTTTTTCAAAAAGGATACAGGGATTTTCTTGACAAGCTCTGCGCTGGGCAGATTGTAGTACCACTGGTAATAGGCATAGAACTCCCCAATCCAGGACGGCATAAACCCTTCTATCGCCTTGCCTTTCTTCAGATGGTAGTTTTCTGTTTCGGTAAAATAAGTCCAAAGCTCCTTTGCATCCATTGTATTGACATAGGCTTTTGCTTCGTCAATGCTCTTTCTTGTCTTGCTTGCCATATAGGTGTTAATGAACTCCTCGGTATCCTTGTCAGGATATTCCTGTGCCACAAGATCAAAGAGCTTGCCTTGGCTCTCTACCACATCGTTTAAGTATTCTCCTGAATACGCCCGCATTATCATCATCTCTCAAACAAAGTGCTGAACACCTTTGTGACCTTGTTCGCATCGGAGTCAACAAGGTCACGCATATTTTTCCTTGCCGCTATATCTCTCTGATTGTATCTGCCATTAAACTCAGCATAGGGAATGGCAAGCAGTCCCTCCTGCTTCTCGGTCAGCTTGGCATACGCTGCTTCTGATTTGAGGCAATATTGGATGCCCAAACCGCCCAAGGAAAGCAGTTCTTCGAGAATGTCGATGTCGATGTTGTCCCGCACAAACTCCTTTGCGATGTAGAAGTAAGAAGCGTTGGCTCTCCAACCTCGGATCACATCGTAATCGCTTGTATCAACACCGTATTTCTCGATAAACTTCTTTGCAAGCATACGGTATCGCTTGGAATCGGCGGCGTCCCTGTGCTTCATCAGCTCAGCAAGCCACGCAAGAACATCTCTCTGTTGAAAATCCAGTATCTTCAGCCCATCGGTTTCAAGCTCATACTTATGAACCCAGCCGTTTGTGTCATTCGGACGGCACACCGCCCATTCCTTGGCAAGTTCAATACTCTCAGTCAGATAAAAGCCCTTGCCATAGTCATGCTTTTCATCACCGCCGCCATATTGGGGAACGACGATTTTGTCGGGAGTACCGTGATATAAAGTTATGATTCCCATTTTCTCGGTCCTCCTTAAACGAACATTTCTGCAACAAGTGAGAACGACACGGTGAAAACGCCCTCATACGAGTATTTTTCGATTTCATTATATGCTTGACTAACGGGGACACCGCTGCGCTTTAGCTCGATATTTATGACCGACATAAGCATACCACAGTTTTAATGAAAAATGAAGTGGCAATTTGAATGGGCTCGCTGGAGCATCCACTCAACCTATATTTCTGTATAATTGATTTCTCTTCGGAAAGGGAGATTGCCAATGTCCACTTTTTGCCACCAATGTCTACTTTTTTGCTATCATGACGGACTTCAATGTCTACTTTCCTTTAATCCAATGTAGATCTAGAAATTTAATAGAGGGCCAACCCAATTTGAGTTGGCCCTCTATGCACCAAAAAGCATGCTTTTTGACATGCAAGATAAAGAGAGGTATGCACCAGCGATTCCGCATGTCAAAACTCCGTTTTTAGTTAAAGCAATATCTCAAAAAGGAATTCTGCTTTTTGAGAGAAAAAATTAGGGTCAAAATAGTTCGGAATGCAAATTAGGGTCTTGATCAGGGATACCCTGAGAGAAATCAGAACTAACAGTATCAATCAATAATAATCCTTTAGCCTTTTCGAACGAGAGGGATGCCTGAGCCGCTTGAGCGCTTTTACCTCGATTTGACGAATCCGCTCTCGTGTTACATCAAATTGTTGACCCACCTCTTCAAGTGTCATTTCAGGTCCAACAAGCCCAAATCTCATTTTGATTATATCCCGTTCTTTATCCTTGAGGCTGGATAGGCTTTTGTTGATTTGCTCCTCAAGATCATTTAACAATATGATGTCAAACATGTCCGGTTTAGTAGCAAAGCACATTGATTCTTTTTCGTCATCGGACAATTGATCAAGACTAGTTGTTCTCAGGTTCCTCTCAATGACCTCAACAGCCTCTTTTGCCTCGGAGATGCTGATTGACAGCTGAGCAGATATCTCTTCTAAAACTTGTGGACAACTACCGTTTTGGCACTCGGGGCAGAAATGGTCATCATAGATTTGTTTTGCTTGAAGTGGTATTTGTTTGGCATGAAATGGCGAGTAGAACTCCATCCACTTAGGGTTAGAAAACCGCATTATCCGTTGCTGCATCCACAACGAAGCATATGATGTAAAAGCACTAAATCCGTTAGGGTCATATTTGTCTACTGCAATTATAAGCCCGTCTATGGAGTCGGCTATGGCATCTTCGAGATCAAGATCATACTTTTGCGCACAGTTGAGCGCCGTCTTCAGAGCAAGCCTAAGGTGCATTTCTATTAGCCTAGTCCTTGCATAGTTGTTTCCCTCAAGCAATTGCTTCACGAGTCGGGAAGTTTCCCTTGCTTGCGGAGGGGTTATTTGAGCAACTGCGTGGACAAAGGGTTCCATGCTGGGGGACTCCTCGATAATTCGGCTAAAAATCTCAGCATAATCAACCCTAGCCAAGTCATCAGTATCAGTAAAGCTAGAATCAATTATCTGCTGCGAGCGGGTTTGCGATGAACTTGGCACATGCTCATACAGAATAACCCCAAGAAGCGAAATTGCCTCACTAAGCGCGTCTACGTCTGATGTAGATAAGTCGTACAAATCAGATGCACTGAGAATATCATCATATGTAAGGTAACCCTGCCTTTGAGCCAATTGCATTAAATCTCTTCTTGCATCTGATAGACTCACTTTTCCTCACCCACTTCGTGAATAGAGTTAGCTCTGGGCAGATTTACATTTTCCTAAAATAGCATCATACGAGATCATAGAGTTGAATCTATCATGGAACTCGTCAATGAACTCAAAGAGCCGCTCGACATAGTCGTCTGATGTCTTTGCGCCTTCCACTAGTTTTTCGTATAAAACATCCACGCCGCCACGTACATAACAGTCAAACAATTCCATGTCGGCAGCGTCGGAACCAGCAGTACGAAATGCCTTATCTAAGCGTTTCTGTGCATCTGGCTCTGAGTTTGAATCAAGCATCATAATCATGCGGTAGTTGTATTTCAATTTATCTGACGAGTAGATAACGCGATCACCCATGATGTTCGTTGTTTTTTCATTTGCTCCTGGAGAAGTATCTCTCTCTGCTTTACGGCCAAACAGAAATCCGATGAGTGGAGCATTTACATAGACATCCACATTTCTATCAAATAACTTGGCTTTCCCATACTCATCAAAAACAGATGTGAGAGCATCGACGCGCTCAGCATGCCGTCCGAAAAAACGGTACTGCTTATCAAACATTCATTTTCCCCCCTTAGTGCAAGACTGTGCGGAACTCATCTATTTTTTCGAAATAATGGCGAGTTTTAACTTTTTCTCCCAGGTATTCATTTGCAATATCGCCATCGGTATCTTTGATGAAAATAATCACTTGCTCCGCTGTCTCGGGGATAGCATTGCATATCGCAGCGATTCTCCGTTTGTCAAATGCAGAAAGTGGAGCATCCATAACAAGCGGATACGGTTCAGAGTAAGCAGTGGCTTCATCTGCTTCCTTGTTTTCTCGTGCGAGTCGAATAATTGAGGATATAAAAGCAAATATTACCGAAATACTCTGAGCCGTAGAAGTTTCGACCCCTCCATCGTAATCAGTCACATAGACCGAAATGTTATATCGTTCATCAATACTCAAAGACAGGCCTCCATCATAGATCGTTTTGAATATTTCATTTATGTACTCCTGGAGTTTCTCGCGGATTTCCTTTTCTCTGAGTCGATATTCCATTTGCAGTTCGGAATAAATGACACTAGCATAGGCTTTGTAAATCTCAATACGCCGATTGTTCTGATCTAACAAAGTCAGCTTTGCACGCTCGGTCTCTTGCCTGTTTTTCTCTGTCGTGGTTGCGCCTCTCTTCTCGAGCAATCTGTCTTTTTCGAAACGAGCATTTTTTTCAATATTTCTGCATGTCTGAATTTGTTCATTGATGCTTCGAACTTGAGCACGAACATCTTGTCCGTTTAGCTTGTCGGAAAGCGCAATCAAACTGTTCTGCACCGAAGTGATGTCGTCATCTTGACGACTAATCTGCCCAATTAGTTCGGAGAAGTCTTTATAGAAGCAATCCTGCTTATTAAAGAGCTGTCTGGTATCCCGGACAAATTGACCGACAGTAACTCCTATAGACTGGGGTGGCAAATAGTCAAGGAGGGCAGCAACCTGCTTATATGGCATACTGCCTTCTTTCAAATCCGTCCCACAAATGCATTGGCCTCGTTTTAGCAAATAGTGAATAGTTTTCGAATGCATTTCTGGAATATCCTTGCTGAGGAAATCCGTCGTAGCAAGCAAATCCATACATCTATTTGATAGGGAGGCACTAAAGAAATCACTCATATGGTCATTGAACATGTTGCAGAGCTGACGGGTCAATTGTCCCTTAACGTTCCGTAACGACAACAGATTTTTCTCAAGCTTTTCGCGTTCTTCCTGGAGTTTCGCACCATCTTCGTACTGCTTAATATCCTTTTCGAGAGTACTGCGCCGGTCAGAAGCTGACTGAATCGAATCATCAATTTCGGTAAGCCGTTTTGTGATAGCATTTAACTCATCCTGTAGGGCGCTAATACAACGTGTATATTCTGCGACCTTTTGATTGCTGCCCCCACTATACTCACTATCAAATCTTCCAATAACCGAGTTTTTAGAATTCGGATTCAAATGGCCCAGTGCTGATAATGTTCCCTTCAGACCTGTGAGGCCGGTTACTGCTTCGGAAAAACCACTGCTCTTTCGACCACTTGCAATTTCTTTGCTCATTTTTTCGATACGTTCGCCATCAAAGAAAAAGTAACGAGAGAACTCCTGAGGAAGAATCTTCTTTATTTCCAGTTCACATTCACTTGGCTTCAAGTAGCGAGTATTCCCATCGCCGGCCTTAATTGCAATTGACAAGACGGTATTGCCACCAGAAACTTTGTTGCTGTTGCTCTTCTGGTATTTTTGCTTCCGAATGATCTCATAGTCTGCTTCGCCGTGAGTTAGGCGAAGAGTTACCCGAACCTCTACTTGCTCATCTGGCGTCATTCGCATAGCAGCATGACGGTTTAACATAATGGAATCGTTAAAATCTGTTGTGCCATATAAGCACCAGAAAAAAGCCTGCGCAAAAGTAGTCTTGCCGGTACCGTTATCGCCTATAATCAAAGTGACATTTTTCTGCAGATCCGTTGAGAAGTCAATTTGCTCGTTCACAAACTGGCGAAAGTTTTCTAGCTTTATTGATTTGAGCAGCATGCAACTTCCTCCTCAATCCACTTCTTTATATCACTGACCATTTGTGCCTCGGATTTCGTTTTTGTGCGGAGATTATTATTCTCTGCAATAATGATTTTCCGTTTTAACCGCCGAACCGCCTGATCGTCAATTTCAATACCATTATACATTGACATCTGTGTAATCTCCCTCCTCGTAGTTATCGTCTGTAATGTGGTATGCTTCTTTTATGTCCCAGATTAGTTCTTGCGCTTCCATCTGGTTCAATGCTAACCGGCCAAATTCCTGAATGCGAGATAGTTCATTCTTAACTAATGACAGATCTCGTTTCATCTGCTCTTCAGTTAAACCAGAAACTGAAGGCAACTCTCTTGGGAGTGTCACAAAATCATATATCTCAGCATATTTTTTTCCTGTCTCCGGAGACTTGCGGAGGACACGGCCCCGACGCTGTATATACTCTTTAGGATTTGTCGTACTTGCAAGAATAAAAGCGGTCTTAATGCCAGGAATATTAACACCTTCATCCAAGCATTTTATGGCAACAATTGCCTGTAGCTCTTTTCCATCTTGGAAGTGCTTTTTTATTTCCGAGCGTTCTTCGATAGATTCAGCAGATGTGAACCTTGCAACATCCATATCTAGTTCTTTTCCCAGAATAGCTGTTACCGCTTCAATTTGCCGAATGCCTTTCTCGTCAGAATCAGTACAACCAATTGTAGTTGCTCCACAATAGACAAGAATAAAATGATCGTTTTGATACTTTCGTATTTTTTCACGAAGCATATCGAGTTTCATTATAGCAGCAGCCACAACGCGGGATCGCTTGATTGCAAGCATTTCGCCATATGAATCTAGCTTGGTCTTTCCATCCCTACCTTTCGTTAGATGGCGAGACATCTCATATGATATGGACTCGTAATCGGAGAGTTCGTCATCTGATAAGTAAACTGGGCAAGGATAATAATAGTACGGTGTTAGTTTCTCCTCTCGAATCGCTCTTTCTAAATCATATTCAATGCACTTCCGACCAAAGAAGCTGTACAAGGCCTCCGTTCCTTCCGGATCGCGATGGCGCTCAAGCGTTGCCGAAAGAGCTAGGCGATAGGTATACTTATCGTCTAGCAGAGAAGATAGACGGTATGCTCCAAAATTATGAGCTTCATCTACAACCAACAAAATAGGAGCTTTAATTGAAGTAAGCGCTGCTTGGACAAAATCAGAAGCGAACGTATCATTCGTACACACAAAGCAGAAAAACGGCTTGTCTTTTCTTGTCTTTTGGTCACGAATTTCTTTTTTCAAGAGACTCTTCCAGTCTTTCTGGGGCGAGGCACTATATCCGATAATTGGCGAAATACTGAAGCGCACGATGTCTTCAACCCATTGTTCAACCAAATGCTGGTATGGGCAAACAATGATCACAGCAAGATATCCTGCTAAATCCGACGTGATTTTGCATATTGCCCCAAGTCCGGTAAAAGTTTTCCCTGTACCCGTAGCCATATCAAAAATGCCACGATAGTTTTCAGCAACCCATTCAGATATTGCTTCTTCTTGATATTGATGAAGGTGAATAGTAGGGGGGATCTGTGGTAATAGCGGACCACTATCATCATGAGGCGGCACACTTCCCCGTCCACTTTTTCTGAACTGTTGGGTATCTATTGTATAATCAGGTTCTTCACGCAAATATTTTTCTATTATTTTGTCTTTTACATTTGTGAACGAATGTGAACTGAGGCCTTTTTCTTGGCCGTTCCAGATGGACTCGAATGCTACAGCTTTTGAATGCACACGCGCTGCATCATCTGCATTAAGCCAGTCGCAAAAAACATCAATCGCCTCGTAATTAAACGATAGGGCAGTAGCAGTCTCATTCATAGAGCCCGAGAAAGCTATCGAATTACCATCCGCATCGGTTAGAATCCCTAGCTTTTCATGAAACATACCAATGCCATTGGCAGTTTCTGTGAAAACGATCTTAATGTCCAAAACTCCCGTTTGAATGAGATTGGCCAACAAGTTCAGCCTTTTTTGTGAAAAATAGTCCCCGTGGTCATCAGATAGTTCTCTAAGCAGCGCATCTTCAATTACTTCATCCCGAAGACGATAGCCCTTATCTATTGCCTCGACATCATCCTTTGATAGAAATGGAGATGCAACAAGTTGAATGTGTCCCCCGTGCTTTACTAGTTCAGATATGCCCTTTGATACCTCGATGAGGGCTGTTGAGGAAAAATAGCCGACAGCTCTCTTGTAAATTGTGGCCTCATGCAAAATAGGCAGATAAAAGTCCTGAATGATATTGTCGGCTAAAGTTCGATACTCCTGTTTTATTTTACAGTCCTTGAAGCTCATGCATTGCCCTCACAAATTACATATTTTCTTCTATATAATCAAGTGCGTTGCGGAGACCATCGAAGTCCTCGTTGTTTGTAAAGTAACCTACACTAAAACGAACTGATCCGGCAGGATATGTCCCTAAAAAGCGGTGGGCAGAAGGAGAACAGTGCAGGCCAACTCGGCAAGCAACTCCGAGTTCAGAAAAAACTTCGCCAATGCTGTCGCTGCTATATCCCTTAACATTGCACGATATGACCCCGACAGCAGGCCCTTTTGGCTCAATTATCTCGAGCATGTCGTATTGATGCAACAATTCTAACAATCGAGCCCTGCTGGCAGATTCCTGTTCCATAATAGATTCTGCACCGATCTTATTTATCCACCTGAGCGCAGCGTAAAGTCCAGCGATTGCAAGTACATTTTGACTACCTGCTTCGAATTTTATAGGAAGCATTTCTGGCATTAGTGGATTGGCACTCTCTATTCCTGTTCCGCCATATATAAGTGGTTCAAGCTGTAACGGATTTGCAGCAACAAAACCTGCTGCCCCAAAGGGGCCATACAGAGTTTTATGGCCCGCAAAAATGATATAGTCAGCGCAGGAAGCTTTCATGTCAACATCAATCAAGCCAGCAGTCTGAGACATATCGGCAACTGTAGTTGCCCCATATCGTTTGGCCGCTCTAAATATATCCGCTAATGGAGCAATTGCACCACAAACATTACTGGCATGCGTAACCATCACAATGTCGGGTGGTTTATCCTGAAACTGAAACTGTATCCTGTCAATTTGGTAAGTAAGTGTCTTACGATCAACGGCAAGTACTTCTATATTGATTTTGCAAGACCGTGCAATGTAGTTCAGGGTTCGCGAGACTGCATTATGTTCAAAGGGCGTGACATAAACAGTCATACCATCTCTCCACGGGAGACCTCTCAATACTGTGTTTAGAGCTATTGTGGCTGATGGCTGTAGTATGACGTGGTATCCCTCTGCATGGAATAAATCCAAGAGCAACGACCGTGTCTCATGCACAATGCCACTAGCTGTTTGCTCAGATGCATAATTACCTCGTCCAACATTGACACCACATTCTCTGTAGAACTCGTCCATGAACTTATATACAGACTCTGGCTTTGGAAATGTGGTAGCTGCATTGTCAAAATAGGCCGTCTTTGCTTTCATCACTATTCTCCTAACAAAGGGATTCAAGTGCTTCAATAAGCACTTGACGTTTTTCACTATCGCTAATTGCTTGCCCCATTTCATCCAAACTGTTCATGATTTCGTTCTTCAGAAGTTTTGCCATTTTGGAATATTCAACTCTTCCAAAAGTGCGCTCCTTCTGTTTTCCATTCATGTCAATGGTAGTCAGGATATATGCATTTAGCGACGCAGCTCCCTCATCGTTTTCGATGCGGTCGTAGGCGGAGACATCTTTCTTTAGTTCAGATAGAGTCACATTGAATGTGGTGACCGTGCTGTTGTCCCAATCCTCAATTCGTAATCCCGTAGCGGGTTTTGCAAGTGATATAACCAAGTCTTTTCCGTCTGGATAATCCTTTGAGATTTGCGCCATCAATAGCGCTCCACAGCCATCAAAGACATGAGCCTTTGTCTGATCTTTGAGCGCCGAATACCAATCTGAGATGGCAGACGTAATCGAAACCCCGGCAACTGCATTGGGAGAAAAAATGTCTAGGAGATCAACAGTTAACCCATCAATCAAGTTATCCCTTGCCGTATCATAACTGGCTTTTGTTTTTTTGATGTCTTTGAGAAGGCTATCACCAAACGAAGCATGTCCAAATATTTTGGGTAGAGTTATGAACAGGTATTCATAAGGATTGATAGTTGTGGCCTTCAGCGAATTCGAGAACTTCGTCTGAGCCTTAGTTAGTTGTGCGTAATTTCCTTTCCCCCGATAAAACGCTTTGGCCTCTTTCGCATATTTCGGAAGAGAAATAAACCATCGCTGCATGGCTTTAACAACATAGCCATAAGAGCCGAGTTCTTTTTCTTTCGAGGAAATGTGGCGAGCAAAAAGTTCTGCCAACTCATGCACGAACTTCGCTTTCTCCGGACTCCAATCTTGAAGATGGCAGTAGTACGCCTCCGGCTTTGCAGTAATGCTGTTCATTGTTTCCGCATTCAATTCAATCTCTTGTCCAGCGGTACTAATTACAAGCGAATTAGATAATTCATGCATCACGGCGGCAATATAGATTGGTATTGGTCCGCGTTTCATGCCAATCCCGAACTCAGAAGAAGTTAATCGATCAAACAACTCCGAGAAGCACTTCCGCTCGCCATTCCCGGACTCCAAGAAGAATTGACTAATTACTGCTAACACGTTTTTCAATCGCTCGTCTTTGCAATCTTTCACATGAAGCTGAGGTGGTTCAACTGAAAAATCGACTACACCAGTTACAGATAAGGTGCTTCTCATAATTGAAACATCCTGCCCGGAGCCGACTAAACCCAAGGTGGGGGCTAATTCTCGCTCCAAAAGGCCCGCAACAACTTTGGACCTACTGTTCAGAGTATTAGCAGGAAGTTCATTTTTGTTAATCGTCTCATTGTTGATTTTCGGTGTATCCGGAAATACCTTATAGCAAATTTGGGATAGTTGTTGTGACAGCTGAGATTTTCGACTGATCTTCAACTCTTCGCCATCATAGTAGTAATCAACTTTATCGGAGTCCGGGAAAATGAAAGACCGGACAAAGTGGTCAAGGACTTCAACCATGTCTTCATAGTAAAGTTCATAATCCGCAGCTGCACTCGTGTCCTCACCAGCTTCGCCTTTCAACTTGCATACCGCTTGATAAAGAAATACAGAATCAGAAATATCTATATACTCTTTGGGCAAGGCAAAGATAACTCTCTGGGAATTAGAAAAATGATTACTAATCTGATTCCTGATGGAAGTCAAGTCCGCTTCACTCTCGGGAAGGATGGCAAAGAAAACGCCATCAGAGAGTCGTCCAGCGATTCGAGACTCCCAATCGTTCACAGACAAAAAGTCTTTCCCTGTTATAAAGTCAAAGTCAAAATAACGGATGATAGCATTCTCGTCATTATACCTAGTAGGATAAAGATAGAGATCGCTAGCATACTCAGAAAGGATCTGACGTACTGACCCCCTAATTGCAAGCTGCTCCTTATAGTGCATAACTAGCTTGTGAACATTGGGGTTGGTAGTGTTCAGCCGAAGATATCCATTGCTCCTTTTTGCATAGACAACAAGCTTCTTTGTCTCAAGGTCAGCAAGGCAATTGATAATATCTTCTTGGGAATAGATACCATCGAAAGCCGAGACAACGACTTCTGGGGTTGGAGGGCATTTCTCGAACTGGCCAATAATGTAGATTAATGCAATAGCTTTTATGATTTTAGCACCGAGACTATCATGAGCCACTTTTGTTAATACACTATTTGCCAGAGAGTAAATTTTGTAAACCTCTGACGTATAGACCTCTTTGCGCAACAATGGCTCAAAATAGTCAAATACAGCGTCTACAGACACAAGAAGGCCATTACGCTTATTGATTATATCAGTCAAGGTGTTTTTCCCTGAAGAAGACAGGAAAGTAAAAAGAGTTCTCTCATTTTGCGCAACAAGTTCGGACAAGCGTGGCAGTATAAATGTCGTGAAGGGATGAAGGGGGTAACCTCCATAAACCACAGATCGGCGTTGATCCCGTGTAAGGCCATCAAATAGGGGTGACTCTTTCACAAAGGCTTTCTCACGGCAGATAGTATCCTCGTGCTCTATACAATAGTCAGTATAGAAATCCTGCGTTTTCTGAAGAGCAGCAGCAATAACTTCATAAAGCTGGCCATAATCGGAACGCATCTCTAAATGGGTAAACCTCTCGGATACTCCTCTCCATCCATCAACTTTATTCTTGGGAAGATGGTCGATATAATTCTCGATATCCTTATGCGCAATAAGAAGGAGATGCATTTGCTGATTCTTTGACCGATTGCATTTTTCGGCAAAGTCCTGCAGCATCTTAATATCAGAAACTGAGGCACTCTTAATGTTGGATTCTAGGTACTTGCTAAACTCATCATAGACAACGAAAATGCCCTTATAGCCAGCCGCATTTAACGCAGTAGCAACATTAGAGTACAGTTCTACTAGGTCGAATCCAATGAATGGATTAAACTCCCCTCCTGAAGTTAGCTGCGGATAAATCTCGACAAACTTCTCATAAGCCGCATTATCAAAAGCGGCAAGCCTCATTCGAAATTGCTGAATGGACTCCGGTTTAATAATTTCAGTAAACGCGGTAAAAGTGGCAGGATACTGTTCCTCCCACATATTCAGTCGGTTCATCGCGGCCTGAAAATGTGTGTCTGGGAGCAGATTTTCTATACCCGCATCCCTGAGGGAGACTTGTAATGCGTACAAAAAAGACTGCGTCAAACTAGTGCTGCTACCCTGGATGACAACCGGCAACAGGCGATTCTTGGATGCTACATAATCCGCAACAAAGTCATACAAGTTCTTATTATAGCTCAGCAAAGCGGTCATGATTCGTTCAAACCGCTTTGTATCCTTGCAACGCAACAACGCGAGAAGCACGAGAATAATATGGGATTTCCCTTTTCCATATGGGCCAACGAGAATGTGAGCACGGTCAGTCGAATTAGGATGTACACTCAGCAGGAGCGGCTCTAAAATTTCAAGGGCAGCTCGTGTAGGGATAAAGTCAACGACTTTATCCCCATCCATGAGATCATATGCAAGGTTTACTGACTTCTGAAAACCTTCAGTCACATTCAAATACTTTTTTATTTCCATACTCATAGAAGGCCGCTCCTGTTAATCGTTCAGAGACAAATAGTACGCCTCAACACAATCATAAAAAGACAATTTGCTCTTGATTTTAACCACATCCAAACCAGCAGTCCGGACAATGGCGATCAGATCCATTGCGGCGAGCTGATTCAGTTCTTGCATCATGGTAATAATGTCAAGGTTAAAGATACGTCCAATATTGCATGGTGATGTAAGAAGATCAGAAATTCTTACTTCCCCCTTATCACCACACTGATCGCGTATAACGGCAAGCAGAATATACGGACTAATCGTCCCGTGTTTGGGCGTCATCTTTTTGAAACTGCGATCCTGTGAGTTGCCGATTCCTATTAGGCCAAGTTCGCTCAATGGTGATTCAATATTGCTCTCAGGCTGGACTCGTACTGGATTGATTTTTTTCCGCTCAACATAGGTATTAATCACGCAGGTGAAATCATCCTCGAGGGAAGACATTGCAGGCGCTTCATTTGCCATTGCAGCGTAGTTAGCAAGCGCAGTTACAAAGTCATCTTTTTGAAATTCGCCCATGCTGAAGTGATTGAAGAAAAAATACCACGCTGTTGCCAGCTCCTTATTGGAAGCCAACTTATAGTGTACAAGACAGAGTGTTCCCAATTCCTCCATATACGGATCATGGTTTTTTATGATCTCTCCTAAAGGGGTTAGCTTTTGTAAGCGGGCTTTTCCTTTGTATGCTTCCTCAACTGTCAAACCCGTAGCCTGCATCCAATAGCGAAGGGACTTTACCATGTTTGAACCCATTCCTAAGATATCCATAGGGTTTTCTTTCTTGTCAATAAAAACCCCAGCATTAGCGTCAACTCCTCTAATGCCCTTATAGAGCCATCCTTTGCGGATGAAAAAAGTCTCATGGGCTCGAAACTTCATAGTAAAAACTCCTCGTGCGTTATTTTACAGTCTTTAGGTACTTGTCCATCAAGCAGCCGCCATCCAAGTATTTTGCTGAGACACAAGCCTTGCAGTGCTTGCATTTATCGGGGTTGATGTAATATAAGTCTCCCAAAATGGCGATAGCTCCATGGCGGCAAACTGATTCGCATTTTAGGCATTTTCTGCAGGCGTTGTATTTTCGAACCTGATATCCAATCATTCTTTGTAAGTCATCATGATCCGCAACATTCATAGTTTTGATTTTGACTGCGAACTCAAAACCAGACTGATTGAACGGTTGGATTGAGATGATAGGGACATTCGTTGCGGTGTCCAAAACAATAACCTCATGGATCAATTTGCGGCCCAAATCTTTCGATATTTTTCCAAACGGCACAAACAAATTGATAAAATCATCATCGACCGGTTTTTTGACTTGGTAGATTTTTGCATGATCTTCTGTTGTACAGTTTGTGAACTTGATTTTGATATCTTCTGCAGCTTTTACTCCATTTCCGCCTTGTCGAGCTTTCCACTTTCCGTCATCGACATATACTTCAGGATCTGGTTTTCCAATCTGAGTCGCAAAACGAATTAGAAAATCTCTCCATTTTTGTGATTGTTCGGGCATGTAGATTCTTGAGAGGAACTGCGCTCGACTATTGTTATTTGGACAACACCAACAGCCGACACGATCATATCCCAGTTTATAGGCATCGTTGAAATCTATTTTTTCGCCAAGAATGTAGAGCCAAGTGTCTATGTCTTTCCAGAAAAAAATGGGGGATGCAACAGATTGTTTCTGAATTTTCACGGACTCAGAGGTTTCCTCGAGGCGATTATACTTGCTTCTACTTACGGACTCATATTTTCTGATTCCATAAAAAGTGAGGATTTTTTCATCACCGTACATGCCATTGATCACACGGGTAATCGGGCCAGTTTTGAACATGGAGCAGCACCAGCGCATCATACGAGCCGGCGGACCTATGTCTTCGCATACTTTGTAGAAATCTTGCTCCCTATTTTTTGCAGTCTTGAATATAGCCCTAGGGTTCGCCTTTCTAAAGCGATCAACATATTCGAGAGTAAGGGGAAACTCAAGGGTTGTATTACCAAATACATGCACCATGCTTGGATTGCTTAATGCACGAACAACAAGATCCTGAGTACACGTCGAATCCTTTCCCCCAGAAAAAGAAATCATCATCCGTTCAGGAGGATACTTCTGCGCCGCACTTTGAATGAACGAAACTGCTTCATCGACAATGTAATCTAAACGCTCCCGATTAGCAGTGATGAATGTCTCAATCGTCTTGTTGAAAGAAGTAAGGTAGTATTTTTGATTCTCAGCCTGGTATGAGTGCAGCTGTTCAATAATAGTTGCAACATCTTGTGTTGCGAAGACCTTCTGTGAAAGAGGATGGGATTTCCCGTCAATGTAGTACCTGTTATCCGATGCCCAAACACTTTTCTCTGCGTATTCAAAAGGGGCAGCTGTGAGTATCTCTAAAAGCAGGCGCTCTTCCGGAAAAACTGGGCGCAAATCCGTTGTAAGATATGGTGCTCTTCCTCCGCAAAGAGGACACTCGTCTTTCCCAATTGAGTTAACATGCTTTATCAGAGGAGTCTTACAATGTGGGCACCAATGAATCTCCAGTGGGATTTCATTTTCAGTCTTTGCTCCGCAAACCTCACAGTGCATATGCTGTGTCTCACGGTTGCATACCTTACACCACACCGTTGATCACCTCCTCTACTCGCTTCTTTTCTTTATGTATCTTCCGCTCTTCACGCGCGCATCCGTCGGTTTTTGGGCGGTGAGCGGTATGGCCCAAGCGCGGCCTAAACGTTCGGCACCTTCCACACGCCCTTGGGCGCACAATACTTGAAGTCGCCGAACAGAGATACCCCATTTTTCTGCAGTCTCATGAATAGTGCAGTATTCCAATTACGTGTCCCCCTTATAGAACTCTATTCATTATTATATGCTCTATAGCGAATAAAGTCAATTGAGGGCGATTAGCTGATAGATGTGTTTTGGAATCTTCACAGGAAGAGACTATTTCGTGTCGAAGATCCTTTCGACACGATCGCTATACATGGGGAGCTGCTCCATAAAGGGGGCAAGCCTACGCTCAATCTCAGCTCTCTCAATCTTCGAAGCCTCGGTCGGATCTACAGTATGTCCGCCTTCCTCCATCGTATCAACAGCGAAGTCGTAAATAAGATGATCCAGAAGTTCCTCAGCACTATCAATCAAAACGACTCCAATATCAGTAACTCTCCCACTTACTGTGTCGATGTCCAAGTAGATGTAGCCCACTTTATCGGACCAGAGGACCTCAAAATATGCTGGTATTGTGCGTGATGGGAGAGATCATATGTTCTTTACGATGGATGAGGTAGCACTGATTGACGGCCTCATTGCAACCTACTTTGCTTCAGATTCCGTATCAGAAGATTTACGGACCCGATATTATAAAACGCATCAACACCTCCAAGACAACCGAACCGATTATGCGGATTTGAGGAATATAAAGGAGGCCCTTTTCTTTTTGGCTCCGCTATTTCATGGTAGTATCCAATTTGAAAAGGATATTTGGTCAGTCATTGCAAAGACGCAGAGATTATTAAAAGCGAGCAGCCCGGTTGCAGAGTAAAATGCAACTGGGCTGTCTCTTTTACTTCCTATCTTCCTGCACAGTCAATCGTTAGAATTATTTCATCTCGTAGGGTGGTCAAATAGCTCCTCTTTTCTACATTTATTCTGAAGAGCTCTTTAGTTTATGTAGAAGGAGAATTGCATGATGAATCCGAAACTGGAGAATACTACCGGTGGAGGCGATGAAAACCAAATGAGTGAAATAAAACTTGGTGAAGCGACCTATATTGTCCACCGGTCCTATTCGGACACCCAATCTGTTCCAGATTTGATTATAAACCGACTGCTTAAAGAAAAGAACGGAAAATCTGCATTTGACGAAGGTACAGACGATGCCGTATAATATCCTATAGTGGGTCGGTTCGTCGAAGGAGGTTAATGTGAGAACCGACATTCGTAGAATCGCATTTGCTTACCTGAGACTATCTAATGAAGAGGCTGCCGAGGGTGAATCCTCCAGCATCAAAAACCAGAGGATGATCATTCAAGACTATTGTGAACGGAATGAGATACTTCTGGTTCGCGTTTTTGTCGATGATGGTTGGTCCGGCGGTAATTTTGACCGTCCGGCATTCCAAGAGATGATTGCGCTCTTAGAGCAAGGCAAAGCAAATATCGTAATCACCAAAGACCTTTCGCGACTCGGCAGAGACATGCGAGAGGCCAGCTATTATGCTGAACAGTACTTTCCTGAGCATGGAATTCGCTATCTGACCGTAGCTGACAACTTCGATACTGAGCATGAGAATGTCATGGCGCCTTTCCAGTTTGCCATGAATGAGGTCTACCTTCGTGATGGCTCAAGAAAGGTCAAGGAGGTCCTGAAAGCCAAGAGGGAGAAAGGCTTATATTGCGCATGCGCCCCCTACGGCTATGTGAAGGACCCCCGAAACAAGAATCGCTTAGTGCCAGATGAGGAAACCGCACCGATCATTCGACGGATTTTTGAGGCTGCGTCGAACGGGGACTCGAGTCGGAAAATAGCTATGGATCTAAATAGCGACGGTATCATGCCTCCCTTAAAGTATAAGGTCCTTTATAAAGGGAACTTCTCAGAAGACGGAGCCGCACGAGCGTCAGATTTATGGAATTATACGACTGTCAAGCGAATTCTTAAAAACCCTGTTTACCTGGGTCACACTCTTCTTGGAAAGTCCAAGAAAGTCAGCGTAAAGTCGAAGAAAAAACTGAATGTGCCAAAGGATCAATGGGCAGTCACAGAGAATACCCATGAACCGATTATAGCACAGGAAGTGTTTGATTTGGCTCAGTTCAATTTGGGCAAAGGGACTTTTGACTTTCGCCAATATGATCATGTACGGCGGAGTATCTTTTCTGGAATCGCTTTTTGCGCACAATGCGGACACGCTTTATGTTCATGCGGAACTGTGTATAAAGGTGAGCGAGAAAAATACTGGTATCTCAGTTGCAATCGCCATCGCCTTGATATTACTGATCCCTGTGTTGGTGTTCGCATCAAGTATAGTGATATACTCGAGGTAGTTCGCCAAGATCTGAATTCGCTCATTAGTTTAAGCCCCGAAGAGAAAGAAGCGGTGGCTCGAGAGACTATGCGGCGTGCTGGTGATGATAATCTGATTAAGGTCAAGCAGCTCCAGCTCCAAAAGGCCAAGGCTCGTTTATCTACCATCGACAAGGTCATAACGAAACTATATACGGACAATGCCGAGGGTAAAATTGATGACAGCCGCTTGGAACGGATGCTCTCTGAACTCCAGCGAGAGTCAGCTGGCCTTGAAAAGACAATCGACAGTCTGAGCGTTGTTGATTCAGTAAATGAGACTCAGGAAAGCTATCGAGCGTTTTTTGAACTGGCAAATAAGTACACGCATATCAGGGAATTGGATCGGGACACCTTAGTGACATTTGTTCGGCGGATAGAAGTCGGCCCTAAAGTCTTGCCAGATGGAACTCAAAAGGCTACGCACCGAAATCAGCCATTTCGTCAGAGTGTGAGAATCTTCTATAAGTTCATTGGTGAGTTGGAGGGTCCTCCGATTCGAGAGTTTCCCGCCGTAACAGACCTGTAGACCTGCTCATTACCCAATCGCATCCTCCCTATACACCAGAGTGGGGCCTGTTTCACATTACGTTGCGCAGGTCCACCTTTCCCCCTTTTCGCAATGCAAAGACATGCGCAAATGGGCTTTTTAAGATGTTCGGGGTACACCAAGGGAGGTCGGCGTCAACCTGAAGGAAGGCTACAACGGCAACCTGACCAGCCGCGAAGCCGGCAGCATCGGCGGTCAGATGGTCAAGAAGATGATCGAGTCCTACGAGAAGAACCTGTAAATCTTCTCACCGCAGCAAGAGGGACGCCGCATCAGCGGCGTCCCTCTTTATCACGTCACAGTATTCTATTGATTCGTGAAAGCTCAGGAAACAGACAGGGAATCCGACAGCTCCAAGCCCGGGTTGTGCTTGGTCAGGAAGCCCACCGACCACTCGCCGCCAAATGCCACCAGCAGATTTCCACGGAAATCCTCCAGCAGCGCGGAGCCGGTACACAAGACCAGGTCCTTGGGATCACAGGGGCAGCTGACAATGTTGCGAAGATGCTCATACGACATACCGTACATATACAGGTCCACGCCGTATTCATTCTTCATACGGTACTCAAACACGTCAAATTGCAGTGTACCCACAACACCGACAACGACCTCCTCCAGACCTGCACCTGGCACCTTAAAGATCTGAATGGCGCCCTCCTGCGCGATCTGCTCCGTACCCTTGATGAACTGCTTTCTCTTCATCGTGTCCTTGGGTGAGACCCGCATGAAATGCTCCGGCTCAAAGGTAGGAATTCCGGAATACCGGAATTTCTTCCCCGGCACGGTAATCGTATCGCCAATGGAAAACAGACCCGGGTCAAACACGCCGATGATATCGCCGGCATAGGCCTCATCAATGATCTCCCGCTCCGCCGCCATCATCTGCTGCGGCTGGCTCAGGCGCAGCTTCTTTCCGGACTGCACATGGTAATACTCGCTGTCTCTCTGGAACTTTCCGGAGCAGATCCGCATGAATGCCAGGCGGTCTCTGTGCGCCTTATTCATATTCGCCTGGATCTTGAATACAAAGGCAGAAAAGTCCGGGGAAAACGTGTCGATCTCGCCGATGTCCGCTACCCGGGGCAGCGGAGATGTGGTCATGCGCAGGAACTCCTCCAGAAATGGTTCCACGCCGAAATTGATCAACGCCGAACCAAAGAACACAGGGCTCAGCGTTCCGTTCCGCACAGCGTCCATATCAAATTCCCGTCCGGCACCCAGCAGCTCCACATCCTCCTGCAGTGTGTGCCAACGGGTCTCGCCGATCATTTCACCCACTGCCGGATCGTCCAGATCCACCTCGGTGGCTTCCGCCTTTTTGGCGTGACCGTCGCCGGAGAAAAACAGGATGCGCTTCTTTTCCCGGTCATACACGCCCTGAAATTCCTTTCCGCAGCCAATGGGCCAGTTCACAGGGTAGGTGTCGATCCCCAGCTCCCGCTCCACCTCCTCGCAGAGGTCCAGCGGGTCCTTGGTTTCCCGGTCCATCTTATTGATAAACGTGAAAATGGGGATATGCCGCATGGCGCACACCTTAAACAGCTTTCTGGTCTGCGGCTCTACGCCCTTTGCACCATCAATGACCATGACGGCAGAGTCCGCCGCCATCAGGGTCCGGTAGGTATCCTCCGAGAAATCCTGATGTCCCGGAGTATCCAGAATGTTGATGCAAAAGCCGTTGTGCTGAAACTGCATAACGGAAGAAGTAACGGAAATGCCGCGCTGCTTTTCGATCTCCATCCAGTCGGATGTAGCGGCCTTTGCCCGCTTTCCCTTGACCTCGCCTGCCTGGGCTATGGCTCCGCCGTACAGCAGGAACTTTTCTGTCAATGTTGTCTTACCAGCATCCGGGTGGGAAATGATTGCAAATGTCCGGCGTCTGGAAATTTCTTCTTTCAGGGTCGCCATTCGGCTGCCTCCTTGCTGATCTGATATATGAAACTGTTTTAAGATACCATATTCTCTGCATTTTTTCAAGTTTTTCCACGCAGAACGTTGGGTAAAATCCATTCATTATACGGTTATTCAATATCCCCTGTTCACATTTTCAACATCGTGCAAATCTGTTTTTCCAACGATTGCCGCTCGATATCCCGTAGGTGGATCACCTCATAGCCTACGCTCTGTAGGACTTCATCGACAAATGCGTCCCTTTCCTTTCGATTTTCCTGATTGTGGGAACTGTCATCTAACTCTACAATGCATCTGGCAACCAATTTTTTGTCACAAAGGACAAAGTCCACATGCTTGGCTTGAACCTTCCAAAAATAGCTTTTGTAATGTACCGTTCCCTTGACAGGTTCCAGCAAATCCAACAACCGAACCTTTGCCATTACATAAAGGTCATGTTTTTTGCACATCTCAACAAGCTTCCAGTATGCATCTTTTTCATGGTAGCTGAATAACCACTTCTTTTGATACGCACCATCAATTCGCAAATTTTGCCTTGTATAGTCCACTCTGTTGTCAGCGTTCCGCATAGCAGCATCATTGCGAATCTTTTGCTTTCTCCGCACATTCCTGCACAACGTAACGACCACAATGACCACGACTATCGCAATAATCCACTCCATTTTCTCTTCCTCCATTCCGCATTCCTACAGAAAAGGAGCGGGTGGTCCTGGGACCGCCCGCTCTCCTAATATTCATCCCTTCAGTGCTTCAACTGCCGCCTTCAGTGCATCCACGCGGTCGGTCTCCTCCCAGCGGACGCCCAGATCCTCACGACCCATATGACCGTAGGCTGCCAACTGACGGTAAATCGGCTTGCGCAAATCCAGGTCCCGGATGATCGCCGTGGGACGCAGGTCAAACACCTTGTGCACCGCTTCCTCCAGTACACCGTCGTTGACCCTTCCGGTCCCGAAGGTATCCACCAGAATCGACACCGGCTGCGCCACGCCGATGGCGTATGCCAGCTCCACCTGGCAGCGCCGTGCCAGCCCTGCCGCCACAACGTTCTTTGCCACATACCGGGCTGCGTAAGCAGCGGAACGGTCCACCTTTGTGGGGTCCTTACCAGAGAAGCAGCCACCGCCGTGGGGAGCGCTTCCGCCGTAGGTATCCACGATGATCTTCCGTCCGGTCAGTCCCGTATCCGCCGCCGGTCCGCCCAGAACGAAGCGTCCGGTGGGATTGACGAAGTAGCGGGTCTTTTCATCCAGCATGTCCGCCGGAATGACCTTCTTAATGACCTCTTCGATCATGTCGGCACGGATCTGCTCCAGCGTGGCATCCGGGTCGTGCTGGGTGGAAATGACCACGGTATCCACCCGGACGGGACGGTTCTCCTCGTCATACTCCACTGTGACCTGGCTCTTTCCGTCCGGGCGCAGATACCGGAACTGACCGGACTTCCGCACCTCCGTCAGGCGCTTTGCCAGCTTCTGTGCCAGAGACAGAGGCAAGGGCATCAGCTCCGGTGTCTCATCGCAGGCGTAGCCGAACATCATGCCCTGGTCACCGGCGCCGTTATTCAGCTCCGTCTCCACGCCCTCTTTGTTCTCCAGAGAGCGGTCCACGCCCATTGCAATATCCCCGGACTGCTCGTCAATGGAGGTAATCACGCCGCAGGTGTCACAGTCAAAGCCATACTTGCCCCGGTCATAGCCGATATCCCGCACGACCTCCCGGGCAATCTTGGCAATATCCACATAGCAGCTGGTGGTGATCTCACCCATAATGTGGATCAGACCGGTACAGACCGTTGTCTCACATGCCACACGACCCATCGGGTCCTTTTCCAGAATGGCATCCAGAACCGCGTCCGAGATCTGGTCGCAGATCTTGTCGGGATGCCCCTCCGTCACGGATTCGGAAGTGAATAGATAGTGTCTTGCCATATTGCATTCTCCTTGCTGTAATTTTCCCTTACTGGAGTCAAAAAAATGCGTGCCTCGATGACGACGAAGCACGCAAAACCGCTTTTTGCTCCTCATCTGTCGGTATCCGTCGGATTTGGCACCTTACAATGCAGGTTGCCGTAGCTTCATTGGGCCGTTCCCTCCACTACTCTTGATAAGGGATATAAAATTGATTTTATCATACAGGCACTTTTCCGGAATGTCAATAGTCTTTCCGTCAAAGTGCCTTCTTTTTCCCGCGAATTTCCTCTTTTCTGGAAAATTTATAAAATATACATGACTTTTTTCTCCTCTCAGGGTATACTGAGTTGTAATTTCACTCTTGGAGGGCTTATTTTGAGAAAACTGAATGAAGCCGTGGACCGGTTCATCTATTCCCATCCGCACTTTGGCGTACCCAACCTGATGCTGTATATCGTGGTTGGCAATCTGATCGTATACCTGCTTTCTGTCTTTTCCAGCGCTAGCGCCGTGCGCTTTCTTGCCTTCAACTGGGACCTGGTCCTGCAGGGCGAGGTCTGGCGGCTGGTTACATTTCCCTTCGTCTCCGGATATTCCAGCATCCGGCAGCTGCTGTTCTTCGGTCTGTTCCTGTACTTCTATTACTGGATCGGTGCCACACTGGAGCGGGAATGGGGGACCGCGAAATTCTCCCTGTATTACCTATCGGGTCTGCTGCTGACCCTGCTGGTCGCCATTCTCACCTCCGTATTCACCGGATATTCTCCCTATGTATACGGAACCAACTATGTCAACCTGTCCATGTTCCTTGCCTTCGCCATGCTCTATCCGGAGACCCGGGTCCTGCTGATGTACTTCATTCCCGTAAAGATCAAGTGGATCGCCTGGGTGGACGCCGCCTTCTTCGCCATGGAGATTCTCTCCTCTCTGGTGCGGCTGGACTTTATGGGCGCACTGCTTCCTCTGGTCGCCCTGCTGAACTTCTTTGTGTTCTTCTGGAACCGCCTGATGGACACGATGGGCTATTACCGGGGGCGCGCAAAGCACCAGACCTCCCACCAGACCATCCAATTCAAGGAGGCAGCCCGGCAGCAGGCGCGCAAAGCCCGGGAGCAGGGCTACCGCCACAAGTGCTGTGTCTGCGGACGGACAGACACGGACTACCCGGACCTGCAGTTCCGCTACTGCTCCAAGTGCGCCGGATACCACTGCTTCTGCCAGGACCACATCTACAACCACGTTCATTTCACAGAGTAAACGATCCCCGGGCGAACCGCTCAGCCGTGTTCACCCGGGGATTCTCTTTGCTTTTCACCACTCCGGAAGCCGCATCCGGTAAACAAACTGCCCGCCCACCAGCTTTCCGAACTGGAAGCGGTTGGCGGCGGATTCAAACAGGATAAACAACTGATTACCCACAAACACCGTCTCCTCGGAGTACGGCGGGAGGGGCAACACGTCCACGCAGCTGGAGGTATCCAGAAAATACAGCGGCACCGCAGACCTTTCATCCAGCCAGTAAACGCCGTTCCGCCGGTAAACCTCGCTCAAATCGTACAGGTACAGTCGGGAGCTATTTCGGAAGCTGGACGCGGAAAGCACGATGCGCCCATCGTTGGTAAAGCACATTCCCTGCACCCGGGGCGGAATGGAGTACGCCGCGTCCGGCTCCGTTGCCACGCCGTAAAGCAGGTCACCGTCCAGCGGATAGGACAGCATCACCGCCGTATTCCGGTCTCCCCCCGGCGTTGTAATGTGGTGGGACGCCGCCGTTTTGAACCGCCCGTATTCATACTCTCCCACAAACAGATGGTCTCCATCCAGATAGCAGAAGGACGCCGCGTTGTCGGTATACAGCGTTCCCAGAACCCTTGCCTCATGAGAGGTGCTGTCGAACAGGTCCGCCGACGAGAGGATATAGCACCTTCCGCCCCCTCCGGCAAGATAGGTGTAGGGTCCGTTGGTGCAGATGCCGCCGGAGTGGCTCACCAGTGTGCTGCCGTCGTCATTGCAGACCCGGATCATCCGGGCGCTGCCATCCGCCTTGACATAGTAAAGCCGGGAATATCCGCCCACGGAAATATATCCGCTCAGCAGAAAATCTCCGTTGCCGCAGGCTTCCACGCCCTGGGGTACAAAATTCTCCGCAAGCCCCGGGATCTGGAATACCGGAACCGCCTGGTCGTAAAATTCCCGGTAATACAGCCGGAATGCCAGGCAGAACACCGCCACCGGCAGCAGAATACCCACCAGCAACAGCAGCGGCAATCGTTTTCTCCACTTTTTCCTCCGCGCAGCCGGTCTGCGCTGGTCCTTCTCCCGCACGGGCTTCCCTCTTCTCCTGCCGGTCGTTCAAAAACTGCGGCATCAGGAACTCCATGCCGGTTTTCTATCGGTCCATTGATATGATTTATCATTTTACCACATTTTTTCACAAATAGCACTTCTTTTTCACTTTTCCCCGTTGACGGACCGTTTCCCGCCTCCTCCGGCTTCTGCCATTTTTCATAATTTCCCGGCAAGGCTTTTGCGCGTTCCGTCAATTTTTGCATTTTCTCTTTTTTCTCCCTCCCATATAGCGTATAATTTTGTATGGAAATTCACGCGCTCCGCTTTCAGAGGGAGCGTGATCTCAATGCCTATCACCGGAATGGGGGTCATTATGGGTAAAAGTATTGCAAAAGAAATCAGCGTCAATCTGGCGCAGGCATTCTCGGAAAAGAGCTTTTTGCAGAAGCTGGGCATGAACCAGACCGACGCCAAAAAGCTGCTGCGACAGGTGGACTGGGAAACCGTTCTGCGGGGCGTTCTACCCCTGAAGGCACGTCTGACCTGCTCGCAGGTGGTGGACCTGTGCCGCCCTATGCTGGACAAGGCCGCGCCGGAGCCGCAGGAGGGCTGGGCAGCCTATGCCTACCGGGTCGCCGTTGCACAGCTGTATCCGTCGCCGGACCACACCCACACGCCCGCGCAGTTGGACGCCGCGCTGTGCTTCCTGCGGGTCCTGCAGATTCTTCTGGACGAGGAGCGGCGGGAGCTTCCCTTTGACCCTCAGTATGATTTTGCCTTCTGCACCGAAGCGGAGCTGGAGGTCAGCCCGGTGGCAGCGGAATACCGCCAGTTCCTGCTGCGCTTCCGGGATGAATTCGTCTATGAGCTGCTGCGGCTGGGACGGGAGGTCACTCCCTTCCGGACGCTGGAGCACATTGCGGGAGTCCACCACGTCTCCATGACGGTGGCGCGGGTCTTCTCCGCGGCTGGCGGTCTGGTGGACCTTGCGCTGATGAGCGGCGCCGCCGCCGCCCATGACATCGGAAAATTCGGCTGTAAGGCAGGCGAGCGCGTCCCCTACCTGCACTACCACTACACCAACCAGTGGTGCCATCTGCGGGAGCTGGACGCCATCGGTCATATCGCCGCCAACCACTCCGTATGGGATCTGGAGCTTGAAAACCTCTCCGCGGAATCCCTCATTCTGGTCTACGCCGACTTCCGGGTGAAGCAGTCCCGGGATGAAAGCGGAAACGAAATCGCCCGCATCTACTCTCTGGACGAGGCGTTCGATGTCATTTTAAGCAAGCTGGACAATGTGGACGCCGCCAAGGAGCGCCGCTACCGCTTTGTTTACGCCAAGCTTCATGACTTCGAGGAATATCTTCAGTCCTTCGGTGTGGACACCACTCTCAGCGGCATGGACACGCCGCCCCTGCCCCGGAAGGATCCCGCTCTGCTGACCTCGGAGGAGGTCGTTGCCGCCCTGCGGCGCACCGCTGTGGACCACAACATCCACCTGATGTACCGCATGGGACACAACCAGCTGTTCGCCAACATTCTGGAAGCCGCGCACAGCGAAAAGGACTGGGGACGCCTGCGGGCATACGTCTCCGTTTTTGAAGAATACTTCACCTATCTGACCTCTGCGCAGAAGGAGCAGACCCTGGACTTTCTGTATGAGCTGCTGCTCTATCCCGACGGTGACATCCGCCGACAGGCTGCCGCCCTCATCGGGCGCATTCTGGCAGGCTTCCACTCCGGCTATAAAAAGGAGCTGCCCAAGGACGCTCCTCCCGATCCTCAGGATGACCGCCCCTTTGCGCTTTGGGCGGAATATCTGGAAAAGCTGATCCACCCGGACCGCAGGCTCACTCCCATTCAGACCAGCCGCATCCGCTACACCGCCAAGCTGGCGGTGGAAGCCCTGCTGGAATACTGCTCTGCCGCGGATGCCCCCCGCTTTGCCGCAGAGCTGCTGCACCGGTACAAGGACCCCGCTGGCGTGGATGAAAACGCAGCCTTTGCCCTGATGGATACCATTGTGAATCTTCCCGCCAGCCACTGTGATGAACACGCCATTGGGATGCTGGCGCGGTTTGCCGCCTACTGGCTGGAAAACGGGCATCTCTCACAGAAGGCCGCCGCGCTGCGCCTGTTCCGCCACCTTTTAACCATTCTGCCGGAGACTGCCCCCGTGCGGCAGGAGATCCAGCGCTCCGTTTCCGCTGCGGACTGCAAAGACTCCACTCCCCTTCTGTTCCTGCAAGCCCAGCTGGAACGGGAGCTGGGCGGCGAGACCGCACAGCAGGACGCCATTCTCAACGACACGGACAGCATCAGCAACGTATTTCTGGACAACCTGAAATCCGCCACTCCCTGGGTTTTGAAGGCAGTCGGCGTGGAATACCTGCTGGATCAGGTCCAGCGGGGCGGACACCAGCACGTTCTGCACATTGCCACCCACTTCTCCAACCTCATTAAGGTCAGTGAAAATGTCGTCGTCCGCCGGATGGCGGGCACCTCCCTGCTGACCATCGCCCCGTTCCTGACGCCGGACAGCCGGAACGAAATCGCCGTGGAGCTTTCCAAGGCTCTGGAAACCGGTCAATCCGAGATCTCCAAATACATCCCGGAGTATCTGGGGCAGTTCTCCCTCTGGCTAACGCCCCGCGAGCTGGACGAGCTGACCGGTCAGATGGAAGCGCTGCTGTCCTACACCAATGACAATGTTGTTGCCGCCGCGCTGGGAACCGTGGGCGCCATGCTGGAGCATTATGCCCTTTACAGCGGCAGGTTCCACGAATCTGCCGAGCAGCTGTCTGCCCGCCGGGAACACCTGATGGGAATTCTGATGAAGGGGCTTGCCTCCTACCGGGACCCGGTCCGTCAGGAGGCTCTGCGCATTCTGGGCGAGGGACTGTACGCCTCTCACGCGCTGTCCTACGAGGATAAAATTTCCCTCTTTACCCTGACCGCCAAAAAAGCGCTCTGCTTCATTCAGGAGGGCAGCGAGCAGGAGCTGACCTTCTTCTACACCGCCGCCGCGCTTTCCCATATCTACCGCTTTATCGTCTATCACCGCATTGAAAGCGGTCCCTTCCTGTTTGATACGCCGGAAAAGGTGGCATTCTTCCCCGGCACCTTCGACCCCTTCTCCCTGTCCCACAAGGGCATCGTACAGGATATCCGGAACCTGGGGTTTGAGGTTTATCTCGCTGTGGACGAATTTTCCTGGTCCAAAAAGGCGCAGCCCAGCCTTGTCCGCCGCCAGCTGGTAAGCATGTCCGTGGCAGACGAATTCCACGTCTATCTGTTCCCCCACGACATTCCGGTCAACCTGGCAAATCCCCGGGACCTGGACCACCTACGGGAGGTCTTTTCCGGGCGGGAGCTGTATCTTGCCGTGGGCAGCGACGTGGTGGCAAACGCCTCCTCCTATAAGGCGCCGCCGTCTCCCGGCTCCGTGCAGAATATGAACCACATCGTTTTCCGCCGCGCCAGCGATGCTGACGGACACGAGATCGACGCGGACCTCAGCTGCATTCGCGGAAAGGTCCTGCAGCTTCAGCTGCCCACCCATCTGGAGGATATCAGCTCTACCCGCATCCGGGAAAACATCGATATGGGACGGGATATCTCCAACCTCATCGACCCCTCCGTGCAGGACTTTATCTACCGCAACAGCCTGTATCTGCGGGAGCCGCAGTACAAGCAGCTGCTGCGGGTCAGCGCACTGGACTTCTCATATGTCCCCGTCTCTGACGAGGCGCTGCGGCACAGCCTGTCCGATGTTCTGACGGGCAGCAACGGCTCTCCTGTCCGCATCGACCCCCGGGATTCCCTGATCCTGCTGAAGGACCGCAGCGGACACGGGCGCATTCTGGGCTATCTCTCCATGCGCGTGGTCAACTCCGCCGGACTGTACGAAGCCTTGGGCGACGCCGAGCGGACGGAGTACATCCGGGAGCATACCGCCGGGCGCATCTGCATGATCACCGCGATCTTCTCCGTGCAGAATCCTGGCGGCAACCACGACGTACACCAGCTGCTGCTGACCGAGGGGCTTTTCCAGGCACTGTCCGACGATTGCAGCTACGCGGTCTACCGCCCCAGCGGCAACCCCGCAGAGAGCATCATCCGCCTGCTGCGACGCAACGGCTTTGTCCACGTTCCCGGCGGACACCAGCCCCTGCTACTGACGGATATGCGCTCTCCCGTGGCGCTGATCCAGAACATTCCCACCACGCTGAAGGAGCCGTTTGCCTCCGACCACGCGGTCCTCACCGCCGTGCGGCAGGCACATTACCGGATGCAGGAGGCAATCACAGAGCTTTACCCCGGCTCCGTGGTCCTCTCCCTGAACGCCGAGCTGATCTATCACCGGCTGGTGCGGAAGATCGTGGAGATCAACGGCGTTCCGGCAGAGCCCACCCATCCCCGGGTGCTGGGACCTAAGATGTGCGTTCC
Organism: uncultured Dysosmobacter sp.; assembly: GCA_934565855.1. Classification (GTDB taxonomy): domain Bacteria; phylum Bacillota; class Clostridia; order Oscillospirales; family Oscillospiraceae; genus Oscillibacter. The sequence goes on from CAKTIO010000001.1 coordinate 94,727, forward strand.
CTTCGGCAAGATCCTGCGGGGAAACGCCGTTCCCAACACCGTCACCAAGACCATCCACACGGATAAGGTCTTTGCCCCGGACCTGCGCTCCTTCACCATCGAGGCCTTCCCGGGCTATTCTCCTCTGGAGAGCCAGATTCGCACGGTGAAATCCTTCCGCCGCCCCGTCATTCTGGTGGACGACCTGCTGCACTCCGGCAGCCGTGTAAAGGCGCTGGACCCGCTGTTCCGAAAGTATGACGTTCCCATTGACCGGGTGCTGGTGGGACTGATGAGCGGACGGGGACGCGACCTGATGGAAGCCCGCGGACGTGCGGCAGACTGTGTTTACTTTATCCCCAACCTGCGGTCCTGGTTCGTGGAATCCACCATGTACCCCTTCATCGGCGGCGATACCGTCAGCAGCACCAAGCCCTCGGTTCCCGGTCTGACCCCCGCTGTCAACCTGATCCTGCCCTATGTGTATCCCCGGTTCTACCGCGGATGCACCCACGCCTCTGTTTTCCACTTCTCCCAAGTCTGTGTGGAAAACTCCCGGCAGATCCTGCTGGCTCTGGAAAATGCCTACCGTGAAAAATACGCCAGAAACCTGACGCTCTCCCGGCTGAACGAGGCGGTCATTTTGCCCCTGTCTCCGGACAAGGGCAACGGACTGCGCTATGACCCCAGCCTGCCTGCATCGGAGTGCCTGAGCAATGACCTGCAGATGCTTCAGCGGATGCAGGAGCTGTTGGAGTGAAAGGAGCTTTTATGAACCCTGTTTTTACTTACCAGTGGAATGACCGGACGCTGCTTTCAGAGCGTCCGGACCTCCCCTTTCCCAAAGCCGTCTCCGTGCCGGACAGCCGCGATCCCATCTGGCTGTTTCAGCGAACGCCGGGGTCCGGCAGGGCGGCGCTGTGTCCCTCCGACCCCCGGCAGCTGACCGCGGAAAAGGAGGATCTGCGCTTTTTCTCCCCGGACCGTCTCGGTCCCGCTCCGGCGCTGCCGCCGGAGCTGCTGCAGCGGGTCGCGGAACGGCGGCTGACCGCTGTGAACCTGCAGCATCCCGGCTGGCAGCGGGCATTGGAATTTCTGCAGCCCCAGCCTGACCGGAAAAAGCGGGTCCACCTGCTGGCGGTGGGCGATGTCGGCGGCACACTGCTGACAGCGTTAAAGCTGCTGGGCAGCGACTGCATCCACACCATCGGCATCTGCGACCTGAATGAAAAAACCGTCGCCCGCTGGGTGGCTGAAATGAGCCAGGTCTCCCTGCCCTGGGATTATGCTTCCATGCCGCAGGTAGAGGCTGTCTCTCCGGAGGACCTGTTTCACTGCGATGTCTTTTTGTTCGCCGCCAGCCGGTCCATCCCCCCTGTGGGCAGCGCCGTGAAGGACGTGCGGATGGCACAGCTTGAAGCCAATCGCGCCATTGTGGAGCAGTATGCCCGACAGGCACGGCAGGAGCATTTCCGCGGTCTTTTCTTAGTGATGAGCGATCCAGTGGACCCCCTGTGCAAGGCGGCATGGCTGGCATCCAACACCAACGAGGATGGTACCCTGGACCATGCCGGTCTTCTGCCGGAGCAGGTGCAGGGTCTGGGTCTGGGTGTAATGAATGCCCGCGCCGCCGCGCTGGCGAAGCAAAATCCCGCCTATGCCTCCTTCCTGACGGAGGGGCGCAGCTTTGGTCCCCACGGGAACGGTCTGATCATCGCCAACTCCATTGCGCATTATGACGACACCGTATCCCGCGCTCTGACACAGGAGGTGGTGGAAGCCAACCTGCGGATCCGCGAGCTGGGCTTCAAGCCCTATGTCGCCCCCGCCCTTTCCTCCGGTGCCCTGCAGCTGCTGCTTCTGCTGCGGGGACAGTGGCACTGCGGCTCCGTCTGCACCGACGGCATCTGGTTTGGCTGCCGCAACCGCTACACCCCCTTCGGGCTGGAAACGGAGGCACTTGCTCTCCCGGACCCGCTGTACCGCCGCTTTGAGGAGACCGGCTCCATTCTCTCCGCCATTCTCTGAACCTCACAATTCCTTTTGGGAGATGTTATTCGATGTCCACGCCCATTTTAACGCTTCTCACCCCCGGCACCACTGCCAGTCCGCGCTTCATTCAGGTGCTGGAGCAGGCGCGGAGGGGAATCCCCACGCAGGTCCTCTCCCGCATTCCCACCGGTCTCTCCCTGAAGGGGCGGAGAATTCTTTTCGCCGTCCCGCTGGATGCTTCCGGCTGCAATCCGGAGTATTACCAGCTGCTGTCCCTGCTGCGGCGCAGTCCCGGTCTTCTGGAGGGCTGCACCGCAGGGATCCTGGTAGACGGTCCCGGAGACCTCTATACCAAATCCGTCGCCCGGGAGCTTGCACTGGCTGCCAATCAGGCAGGCTGCCTGCTGATCGGGCGTCCTCTGGTGGAAGCCACAGGAAGCCTTCACAATTTCACCGTGCAGGCAAAAAACGCCGGCTGCTCTCTGGAGGAAGCGTACCGTCTTGCCGCGCAGGACCTCTGCCGGCGCATTCTGACCTTTTCTCCCAAGCAGACCCCGCAGCCCAAGCTCACCGTTCTGCATGCCTCCAGCCACCGCACCTCCAACACGCTGGCACTGTGGCAGCTGGTAAAGGAACAGCTCTCTCCACACTGTCAGGTCACGGAAATCGGGCTGCGCAACGGCACGCTGGAGGACTGCGCCGGCTGCCCATACACCATGTGTCTGCACTTTGGAGAAAAGGGCGGCTGCTTTTACGGCGGCGTCATGGTGCAGGCTGTCTATCCCGCTGTCCGGGAATCGGACGCATTGGTCCTGCTCTGCCCCAACTACAACGATGCGCTGTCCGCCAACCTCACCGCCTGCATCAACCGTCTGACCGCGCTGTACCGCACCACTCCCTTCACAGACAAGGCGGTTTACTCCATCACTGTGTCCGGCTATTCCGGCGGCGATATCGTCGCCCAGCAGATGGTTTCCGCCCTCTGCATGAACAAGGGCTTCTACCTTCCGCCGGATTTTTGCTTCCTTGCCACTGCCAATCAGGCGGGAGAGGCGCTGAAGCTGCCGGACATCCGGCAGAAAATGGGACAGTTTGCCCAGCGGATCTCCGCCCAGCTCGTTCAGCAGGCATAAAAAGAACCGGGACGCTTTTCCTGCCGTCCCGGTTCTCTTTTTATACCCTATACACCGCTTCGCCCTAAAAGCGCCCTTCCCTCTTCACTGAGCAGCGGGTCCAGCACCCCGTAATCCACCAGAAAATACTGTGCGCCTGCCGCATAACACGCCAGCTCATAGGGAGAGAAGTTGACGTGCATTCCCGTCCCGTCAAAGGACACCGCATAGCTGTCCCAGTTCTTCAAAATACCGTGGGCATTTTCTGAATAGCCCAGCTCCGCCGCGTTTTCCGGCAACTGCCGCTCCAGCTCCGCCTGGATCGTCTCCAAAAAGCTTCCCACGTCTCCGGCAATGGCGGATGGGCGAAGGAAGGCACCCTCCTGCAGGTCAAAATTCCATCCCATCAGTACGGTATTAGGGTGCGTGCCGCCGTAAAAGCTGTAATTAGAAGCATCAATGCTCACCAGACGGTCCGTTGTGTATGCCGTATAGGTCCACTCGTCCTCATAGGAAATCCCATACTGGGCAAACAGCTCCGGCTGCTGCGCATACTGCTCCTGCGCCAGCTCCCGCAGCGTTCCATCCTCCGTCCAATCGTCAAACTGACGGTCAAAGGCGTCTGTAATGGCAAGCGCGGCAGTCTCCGCACCGTTTTCTGCCGTTTCGATCTGCGTTCCGTCCGCCCGCAGCGCCTGCAAAACCGGAATCTCATAGCGGTAATGCGCCAGCTGCACGCCATCATCGGCATACAGCGTGTCCTCCCGCACCTCTGTCACCACCTGATAGGTAATGCTAGCCTCCTGGGGCGTCTGCTCCTTTGAAAGAACCTCCGCCGGTTCCGCGGAGGAGCTGGCATCCCCGGTGCCTGCCGCCGCTGCCAGCTGGCTGCCGCACCCGGCAAGCTGTGCTGCCGCCAGCAAGCCGGCGCACGCCTTCCAAATATTCTTCAGCATGGGAAGGCTCCCCTTTCCGTTTATAGTATCACAGGTCCTGTTTTCCACTCCTGCTGCCCCGCTGCCTCCTTCAGGCTGGGAAACGCCAGCGTATACAGGTCTGTCGCCCGAACCTCCCACTGAAACAGCTGCTGGGCTTCCGCATCCAGCCTGCGGACATCCGCCGGCTTTGTCAGTACCGGAAGCGCCGCGGTCCTCCGCATCGTTCCCAAAAGCTCCCGTCCCCGTTGGTTTGCCGCCAGCACCCGCAGATAGGGAACCCTTCTTGGCAGCTGCTCCGGCGTCCATCCCAGATAGCTCCACAGCAGCATCCGCCGCAGCCGGGCATAGGCGTACCGCTTGGTTTTCACACTATCCAGCAGCTGCTCCAGCGACACCGCGCTCTGTGCCGCCGCGAAAAAGCGGTTGCCCAGTCCTTCCCTTCCCTCATCCAGCCTCTGAAAGTCCCCGGCGGTCATCCGCCGCAGATTGGCAAGAATCGCCCGCTGGCAGCTCTGCATCTGCACCGGTGCCCGTCCCGCAGCCGCTTCCGTCCGGTAAAGCGCCGCCATATCCTCTGTCATAAACCCACAGGCGCGCAGCGAATCGTCCTCCGCAAGCATTTTCCGGATGGCGCTGGCGGACGCCATCGCGCCCTCTGTGCCGCCATCGTGGGCGGGACCCGCTCTCCGGAGCGCCATTGGCTGTACCGGGCTGCCCTGGCGCAGCAGCGCCTTGCAGTATTCCACACCTAATATATCGTTGGGCGCGGATAAAACCGCTGCGGACGAAATGCCCAGACAGTCCTCCAGCACCCTTTGCCGCGCCGCCGCAAAGCTCTCCCCTCTCCGCAGCCGCTCCTGCAGCCGCGCGGAAAATTCCGGCTCCAGAAGGGCTTCCGCCGCGCGGCGCAGCCGGTCCGTATCCCCGCACTCGCTGCCAAATGCCAGATAGTCCACCACTCCCGTGGCGGACAGCACCTGTACGCCGCCCTCCGCAAAGCCCTCCGCCGAGGAAATCGCCCAGGGCAGCGGCAGCTCCAGCACCAAGTCCGCGCCGCCGCGTACGGCGGCTTCCGCGCGGACATGCTTGCGCACAATGGCAAAGTCACCGCGCTGCACAAAGTTCCCGCTCATGGCGCAGACAACTGCGCAGTCCTGTCCCAACCGGCGGCGAAGCTGTGCCATTTGAAAAAGGTGTCCCCGGTGCAGGGGATTGTACTCTGCTATGATACCTGCAACTTGCACATTTTTCACCCCGATTTTATGACAAAAAAGTGACATTTCGGTAAAAATAGCGGTTGTCAACCGTAAAATTTTTGGTATAATAAACGTGGTATGGCGTTTTATGGAGGATTCCACACGGACGCCGTCCATATAACATTGTATATCATAAATTCAAGGCGGTCGCAAGTGCCGCCGCAAAGAGGAGTCGGAAAGTATGAATATTCTCGTTATCAACGCTGGCAGCTCTTCCCTGAAGTATCAGCTGCTGAACCCCGATACCGGCGTTCTGCTGGCAAAGGGTCTGTGCGAGCGCATCGGCATCGACGGTAAGTTCACCTACAAGCCCCAGGTCGAGGGCAAGAAGGTCCTGGACGCCATTGATGTGAAAATGCCCACCCACTCCGAGGCCATTCAGGCTGTTCTGGACGCACTGGTGGACAAGGACAACGGTGTGATCGGTTCCATGAAGGAGATCGACGCTGTGGGTCACCGCGTAGTGCATGGCGGCGAAGCCTTTAACCAGTCCGTGCTGATCACCGACGAGGTCATGAAGGCTGTGGAGGAGTGCATCCCCCTGGCTCCTCTGCACAACCCCGCCAACATCACCGGCATTCAGGCATGCCAGAAGGTCATGCCCGGCGTTCCCATGGTGGCTGTGTTCGACACCGCCTTCCACCAGACCATGCCCGCCAAGGCATTTACCTATGCTCTGCCCTACGAGTATTACGAGAAGGACAAGGTCCGCCGCTACGGCTTCCACGGCACCTCTCACAAGTACGTCTCCGAGCGCGCAGCCGCCATGCTGGGCAAGCCCGCTTCCGAGCTGAAGCTGATTTCCTGCCACCTGGGCAACGGCTCCTCCGTGACCGCTATCGACGGCGGCAAAAGCGTGGACACCTCCATGGGCTTCACTCCTCTGGCTGGTCTGCCCATGGGCACCCGCTCCGGCGATCTGGACGCAGGCATCCTGCAGTACCTGATGAACAAGTACAGCATGAACATTGATGAGATGCTGAACATCCTCAACAAGAAGTCCGGCGTTCAGGGCGTGTCCGGCGTGTCCTCCGATTTCCGTGACCTGGAGAATGCCCACAAGGAGGGCAACGAGCGTGCCGGTCTTGCCGTTGACATGTTCAACTACGGCGTGAAGAAGCTCATCGGTGCATACGCAGCTGCTATGGGCGGCGTGGACGCCATCATCTTCACCGCAGGCGTTGGCGAGAACTCCGTTTCCCAGCGTCTGGACATCGCCTCCGGTCTGGAATTCATGGGCGTGAAGATGGACGCAGAAGCCAACAACACCCGCGGCAAGGAGGCTGTGATCTCCGCAGCCGATTCCAAGGTGAAGGTCCTGCTGATCCCCACCAACGAAGAGCTGATGATCGCAAAGGACACCGCCGCACTGGTCAAGTAAGAATTCCCATTCAAAAAGAGGGGTGGATGAATGTCCACCCCTCTTCTGCTACCATCTCCCCCGGCATTTCTGCCGGGAGAACATCTCACAGGAGGCATCCTATGAAACTCGCACTGCAATTTGCCATGCCGGCGGAGCTGCACGCCCTTCCCGGTGCCCGTGACCTACGCCCCATTGACACTGTGGCTGGGATCCCCTTTTATGAGGTCGCCCCCGGTCTGCTGGCGTGCTGCGGCGGTGTCAGCAAGGTCAACGCCGCAATGGCGGCGGAGATCCTCTGCCTGAAATACGGCGTAGACGCCATTTTGAACGCTGGCGTTGCCGGCTGCGCCACAGACCTTCCCATCGGCACACTGGTCGTGGCTTCCGACTTTGTTCAGCACGATGTGGATACCACTGCCGTGGGCGATCCCATCGGGCTGGTCTCCACCGTCAATCAGGTCTCCTTCCCCACCTGGGAGCCGGAGCTTTGCCGGAAGCTTCTTCTGGAGCTCGGACATCCCTCCGAGGTCGGTCGGGTCGCCACCGGAGACTGGTTTGCCACCAAGGGGAGCCGCTCTCAATGGATCGCAGATACCTTCCACCCTGTTCTGGTGGAAATGGAGGGCGGCGCCATTGCACAGGTCTGCCTGCGCAATCAGGTCCGCTTTATCGCGGTCAAATCCGTATCCGACCACCTGTTCTCCGACCGGCAGGCGGACGAGTATTTTGACTTCGGCGAGGCACTGGAACGCCTTGGCGGCGTGGTCCTGCCTCTGGCTGAAAAATTACAGGAGGTATACTGATGGAGCGAATCGCAAGCTTTACCGTGGACCACAACAAGCTGACGCCGGGACTGTACCTCAGCCGCCGGGACGGCGACATTGTGACCCTGGACCTTCGTTTCAAGCGTCCCAACACCGGTGATCTTCTGTCCAACAGCGCCCTGCATTCCGTGGAGCATCTGATCGCCACCCTGCTGCGCAATTCCCCGGAAAAGGACGCTGTGATCTACTTTGGTCCGATGGGCTGCCAGACCGGATTCTACTTTCTGTTTGACAGCCGCCTGCTTTCCACCGACAACGCCATCGCACTTTTGAAGCGGGTCTTTTCCGCAGCCGCCGTATACGATGGGGAAATGCCCGGAATGAGCGCAGCGGAATGCGGCAATTACCGCAATCTGGACCTGGAGACCGGAAAATCCGCCTGTGCGTGGTATGCCCAGCTCATTGCGGATTGGACTGCCGGACAGCTGGTCTATCCGTCATAAAACCCTGATTTTCTGATTTTTTTCAAAAACGCTTGACAAATCCTGTACTCACTTGTATACTTAATAAGCCGCTTTGAATGGGTCTAAGTGTATCCCTTTGAGAATACCGCCCCCGACAGCGAGCCCGTAGTGAAGGAGTTGAAAATAAGAATGAACGCAATTATCGTGACTGGCGGCAAGCAGTACAAGGTCGCAGAGGGTGATGTGATCTACATCGAGAAGCTGGACAACGAGTCCGGTGACAAAATCACCTTCGATCAAGTCCTGGCTATCCTGGACGGCGACAAGGCTACCTTCGGCACCCCCGTTGTGGAGGGCGCTTCCGTGGAAGCTACCGTGGAAAAGAACGGCAAGGGCAAGAAGATCCGCATCTTCAAATACAACCCCAAGAAGGGTTATCGTAAGCGTCAGGGTCATCGTCAGCCTTACACCAAGGTGACGATCGGCAAGATCTCCGTCTGAGCATGACCACGATCACGTTCCGCACAGAGAATGACCGGATCACCGGATTTGATTCTCAGGGTCACAGCGGCTTCGCCGAAGAGGGCGAGGACATCGTCTGTGCCGCCATCACCAGCGCGATCCGCCTGGTGGATGCGACCGTCAACGATGTGCTGGGACTTGCGGCTTCTGTGAAGATCCGTGAAAGGGAAACCAAAATCGAGTTCCGGCTGCCGGGCGGTCTATCCGCTTCCGCAGAAAGCACCTGTCAGGCTCTTCTCACCGGACTGATGGTTTACTTTGCACAGCTTCATGACGAATATCCCGACAATATCGAAGTTTTGGAGGGTTGATTCCCTCTCCATCATCTTACAGAAAGGATGGTCCGATTATGATTCGTATTGGTTTACAGTTCTTCGCTCACAAGAAGGGCGGCGGCTCCACCAAGAACGGCCGTGATTCCGAGTCCAAGCGCCTGGGTCCCAAGCGCGCAGACGGTCAGTTCGTGAAAGCCGGTAACATTCTGGTTCGCCAGCGCGGCACGCACATCCATCCGGGTGTGAATGTGGGTATGGGTACCGACAATACGCTGTTCGCCACTGTGGACGGCGTGGTTCGTTTCTCCCATCTGGGCAAAGACCGCAAGCAGGTCTCTGTCGAAGCTGCTCAGTAATCAGATTTCAGAACCAGCGAGACCCGAACATTTTCTGTTCGGGTCTCTTTTTCAGTCAATGACCGCATGAGAACCCACGATTCCTCCTGGGCTGTCATGTTTTCATTGAAAGCGAACCATACTATGATAATTGAAAACGGAGGTGTTTTTCATGGCTTCCTCTTTTATTGACAAGGCACGGATCACCGTGAAGGCAGGCAACGGCGGCAACGGTGTTGTTGCGTTCCACCGGGAAAAGTACGTCGCTGCCGGCGGTCCCGATGGCGGAGATGGCGGCAAAGGCGGCTCCATCATTTTAAAGGTGGACGACAATATGTCCACCCTGATGGACTTCCGCTATAAGCGGAAATACGTTGCGCAAAACGGCATGGACGGACAGGGCGCACGGAAATCCGGCAAGGATGGCGAGGATCTGGTTATCCGCGTTCCTCTGGGAACACTGGTCCGGGATGCGGAAACCAACGAGATCATCAAGGATATGTCCGACCGGGAGCCCTTTGTCCTGTGCAAGGGCGGTCGCGGCGGCTGGGGCAACATCCATTTCGCCACTCCCACCCGTCAGGTCCCCCGCTTCGCCAAGGGCGGTCTGCCCGGTGAAAGCCACGACATCATTCTGGAGCTGAAGCTTTTAGCTGATGTGGGACTGATCGGCTTCCCCAATGTCGGCAAATCCACCCTGCTGAGCGTGGTTTCCAAGGCGCAGCCCAAGATCGCCAATTACCACTTTACCACCCTCTTCCCCAACCTGGGCGTGGTTTATGTGGATGAGGGCGTCAGCTTTGTCATGGCGGATATCCCCGGCATCATTGAGGGCGCATCCGAGGGTGCCGGACTGGGACATGACTTCCTCCGGCACATTGACCGCTGCCGCCTTCTGGTCCATGTGGTAGATGTCTCCGGCAGCGAGGGACGCGACCCTGTCGCGGACTTTGACGCCATCAACGAGGAGCTGAAGCAGTATTCCCCTGAGCTGTCGAGCCGTCCCCAGATCGTCGCCGCCAACAAGGTAGACATCATGGAAGACCCCGAAAATCTGGAAAGGCTCCGCGCACATGTGGAAGCAGCCGGTTTCCAGCTGTTTGAAATTTCCGCCGCCGCCCACATGGGAACCCGGGAGCTGATGAAAAAGGTCGCGGAGCAGCTGTCTGTGCTGCCTCCCGTTAAGGTTTTCGAGGCGGAATACGTTCCCCAGCCGCCCGTGGTGGACACCTCCGCTCCGCTTCAGATCCAGCGGACAGACGATGGTCACACCTGGCTGGTGAATGGTCCCTGGCTGCAGCGCCTGATGAGCAATGTCAACTTCAATGATTACGAAAGCCGCAACTATTTCGACCGCACCCTGCGGGAATCCGGCTTGTATGAGCGTTTGGAGGAAATGGGCATTGAGGATGGCGATACCGTCTCCATTTACGACTTTGAGTTTGAGTATCAGCGCTGATCTTCTCTATTTGCAAATAAAAAAAACCGGCGGGGAGTGGATGCTCCCCTGCCGGTTTTTTTGTTGATTCTCTATTACGCGAATTCCGGGAATTCTCTTCTCACATAGCCGCTCTTTTGCAGGGCAGCTGCCAGCAGTGTTGCCGCCACCAAGCCAAACACCGCCTGCACCATGTTTGCTGGAATACCTACCGCCGCACCGGAAAAGCTGTTCATCATCCAGCTTTCAAATAGCCAGTAGCCCACCACCATGGGGATCTCGCCGATCACGCCGCACACCAGAAGCCCGGAGAATTTGTGTCCCAGCTTCTTGTAAACCAGCGCCGCTACCAGTGCCATGACTGCCTTAATGACCAGCGTGGCAGGCACCCATGCCGGAAAGCCGTTCAGCAGGTCCGCCAGGGCAGAGCCAATACCCGCCGCCAGCGCGCCATATACCGGTCCCAGCAGATAGGCGCTCAACAGCACCATTGTATCGCCCAGGTTCACATAGCCGCCGGTGGGCGTTGCAATTTTGATGATCATGGTCGCCACGCAGGTCAGTGCCGCCAGCAAGCCGGTCATTACCATCCGGTATACCTTACTACGGTTCTCTGCCGCTCTCGTATTTACATTTTCCATATCAGGGTCCTCCTCGAAAGTTGTTGTGGCTATTGTACGCCGTTTGTGATATGATTGAAATATTCAGTTATCTTTATTTTTATAAGGTCAGATTGGAGAACCTATGCGTACCTATATGATGGAAAACCGCGGCAAGCTTCCGCTGTATGAATACCTGTATCTCTGCATCCGGAACGACATTCTCTCCGGTGAGCTGCGCGCCGGAGAAAAACTTCCCTCCAAGCGCACGCTGGCGGAGCATCTTCACATCTCCGTCATCACTGTGGAAAACGCCTATGCGCAGCTGACAGCGGAGGGATATTTGCAGTCCCAGCCCAAGCGCGGCTTTTTCGTCTCCAAGGTGGAACCGCGGTCCGTCTCTCCGCATCCTCCGATCCTTCCGGAGGTCCCCGGCGGCACACGCACCGCCTGGCTGCTGGACCTGAAAGCAAACCGCATTGACGGTACCCGCTTCCCCTTTTCCACATGGTCACACCTGACCCGGCAGGTTCTGCGGGAGGAGGGCGCCTCTCTGCTGCTGCCGCTGCCGCCGCAAGGCTATCTCCCCCTCCGGCAGGCGATTGCCGAGGACCTGCGGGAATACCGCGGCATGGCGGTCTCTCCGGAGCAGATCCTCATCGGCGCCGGAGCGGAATACCTTTACCTGCTGCTGGCGCAGCTGCTGGGGCATTCCTCCATCTTCGCGGTGGAGGACCCGGGCTATCCCAAAATCGCCAAGGTCTACCAGCAATGCGGTGTTTCCTGCGTTCCGGTCCCGCTGGACCAGCACGGGCTTTCCCTTTCCGCGTTGAAAAAAAGCCGCGCCACCGTTGCGCACATTTCTCCCTCTCACCACTATCCCACCGGATTGATCACACCCATCCGCCGCCGGCAGGAGCTTTTACGCTGGGCGGAAAATACAAATAGTTATATTATCGAAGATGATTACGACAGTGAGTTCCGTTTCTCCGGTCGCCCTCTTCCCACGCTGCAAAGCATTGACTCCAGCGGCAGGGTCATTTACATGAACACCTTCTCCCAGACCATCGCCCCCTCCATGCGTATCGGCTTTCTGGTGCTGCCGCCGCAGCTGCTGGAGGAATACCGGAGACGGCTGGATTTTTACGCCTGCCCGGTCCCCGCCACGGAGCAGTCCGTTCTCGCCCGCTTCATTGCAGGCGGGCAGTATGAGCAGCACCTTTCCCGAATGCGCAACGAATACCGGAGCCGTCGGCTTGCCGTACTGGACGCCTTCCGTAAAAGCTCCTTCTCTCAGAAAATCGCTCTGGTGGAGCAAGCCGCCGGATTGCACTTTTTGCTGCAGCTGGACACCCGGCACAGCGATGAGGAGCTGAAGCAATGGGCAGAGCAATGCGGTGTCCGGCTGAGCTTTCTCTCCGAGTATGCCAGGATCCCGCAGGCATCCTTTGCCCACACGCTGGTCATCAATTACGCCGGACTATCGCCGGAGCAGCTACCCGCGTCTATGGAGCTTTTGGGAAAGGTCTTTTCCCACCTGTAAACTGCTGTCCGAAAAAAAGATATCCACAAAATCATGGATTTTGTGGATATCTTTTTTATAGAATGAAATTTGCTTTCAGGAAACCTCTACCACACGGATCACGCCGCTGTTGTCTGCATACAGGTCGCTGACGTTGGCATAGCTATGCGCCACACTGAGGCTGACCCAGCTCTCGGAGCTCTTATTGTAGCAGATCACATCCGAAGCCACCCGGTACGTCCGTCCATTCACCGTCACAGCATCCATTCCGGACCATGCAGAGTTGGGAACCTTGGTCAAACGGGTCAGTTCATTCACACTTTCAAACTGCGTCTGATCACGGTTCAGCGTCACCCGGACATAGGAATGGTTTGTCACGGAGAAGTTCGCCACAATGGGACCAAATGTCTTCTTTCCGCCGCAGTCTACCGTCAGTGTCGTCTGATTTCTGCCGCTTTCAGAGGTCTGCTTTCCAATTTCAACCCGTCCATAATAATACTGCGTGTCCGAACGACCGCCGTTCAGCACCATCAGATTCACTCGTCCAGCCCAGTCTGTCCCAGCGTAGCTGATTTGATACTGGGAAATTGTGGCGCTGTGCAGATCATCCAATGTAACGGCAGTCAAACCGCTGCTGTCGCTTTGGTAGATCACAACATTTTCTGCCAGCGCCTTCTTGCCCAGCATCCGGTTCGTCACGTCCAAGTCACCGGTAACACCGCCAGTCATGCGGCTCAAAACCATCGAATCCTTCGTGCTGGAGGAGATTTTCACCAGCTGTCCATTCAGTGCAGCCGTATTGCTATTGGAAATCGTCCCCTTGATGGTCAGTCCGCAAAGCAGCTTTACCTCAGCCGTGCTGCCGGACACATTGGCAATTCCTACGGCGTTGCCCCGGACAGGCACATTGCTGCCCTCCGCATCCACCGCGCCTGCCACCTGGTTGTCATCTGTCAGCAAAAGGGTAATGACCTTACCGACCTTCAGCTGTGCCAGCATGGGCTGCGCAGAGGTCAGCACCGGGAAGGTGTGTCCCAGCACCGTGATCTCAGTCGGTGCGGTGGGATTGGGCGAACAGGCTTCATATACGCCGGTCAGCCGGACATCGCACACCCGCATGGAGTTGGTAGCGCCGCTGTAGGTCACCACATCATAGGGGCGAAGGTCCCCCGCGGTCGCCGCCGCGCCGTTCTTCAGGAACGTATAATTCGTGCTGCCGCCAGCCAGAGCGTTCAAGCCTACGGTAGAGCCCTGACTGTAGACGATCACCGCCTGCGATGCCGTGCTGCCGCTGCCCACAAACACATATTCCACTCCACCGGAGCTGCCCAGATACAGCGTAACCGTGGTGCCGGGCGTCAGCCAGGAGTAGACAGAAGCCCAGGTTGTCTCCTTATTGTCGTAGTAGGAAGCGATATCGCCGGTCATGGCATACTTGTTTCCGCGGTTGTCCGTCAGCAGAACGTTGGTCGCTTCGGAAACCACCACCGTTTTGGTGCTGCCAGCCATTTCCGGAACAAAGGTCATTGCCTTTCCGTTCTTGTCGATCAGCAGGGTCCCCATTCTTCCGTTCAAAAGACCGTTGGAAACCTTTTTCCCTGCGATCTGATAGGTCGTTCCGCTGCTCAGCTTCAACGCCGTGTCCGTTCCATCCGCAGCCGTTGCGGTAGAGGAAACCAGCATGGTGTTTTTCACCACGCTGCTGGCAATGGTAGAAGCGTACTCACTGCCCTCCTTGTTGTCGCACCGCAGCAGATTGGCAAACAGCCGCGCCGCCTGTCCGCGGGTCAGCGGAGCGGAAGCGGTCACTGTCAGATTGTCCAGCAGACCCGCCATTTTTGCCTGCGCCAGATAGCCGTTGGGCCACACCGCGCCCACATCCTCGTCCTTATAGCCCAGCAGGCGGGTCAGGATGGTGACTGCCTGTGCCGCCGTGATGGTGGAATCCGGGTGAAATTTTCCGTCTGCAAAGCCCAGTATCACCGACTTTCCCTTGGAAGCCAGGTTGATATAAGCCGACGCCCAATGGGAGGGCTTGACATCCGGGAATACCGTGGTCGCCTCATATTTTCCCAGCTCGTCCGAAGCGTTCATGGCATATACCGCCATTTTGCAGAACTGCGCCCGCGTCAGCACCGCGTTGGGACGGAAGCTGCCGTCCTGATAGCCGTCCAGCACCCCCAGAAGGCGCAGGCTTTCCACCGAAACCGCCGTTTCGTTGTCCGCGATATCAGAAAAACGGACGGTGGCAGTATTGGCGGCGTGCGCCGGAAGCGACAGCAGTGACGCCACCAGCATCACCGCCATCAGCGCGCTTATAAGTCTTTTTTTCATATCGTTCCTCTCCCTCTTATTCAGCCCGCAGTGCTTCCACCGGCTGAAGCTTGGATGCCTTCGCCGCCGGGTAAATGCCGAAAACAATGCCCAGCAGCACGGATAGTGTAAAGGCGCAGCCTGTGATCCACGCCGAAGGATAAATGGTCATGCTGAACATCAGCCTTCCCAGCACCAGACTGCCCAACGTTCCGAACCCGATGCCGATGATGCCGCCGATGCCGCAGAGCATTGCCGCTTCGATCAGGAACTGCGTTACAATGCTGCCGCGCTCCGCGCCGATTGCCCTGCGGATGCCGATTTCCCGGGTGCGTTCCGTCACCGTGACCAGCATGATGTTCATGATGCCGATGCCGCCCACCAGCAGTGAGATGGCGGCAATGCCGCCCAGCACCAGCCCGATCATGGCGAACTGCTCGTTCATGCTCTGCTGCCACTGGTCGTCGGAATACACATAGTATCCGCCGTTATCGGTGTCTACCAGTCCCTTCAAAAAGCCGTTGATCCGGGAGCTTGCCTCCACCAGAGAGTCCGCGTCCCGTGCCTTTACCAGAAATTCACTGGAGGAGGAGCCGCCCAGCACTCGTGTCGCCGTATAGGGAAACACGGCAAAGTTATCAATGTTGCTGCTGTCTGCGCCCTCTCCTGTCAGCCGCGGGGCGTAAACACCCACCACGTCAAAGCTCTGTCCGTTGACCTGAATGGTTTTGCCTACCGGGTCCACGCTGCCGAAAAAGGTCTTTGCCATCTGTGCGCCCAATATGCACACCTGATTATAATTCTTGATGTCCAGATACGCAATGTCCCGTCCTTCCGAAATATTCAAATTGTTGCAGATGCTATACTGGTCACTGCCCAGATACAGAGACGGGGGAAAATCTCCTACGGGGTTTCCGTTGTCATCGTAGTTGTAGTCCATATTGGCGGAGGACTTGGTCCCATAGACCACTGTGGCGTCAATGTTGCCTGTTGGCGTCACGCCCAGGACGTATTTTTTCAGACTGTTGCAGTATTCATAGAGCTCCGGAAAATAATCCTTTCCAATGCTGTTTCCGTTTTCATCGTACATATAGCTGTATATGGAGACATTCAGCTTATTGCTGCCCATCGCGGCATACTGCTCCATGGTTTTCCTGGTGTAGCCGTTCATGGCGGAAACGATGGTCATGACCGAGGCAATGCCGATGATGATGCCCAGCATGGTCAGCGCCGACCGCCCTTTCTTGCCCAGGATGGATTTCCACGCCATTTTGATTGCCTGACGGATGTTCACAGCCAATCCACCTCCTGCTGCCGGTCCTCCACGATCCTACCGTCCTGCAGCCGGACACACCGGCGGGCGGTGGCGGCAATGCCGTTATCGTGGGTAATGAGGATCACCGTGCTTCCCTCCTTGTTCAGTTCCTGCAGAAAGCGCAGCACCTCGTGACCGGTATGGGAATCCAATGCGCCGGTGGGTTCGTCCGCCATGATGATGGGCGGTTTGGTGGAAATTGCCCGGGCAATGGCGACCCGCTGCTGCTGTCCGCCGGACATCTCCGTGGGACGGTGGCGGACGCGGTCCGCCAGCCCCACCCGTTCCAGCGCTTCCAGCGCCAGCTCTCTGCGCCGTTCCGCGCCGATACCCTGATAGATCAGGGGCAGCTCTACATTTTCCAGCACCGTCAGGCTCTGAATCAGGTTGTACTGCTGAAAGATAAAGCCTATCTGCTTGTTCCGGATGTGGGACAGCTCCTTGTCCGTCAGCTCCCGTACATCCGTTCCGTCCAGAAAGTAATTTCCCCGGGTCGGGATATCCAGACAGCCCAGCACATTCATCATAGTGGATTTACCGGAGCCGGACTGTCCCACGATCGCCACGAATTCTCCCCGGTCGATCTCCAGAGAAACACCGTCCAGCGCGCGGACCTCGCTTTCCAGCCCCTCGCCGTATATTTTATATACGTTCTCCAATTTTACGAGCTTTGCCATACATCAACCCCATGCTTCCGTGGACTGCACCTGTGTAAAGACCTCCGTTCCCTCTTCCACACCGGATTTGATCTCGACATTGTAGTTGTCCTGAATGCCGATCTCCACCTGTACCGGCCAGAAGCCCTGCGGGATCTCCTCGTCGCTGATGACACCGCTGAGCGCGTTGTCCGGCTCACTGTCCGCCGCCACATAGACCACGGTCGCCGTAGAGCCGTCCTCCAGCGCCACCGTCCGGACACACTGGATGGGCACCACCAGGCAGTTGTCGCTCTGGCTTGCCACCAATGAGTAGTTGATATAGCTGTTTACCTGCACGGTCCCATCCGGATTGTCCACGGCAATGGTGATGGGATATGTCGCCACACCGTTGTTGATGGTAGAGGACAGGCTGACCGTTTCCACAGTGCCCACCGCACTGGTACCCCACTGGTCCAGATCCACCATCATTCCGGTCTTGATATAGCTGATATTCCGCTCATCCACCGTGGCGTTGACCAGAATCGTAGAGGTATCCTGAATGGTGACCACCGTTTTGTTGGCTTCGATCTCATCTCCCGGAGCAATGGCAAGACCAATGACCATACCGTCAATGGGCGCCACGGCGCTGCAGTTGTCCAGGTTCTTCTGCGCCGTTTCCAGCTCCTTTCTTGCTGTGTCCAGAGACTGCTGAAGGGTGAAGATCTCGTTCTCGCTGTCCTCACCGTCAATGCGAACCAGCACCTGCCCGACGGAGACCTGCAGATAATCCACCAGACTGCTGGAGATCACCGTGCCATCCACCGTAGAATTCAAGTCGCCTGTGCGGTAGTACGCCAGCTTCCCCGCCTCATAGGGGTAAACCGTTTCCCCGCCCACCTGTACCGTGGCGGATGCCGTCATTTCCGCTGTCAGAGAGCCGGGGTTGTTGACCAGGATATCCGCCTCAAACAGCTTGGAACCCTCCGGCGTGATCCGGCTCACCATATGTACCGCCTCCACCGTACCGGTCAGGGTGGTCATCAGCGCCGGAATGGAGACCGACACGGATTGTCCCGTCCGGATCTCTCCGGCATAGGCATAGCTGTAATACTGAGACAGCCGCAGCCGGGTATCATCGGACAGCGTGGCAAGCTTCTGCCCCTTGCTGACCTTGTCGCCCGGATGCAGTGTGACCACATCCATCAGCTTTCCGGGATAGCTGGGCGCCAGATTCAGCCCCGCGATGTCCTTTTCCAATGCGGACAGCTGCTTTTCGTAGCCGTCCACGTCCGACTGCGCCTTTTTTACTGCGGACACGGCAGCCTCAGAATCCACAAGGAACAGCGGATCGCCCGCAGATACCTCCTGTCCCTCCGTAACAAACACATCGTTGACCGTGCCCGCTGTGGTCAGGGTAATGGTCTCACTGTTTTTCGCCTTGGTCACGCCGCTTCCCTCCACGGTGCTGGTAATGGAACCGTAGGAGACCACGTCCGTGACATTCACTTGATCGCCGGAGCTGCCCTTTTTTCCCAGATAAACGTGGATGCCGCCGCCTGCCAGCGCCGCCACCACAGCCAGCGCGATCAAGCGCCGGATCAGCTTTTTCCGTTTCTTAGGGCTTCCGCTATGCTTGCTCCGAAGCTTGGACAGCAGACTGGTTTTCTGAACATACTCCTGTGCAGCGGCATCCTCGCCGTACTGTACCTTTTCCGGCTGCTTCGCCTGCTCTGTCAAATCCTTGACTTCCGCCATATCTGTTCTCCTTTTGCACGTTGGTTTTCTTCTTGACTGTATTGTTGAGCGTAGTACAGTCCCATTATGAAAGCAACAACAAAACAGTAACATTTTTTCTGCCTGCAAAAAAAGTGGTCGGACCCTCCCAGAGGGGTCCGACCGCCTTTTTATGCTTTATATAAGAAATTACTTGATGGTCAGAAGCAGCTGACCGCCCTTGACAGTGTCGCCCTCCTGCACCTCGATGCTCTCGACCACGCCAGCCATCCGCGCCGTTACTGCCGTTTCCATCTTCATTGCCTCGATGGTGATCAGGGTCTGGTTCTTTTCCACCCTGTCGCCCACCTGAACATCGATCTTGCTGACAGCACCGGGGATGGAAGCACCCAGCTGGCTCTTGTCGTTGGGGTCTGCCATAGCGACCTTTACGATGTTCTGCTGTGCCTCCTCATCCGGGACCTGTACCTCACGGCGGATGCCGTTCAACTCAAAGCTGACCGTGCGCATGCCGTCCTTATCGACCTCGCCCAGTCCCAGATACTTGATGACCAGCGTCTTACCGTCCGCGATGTTGACCTTATTGGTCTCGCCCACAGCCAGTCCGTGGAAGAACACATGGCTGCCCAGACGCATGATGTAGCCATACTCCTTCTGCTGCTGAACAAATTCCTCTACCACCTTCGGGTACAGGCAATAGCTCAGCACCGCGCGCCAGCTGGGGTCCGGATCAAAGGCTTCCATTTCCTTCTTCTTTGCCTCAAAGTCCACCGGGGGAAGCAGCTCACCGGGACGGCAGGTAATCGCCTTCTTTCCCTTCAGGACCACCCGCTGCAGATCCTTGGGGAAGCCGCCGGCAGGCTGACCCATCATTCCGGAGAAGTAGCTGACCGCACTGTCCGGGAATGCCAGATTCTCGCCCTTTTCCACGATGTTCTCCGGGGTCAGCTTGTTCTGCGTCATGAAGATCGCCAGATCACCCACCATCTTGGAGGACGGTGTCACCTTGACAATATCGCCCACCATCTGGTTTACCTTGCGGTAGTTCTCCTTGACCTCCGTGAAGCGGTCGCCCAGACCCAAAGATTCCACCTGGGGCTTCAGGTTCGTATACTGACCGCCGGGGATCTCATAGCGGTAAATATCCGTGTTGTTGCTGGTGATGCCGCCCTCGAAGGAATCGTACCGCTTCCGGACGTCCTCCCAGTAATCGGTCAGCTGCTGCAGGCGGTCCAGCTCCAGACCGGTATCACGCTCAGTTCCCTCCAGTGCCGCCACCACAGCGTTCATGGAGGGCTGGCTGGTCATGCCAGCCATAGAGGATACGGCACAGTCCACCACATCCACGCCGGCTTCCGCAGCCATCAGCAGTGCCGCCACCTGGTTGCCGGAGGTATCGTGGGTATGCAGCTGGATGGGAATGCCCACCTCCTGCTTCAGGGTGGAGACCAGCTTCTTTGCCGCATAGGGCTTCAGCAGTCCCGCCATATCCTTGATCGCCAGCATGTGGGCGCCGCGCTTTTCCAGCTCCTTCGCCATCTTGACGTAGTAATTCAGGTTGTACTTGTCCCTTGCCGGGTCCGAAATGTCGCCCGTATAGCAGATGGTCGCCTGGCAGATCTTGTTCTGCTTCAGCACCTCATCCATTGCAACCTCCATGCCGGGGATCCAGTTCAGGGAGTCAAACACACGGAAAACATCCACGCCGGAGCGGGCGGATTCCTTGATAAACTCCCGGATCACGTTGTCCGGATAGTTGGTATAGCCCACCGCGTTGGCGCCGCGGATCAGCATTTGCAGCAGTAGGTTCGGCGCCTTCTCCCGGATCAGGTCCAGACGCTCCCAGGGGGATTCATGCAGGAAGCGGTATGCCACGTCAAAGGTCGCGCCGCCCCAGCATTCCAGCGAAAATGCGTTTGCCAGAATCTCAGAGGTTCCCTCCATGCCCTTGACGATATCGCGGGTACGAACCCGGGTGGCAAGCAGGCTCTGGTGGGCGTCACGGCAGGTCGTGTCGCAAATCAGCAGGCGCTTCTGGTCCTTGACCCACTTGCTGACTGCCTCCGGTCCCTCCCGGTCCAGCATCTGCTTCAGACCGTCGGGACGGTTTCCGGTGACAGGCGGGAAACGCGGCGTCTCATAAAACTTATGCTCGCCTTTTTCCTTCACCACGATATTAGCGATGTATTTCAGCATCTTGGTGGCGCGGTCCTGTCCCTCTTCGATCTCGAACAGCTCCGGCGTCTCATCAATGAACTTGGTGTGGCACTTGCCAGCCTGGAACACCGGATTCATCAGAATGTTGGTAATGAAGGCGATGTTGGTCTTCACGCCGCGGACGTGTACCTCATTGACAGCGCGGATCGCCTTGCGGCAGGCACTGGTGAAGGAGGAATCCCATGTGGTGACCTTGACCAGCAGGGAGTCATAGTACGGAGAGATCACAGCGCCGGTATAGGCGTTGCCGCCGTCCAGCCGGATGCCGAAACCACCGCTGGAGCGGTATGCCGTGATCTTGCCGGTATCCGGCGCAAAGTGGTTTGCCGGGTCCTCCGTGGTCACACGGCACTGAATGGCGTAGCCGTTCTGGTGAACGTCCGCCTGGCTGGAAATTCCGATCTCCGGGTCGCTGAGGGGCTTGCCCTCTGCTACCAGGATCTGGGAGCGGACCAGGTCGATGCCGGTGACCATTTCCGTCACCGTATGCTCCACCTGGATCCGGGGGTTCATCTCAATAAAATAATGGTGTCCCTCTTTGTCCACCAGGAACTCCAGCGTTCCGGCGTTGGTATAGCCCACATGCTTGGCGATCTTTACGGCGTCCTCGTACAGCGCTTCCCGCACCTTCTGCGGCACGGAGAATGCCGGAGTGAACTCCACCACCTTCTGATAACGGCGCTGCAGAGAGCAGTCCCGCTCATACAGGTGGACCACGTTGCCGTGTTCATCGCCCAGTACCTGCACCTCGATATGCTTCGGCTCCACCAGGAACTTCTCCATGAAAATGTCGTCGTTGCCGAACGCCTTTTTTGCCTCCGCCTTCACCAGGTCAAAATTGGTGCCGACCTCTTCCACGGTGTCGCAGCGGCGCATGCCGCGTCCGCCGCCGCCCGCGGCAGCCTTCAAAATCACAGGGAAGCCAAACTCCTGTGCCAGTTTCTGCGCAGCCTCGCGGCTCTCCAGCGGCTTGGTGGTACCCGGCGTGGTAGGCACGTTGCAGGCAAGCGCCATCTGCTTTGCGGACAGCTTGTCGCCCATCATGTCCAGAATCTCGGAAGACGGACCGATAAACTTGATCCCGGCTTCCTCGCAGGCGCGGGCAAAATCTCCATTCTCACTCAGAAAACCATAGCCGGGATGAATGGCGTCCGCGCCATGCTTTTTCGCCAGCTCGATGATCCGCGGAATATCCAGATACGCGCCCAACGGGCTTTCATGCTCGCCGATCAGATAGGATTCGTCCGCAGCGGTGCGGAACAGCGCATATGTATCCTCGTTGGAATAAATTGCAATCGTCTGGATCCCCAAATCGTGGCACGCCCGGAAAACACGCATGGCGATTTCTCCACGGTTGGCAACCAGAACCTTTTTAAACTCCTGACTCATGAATGGTTCCTCCTCCAAGAACGCAGAATCAAACTCCTTCCATCTGTCTTTCGTGCAAGCACAGATGTACTTTCCTCGAAAATTATACTCCTAAAGGACACTGACTTTCAACGTATTTTTTGTGATTCATGAATTTTGAGTAAAAACCACATTTCTTTGCGTAATTTTACTCGTGTTTCTTGTTCACTTTTTCAGAACACCCCGCACTCTCGATTTTTTTAGATCCCCAAACGATGCGCCGCATGAAAAAGCCTGCCGGAAAAACCATCAGGTCCCTCCGGCAGGCATACGCTCCGTCTGCTGGGAAAAGCGGCAAAGCGCCCTTCTCCCACAGACAGCTCAGATCGATTTACTTTTTGGAATCCACGGCTTCCTTCAGCAGGGCGGCAAAGGCATCCACCGTCATGGCACCCAGATCCTCGCCGGAGCGCAGGCGGACAGACACCGTCTGGTTTTCCATATCCCGGTCGCCCACTACCAGCATATATGGGATCTTTTCCAGCGTTGCCTCACGAATCTTCTTGCCGATCTTCTCGTTGCGGTCGTCGGTCTCCACGCGGAAGCCCTGGGCATCCAGCTTGGCGGCGATCTCACCGGCATACACGGCGGCACGGTCCGTAATGGGCAGCAGCTTCACCTGAACAGGCGCCAGCCAAGCCGGGAAGGCACCCATCGTCTCTTCAATCAGATATGCCATGAACCGGTCCAGAGAGCCCAGGATGGCACGGTGAAGCACCACAGGGGTCTTTTCCTCGCCGTTCTTATCCGCATACTGGAGATGGAACTTGGCAGGCAGGCAGAAGTCCAGCTGGCAGGTAGACAGCGTGTATTCCGCACCCACAGCGGGACGCACGTTCACATCCAGCTTGGGACCGTAGAAGGCAGCCTCACCGATCTCCTCCGTGAAGTGAATGCCCAGCTCGGTCAGCACCTCGCGCAGGGCGCTTTCCGCCTTGTCCCACATTTCATCATCGTCGTGATACTTCTTCTTATCGGCGGGGTCCCGCAGAGACAGCACACACCGGTAATCCGTGATGTGGAAGTCCTTATACACATCAAAGATCAGATCGCAGACAGCGGCAACCTCGTCCTTGATCTGCTCCGGAGTGACAAACAGGTGCGCATCGTTCTGGCAGAAATGCCGGGCGCGCTCAATACCCTTCAAGGTACCGCTGGCTTCAAACCGGAAGTCGTGCGCCACCTCGCCGATCCGGATGGGCAACTGCCGGTAGGAGTGCGGACGGTTGGCGTAAATCATCATATGGTGGGGGCAGTTCATGGGACGCAGAACGAAGCTCTCGTCCTCCACCTCCATGGCGGGGAACATGTTGTCCTTATAGTGGTCCCAGTGACCGGAGGTGCGGTACAGGTTTACCGTTCCCACGCAGGGAGTCATGACATGCTGATAGCCCAGCTTCCGCTCCTTCTCCTTAATATAGTTCTCCAGGATCTGCCACACCACATAGCCCTTCGGCAGGAACATGGGCATGCCCTTGCCCACCAGGTCATTGGTCATAAACAGTCCCAGCTCGCGTCCCAGCTTGCGGTGGTCGCGCTTTTTTGCCTCCTCCATGCGCTGGATATAGGCGTCCAGCTCATCCTTCTTGGGGAAGGCAATGCCGTAGATGCGCTGCAGGGTCTCCCGGTTGGAGTCGCCGCGCCAATAGGCGGCATTGCATGCCAGCAGCTTCAGGGCGTTGCCCTTGACACGGCCGGTGGAATCCAGATGGGGACCGGCGCACAGGTCGGTGAACTCACCCTGCTTGTAGAAGGAGATGTGGGCATCCTCCGGCAGGTCCTGGATCAGCTCTACCTTGTACGGCTCGTTTTTCTCCTGCATGAACTTGATTGCATCTTCCCGGGGCAGCTCAAACCGCTCCAGCTTCAGCTTTTCCTTGCAGATCCTGCGCATCTCGGCTTCGATCTGCTCCATATGCTCCGGCGTAAAGGCAAAGGGAGCATCCATATCGTAATACCAGCCCTCTTTAATGGAAGGACCGATTGCCAGCTTTACCTCCGGCCACAGGCGCTTAACTGCCTGCGCCATAATGTGAGAGCAGGTGTGCCAATAGGTCTGGCGGTACTGCTCGTTTTCAAAGCTATACTGATTTTCTTCGCTCATGATAAGCTCCTCCTTTAATAAGGGGTGAATGTAAAAAATCCCACCCCTGAAAAGATCAGGGGTGAGATACGAAAAACGTATTCCACGGTTCCACCCTGCTTACAGACAGCTGTCCGTCGCTCGTGTTCTCTGTAACGGGAGACCCCGTCCCGTTCTACTCGGTTTCCCTTTCGGCGGGCAGCTCCAAGGTGGTAGTCATTCCGGTCCCGACCAAAGCCGTTTCCAGCCTGCGGCGGCTTCTCTCTGCGGTCCTTTTCGGATGATGTCCTTTTCAACGCCTTTTAATGATGATTCATCATAGCACCGCGCTTTGTCCTTGTCAAGCGTACAGCTGAAAACTTTTGCGCAGGATTTTTCAAAATTTTCAATTTTCCGGCGGCTTGCTGATGACAATTTTCCAGGTTTGCATTATACTGGATAAAGTTATATACATCATTACGACCGCATTTTCGTTTCCGGCAGGAACATTTTGCTCCCGCACTTCACAGGAAACAGAAATAAAGGAGCTATTTATGGCAGTCAAGCTGGAGCTTTACCGTGTATTTAAAGAGGTGGCGGAGACCGGCAACATCTCTGTCGCCGCAAAAAACCTGTATATTTCCCAATCCGCTGTGAGCCAATCCATCAAGCAGCTGGAAACCGCATTGCAGGCGCGTCTGTTTTCCCGCAGTCCCCGGGGGGTCTCCCTGACCGGAGAGGGGCAGATGCTGTATGAATACGTCCGCAGCGCGCTGAGCCTGCTTTCCACAGGAGAGGACAAGCTGTCCCAGGCACAGCAGCTGCTGCTGGGAACGCTGGTGATCGGCGCTTCCGACACAGTCACCACCTTTTTCCTGACGCCCTATCTGGATGCGTTTCACCGGGAGCATCCCGGCATCCGTCTGAAAATCGTCAGCGGACGCAGCGCCAAGGTGCTGAGCCTGTTGAAGTCCGGCGTGGTGGACATTGCCTTTTCCTCCACTCCCTCGGACAAGAGCAGCCTGACCGACTGGCCCTGCTTCCGGACCCACAGCGTCTTTGTCGCCGGCAGCCAGTACCCCTGTGACTTCAACCACGTCTATACGCTTCAGGAGATCGCGGAGTTCCCCCTGATCCTTCTGGAGCGCAAGGCAAGCAGCCGTGTCTACATGGAGCAGTATTTTCTGGAGGGCGGCGTTACGCTGAACCCGGAAATTGAGCTGTCTTCCCGCTCTCTGCTGGTGTCCCTTTCCAAAATTGGACTGGGTGTGGCAGGCGTCACGCTGGAATTTGCACAGAAGGCGCTGGACGCCAGAGAGATCCGCCTGCTGAAAACCGATTTTCAGATCCCACCGCGAACGGTGGATATGTGTACACTGAAGGACGTCTCTCCCACAGCGGCGGCAACCTGTTTCATGAAAATGGTGCAGGACGGCACCCGGGGCAACCTGCAATAAACGACATCACGGAGGTCGGTATGGATACCTTTCTCTTTGTTCTGGAGATCATCGGCACCATCGCTTTCGCTGTGTCCGGCGCCATGACCGGGCTGCAAAAAAACATGGACATTTTCGGCGTATCCATTCTTGGGCTGACCACCGCTGTGGGCGGCGGCGTTCTCCGGGACCTGATTCTGGGCTGCACCCCGCCCGCCACCTTTCAGGACCCCATTTATGCCATGCTGTCTCTGGCTGTCTCCATCATTCTGTTCCTCCAGCGGATCCGGCGGCTGCTGATGCGCAATCCGGAGCAATTCAACCGCATCCTGCTTCTGATGGACTCTCTGGGGCTGGGTGCCTTCACCACCGTCGGTATCCAGATCGCATACGACAGCATTGAGGCACCCGGTGCTTTCCTGCTGATTTTTGTCGGTGTTGTCACCGGCGTGGGCGGCGGTGTCCTCCGGGACCTGATGGCAGGCAACACTCCCTACATCTTTGTCAAGCATGTTTACGCCTGTGCATCTCTTGCCGGTGCGGTCCTGTGTGTGCTTCTGTGGCACCCGGCAGGGTCGGTTGCCGCCATGCTTTCCGGAACGCTTCTGATCCTTCTGATCCGCGGTCTGTCCGCCCACTACCGCTGGAACCTGCCCAAGGCGCATGTGTAACGCAAAATTCTCGAACGTATCCCCTTTCTCAGCAGAGCAAACCAATAAAATTATGGAAAGAGGTAAATTGAAAATGAAGTTTCTAACAAATTTTATTGTCATTTTCCTGTTAATCTATGTATTTTTATTTTTTGGCGGTTGGTTCCTCGTAGAACACTTTTGGGGTATTCTTGCAATCTGTGCTTTTGTCCTTGCGGTCATCCTATCTATCATTTTTTCTCAAGATGAGAAAATTGAACAGCTGGAAAAGAGGATCAAGGAGCTTGAGGAAAAAGAAAACACTTGACCCCATTCCCATTCTCCGCTCCTCCTTGTCCGCCGTATGACACATCCTCCAAAAGCATAGCAACAGCCGCAGCAGTCTCCTCTGCTGCGGCTGTCCTCTGTCTATAAGCACTGCCCTGTCTGCCGAAAGGTATTTTTTACAGGTCCTGAATGTTCATTTTTTCTACATTTTTGTTCTTTTGCAGCTTTTTCCGGCAGGCGATATAAATGCCAGCCAGCACCAGCGTAGGCAGGTTGCCCATCAGCAGCACCTGCAGCACGGTCAGCACAGCCTCGCCAGCCGACATTCCCGTTACCGCCAGATTCGCCACCGTCAGCAGGGACGCAATGACGCTGACCGCCGGTAAAATCAGCCCCGGAAGCTTCGATTCCCTTTTTGACAGGAAAATTTGCAGGCAGATCCCTCCGCACACAATGGCTGCCAAAATCAGCAGCGCCACGATCACTGTTTTTGTCGCAATCATCATTTTTGATGCTCTCCCTTCATTTTCCGATATTCCGTCACCAGAATCTTTGCTGTGTCAAAGTCCAGCTTTTCATTCACCGCCAGCCGCTTGATCAACGCCACATACGGCTCCTCCGCCTCCTGCTCGCTGATGCGCACCTTTTGTATCAGACGGTCCAGGCGCAGCCGGACGGTGGGATACGTCACTCCATACTCTGCCGCGACCTCCTTCAAGGAGCCGGACGCCAGCAAAAACCGCCGGATAAACGCAACGTCCTCCTCCTCCAACTGCTCCATCCAGGCTGGAACGACCTCGATTGCCACCTTGTCACCTGCTTTCTTTTGTTTTATTAAAGATATCATTTAATAATATAAAAGTCAATATTGAATTTTATTTTTATAATATAAAAATGGACACCACTGAAACAGCGGTGTCCATTCTGCCTTCAAACCATATTTCGATTTTAAGCAATCCTCTTATACATATTTCTGCTGGCTCACATCGAACACTCCCCGCGTCGTCAGCCGCAGGGTAGGAATGACCGGCAGAGACATGAAGCTCAGCGTCATAAATGGATCAATACCCTTGGAAACACCCAGTGCAAATGCCTGCGCCTTTGCCTCCTCCAGCGCTTCGTTGACGCAGATCAGGCTGTCCTCGCTCATGATTCCGGCGATCTCCAGCCGGACCTCCGCCTTGACCCTTCCCTTCTGCAAAACAACGATGCCGCCGTTCATCTCCACCACACGATTTGCCGCGGCTGCCATCTCCTTCTCACTGGTCCCCACCACAATGATATTGTGGCTGTCGTGCGAAATGGAGGTTGCCACCGCGCCATGCTTCAAGCCGTAGCCCTGAATATAGCCGATGCCGATGTGTCCGGTGCCCTTGTGCCGCTCGATCACCGCAATTTTCAGGATATCCTTTTTCTGGTCGATCTTTGTGGCATATCCGCAGTCCCGGGAAATGATCTCACCGGGAACCAGACCAATCACGCCCCGGGGACGGTCCTCCATAAAGTCCTTTTCCGTCAAGGGCGCCACATGGAAGGTATGGTGCGCCCGCTCCACCAGATAGGGGTCGATTTTCGGCTCCGGGAAGTCCCGCAGCACTCCGTCATACATCAGCACACCCTTTTTATAAACCTTCTGGATCTGGAAGCTCTTAAAGTCATCAATGACCACAAAATCTCCCAGATAGCCCGGTGCAATGGCACCCCGGTTATTCAGCAGGAAGTAGCGGGCAGCATTGTGGCAGGCGACCTTGATGGTGGTGATGGGGTCCGCGCCCAGTGCAATGGCACGCCGGACGATATAATCAATGTGTCCCTTTTCCAGCAGGTCATTGGGATGCTTGTCATCCGTACAGAACATGCAGCGGTCCGCGTACTGGCTGCACAGCAGGGGAACCAGTGCCTCCAGATTCCGTGCCGCCGTACCCTCCCGGATCATGATGAACTGACCCCGCTGCAGCTTGGCGATTGCCTCCTGCAAATTGGCGCATTCATGGTCTGAATAAACGCCTGCGGCAATGTAGGCGTTCAGATCGTTGCCAGTGATTCCGGGGGCGTGACCGTCGATCTTTTTGTGGTGTGCCTGCGCCGCAACGATCTTCTCCACCGCAGAATCATCGCCATTGACGATGCCCACAAAGTTCATCATCTCTGCCAGTCCCTGTACCCGGGGATGCTCGTAAAAGGAGTCAATGGCGCGGTAATCCAGATTGGCTCCGGATTCATCCAGCGGCGTTGCCGGTACGCAGGAGGGCAGCATGAAGCGGACATCCACCGGCAGCCCCTCCGTTGCCTGAAGCATATACTCAATGCCGTCCGTTCCCATCACATTGGTGATCTCATGCGGATCAGTGACCACCGTTGTGGTGCCGTGGGGCAGCACCGCCCGCACAAACTCCCGGGGAGAAACCAGCGAGCTTTCCAGATGGATGTGGGCATCCAGAAAGCCCGGCAGAACGATCTTCCCGGTCATGTCCACCTCTTCCTTGCCGTGGTACTTGCCCATTCCAACGATCAAACCCTCTGCCACGGCAATATCCTCTGTGCACAGCTCTCCGGAGAAGACATTCACATAGGTCGCGTTCTTGAAAACCAGATCCGCCGGTTCCCGCCCGGCTGCCGCCGCAATGATCCGCCGCTTCTTCATCAATTTCCGATTGATCTTACCAGCATAGCTTTCAGACATCCGTACCACTCCTTCATTTGATATTTGTTTCACTTATATTACATATAAATATAAATGATACGTTTGTTGGAAGTATACACGCCTTCCTCCCTGTTGTCCAGCGGTATTTCTTGTTTTTTACAAAAAATGCCCGTTTTTCCGCCGCAGCTTCCTCTGGGGTGCTGCTGCATAAAGAAGCAGGGCAAGGAGCCCGCCTTCTCCGCGAACTCCCTTGCCCTGCTGTATCTCTGTTTTTTTATTCCTTGATGGTACCGTCTGCATGGAACAGCGGCAGCTTCTCCAGGAAGCGGATATCCTTCCGCTCCGCCGCATCGCCCTCAGCCAGCACGGCAATGCGTCCGGTTACAATGCCGCCCGCCTTTTCCACCAGCGCCTCCATTGCGTGAAGGGAGCCGCCTGTGGAAATGACATCATCCATCAGCAGGATCCGCTTGCCGCGGATCAGGTCCGCGTCCGCTTTTCCCAGATACAGCTTCTGCTCCTCCGCCGTGGTAATGGAGCGGTCAATGACGTGAATGGGGTCCGTCATATACGCCTTGGGTCCCTTCCGGGCAATGAAATATTTCTCCGCCCCGGATTGTCTTGCCATTTCGTGGATCAGCGGAATGCTCTTTGCCTCTGCCGTCAGCATGTAATCGTAGCTGTCGGCAGGAGCCAGCTTCAGCAGCTCCCGTGCGCACGCCACCGTCAGCTCCGCGTCGCCAAACACGACAAACGCGCCGATATACAAGTCGTCCGTCACCTTGCAGATGGGCAATTCCCGGTGCAGCCCCGCCACATCCATTGGATAGGTATGCATAATCCATGTGCCTCCCTTTTATTGTCGCAGTCCCTTTTGACCGCTTCTTTTCCCGAAAACATTATACGATTCTGGTGAAAAAAGTCAATCTGTGAAAAATTTTTAAAATTTTACATCTTTTATTTTTGCATGATTTCATTCAAGTTCACCCGTTTTCGTGCAGGATTCCCGTCAAAATAGTTGCAAAATCCTTTCCTCCCATTTTTAGTATGTTTACTATGTGAAAAAAAAGACTTGTTTCTTTCAGTAGGATGTGCTAACCTACAAATAGTGACTTAGGTACAATTTTGTTCATGTTCGACAATCTTTTGAAGAATTGAGGAGGATTTTACTGATGAATGCCTATCTCGAAAGTGTCCTTGCTAATGTAAAGGCAAAGCACGCTGATGAACCGGAGTTCTGCCAGACTGTGGAAGAGGTCTTTTCCTCTCTGGAGCCCGTCATCGAAAAGCACCCCGAGTATGAAAAGGCTGACCTGCTGAACCGCATGGTCGAGCCCGATCGTATGTTCACCTTCCGCGTGGTGTGGCAGGATGACAACGGCGCATATCACACCAACATCGGTTACCGCTGCCAGTTCAACGGCGCAATCGGTCCCTACAAGGGCGGTCTGCGTTTCCAGAAGAACGTCAACCCCAGCATCATCAAGTTCCTGGGCTTTGAGCAGACGTTCAAGGACTCCCTGACTGGTCTGCCCATCGGCGGCGCAAAGGGCGGCTCCGACTTCGATCCCGCCGGCAAGTCCGACGCTGAGATCATGCGCTTCTGCCAGAGCTTCATGACCGCTCTGTACCGTTACATCGGACCCGATGTGGACGTTCCCGCAGGCGACATGGGCGTTGGCGGTCGTGAAATCGGCTATCTGTTCGGTCAGTACCGCCGCCTGAAGGGCGCCTTCGAGAATGGCGTTCTGACTGGCAAGGGCTTCAGCTTCGGCGGCTCTTTAGTTCGTCCCGAGGCTACCGGCTACGGCGCTGTGTATTATCTGCAGAACGTTCTGGCTCACGATGGCATCGACATCAAGGGCAAGACCATTGCCTGCGCTGGTTTCGGCAACGTGACCTGGGGCATCTGCAAGAAGGCCGCTCAGCTGGGTGCCAAGGTTGTCACCCTGTCTGGTCCCGACGGCTACATCTACGATCCCGATGGCGTGACCACCGAGGAGAAGATCAACTATGTGGTCGAGATGCGTGCTTCCGGTCGTAACCGCGTTCAGGACTACGCTGACAAGTTCGGTGTGGAGTTCCACGCTGGCGAGAAGCCCTGGGGCGTCAAGGTCGATATCTGCATGCCCTCCGCAATGCAGAACGACGTTCACATGGAGCAGGCTGAGAAGATCGTGGCTGCCGGTGTGAAGTACTACATCGAAGTTGCTAACATGCCCACCACCAACGATGCTCTGAAGTATCTGATGGCTCAGGAAGGCATGGTCGTCGCTCCCTCCAAGGCTGTTAACGCTGGCGGCGTGGCTGTTTCCGCTCTGGAAATGTCTCAGAACAGCGAGCGTCTGTTCTGGACCGCTGAGGAAGTGGATCAGAAGCTGCACGGCATCATGACCAACATCTACAACAACTCTGTGGCTTGCGCAGAGAAGTACGGTCTGGGCTACAACCTGGTTGCTGGCGCTAACATCGCTGGCTTCGAGCGTGTGGCTGACGCTATGATGGCACAGGGCATTTTCTAATTCTCTCCCGTCTCTATAAGCACAAACAGCGCCCCGTGGGAATTTCCCACGGGGCGCTTTCATTCTCTGTAAGATCATAAAAATCAGGCGTCTCCTCTAGCCTCTGCCGGAGAAAA
This sequence comes from uncultured Dysosmobacter sp., assembly GCA_934565855.1. GTDB lineage: Bacteria > Bacillota > Clostridia > Oscillospirales > Oscillospiraceae > Oscillibacter. Next base: position 126,607 of record CAKTIO010000001.1, read on the forward strand.
ACGCCTGATTTTCCATTTTTTCAGTTATACGGTGTATAGCCTACGACCTGATGCCCGAAGACGCTGACAATGATATCACACGCCTCTCCGCTTCGTGCGCCGGAATACATGTAAAAGCCCATGACCCCTTCTCCCGGCTGCACCGGTCTTGTGGTGACCCCGCACAGCCCTTCAAAGGACCTGACCCACTCCGGCGAAAGCGCATACTGGTATTCCTCTACTGTAAAGCCCTCTGCTTCCGCGATCTGCTGTCCCTCCCGCACAGTGGCGGGATCTGTTATCAGACAGAACAGCACGGTCACACCGCAGATCACGGCAAATATTGCCGTGATGACCCACCCCTGCGCCCATGGCGCGTTCCAGCGAAATCTGAACCGCTCTCCAACCCGCTCCATGGAAAACACGAGCACTCCCAGCACCGCCAATACATAAAGCTCCGCTCTGTACCGGTCCCCGTTGAACCAATCCCACAAAAGAAATGCCGCGCAGCCATACACCACCAGATTGTTAAGCCCCACTGTCCATATACCTGCCCTTTTTCTGGGCGGTCTATCCGGGTCCCGGATCAGATATCCAAGCGCAATCAGCGGGAGACAGACGCCCATCCACGTCAGGTCTCCGATATCCAAAGCATCACCGTATACCTCCTTCTCCAGATACCACAGGAAGCGCAAGACCGCACCCCAGGAAATCACCGCACAGATCCATCCGGCGACCCGCAGCCGCAGCTCCCGGTCCTTTTTCTCCATTCGCACTCCTCCTTTGCTAAATTGTGATTGGTCCATCCCCCCGGCATTTTCCAACGGAACAGGTCTACCTGTCCGCCGATGCTCATAGATTGTAGCAACAATCCTTACTGCCGAGGTGTAAAATTATGAAGGAACAAAGCTTTAACGAAATTGAACTGGAGGGAACCGCCGCCACCCCGCCTGTGATCTCCCATGCAAACCACGACATCACCTTTTACCGCTTTTATCTGGACGTTCCCCGGCTGTCCGGTCAAACAGACCGCCTGCCGGTCCTGCTGCCCTCCGCCATGACCGCCGCGGTCATTCCCGGAAGTCCACTCCGCCTGAAGGGGCAGCTCCGCTCCTTTAATAACAACAGCGGACAGGGAAACCGTCTGATCCTGTCCGTCCATGCGCAGGCATTTCTTCCGGTTCAGGGAGAAGGCTGCAACTGCGTCTCCCTGAGCGGCACGCTCTGCAAGCCGCCGGTCTTCCGCCGCACCCCGCTGGGGCGCAGCATCTGCGACCTGATGCTGGCAGTTCCCCGGCGGTACGGACGGTCTGACTATCTCCCCGCCATCGCATGGGGGCAGCTTGCCGTTGCAGCCAGCCAGCTGCGTGTTGGGGCTTCCCTGTCTCTGGAGGGGCGTATGCAGAGCCGTATCTATACCAAGCAAACGCCGCAGGGTGCGGAGGAACGCACCGCCTATGAGGTCTCCATCATGCACATTCCCACGCCGGAATCAACGGAAGCTTCCTTCTGAAAGCAGCGCCGGGCAGAGGCTTTGTCCGGCGCTGTTTCACTGCCTGCGGGCAGTTTCATAGTCGTCCCCGCGCCGGTAGAACGGACAGCCCAGATTTCTGGCGTGCAGAAACCGCTCCATTTCATCCTCATCCAGGTCCATCGTGCAGACGTACGCCTCGATTTCCTCGTCGTAGTCATAATGCACGCATTCCTCACACATTCCCGCCATGCCGCTTCACCTCACATCCAGATATCATACAGACCGTCCACTGTCAAACGCCTTTCCATGATCCAGTTCTCGATCCGTTCCCGCTCCTCCGGCGGTGCTGACCAGCACATTCCGCAGCCAGCCGTAATGGTGCGCGGCACCGGGATCAACCGCCCCGGAATCTCCTCCTGACGGCACAGACGCTCCATTTCCATCGCGCCGGTGGTCGTTGGAAAGGTGACGATAAACCGCAGCTGCTTCTCTCTCATTGCTCCAACGCTTCCTCCGCTATCGTCTGCACCGCTGCCGCCGCCGCGTCCGTTTCTTCCGCTGTGTTGTACCAGGACCAGGAAAACCGGACCGCGCCCTGCTCCCGGGTCCCCAGTGCCCGGTGCAGCCGCGGCGCACAGTGCGCCCCGGGTCTGGTGGCAATGCCAAAGCGCTCCGCCAGCTCGTCCGATACCTCCGCGGAATCCAGATCTCCAATGTTGATGGTCACGATCGGTGCCCGAAGCGCCGCGGTCTGGTCTCCGTACACCGTCACATTCTTCAGCTCCCGGACCTGCCGGTAAAACCGCTGTGCCAGAGCGCTCTCATGGCGGTGTATGGTCTCCCGTCCGGTTTTTTCCAAAAAGGTCAGCGCCGCGTGAAGTCCCGCAATGCCATGCCCGTTCAGCGTCCCTGCCTCCAGCCGGGTGGGATATTCTTCCGGCTGTGTCTCCAAAAAGCTCTGCACACCGGTGCCGCCGACCTTCCACGGGCGGATCTCCACGCCCTCCCGCACACACAGCCCGCCGGTCCCCTGGGGACCCAGCAGGCTCTTGTGTCCTGTAAAGCACAGCACATCGATCTGCTGGCGCTCCATGTCCAGCGGCAGCACACCCGCCGTTTGTGAGGCATCCACCACCAGCAGCAGTCCGTGCTTTTTTGCCAGCGCTCCCATCCGCTGCAAATCCATTGCGTCTCCCGTCAGATTGGACGCATGCGTGCATACAATCCCCCGGGTGCGGGGCGTTAGCTGCTTTTCCACAGCCTCCAGGCACAGCCGCCCCCGCCGGTCCGCCGGAAGGAAGCTGACACTTCCTCCCTGACGCTCCAGGCGGTACAGCGGACGAAGCACGGAATTATGCTCCCAGTCCGTAGAGATCACATGGTCTCCCGGGGCAAACAGCCCCGCAATGGCAATGTTCAGCGCCTCCGTAGAATTGGAGGTGAAGCATACATGGTCCGCCCTTGGGCAGCCAAACAGCCGTGCCAGCTGCACACGGGTCTCGTAGATCACACGGGAGGAGGTCAACGCCTCCTCATAGGCTCCCCTGCCGCTGTTCCCAAAGCAGCCCAGCGCCTGTGTCACTGCCTGCGCTACCTCCGGCGGCTTTTTCCGGGTCGTCGCCGCGTTGTCCAGATAGATCACGGCTTGATGACCTTGCCTGCCGCCGCCAGCTTCTCCACGATGGTATACATATTCGTCACACTGCCAACAGCCAGCTTTTCCGTCAAGCCGTAATAGTTCAGGCAGGTCCCGCAGGTCAGGATCTCCACTCCCTGCGCCTCCATATTCCGCAGGTCCTCCAGCGAATCGGAGCCCTCTGTGGTCAGGTGCGCGCCGCCATTGTAAAACAGGATGGTCTTCGGCAGCTGCGGAAGCTGGCTCAATGCAAACAGGAAGCCCTTCATCAGCGTTCTTCCCAGCTCATCGCTTCCCCGTCCCATGCTGTCGGTATCCACCGCCGCCACCAGATCCTGCCGCTGGTCCGGCAGGCACACAGCGGAAACCTCCTCTGTCTCTGCCGGTCCCACCGGTTCCTTTACCTCCATCGTCACGGAAAAGGCTCCCTCGCCCAGCTTTTGGGACTGCACCGGCAGATGGTGCCCGCCAGCCATTCTTGTCAGGTTCTGCACCGCGATCTCATTGTCCACACGGACCTCCAGCACTCCCGGCTCCGTCATCTCCCGCAGGGCACGTGTCGCCTTCACCACCGGAATCGGACAGGCATCTCCCATTGCGTTGACCAAAACTGTTTTCATTTTTCATGTCCTTTCCCTGTATCGCCGATACAGCTGTTTTCTTTTTATTGTAAAGGTTTATCTATAAAAAGCAAGCTCTCTTTTCCATGGAAGCCTGCAGAAAGGTCTTCCTTTTTCCGCATTTTTCTTGACAAAGGTGCCCGTTTCTTATTACAATAATTTTTATTGCGAAAAAACACCGCAACAGCATACTCCAGCATTTTCCCGCATAATGCTTCCAGACCGCGAATAACTCATACTGCTTGTATGTTTGAAAGAATAAGAGGGCGTCCATGAAAACACCATTTGTCACCAAAGAACAGCTGGAAAACATCATCCAGACCTATCCCACCCCCTTCCACATTTATGATGAAAGGGGTATCCGGGAAAACGCACGCCGGCTGAAAAAAGCCTTCTCCTGGAACCCGGGCTACCGGGAATACTTCGCCGTGAAGGCAACCCCCACCCCCGGTATCATGAAGGTCCTGCAGGAGGAGGGCTGCGGCTTCGACTGCTCCTCTATGGCGGAGCTGCTGCTGAGCCAGCGGACCGGCACCGTGGGCGAGGGTATCATGTTCTCCTCCAATGAGACCCCTGCCGAGGAATTCGCCAAAGCCGCTGAGCTGGGCGCTATCATCAATCTGGACGATATCACGCTGATCGACGAGCTGCTGGAAACCGTGAAGGTCGTTCCGGAAAAGCTCTGCTGCCGCTATAATCCCGGCGGCGTGTTCACACTGGGTGAAACCCGGGAGGGCTTTCAGGTCATGGACAATCCCGGTGATGCCAAATACGGCATGACCCGCCCCCAGATCGTGGAAGCCTACCGCCGCCTTGCCGCCCTTGGTGTCAAGGAGTTCGGTCTGCATGCCTTCCTCGCCTCCAACACGCTCTCCAACTCCTATTATCCCGCCCTTGCCCGTATCCTGTTCCAGCTGGCGGCGGAGCTGAAGGCGGAAACCGGCTGCCACATCACATTCATCAATCTCTCCGGCGGCATCGGCGTCCCCTATCTGCCGGACCAACCCGCCAATGACATTGCCGCCATCGGCGAGGGCGTCCGTCAGGCATATGAGGAAATTCTGGTACCCGCCGGTATGGGCGACGTGGCGCTTTACACCGAGCTGGGGCGGTATATGCTGGCGCCCTATGGTCATCTGGTCACCACCGCCACCCACGAAAAGCACATCTACAAGGAATACATCGGGGTGGATGCCTGTGCCTGCAACCTGATGCGCCCCGCCATGTACGGCGCTTACCACCACATCACGGTCATGGGGAAGGAAAACGCTCCCTGCGACCACAAATACGATGTGGTGGGCGGTCTGTGCGAAAACAATGACAAATTCGCCATTGACCGGATGCTGCCCAAAATCGACCGGGGCGATCTTCTGGTGATCCATGATACCGGCGCACACGGCTTTTCCATGGGGTACAACTACAACGGCAAGCTTCGTTCCGCAGAGCTTCTGCTGCGGGAGGATGGCTCTGTCAAGCTCATCCGCCGCGCCGAAACACTGGAGGATTACTTTGCTACCATCGTGTGGGACTGACGTCATCTCTCTGACAGCAATGGGACATTCTGGTTCAGAATGTCCCATTGTTCTTTTTCCGTACTCCGCGCTCTCCGGACTATACAGAAAGTATTTTTCATGCTATAATATAAAATTATTTTTTGACCTCACCGCTCTCCTGTGATGTTTCAAGCAGGAGACACCGTTTTTCAGAAAGGCAGGTACCTCTCTTGTTATCGTCTTTTCAGACCCTTCTGGAGCAATTTGCAGCCCTCCTGGAAGCGCACCCGGCATTGGGCGGATGGTATTCGACTGTCGTCCGGTTCCTCTTTCCGGTGCTGGCGCTGCTGATCCTATGGCAAGCTATCCGCTCCCTGCTGCAGATCCCGCACACGCCGGAGGTGTGGGGACAGCTCAGCCTACCCAACGGCGCGCCGCTGTTGCTGACCCACTGGGAAAACATCATCGGACGTGGGAAAAATGTAGACGTTGCCCTGACCTATCCCAGCATCTCCCGGCAGCATGCCGCGCTCTGCCGGGGTGAAAATGAAGCCTGGACCATTTATGACCTGGGGTCCAAGGGCGGAACACAGGTCAATGGAAAAACCGTCACAGTCTCTGCCCCTGTAAAGCTGGGAGACACCATCACTTTAGGCGGTGTGCCGCTGGTGTTTCTGCCGCAGACCGTGGAGGAAAAGGAGGAGGTGGAGGAACAGCGCCGGGCGGAGCAGCCCGCCACTGTCTGGCGGTCCTTCCTCTGGCTGACGCTTTTTCAGCTGCTCGCCTGCTTCCAGCTGATCATTGCCTCCGGGGCATCCCTGCCTGTCTCCGTTCCCCTGTCCTTTTTAGGGCTGACGCTGGTGATGTGGGTCTACTTCTTCGCCCTGCGGCTCTCCCACTGTGTGGGGTTTGAGATGGAGACCATTGCCTTCTTTCTCTCCACGCTGTCTCTCTCCGTCACGGCATCCTCCGCGCCGGCGTCGGTCCCCAAGCAGTTTCTTGCCATTCTGCTGGGGCTGCTGCTGTTCCTTGTGCTGGGTATGTTCCTCCGGGACCTGAGCCGCACACAGAAGCTTCGCTGGTTCATGGCTGCCTGCGCCATTGGTCTGCTGGGCATTACATTGGTCATCGGCAATTCCAAATTCGGCGCTGTCAACTGGATCTCTCTGGGAGGCTTCTCCTTTCAGCCCTCTGAAATTGCAAAGATCTGTTACATTTTTGCCGGCTCCGCCACGCTGGAGCGCCTGTTCCGAAAGCGAAACCTGGGGCTGTTCATTCTGCTGACAGGCGTGTGCATTGGCTGTCTGGGGCTGATGAGCGACTTCGGCACCGCCGCCATCTTCTTTGTCACCTTCCTGGTCATTGCCTATCTCCGCTCCGGAGACTGGGCAACACTGGCGCTGATCTGCGGCGCGGCAGTCTTTGGCGCCGGAATTATCATCAAGTTCAAGCCCTATATTCTCAGCCGCTTTGCCTCCTGGGGACACGCCTGGGACGCCGCGTCCACCACAGGCTTTCAACAGACCCGCACCATGTCCGCCGCAGCATCCGGCGGTCTGGTGGGAATGGGCGCCGGAAACGGCTGGCTGCACCGGGTCCCCGCCGCGGATACCGATCTGGTCTTCGGCATGCTGTGCGAGGAGTGGGGTCTGGTCATTGCCGTTCTGGCAGTCCTCTCTATCATTGTGCTGGCTGTGTTTTCCGCCCGGATGTGCCGGGTGGGGCGTTCCAGCTTTTATACCATCGCAGGCTGCGCCGCCGCGTCCCTGATGGTCTTTCAGACCTGTCTGAACGTGTTCGGCTCGGTAGACCTGCTGCCGCTGACCGGCGTGACCTTTCCCTTTGTCTCCAACGGCGGCAGCGCCATGATGTCCGCCTGGGGGCTTCTGTCATTTTTCAAAGCCACCGACACCCGGGAAAACGCCAGCTTCGCCACCAGTATGAAGCAGCGGCGAAGGATCTCGGAAAAATCCAGTCAGATGGTCCGCCCCGCAGACGGTGCGTTTGACTTTGAAAAGGAGGACGCTGAAGATGAAGAAAATTGAACACCGCGCCATCATCTGCTGGGTCCTTGCCCTGCTGCTGGCAGCTGGTCTGGGACTGTTTCTGGTCCGCTGGGTCTCCAGCGGCGGAAAATGGGCATCCTCCGCCTTCAACCGCCACCTATACAACACAGACGGCGTTCTGTCCTCCGGCACTGTGCTGGACCGGGATGGAGACGTTCTCACCTCCGTGAACGAAAATGGACAGCGCACCTATTATGATAATGAAACCGTCCGAAAGGCGACGCTGCACATCGTGGGCGATTTACAGGGCAATATCGGCACCGGAGCACTGAACGCCTTTGCCGACCAGCTGACAGGATACAATCTGCTGAACGGCGCTTTCGGCGCTTCCCGGGGAAACCAGCTGTATCTCACCGTTGATGCCTATTACAATTACGTTGCCTACCAGGCACTGGGCGGAAAGTCCGGCACAGTGGCGGTATACAACTATAAAACCGGTGAAATTCTCTGTCTGGTCTCCGCCCCCTCCTACGATCCCCTCCACGTTCCCTCGGATCTGGAGAGCAGCGACCGCTACCGGGGCGCTTATCTGAACCGCTTCCTCTCCTCCACCTTCCCGCCGGGATCTGTTTACAAAACCGTGACCCTTGCCGCTGCCATAGAGACTCTTCCGGACCTGAACAGCCGCACCTGGACCTGTACCGGAAGCGTACAGCTGGGAGACGACACCATTACCTGCTCCGGCACCCACGGCGAGGAGAATATCTATCAGGCGCTGGCAAATTCCTGCAATGTCGCCTTTGCGGAGATCGCCGAGGAGATGGGCGCAGCCACACTGAAAGCCTACACGGAAAAAGCCGGGCTTACCAGCAGCTATTCCATCAACGGGCTGCCCACCGCCAAGGGGACCTTTCAGTTTGACAGCATTTCCGCCAACGATTTGGGCTGGGCAGGCATTGGACAGTATCACGATATGGTAAACCCCTGTTCCCTGATGGTATACATGGGAGCCATCGCCAACGGCGGAAAGGCGGCGCAGCCGTACCTGATTGAAAAAATCGTTCACCCCTCCGGATGGACCTCCTCTTTTCATCTGACCCACAAAACCGGCACACTGGTGGAGCCCAGCACTGCCAGCCAGATCGCGGACATGATGTCCAATAACGTGACTACCACCTACGGCACCGAGCGCTTTCCCAACATGGACCTGTGCGCCAAATCCGGAACGGCAGAGGTCGGCTCCGGACAGACGCCCCACGCGTGGTTTGCCGGGTTCCTCCGCAATGAGGACGCCCCCTATGCCTTTGTGGTACTGGTGGAAAATGGCGGCGGCGGAAACCGCGTGGCTGGCACTGTCGCCGGAAAGGTACTGGACGTGATCGTCAACGGTTATTAAGGAGCGCATATATGGAAAAATTTTTCTTGAAAAATCTGCATCAGGTCCACATGGGACAAATCGTATCCGCTATTGGTCTGGTTCTGTACTTCGCAGCTACTGCGCTGGCACTGCCGGACACCCTGCTGGCACTGGAGGCAGGCATTTTCTTCGCCGCCGCCTTCTGGACGCTTTTGAGCATCCTTGCCTATCCGGAGGAAAAGCGTGCCGAGGAGATCACCTATAACATCATCTGGGGACAGGGCGCCGTCACCATTCTGCTGGGTGCCTGCTTCTACCTGACAACGCGCTCCCTGATCGGCAGATGAACGGACTATCCGCAAATTCCCCGCATTTCTCTGCGCCGAAGTTTTGGAGCATCCGGTTTTTGCGCCCTTGACTGCAGAAAATGCGGCACGGCATATGTGGCGCTGAATCAGAACGGTCTCATTCAAAAGCCGGAAATATCATAGAACCGACCTGGATCACCGTCACCGGTTAAATGCTACGCAAAGCAGGACCTGTCTTCTCCAGAGACAGGTCCTGCTTTTTATGACATTTGAAAGGAAGGTCTGCCGCAAAAGGACGGACCTGCACAATTCTGGAAAAATATCTCTTCCTTTTCTGGTAGATTTCTATATTTTCTCTTGACCGCACTTCAAAAATACATTAAAATAGTTAACTGTGCATCGTCATATGCTGCACCTGTATTTTTCCATTTTTCGTTTGAAAAGCAAACTTTTTTACTACGCTGAAAGGCTGATTGATATGAAACATCCCTATAAGACGAGAGCGGGCGGCGCAACCGTCACCATTTTCGTTCCCTACGACTGCGGCAACCACTGCCCCTTCTGCATCAACAAGGGCGAATACGCCAATCTGGACGGCTTTTCCGCCGAGAAGATCTGTGAGAGCATTCACCGGATGGACGCCATCACTCCCCGGTGCGACTTTGTTTTCACCGGCGGCGAACCCTTTGCCAATCTGGAATCCCTGCAGCTGATGCTGGACCAGATCCCCACCACCCACCGGGTCTTCATCAACACTACCCTGCCTGTTTCTGAGCATCAGTCTGAGGATGACATCGTGGCGTTCACGGAGAAAAACAAGGACAAGATCACCTGCATCAACGTCTCCCGCCACATGCAGCACTATGTTGTGGAGTCCAATGACGCTCTGCTGGCACGGCTGGCGGTTCCCTTCCGCATCAACTGCGTGCTGTATAAGAACTATCCGGCAGACCAGATCGTTCCCTATCTGGAGCGCTTCCACAAGATTCCCGGCGCGTCTATCCAGTTCCGCTTTGACTATACTGCCACAACGCCGGAAAACCTGTACGATGAGGACAACGACAAGATTCTGGCGGATCTCCGCAGGATCGCCCGCTATACCGGACTGGACGGTTGCCGGATGCGTTGCGGCTTCCACTTTGACTATCACGGCATGGAGCTGACCTACCACAAGACGCTGCCCTATTCCACCATTGTGGAAAAGGACCCCTCCAACGGTGTGACCTATGACATTCTCTATGATATTCTGATCAAGCAGAACGGCGACATTCACTCCGACTGGGATGGCACGCTGATGGATGTGGACGCTTATGAGAAGGTCGTCTTTGAGCCCTACGACCTGAAGTGGCTGGAAGTTGTAAAATAATTTTTCAGCTGGATTTTCTGGAATAAATAATCAAACGCAGCAGGACAGGCTTCCTGCTGCGTTTTTTATCTGTTATGCCTGCAAAGCACGAGAGAAATGGAGAACTGCCTCCAGCACGCCGCCGCCTACCGCCAGCGCCTTGTCTGACGCGCAGTAGCAGTGCTTCACTTCACAGCGCGGATCAATGTCTCCCGCCTTCATTCCCCGGAAAACCGGGGTCCCATCCGCCAGAATCCCGCGAAGCACACCGTCCAGCGTACAAAGCATGGGAACCCCCTCCACTGTGGCAGCCACCTCGCCCATTTTTACCTCTTCACCGATCTCCTTCAGCGCACGGAACACACCGTCTGCCGGGGCGCGCAGGACCCGCTCCCCGGCAAAGCCGCCGATCAGACCGGGAATTCCGGTATTGGGAAGCGCCGCCCCGTCATAGATGACCCGTCCCAGATAGTGTCCCCGCATGGTCTCCACCACGGCGTGACAGTCCACACCCGCCGTGAAGCCGGGTCCCACACCCACCACCACTGGAGCATCCTGGAGCTTCGTTCCCAGATTTTTCTTAGCAAGAATGGCATCCACCAGTGCATCCGGATGCAGCCAGACGCGGCACCGCACCTCCGGGTCCGCCAGCACCGGGATCTGCCGCTGTGCCAGAATCTGCCGCACCTGCGGTTCTGCTTCCGCCCGGACCGCCGTTACATCCTCTACGGTAAAGGTTCCCAGCCGGATCGCCTGTGAAAAGCACACGGTCCGCCGGATAGCAGTGGGGGCGGGTAAATCCGTCATCACCACCTGCATTCCGGACCGCCACAGCCGCAAAGCAATCCCTGTGGCAATGTCTCCCGCGCCGCGAATCAGAATCAACATGCTCCATACATTCCTTTCTGTAAGGCTCCCACAATACAGGGGCGGTCCAGCAGCTGTGCCAGCTCCCGTCCCCACTCCCAGCGCTCCGGCGTGTCCGCCTGATTCAGGAAAAAGCGGTCTCCCAGCGCTTCCTGCCGTAGAGCTGCCGCCAGCACTGAAAAGCTGACCGGAGCCGTGACCGGCTCTCCGGTAAGCCTTGAGAAAATTTCCGGACGGTGGACCGCCTCGCAGATTTCTCTGCCCAGTCCCGACAGACCGACCACGCAGATGGTCTGCCCAGCTTCTTTGGGAATGACCGGCTCATGGGGGGCATGTGCCTTTAATGGACGCCGCGCCGCTCCATCCGCCTCCACCAATACATAGTCTGCCATTTCCAGCAGATCCCGCATGGCACAGGCGGGACCTGTCAGCTTTCCCGTTTCCGGTTCTTTCGTTCCTACGCAAATCAGGCTTTCCGAGCTCAGCAGCTTCCGGGCATTCTCTGCGGACTCCGCCAGCGGCAGACCGGGAAAGGGCAGGATGTGTGTCGTGGTACACAGAATCACCCTCTGTCCTTCGCCTGCCAGCTCCTCTCCCACGCTTCGTAAAAGCGTAGTCTTTCCGCCGCTGCCGATCACTGCCGTAGCTCCCGGGCGGATGTTCAGAATTTCACTCAAAGCTCCCATTGTCTTCTCTCCGTTCTCTTTTTTTCAGAATAGCACGCCCGCTCTCCGCCGTCAACGCGGAAACTGCCACCGCTTCCTTGACAGCTCTGCGCAAATTGGCTATGATAGAAAAAAGCGTTTACCCATTTTGAGTATCACGGTAGGCAGGGAGGTACGCCTGTGCTGGACCAGTATGGTCGAACCATTGACTATTTGCGATTATCCGTCACGGAGCTTTGCAACCTCCGCTGCCGCTACTGTATGCCCGCCGAGGGTGTTTTGAAAAAAGCACACCGGGACATTTTATCTGTGGAGGAGCTTGTTGAGCTGGGGCAGGCGGCGGTTGCCTGCGGGATCCGGAAAATTCGTCTGACTGGTGGTGAACCGCTGGTCCGGCGCGGGCTGCTAGAAATCTGCCGGGGACTTTCCGCCGCTCCCGGACTGGAGGAGCTTTGCCTGACCACCAACGGTTCCCTGCTACCCAGCATGGCTGGTCAGCTGAAGGAAGCTGGCGTCCAGCGCCTGAATATCAGCCTGGATACGCTTCGTCCCGAGAGATTCTCTGAAATCACTCGCATCGGCTCCTTACAGGACACTCTGGACGGAATCGCCGCCGCAGAGCAAGCGGGATTTACACAGCTGAAATTGAACGCCGTTCTAATCGGCGGCTGGAACGAGGATGAAATCCCGGCTTTTGTTCAGCTGACCATGACGCACCCATGGGAGGTCCGTTTCATCGAACTGATGCCGATGGGCGAGTGCATCCACTGGGACCGCGCCCGCTTTCTGCCCAACCACTCTGTTCTGCGCGCCTGCCCGCAGCTGGTGCCAGTGGAAAGCCGTGGAGTAGCAAAGCGGTACCGTCTTCCCGGCGCTGCCGGGACGGTGGGGCTGATCTCCCCATTGAGTCATGAATTCTGTGAGGAATGCAGCCGCATCCGCATCACGGCGGACGGGAAACTGAAAAGCTGCCTCCACTCCCGGGAGGAAATTCCCCTGCGGGGGCTGCACGGTCCGGAGCTGAAAGCCGCCATTCGACAGGGGATCTATCAGAAACCGCGGCGGCACCATCTTGCCGCAGGCGGCAGCCAGACCCCACGCGATATGAATGAGATCGGCGGATAACACAGAAAGGAGCTGCCTATGCCGGATTCCCTTACTCACTTTAATGAACAGGGGCACGCCCACATGGTGGACGTTACCGAAAAGGCAGTCACACACCGGACTGCCATTGCCGCCGGAGAGATCCACATGTCCCCGGAAACTCTGGCAAAAATTCAGGAGGGCAGCATCAAAAAGGGTGATGTGCTGTCTGTGGCGCAGGTCGCCGGCATCATGGCGGCAAAGCGCAACTGGGAGCTGATCCCCATGTGCCACCCCCTGCCGCTGACCGGTGTGAACCTGACCTTTTCCATTCAGCACGCCCCCTGTCGGGTGGAAATTCAGGCAGAGGTCTCCTGCCGGGGCGAGACCGGCGTGGAAATGGAAGCACTGACCGCCGTATCCGTGGCAGCGCTGACGATCTACGACATGTGCAAGGCAGTTCAGCGGGATATGAAGCTTCAGAACATCCGGCTGCTGCGCAAATCCGGAGGAAAAAGCGGAGACTACATTGCAAAGGAGTGACCCGTCATGGCAGAGGTCGTTTCTGTCAACATTAGTCTGCACAAGGGGGAACAGAAGCATCCCGTACCGGAGATTCAGCTGAAGCTGTGCCACGGCATCATCGGAGACGCCCATGCCGGAAACTGGCACCGCCAGATCTCCCTCTTGGCAGAGGAAAGCGTGGACACCATGCGCTCCTCCTGTCCCATTCCCCTGAATGCCGGGGTCTTCGCGGAAAACATCAACACCCGGGGCATCGATCTGAAGCGCCTGCCCGTGGGAACACATCTGCGGATCGGTCCGGCAGAGATCCAGGTCACGCAGATCGGAAAGGAATGCCATCACGACTGTGCCATTCAGCGTGCCGTGGGAAGGTGCGTCATGCCCACCGAGGGTATTTTTGCCATTGTTGTAAAGGAGGGCGTTGTCCGCCCGGGAGACCATATTGAAATTTTGGAGGAACAGCCATGAAGCAGATCCGCACGGAAGACGCCGTTGGTCATGTACTCTGCCACGACCTGACACAAATCATCAAGGATGAGTACAAGGGCGCACGGTTCCATAAAGGACATATCGTTACGGAGGAGGATATTCCCGTCCTGTTGAGCATGGGCAAGGAGCATCTCTATGTCTGGGAAATGACGCCCGGCATGGTTCACGAAAACGACGCCGCCGAGCGGCTCTGCGCGCTGTGCGCCAACGCCCATATGAGCCGCAGCGAGGTCCGGGAGGGAAAAATCGAGCTGCGCGCCGAGTGCGACGGATTGTTCCGTGTCCGATCCCAGCAGTTGATGGCAGTAAACTCCGTAGAGGATGTCATGATCGCCACCCGTAAGGGCAATACCCCCGTCCGAAGGGGCGACAAGCTGGCAGGCACCCGCGTGATCCCGCTGGTGATTGAAGAGGAAAAATTACAGGCGGCTGAAGCCGCGGCGGGTCCGCAGCCCCTGTTGGAGCTGCTGCCCTACCGTCTGAAAACCGCCGCCATTGTGACCACCGGAAACGAAGTGAAAAAGGGTCTTATCCGGGACACCTTTACCCCGGTGGTAGTGGAAAAGCTTGCCGCCTACGGAATTCAGACCATCGCGCAGGTTTTCTCCGGCGATGGCGTAGACGCTGTTGCCGGTGCCATTGCCGAAATGCGGACGCACCATCCCGACCTGATCCTCTGCACCGGCGGCATGAGTGTGGACCCGGATGACAGCACCCCGGGCGGCATCCGCAAAAGCGGTGCCCGCATCGTCGCCTATGGCGCGCCGGTGCTGCCCGGTGCCATGTTCCTGCTGGGATATTTAGAGGATGGCTGTCCCATCATGGGTCTGCCCGGCTGTGTCATGTATGCCGGAGCCACGATTTTTGACCTGATCCTGCCCCGTGTTGCCGCAGGCGTTCCCGTTAGCAGGCAGGACCTGGTCGCCTTGGGTGAGGGCGGTCTCTGCCTTGGCTGCAAGCCCTGCCGCTTTCCTGACTGCCCCTTCGGCAAATAATCCTTACAGAACCTCTTATCGCGCCCGCACCCCGGGCGCTGATTTCTCCGATCGTTATCCTTAATCGAGTATCACGGTATCTATTCCCCTTAGGGGAATGATTACATATCCCACCTAAATTTTAGCTTGAAAGGAAGTACGTCGCATGAAAAAAACACTTGCCGCCCTGCTGTCCCTGTGTATGACGCTGTCTCTTGCCGCCTGCGGCAGCAGCGCTTCCACCGGCAGCGCCAGCTCCTCCGGAGCTGCCTCCGCTTCCGCAGCCTCCAGCGCAGGCGAAGCTCCTGTAGAGGTGATCGTATTCGCCGCCGCCTCCATGACGGAAACGCTGAACACCATCATCGACCAGTACAAGGACGTGGCTCCCAATGTCACCATCACCGCCACCTACGATTCCTCCGGAAAGCTGAAGACGCAGATGGAGGAGGGCGCTCCCTGCGACCTGTTCATTTCTGCGGCACAGACCCAGATGAACGCTCTGGACGGCTCTTTGAAGGATGACCCGGAGAAGAATCCGGACGGACTGGATCTGGTATTGCAGGGCAGCCGGGTCAACCTGCTGGAAAACAAGGTAACTCTGGTAGTCCCCGAGGGCAACCCCGCCGGAATCGAAAGCTTTTCCGATCTGGCAAGCAACAAGCTGCATCTGATGGCGCTGGGCAACAGCGATGTTCCCGTGGGCAGCTATTCTCTGGATATTCTGAGCTATCTGGGTCTGAATGTCTCTGACCTGGAAGCTGCCGGAAAGATCACCTACTGCTCCAACGTGAAGGAAGTGACCACCCAGGTCACTGAGGGCTCTGTGGACTGCGGCATTATCTATGCCACCGACGCCTACTCTGCCGGTCTGACCGTGGTGGATACCGCCACCTCCGACATGTGCAAGCAGGTCATCTACCCCGCCGCCGTAATGAACACCACCACGGATGAAGCCAAGCTTGCCGCTGCCCAGGACTTCCTGGACTATCTGCAGACGGATGCCTGCGCTCCCGTGTTTGAGAGTGTCGGCTTCTCTGTCATCCAGTAAATCCCCCTGCTCTTTTCAGAAGGAGCATTGCTCTTTGTGTAAAAAAGCGGTAAAATCAGGTTGGGCAGTTTCCCTGCCCAGCCTGATCTCCGCTTACCGCTCCTCCCCATCCTGTTTCTTGGAGGTCTTTCCGATATGATGGACTGGTATCCCCTTTGGAACTCTCTGCGCATCGCCGCCATTTCCACCGTTTGCGTGTTCTTTTTAGGGCTGTTTTTTGCCTATTATATTGCCCGGCTGCCCCGGCTGCTGAAGGGACTGTTAGACGTGGTGCTGACACTGCCACTGGTGCTTCCCCCTACGGTGGTCGGATGGCTGCTGCTGGTACTTATGGGACCGAAGCGTCCCTTCGGACAGTGGGTGCTTCAAACCTTCGGCGTCCGGATGGTCATGACCTGGTGGTCCTCTATTTTTGCCACCATTGTCGTCTCCTTCCCCCTGATGTACCGGACCGCCCGGGGCGCCTTTGAAAGCTTTGACCGCACTCTTTCCGAGGCAGGGCAGACACTTGGGCTGTCCAACCCGTATATCTTCTGGCGCATCCGGATGCCCTACTGCCGACAGGGCATCTTAGCCGGTGTGGTGCTGGCGTTCGCCCGGGCGCTGGGTGAATACGGCGCTACCTCTATGGTCGCCGGATATACCCCCGGAAAAACCGCCACCATCTCCACCACCGTTTACCAGCTCTGGCAGATCAATGACGATGTCGGCGCGTTCCGATGGGTGCTTATCAATATGGCGATCTCCGCCGTATTCCTGCTGGCGATCAATCTGCTGGAAACACGGGACCGGCAGTCCCGGAAAGGAGCGCGCTGATGGCTCTGACTGTTGACATTCAAAAGCAGTTGGGCAGCTTTCACCTGCAGGTGCGGTTTTCTGCCCAGCAGGAGTGCCTTGCCCTGCTGGGCGGCTCCGGCTGCGGAAAAAGCGTAACGCTGCGCTGCATCGCCGGGATCCTGAAGCCGGACGAGGGACACATCGAAATTGACGGGCAGGTGCTTTACGACAGCGCTGCCAAGATCTGCCTGCCGCCTCAGAAACGGAACGTGGGCTACCTCTTCCAGCAGTATGCACTGTTCCCCAATATGACGGTCCGGCAGAACATCGCCGTTGCCGTTCGGGACCGCTCCAGCCGCAACGCCGCCGTAACGGAAAAGCTCCGCCAGTTCCGGCTGGAGGATGTGGCAGACAAGCGCCCCCGGCAGCTTTCCGGCGGACAGCAGCAGCGGACTACGCTGGCGCGTATTCTGGTGTCTCAGCCCAAGGTCATTCTTTTAGATGAGCCTTTTTCCGCGTTGGACAGCTATTTGAAATACCAGTTAGAGCTGGAGCTGCACGAAACGTTGGAGCAATTCCCAGGCTGCGTCCTGTGGGTCTCGCATGACCGGGGAGAGGTCTGGCGCAACTGCCGCCGGGTCTGTGTCATCCACGATGGCACCTCCCAGCCGGTAGTCACCATGCAGGAGCTGTTCCAGCAGCCGGGAACCCCCTCCGCCGCCCGGCTGTCCGGGTGCAAGAACTTCTCCGATGCCATTCCGGGCGGAAGCTCCGTGCAGCTTCCGCAGTGGGGGCTGACGCTTACCTGTGGCAGTCCCGTTCCCGCAGACATTACCTCTGTGGGTATCTACTCCTCAAAAATTCGTCCTGCCCTCTCCGGCGACGCCAACAGCTTCCTCTGCCAGATCGTTCGTGTGATTGACGATCTGCAAAACACCATCGTCCTGCTGCGTCCGGTGGGTGCGGCGCAGGATGCTCCCCTGCTGCGCATGGAAATCGGAAAATCCGCCTGGGAGGCGCTGCCCCCATCCCAGCAGATCACTGTCTCTATTGCACCGTCTGACCTGCTGCTGTTGAAATAATGTGATCCTTCCACCTACTTTTTACTGGATTTAAAGGAGGAATTCATCATGTTCACTGCCCTGGTCCTTACTGTCAGCGACCGCAGCGCCCGAGGCGAGCGCCCGGACAGCAGCGGTCCCCTCATTGTCGAGCTGCTTTCCCAAGCCGGATACCGGGTCCTTCCGGTGCAGATCGTGCCGGATGAACAGCCGCAGATCGAAGCCATCCTTCGGAAAACGGCGGACCGGCAGCTGGCGCAGCTGATCGTCACCACCGGGGGCACCGGGTTCTCCCCCAGAGACGTCACCCCGGAAGCCACTATCGCCGTGTGTGAGCGTATGGCTCTCGGCATCCCAGAGGCCATGCGTTACGCCTCCCTGCAAATCACGCCCCGCGCCATACTCTCCCGCGCACAGGCGGGCATCCGGCGCAGGACCCTGATCGTAAATCTCCCCGGCTCTCCCAAGGCAGCAAAGGAAAACCTGGAAGCGGTGCTTCCCTCGCTGGAGCATGGACTGCAAATGCTCTGCGGCGGGCAGGCGGACTGTGCCAGTCTGGCGGATTGACGGGTATACCATTCCTTCATAAAAGGCAGAAAAACAGGTGCCGGGAGGCTTTCCCGGCACCTGTTTTTCTTTATTTTACAGGCTGAAACGGCGGCGCGCCTCTTCCCGCAGCACCGGGACACGGCGGATCACCCGTAGCGGGATAATCAGCCCGATGCATACGATCAGCGTCACAATGGACCATCCCGGTTCCCAAACGCCCCGCAGATACATGTCTATGCAATACTCCGCGCCCAGCCCAAACAGTGCTACCGCACCGATCACAAGGCACAGCGCGGAAATTCGGGAGCGGCGGTTTCCCCGCAGCAAAAAGCTCAGCAGAAATACCACCGCGCATGCCACTCCCAGCAGCGGCAGCGCCAGCCCGCGGAACCAGTCCGACCCGTTCAGGTCCAACGAGATCAGATAGAGGTAGATCCCCACGGCAGCCACATCCAGCGTCAGCTTGAAAAACGTCGGCAGCCGCCGCAGGATCAATGGGAACACGAACCAGATCCACAGCATAACTGCCGCGCCGATGACATAGAGCGACCACGGTCCGGAAAAGGGCAGCAGCAGATTGATCAGCCCGCAGCAGACTGCTGCGGATGCCAGCATGGATGTCAGCAGAAGGATCATACCCTTCTTGGATACAGGCTCTACCTGTGCCGGCTGTGTCGGAAAATACGGCTCCACAGCGGTCTCCGTGTCCGGATGCCATACAGGCGTCTGACACAGGGGACACACCTTTGCATTGGCATCCAGCTCCACTCCGCAATTTACACAATAGGACATGGCTGCTCCTTTCAACGGTTGCTCTCGATCTTCACCGGCAGTCCCTCACGGACCAGAAAACGGAAAAAGTCCCGCTCCGTGTCGGTCTCCGCCAGTGTCCCCGCAAAGGTGATCTCCATTGTATTTCCATAGCTGATGGAGGCACAGTGGCAACGGGGAACCGTCGCCTGCCCCAGGATCACTTCCATCCTGGTGATATACGGCTGCATTTCCACAGGCACGGTAAACGCCCCGGGATTGGTATAGGTCCCGGAATAGGGACGCACCCCATGCCAGTGATAGTTCCAGATCATCGCTGGATTTTTCAAAAACACAGGGATCGCCTGCAGCAACGGCTGGTTGGTGAACCTTACATTGCCGGTGATCGCCGCCCGCAGCTCCTGCCGGTTGATATGCAGCTTCATATAATGGCGGACCTGCGTCACCACCTCTGGAAACGTATACTCTCCCAGTGCCGGATCTATGGATGGGCTGACGGTGGTGATGAAGTTCCGCAGCGTCCTGGAGGGAAAATACCCCCGCAGATTGATGGGAATCGCCAGTGTCACCGGGCGCTCCCGGTAGGGGCGCTCCCGCTTCTGTTTCTCCAAAATCACAAAAATCAGCGCCGCGGTCAAATATTCCGTGACCGATGCGCCGTATTTCGCCGCCCGCTCCTTTAAGCGGTCCACAGGCAGAAAGCCCATTGTCACATGAAAGGTATAAAACGGCTCCGGCGTGCCGGTGTTGGGATAAGCGCGCCGCTGCCGCCCCAGTCCCCTTGCATAGGTCCCCGCATAGCGGACGTAGGCGTTTTCCAGCTCCTCCGGGTCCGGCGGTACCTTCAGATCCAGAACACCTTCGCCGGGTGGGACCTCAACGCCCCTCTGCCGGAGATATTCCGCCAGCAGCGTACGGAAAAAGGTCAGTGCGCCAGCGCCATCCGACAGGGCGTGAAAGACCTCAATGGAGATCCTGTGGCGGTAATAATAAAACCGGACCAGCCAGCCGTTGTCCTCCTGAAAGCGAAAGGGCTGGCAGGGATCGGACACATCCTGCTTCAAAAAGGGTCCGGGGCGGGTGTTGGGCTCCAGATAGTTCCAGAACATTCCGTGGCGGATCCGCACAGCAAAGGTCGGAAACCGGGGCATCACCGCGGAGATCGCCCGCTGAAGGCTTTCCGGCTCCACCTCGTCCCGCATCAGGGCGGAAAAACGGTAGGTCGCAGAATACTGCTCCCGTTGGAGCGCAGAGTATAAAATTCCAGCGTGGTCCAGCTTATACCAGCTTTTCGGCATCTTCCTCATGCTCCCGCTCCCTTCACTGCTCTGCATTGTAACATATCCGTCCCCTTCGCGCAAGAAAAGGAAAATTTCTCTTTCCATTTTTCCAAAAGCATGATAGAATCTCAAGCACAATCATCCCATTCAGGAGGTCCTATGGAAAAGCCATCTACCCGCAAGCTGCCATCCGCAAAACCGCAGAGCCGTCCGCATCTGGACCCCATCATGCGGGCGCTGAAAGCCATCCACAGCGCTACAGCGCCGGAGGAAATGACCGCCGAAGAGCTGGAACACCAGCGGCACAGCCAGGAGGTTCTGGGGCGACTGGTCGCCCCCATGACCGGGATGGATTGGCAGGAATTCTCCCTGTCCGGAATGCCCGCCGCATGGACCCGTCTGAAAGCGCCGCACGGCAGCCGCCACGCCATTCTATACTGCCACGGGGGCGGCTATACCAGCGGCAATCTCGGCTACTCCCGGGTCCTTGCCTCCAAGCTGACCCATGCGACAGGCTATGACGTGCTGAGCTTTGAATACCGTCTGGCTCCGGAGCATCCCTATCCGGCAGCGCTGGAGGACGCCCAAAAGGCGTGGGATTACCTGATGCTGCAGGGCTACAGTGCGGAAAGCATCGTGCTGGCGGGGGACTCCGCCGGAGGGAATCTGGCGCTGACGCTGTGCCACCGGCTCCGTCAGCAGGCACGCCGCCTGCCGGGCGCTCTGGTCCTGATGTCCCCGTGGACAGACATGACCATGAGCGGAGCCTCCTATCAGGAGCGGGCGGAAATCGACCCCATGCTGACCCCGGAATACATTGATGCAGTCCGCCGGGCATATGCCCGGGATGCTGACCTTCGCTCCCCCTGCCTTTCTCCGCTGTTCGGTGATTTTCACGGCTTCCCCCCTATCCTGATTCAGGTGGGAGATCACGAGATCCTGTTCTCGGATGCCACCTCCCTGTGGGAAAAGCTGAAGGAGCAGCAAGTGCCCTGCCGCCTGGAGATCAGTGAGGGAATGTGGCACGTCTTTCAGATGTTCCCCACCCGGAAATCCTCCGCCGCCATGACCGGGATCGCCCACTTTCTTCTGGACCAGAAATAAACAAAAGGCTCCTCCGTATGAATCGAATCATACGGAGGAGCCTTTGCTTTACAGGCGGACCATCTCACTGAACAGCTCCGGCGCTGCAAAGTAATTTATCTCTTCTGAAAACAATCGCTGCAGTAAACAGGACGGTCCTCACGGGGCTGGAAGGGAACCTTGCAGGGTCTGCCGCACTCTGCGCAGACTGCGTCGAACATCTGGCGGGTGTTCTCAGAACGGGCG
This sequence comes from uncultured Dysosmobacter sp., assembly GCA_934565855.1. GTDB lineage: Bacteria > Bacillota > Clostridia > Oscillospirales > Oscillospiraceae > Oscillibacter. Next base: position 148,243 of record CAKTIO010000001.1, read on the forward strand.
CCGCCCTTGCGAGCCATACGGCAAGCCTTGCAGCGCTGAGGCTCATTGGTAAAGCCCTTCTCTGCGTAAAACTCCTGCTCGCCAGCAGTAAATACGAATTCCTGACCGCAGTCTTTGCACACGATTGTCTTGTCTTGATACATGATATACCCCTTTAAATAATAGTTCGTCGGCTCCGACGATTCTTTGATTATACGGGAGACTTGTGAAAAAGTCAACAAAGTTTCTGCCGCTGCCGCTTATATTTTTTCAATGGCATAATAAAGAGCCGCCCGCAGGCGGCTCCTTTCACACATTTTATTTTTTATTCTCCCATCGGAGCGCCGCACTGGGGGCAGAACTTGCTGTCCGACACCGCGCCGCAAACCGGGCAGGACTTCATGCTGGCATCAATGTCCGTATCCACAGGGTCCGCGTCCTTTTTCGGCTTGCTGGCTTCCAGCTCCGCAATCCTCTGCTTGGACGCGGCGACGTCGTCCACCAGATCCTTTACAGCCTCCGGGATCTCGCCGCTGTATTCCGTGACAAACCATTCTCCAATGGTTCGGTAATTCTTATCGATCTCGCGCTGCTCTCCCGCGATCGCCACATTGATCTTCGCCAGCTCCGCAGCGTCCTTTGCCTTTTCCGATGCGACAAAGGCAACATCCTTTGCCTTCTTGCTCAAATCATTGAAAAATGCCATGATCCAAACCCCTTTCCGTTTCGGGTGCCTATTGCACCGACTTTCACGCCCGGTTTTGTGCCACCAGTATACCCCAGAATCTTCAAAAACGCAACTGCTTTCCGGATTGTTTACACTTTCGCAAAGGTTTTCCGCTGAACGGCTCCGGTTTCCCATCAGGCATTCTCCGGCGCGCTCCAGCCCTGCGACCGGCGGACCGCCCGTTTCCACTGCTCGTAATCCCTGCGGCATTCCTCCTCTCCGCGCAGCGGATGGAAGCTATGCTGGCTGCGGCGCAGCCGCTCCAGCTGCTCTGTATCTGTCCACACCCCGGCGGACAGCCCCGCCAGCGCCGCCGCGCCGAAGGCGGTGGTCTCCACCTGTGCCGGACGGTCCACCTCCAGCCGCAGCAGATCCGCCTGCGTCTGCATCAGGATATCACTGACGGAAGCACCGCCATCCACCCGCAGCACCGACAGCGGGCAGGGAGCATCCTTCCGCATGGCATTGACCAGATCCGTCACCTGATAGGCAATGGAATCCAGCGTTGCCCGGGCAACATGGGCGCGGGTGGTTCCGCGGGTCAGACCCAGCAGTGCGCCCCGCGCATACATATCCCAGTACGGTGCGCCCAGTCCGGTAAACGCCGGAACCAGCACCACGCCGCCGGAGTTGGGTACGCTCTCTGCCAAGCGGTCGCACTCCGGCGCGGAGTCGATCAGCTTCAGCTCATCCCGCAGCCACTGGATGGCGCTGCCGGCATTGAATACGCTGCCCTCCAGCGCATAGGTGGTCTCTCCATGAATGCTCCACGCTACGGACGTCACCAGCCCCGCCTGAGAGCGCACCGGCGTGCCGCCCACATTCATCAGCGTAAAGCAGCCCGTCCCGTATGTATTCTTCGCCTGTCCCGGTTGAAAGCACGCCTGCCCGAACAGTGCCGCAGGCTGGTCCCCAGCGCTGCCGCAAATGGGAATCCCCGCCAACGCCTCCAGCCCCGGGATCCCTGCGGCGACCCTTCCATACTCTCCGCAGGAGGGAACCGGCTGCGGCAGCAGGGTCTGCGGCACCTTCAGCATCCGGCACATGTCCTCATCCCATTGCAGGGTGTGGATATTAAACAGCATCGTCCGGGAGGCGTTGGAGTAATCCGTCACATGGACCTGTCCTCCTGTCAGCTGCCAGATCAGCCAGCTGTCCACCGTTCCCGCCAGCAGCTCTCCCCGCTCCGCCCGCTGGCGCGCTCCTGGAACATGGTCCAAGATCCATTGGAGCTTGCTGCCCGAAAAATAGGCGTCGATCAGCAGTCCTGTCTTTTCCGTAACGGTTTCTCCCAGCCCCTCCGCCTTCAGCTGGTCACAGATCGGCGCGGTCCGGCGGCACTGCCAAACGATGGCATTATATACTGGCTCTCCGGTCCTCCGGTCCCAGAGAATGGTGGTTTCTCTCTGGTTGGTAATGCCAATGGCAGCGATCTGCTTCGGGTCGATATGGGCGGTGTTCACCGCCTCTGCCAGCGCCCTTTTTTCCGTATCCCAAATTTCCATCGGGTCATGCTCTACCCAGCCAGGCTGCGGATAAATCTGCTGAAACGGATACTGCGCCCGTGCCACCAGCTCTCCGTTCTCGTGAAACAAAATGGCGCGGGAGCTGGTCGTTCCCTGGTCCAGCGCCGCAACATATGCCGCCATCAAACTCCCCCTGTCTTTTTTTCATCAAGTATGCTATTTTTATCTTACAAGTGGAAATATTATAGCACAGAAGGGAGCTGTTTTCCATATGATCTCAACCGAGTTTACGCTGCCGTCACAGGATGGAAAAACCACTCTGCACGGCAGGCTCTGGCGCCCGGAAACGACACCTGTCGCCCTGCTGCAGATTTCCCACGGCGTTGCCGAGCACATCGGGCGCTATGAACCGCTGGCGAAATTTCTCACCGCCCACGGGATCCTTGTGGCGGGCAACGACCATCTAGGGCATGGCGGCTCCGTTGCCCCAGGTGCGCCGCGGCTTTACCTGGGTCCTAAGGGAAGCTGGAACACAGTAGTGCAGGACCTGGAGCAGGTCCGCCTGTTTTTGACCCGCACCTGCCCGGGCGTACCCAATTTTTTACTGGGGCATTCTATGGGATCGTTTCTCGCCCGGACGTATCTGATCCGCTACCCCGGCAGGGTGCGCGGCGCCATCCTGATGGGAACCGGGCAGCCCTCCACCCTGCTGCTGACTGCCGGACGCAGCATGGTCCGCCGGGAAATTCAGAAATATGGGGAGGAACATGCCAGCCCCGCCGTTTCCCAGCTGACCTTTGACCACTATAACCGCCGCTTTGCCCCCAACCGCACAGACTGTGACTGGGTCTCCTCCGATCCGAAGCAGGTGGACCTCTACCGCGCCGACCCGCTGTGCAGCGGAAACGCTTCACTGGGGCTTTTCCGGGAAATGCTGGACGGTCTGGATTTCATCCGCCGCCCAGAAAATCTGCGGAGGATGGACCGTAAAACGCCCATTCTCTTTCTCTCCGGCAGCATGGACCCGGTGGGTGACAGCGGAAAGGGCGTGCAAAAGGCATACGACAGCTTCCGCCGCGCCGGAGTGGCGGACGTCCGTCAAAAGCTCTATGCCGGAGCGCGGCACGAGATCCTCAACGACACCTGCCGTGATGCCGTACAGCAGGATCTGCTCCGTTGGATCACGGCGCATCTTCCCTCCGGTACGGCGCCTGCCAAAGCTCCCTGACCGTGCGCAGCCGCAGCCCATCAATATCTCCCGTCCAATAGAGATACCACCCAGAGCACACGCCGTCTGCGGTCAGCAGCAAAATCCCTCCCCACGTCACCGTGGGAGGAATCTGCGCGGCAAAGTCCTCTACCCACGGCTGCACACCGTAAACCGCCCACGCCGCCAGCAGTCCCCATGCAATGGAGAACCACAGGCACACCCGTCCATGCAGGCTTCCTTTGAGCCCGCGGTAGTCCCAGAAACGAACCCCCAGAAACGTATCGTAGAGCCAGTGGAGCAGATACTCCACCGCCGTTGCCGCCGCGCCGCCTGTCAGCAGGATCCAGGGGAATGTCTTCCACGCATCCGGAAGCGCCAGCACCGCCAGCATTCCCAGTCCGTACACCGGACACAGCGGCAGGCAGAAAAAACACTTGCGGACCTGATGACTGCACCCTGCCGCCCGGGCAAATCCCTTTTCCAGCCCATATCCCGCAAGACTGTATATCCAGAAGATCCAGAACCACCTTGCCACGCCCTCACCTCAAGGACCAGTTTTCCCGCTTCCGGAAAAACCATGCGGCTTTCATTGCACCCTCTCGGAAAATGTGGTAAACTGTCTTCAATCTTTTAGGAGGAGCTTACTATGAACGAGTGGGAGCAGCTAAAAAAAGAATGCTCTGCCTGCCGGAGCTGCAGCCTCTGCGAGACCCGGACCCATGTGGTTTTCGGAGATGGCTCTGTCAATGCAGAGATTCTGTTTGTCGGTGAGGGTCCCGGACAGCATGAGGATGAACAGGGCGTTCCCTTTGTAGGACGCGCCGGACAGCTGTTGGACGATATGATGGCAATGATCGGGCTGGACCGCACCAAGGTCTACATTGCCAACATTGTGAAATGCCGTCCGCCCAACAACCGCGACCCGCTGAATGTGGAGCAGGACGCCTGCATCGGCTGGCTGAACCGGCAAATGGAGCTGCTGCATCCCAAAATGATCGTCTGTCTGGGGCGTATTGCCGCCAAGGTCCTTATCAAGGAGGACTTCAAAATCACTCAGGAGCATGGACAGTGGTTTGAGCGCAACGGAATCCCCATGACCGCCATCTATCACCCTGCCGCCCTGTTGCGGGATGTATACAAGCGACCAGAAACCTTTGAGGACCTGAAAAGCATTCAGGCGCGGGCAAGAACACTCTGTTCTCATACCTCACTGTAATCTTTTCTATATTTTATACCTTCAGGAATCATTTTCCCGTCTCATTGTTCCCGTTATTGTCAACTATAGTTGACAATAACGGGAACATGTGCTATTCTCAAGGAAAATTACTGGAAAGGAAACAATATCATGGCTCCTTATTCTTCCGCAAAGCTTCAAACCCGTGACATGGCATACATTGCCCTGATGGCAGTGGTCATTGCCATCTGCTCCTGGATCTCTATTCCCATGACGGTGCCTTTCACCATGCAGACCTTTGCCATGTTCATGGCAGTGGGACTGCTGGGCGGCAAACGCGGCACGTTGTCTGTTCTGGTGTTCATTCTGCTGGGTGCCATCGGCATTCCGGTGTTCTCCGGCTTCAAGGGCGGCATTGGCGTTCTCTTCGGCACAACCGGCGGCTACATTCTCGGCTTTTTAGGCTCCGCCCTGCTGTATTGGCTGCTGACACACCTGTTCGGTGAAAAGAAGTTTGTGTGCATTGCCGCAATGATGCTGGGTCTGCTGCTGTGCTATGCCTTTGGCACTGCCTGGTTCATGATCCTCTATGCCCGCCAGTCCGGTCCCATCGGCGTGGGAACTGCACTGGGCTGGTGCGTGATCCCCTTTGTCATCCCGGACCTGTGCAAGATGGCGTTGGCAATCGTGCTGTCTAACATTCTAAAAAAGCATATCAAGTAAAGCTCTGTCCATGAAGCAGAACAGCGTCCCCCTCCAGCAGAAGGGAGACGCTGTTGTTTTTTAGAATTCCAGCCGCATATCGTACCAGGTCACGCCGCCGTGAACGGAACTGGAGATTCCATAGCTTCGGTAACCGAATTTTTCATAATAGTGGATCAGCTTGTCCTTACATGCCAGCACACAGCCCTTTCGCCCCTGTGCCCGGGCATCGGCGATCACCTGCTCCATGAGCCGTGCGGCACAGCCATTGCGGCGGTATTCCGGCAGGGTATCCACGCCGAAAATTGCCTGCCATGCTCCGTTTTCATCATGCAGAGACGCATCGGCGTACTGCTCGTCCAGAATGACCGGCTCATTGCTGACCATCCCGTTGATAAACGCCACGCACCTTCCGTCCTCCTCCAGCAGCCAGAAATGGTTCGGATAGAACCTCAGGCGCTGCGCAAATTCCTCCCGCGTGGCAGCCTCCGCCGCTGGGAAGCAGGCTGCCTCAATTTCCGTTACCACGTCCAGATCCGTCTCTGCCGCCGTTCTGATTTTCCATGCCATGCTTATCCGTTCTCCTTTTTTCGGTATTGCCACAGAAGATATGCCCGCACGGTGCTGTTGCTTTGGTTTGTCAGCTCCCACGGCTGGTCTGCCGGGATGCGCAGGGCATCCCGCTCCTGTAATTCGTAGGTCTCTCCGCCTGCCGTCAGTCTCCCGGTACCAGCCAGAAGCGTAACTGTGCAGACACACCCCGTCACTGACGTCTGCGGCACATAGCGCCCGCTGATATACACATCCACAAAGGCGCTTTCCAATCCCGTCTTTTCCTCATACGGCATGGATTCCCGCCATACGACCTTCCCACCGTCCAGCCGCTCCGGCTTGTGGTCCAGCTCCCGGGAAAGCAGCAGCGGTTCAAAGCTGTCATTTCGCAGGAATTCCTCCGCCGGAACCTTCAGCGCCTGCGCCAGCTTTCCTAAAATCGCCACGGATGGATTCGCTTCTCCCCGCTCGATCTGCCCCAGCATGCTGCGGGACACACCGGACATCTCTGCGGTCCGTTCCAGGCTCAATTTCTGCGTCTTTCGGATGCGCTTGATATTCTCCGCGACCGCCCGATTCAACTCCAATAGAAACACCCCTTAACCGGAGATTATACTGTCAAATTCTGTCTATATAGTACCTATTTTTGCTGCTTCTGTCAAGGCAAACAGAAAAAAGGGGAGGAGCATAGCTCCTCCCCCTCATGGATACATTTATACCCGTTTCCACTGTGCGCCGCCAGGCACGTCGATGATCTCCACGCCCTGTGCTTTCAGCTCGTCCCGGATCCGGTCGGCTTCCGCGAAGTTTTTTGCCTTCTTCGCTTCGCCCCGTGCCAGAACCCTCGCATCAATTTCCGGGTCGCCTTCTCCGGTCACGGTATAGCCAGCCGTCTTTGCCACCGTCCGTTGCTGCGCCTGCTCTGCCCGTTTCGCCGCAGCCTTTTCCAGCAGGCTCAGGCTCAGCACCTGGTCAAAGTCCCCAATGACCGCCAGCTTGGTGGCATCATTGGTCTTCGCCTTCAGGGCGTCAAACACTGCCGTAATGCCCATAGAGGTGTTCAGGTCGTTGCCCATCTGCTTAAGGAATCTCTCCCGGTACTCCTTCAGCACCGCTTCATCTACCGCTCCATCCTCCGGCTTCAGCGCCGCAATACGGTTCACCAGCTTCTGATACGCCGCCACCGCGTTGTCCAGATTTTCATAGCTGAATACCAGCGCCTTGCGGTAATGGCTTTGCAGGCAAAAATAACGGTACGCCAGCGGGTCATATCCCTTTTCCTCCAGCAGCGATACCGTCAGAAATTCGCCCTTGGACTTGCTCATTTTACCTGTAGAGGTGTTCAGATGGTGCACATGGAACCACTGCGGACACCAGGGATGCCCCAGATAGCTTTCCGACTGGGCGATCTCATTGGTGTGGTGGGGGAAGGCATTGTCCACGCCGCCGCAGTGCAGGTCCAGATACTCCCCATTGTACTTCATGGAAATTCCGGAACACTCAATGTGCCAGCCCGGATAGCCCACGCCCCACGGGGAATCCCATTTCAGCGCCTGATCCTCGAACTTCGACTTGGTAAACCACAGCACAAAGTCATTCTTGTTTTTCTTATTGGGGTCCTCCTCCACGCCTTCCCGGACGCCCACTGCCAGGTCCTCCTCGTCGTGGTCATTGAAGACATAGTAGCGCTCCAGCTTGGAGGTGTCAAAATACACGTTGCCGCCGGCGAGATAGGCGTAGCCCTTATCCAGCAGCCGGGTAATGATGGCAATATACTCCTGGATGCAGCCCGTTGCCGGCTGCACCACGTCCGGACGCTTGATGTTCAGCTTCCGGCAATCCTCAAAAAAGGCGTCCGTGTAGTATTGGGCGATCTCCATCACAGTCTTATGCTCCCGCTTGGCGCCCTTGAGCATCTTGTCCTCGCCCGTGTCCGCATCTGAGCTGAGATGCCCCACATCGGTGATGTTCATGACCCGGTTCACGCTGTAGCCGGAATAGCGCAGGAATTTTTCCAGTACGTCCTCCATGATATAGCTGCGCAGGTTTCCGATATGTGCAAAATGATACACTGTGGGACCACAGGTATACATTTCCACATGACCGGGCGTGTGGGTCTGAAATTCCTCTTTTTTATGCGTCGCAGAATTGTATAGCTGCATTTTTCAAGCAGTCCTTTCCTGATGTTTCTTTTGGTCTTTCTTTTCCAGTTCTTCCAGCCGGCGGTTCAAAAGCTCCAGCTTTTCCTGAATGGGGTCCTGAACGTGGATCTGGTCCACATCGTCCGCGTAGTATACCGGCTTTCCTTCCACCCGTACCACCTGGGCAGGCACGCCCACCGCAGTGCAGTTGGGCGGTACCTCGTTCAGAACCACCGCACCGGCGGCAATACGGGTATTGTCGCCCACCTTAAAGGGACCCAGCACCTTGGCGCCGGAGCCTACCAGGACATTATTTCCCAGGGTCGGGTGCCGCTTTCCCTTGTCCTTTCCGGTTCCGCCCAGGGTCACTCCCTGATAGAGCAGACAGTCGTCTCCGATTTCCGCTGTCTCTCCGATCACAATGCCCATACCGTGGTCGATGACCAGCCGGTGTCCGATGGTCGCCGCCGGATGGATCTCCACTCCGGTCTTTTTTCTGGCGTGCTGTGAGACCCACCGCGCCAGAAAATACCGGTGGTGCAGATACAGCCAATGTGCAATGCGGTGATAAATCACCGCGTGAACGCCGGGATACAGCAGGAATACCTCCAGCCTGCTGCGGGCAGCGGGGTCCCGGCGCTGATAGGCAGCCAGCAGGCTGCCCAAACGGGTCATATGCTTTGCCATAATCGATATCATTCTCCTTGTGTTGGTCCGGGAAACAAAAACGCCTCCCGTACCGAAGTACGAGAGGCGATGTTACTCGCGGTTCCACTCTCATTTATCACTCAAGGAAGCCTGTTGACGCAAGGCTGGACGGAGGGCTTCTGCATCCCCCGCGCTCCCGGACGCACTTCACGAGACCTTCCGCAGATACGCTTCCAGCCGATGACGCACCCTCTCTGTCCTTCCGGATCCCGCTACTCTTTCCGTTCAACACGCTATTCACTTATTCTTAGTATATTAGCAGGTGCTTTCTTTCGTGTCAAGCCCCGTCCCCGGCTGTCTGCCGATTTCGTGTGTTTTTTCCGCAAATGCTTGTCCCGCCGCATACCTTCGTTTATAATGACAGCATAGAAGCACATCAAAATTTTACAGGAGGTATGTGTATATGCAGTTCTGCCTTCAAATACTGGGAATCCTTGCCGGACTTCTCCTTCCGTTTTTTCTGGTACGGGCATTGAAAACAGACCACAAGGAAACCGAGACAAACTATACCGCTCTTTCCGGCGTCTGTCTGGCATATATCGTCTATATTCTGATTGCATCCTTTCAGGTCTGATCCATACTGCTCCCTTCACAGATGTTTCTCTGCTTCTTCACGAACTGTATTCCGCTTTTGCGGTCCTGCGAAATTCTCCAAAAAGTCCGGTATTTCTGCGTTTTCCGTCTTGCGTGGACTTTTCCGGTATGCTATGCTGATTTTACCTGACAGACAACTTTTTCGCAGATCGGAGGGAATTTCATGAACTTCTGCCAAAGACTCGCCTTTGTGCGCCATGCCGCCGGACTCTCTCAGGAACAGCTTGCCGCACAGTTGAATGTCGATCCGGCACTCCTTGCGGAATGGGAAAGCGGACAGGCAGTTCCGGATGCTCTGACCGCTGCCAAAATATGTGAAGCTCTGCATATTTCCGCGGACTTTCTGCTGCTGGGAAAAACGCCGGAGGAAGCAGGCGCCGCCGCTCACCCGGACGCCTCTGCCGGTGCTGCTTTTCCAAAGGAGTGTCCCTGCTGTGGTCGTCCGCTTAGCGGCGGAAAGTGTACCGTCTGCGGATTCACTCCCACCCCCTCTGCTTCTACAGGCGATACAGCCCGCTATGCCATCGTCACGGCAGCCACCGCCTTTGCACAGCTCTCTGACAAAACGGACGACCTGATCGCCCAACTGGAAAAATACTGCGGCATGGACCCGGAAATTGCCAAAGAAGCCCTGCTGCGGCTTCGGGATGATGCCAATTACCGGCTTCTGCTGCGCCGGGGGCTTTCCCGTTCCGCCGCACAGTGGCTCTATACGCGCTTGGAATCCTTCTACCTGCCTCTGCGGATCGTAGAGGACTGCGGAGAACCGGAGGAGGAGCTGGGCAAAAAGGAAACTGCATTCTCCGTACAGCAGCCAAAAACTTCTTCTGCTCCAAGCGAGGGCATGACCTTTGGCGGCACTGTACTGGCGGTGATTCTGGGTGTCATCCTTGCCCTGATCCTGCTGAGCTTTCTCTGATGCGGTCCCTGCGCCTTTACGGTTTTTCCGCCGCAGTCATTGCCGTGCTTTATGCTCTGAACCGCACGGTCTGGGTCCCCTCCACCACAGGAACGCTGCACAGGCTTCTTGCCTGGCATTTTCATGACGCTCTGGCTGGTGTGCTGATGGTCGTGGTGCTGGAGACGCTTTTGACCGTGTTTCATCTGCCGCCGCTGCGAAATTTGGGCTGGCTCTCCCTGTACCTTCTGCTCTGCGGATGCTTCTGGGAATTTGTCACACCCCTGTACCTGTCCAGAAGTGTTTCCGATGTCAAGGATATTGCCGCCTGCTGGACCGGCGGATTCCTGTACTCCCTGCTTCTGCGCCGGTTCCTTTCCCGCACATGAAAAAAGCATTGCCTTGCGGCAATGCTTTTTTGCTTACATGGATGCAATGATATCCCGGTTTTTCACGAAATACTCCACACCAGAGTACAGCGTCGTCACGGTGATGACCCAAATGCAAACGGTGTTCAGCACCGCCGGAATGGGCAGGAACATCAGCACGATGCAAACCATCGTGGAGGCGGTCTTCACCTTGCCGGACCATCCGGCGGCGATCACACGCCCCTTATCCGCCGCCAGCATCCGCAGTCCGCTGACAGCAAACTCCCGGCACAGCACGACCCACACCATCCATGCCGGCATCTGTCCGATCTCCACGAACCAGACCATCGCCGCCATGACCAGCATTTTATCCGCCAGTGGGTCCGCGAACTTTCCGAAATCCGTTACCAGATTCCGCGCCCGCGCGATCTTTCCATCCAGCATATCTGTCAGGCTGGCAATGATAAATACCACCAGCGCGATGTAATTCGCATAATCCGTACCGGGAAAGCCCCAATACAGTACGCCCAGAAATACTGGGATCAATATAATGCGCAAAAGAGTTAATTTATTTGGCAGATTCATTGCGTTCACTCCTCTGTGGTCTCTTCTTCGACTCGTTCACCAGTCAGCTCTCCATCCATCACGCCAGTCAGACGGACAGAGACAAACTGTCCCGGCTGCACCTCCTCTTCGGAGGTAAAGTAGATGCTGCCGTCGATGCCGGGAGATTCCGCATAGCTGCGTCCCACATACATCTGTGCCTGACCGTCAAAGCCCTCGCACAGCACTTCCCGGACCGTTCCCAGCACGGAGTCATTGTAGCTGTCAATGATATCCGACTGAACATCCTCCAATAGCTCCTTCCGCCGCAGAGCTTCCTCCAGCGAGACATGCTCCATCTTCGCCGCAGGCGTTCCATCCTCCGGAGAGAAGGGGAACACACCGGCTCTTTCAATCCGGACCTCCCGCAGGAAGTCACACAGCTCCTCAAATGCCGCCTCATCCTCGTAGGGCAGTCCGGAAATCAGACTGGTCCGCAGTACCAGTCCGGGGATGTGTTCCCGCAGCTTCTGGAACAGTGCCAGCATATCTGCCTTGGTGTCCCGGCGGTTCATCATTTTCAGCACTGTGTCGTTGCAGTGCTGGATGGGCAGGTCAATGTAGTTCAGGATCTTCGGCTCCTCCGCAATGGTGGCGATCAGCTCGTCGTCGATCTCATCCGGATAGAGGTAATGCAGCCGCACCCAATGAAAATCCAGCTTACACAGCTCCCGCAGCAGCTCGCTGAGATGATGCTTACCGTCCCAATCGCTGCCGTAGCGGGTAATATCCTGCGCAATCACGATCAATTCTTTGACACCGGCGTCTGCCAGCTCCCGTGCTTCCTCCAGCAGCCCCTCCATCGGGCGGCTGCGGTATTTGCCGCGCAGAGACGGGATAACGCAGTAGGCACAGTGGTTGTCACAGCCCTCGGCAATGCGCAGATAGGCATACCAGCCCGGCGTGGAAAGGATCCGCTCTCCCGCCTGATCGCAGGTGTGGATGCTGCCGAAGTGCGAGGGGCGCTCCCCCTTCATGGAATCCTCCACCGCGGAAACGATGTCGCCATAGCTTCCGGTGCCGAGAATTCCATCCACCTCCGGCATTTCCTGTAAAATCTGATCCTTATACCGCTGCGCCATACAGCCGGTCACGAGGATTTTCTTGACCTGTCCCGCCTTCTTCAGCTCCGCCATTTGCAGGATATTATCAATGGCTTCCTCCGCAGCGCTCTGCAAAAAGCCGCAGGTGTTCACCACCACTACATCGGCTCCCTCCGGCGCTCCCTGCACCAGATGTCCTGCCTTTTCGACCTGTGCCATCATCTGCTCGCAGTTTACCTGGTTCTTAGCACAGCCCAGGGAGATAAATGCTACATGATATTTCAAAACAAGTTCCTCCGGGAATAAAATTTGATTCCGTACTCTTTCCGTGTACCCTTTATGGCAGCTCCTCTGCCGCCAGCTCTGTCCATTGGGACAATCCGCGTTTGATCTCCGCCCAGGAAAAGCCCCGGCGCACCAATGCGTCCGCTGCACGCTTTTTTTCCCGCTCGTCCGGCGGACCATAGCGAAAGCGGTCCCGCAGATATTGCTCCACCAGATCCTCCTCCGGCGGCGCTTCCGCACAGGCATCGTCCCATAGCTCCCGGTCTATTCCGTGGCGGCGCAGCTCCTCCCGGTACCGGGCAGGACCGTAGCCCATCTGGGCGAAGTGCCGCACCAGCATCGCTGCGTAGTCGGCATCGTTCAGCGCGCCGATTGCCTCCAGCCACTCCGCCGCGTAAACGGCATCCCGGCTGGAAGCACCCTTTGCCCGCAGCCTTTTCTCCAGATCGGCACGGGACATTGCCCGCCGACCGATCAGCGCCGCCGCGTCCGCTTTGGCTTGGGAGCCGTCCGCCGCGCTCTTCAGTGCGTCCAGCTGCGTGTCATCCAGAACATCTCCGGCGCGCAGTCCAAAGTCCAGCACCTCCTGCTCTGTGACCTTCAAAAGCGTGCCATCCTCTAAAAACAGCAGGACACGTCCCTTTTTATGCCGGGACGCTTCCAGCTTTTCAAGTTTCATCATTGAAATCGTCGGCAGAGACATCCACCGCGCGGCCGGCGGCCCGCGCCGCCACCTTGGACTGCCCTGTCATCAGCTTGTCAAAATTCTTCCGGATCTCCGCGTCCAGACGGTCCGCCTCCTCCGGATGGTCCTTCAGATACTGCTTTGCCGCGTCGCGTCCCTGACCGATGCGGATCTCACCCATAGAGAACCAGGAACCCGCCTTTGTGACCAGACCCAGCTTCACGCCCAGATCCAGCAGCTCGCCCACATGGGAAATTCCCTCGCCGTACATGATATCAAACTCCGCTTCCCGGAAGGGGGGAGCAACCTTGTTCTTCACGACCTTAGCGCGGGTCCGGTTTCCGATCATTTCCTGCCCGTTTTTCAGTGTCTCCACCCGCCGCACGTCAATTCGGACAGAGGAGTAAAACTTCAGGGCGCGACCGCCGGTGGTGACCTCCGGGTTGCCGTACATCACGCCCACCTTTTCACGCAGCTGGTTAATAAAGATCACGATGGTATTGGTCTTACCAATGGCGCCGGTCAGCTTCCGCAGCGCCTGGCTCATCAAACGTGCCTGCAAGCCCACATAGCTGTCGCCCATTTCGCCCTCGATCTCCGCCCGGGGGACCAGCGCCGCCACCGAGTCCACCACGATCACATCAATGGCTCCGGAGCGGACCAGAGCCTCCGTGATCTCCAGCGCCTGCTCGCCAGTGTCCGGCTGAGAGATCAGCATATCCTCCACCTTGACACCCAACGCCCGGGCATAGGTGGGGTCCAGTGCATGCTCCGCATCCACGAATGCAACCTCGCCGCCCTTTTTCTGGGCTTCCGCCACAACGTGCAGCGCCAGCGTGGTCTTACCGGAGGATTCCGGTCCGTAGATCTCAATGATCCGCCCTCTGGGCAGTCCGCCGATTCCCAATGCCAGGTCCAACGCCAGAGAACCTGTCGGGATATAATCCACATTCAACTCCGCTTTATCACCAAAACGCATGATGGAACCCTTGCCATACATCCGCTCGATCTGCTCCATCGCCGTGCTGATGGCGCGCTGCTTGTCCGTTGCAGGTGCCGCCGCAGCCACCGGCGCTTTTTCCTTTGCCATGTCTGTTTCCTCCTTTTCCGCTCTCAAGCTTCTCAAGAAAAATCTGATACTGCTATTTTATCAGGAGCCGCTGCTTCAATTTCTGCGCAGCAGGCTTAAATTTCCGCACACAGCGTTCCAAACACCACCCGCAGGATCCCGCTGAGGTCCTTGATGATCTGGATATCCCCAAAGCCCTCCGTCCGCATCAGGCGCAGCACGGCATCTGCCTGTCCGATGCCCACTTCAAAGTACAGCCTTCCTCCCACTGCCAGCAGCGCCTTCCACTGCTGGGCAATGACGCGGTAAAAATCCAGACCGTCCTCGCCGCCGTCCAGCGCCATATGCGGCTCATAAGCCCTCACGGAAACATCCAGACCCGCAATGTCTCCACTGGGAATATACGGCGGGTTGGAAACGATGCACTGGAATTCCCCCAGCGCGGCAGGCGGCTTTTCCATCACGTCCACCTGCATGGGGATCACTCTGCCGCTGACACCGCACCGCCGGATGTTCTGCCGGCAGACCTTCAGTGCGCCCTCGCTTTTTTCCGCCAGCACCACCCGGCTCTGCGGGACCTTTGCCGCCACCGCCAGACCAATGCAGCCGCTTCCGGCGCAAAGATCCAGCACCCGACACTCGGGCAGCGCCTGACAGTAGCGGATCGTCTGCTCTGCCAGCACCTCCGTATCCGGGCGAGGAATCAGCACCTCCGGAGAAATATCCAGCGGAAGCCCGTAGAACTCCCACTCTCCAATAAGGTACGCCACCGGCTCTCCCTGCAAATGCCGCTGCACCAGCTCCCATGCCCGCCGTTCCAGCTCCGGCGTGGCATAAAGACCGCCGTCCTGCAGCAACTGCTGACGGGTTTTTCCCGTTGCAAAGCAGACCAGCTCCCGGGCTTCCAGCGTGGCGTCTCCCACGTCCGCTGCCCGGAGCTTTTTCCGAATATCCAGATAGAGATTGTTATATGTCGTTGCCATTACCACTCATCTTTTCCCTTCGTCGCCGGAATGACCAGCTCCAAAGAGCGGATCGCACACTCGATCATGGAGTCGTCCGGTTCAAAGGTCGTGAAATTCTGCATCCAAAGTCCCGGTGCTGTCAGGATATGGGTCAGTGCGTTGTCATTCCGTCCCACCCAGCGGTTGAATTCATAGGTCACGCCCACCACCAGCGGCAGCAGCAGCAAATGCACCAGTGTCCGCAGCCAGACATTGGTGACCGGCCAAATGCCGAAAACCACGCTGGAGAACAGAATCGACACAAAAATCACTACAAACAGAAAGCTGGTGCCGCAGCGGGGATGGTGCCGGGGCTGGATGCGCACATTTTCCACCGTCAACGGCAGTCCCGCTTCATAGCAGAAAATGGATTTATGCTCTGCACCGTGATATTGGAACACCCGGTGAATGTCCCCCATCCGGGAACAGAGGAACAGATACACCAGAAAGATCACGATCTTCAGCAGACCCTCGATCAGATTTCTTCCCCACAGGGGAAAGCCCGGGAAAAAGTGCAGAAGTCCGCCCGTCAAAAAGGTCGGCAGCACCATAAACAGCAACAGAGACATGCCGATACCCAAAAAGACAGAAAAGCCCACGATGGCGCTTTCCAGCCTTTTGCTGGAAATATGCCGTTCCAGCCACTGTTCAAATTTTCCAAGCTGTGCCTCCTCTGTATCCGGGTAAAAATCCGCCGAGTACATCAGCGCCTTTACTCCGTTGACCATTGCGGAGAGGAAGTTCACGATTCCCCGAACCAGCGGCAGTCCCAAAACCGGATACCGGTCCTTGACCAGCTTCAGTTCCTCTACCTTTTCCACCAGTTCTCCGTCCTGATTCCGAACCACAATAGCCTGCTTCTCCGGACCGCGCATCAGAATACCCTCGATCAGCGCCTGTCCGCCAATGCTGGTGCGGAATCCGCCTTGCTTTTGTTCTGCCATAAAGTTCCTTTCTAACTGTTCCGTTGTTGATTATAATATAGGCTTGTCGAAAATGCAACATCTGTTCGATTTTGTCAAGCCATTCTCAGGGGCAGCCGAATGGTCACAACACATCCGCCGCCCTCTGCATTGGCAATATCGAAGGTCCCCCCATGCAGCTTGATGATCTCATCGCAGACTGCCAGACCGATCCCGCTGCCGCGGGCTTTGGAGGAGCCCTTATAAAATTTCTGCTTTACATAGGGCAGCTCCGCCTCCGGAATACCCGGACCAAAATCCCGGACCCGGATCACTTCCTCGCCCTCTTCCTCTCCGATGGAGGCTGTGATCCGTTTTCCCGCGCCGCCATGCTTGGCAGCGTTGTCCAGCACATTGCAGAACACCTGCTTCAGCCGTTCCGGATCGCCGGATATTTCATCCAGCATCTCATCCGACGGTTCATATTCCAGCTCGATGCCCTCCTGCCGGAACAGCTCCCGGTAGGTAAAAATCGCGTCCTCAAACTCTGCCTGCAGATCCACCTGTTCAATTTGCAGCGTGAACCTGCCGTCCTGCATCTTGGAAAAGTTCAGCAGCTCCTCCACCATCGTCGTCAGCCGGCGGGATTCCTTTAAAATGATCCGGATGCCGCGGCGCATCTGCACCGGATCCTCTGTGGTATCGGCGAGAATCGTTTCCCCCCAGCCGTTGATGGCGGTCAGCGGCGTCCGCAGCTCATGAGAGACCGAGGAGATAAACTCCGTCTGCATTTTCTCGTTCTGTCCGATTTTCAGGGACATGTTGTTGATGTTATCCACCAGCTGCCCCAGCTCGTCTGTGTACTTGTTTTCCACCTGTATGCCATAGCTGCCCGCCGAGATCCGTTTGACCGCCTCCGAGACCACAGCCACCGGCTCTACTACATTATTGATGAACAGCAGATTGGCGATGATGACCATTGCCATGCACAGCGCGGCAATGAGGAAAATCAGCAGGATGGACAGCAGCACCTGCTTTTCCACCTTATGCAGCGCCGTTACATAGCGCAGCACTCCCACGACCTTTCCGTTAAAGGAAAGCGGATAGGACACGGACAGGATCTTTTCCCCGGTCTGCGGGTCCCTGCCCTGAAAGACTGCCTGTTCTCCCGTGGCAATGGTCTGCGCCACGTCGCTGGTTCCCGGAGAGGAGCCGGCGGTCAAGCCGGAGGTAGACACCTGCACCCGCCCGTTTCCGGAGATAAATTGCAGCTCGATGTGGTCCCGGTCCTCAAAGGAGTCCGTATAGCTGACCGCCTGCTGGTAATACTCCGCATAGCTGTTCATGGAATTGGCATTGAAATACTCCGCCGCAGCCTGTGCCTTTGTCTCCATTCCCGCCTGCATATTCTGATAATAGTACGCGGCGATTCCCGTGGAAAACAGCGTCACAATAAACAACAGCAGTACCAGGACCGGCATGACCGTGTTGAAGATCCATCTCTGCCGCAAGCCGCGGATATGCAGCGCCTTTTCGATATTAAAGCCCTTTTTTCTCTCCGAGTGCTGATGCTGCATTGCAAACGGTTCCTTTCCAGTCTGACCGCTCCGTCAGAATTTCTCTTCTTAAAATCCCCACTTGTAGCCGTAGCCCCACACCGTTGTGATGTAGGTCGGGTTCTGCACATTGTCCTCGATCTTCAACCGCAGACGCCGGATATTCACGTCCACGATCTTCAGCTCTCCAAAATAGTCCCTGCCCCATACCATATCCAAGATCTCCTCACGAGAGAGCGCCTTTCCCGGGTTCTCCATGAAAACCTTCATGATGGAATACTCCACCTGTGTCAGCTTGATGCGGACGCCGTTTTTTTCCAGCGTCCGGTTCCGGGTATTCAGCAGGAAGGGGTCCTGCCGAATCTCCCCGGTCTGCGCTGTCACATCCCCTCCGGCACGGCGGAAAAGCGCATCCACCCGCGCTGTCAGCTCCGCAGGAGAGAAGGGCTTGGTTACATAGTCGTCCGCGCCGGTCATCAGTCCCGTTACCTTATCCATCTCCTGAGACCGCGCCGTCAGCATGATGATTCCAATTTTGGTATTGGTCGCCCGGATACGGCGGCACACTTCAAATCCGTCAATTCCGGGCAGCATAATATCCAAAAGAGCCACTTTCGTGTCCGAATTTTCCTTTAGCTTCTCCAACGCCTCTTCGCCGCTCTCCGCCTCGATCACATCATACCCGGCGCGGCGCAGATTGATCACAATGAAGCTGCGAATACTGGACTCATCCTCCAGCACCAGTACCTTTTTCATAGCGTTCTCCTTTCCAGAGCAGATCCGCCGCTCTCTCAGTTATCACCGGAAAGCCACTCCGTAGTGATCAGGCGGAAGCCTGCCCGCAGCTCGTCCTCTGTCATTTTTCCGTCCCAGTTTTCATTGCCATCCAAAAATTCCGCCGTATAGATCGTCTCTGCCTGCCGGCTTAAAATGAACCGGTTCCCCCTGGTCGCCTTCAACGCCCGGTTTTCCCCGGTAATGGTGCAGATTTTCAGAATATCCGTCGGCTCCCTCCCCAAAGCTCCTCTGGTGGAAAAGGTCACCGTCATCTCATCCATTCCAGAGGGTGCCCGGGTAATTGCGATCTTCCCCAGCCAGCTTGCCGGAAGGTCCAGATACCAGCCGTCTTCGATATCATGGTATGTGGAGCAGACTGCCTCCGCATCTCCATTCTGATCATAGGAAAACCAGTCGATACGGTAGCAGGTCTCCGTTTCCTCCGGATTTTGAGACAGCAGGCTCACCGGAGCCGGGACCTCCGTAATGCCATCGCCATTGATATCCTTTGGAAACAGCGTCTGGTAACGGTAATTCACCGACGATACGCCTGTGGTATCCGACAGGGCAATGTTTGCCAGTTCTCCGTTTTTATCCATTAAAATGTCTGTAGTCTCCATGCCTGTTTCTGTTTTTCCTGTTACAAACAGCGCCGGGCTTCCGTCCCGCAAGTAGCCGGAGGTCACCCGACCGGAGTTCAGCTCCGCCATTGTCATGGACAGCCTTGCCGCGGATGCGGAGGTCAAGCCGCCGCCCGGTGTGCCATCCATCGTCCATGTGTAGTAATCCGCGATGCCGGCACCCTCGTCATCCGCCCGCAGCACCACCAGCTCCTGTTCCGCACTGTCCCGCAGGGACAGCACCGCGTATTTGACATAGTTCGTCCGTGCTAGCTCCTCCGCACCGCCGCCCCGCAGGGTGTATACCGCCAGTGTCTGAAGCTCGGCTCCGACCTTCCAGCCCACCAGAATTTCCTGCTTTCCATCATCGTTCAAGTCCTGGTATGCTACACTGTAAATCGCGCTGCCGCTGCCCTCAATCACGGTCCGCAGCTCATAGCCCTTGCCATTGGGAGAGAAAATATAGATTTTCAGAGGCTTTTCCTCTGAGCTTTTCCTTAAAAACGCCAGCGCCTCCTGCTGTCCGTCGCCATCCAGATCCACCAGCTGCACAGTCTGAATATTGGTACCGGAAACCGGAGCGGCATATTCCGCACCTGCGTCCAGCAGCTCCCGAATGCACTGATTCAGTTCGGTATACTCCGGGGGTAGCTGCGGCAGCGTATACAGCTCGTCCGTCGCCACCACCAGTTTAAAGGAGGAACAGCCCGCCAGCAATGCGCACAGCACAGCCGTCATCAGACACAGCACTCCCTTTTTCAGCCAACGGTCCATTCCTTTCTCTCCTTTCATAGCTGACTATACGATAACGTTTCTATCATAGCACCTTTTTTTCTGTTTGGATAGCATTTCTTTCTGTTTTTATAGAGTTTTATCAAGTTCTTTTTTTATTTTCCTCTTGAAATATTCCTAAAATCATGCTATAGTAAATAAGCTTTCGCCGGTGTGATGGAATGGTAGACGTAGCGGATTCAAAATCCGCCGGTGGCAACACCGTGTGGGTTCGAGTCCCACCACCGGCACCAGCTCGGAAATTCCTGTCACCGTTCTGTTTCCGCTTTACAGCGAAAACTGCACTCTGGCAGGAATTTCTTCGCTTCCGCCCGCGATCGCTCCGCTGGGTTCACGGGCGGATTTTAATTTAAATAAACGCATTGGAGCAAGCTGTATGTCGCTTGCTCCGACTTTTTTTATTCTTTCAGAAAAAAGGACAGCATCCACCTGGTTCCCTGTTCCGGTTTACCAAGCCATCTCAATATACGCCAGGTCTTGATTTTTACAGGCGAAAAAACGCCGCAGATAATCTTCTCTTGACAAGCAGGATTACTTTGCTATAATAGTCTTGAAACAGGACTATTGTGAAAGGGAGGGATTTTATGGAGCTGGATGCAAAGATCCGGGCATTTGGCGATGTGCGGCAGAGCCTGAGCCGAATATACGAGGACTACGCCCGAAAATGCGGAATTTCCTATAATAGTCTCTACATTCTCAGTGCTATCCAGCAAACGGAAAACTGCACCCAAAAGTTCATCTGTGAAAAGACATTACTGCCCAAGCAGACCGTAAATAATGTGGTGACTGCGTTCTTCAAAAGCGGTTATATTGAACTGCTGGAGCTGCCGGAAAACCGCCGTATCAAGACCATCCACCTGACCCCAAAGGGTGAACAGTATGCCAACTCGCTGATACCCCACATTTGCGAGGCAGACTGGAAAGCCATGGAGACCTTGACCGAGGAACAGCAGAATACACTGATCCAACTCATGGGTACGTTTGTTGCCGCGTTCCGCAAGGAAATGCTGGGAGAGTGACCGCCTGTAGGGAAGCAGGCGGCTTCTTTTTGTTTATAAAGTCCTAAAACAATACGGTATTATGAAAGGATATAATATGACCAAAACAGTTGATATGACAAAGGGAAGTCCGGTACGGCTTCTGCTTCAATTCTCCATTCCAATTCTGATCGGCAACCTGTTTCAGCAGGCATACACGCTGGCAGACCGCATCATTGTCGGTCGTTTTGTAGGAGATACGGCATTTTCTGCCATTGGTGCCACAAATGCCCTCTCCATGATGTTCATGTCCATGTGCATGGGCGCGGCAATCGGAACAGGTGTTGTGGTGTCACAGTTTTTCGGTGCAAGGGATGAAAAAGGAACGGCGGCAGCCATTGCCAATGGCAGCTACACCTGCCTGCTGATCACGGTCATCATGACAGTGGTCGCTCTGCTGGCAACAAAACCGATTCTCCTGCTGCTGAATACGCCGCAATCCATCCTGCCGGACGCACTGACCTATATGTACGTTTTTATGGGCGGTCTGTTGGCAGTGGCGGCTTATTTCACCCCGTTTTCCATTCTGCGTGCGCTGGGTGACGCCAGAACGCCGCTGATTTTTCTGGTGGTATGCAGTCTGCTGAACATTGTGCTGGACCTCGTGTTTGTGGTCGGGCTGAACAGCGGCGTCATCGGCGCAGCCATTGCAACCGTATTGTCCGAAGCATTGGCGGCTGCTGCCTGCATTCTCTACGCCTTCGCCAAGGTGCCGCAGTTCCGTCAGGCATTCCAGCACCGGGCTGTCAGCAAGGTCATGATCTGGAAAACGGTCCAGGTCGGCATCCCCACCGGGTTGCAGTACGCCCTGATCTATGTGTCCAGCATCATTTTGCAGCGCGTTGTCAATGGCTTTGGTGAGTCGGTCATCGGCGCCTTCACGGCAACCTCACAAATTGAGCTTCTGGTGCAGCAGATTTTTTCCGCATTGGGCGCCGCCATTGTAACCTACACCGGACAGAACATGGGCGCCGGCAGACATGACCGTATTTCATCGGGCATCGCAGCCGCTATGAAAATCAGCGGAGCGGTTTCCGTGGTGCTGCTGGCAGTCTTCTGGCTATTTGGACGGTCCATTATGAGCATTTTCGTGACAAATACAGAGATCATTTCCATTGCAGCAAGCGGAATCCGCATTACAAGCCTGTTTCTGATGGGCTTAGGGGCTGTGCAGATCCTCCGCTATATGCTCAACGGTGCAGGCGATTCCATGTATGCTCTGATGAACGGCGCGGTGGAGGTCCTTGCGCGCGTGGCATTTGCGGTCGGTTTGACGTCGATTCCCCTGATCGGAATGTGGGGCATCTGGCTGACGACCGGTCTGACATGGACGGTAACGGCGCTGTTCGCACTGGCGCGCTATCGGCACGGCGCATGGAAATCGAAAACACTGGTTTAATGCGAAAATCCGAAACACAGGACAAAAATGGGAGCATCAAAATGATGCTCCCATTTTTACGGATTCCTGTTCTTACAGCTTGCGCAGTGCATCGACCAAAGCGGTCTTGCCCTCGGTCTTCTCATCCTTCATCTTGATGATCCGCGCCGGGCAGCCAGCCACCACCGCGTTGTCCGGTACGTCCTCTACCACGACAGCACCTGCGGCGACCACCGCGTTTTTACCTACATGCACGCCCTCGATCACCACAGCGTTGGCACCCACCAGAACACCGTCCTCAATGATGACCGGGGTTGCGGAGGCAGGCTCTACCACGCCAGCCAGCACCGCGCCCGCGCCGATGTGGCAATGTGCGCCCACCGTCGCGCGTCCGCCCAGCACCGCGCCCATATCGATCATGGTTCCTGCGCCGATGATGGCTCCGATATTGATGACCGCACCCATCATAATCACCGCGCCGTCGCCAATCTCCACCTTTTCCCGGATAATGGCGCCCGGCTCGATGCGTGCCTTGATCTCCTTCATATCCAGCAGGGGAACGCCGGAGTTCCGGCGGTCATTCTCCACCACCACATCCGCGATCCGGTCCGCGTTTTTCTCCAAAACGGAGCGCAGCTCCTCCCAATCGCCAAAAACGATGCGGGTGCTGACCTCTCCCTCGTGTCCGTTGAACACCGTTGCAGAGCCATAGTCAATGGAAGCTTTCTCATTGACATACAGCTTTACCGGGGTCTTCTTCTTGGAATTGCTGATATAATCAATAATTTCCTGTGCATTCATAAACTCATTACTCTCCAAATAAGATTTTCTGTAGGTCGTACACGCCATTGGGCTTGTTCACCATACGCCGCGCCATTGCCAGCGCGCCGTTGACAAAGATCTGCCGGCTTGCCGCCCTGTGGGTGATCTCCAGCTCCTCATCCATGCCAAAGAAATGCACCGTATGGGTTCCAGCCACCGTACCGCCCCGTAGCGCGTGAATACCGATCTCTTCCTTTTGCCGCTTGCCGCAGCTACCCTCCCGTCCGTACACCGGAGTCAACTCATGCTTTGGATCAATGGCGTCTACCAGCAGCTTTGCGGTCCCGCTGGGTGCATCCGCCTTCTGATTGTGGTGTGTCTCCGTCACCTCCACATCAAAGTCCGGCTTCAGCGTATCCGATACCTGCCGGAGCATCCGCACAAATACGGCAATGCCCACGGAGTAATTGGCGCTCCACAGGACCGGCGCCGCGTCTCCCAGTGCCAGCATCTGCTCCATCTGCTGCTGGGAATAGCCCGTGGTCCCGGACACCAGAGGCGTGCCGGTCCGGCGGATATAACGGCTGACTGCATCCAGTGTCTCCGGTCTGGAAAATTCAATGACCACATCTGCAATGCTTCCCGTGTGGTCCAGCTCGCTCAGGTTGGTGTGGTCAAAGCAGCCCACCACCTCATCGCCTGCGGCGATGGCTGTGGACTCCAGCAGTTTGCCCATTTTTCCGTGTCCGACCAGTAAAATCTTCACAGCAGACCCGCCTCCTGTAAGGTAGCATGCAGCGCCCTGCTGTGCTCCTCGCTCATTTCGCACAGCGGCAGACGCATGGAACCCACGTTCAGCCCCATCATGTTCATGGCAGCCTTTACCGGGATGGGGTTGACCTCCATAAACAGGTCGTTCATCAGCTTCAGATACTTCAGGTGGTTCGCCACTGCCTGCGCCTGGTTTCCGTTCAGAAAATCATGCACGATCTGCTGGCACATATCCGGCATGACATTGGCGTAAACCGAGATCACGCCGCTGCCGCCAATGCTCAGCAGGGGAATGGTGATGTCGTCATTGCCGGAGTACAGGGCAAAGTCCGGTCCGATGCAGTGGGCGATCTTCATGGCATAGGACATATCGCCGGAGGCTTCCTTGATTGCAACGATGTTGGGGTGCCTGCTCAGCTTCTCCACCACGCTGACGGGGATGGAGCAGCCGGTACGTCCCGGAACATTGTAGAGAATGCAGGGGATCCTGACCCGGTCAGCCGTCTCCGCAAAATGGCGGTACATGCCCTCCGGATTTGCCTTGTTGTAATACGGGGAGATCAGCAGCAGCGCGTCCGCGCCCATCTCCTGATACTGGATGCTCTTCTCGATCTGCGTCGCCGTGCAGTTGGAGCCGCTGCCCACGATCACGGGGACCCGTCCATTGACCACGCGGATGGTATGCTCCACCACGGAAGCATCCTCCTCATGACTCATGGTGGAATACTCGCCGGTGGTGCCCAGCGTCAGGATCGCAGCGGTTCCTCCGGCGATCTGCCGCTCGATCAGCTGGGTCAAAACCTCAAAATTAACGCTGCCATCCTCATGGAACGGCGTGATCATTGCCACGATGGAACCCTGGATGTGTTCAAATTTCATAGTAGTGTCCTCCATACTTTTCGTTTTTGGTTTGCAGGGAAAGGGATTTCCTTCTGCAAGGTACGCCTATGCGTTTCGCTGCGCGCATATGACGAACGGCAGGCATACCAAAAGAAAAAGCCGGTAGAGACACGCCCCTACCGACAGCCATACACGCAAAACGTGGAGAATCTGTAAGCAGATAGCGCCCCCGCAGCCACGCCGCGGACAGTGTTATGGGTATTCCCCATAACCCCATCTCCCTCTCCTACCGGATCAGGAAATTCGGCGGACTTGCCTCTCCCATTTTCTCTGCCTGACGGCTCCCATGAGTTCATCGCATCCGCGCCTCTATCTCTTTTTCGCTATCATAGCATCTTTTTTTCCCCCATTCAAGAGAATTTCTGAAAAAATTCCCAACCTTACAGAAAATCTCCTTGTGAAAAGCGACAAATTTTGTATTTTTTATTGGTTCTCATCCATCCCGGTGCTATACTGAAAACAAATCATTTCAACAATCTCACGGATGTCCTGGATGGAAGCATCCGGAAAGGAGTCTTTTCCATGTCCCTGCCCGCTGTTGTAGCATACCGCCGCGCATTGCACCAGATCCCGGAGCTGGACCGTCCGCTTCCGGAAACCACCGCATATGTCCAGACAATCCTTTCCGCCCTGCCCTGCAAGCTGTTTTCTCCCACCCGGGGAAGCGTCTGCGCTTACTTTGACGCAGGAAAGCAGGACACCGTTGCCTTCCGTGCCGACATGGACGCCCTGCCCGTTCCAGAGGAAACCGGTCTCTCCTATGCCTCCACCCATCCCGGCATCATGCACGCCTGCGGTCACGATGGACACACCGCTATGGCGCTGGCGCTGGCGGAGTACACGGCAGCGCATTTATCCAAGCTGCCAAGAAATGTCCTCTTTGTCTTTCAGCCGTCAGAGGAGACCACCGGCGGCGCCAAGCCCTTGTGCGAAACGGGACTTTTCCGGCGCTACCGGGTCCACCGCATCTTCGGTCTTCACCTGTGGCCGGAGCTGGAAGCCGGAAGGATCTTTTCCCGTCCCGGTCCCCTGATGGCACGCTCCAGCGAGGTCACCGTTGCCTTAGCAGGCAAAAGCGTTCACATCTCCAAGTATCCGGAGGGCATTGATGCGCTTACCGCAGGCATGGAATTTCTCCGCCGGGCGTACTCCATGATGGAGCAGCTGCCGCCGCAGGAGCCCTCCCTGCTGCGGTTTGGGAAAATGACCTCCGGCACCGTCCGCAACGCCATCAGCGGGCAGACCCGTCTGGAGGGCAGCCTGCGCACCTATTCCGAAAGCAATTTCCGCTTCTGCCGCCAGCAGCTGCAGGATATTGGAAAATCTCTGGCGGCGGAAACCGGCTGCCAGGTGGAGGTTCAGCTCAGCGAGGGCTATCCCGCTGTGTGGAACCATGAAGCGCTGTATCAGAAGATCTGCGCACAGCTGGGTGAAAGCGCCCCCTCTCTGTTGGACACTCCGGCACTGGCGGCAGAGGATTTCTCTTTCTACCAGCAGGAGGTCCCCGGCGTGTTCTTCTTCCTGGGTGTGGGAGATACCGCCGCACTGCACGCCCCCACCTTCGCCTTTGACGATGAGCAGATACTGCCCTGCGGTGTGGAATTTTTGAAAAAGCTGTTGCTGCTTCCCTGAGAAGCCTCTTCAATAAACGCAGACCCCCTGCCATACGGCAGGGGGTCTGTTTCTTTCAAGGGTTTCTTACAGGCTCTTGATAAACCTTTCCATCCGGTCCAGTCCCTCCTTCAGCGCTTCATCGCTGTAGCAGTAGGACAGGCGCATGAAGCCCTCTGTGCCGAAATAGCAGCCGGGGACCAGTGCCACCAGTCCCTCCTTCAGCATCCGGGTGCAGAAGGTCAGAGAGTCCATGCCGAATTTTTCAATGTTGATGAACATATAGAACGCGCCCTCCGGCTCCTGTACGTCCAGCCCCATATCCATCAACCGCTGGTAAACATAATCTCTGCGGCGGCGGTAGATCTCGCGGAAGCCCGAGGTATCGAAGTTCAGTGCCGCCACGCACGCCGGCTGGAAAAATGCCGGGGCAGAGGTTACGTCATACTGGTGCATGACCTGAATGCGGTCCTTGAGCTTTGCGTCCGCCATCAGATAGCCCACGCGCCAGCCCGTCATGGCATAGGGCTTGGAAAAGCTCTGAATGACAATGATCCGGTCCCGCATGTCCTGATAGGCGGAAAAGCTCTGATAGCCCTCCGTATAGACAAACTGCCGGTAAACCTCGTCGCAGATCACAAAAATCGGGCGGTCCTTCAGTACCTCATGAATCCCCTCCAGCGTCTCCTTGGTATAGATGCAGCCGGTAGGATTGTTGGGCGAGGTCAGCACCAGTGCCTTTGTCTTTGGGGTAATTGCTTTTTCCAGCGCCTCCTTGGAAATCTGGAAGCGGTTTTTCTCCGTGGGAAGCGCCACCGGAACACCGCGGCACAGCTGCGTAATAGACTCGTACAGGCTGAATGCCGGGGTTGGAATAATGACCTCATCACCGGGATTCAAAATGGCGAAGAGGGAGGTAAACAGTCCCTCTGTGGCGCCAATGGTCAGAATGATCTCATCCGCGGAGTAGTGCAGGTCGTGCTTCTTTGCCTCAAACTCCGAAATGGCTTGCAGCATATAGGGATAACCGTTTCCGGGGGGATAGTGGGTCTCATTTCTGTCCAGTGCCTGCTTGGCGGCTTCCTTCACCACTTCCGGCGTGTTCAGGTCCGGCTCGCCAATGGTCAGCATACAGCAGCCGGGCGTCTGCTGTGCCAAAGCGCCAAACTGCCGGATGCCGGACAGCTCCACACCCATAACAGCCCGATTCAATGTCAATTCCATAGGGTCACGCTCCTTTTCGTTCTGAAAATCAGTATATTCCCCTTGGGAAAGCTCTGTCAACGACATTTCACAAAAAAGCCCTTTTCTCAGGCAATTCCGATCGTCTCCGCACCTCTCCTCGGCAAAGAAAAAGCGGAGCATTCCACTGGAATGCCCCGCCCTGCGTCAGGAATTCTCCAGCACCGCCTGGTACAGCTCGTTTCTGGAAAGTCCGGTGTGTTCGGCAACCTCCCGCACTGCCTCCTTCATCCGGACGCCCTCTGCCTTTCTTCTCTGCACCAAAGCTACGCCCTCCTCCAGCGTTACAGCTGTCTCCTCCTGCGGCTCCGCGCCTGCCACCACCAGCACATACTCGCCCTTGGGCAGGTTTTCCCGGTAATATTCCACCGCTTCTCCCAGTGTACAGCGCATGGTCTGCTCATGCAGCTTGGTCATCTCCCGGCACAGCGCCACCCTCCGGTCCGCGCCAAAGGCTTCCGCCAAATCGTCTAATGTGGTACGCAGCTTGTGGGGCGCTTCATGAAAGATCATGGTCCGTTCCTCCTTTTGCAGGGATTCCAGCCGCTCCTTCCGGTTTTTGCGGTTGACAGTCAGAAAGCCCTCAAAGGTAAACCGACCGGTGGGTAGTCCGGATACCGCCAGCGCGTTCACTGCGGCACAGCATCCCGGAATAGAGTAAACCTCTACCCCGTTTTCCGCGCACAGCCGGACCAGATCCTCGCCCGGATCTGAGACCGCCGGAGTCCCCGCGTCCGTCACCAGCGCACAGCTCTCGCCGGAGAGCAGGCGGCTCAGAATGGACTGCCCCGCCGTGATATGATTGTGTTCATGATAACTCACCAGCGGCTTGTGAATGTCAAAGTGGTTCATCAGCTTCATGGATACCCGGGTATCCTCCGCGGCAACGAAGTCCACCGATTTCATCGTCTCCACTGCCCGGGGAGAAAAATCCCCCAAATTTCCAATGGGCGTTGCCACCAGATACAGCCTTCCGCTCATTTGTATTCCTCCGTATGTTGAAAGTAAATTCCGGTATTCTGGGCGCTGTCCGCGCCGCTGGACGAAACCAGCAGCAGCGGCGGCTCTACAGCCATTCCCGGCTTTCCGCCCCGCCGTCCCTCGATCAGTACCAGTGCCGGCGCTTTTCCCGGTTGCTTCTGCACCAGCTGGAGCCGCTTCGGCTCCACACCGGCTTCCCGCATGGTGCAGCACAGGTCTGTCAGGCGGTCCGTCTTATGGACCATGCAGAAGCTTCCGCCCCACCGCAGCAGCCGCGCGGCAGCCGCACACACATCCCGCAGGGTGCAGTTGGCTTCCTCCCGCACCAGCCGGCGGGCGGAATCGGGAGAAGCCACGCCCCTTGCCGTATCAAAATACGGCGGATTGCTGACCACCAGGTCAAAGCTTCCCGCCGGAGGAAGCTGCTCCGGCTGGCAGAGGTCCGCATTTACAATGGAAATCCGGTCCTCCAAACCGTTCTCCGCCACGTTCCGCCGGGCAAAGCGGCATCCACCCTCCCGGATCTCCACTCCGGTCAGCCGCAGTGTCGGCTCCCGCCGCAGAAGAAGCAGCTCTAAAAATCCCGCTCCGCAGCCCAGATCGCACACGGCGGCGCCTCTCCGGAGCCGTGGAAAATCAGACAGCAGGTAGGAATCCGTCCCGGGCGGAAACTCTCCCTCTCCATAGCGGAAGGTCCAGTTCGTATTGTCCATATGCTCGCAATATTCCATCTGCCACTTCTCCCACACTGTTTTTTCTGATTATACTGGAAATCCCCTCCTCACGCAAGTAGGTCGCAGAACATAAAGAGACCGCAGGGGAATCCTGCGGTCTCTTTATGTATTGTCTGTTTGACTGTTCCGTGAAATTATTCAGCGGGAACGATTGCGCCGTTGGGGCAGGTATCGCTGCAAGAACCGCAGTCCAGGCAAGCGCCAGCGTCGATGACGTAGGAATCATCACCCTGGCTGATTGCACCAGCGGGGCAGACGTCAGCGCAGGAACCGCAGCTGACACAGCTAGAAGTAATCTTGTAGGCCATTGGGAAGCACCTCCATAAGAATTTGTATTTTTGATTGTACCATACTATTTCAAAAATTCAACCCCTATGTGAATTGTTTCACATAATTTTTTCGTCCAATTTCCCCATATTTACAGTTTCTTCTTGATTTCTTCAAAAAACGGTAAAAGCCTCTTCCGGACTTTGTCATAACAAACCCGGAAAAGTCCCCGAATTTTTACCACAGCGGCAGAATGTGTTATGAAATATGAAAATGGTGGTAAAAATGAAACTGTCTTCCAAACAGTAATTTCTAAGCTGGGTCTTGGGAAAGGAGCGGACCGTTTATGAATGACAATAAATTCACCCCCCGGGCTGAGGAGGCGCTGCGGCTCTCGCAGGAAGCCGCGGGAGAGCTGGGGCATGGATATGTGGGAACAGAGCATTTGCTGCTGGGACTCCTGCGGGAGGAGGATGGCTCCGCCCACACAGTCCTGTGCAATCAGGGCTTGACAGATGAAACAGTGACAGAGGTCCTTCGCCGCAGCGTGGGCGTTGGACTTCCCGGCGGCAATCCAGCCCAGGGACTGACTCCCCGCGCCAGACGGGTCATTGAGCTGGCCGTGGAGGACTCCATCCGCAGCGGCAGTCCTTTTGCCGGAACAGAGCATCTGCTGGTCGGCATTCTGCGGGATGGCAACAATATGGCTGTCCGCATTTTGCGGGCGGTGGACTGCGAGCCGCGCCGCCTGTACGCCGCGCTGATGCAGACCATGCACCAGCGCCCGCAGAGCGTGGGAGCTGACACGGAACACCGCGGCGGCACGCCATCCAAGGACGATACCAAGCTCAAAACGCTGCGGGAATTCTCCCGGGACCTGACCGCCGCAGCCCGCAGCGGAAAGCTGGACCCCGTCATCGGCAGAGAGCAGGAGATCCAGCGGGTAGTGCAGATTCTCTCCCGCCGGACAAAAAACAATCCCTGTCTGATTGGCGAGCCGGGAGTCGGCAAAACCGCCATTGCGGAGGGATTGGCACAGAAGATCGTTCTGGGCGATGTTCCGGAGGAGCTGCTGGACAAGCGCATCCTGTCTCTGGACCTGTCCGGCATGGTGGCAGGCACCAAATACCGGGGCGAATTTGAGGAACGCATCAAAAAAGCCCTGGATGAGGTCAAAAAAGCCGGAGACATCATCCTCCTGATCGACGAGCTGCATACCATTGTGGGTGCAGGCAGCGCAGAGGGCGCCGTGGACGCTGCCAATATCATCAAGCCCGCGCTGGGGCGTGGAGAAATCCGGGTCATCGGCGCCACCACCCAAAAGGAGTATCGGAAATATATCGAACGGGACGCGGCGCTGGAACGACGCTTTCAGCCGGTGCAGATAGACGAGCCTTCGCCGGAAGCGGCGCTGGAAATTTTAAAGGGGCTGCGCCCCAAATATGAACAGCACCACCGGCTGCAGCTGACCGATGAAGCTCTGGAAGCCGCCGTTCAGCTGTCCCGCCGTTATATTCACGACCGGTTTCTGCCGGATAAGGCCATTGACCTGATGGATGAAGCGGCATCCCGCGTCCGGATGGGTGTACCGGAGGTCTCTCCAGAGCTGAAATGTCTGGAGGTGAAGCTCCTCGCCCTGCAGCAAGACAAGGAGGACGCCGTAGCAGTGCAGGATTTTGAAAAAGCCGCACAGCTGCGGGATGTGGAGCAGGATTACCGCCAGCAGGTCCAGCAGGAGCAGGAAAAGCGCCGCAGCACCTCCTGCCGTCCTGTACTGGCAGAGGACATCGCCGCCGTGGCTGCGGAGTGGACCGGCATTCCCGTCACCCGGCTGACCGAGGATGAGAGCAGCCGCCTGCTGCACATGGAGGACCTTCTGCACCGCCGGGTCATTGGGCAGCAGGAAGCAGTCCACGCCGTGGCGCGCGCCATCCGCCGCGGACGCGTGGGGCTGAAGGACCCTCGCCGCCCCATTGGTAGCTTTCTCTTTTTAGGTCCCACCGGCGTGGGAAAAACCGAGCTGTGCCGGGCGCTGGCGGAGGTCATGTTCGGCAGCGGAGACGCCATGATCCGGCTGGACATGTCCGAATACATGGAGCGGCACAGCGTCTCCCGGCTGATTGGTTCCCCTCCCGGATATGTGGGGCATGAGGAGGGCGGTCAGCTGACGGAAAGGGTCCGCCAGAAGCCCTATGCCGTGGTCCTGTTTGACGAAATTGAAAAGGCGCACGAGGATGTATGGAACCTCCTGCTGCAAATTCTGGAGGATGGCGCAATCACCGACGCCCAGGGACGGAGCGTGGATTTCAAAAATACCGTCCTGGTCATGACCTCCAATGTAGGCGCGGCAAGCATCCTTTCCTCCGCTCCCCGGCTGGGCTTTGATGGGCAGGACCTTCCCTCCGGTGAAGAGGGTGCCTTTGTCCGCACCAGGGATGCGGTCATGCGGGAGCTGCAGCGGACCTTCCGTCCCGAATTTTTGAACCGCATTGACGATATCACCGTTTTTCACCGGCTGACACAGGAGGACATCACCGAGATCGCCCGGCGGATGCTGCATGCCACCGACCTGCGAATGGAGCAGCTGGGCATCCAGTTGGAAACCGAGGACGATGCGCTGGCAGAGCTGGCGCACATGGGCTACGATCCCAAATACGGCGCACGTCCCCTCCGCCGCGCCATACAGGAACAGGTGGAGGACGCCGTGGCGGAGCAGATTCTGGAAGGGCTGCTGCATTCCGGCGATACTGCCCGCCTTACGCTGGAGCAAGGACACCTATCCGTTACCAAATAACCGCCCCGCCGGAGCAGCTTTTCTCCGGCGGGTCTCTTTTACATTACATGCAGTTTCCTCAGTCTCTGCCTTGATTTCTCCTCCGTTTTTCTATAAGATGGAATCGTTCGGAAAAATACCATAATAAGGAGGCACCCCATGCACTTTCAATTCCACTTTGGCGGTTTCCAGCCGGGCGGCGGCTTTTCCAGCGATGGCTCCCAGCCTTTTCAGCAGCCCCGGCAGGAGAAAAAAAACCGCCGTTCCATTGGAAACGCCTTCACCCGCACGCTGCTGAACACTGCGGTCACACTGGTGTTTGCGCTGGTTTGCTTCTATGTCAAGCTGCCTGCCCTGAACCTGCACAGTGAGGATTTTTACGTCTTTGTATTTCTCTGCTGTGCGGTATACTGCGTCTGCGCAGTTCTGACCTCCGGATTTCAGGGGGACGGCATTCGGGGCTATCTGCAATTCACCCGAAAGCAGTGTACCCTGCCCTTTTTAACCGTTGCCGCTATGATCGTTATCATTGCCATTGGTTCTCTGCTTTCCTGGGTGGTGCTGCGTGCTTCCAGCTACAGCAAGCTGCTGCCGCTGGAAACCGGAGATTTTGTCTCTGAGGTCGAGGAGATCTCCTACGACCAGATCCCCATGCTGGACAACGACTCCGCCAAGCGGTTAGGCAGCCGTAAGCTGGGCGAGCTGGCGGACATGGTTTCCCAATTTGAGGTCATGGACGATTACACCCAGATTAACTATCAGGGGCGTCCCGTCCGCGTTGCTTCCCTGCGCTATGGCGACATCATCAAGTGGTTCAATAACCGCTCTCAGGGACTGCCTGCTTACCTCATCATCGACATGACTACCCAGAACGTGGAGGTCGTCCGTTTACAGGATGGCATGAAATACACGCCCGCGGAGCATTTCGGACGCAACCTGAACCGCTATCTGCGCTTCCACTATCCCACCTACCTGTTTGATGAGCCGGTCTTTGAGATCGATGAGGAGGGTACTCCCTATTGGGTCTGCTCCCGGATCGTTAAGCGCATCGGGCTGTTCGGCGGAACCGACATTTCCGGTGCGGTGCTGGTCAACGCCGTTACCGGAGAAAGCACCTACTGTCAGGAGGTCCCCGAATGGGTGGACCGCGTATATTCCGCCGACATCATCATGGAGCAGTACGACGCTTATGGACAGTACCACAACGGCTTTCTCAACTCCCTGTTCGGGCAGAAGGACGTTACCCTGACAACGGATGGCTACAACTATCTGGTCATCGGCGATGATGTGTATATGTATACCGGCATCACCTCCATTACCTCCGACGCCTCCAACATCGGCTTTATTCTCAGCAACCAGCGGACAAAGGAAACCAAGTTCTATTCCATCGCCGGAGCCGAGGAATACTCCGCGATGGACTCCGCTGAGGGACAGGTCCAGCAGATGAGCTACCGCGCCACCTTCCCCCTGCTGCTGAACATCGCTGACCAGCCTACCTATTTCATGGCGCTGAAGGACGCCGCCGGTCTGGTGAAAATGTACGCTATGGTCAATGTTCAGCAGTATCAGATCGTAGCTACGGGGCAGACCGTTGCCGAGTGTGAAAGCAATTACCGGACCATGCTGCGGAACAACCACCTGATCGACGAAGACCAGGCAGTGGTGGTCGAGCCAGACCGGGACACTGTCACGGCCCGCGTCACTGAGATCCGCACCGCTGTGATTGATGGAAACAGCCAGTATTTTCTGCGCCTGCAGGGCAGCGATGTCTACTACCAGATCAGTGCCTCCGCGGACACCAGCGCCGTGATCCTGAATGTGGGTGACCTGGTGGAGGTCACCTACGATTCCTCCGCTGCCGGAGAAATTCTCCCCGCTTATCAGCTCCGGATCCGCACTCCCGGCACAAATCATCCGGACACCGCTGCAGCGAAAGACTCTTCCGCGGATAACAGCACACCGTCTCCGGAAAACGCTACCGGTGAGGACGCCGCCGCATAACTCAGTAATGTCAAAAGAAGCCCCTCTGGATGGAACACCAGAGGGGCTTCTTCATGTATTCAGTCAAAGTGCCTTCACACGCTGTCTTTTTCGCTGGCTCCACTTCCAAAGGAGGTTCCATACCGGAATAAGCCACAGGTAAAACGCCAACAGAATCGAGCTGTCCGGCGCGCCGACTGCCGTCAGCGGCACCGCAGCAGCGATGCACCACGGAATCAGCGGCGTTACAATGATTACACTGTTTTCCATATCCGCCGCCAGCTCTTCTCCCTCATACTCCGGGGAGGCACACAGCTGATGGGTCAGCACAACGCTCAGCGTCTGGTTGCACGCCACGGCTCCCGACAGCACAGAGGTCAGCAGCAGTCCGCCATAGGGCGTCAGCCTTTTGCTGACCCGGTGTACCCGCTCCTTCATGGCGTTCAGAAAGCCCGTTCCCTCAAAGATACCGGCATAGCTGGAGGACAGCGCCACGATCGCCATTGTTTTCAGCATGGAGGTCACACCGCCGCCCTGCAAAATCTCCGCCAGCTGCGGATCAGCGGGGTGATAGCCCAGCAGCAGGATCCGCAGCAGCTCCAGCGGAGCCACCTTTTGCACCCCCAGCGCAACCGCAGCGCCAATGGCAATGCTGACGCCCATCGTTCTTCCAACCGGCACCCGCAGCAGCGACAGCAACAGAATGACCGCCGCCGGCAGCGCCGTCCAGATATTCAGCTGAAAATGCTCTGCAAAGATCTGAAGCACACTGCCGCCCGTACTGCTGCCCTGGCAGGTAGTGCCAATCCCCCAATATAGCAGGCATGTAATGCAGAACGGAACCAGACTGGTCTTTGCCATCGTGCGTACATTGCGGAAAATATCCGTTTTTGTCAGCTCGCTCACCAGAATCGCACTGGTAGACATGGGAGAACCACGGTCCCCAAAGTACACACCGGACAGCACCGCACCGCCGGTATACCACACGGGAATTCCCATGCCGCTGCACAAGGTCCCGCAGATCACCCCCGCCGTTGCCACCGTTCCAAAGGAACTTCCCGTCAAAAAGGACATCAGTCCGCACAGCAGAAATGTTGTCAGCAGCATCAGCGAGGGAACGCATAAACCGGAGGCATGGTACAGAATCCACGGGATCGTGCCGCAGGCGCGCCAGGCAGCGGTAATCATGCCGATCAAAATAAATTTTGACACGATATTCTGGACAGTCCGCACCCCGGCAAGGGATAGCCTCCACACCTCCCAGCCACTGCGCCTCTTCCAGACGCCATAACCGAAAAACAGGGCATAGCCAAACAAAAGCGCATACAGTACGGAGAGGTTTGCCGCCACACACAGCAGAAGCCCCGCCGCAAACAACGCCACCAGAACGAACTCTACCATTTCTCTTCCCCCCAGCGGGCGGCAGCCCTCATTCTCCAAACTCACATACGCAGGTAAAGCAGGGGCCGGACGGTCCCACGCCCTCCATCCAATAGCGCCTGTCCTGCCGGACTCCGAACAGCTTCAGGCAGTCTCCCTGCGTCACTTCCTTGCTGTAATTGATGGAAAAGGTACGGATGGGCGCTGTCTGCAGCTCCTGCGGAAGCGCGTCCCACACAATGTCCCCATAGTTGCCGCTGAAGAGATGCCCGTTGTGGTCCAGATCCGAATAGCGGATCTCCCGGGTCCCGATCTCCTGTACCCCCTCTTTGGGCAGGAGCAGCTTCCGGCACTCCGGACAGTCCAGCGTCCGGGAGCTGCTGGTCAGCTCTTTACCGGTAAATTCCGAGGGGCGCAGGATCCGGCGCTCCACCGGGTCTACCAAGATCCATTCACTTCTTCCCGAAACACATAGGGTCCCGTCCTGCCGGGTCAGCTGGTAGTTCCGGCGCATATGCGCCGCCTTTACGCCGTCCTCCCAGGTTCCCACGGTCAGCACCTCTCCCAC
Source organism: uncultured Dysosmobacter sp. (assembly GCA_934565855.1). GTDB lineage: Bacteria > Bacillota > Clostridia > Oscillospirales > Oscillospiraceae > Oscillibacter. Next base: position 184,482 of record CAKTIO010000001.1, read on the forward strand.
CATCGGCTGAGCATGGACCTTCATGGATATTCTGGAGAGCAGAAATACCTGCCGCAGCTCAAACAGCCTTTCATAGGTCAAGCCTCTGGCATCATAATCATGTCCGCCCATTGCCGCCATGATGCTCAGCAGCGCTCCTGTCCGTGCCCGTCCCTGGGCGTCACAATCCCGGAAAACCAGCTCCTCCTGCCGGAGGAAAACCTCTCCGTCAAACCACTGCTTCAATCCGTCCATGTGATCCACTCCTCTGCCTGTCAGACCTTTTTCTCAAAATAGTAAAACGTATCATCCTGACCAGCCGGACGCATACAGGAGGACAGCATCCTCCGGGACGCTTCGTTTTCATGGAAGCACTTTGCCAACACCCTTGTCAGATGCACCTGATATAGCGCCCAGTTTGCCACAGCCGCGAACGCCTCCGTGCCGTATCCCTTTCCGGCGTACGCCCGGTCGATGCGGCAGCCCAGTTCCGCGTCACCGCGGAAATTAAAGCGGTACAGCACCGCCTCACCGATCAGCTTTCCATCCAGCCGGACCGCGAAGTTGACCGCTGTTCTGTTGGCAAAATCCGTCTTTGCCACCTGGTAGAAGCTGTCCTCCTCCACGGGACCGCCCAGTCCCGCCACATCGTCATAGCCCCACCAGCGGTTCCGGTCTGCATCCAGCACCAATGCGTTGTATGCCGGAATGTCTTCCTCCGTCAGCGCGGACAGCGTCAGCCGTTCCGTTTTCAGCTCCGGGATCTCCCGCACATGGGACAGCAGCTCATTCTGGGGCTCCACGCAGTATTTCGGTGCCAGAAACGCCGGACCATACTGTAATTTGGAAGTCCGCAGCCCTCGGTCAGCCGCATCGTCCTCCCGGTTCAAATACTCTACGTCACCGCCGAATGCCCTTGCAAATGCCTGCACCGTGGCGGGATAAACACCCTCATAGGAGTACAGTGCCTTTTCAATGTGAATGATCAGTGTGTTTCCGCATTTTTCCGCCAAGGACAGCGACAGCAGCTTTCCATGCTCCATCAGTCCACCGCAGCGGAACCAGTCCTTCCCGGTCAGCCGCAGCATCCGCTTGGCAAAGCTCAGCTCCCGCACCGCGCGCGGGTCCTCTGCCTTTCCGAACTCCTGGTCATAGTCCTTCCAAAACTGCTCCACCAGCGCCTGATTTTCCCCGTTCAGAACGCAGAACTCCGCCTCTGGGCAGGCTTTGTAGAATTTCTTGATGTGGTTCCTCTGCCCGGAATACCTACGTCCCACAAAGCTTTGCAGGTCCTCCACCCGGTAAACATAATCCCTCCAGGTCCGCACATCGCTGACTCTTACATAGGGATAGCGCTGCAGCAGCTCTCCCACCCGCTCCTGCGGCACAACAGAGATCACTGGAGCGATCCCCCGTTCCATGCAGTCGCTTTCAATGGCAGTCAGCGCCGCGTCTACATTGCCCTCCGGTCCCGGGACCGGGTAATCGTAAACCACGCGCCCCTCATGCTCGTTGCGGACGATCAGACAGCCTGCCGCCTCCGCCCACTGGGGGTGCAGGGTCTCCGTCCACATCAGCTTCACGCCGATGGAATACTCACACAGCACATAGCTGTTGTTCTCATAATATTTTCGCAGCTGCTCTGCGTGTTCTTCAGTAATCGGTTGATAATTCAGCATAAGCTCCGTTTATAAAATCCTTTCTATTTTGCTATGCACATCAAAAATCATCTGTCCACTGATCTGCGCTCTTTTCAGTTTGGACAAAGACAAAATAATTATAATTATATCGCTTTTTTTCTTTTTTGGCAAACTCTGTCCGCAAAATTTTCCAATATCCTCCGAAAAGAAAAGCACCGGACCTTGCTCCGATGCTTTTTCTCAATATCTCCGGACCACTGCCGCCACCTTCCCCAGAATCTGCGCATATGTTCCATCAATCGGCTCATATGCGTCATTTTCCGGCAGAAGCCAGACATGCCCGTTCCTTCTGGAAAAGCGCTTGACGGTCGCTTCATCTCCCAGCAGCGCCACAACGATCTCCCCATTGTTTGCCACTGGCTGCTGGCGGACCACCACCAGGTCTCCGTTCAGAATTCCGGCGTTGATCATGGATTCTCCCCGCACATGAAGGGCAAAATACTCCCCGCTTCTTCCGCCTGTGTCAAAGGTCAGATAATCCTCAATGCACTCCTCCGCCAGAATGGGACTGCCTGCCGCCACATTGCCCAGAATCGGAATCTGATTTTCTACTTCAGAGACCTTCTGCGGCACCATCGGAGGAGTGACTGTCCGTCCCTGATCCAAATGCGTCAGGGAGATGGCACGCCCCTTTCCGGGTCCCTTTTCAATGTATCCCGCTTCCTCCAGATGCTTCAGATGAAAATGCACCGTGGATGGGGATTTCAGCCCCACCAGCTCTCCGATCTCCCGGACAGATGGCGGATAGCCCTTTTTCTGGATGGAATCTGCAATGCAGTCGTAAATTTTCCGCTGCATCTTTGACAGCTCTCGCATATATTCACATTCTCCCATGCTATGGATTCTTTGATATGGTTTTTGTTAGTATAACATACCGCGCCGTATAATGCAAACATTTGTTCCATTTTTATAAAATTTTTCCGGGTTTCTCTGCTTTTCCCATGAAATATCTGAAAATGTACGGTTTCTACTTGAAATTCCGTACCAACCATGCTATGATGTATACCTATGAAAAAGGGGATGTGCGCAGTTTGCGCAATTCCATCTGTGGGAGGTTCCGCTCATGTCTGGTGCATTTTTGGCTGTTACGATTCTTCAGCTGCTCTGTGGTTTGACCCTGATTCTGGTCGTTCTGTTCCAGTCCGGTAAGAGCGCTGGTCTGTCCGGTTCTATCGGCGGCGTTGCTGATTCTTTCTTGGCAAAGAACAAGGCAAAAACCGCTGATGCAAAGCTGGCAAAGGCAACCAAATGGGTCGGCGCGATTTTCGTGATCCTGACTCTGGTGCTGAATATCATGCAGTAAAAAAATTCCGCAGCTTCTGCTGCGGGATTTTTTTACCCTTTTTCAGTTTTGCACATAGGCGGATCGGTACAGCACCCCTGCTTTCGGTGTCACCCCCTCCAGCATCAGCAGCTCCTCTACCGTCACAAACAGATACCCTTCCTCCTGTAAGGCATCCACGATTTGAAGCGCCGCTTCTACTGATTCCGGAACCGTATCGTGCATCAGGATGATATCTCCCGGTTGAACGCGGCTCAGCACCGCTTGAATATCCGCCTGAACATTTTTCAGCTTCCAATCCTCCGTGTCCAGCGACCAGTGTACCAATGGTACCGTGAACCAGCTCTTCTGTTCCTGTGTCAGAAGTCCATACGGTGGACGCAGCCAATATACCCCTTCGCCCAGCAGCTGCTGCAGCAACCGGTCTGTCTTCTGCACCGCTTCTGTTGCTACGGAGTATGACTCCTCCTTCAGACATTGATGGGACCAAGTATGATTCCCCACCTGATGCCCCTCCTGCTTCATTCGCAGCACCAACTCCCGATTGACGGAGAGCTGTTCTCCCACCAGAAAGAAGGTGGCGCTGGCACCCCGTTCCCGTAGTCCATCCAACAGCTTTCCCGTCGTGCTGGCACGGGGACCGTCATCAAAGGTCAGTGCAACATATTTATCCGGTTCCTTTGGAAGTACCGCCGGTGCATGGACTTCCTTTTCTAAATCTTCATAAGAAGGGGTTCTCTCTGAAAATATCCCCGGCAGCACCGCCAATCCCATCAGCAGCCAGCCGAGGAGCTGCCGTTTTTTCATCCGCACCGCTCCTTTTTTCCTATTCTGTGCGGATTTTCAAATTTTACTATAGAATAAAAACAAAAGGCATCCCCTCTAACACCGGTCAGAGGGGATGCCTTTAAAACAGTAAGGTATAGGCAAAGGCACGCAGGATATTCACCAGAACCAACACAAAAATTACAATTTGAATTACACGCAGCAAGGATCCCGCTGCCTGTTTTTCACTGCCCTTCTTTCGCGCAACCGGCTTACTGTAGATAGGTACGCTCCGAATGGTCTGTTCCAATCCGCTTCTGCGGCGCTCCGCGTCCTCCTTATGCAGCTCGGCATGAACAAAGGAGTGGGAATGCCCCCGCTCATTCAGACCGTCTACCCGTTCGACCTCGCCTCTCACATTGATCCGAGAGGCTTTGGGCGGTTGATTAAATGCCCCGCACTGTGGGCAAAAAGGATCTTCATCATAGTCATAGGTCTTCTTACACTCATAGCAGCGCACTTTCTGCATTCTACCCACCTCCATTTTTTCATATTCTATCATGCCTATCCGATAAAATCCAGCTTACTGTCTGATTTTGCGTAAAAAAGACCTCTTTGCAAGGGATTCTTTCAAATCGTCCCTGCAAAGAGGTCTTTTATGGAAATTTACTTTACCAGCTCGATGATAGCAGTTTCTGCTGCATCACCGCGGCGAACGCCAGTGCGGATGATGCGGGTGTAACCGCCGTTACGCTCTGCATAGCTGGGAGCGATCTCCTTGAACAGCTTCTTGCAGACGTCCTCACGGGTAATGAAGCTCATTGCCTGACGATAAGCTGCCAGATCGCTCTTCTTACCCAAGGTAATCATCTTTTCAGCCAGGGGCTTGATCTCCTTGGCACGGGTGACGGTGGTCTCCATCTTTCCGTTGTCCAGGAAATCGGTAACCTGCTGGCGCAGCATGGCGAGCCGCTGATCGGTCGTCTTGCCGAGTTTGCGAGTTCCGGGCATTTGGTATTCCTCCTTATCGGGAATTTTATCTCCCCGGCGTTTCTTTCAGCCGGGCGGTTTCAATCAAATCAGTTGTTGTCATCGCTGGCAAGGGACAGTCCCATCATTGCCAGCTTATTGATGACTTCCTCCAGGGACTTGCGGCCCAGGTTGCGCACCTTCATCATTTCATCCTCCGTCTTGGAGATCAGATCCTCAACGGTATTGATGTTTGCACGCTTCAGGCAGTTAAAGCTGCGAACGGAGAGATCCAACTCCTCGATCGTCATCTCCAACACCTTGTCACGCTGTGCCTCCGCCTTTTCCACAACCGTCGGCTTGCTGCCGACATTTTCACTCAGATCGGTGAACAGGGTAAAGTGGTCGCACAGGATCTTCGCACCCAGGGAAACCGCGTCACGGGCAGAAATTGTGCCATCCGTCCAAACCTCCAGCGTCAGCTTGTCGAAGTCGCTGGACGCACCCACACGAGTCGGCTCTACCGTGTAATTTACCTTATACACCGGAGTGTAGATAGAGTCCACGGGAATGACACCGATCACGGGCTGTGCCGGCTTATTACGGTCAGCAGGCACATAACCGCGACCATGGGACAGGGTGATCTCCATGTTCAGCGTAGCTCCGTTATCCAGCGTTGCAATGTGCATCTCCGGATTCAGGACCTCAACTTCCCCATCCAGCTTGATATCTGCCGCAGTCACCTCGCAGGGACCCACCGCTTCAATGTAGACGGTTTTCGTTCCCTCCGTGTGCAGCTTTGTGAGAAGACCCTTGATATTCAAAACGATCTCCGTCACATCTTCCTTCACACCGGGAATGGTGGAAAACTCGTGCTGGACGCCCGCGATTTTAATGGAAGTCGCGGCAGTACCGGGCAGAGAGGAAAGCATAATGCGGCGCAGCGCATTGCCCAGTGTCGTACCATAACCGCGCTCCAACGGCTCCACCACATACTTGCCGTAGGTGACATCGCCGGGTGCCTCGGTGCATTCGATCTGGGGCTTTTCAATTTCGATCATGCAGTTACCCTCCTTCATCTTCTCATTGCGGCGCACTCAAGCAGTGCGCCGCGCGCAGTTCCTATCATTATTGAGGGTATCCTCCGGTTACTTGGAGTACAACTCAACGATGAGGTGCTCCTCAACGGGAACATCAATGTCCTCGCGAGCGGGAAGACGGGTCACAGTACCTTTCAGTGCGTTCTTTTCACGCTCCATCCATGCGGGCAGCAGGAATACCGGAGCATCCTCGCCCACCAGACGCTTGAAGACCTGAGAAGAACGGCTGCTCTCAGTCACCTCGATGACATCGCCAGCCTTCACCAAATAAGAGGGGATGTTGACCTTCTTGCCATTGACGGTGAAGTGCGCATGGCTGACCAGCTGACGTGCCTGACGGCGGGTCATAGCGAAGCCCATGCGGTATACGACGTTGTCCAGTCTGCGCTCAACGGTGATCAGCAGATTGTCGCCGGTCTTGCCGGGGGCAGCTGCGGCAGCTTCATAGTAATCATGGAACTGCTTTTCCAGAATGCCATAGATGAACTTGACCTTCTGCTTCTCGTTCAGCTGAATACCGTATTCGCTCTTCTTTTTTCTCATCTGACCGCCGGGATTACGGTTGGTTTCCTTCTTCGCATAACCCATAACGGCAGGAGAAATGCCCAAAGCCTTGCAGCGCTTGGCAATCGGCTGCATATTCTTTGCCATATTGCTTGTTACCTCCTCTTTTGATTACACGCGACGACGCTTGGGGGGACGGCAACCGTTGTGAGGAATGGGGGTGACATCCTTGATCATCGTCACTTCCAGACCCACTGCCTGCAAAGCACGGATAGCCGCTTCACGGCCCTGACCAGGACCCTTTACGAAGACTTCAACCGTCTTCAGACCATGCTCCATAGCAGCACGGGCAGCCACTTCAGCGGCAGTCTGTGCAGCGAAAGGAGTGGACTTCTTGCTGCCGCGGAAACCCATTCCGCCGGAGGAAGCCCAGGAGATTGCGTTACCCTGAGCGTCCGTCACGGTAACCATGGTGTTGTTGAAGGAAGAACGGATATGGACCTGTCCACGCTCAATGTTCTTCTTTTCACGCCGGCGGCGAATGACCTTCTTGCCAGCTGCTGCTTTTGCTGTTGCCATTATGAATCTCCCTCCTTACTTCTTCTTGTTAGCAATGGTCTTCTTGGGACCCTTGCGGGTTCTTGCATTCGTTTTGCTGCGCTGACCACGAACGGGCAGACCCTTACGGTGACGGATGCCACGATAGCAGCCGATCTCACTCAGACGCTTAATGTCCAGAGCGGTCTGGCGGCGCAGGTCACCCTCGACGGTGTATGCGTCGATAGCGTCACGCAGCTTCTGCTCGTCAGCGTCGGTCAGGTCCTTTACGCGGGTGTCGGGGTCCACGCCTGTCTGCGCCAGAATGTCCTTAGCGCTCTTTCTGCCAATACCGTAGATATAAGTGAGTCCAATTTCGATTCGCTTATCCTTCGGCAGATCAATACCGGCAATACGTGCCATACTCTTAAAGCACCTCCACTTTCATGTTAGCCCTGTCTCTGCTTATGCTTGGGATTCTCGCAAATCACCATGACACGGCCTTTGCGGCGAATCACCTTGCACTTTTCGCACATGGGCTTCACGGACGGTCTTACTTTCATGTTCGTTAACCTCCTACTTACTACGCCAGGTTATCCGACCGCGGGTCAAGTCGTACGGGGACATCTCCACCGTCACCTTGTCGCCGGGCAGAATCCTGATGAAATTCATTCTGAGCTTTCCGGAAATATGCGCCAAAATCGTGTGTCCATTTCCAATGTCTACTTGGAACGTTGTGTTCGGCAGAGATTCTACGACCACGCCTTCCACTTCAATCATGTCGGATTTTGCCAAACGTTATCCCTCCTGGCTCGGATAATCTTCCTCGCGGTATGCCGCGAGTGCTCTGCGAAGTTCACTGTTGGTGATTTTCTCTTCGCCTTTGATTTTTTCAGAAATGCGGTTCTCTTCCGCTGCCACAAACTGCACATGTCTGCACTTCTTGCGCTTTGGTGATTCCACCTTTCTGGACTTGCCGTCCGCCAGCAGGAGGTAATCTCCCTCCACCGCGAGGACGAAGAAGAGCTTTCCTCGGTCCCTGCCGGCGTCCGACCTAACGATACTTGCTTTTGCAATTTTCATACGTTCCTGTTCAAATCGCGGGAGCCGTTAAAATCTCCGGTTCACCGTCGGTAATTAAGATCGTATTCTCATAGTGTGCCGCCCACTTGCCATCCAGTGTGCGAACGGTCCATCCGTCCGGCATCAGCTTGATGGCAGCGCTGCCAGCATTCACCATGGGTTCGATTGCAAGGGTCATTCCGCGCAGCAGACGCGGTCCGCGACCGGGATGCCCATAGTTGGGGATCTCCGGAGATTCATGCATCTGGCGACCGACGCCATGTCCGACATATTCCCGGACGATGGAGAAGCCGTTGCCTTCCACATATTGTTGGATCGCTGCGGAAATATCCAGCAGGCGGTGACCCTCCTTTGCATTGGCGATTCCCTCAAAGAAGCTCTGTCTGGTCACGTCGATCAGCTTCTGGGCTTCTTCAGAAATCTTGCCGCAGGCAAAGGTCGCTGCGCAGTCCCCGTGAAAACCACCGATGTACGCGCCTACATCCACGCTGACGATATCACCCTCCTGCAGCACCCGCTTGCCGGGAATGCCGTGGATGATCTCATCGTTGACGCTGATGCATGCGGACGCCGGAAATCCCTGATAATTCAGGAAGGACGGGATAGCGCCATTCTTACGGATAAAGTGTTCCACCGCACTGTCGATCTCCTGGGTTGTTACGCCGGGTCTTACCATATCCCCTGCCAAGGCACGGGCAGCCGCGGTAATTTTTCCTGCCCGGCGCATCAGTTCGATCTCGTGGGATGACTTCAAGGTAATCATGCAGTCATCTCCCCAGTGCGTGGAGGATTGCCTGAAGAGTTCCATCCACAGAGGGCTGATTCTCAACAGACCGAAGGAGACCGCGCTCCGCATAGAATTTCTTCAGCGGCTCTGTCTCCGTATGATAAACCGTCAGCCGGTTCTTCACCGTCTCCGGATCATCATCCTTGCGCCGTACCAACTTGCCGCCGCAGCTGTCACACACGCCGGGAGTCTTGGGAGGCACAGCCACCAGATGGTAGCTTGCGCCGCAGGACTCGCAGACACGGCGACCGCCCATACGCTCCATGATCGCCTCATCGGAGATCTCAATGGAGACAACGTGGTCGAAGTGGATACCGTGCTTTTCCAGGGCTTCTGCCTGAGCGATGGTGCGGGGCACACCGTCCAGGATATACCCGTTCTTGCAATCATCCTCTGCCAGCCGCTCCGTGATGATGTCAATAATGACATCATCCGGAACCAGCTTGCCCGCGTCCATGAAAGACTTTGCCTTCAGACCCGTGGGGGTGCCATCCTTAATGGCGGCACGGAGAATGTTGCCAGTCGAAATGGTCGGAATATTCAGCTCCTTGCACAGACGTTCCGCCTGCGTACCTTTACCGGCACCGGGAGCACCTAATAAAATCAGCTTCAAAAGAAACGCCTTCTCTCTTATTCAAGGAAACCCTTGTACTGACGCATCAGCATCTGAGACTCCAGAGCCTTCACCGTCTCCAAAGCAACGCCCACCACGATGATGACAGACGTACCGCCGATAGACAGGCTGTTGTTGCCAACCAGCTTGCCCAGCAGCAGCGGGCAGATGGCGACAATACCCAGGTAGATGGCGCCGAAGAGTGTAATCTTGTTGAGGACCTTCCGGATAAAGTCCACAGTCGGCTTACCGGGACGGAAGCCCGGAATGAAGCCACCCTGCTTCTTCAGATTGTTGGCGATCTCAACGGGATTAAACTGAATCGTGGAATAGAAGTAGCTGAATCCAATGATCATAATGAAGTAAACGATCATATAGAGAACAGACTTCGTGTCAATGAAGTTGGCGATGGCATAGCTGATCGTACCCTCTTCACCGACGCCGGTGAATGCCATAATCGTTGCAGGCAGAGACGCGATGCTCTGTGCAAAGATGACGGGCAGAACGCCGGACATGTTGACCTTCATGGGAAGGTTGGTGGACTGACCACCATACATCTTACGACCAACCTGGCGCTTTGCATACTGAACGGGGATCCGGCGCTCCGCGTCATTGATGAACACAATGAACACGAACAGAGCCAGGATCGCCACCACCAGCAGAGCGACCCACAGCCAGTTAATGGCTTTCTGAGAGCCGTAAGCATATGCGGCAGACACCATGCTGGGAACGCGGGACAGGATGCCGGCAAACAGGATGATGGAAATACCATTGCCCACGCCGAACTCCGTGACCTGCTCACCCATCCACATGACAAAGGAAGAACCAGCCACAAAGGACACGATAATGACCAGTGCATGCCAGACGTTCGGATTGGAAACGCTCAGCAGGTGATAGTTCTTCATCAGCATATAGTAACCAAAGCCCTGCAGGATCGCAATGGCGATGGTCGCATAACGGGTGATGGACTGGATCTTCTTGCGTCCCTCTTCGCCGCCGTCCTTCGCCAGCCGCTCCAGAGCGGGAATGGCAACCGTCAGCAGCTGAATGATGATGGAGCTGTTGATATAAGGCTGGATGCTCAGTGCAAAGACCGTAGCCTGTGCGAAGGCACCGCCGGACATCACGTTATACAGTCCCAGCACCGTGGTACTCATCTGGTCCAGATACTGACCCAGCAGAGTCACATTCACGAAGGGAACGGGAATCGCATTACCAATGCGGAAAATCAGGAGAATAAGGAGTGTAAAAATGATCTTTTTCCGCAGCTCGGGGATACCCCACGCTTTGCGAATCGTCTGGATCACGTTACATCACCTCTGCCTTTCCGCCAGCTGCCTCGATAGCTTCCTTGGCAGACTTGGAGAAAGCAGAAGCCTTGACAGTGACCTTCTTAGACACCTTACCGTTGCCCAGAACCTTGAAACCATAGGCGCACTTTTTCAGGATGCCCTTTTCCAGCAGAGCTTCTGCTGTGACGGTATCACCATCATTGAACTTGTTCAGAGCACTCAGGTTGATAATTTCCAGGGGCTCAGCAAAAATGTTATTGAAGCCGCGCTTGGGGATACGGCGTGCCAGAGGCATCTGACCGCCTTCGAAACCGATACGGACCTTGCCGCCGGAACGAGCCTTCTGACCCTTGTGACCACGACCGCCGGTCTTGCCGTTGCCGGAGCCAGCGCCGCGTCCCTTCCGGTAAGCGGGGCGAACGGAACCCTCAGCGGGAGACAGTTCACTCAGTTTCATTACTTGTTACCTCCCTCTTCGGTAACCTGCAGCATATAGCCGATCTTGGCAATCTTGCCGCGGGTCTGATCGTTGTCGGGCTGCACGGTGATGTCACCGATCTTACGCAGACCCAGAGAATTGGCGGTAGCAATCTGCTTTTCCAGACGACCGCTCAGGCTCTTGACGAGCTTAATTGTTAAGTTTGCCATGTTAAGCTCCTCCTTAACCGATGATCTCTTCAACGCTCTTGCCGCGGATACGAGCAACTTCCTCGGGGCTGCGCATAGACTTCAGACCCTCAAAAGCAGCTGCCACCACGTTGTTGGCGTTGTTGGAGCGCAGGCACTTGGTACGGATATCCTTAATGCCAGCTGCTTCGACGACAGCACGCACAGCGCCGCCGGCGATCACGCCGGTACCGGGAGCTGCGGGCTTCATCAGCACGCGACCAGCGCCAGCCACACCAATCGTCTCATGGGGAATAGTGCTGCCGGACAGCTTCACCGTAATCATATTCTTCTTAGCAGCTTCCAGACCCTTGCGGATTGCCTCAGGAACCTCGGAAGCCTTGCCCAGTCCATAACCGACCTTGCCCTTCTGGTCGCCTACCACAACCAGTGCGGCAAACTTCATCACACGACCGCCCTTGACGGTCTTGGAAACACGGTTGAGGGCAACAACCTTTTCCGTATACTCGCTGGGTTCTCTTTCAAATCTCGGCATTTTGTTGTTCCTCCCTCCGATTAAAACTTCAGACCGCCCTCACGGGCGCCGTCGGCCAGAGCCTGCACGCGACCATGGTACAGATAACCACCGCGGTCAAACACGACGTTCTCCACACCCTTAGCCTTTGCGCGCTCGGCAACCAGCTTGCCGACTGCGGTAGCAGCAGCAACATTGCCGCCGTAACCTTCGATAGCCTTATCCAGAGAAGAAGCAGAAGCCAGAGTCACACCATTGACATCGTCAATGACCTGAGCATAGATGTTGGCTTCGCTGCGGAACACATTCAGACGGGGCATCTCGGGAGTGCCGGAGATCTTGCCACGCACTCTCTTATGACGCTTCAAGCGCTGAGCATTGGTATTCGGTCTTTTAATCATATCGGCACACCTCCTTACTTCTTACCGCCGGTCTTACCGACCTTGCGGCGGATGACTTCGTTTGCGTACTTGATGCCCTTGCCCTTATAAGGCTCAGGCGGACGCTTCTCGCGGACCTCAGCAGCAAACTGACCAACAGCCTGCTTATCGCAGCCGCGAATCACAATTTTATTGGGAGAGGGGACATCAATGGAAATTCCCTCGATCTCAGAAACAATCACCTGATGAGAGAAGCCCAGGTTCATGACCAGGTTCTTACCCTCCTTGGCAACACGGTAACCAACACCATTGACTTCCAGTTCCTTGGTATACTCCTCATGGACGCCCTGAACCATATTGGCCAGCAGGGTGCGGGTCAGACCGTGCAGGCTGCGGTGCAGCTTGTCGTCGGAGGGACGATCCACAGTGATTGTATTGCCTTCCAGTTTAATGATCATTTCAGGGCGCAGAGCGCGGGTCAACTCGCCCTTGGGTCCCTTGACCGTCACCACGTTACCGTCTGCGACAGTGACAGTGACGCCTGCGGGGACGGTAATGGGCATTCTACCAATTCTTGACATTGTTAAATACCCTCCTTACCAGACGAATGCCAGGACCTCGCCGCCGACATGTGCAGCACGAGCCTGCTTATCGGTCATGACGCCCTTGGACGTGGAGATGATTGCGATACCCAGACCACGGAGAACGCGGGGCAGCTCGTCTGCACCGACGTAAACGCGGAGACCGGGCTTGCTGACGCGGCGCAGGCCAGTGATGACCTTTTCCTTGCCAGCGTTGTACTTCAGAGTGATGTGGATCATGCCCTGCAGACCGTCATCCACCACGGAGAAGTTCTTGATGTAGCCTTCATCCAGCAGAATCTGAGCAATGCTCTTCTTCATGTTGGAGGCGGGAACATCAACGGTTTCGTGCTTGGCGCTGTTTGCGTTGCGGATGCGGGTCAGCATATCCGCAACAGGATCAGTGATATGCATGTTTTGTTCCTCCTGTTTTTAGAGTTACGGTCAAAGACCGTTTTGGCAGCGAGGTATCACCATGAATGGAGCAGTCCGCTCGCGCGTGATGCCCAATTCACAGTGACCTTTCGCCATCCGTTTATCGCCAGGACCCATATCAAAGTCCCTGGTTTCGGGTTGGTTCGCGCTCCTTTAGAAATTAGAAGGAAGCCTTGCGAACGCCGGGAATCTCGCCCTTGTAAGCCAGCTCACGGAAGCAGATACGGCACACGCCGTAATCACGCAGGTAAGCATGGGGACGACCACAGAGCTTGCAGCGGTTGTACTTGCGGGTAGAGAACTTCGCAGGTGCCTGCTGCTTCAAAATCATGGATTTCTTAGCCATTCTTCTTCTCCTCCTTAGCGAGCAAAGGGAGCGCCGACCTGCTGCAGCAGGGTGCGGGCCTCTTCATCGGTCTGGGCGGTGGTGACAATGATGATGTCCATACCGCGGATCTTGTCGATCTTATCGTACTCGATCTCGGGGAAGATCAGCTGTTCCTTGATACCCAGGGAATAGTTGCCGCGACCATCAAAAGCGTTGGGATTGATGCCGTTGAAGTCACGGACACGGGGCAGTGCCACGTTGAACAGACGGTCCAAGAACTCCCACATCTTATCGCCGCGCAGAGTGACCTTTGCGCCGATGGGCATATCCTCACGCAGCTTGAAGTTTGCGATGGACTTACGAGCCTTGGTGATGATGGGCTTCTGACCGGTAATCTTGCTCAGATCGCCGACAACATTTTCCAGAACCTTGGAGTTTTCACGAGCCTCACCGCAGCCCACGTTTACAACGACCTTGTCGATCTTGGGGATCTGCATGACGCTCTTGTAACCGAACTGCTTCATCAGAGCGGGAGCGACTTCGGCTTTGTACTTTTCCTTCAGTCTTGCCATATCGTTTCGCTCCTTTCTTACAGCTCAGCGCCGCAGTGCTTGCACACGCGGGTCTTCTTGCCGTTTTCGATCTTATGGGCAATACGAGTGCCCTTGCCGCACTTGGGGCAGACCACCTGCACCTTGCAGGAGGCGATAGCAGCCTCGCGCTTCACGATGCCGCCCTCTTCACCCTGTCTGCGGGGCTTCACATGGCAGGTTGCCACGTTGATGCCCTCAGCCACAACCTTGGACTCGCCGGGAACGGTGCCCAGCACCTTGCCCTGCTTGCCCTTGTCCTTACCGGACAGGACGACGATGGTATCGCCCTTCTTAATGTTCATAGTAGACATTCTCGGCACCCTCCTCAAATCACTTCGGGAGCCAGGGACAGGATCTTCATGTAATCCTTATCGCGCAGCTCTCTTGCAACCGGCCCAAAAATACGGGTACCTCTGGGGTTCTTGTCGTCCTTGATCAGAACAGCGGCGTTGTCATCGAAACGGACATAGGTGCCGTCTGCACGGCGGACGCCCTTTGCACTACGGACGATCACAGCCTTTACGACCTCGCCCTTCTTCACAGTGCCGCCGGGAGCTGCCTTGCGGACAGATGCCACGATCACATCACCGATGTTGCCGAACTTGCGGGTAGAACCGCCCAGAACACGGATGCACTTGATTTCCTTGGCGCCGGTATTATCGGCAACCTTCAGATAGCTTTCCTGCTGAATCATAACTCGGCACCTCCTTACTTCGCTTTTTCAATGATCTCGACCACGCGCCAACGCTTGTCCTTGGACAGGGGGCGGGTCTCCATCACCTTGACCTTATCGCCGATGCCGCAGGCGTTTTCTTCGTCGTGGGCCTTCAGCTTATAGGTACGACCGACAATCTTCTTGTACAGGGGATGTGCCACACGGTCTTCAATGGCGACAACCACGGTCTTATCCATCTTGTCGGAAACGACCTTACCAACTCTCGTTTTCCGGGAGGAAGTTCTCTTTTCTTCCATGTTCGCTTACCTCCTTCTCACTGCTTGTCGGAAGCCTGGAGCTCCCGCAAAACGGTCTTGACTCGGGCAATATCGCGCTTGGTTTCCTTGATCTTCAGCGGATTGTCCAGCTGATTGGTAGCATGCTGCATGCGAAGGAAGAACAGGTCCTTCTTCAGACCGGTCAGCTTTTCATTCAGCTGCTCGGCATTCATCTTACGAACTTCGTTTGCCTTCATCTTACTCACCTGCTTCCTCTGCCACGGCAGCAGACTCTGCGGACACGATCTTGGTCTTGATGGGCAGCTTGTGGCTGGCCAGACGCAGAGCCTCGCGGGCAACTTCTTCGGGTACGCCGGCGATCTCAAACATCACACGGCCGGGCTTCACGACAGCCACCCAGAACTCGGGAGAACCCTTACCGGAACCCATTCGGGTGTCAGCCGGCTTCTTGGTAACGGGCTTGTCGGGGAAAATCTTGATCCAGACCTGACCGCCACGCTTGGTGTAACGGGTCATGGCAACACGGGCTGCCTCGATCTGGTTGCTGGTGATCCATGCAGGCTCGGTAGCCTGCAGACCAAACTCACCATAGCTAACGGTATTGCCGCGCATTGCCTTACCGGTCATACGACCGCGGTGAACACGACGGTACTTAACTCTCTTCGGCAGAAGCATTACTGGGCTCCTCCTTCCTTAGCGGGGGCTGCGGGAGCAGCCGGACGGGAATAGTTGTTGCTGCGGTTGAAGCCGCCCTGGGGACGACCCTGACCATTGCTGCGGTTGAAGCCGCCCTGACCGTTACCACGGTTGTAACCCTGACCATTGCCACGGTTAAAGCCACCGGAACGACGGTCACCATCACGGCGGGGACGACGCTCACGACGCTCCTGATAGGGCTTGGAGGTGTCCATCGTGCGGGGAGTGGTCCGCAGGGTCTGGCTCAGAACCTCGCCCTTGTAGATCCAAACCTTCACGCCGATACGACCGAAGGTGGTAGCGGCCTCAGCAAAGCCGTACTCAATGTCGGCACGGATGGTCTGCAGAGGAATGGTACCCTCGTGGTAATGCTCCACGCCAGCGATCTCACGACCGCCCAGACGACCGGAGCAGCAGCACTTGATGCCCTTTGCGCCAGCGCGCATAGCGCGTGCCATAGCGTTCTTCATCGCACGGCGGTGGGAAATACGCTTCTCCAGCTGCTGAGCAATGCTCTCAGCCACCAGCTGTGCGTTCATGTCGGGGTTCTTCACCTCAACGATGTTCAGCTTGACCTTCTTGCCGATCAGCTTTTCTACAGCCAGACGGTACTGTTCGATCTGCTCGCCGCCCTTGCCGATGACCACACCGGGACGTGCGCAGTGCAGGTAAATGGTCACTGCATCGTTGCTGCGCTCAATCTCGATCTTGGGAACGCCTGCACCGTACAGGGTCTTCTTCAGATACTTCCGGATCTTCTGATCCTCGACGATCAGGTCGCCGACCTTTTCTTCACTGGCATACCAACGGGAATCCCAGTCTTTGATGACGCCCACGCGAAGTCCGTGGGGATTTACTTTCTGTCCCATAAACTGTCTCCTCCCTTTCTTATGCCTTTTCCGTCACAGCGAGAGTGACGTGAGATGTTCTCTTATTGATGCGGTAAGCACGACCCTGTGCCCGGGGCATCATCCGCTTCAGGATGGGACCGGGGGTTGCATACACTTCGGAAACATACAGCGTGGAGGGATCCATGCTGAAATTGTTCTCAGCGTTGGCTGCTGCGCTCTTCAGCAGCTTCATCAGGGGCTCAGAGGCAGCCTTGGGGGTCTGCATCAGAATCGCCATAGCCGTTCCAACATCCTTGCCGCGGATCAGATCGCAGACGATCTGAACCTTACGGGGAGCGATGCGGACATAGCGCAGGTACGCATATGCTACTTTCTTATCCATGTTCTGCATCCTCCTTCTTTAGTCTTTCTTTGCATGGCCGCGGAACGTGCGGGTGGGAGCGAACTCGCCCAACTTGTGTCCGACCATGTCTTCCTGCACATACACGGGCACATGCTTGCGACCGTCATGCACAGCGATGGTGTGACCGACGAAGGCGGGGAAGATGGTGGAGCTGCGGCTCCAGGTCTTCAGGACCTTCTTCTCGTTCTTCTCGTTCATTTCCTCGACCCGCTTCAGAAGCTCAGGGGCAACATACGGGCCTTTTTTAACAGATCTGCTCATATTTCCTTGCCTCCCTTACTTCTCGTTGCGACGCTTCACAATGAACTTATTGGTGGGGTTCTTGCCCTTACGGGTCTTGTAGCCCATAGCCGGCTTGCCCCAAGGAGTCACAGGACCGGGACGACCGACAGGTGCGCGACCCTCGCCACCGCCGTGGGGGTGGTCATTGGGGTTCATAACAGAACCGCGCACGGTGGGACGCCAACCCATGTGGCGCTTACGACCAGCCTTGCCGATGTTGATGTTCTCATGCTCGATGTTGCCGACCTGACCGATGGAAGCCATGCAGTTGGTACGGACGATGCGAACCTCGCCGGAGGGCATGCGGATCTGAGCGTCATTGCCTTCCTTTGCCATCAGCTGAGCAGCGGTACCAGCGGAACGAACCAGCTGTGCGCCGTTGCCGGGATGCATTTCAATGTTGTGGATCACAGTACCGACGGGGATGTTGGCGATGGGCAGTGCGTTGCCGACCTTGATATCGGCGTTGGGACCTGCTTCCACCTTGTCGCCGGCGTTCAGACCAACGGGAGCCAGAATGTAGCGGCGCTCGCCGTCCTCATATTCCACCAGAGCGATGTTTGCGCTGCGGTTGGGGTCATACTCCAGACGCAGAACGGTTGCAAACATATCCTGCTTGTCGCGCTTGAAATCGATCACACGATACTTGCGCTTGTTGCCGCCACCGCGATGACGGACGGTGATGCGACCGTAGCTGTTGCGGCCGGAAGACTTCTTCAGAACCTCAGTCAGGCTGGGCTCAGGCTTTGCCTTCTTATCAATGCCATCGAACCCGGAGACAGTCATCTGACGTCTGGAAGGGGTCGTCGGCTTAAAAGTTTTGATAGACATTGTCGCTTTACACTCCTTCCGTTATTAGACCATACCCTCGAAGAACTCGATGGTCTTGGAATCAGCCGTCAGCTGAACGTAAGCCTTTTTCCAGGTCTTCGTCATGCCAGGACGACCTGCGCCCATGCGCTTTTCCTTGCCGCGCATGGTCAAGGTGTTGACAGAAGCGACTTTCACGCCGAAAATCTCCTCAACAGCCTTCTTGATCTCCACCTTGCCAGCATCCTTTGCGACCTCGAAGACGTACTTCTTGTCAGCGACGGAGGACATGGCGCGCTCGGTAATGATCGGGCGGATTACGATATCGTATGCAGTTGCCATTATGCGAACACCTCCTCGATTTTTGCGAGCGCAGCCTGATCGACCACCAGGTACTTGGCATTCAGGATGTCATAGACATTCATCAGTGCAGCGGGAGTGGTCAGCACGCCGGGGATGTTCCGGGCGCTCTTGACAACGGTCTCTTCCTTTTCCGGAGTGACCACAACAGCCTTGCCGTTGACGTTCACAGCGTTCAGGAACTTGCGGAAATCTGCGGTCTTGATGGCGTCCATCTTGATGGAGTCGATCACAACCAGAGAGCCCTCAGCAGCCTTGGCGGACAGGACGGACTTCAGCGCCAGGCGCTTGACCTTCTTGTTCAGCACATAGCTGTAATCGCGGGGCTTGGGAGCGAACACGATACCGCCGTGGGTCCACTGCGGAGAACGGGTGGAACCCTGACGGGCATGACCGGTACCCTTCTGCTTCCAGGGCTTTCTGCCGCCGCCGGAAACCTCAGCACGGGTCAGGGCGCTCTGGGTGCCCTGTCTGCAGTTTGCCAGGTGGTTCTTCACGACTTCGTGAACAACAGTCTGGTTCGGCTCGATGCCGAAGATCGCGTCGTTCAGTTCAACAGTGCCGACTTCAGCGCCAGCCATGTTCATCACTTTCATAGTAGACATTACTTAAGCACCCCTTTCTTACTTATTTCTTGCGGAGGCCTTCTGCGGGTTACGTCCGGAAGCCTTCTGCGGGTTCTTGCTGATGTCAGCGCCAGCCTGCTTGACCTTGTGGACCTTCACGGTGCTCTTGATGGTGACCAGTCCGCCCTTGGGTCCGGGGATTGCGCCGCAGACAACCAGCATATTCAACTCGGGATCGACTTTCACAACGCTCAGGTTCTGAACCGTGACCTGATCCACGCCCATGTGACCTGCGCCGATCTTGCCCTTGAAGATACGGGAGGGATCGGTGGAGGAGCCCATGGAACCAGCGTGACGGTGAACAGGACCGCCGCCGTGGCTGGTGGGAGTGCGCTGTGCGCCCCAACGCTTGATGACGCCTGCGTAGCCATGACCCTTGCTGATGCCGGTCACGTCCACGAAGTCGCCAGCCTTAAAGGTGTCAGCCTTGACGATGTCGCCGATGTTCAGTTCCGCAGCGTTTTCCAGATTGAACTCGCGCAGATGCTTCTTCGGTGCGACGCCAGCCTTATTCAGGTGACCCATCTCAGGCTTGGTGAGCTTTCTCTCAGCGATGTCCTCAAAGCCCAGCTGGACAGCTTCATAGCCGTCCTTCTCCGTGGTCTTCTTCTGAGTGACCACGCAGGGACCAGCTTCAATGACGGTTACGGGAATGACGTGACCGTTCTCATCGAAAATCTGGGACATGCCAACTTTTTTGCCGATGATTGCTTTCATGTATTTTCCTCCTTAAAGGTTATTGGTCGGCTTAGGTTACCGGAGGCTCCGGCATTGCTCTGCCGACATGACCCGCCTGTCTCGCAAGACGACAGGCTTGGGTGAGCAAACAAACTCAGTGAGACCGCCTGTTACAGCTTGATCTCGATTTCCACACCAGCGGGCAGCTCGAGAGCCATCAGAGCCTCGACCGTCTTAGGGGTGGACTTGGTGATGTCGATCAGTCTCTTGTGGGTGCGGCGCTCGAACTGCTCACGGCTGTCCTTGTACTTGTGCACTGCACGCAGGATGGTGACGATCTCCTTCTTGGTGGGCAGAGGAATGGGACCGGAGACCTCAGCGCCGGTGCGCTTTGCGGTTTCCACAATCTTCTCTGCACTCTGGTCGATGACCTGGTGGTCATAGGCCTTCAGACGAATGCGAATCATTTGTTTCTGTGCTGCCATTGTTGTGTTCCTCCATAATTCGTACGTAGTTTGTCGCGGGTCTCGACTCCGTACGGCGAGAGAATTTTCTATACGCTTATCCGTGCGTATCATTCCGGCTCATGAAAAATACCGGCGTACATATGACACATACGGCCGGTACAACTGTTCATGGCGCAGCGATCTACGCAACGTACAGATTCTTCTCAGCCGCCCGATTATCGGACATACTCCCCGAAAGTTACCGGCTTGCGCCGCAATCTCCCGGTTCATCGCAGTGTAGCAACAGGCACAATGCGCCTCGGTCGCGTACTTGTCTATAATAAAAGAAAACCCTCTCAATGTCAAGAGGGTTTTCTCTGTTTTTCAATATTTTTTTCATGCAGAGCAAGCCGCAGGAGCAGAAGCAATGCCAGCCATCCGCAGGACACTGCCGCCATCGCTCCATCCGACCTGCTGGCGGTGTCCGAGAACACCCGAACCAGTCCCTGCAGCGGCATTCCGACAGGCACCAGCCAAAAAATCGCCACTGCCACCAACGGCGTTTTCGCAGCTGTTGTTATCATCGTCACCACTGTCAGTGCCGTCAGGACCATCATGAATTTCGTCAGTGGAGATACCCTCTCCGGATATCCGGCATCCAGATGGATCATCAGCACCCACATCACCAGGTACAGTATGCCGGTCAGAACCGATACCGCCAGCGGTACACCAGTGTCCGGTGCCGTCCGGTATGCCAGCAGCGCGGCTGTCAGCCAAAATGTGAACCGCCAGCTCCGGTTATTCCATATTTCCCTCAGTGTCATAAAGCTCCTTCCGCCTATTGAACATCCCAGCATTCAGCCGTGTGCTTTTGCAGCTTTAAAAACGGAGCGGCAGAAAACCGCCGCCCCGTTTCCATAATCCGCCCGGGCGTCTCTATACATTTATATTATAATGTATCTGCCTGCAAGCTGTTATCAATAAGCAACGCCCCAGTAAATATCCGTGCTGCACTTCTTTCCGCAAACCGGGCAGACACCCTCCTCACCGCTCTGAACCAGCGGCATACAGCGGGAGCTGACACCAGCGCGCTCTTTCATTGCCATCTCGCACTCCAGGCTTCCGCACCATTTGGACCGCAGGAATCCGCCTTTGCCTTCCACGATCGCCTTCGCCTCTTCCGGAGATTTGATGTCAAAGGTGTTTTCCTCCCGGTTCTTCAGAGCCATCGCATACATATTGTCATGGATCTCATTCAGCAGGCGCTTCACCGTCTCCTCCAGCTCTGCCAGAGGAACAAAGGTCTTCTCGCCAGTGTCCCGGCGAGCAATCACGCACTGCTGCTTTTCCATGTCCTTGGGACCGATCTCCACCCGCAGGGGAACACCCTTCATTTCATACTCCGCAAACTTCCAGCCGGGAGAGTTGTCCGAATCATCCATCTTGGTGCGGATACCCGCCGCAGTCAGACGGTCCCGCAGCCCTGCCGCGGCGTCCAGAACGCCATCTTTGTGCATGGCAACAGGAATGACCACCGCCTGCACCGGAGCGATCCGTGGAGGCAGCACCAGACCGTTGTCATCGCCGTGGGTCATGATAATGCCGCCGATCATCCGGGTAGAAACACCCCAGGAGGTCTGGAAAGGATGGTGCAGCTGGTTGTCCTTGCCGGTGAAGGTCACATCAAACGCTCTGGCAAAGCCATCGCCGAAGTAGTGGCTGGTTCCCGCCTGCAGCGCCTTATGGTCGTGCATCATGCACTCCAGCGTATAGGTCTCCTCCGCGCCCTTGAACTTTTCCTTCTCCGTCTTGCGTCCACGGATCACCGGCATTGCCAACACATTTTCAAACACATCGGCATAGATCTCCAGCATCCGCATGGTCTCTTCCCGGGCTTCCTCCGCCGTGGCGTGCATGGTGTGACCCTCCTGCCACAGGAACTCCCGGTGGCGCAGGAAGGGACGGGAGGTCTTCTCCCACCGCAGAACAGAGCACCACTGGTTATACAGCTTCGGCAGATCGCGCCAGGAGTGAATGATGTTGGCATAATGCTCGCAGAACAGCGTCTCCGAGGTGGGACGGACACACAGGCGGTCTTCCAGCTTTTCGTTTCCGCCCATCGTCACCCAGGCGCACTCGGGGGCAAAGCCCTCCACATGGTCCTTTTCCTTCTGCAGCAGAGACTCCGGAATCAGTACCGGCAGGTACACATTTTCATGTCCCGTTGCCTTGAAACGGCTGTCCATCTCGTGCTGGATATTCTCCCACAGGGCATAGCCATAAGGGCGGTAGATAAACATACCCTTTACAGAGGTATAGTCAATCAGCTCCGCCTTTTTGCAAACATCGGTATACCACTGGGCAAAATCTACGTCCCGCGCGGTGATCGCGTCAACTTGTCTTTTATCCTGAGCCATGCTTTTCCATTCCTTTATTCTTTATTATAATTTACGCTGCGTTTTCAGAACACAGCCCGCAAAGTATCTCAGTGTTTTATTGTACCCAGTCCTTACGGAAATGTCAATGTTAATCCGCCTTCAGCAGACCGTACAGCCGGCAATCCAACACTCTGCCCCGTTTATATGCCGCCCGGCGCAGTATTCCCTCCAGCTGAAAGCCGTTCTTTTCCAGCACCCGGGTGGAAGCCTCATTGCCCTCGAACACCGTGGCATAGATCCGTTCCAGCTCCAGTCCGGCAAACGCTTCCCGGCAAATGACTTTTACCGCTGCCGTTGCAATTCCCTGTCCCCAATATTTTCGTCCCAGCCAATAGCCTATCTCACCGGACCTCCGGAAGATATCACTTCCCGGTGTCACGCTGATCCCGCCCGCCGGGATCCCGTTTACCAGAATCGCACGGTTCAGCGGTTCCCGGTCCGGATGCTCCAGCACACATTTAATAAATGCTCCGGCAGCTTCTACCGTGTAGGGAAATGGAAAGGCGTCTCGCAGCTTTGCGGAAACCTCCGGATCATTTGCCGCCGCAGCAATATCCACTGCAAAGTCCATATCCCACTCCCGCAGCTCCAACCGAACGCGCTCATCCATTCCGTACCTCCTGCCAAAGCAGGTCATGCGCTACCGGTGTATAGAAAAGCTCTGCGATCCGGTCCCGGTCCTTTGTTTGCGCCAGAATCCACATCAGCTTTGCCAGCGCTGTCTCCGTGGTCATATCATATGCTTCCAGTACGCCCAGTGCTTCCTTCAGCCGGTGACCCACATGATACACCGTCAGGTCACTTCCCTCATTCTGGACCTGTGTGGTCAGCACCACCGTTTTTCCCCGCTGCATCCAACCACGCACGCTCTCATAAAAGCCGCCGGCTTCCGGCAAACCACCCACGCCAAAGCTCTCAATGACCAGCGCGTCATTTCTCTCCAGTTGGAAATCCAAAAGCTCCCGGTCCGCCCCGGGGATCAGCTTCAAAAGCCCGACCCTTGTATTCAACGCATCGTAAAACCGCGGTGCTTTTCCACACGCCTGCCGGATATACGGCAGCAAGACACCGTCCCGCAGCACGCCCAATGGCGGATAGTTGATAGAGGAAAACGCCTGAAAGCTTTTCGACCGGGTCTTCTGCGCCCGGGTCCCTAAAAGCACCTGCCCGTTGAATACGATCATCACGCCAGGGAAATCCGTAGCCGCCACGCGGAAGGCATCCTCCAGATTGATCTTGGAATCCGTAGAATCAAAGCCAATGGGCTTCTGCGCGCCGGTCAGCACCACCGGCTTCGGGCTTTCCTGAATCAGGTAGGACAGTCCCGCCGCCGTATATGCCATCGTATCCGTTCCGTGGGTGATCACAAAGCCGTCATAATCCGCGTAGTTCCGGCGGATGCACTCCGCCATGCGCACCCAATGCCGGGGTGTCATATTGGTGCTGTCCAAATTCAGCAGCTGAATGCAGTCCGTCTGGCAGATGGATGCCACCGCCGGGATCTGCTCCAGCAGCTGCTGCGAGGTCAGCTCCGGTGCCAAGCCGTCTCCTGTTGCCTCCGAGGCGATGGTGCCGCCTGTGCCAATCAGTAAAATCCTCTTCATGCCCGTCTGCCCTCTTATCCGATATCCCGGCGGTCCAACGCCGCCAGTCCAAAGCACACTGCCTGTGTCACGGCCTCCCGTTCTTCCTGCGTCTCTGCCTTTTCCCAGCGTCCCCGCATGGAACGGAGAAACATCCCCCGGAGGGTGTCCTCCTCCGCCCTTGCCCAAAGCGTCTCTGCCACCCGGGTGTGGTCCTGCAATTCCAGGCTGTAAAACCGGTCCGCCAATCTCTGGTGAAGTGCTTCCAGGTCGATTCGCTCCTCGCCTGTTTCCCCTGTCAGCAGGATCCGGTAAAGGTCTCCCGCTGTCTGCTCCGGCAGGGTCTGGCAGATCCTCTGAAACGGGTCCGCTCCTGTCACATCCACTCTGCATATCTCATACCGGTGCCACGCAAAGGGGACAAATTTCATCCGAACCGTTCCATCATCCTCCAGGCAGCCCTCATAAAAGCCCTTCTCGCCCAGCTCGTCAAAGCCACGCCCCTCCAGGCAGCCCGACCAGGTGCACCAGGTCCGCCCCACCTGAAACGGCTCCACCCGCTTGTGGATATGTCCCAGTGCCAGATAGTGCAGTCCGCTGCGCTCCACCTCTTCCCGGCGGATCGGATTATATGCAGACTCCTCCGTGCCAAATTCTCCGTGCAGCACCATCAAATGCCGGCTGCCATCCGCTGGGGCGGTAAATCCGGTCAGCAATCCCTCCGTCTGCTCCGGGGCGGTAAACGCCGCGCCATGCACCGTTACCCCCCATTCCGGCAGTGCCACACTTTCCACCGTTTTCTTCCGAAACAGATGGACATTCTCCGACCAGGTCAGTCTGGCATAGGGGGAGTGGTCACCGTACCAGTCGTGGTTTCCCGGCGCGATAAAAACCTGCGCTGACATCTGTGTCAGGGCGTCCCGCAGCATTTCCGCAGTCTCCCGGTATCCGCTGTCACTGTCGAACAGGTCCCCCGCCAGCAGCACCAATCCGATTCCATGCTCATTAGCGTAGTTTGCCAGCCGTTGCGGCAGTTCCCGGCTCTCCCTGCGGCGTGCCGCCGCCTGCCGGGGCGGCAGAGACGCAAAGGCACTGTCCATATGAAAATCCGCCGCATGAATGAATTTGAGCATCTGATATCCCTTCTTCTGTCATTCCTGTTCTTCCGGGCGCCAGCCCTTACAAACATCCACCCATGTTCCACCCGAGAAGCGCTCCAGCTCCTCCATGCTCATTTCAATAGCACTGTTGCTGCTGCCCGCTGCAGGATATACCGTCTGAAACCGCCGCAGAGATTCATCCAGATAGACCTCCACCGTCTCCGGCACCGCAAAGGGACACACGCCGCCCACAGCGTGTCCGATCAGCTCCGCCGCCTCATCATGGGTCAGCATCTTTGCCTTCCCGCCGAAGCGCTCCTTATAGCGCCGGTTATCCACTCTGGTATCTCCTGCGCAAACCACCAGCAGCACCCGTTCTCCCAGCTTGAAGCTCAGCGTTTTTGCGATCCGTGCGCCCTCAACCCCCAGTGCCTGTGCCGCCAGCTCTACCGTGGCGGAGGACACCGGAAATTCCAGGATTCGGTCCTCCATTCCGAACTGGCGGAAATACGCTCTTACTTTCTCAATGGACATGGTTTTATTCTCTCCTTCCGCTTCAGCGCACATCGATCCGCTGAACGTCTGTGCAAAGTCCCGTCTGGTCCTCCAGCGTAAAAATTGCTCCCTGCATCTTGCAGGGTCCGTCCGCCGTCCGGTACCGTCCCGGCAGTCCGCCCAGGAAATTTTCAATGGACTGCTCCGGTCGAATGCCCAGCACAGATTCCACCGCTCCGGTCATCCCAAGGTCTGTGATATAGCCTGTCCCCCTGGGATAGACCCGCTCGTCTGCCGTTGGCACATGGGTGTGCGTCCCCCATACGGCGGATACCCTGCCGTCCAGATAATATCCCATTGCCAGCTTCTCGCTGGTCGCCTCCGCATGAAAATCCACAAGAGTAAACGTCGCCTTGGTTTTTTTCAGGATCCGGTCCATAGTGGTAAAGGGATTTTCCGCATTGAAGCTCAAATCACAGCGTCCGATCAGATTCACCACGCAGACAGAAACCGCCCCCAGATCATACACCGCGTACCCCTGTCCAGGTGCGCGCCCCGTGTAGTTCGCAGGGCGCAGCATGTAGGATGCGTCCTCCAGAAAATCCGCGATCTGCATCCGCCCAAACGTGTGGTTTCCCAGCGTGATCGCATCCGCCCCGGCGTCATAGATCCGCATCGCCTGCTCCGGCGTTACCCCGACCCCGCTGACATTTTCTCCGTTGACCACAGTAAAAGATATCTGGTTTGCCCGCTGTACTGTCCGCAGATTCCGCTCCAGATGCACCAGTCCGTTTTCTCCCACAACATCCCCTACTGCCAAAACTCGAAACTCCATAATCCCTCCTGCGCGTGTTCTTGCATTCATTTCTTACCAGTATACCAAACTCTGCCTGAAATGAAAACCACTTTCCCGTGTTTTCCTGTTTCTCCGTCCGTTTTTTCATAATCTGTCTACATTTCCACCGGAAAATCTGCTATGATAGGACCAACATCCTGAAAGGAGCTTCCGCCATGAAGCGATCATTCATTTTTCTGTGCGCCGCGATGGTGCTTCTCAGCGGCTGCGGTTCCCGGACCGTCTCTTCTGAAACGCCCTCTCTGACTGTCTCCGCTTCGGCAGTTTCCGTCTACGGGCGTTCCTATGTTCCCGCACAACCACTCCCCGCCAAGGTCTCCACTCCGCAGGAAGCACGCGCTGCGGAAAGCGCTCTCTGGCGCTGTGCCGAAACGCCGGACGGTCAAGCAGCCCTGTATAGTCTGGACCACAGCGAGCAGGTTCTGATTCAGTGGAACGGGAAGCTCGCCATGTTTGAAAACTGGAGCGTTTCCGCATCGCAGGACAGCGTTCCCTGGATGGTCTGTGCGGACCTGGACCACTCCGGAGATGACGAGTCTCTCATCATCTGTGCTCCTACCGTCTCGGAAAACGGAAACACTTTGGAGACACTTCACCTTATCCAGATGGATGAACACGATGTTTTTCTTGACCAAATGCTCCCGGAAGCCCTTTATCAGGAGCAGCTGTCCGAGCTACTGCGTGTCAAGGTCCGAGGAAACAGTGCTCAGCTGTCACTGGACAATCTTTCTCTCGCCGTTCCGGCGGGGCAAAGCCGCTACACCGGAGAAGCTTCGCTGAATGAACGCATTCAATACTCTATCGACCAGAGTGACCGTCTCCGGCTGGAGCTTGGCATAGGACTTTCCGTGAAAAAAGTCTCCACGCCGGTCATTGGTGGTGAAATTCTATGCGACATCTCCTTTGATGCAGACACTTCTACCTACACACTGTCCAATTTTGCTTTGGGCAATACATGAGCCATTCAACACTTGACCGGGTGCGGCATTGCCGCGCCCGGTCTTTTTTCTATCAAAGCAGAAAGCAAAAATCTCATGGCTTTTTACAAGCCATGAGATTTTTGCCTTGTATCAGTCCTCCGAATCCTCCAGCTTGTGGAATCTTTTCTTTATAAACCCTGCTTGTAAGTGTGAGCAGGAGCATACACTCGGCCTTTGTCAGAGCAAATGTGAAAATAAACGTGCCGATAGAACCCATCAAACGGTGATCGTTCCAATAGGAAGCTGCCAGCCAAAAGACCACCACCATAAGGGAAGCAGTTGTGCTGACAGCCAGATTTGTTTTAAATCTCCGGCTTCAGTCTTCTGTCCCAGACGCCCTCCTTCAGGCAGCCGATCAGGATACAGCCCGCCAGGCTCATGAAAACATCAGCTCCCCAACGATATTTTTTAAGCCCCCAGTATCCAATGCACATTGAATAAGAATCGCAGCAAGCAGTCCCCAGAAAGCAAACCAGCGCAAGCGTTTGCAGTTTGAAAAGGAAGAACAGTGCGCGCGTGCGTTCCGGCTGATAAAATAAATCGGAGCAAGCGATATATAGCTTGCTCCGACGTGGTGCGCGAGGCGGGACTTGAACCCGCACGTCCGTAATGGACACTAGAACCTGAATCTAGCGAGTCTGCCAATTCCACCACTCGCGCATATTTATGAAGTTGAATATTCAAAATAGCTCCTCCTCACTGAAGAGGAGCTATTTTGAATATTGGTGCGCGAGGCGGGACTTGAACCCGCACGTCCGTAATGGACACTAGAACCTGAATCTAGCGAGTCTGCCAATTCCACCACTCGCGCGCATTTATGAAGTTTGGGAACAAAAGGGTGGTGCGGCTGACGGGATTTGAACCCACACGTCGATTCGGACACCAGCACCTCAAGCTGGCCTGTCTACCAGTTCCAGCACAGCCGCATATCTGTGTTCCCCGGGGGAAGACTGCTTGATTATTATAGCCAGAACTATTCGTTTTGTCAACCACCAATTTCCGTTTTTTCGAGATTTTTTTCTTTGCCGCCGTGCCGGGTATCTTAAGGATATTTTTCGTCCAGAGATCCCGGCGCGGCAGTCTGTCAGATTTGTGACAGCACCTCGCCAATCGGTTCCGCAATCACCAGGTCCGCCGCCAGATCCCTTGCCACCGCCGTACGGTTCAGCAGCACCAGTTTCCTTCCACGGTAATAATTGATCAGCCCCGCCGCGGGATAGACATTCAGAGATGTCCCACCAATTATCAGCATATCCGCCTCCGAAATATACTGCACTGCCCGTTCCAGCAGATCCTGATCCAATCCCTCCTCATAAAGCACCACATCCGGCTTAACGCACCCGCCGCAGGAGCAATGAGGAACCCCCTCGGAGTGCAGCATAAAGTCCATACCGTAAAGCCTTCCGCAGCGCTGGCAGTAATTCCGCAGCACACTGCCGTGCAGCTCCAGCACCTCCTTGCTTCCAGCCGCCTGATGCAGTCCGTCAATATTCTGTGTAATGACAGCCTTCAGCTTTCCCTGACGTTCCAGCTCCGCCAGCTTCCGGTGCGCCGCATTGGGCTTTGCATCCGGTGCCAGCAGCTTCGCCCGGTAAAACCGGAAAAACTCCTCCGGATCCCGCTCATAAAACGTGTGGCTCAGGATCGTCTCCGGCGGATAGCGCCATTGCTGGTGATACAGACCGTCCGTGCTGCGGAAATCCGGAATGCCCGATTCCGTGCTGACGCCTGCCCCGCCAAAAAAGACAATGTTATCGCTGCCATCCACCAGTTCCTTCAGTTCTCTGATCTTCTCTGTCATCTGCACAGCCTCCTGTCCGCCGTATTGCGTCCTGCTCTGATTTGCTTTTTTCTTCTATTTCTGCTACAGTAGCCTTAACTACTTTGATTCTCTGCCATAAGGAGCCTTGTCATGAATGTTCAAATCTTCGGGTCCAGCAAATCCTTTGACTCCAAAAAAGCGGAGCGCTGGTTCAAGGAACGCCGGATCAAATATCAGTATATCGACCTGCCCACAAAGGGATTATCCCCCCGGGAGTATCTCTCCGTCAAGAAAAAAGTGGGAATGGAGGCACTGATCAATTCCAAGAGCCGCGCATATGAAGCCCTCTATATGGCATACATCACTCCTCAGGCGCAGGAGGAAGCACTGCTGGAGCATCCAGAGCTGTTTCAGGCTCCAATCGTCCGCAACGGAAAGGACGCCACGGTCGGTTATCACCCCGAGATCTGGGAAACATGGGAATAAGCAGCAGGGAGACGGTAATATACCGTCTCCCTGCTGCTTATGTATAGGATTTCTCGATATGCACCACTGCGTAGTAATTACCGTCCAGCGCCCGGACCGCCTGTTTGACCTTTTTCTCCACCTCTTCATCGCTCAAACGGAATTGATACGGCACTGTCACATCAAAAATCACATTGGTATGCGTGGGCCCCGTCACCATGCGGAAATCGTGAATGCTCATCTGCTCATCAATGCACTGCACCAGGGCAGCCACCTTTTCCCGGGTCTCCTCCGTAATGCCATCGTCCGTAACAATGGGGTCCATATGGATCACCGCGTCACAGCCCAGAGTTTCCTTCAGCTCCCGCTCCACATTGTCGATCTCATCGTGCAGCTCCAGGATGTTTTCCGAGGCGGATACCTCCGCATGCAGAGAGATCATTCTGCGCCCCGGACCATAATCATGCACGATCAGGTCGTGCAGTCCCAATATCCGCGGATGCGCGGCAACGATCTGCCGGAGCTGCTGAACGAACTCCTCCGAGGGCGGCTGTCCCAGCAGCGGGTCCAGCGTCTCCTTTCCCGCCTTGATCCCAGAGTAAAGAATGAACGCCGCCACCAAAATACCGCACCAGCCGTCGATCTGAAGGTGCGCAAAATGTCCCGCCAGCGTTGCCAGCAGCACTGCCGCCGTAGCGGCGCAGTCGGAAAAGCTGTCCATTGCCGTTGCCTGCATTGCCAAGGACTGAACCTTTTTTCCAACGGAGCGGTTGTAAGCAAACATGTAAAGCTTTACCGCAATGGAGACGCACAAAATCGCTACCACGATTCCCCGAAACTCCACCGGCTCCGGATGCAGGATCTTCTCCACCGAGGATCGTGCCAGCTCGAAGCCCATCAGAATGATCAGCATTGCCACAGCAAGACCGGAAAGGTACTCTACCCTTCCGTGTCCAAACGGATGCTCCTTATCCGCCTTCTGTCCACCCAAAAGGAAGCCCAGCATCGTCACCAGTGATGACCCCGCGTCAGACAGATTGTTAAAGGCGTCCGCCGTAATGGCAATGGAGTGGGAGACCGTTCCGGCAAAAAACTTTCCGGCAAACAGCAGGATATTCAAAAAGATTCCCACCGCCCCGCACAAAATACCGTAGGCACTCCGCACAGATGCCGCGTGAATGTTTTCTCTGTCTTTGATACACAAACGAATCAGCAGGGAAACCATATTTACCCCCTCATTTCACCAGCCGCATCCGGTCAGCCCTTGCCTCCCGGAATCACCAGCTTCATATGGCAGCACAGGTCATCCAGATCCCGGTCCGTTGCCGCCGGGATGCGCAGCTTTGCGCCGCAATCCTTACACACCAGGTCTACCGCGCTGCGCCGGATCTCCATGCCGTAACGCACGGAGCCACAGGCGCAGGAAATCCCCTGCGGGCGCGCGGCAATTTCCTTCAGTTCCGATAAGACCTCATACATGATCACATTGTCCGCAAATGCCTCCGGCGCTTCCTCACCGTCATGCTGCTTTTCCTTCTCCGCCAGCACCTGCAATTCCTTCAGGTTCTTTTCCGCGGTCCCCTCTTCTCCAACATAGCAGCAGAACTGCTTGGTCTTGGAGCAGGTCAATCCGATACCGGCGCCCTGCGTCAGCTGCTCCGGGCGGCAGACCGCCACATGCGTCTCCCCGCAGATGCCGCAGGGAACATAAAGGCGGTAGCGCTCTCCATCAAATTCCACGCGCAGCGCCGTTTCTCCGCATTCACACTCCACCTCTGCATTGGAGGCTTCCAGTGCAAACACGCTCCGGCTTGCCAGAACCGGCTTGCCGCATTTAGGGCAGATATATCCAAAGGTCCTCATTTCCTCGCTCATGATGCAGTCCCTCTCCATTTCTCATGTGTTCAGCGGCAGACCGCCGCGAAATAGTACGGAATTCAATATAGCACCAATTCCCCTCCTTGTATAGGTCTTCCCGCAATGTTAGAAGCTGCTAACGTTGAATATTTCTCTATTTCTGTGGAAAACTGCAAGAAATCAACCACAAGAGGTGATCCTTTTGGCAACCAAACGAATTGGGCGGCAAACGGTGGCATTCTCCTCCCCTCCTTCCGTTCTCGCCTTTGCAAACATCGGCGGAAAGTGGGAGGGGCAGGGTCCTCTGGCAGAGTCCTTTGACGAGATCTGTGAAGACCCCTTTCTGGGAGAATCCACCTGGGAAAAGGCGGAATCCGCCATGCAGAAGCGCGTACTGGACCGCGCCCTGCAAAAAGCAGGACTTTCCGCCACCCAGTTGGATTATATTCTCGCCGGAGATCTTTTAAACCAGTGCATCAGCTCTTCCTTCAGCCTGCGGGATTCCGGCATTCCCTTTTACGGATTATACGGTGCCTGCTCCACAATGGGCGAGGGGCTTTCCCTGGCGGCTTCTCTGATCGACGGCGGCTTTGCCGCCACTGCCGCCGCCATGACCTCCTCTCATTTCTGCACGGCAGAGCGTCAATACCGGATGCCGGTCCCCTACGGAAACCAGCGCACCCCTACCGCACAATGGACCGCTACCGCCGCGGGCTGCACCATTCTCGGTGCCAGCGGAAATGGTCCCTATCTGACCCACGCTACCTGCGGCGTCATTGTGGACAAAGGCATTAAGGACGCCAACAATATGGGCGCCGCTATGGCGCCCGCCGCCTATTCGACCCTAACCGCTTTTTTCCGCGACACTGGCACCACACCCCGGGATTATGACCTGATCCTCACCGGAGACCTGGGCGCATTGGGACACCGCATCGTGTTGGACCTTTTCCGCCGGGACGGTCTGGACCTCTCCGGAAATTATCAGGACTGCGGGATGCTGCTGTTTGACCGGGAACGGCAGGATATGCACGCGGGTGCCTCCGGCTGCGGCTGCTCCGCGGCAGTTTTAAACGGATACCTGCTCTCTGGAATGCGGTCCGGAAGGTGGAAGCGTCTGCTGTTTGCTCCCACCGGTGCGCTGCTGTCCCCCACCTCCAGCTTTCAGGGCGAATCCATCCCCGCCATCTGCCATGCTGTCTGCTTCTCCGCAGAGCCTTAGTTCCCGCTGTCCAAATGCCATAACCCAGTCCCGTCACCATCTCCTATGTTTGACAGACAGCACAAATTTTTCGTTCCCCATTCCGCCGCCGTTGACAGTGCTTCCCGCACTGCGGTATACTAATCAACAAGAGAGCAAGGGCGCTCCTCTACGAGGGGGTCTTTGTTCTCTTTTTTCATACATTTCGTAAAAAACGACCAGCGAATCCGCAGATTCCCCATTGGAAAGGAGACTGTATATTCATGAGCAGATATACCAAGGAAGACATCCTCCGCTTGGTTGAAGAGGAGGGCATCCAGTTTATCCGGATGCAGTTTACAGATATTTTCGGGCAGATGAAAAACGTATCCATCACCGCCTCCCAGATCCGAAAAGCGCTGGACAATCAGATTATGCTGGATGGCAGCTCTATTGAGGGATTTGTCCGCATTGAAGAATCCGACCAGTACCTCTGGCCCGATCTGGACACCTTTGCCATTCTCCCCTGGCGTCCCCAATATGGAAAGGTAGCGCGCCTGATCTGTGATGTCTACAATCCGGACGGCACTCCTTTCATCGGCGACCCCCGCGGCGCATTGAAGCGGGTCCTGAAAAAAGCCGCTGACATGGGCTACACCTTCAACGCGGGTCCGGAATGCGAATTTTTCCTTTTCCAGACCGACGACAACGGCAAGCCCATTCCCGTCACCACGGACGAGGCAGGCTATTTTGACCTGGGTCCCCTGGACCACGGCGAGGGTGTCCGCCGCGAAATTTGTCTGGCACTGGAAGATCTGGGCTTTGAGATTGAAGCCTCCCATCACGAGGTCGCGGCGGGACAGCACGAGATCGACTTCAAATACGAGGAAGCTCTGAAAGCCGCAGACAACATCATGACCTTTAAGCTGGCGGTAAAAACGCTGGCGCAGCAGAACGGACTGCACGCCACCTTTATGCCAAAGCCTGTCTACGGCACTGCCGGATCCGGAATGCACGTCAACATGTCCCTGTTCAAGGACGGGAAAAACGTCTTTTTTGAGGAGGGCGGTGAAAAACAGCTTTCCTCCGTTGCCTACCACTTCATTGCCGGACTGCTGGAGCATGTTCCCGGTTTTGTCGCGGTCACAAACCCGCTGGTCAACTCTTATAAGCGGTTCGTTCCAGGCTATGAAGCTCCCTGCTACATCGCGTGGTCTGCCGGAAACCGCTCCGCCCTGATCCGCATTCCCACCCCCCGGGGCAACCGCACCCGCGTAGAGCTTCGCTGTCCCGATCCTGCCTGCAATCCTTACCTGACTCTTGCCGTATGCCTTGCCGCCGGTCTGGACGGCATGGAGCGGCAGCTTATCCCGCCCGCGGAGACCACGGAGAACATCTTCCAGATGGAGGAAGCCGTCCGCAGAAGCCGCGGCATCCAGAAGCTGCCCTCCACACTGGAGGAGGCGCTTGCCGCTATGGAAGCCGATCCCTTGATCACCGGGACCCTGGGCAAGCACATCACCGCACAGTACATTGCCGGCAAAAAGCGGGAATGGGACGAGTATCGGATGCAGATCACTCCCTGGGAGCTGGAAAATTATCTGGTCACCTATTAAGAGCCAACCGGCAGGCAGTTTTATTTGGAAGGAGGGAATGTCATGGATCGGCTTCTGGTTGCCTTTGCCAATGAGGAAGCACAGCGCCGGATCGCCCGTCTGCTGGAATCCAACGGCTATTCCCTCGCTGGAAGCTTTTTCAGCGGTGCGGAGGTGATCCGCACCGTACATAAGCTGGGTTCTGCCTGCGTGATCTGCGGCTTTAAGCTGCGGGACATGACCGCCAACGACCTTGCCGCCGCACTCCAAACATCCGCCGCGCTTCTTGTAATTTCCTCTCCGGTATACCTGAACCTGTGCAGCGGAGAAAACCTGTTCAAGCTGCCCTCTCCCCTGTCCAAGGGGGACTTCTTTTCCTCCGTCCGCATGCTTCAGCAGTTGGAATCCCAAACCCTGCACCCTCCTATTTCCCGCCGCAAAGAAACAGAACAGCGGGCAATCGCCCGGGCAAAGGAGCTTCTTATGGAGATAAACAGGATGTCCGAAAACGAAGCGCACCGCTTTTTGCAAAAGCACAGCATGGACGCCGGACTCCGAATGTCCGAAACTGCCCAGCTGATTATCGACACCTACTCCCACTGAATACCTTTCCAAAGCAGGGCGTCCGCCATTTGCAGACGCCCTGCTTTTCTGTTTACAGGCATACGCTGCAAGCACACTGCGGCATTTCTCCTCCTCTCTGCACTCTGTTCTGCATTCCATCCGCCCTTTCTATTCAAACCGACTGCTTTTTCTGTATTTTTCCCGTCCCATTCAAAAATTCGACTGCAATTTATTTTTTATGTAAATCAATCTATTTTCCTCACGCTGTGGATAACTGTCAAATTTTTTATGTTCATCATTTGAGAACTCCATTTTATCACTGTTTTTCAGTCATTCTTTGCAACACTCTATTGTGGATAACTCTGTTGAAACTGTGAATAACTATTTGTAGTAGCATTTTCATCTAAAAATTATGTTAATACAAGCCAAAATTTCCATTTCCATGATTTCACCGTGTTCTTTTCCATACTACCCAATTCATCATTCATAATACTTATGGATATTATCATTTTTTCTATAGGGCATTCTCATCCAATCTCCCCGTATATTTTGCAGGATTTCCTGCAAAATACTTTTTGTAATCGTCCTTCCGCCGCCCTGCCAATTCCATTTTATTTTTCTGTTGACTATTACTTCCTTTTATGCTAAAGTATACGTTGTTCTGGGACTTGGTCTCTTTTTTACAGGTGAATATGCTAATGTAGCTCAGTCGGTAGAGCAGCTGATTCGTAAGAATCAGACCTACCGCCCCTACAAGTCCATAAGCTGGTGTAGCTCAGCTGGTAGAGCAACTGATTCGTAATCAGTAGGTCGCCGGTTCGAATCCGGCCATCAGCTCCAAAAAGAAGCGAAAATCTTGCGATTTTCGCTTCTTTTTGTAACTTTTTGAAGAATTTTCTGACCCACATAAATTGCCGTTTTGACCCACATCAGCGGCAGTTTTCTTCTGTGGTTTTCAAAAACCATTTTCCCGCAAACCCGGTCTGACCCACACCGTGACCCACACAGCGAAAGGTTCGGAACGGCATAAAGAGTGCCGCACGGAATTTTGTGTTCCGTGCGGCATTTTTTCGTCTCCTTTATTATCGAACCTGTGCCATGAAATCCCCCATCTTTTCGGCGGCTTTTTGCTGCATCTGCCGTGTGGCATGGGTGTAAGTGCGGAGGGTGAAGCCCGCATCGTAGTGTCCCAGCATGGAGGACACCGTCTTTACATCCACGCCATTCTGGAGCGCCAGTGTTGCGAAGGTGTGCCACTACGGTATAATTACGACAAACCGAAAAAGCCCCGTATATCAAGGGTTTTCGGTTATCTGGCAAGGTTTTTCATCCTTTTCCAAACCGAAAAATCGAGCCGCGAAGTAGTTATATCGTAGGGGGTGTTATAGTAACGACAAAAATAAAATACCGTTTGGGCAGGCTGTCAGCCCGTCCAAGAAATCAGGACATTTCCTCTGCAAAGAAGAAATGTCCTTTTTTTGTACCCAAAATCAGATGCCGACAGGAGGAACACAATGCCTGAAAAAACAGCGCAGAAAGAACCGGGCAAAAAGCCGAAGCCGCAGCAGGAAGTAGTCGTTCAGATTCCGCTCTCTGAGCTGCATCCGTTCCCGGATCATCCCTTTCAGGTGCGGGAGGATGCGTCCATGCAGGAAACCGCCGAGAGCGTCAAAGAGTACGGTGTCCTCGTCCCCGCGCTGGCACGGCCACGGGAGGACGGCGGCTATGAGCTGATCGCAGGACACCGCCGCAAACACGCCTGCGAGCTGGCGGGACTGACCACTATGCCCGTCATTGTCCGCAACATCGACCGGGACGCTGCCACCATCCTCATGGTGGACAGCAACCTCCAGCGCGAGAACATTCTTCCCTCCGAACGCGCCAAAGCCTACAAGATGAAGATGGAGGCCATCAAGCGGCAGGGCGCGCGGACGGATCTGACTTCGCCGAAAATTTCGGCGAAGTTCCGCAGCGATGATGAAGTCGGGCAGGAAGCCGGTGTGAGCGGCGACACCATCCGCAACTACATCGCCCTGACACAGTTAGTCCCAGAGCTTCAGCAGATGGTGGATGAGAAGAAAATCGCCCTCAGTCCCGCTTATCAGCTTGCGGCGCTGACTCCCATGGAACAGGGCTTGCTTCTGGAAACCATCGACAGCGAGCAGGCCACACCCTCGCTCTCGCAGGCGCAGCGGATGAAAAAGCTCAGTCAAAGCGGCGAACTGAACGAGGACACCATGCTCTCGATTATGATGGAGCAGAAGAAACCGGAGAAAAACGACATCACCCTCTCCGGTGAAAAGCTCCGCAAATACTTCCCGCGCTCCTATACCCCGTTCCAGATTGAAAACACCATCTTCAAATTACTGGACGCATGGCAGAAAAAGCGCCAGCGCGATCAGAGCCGATGAGCGGACAAGCAGTTTGTTTGTCCGCTATTTTCATGCCCAAAGGAGGAAGTCATGTATATCAACACGTTCAAATACACCCCCAAGGATGTAAGCTGCCAGCTTTGCACCGAGTATGTGAAAAAGCTGGGCTGTACCGCTCTGCGCTGCCCGTGGCTGGCCGAGCGCATCGAGGCCGGTGTGGTCGGCTACCGGGAAGCGGTCTTAGAGACGTTTCCCCACGAACGCCGCCTGTTCCAGCGCCTGAACCTGCTTATCAAGCACTATCCCGGAAGCCTTTGGAGCAACGAGCAGCATGAACGCAGGATGCAGTACCAGCGCGCGGTGCAGGGCTACCGCCGCCGCAGAGATACCAACGCCTACTATGCGGCTATGTACCTGCTGACCTCCAACGACGATATTTACCGACGCACGGCAAACTGCTTCTGCAAGCACGGGATCGAGTTCGGCTATGCGGTGCTGAAAAATACCTCGCCGCACAACTACGCGCTGTTCATGGCGGCGCGTGACCTCTGCGACAAGACGGAGGCCGTCACGATGGCGGATTTGGCGGAACCGGAGGTCATTGACCCGGAGGCGCTGCGCCTGATCGTCAACGCCACCCTGATCGCCCGGTATGGGCTTGCCGCTTTTCAGATCAAGGCGCGGGGTGCCGAGTATGAACGCTGATGATTTTGTCGGCGGTCACAGCATCCTTGCGCTGGAGCGCTTTATGGACGAAACCCGCCACATGATTATTTTTGATATCCTGTCGTGGAAATCCCCTGTGGGAGAAAAGGGCGAACGGCTGCGGCTGTTCCTCTCCGATGTGGGATATCGAGCAGTATTTCCGCATCCGCAATATCCGCTTCATTGCGGTCAACGAAAACTTCGACACCGCCAACCCGGAAGATGCTCATTCCGGTATCATCATCCCGCTGCGGAACATGATAAATGAAGCCTATGCGCTGGACATCGGGCGCAAAATCAAGGCGCAGCAGCGGCAGGCCATGAAAGATGGCAAATTCATCGGTGCGCGTACTCCCTACGGCTATCTGAAAGCAGAGGACGATTGCCACCAGCTTATCATCGACCCTGTTGCCGCCGTTGTGGTGCAGCGGATGTTCCGTTGGGCTTCTGAGGGCGCTGGCCTGAATACCATCGCCGTGCGGCTGAATGAAGCGGGCGTTCTCACGCCCAGCCACTACAAGAAGATGCAGGGCAAGATCACCCACGAGAATTTGCTCGGCAGCGGCAAGTGGCAAACCCGGACAGTCGGCGTCATTCTCCGCTCCGAGGTCTACACCGGAGATCTCGTTCAGGGACAGACCAAAACCGTGGATCACCGGCAGGTCAAGGCCGATGCCGAGGAATGGACGGTCGTGCGGGACACCCATGAGGCCATCATCAGCCGGGAACAGTTCGCAGCGGTGCAGGAAATTCTCAATCAGACCGCCAGCCGCGCCAAGGCGCGGGAGGTCAAAGCCTACACGCCGAATCTTCTCAAAGGCAAAGTGCTCTGCGCCCATTGCGGCGGCAGCCTGCACCGGCAGAGAAATATCCGCAAGAAGTCCGACGATGTGTACTTCTACCATTGTCTGAGCCAGAGCCGAATCAGCAAGGATGCCTGCCCCGGTGTGACCATCCGTGAGGATACGCTGCTGGATAATCCCGGTTTCTTCTTTTTCTGAACTTTCCGCAACCTGCCGTTGCTTTGCAGGTCATTGTAGAGTTTTTGCAGGTCGCGGGTGGTAAGCTTGTTCAGCGGAATATCTCCGATAGCCGGGGCAACATGCTGTTCGATGTTTCGATGGTAATAATTCATGGTGGATGGACGGATATGCGGTTTGGCGTACAATTCGAACCAAGTCCGCAGCCATGCGGCGACCGTGTATTCATTGGCACGGCTCACATCTAATGCTTGGCTTTCCTCGATAGCTTTCTTTAGCTTCGCCTTGCATTCTGCCTGCGTCTTTCCCAGCACATTTTTGATGATCCGCTTTCCGGTTTTGTCATTGTAGCCCGCAGTGTAGCGGCCCTCCCATCGTCCGTCGGACCGCTTGCGGATGCTGCCCTCACCGTTGGCACGTTTTTTTGCCATGAGCATCGCTCCTTTCTTTGGTAGCCACAACACATACCACACCTTGCACCGGAAAGCTACTGATTCTTCCAAAGAAATCGAAATATTTTTGAAAATGCTTTTATTGATTCCAGCAGCGCAAAATGTACACGAGTTTTGAACTGCCTTTTGCGTTTGTTAGGTCAGCGGAGTGCCATTGTAAATCATTCGAAAATGTGTTATCTTCTTCGCAGAAGTGTCTATACAGAATTCTACATTTTTCACGCAAAGGGGCTTTTTATGAGTAAGGTCAAATCTTGGTGCCGCGCTAATGCCATGCTGGTCATTTCATTACTGGCCGCAGTTGTAACGGCATTTTTTGTTCCGCCTGATAGGGACTACTTAGGTTATTATGACCTTAAGACACTCACTTGCCTATTTTGTGTGCTGGCAGTGGTGGGTGCTTTGCGGGATCTGCATATCTTTTCCGCTCTTTCCCAGCGGATGGTACACACCTTTTCCACTGTTCGGGGCGTGTGTACGGCGCTGGTGGTTATCACCATGTTCGGCTCTATGCTCCTGACCAATGATACCGCCTTGTTGACTTTTCTGCCACTGGGCTGGTTTGTTCTTTCCTCCACCGGTCAGGACAAGCATACTGCGCTCCTGTTCATTCTGCAAAACTGTGCCGCTAACCTCTGCGGAATGATCACGCCTTTCGGCAATCCGCAGAATCTCTATCTCTTCAGCTATTACAACCTTTCCGCGAAGATATTTTTTTCCGCAATGCTGCCACCATTCATCCTGTCCACTGTTCTCATTCTCCTGTGCTGCTTAGTGTTTCCAAAGGAACAGCTTTCAGTGCCGGAAGTGCAGGTCACGGTAGACTCACGCCGAGCCGTCATCTATAGTGGACTATTCTGTTTAGCCGTTGCCATGGTGCTGCGGCTGGTACCCTATATTCTTGGTTTGGCTGTCATCGTTCTGGCGCTCTGGCTGTTGGATCGACATGCGCTGAAAACAGTAGACTGGGGACTGCTGGCCACTTTCGCCGCTTTTTTCACCTTTTCCGGCAACCTTGCTCGAATGGAAGCTGTTCGGGTACTTTTCGCCCACCTTTTGTCCCACGGAACCATGCTGATCTCCGCACTTACCTGCCAGATCATCAGTAATGTCCCTGCCGCCATTTTGCTCAGCCGCTTCACGCAGGATGCCCGCGGGCTTCTGGTCGGCGTCAATGTGGGCGGTGCTGGGACACTGGTGGCTTCTCTGGCAAGCCTCATTACCTTTCGGGAATATACGCACCATGTTCCTAATGGTGGAAAGCAGTTCCTTTTTCTTTTTTCTGGGATCAGCTTTGCCTTTTTGGCGATTCTTTTGGCTGCCATGTCCTTCCTGAACGGATGAGCCTTATTGCCAGCATCTTTTGGGAAAACCCTTATTAATTTCAACAGTTCAAGATATACACACTTTATGCGGCCTTTTAACCTGTGGAATCAATGAAATTTCATTGAAAATCCTTGTTGCTGTTCCAACTCATGATCGTCCGGCTTGTGTCCGAGGGCGATGCGTTTACGTTGGAGTTCCTGCAGCCGTTTGTGGTCGATCTGAATGCCAGTAGCAGCAGGGACAGGTGCGTTGTCCCGGAAGATATTACCCATGTGATAGAGCAGCCGTGTGGCCGCCAGCATAACCAAGGGCGGGCGCTGCTCGCCGCGCTCCATGCGTTCCATGAAAAATTCCGCATAGGCGTGGCCGTTGTCTCGCGCCGCCGTGAACCATTCGTAGGCGGCATCCGTATCTTTTGGAACGCCCTCGCCCATAAGGTACAGCTTTCCCAACAGATATTGTGCGTAGGCATTTCCGTTGTTTGCGGCCTGCCATAGATATTCCGCCGCAGCCGCAGCATTCTTTGCCGTATTTTCACCGCTGAGATATTCCTTGCCAAGACGATAAGCAGCGTAGTCGTTGCCGTTATCGGCAGAGCGTTTCAGCCAATAGATGCCCTTGGCAGGATTGTGAACGTCTGCATCGTCGGAGAGATACAACTTTCCCAACGCATATTGCGCTGCGTCCAAGTCCTGCTCGGCAGCACGTTCCAATAGCTTTTGTGCTTTCACTGTGTCTGGTATCAGCAGTCCACCGTCGCGGTACGCCGTGCCGATGATGTACTGTGCGTGAGCATCGCCTAAATTCGCTAACTGCTCCAGCTGCACCGCCGCTTCATCCCGTTCCTCCAGAGGGAAGCTACGGTCTGGCGCTGAAGCTGGAGGACATCCGCAGCAATGAGGCCCTTGGCTACCGCACGGCCGGTTCCCCCGCTGAGCTTGCCACCGGCGACCTCATCAAAGAGGAAATGGAGCGTATTGGCCTGCAAAATGTCACCAAAGACGAATTTACGCTGGACACCTGGACCTTTACTGGGGCGCAGCTTTGCTTTACGGACGGAACTGGCGAGGTGCATGAGGCGGAGCTCGGCGGCTATCAGACAGACTTTATGACCGGCGGTGCACAGACTTTCACGGTCATTGACGGCGGCCAGGGCACCGAAGCAGACCTTGCCGGTCTGGATGTGACCGGCAAACTCGTGCTGGTGGATATCAACCAGCGCACCGATTGGTGGATCAACTATCCTGCCTATGAGGCGCATCTT
The DNA here is from genome assembly GCA_934565855.1 of uncultured Dysosmobacter sp. Taxonomy (GTDB): domain Bacteria; phylum Bacillota; class Clostridia; order Oscillospirales; family Oscillospiraceae; genus Oscillibacter. Next base: position 226,628 of record CAKTIO010000001.1, read on the forward strand.
GCAGGGGCGGCGGCCGTGATCTCCGTGCAGGACGGCGGCTATGCCGAGGTGAGCGACGATGCGCTGAACGCGCAGGATGTCTGCGGCCCCGCCGACGCCCCCGCCTTTTCCATGAGCCGCACGGACGCCGCGCTGCTGCGCTCCGCCATGGACGAAAACGGCGAAATTTCCGTCACGCTGGACGCGGACAGCCGCGTGGGAAAAGACGGCATCTCTTATAACATCGTCGGCACGATCCCCGGCCGGGACCCGGAGAACATGGTGCTGATGAGCGCCCACTACGATTCCTATTTCGCCGGATTTCAGGACGACAACGCCGCCATTGCCCTGATGATGGGCATTGCGAAGGGATTGATCGACAGCAGCTATCAGCCCGAGAAGACGCTGGTGTTCTGCGCCATGGCGGCAGAGGAGTGGGGCGTCAGCGACACCCGCTATGACTGGTCCACCGGAGCTTACAACCAGATCTTCCGCGTCCATCCTGAATGGGTGGGCAAGGTCCTTACGGACATCAACTTCGAGCTGCCCGCCTTGGACGCGGGCGGCGCAGATCAGATCCGTACCTCCTATGAGCTCAAGACCTTTGTGGAGGACTTCAAGTCCGACGTTCCCCAGGTTGACGGCGTATTCCCTGACGGTATTGAGATTATCGTGCCGACGCAGACCTGGTCGGACGACTTTTCCCTGTCCATCGCCGGTGTACCCTCCAGCGTAACGGCACTGCGGGGCGACTTTTCTAAGACGCACTATCACAGCCAGTTTGACAATCAGGATACCTACAGCTGTGAGGCCTTCCTGTTCCATCACAATATGTACGGTCTCCTGATGCAGGCCTATGATCACTGTGCGGTTTCTCCGCTTGACTTTTCCACCCGTCTGAATGCTCTGCGGGAGTCCATGGATAATACGGTCATGACAGCGGAGCAGATCACTGCGCTGAACGCCGCGCTGGACGAGGCAGAGGCTGCGGCAGGCACGGCATGGGACAAGGTCTCTGAGGCGAACGCCGCATATCAGCAGGCGCTGGATGCGGGCGATACGGCAAAGGCGGACGAGCTGCTTGCCGAGACCCGTGAGATGAACGCAAATGTTCTTGCCGCTTTCAAGTTCGCGGAGGATGCCTTCGTGCGCCTGACCTGGGAGGATTCCTCTATCTTCCCCCACGAGCACAGCCAGAACAATCTGCTGGCGCTGAAGAGCGCAGTGGAAGCTCTGGAACAGGGAGACGGCACCACGGCACTGGATGAATATCTGTACGGAGTGGACAACAACTGGTATGCCTACGACTGGAGCCGCGAGACCTTTGCTCATTTTACAGACTATGTACTCAACCAGAGTGCAGACCGGCTGATGTGGGGTGCAGGACGTATTCTGGGCCACGAGGATCTCTTTGACGTGATTCGCTCTTTGCAGGCAAAGTATGGTGACAGCAACGCCGATTATGCGACGGAGTTAGCCCGTCTGGAACAGGCGATCGGCAACCAGGCGGCCATGCTGGATGAGCAGGTCACCCATGAGGTCAACGCATTGGGAGAATTGACTTCCCGTCTGACGCAGATCAGTGATTGACAGAGGAAAAAGATCTGTTGAATATCTGATCGTTCACTATCGCAATTATTCAGAGACAATTCGGCAATCAGGATATCTGGACCTGACGGACTATGTGACCTATAAGGCCGCTGACGCAGATCTGTCCGATTACGGTCTGGACGATCCGGAGCTGACGGTCAGCGTGGACTATACCGACGACGGGACGTCCGATACCTTCATCCTGCACATCAGCCGCGATCCGGAGGAACTGAAAAACGCATCCGATACAGCTGAGGACGACGAAGACACCGCTGACATCACCGCCTACGCACGGGTTGGCGATTCCAAGATTATTTACAAGATTTCCGGCAGCAGCTATCAGTCGCTGATGGCGGCGGGCTATAACGACCTGCGGCATCAGGAGATTTTCTCCGGGGACTTTGATGAAGTGACCGGCATGGATGTGACACTGGATGGGAAAACCTACACCCTGACCTCGCAGAAGGATGGCAAAGAGCGGAAGTGGCTGTATCAGGAGGAAGAAATTGATATTGACGACTTGCAGGACGCTCTGAAAAGTCTCACTACCGGAGAATTTACCAGCGAACGTGCATCTGGCCAGCAGGAGATCAGCCTGACGCTGCATCTGGACAACGAGGACTATCCGGAAGTTACCATCACGCTGTACCGCTATGACGGCACGCAGTGTCTGGCAGTCGTGGATGGCAAGAGCGTTGCCTACATTCCGCGCAGCGAGGCGGTGGAACTGATGGAGGCCATCCGGACGATCGTCCTGTAAACTCGATTTGATTTATCCCTGATGCGGATTTTGATTTCTGTAAAAATTTAACCCCCTCTATTGATTACAGCGGCGCAGAATATGACTGGTCTGCAATTTGCTTTTCGGTTGTATTCTGCGCCGCTTTTCCCATAATCAGAGTTAGAATTTGCTGCATACAGCAAGACTGCAACTCCGTTTTCATCTATTATTTTACGGTCTGCTCCTAATTTGAAGAAATGTTTATGTATTATGAAATGAAAATAATTCTCATATTGACAAGTGAAAAACCAGTGCTATAATATGAAAATAGTTTTCAATTTCAAAATCTAAACTACCCCGGGAGGTGAGGACACCATGACAAAGAAATTTCGTTTTCTGACCGGACTGCTGGCGGCAGTGCTGACCGTTGTCATGCTGTCCTCCGCAGTTTACATTGCGGTCGAAGCAGATCACGACTGCTCCGGTGAGGACTGCGCTATCTGCCATCAGATTGATGCTTGCCTGAATTCGTTGAGAGAGCTTTCGCTCGCTGGCGTTGCCGCGGCGATCACCGCTGCGTTTACATATACCCTGTGCAAGGCAGTCCTGCCCTGCACAGAGATGATCGGCACACTGACACTCGTTTCTCTCAAGGTAAAGCTTTCGAATTAAAATAGGATTTTTACAAGGGCGAAGTCTATCCGTTTTCGGATAGGCTCTTGCGGCGCTGCCGCTGCCCTTGTATTTTTGCGCCTATTTTTCAAAATTCGGAGGTTTTACGATTATTATGAAAAGAATTATCCCCCTGTTTCTTGCGCTGACCATGGCGGTCAGCCTGTTCACCGGCTGCGGCAAAAAGGACGCTGCAGAGAACGGTGAAAATGAATCTGACAAGTTGAAGGTCGTCACCACAATTTTTCCTGAATACGACTGGGTCAAGGAAGTCCTTGGCGATAAGGCTGACAACGCTGAGATCACCATGCTTCTGGATAACGGCGTTGACCTGCACAGCTACCAGCCCACCGCCGATGATATTGTCAAAATTGCCGACTGCGATCTCTTCATCTATGTCGGCGGCGAGTCCGACGAATGGGTGAACGACGCGCTGAAGGAATCAACGAATCCCAATATGAAGGTTATCAACCTGCTGGATGTCCTTGGTGACAGCGTTAAGACCGAGGAAATGGTTGAAGGTATGCAGGAAACTGAGCATTCCCACAGCCACGAAAAGAAAGAAGTTACAGAGGACAGAACGCTCTCTGACTACGAGGGTGAGTGGCAATCACTCTATCCCTTCATGGATGAAAAATTCAAGACCGAGACCGTTTCCTATATGGCGGAAGCCGAGGGCTTTGATGACGAAAATGAAGCATGGGACTTCTTTTACAAGGGAAATGAAACCGATGTACGTTATGTGAACATTAAAGGTAACACGATTGAATTTGTAAAAGAGGACGGGACAAAGGAAACTGGCACTTATGAGTATGATGGCTTTTACTCTGATTGCTGGGGTGAAACAAGCATTCGTTACCAGTTCAAAAACACCGACAAAAACTCTAACGCACCTGCCTACGTCCAATTCGATGACCATCTGAATTATCCGTCAAAAGCTGAACACTTCCACCTGTACTGCGGAGACGATGCGAAAGCAATGCTCGATATCAAGTACAACTGGCCGACCTATTATCCTGCTGATATCCAATCTGAGGACGATATGATCCATGAGTTCTTAAAGCATTATGTGGAAGACGAGGATGAGCATGAACACGAGGAAGAAAGTGACGAGCACGTCTGGCTGTCTTTGAAGAACGCTGAAACGCTGGTGGGTGCGATCTCCGACGCCCTGCAGGAGCTTGACCCCGACAACAAGGATACCTATGCTGCCAACACCTCTGCCTATATTGAAAAGCTTTCCACGCTGGATGGTGAGTACCAGCAGGCCGTTGATGCCGCATCTACGAAAACTGTTCTGTTCGCTGACCGCTTCCCGTTCCGCTATCTGGTGGATGATTACGGCTTGAGCTACTACGCCGCCTTTGCGGGCTGCTCTGCCGAGAGTGAAGCCAGCTTTGAGACCATTTCGTTCCTTGCAAAGAAGGTGGATGAGCTGAATCTTCCCTGTGTGCTGACCATCGAAGGTAAGGAGCACAAGATTGCTGAAACGGTTGTTGAGAATACGACTGCGAAGAATCAGAAGATCCTGACCATGGACTCCATGCAATCCACCACCTCCGAGGATGTGGCAAACGGCACAACTTACCTCTCTGTCATGGAGCAGAATCTGGGTGTGCTGAAAGAAGCCCTGGGCTAACGAAAGAAACCGTCAATTTTCAGTAAGCAAAAAAAGTCTGTCGGTATCCGCAAGGGCGCGCTCTTGCGGATACCAGCAGGCACAGCGATATCAAATGTAAGGAGTCATATGTTATTAAGAGAACTTCCTGTGGTATTGATCACAGGGTATTTGGGATCGGGGAAAACAACCCTCATGCAGCATCTCCTTTCGCAGGAAAAGCGTAAGGTTGCTCTGATCGTCAATGATATGGGAAGCGTCAACATTGACGCATCCCTGTTGAATAAGACCGGAAATAAAATCGCACAGGTAGAGCTTGTTGAAATGCAGAATGGGTGCATCTGCTGTACCCTGAAAGACGCTTTTATTGAACAGATTGAACGGCTTGCGGAAGACCGGGATCTCGAAGCGATTTTTGTAGAGGCCTCCGGAATCAGCGAACCTTCATCCATTGCCGCTGCCTTTGTGGACTATGAAGAATCGACGGATACACGGGTATACTTGAAGACAGTCGTGTCTGTTGTCGATGTTGACAGGATCTACCGGGAGTTCCTGCACAATTTCGGCGACGATGCAGAAGACGGTGACATCATCAATCTCATTATGGATCAAATCGAATTCTGCAATGTGATGCTGCTGAACAAGACGGATCTGCTGACAGAAACACAGCTGAAGGAAGTTACTTCCGCACTTAGGGAGATTCAAAAGGAGGCGGAGATGATTCCCTGCGTCAACGGCGATGTTGACTTGGACATCCTGCTTGACAGGGATAACTTTGATTATGAAGACTGCCTCGCGTCCAGCAGCATTCAGCAGGCGCTGAACGGATGTGAGCATGCTGACCAGAGAGCCTGTGTGGATGAGTACGGGATATCCTCCTTTGTGTTTGAGGGCAAAGCGCCTTTTAATAGAGAAGCGTTCAACAAATTGGTCGAAGCATATCCGGAATGCCTGATCCGAACAAAGGGATATGTATGGTTTTCAGATGACTGGAAGCATATTCAGTTATTTGAGCAGGCCGGTCGGAACGCATCTATTACAGAGTTGTCTGAGTGGATGGCGGCATGGCCGGACGAAGAGCTTGCTGCGTTGGAAGAAGAGTATTCCGACATCAGAGAGGGGTGGGATGATATGTATGGAGACAGGATCAATCAACTCGTTTTTATCGGGAAAGGGTATGAGAAGGGCGATATCCTGAAACTCTTGAATGCATGTATTGAAGAAAGAAGCTGAAACATCTGAATGGTCAAAACATATCTAATCAACGGCTTTTTGGATGCGGGCAAAACGACTTTCATCAAAGAACTCCTGCAGCGAGACTATTTCATGACCGGAGAAAAAACGCTGCTTCTTCGCTGCGAAGACGGTGAGGAAGAATACGATGCAGATATGCTGGCGCGCAACCATGTTTATCTGGCTGAGATAGACAGCGAAGAAGACTTCAACGCCAAACATATTGCTAAACTCGAAAAAGAAATCCATCCTGCAAGGGTAGTCATTGAGTTCAACGGTATGTGGAAGCGGAAGACCGTAAAACTTCCATGGCTTTGGAAGAAGCCAATTGAGGTGGCGGTTTTCGATGCAGCAACCTTTGAGCTGTATTCCAAGAACATGAAATCCCTTGTTGCAGAGCAGGTTCAGAATGCGTCAATGGTCATTTTCAACCGCTGCGACGGCTTAACAGATAAATTGGCATCCTAATGCCCTTCGGACAGTATTGCGTATTTTTAAATCCCAGCCTTTGCTGATTGTGCTGAACGCCCTGCCCGTTGGATTGTTACTGCTGACATTTGCTTTTTTGTTCCGCAATATTTTTTACAGTTCGGCGCTGGTGAATTTCTGTGTCTGTTCTTTGTCTCTGTGCAATCGAGTGAAAATAGAGGTTCGAGATGAACCGGTATTTCCGCGGGATTTTTCTTTGATACGCGAGGTAGGAGGTGCTGTAGAAACTTTTAACATCAACTACCCAGTAACGGCTATTATCGTGGTGGTGCTGACGACGGCGCTGCTGGTGGTGCTGGGCATTTTTATCACCAGCCGCCCGCTGTCCTTTGCCGCGCAGGCAAGGCTCACAAAAAAGGACGCCGTAGCGGTCATTCCCGGCCGCTGCTGGCCGGAGCGGCTCCTGGGCGCGGCGGTGAGCTTCGGCGTGCTGGCGGCCCTGATCTTCACGGTGTATGCCAGCAACGACCTCTACAATTCCTTCCGTGTCAGCAACGCCTACTATATTCCCTCAGTCTTCAATGAGCTGGGCTTCCCCTACTGCTTCTGCCACCAGTTCACCACCTATCCCGTGGACAGGCCGGAGGGCTTCTCCAAGTCCGAGGCGGCTTCCTGGGAGACCGGAGAGCAGACGGGTCTGGGGAAGGATGTCAGCGTCATCATGGTGATGAATGAAGCCTTTTCCGACATCACCGACGGCTCCATGTTCAACTGGGCGGAGGGGGAAGACCCCCTGCCCAACCTCCACGCCTTGCAAAATGACCCCCACGCCATTTCCGGCCATGTGGTGGTGCCCGGCTTTGCCGGCGGCACCGCCAACACGGAGTTCGACGTGCTGACGGGGATGCAGACCAACGCCCTTTCCGCCACCACCACATCCGCCATGCGGGTGGTGAACCGGAATCTGGACAGTCTGTTCCGGGTCTTTGGGGCCGATGGCTACCGCACCTCCTTCTACCACCCCGGCGACGCCTGGTTCTACAACCGTGAGAACGTTTACCGCTGGCTGGGCGCGGAGCACGAGGTCTTTGCCAAGGACATGGCAGACCTGGAATATAAGGGCCGGTGGGTCACAGACGACTACATGGCGAGGCTCATTGAACAGGAGTTTGAAACGGCGGTCAGCGAGGGCCGTCCCCTGTTCAACTACACCACCACCATCCAGAACCACATGAGCTACACCGCCGACAAATACGGTGAGGGGCACACTTTTGCCCCCATTTCCACCACGGCGGACATTTCCGACGAAACCCGCACCATGCTGGAAGTTTACACCGAGGGTATACGGGATGCCGATGCCATGCTGGGGCGGCTCATTGACTATTTTTCCCAACGTGAGGAGCCGGTGGTGCTGGCGTTCTACGGCGACCATCTTCCTTATCTGGGAGATAATAAGCAAGCTTATATGGAATTAGGCTCCGAAGTAGCCATGGCGGAAAACACACAGAAGAATGTTCTCTGTTCCTACGAAACGCCCTATATCATTTGGGGCAACAGTGCTGCCGCCAAAACCTTGAATTGGGACAGCACAGTATCTTCACTGCAGTTGCCAGAGGATGGCATTCTTTCTGCTGCTTTTCTTGGTCAAACTATTTTAGAACTAACCGGACGTGCTGGCGAGAGTCCATGGTTTGATTTTTTGGGTTCTCTGCGGCGAATCAGTCCGGTAGTACAGAAAGATACCTATGTACTGTCAAATGGTGCCATTATTTCTCAACAAGCTTTGGATGCACGAACGGACACAGCAGCTGTGAAATTGAAGGCTGGCATTTACAAGTGGCGCTGTTGGAGTTACTATAAGCTAAAGTACGCATGTATAAAATAAGCCTTGCATTTCAATTTACCTAATTGATGCGCAATTACAGTATGTAGTTTTGCTGATAAAGAATAATGTGTCCATATGGCAGCTGTTCCTAAAAGAATCCTGAAAAGAGGTGAGGACAACATGACAAAGAAATTTCGTTTTCTGACTGGCCTGCTGGCAGCAGTGCTGGCCGTTGTCATGCTGTCCTCCGCGGTCTATATTGCGGTCGAAGCAGATCACGACTGCTCCGGCGAGGACTGCGCCATCTGCCATCAGATCAGCACCTGTGAAAACCTGCTGAGATCTCTGGGGTTTGCCGGTGCTGCCGCAGCGATCACCGCTGCGTTTACATATACCTTGTGCAAGGCAGTTCTGCCCTGCACAGAGACGAACGGCACACTGACACTCGTTTCTCTCAAGGTAAAGCTTTCGAATTAAAATAGGATTTTTACAAGGGTGAAGTCTATCCGTTTTCGGATAGGCTCTTGCGGCGTTGCCGCTGCCCTTGTATTTTTGCGCCTATTTTCAAAATTTGGAGGTTTTACAATTACTATGAAAAGAATTATCCCCCTGTTTCTTGCGCTGACCATGGCGGTCAGTCTGTTCACCGGCTGTGGCAAAAAGGACGTCGCAGAGAACGGTGAAACCGATTCTGACAAACTGAGCGTTGTCACGACGATCTTCCCCGAATACGACTGGGTCAAGGAAGTCCTTGGCGATAAGGCTGATAACGCTGAGATCACGATGCTGCTGGACAACGGTGTTGACCTGCACAGCTACCAGCCCACGGCGGACGACATTATCAAGATTTCCGACTGCGACCTCTTCATCTATGTGGGCGGCGAATCCGATGAATGGGTGGACGACGCGCTGAAAGAAGCCACCAACAAAGACATGAAGGTCATTGACCTGCTTGATGTTCTGAAGGATACCGTTAAGACGGAAGAGGCCATGCCCGGTATGCAGGCGGAGGAAGGGCATAACCACGGCTATTCCCACTTTGCCGACAGCGATGTGCAGGACAGAACGCTGTCCGATTGGGACGGCGATTGGCAGTCTGTCTATCCCTACCTGCAGGACGGCGTTCTGGACGAGGTGATGGAACGCAAGGCGGAAAACGGCAGCAAAACGGCGGAAGAGTACCGCGCCTACTATGAGACAGGTTATAAAACTGACGTCTCGCAGATCACCATTGACGCGGAAAACAACACCATGTGCTTTGTGAAAAATGGGGTTGCGGCAAAAGCGACCTATGCATATAAAGGCTATCAGATCTATGACTATGAGTCCGGCAGCAGAGGCGTCCGCTACTTCTTTGAGGCCACGGATGGTGACGCGAATGCGCCGAAGTATGTGCAGTTCAGCGATCACGGCATCGGGCCGGGCAAAGCCGAGCATTTCCATATCTATTTCGGCAACGACGGCTTTGACGCGCTCTCTCAGGAGATGGAGAACTGGCCTACCTACTATCCCGTGGATATGAGCGGCGATGATATCAAGGAAGACATGCTGGAGCATGAGGAAAAGGAATACGACGAACATGTCTGGCTGTCTCTGAAGAACGCCGAAACGCTGGTGGGCGCGATCTCCGACGCCCTGCAGGAGCTTGACCCCGACAACAAGGACGCTTACGCCGCCAACACCTCTGCCTATATCGAAAAGCTTTCCACGCTGGACGACGAGTATCAGTCTGCCGTGGACGGCGCGGCGCGCAAGACCGTTTTGTTCGGGGACCGTTTCCCGTTCCGCTATCTGGTGGATGACTACGGTCTGAGCTACTACGCCGCCTTTGCGGGCTGCTCCGCCGAGAGCGAAGCCAGCTTTGAAACGGTGTCCTTCCTCGCAAAAAAGGTGGACGAGCTGAAGCTGCCCTGCGTGCTGACCATTGAGGGCAAGAACCATAAAATTGCCGAAACCATCGTGGAAAACACCGCCGAAAAGAACCAGAAGGTGCTGACCATGGACTCCATGCAGTCCACCACCTCCGAGGATGTGGCAAGCGGCACCACCTATCTCTCTGTCATGGAGCAGAATCTGGGCGTGCTGAAAGAAGCACTGGACTAAGGGGGTGGGATGATGGCTCAGCTCACCTGTCAGAATCTCTGCGTCGGCTACGATGGGAAATCCGTTCTGCAAGACCTCAATTTTGAGGTCTTTGCAGGCGACTACCTCTGCATCGTAGGAGAAAACGGCTCCGGCAAGAGTACCCTTATGAAAACGATCCTTGGCTTACAGCCGCCCATCAGCGGCAGAATTTTGACGGGCGATGGGCTGAGGAAAAATGAGATCGGCTATCTGCCGCAGCAGACCGTCGTCCAGAAGGACTTCCCGGCATCCGTGAGAGAGATCGTTCTCTCCGGGTGTCAGGGGCGCTGCGGCAGCCGCCCCTTCTACAGCAAAGAAGAGAAGAAACTGGCGGCGGACGCCATGGAGAAAATGCAGATCATGCCCCTTGCCAAACGCTGCTACCGGACGCTCTCCGGCGGCCAGCAGCAGCGGGTGCTGCTCTCCCGCGCGCTGTGCGCCACCCGAAAAATGCTGCTTCTGGACGAGCCCGTTTCCGGCCTTGACCCCAAGGTGACGGCGGAAATGTATACGCTGATCCACCGGCTCAACTATGAAGATGGCATCACTGTTGTGATGATCTCCCATGACCTGAACGCGGCGCTGCAATATGCCAGCCACATCCTGCACATCGGAAACACGATGTTTTTCGGCACCAAGGCGGCCTACCTGAACGAATTTCCCCAGGCATGGCAGAAAGGCGGTGAGGCGCAATGACGGCGATCCTTGAAAAAATCGCGTTCTACTGGACCTATCCCTTTGTCCGCTACGCCCTCATTGTCGGCGTGCTGATCGCGCTGTGCTCGTCGCTGCTGGGGGTCACGCTGGTGTTGAAACGGTTTTCCTTCATCGGCGACGGTCTTTCCCATGTGGCGTTCGGCGCCATGTCCATCGCCGCCGTGCTGAAGCTGACGGACGATATGCCCCTGACGCTGGGCGTCACGGTGGTCTGTGCCGTCCTGTTGCTGCGCACGGGGCAGAACACGAAGATCAAAGGCGATGCCGCCATCGCCATGATCTCGGTGGGGGCGCTGGCCATCGGATATCTGTTGATGAACCTGTTCTCCACTTCGTCCAACCTCTCCGGCGATGTGTGCAGCACGCTGTTCGGCTCCACCTCCATCCTGACGCTGTCCCAAAGCGAGGTCTGGCTGTGCGCGGGACTGTCCGTGGTGGTCGTGGCGGTGTTCCTGCTGTTTTACAACAAGATATTTGCCGTGACCTTTGACGAGGATTTTGCCAAGGCGGTGGGCACAAAGGCTGACCTGTATAACCTGCTGATCGCCGTCATCATTGCCGTGGTGATCGTGCTGGCGATGAATCTGGTGGGCTCGCTGCTGATCTCCGCGCTGGTGATCTTTCCGGCGCTGTCCGCCATGCGCATTTTCCAGAATTTCCGGTCCGTGACCGTCTGCTCCGCCGTGCTGTCGGTGAGTTGTGCGGTGCTGGGCATTCTGATCTCCATTCTGGCGGGGACGCCGGTGGGCTCCACCATCGTCGCGGTGGATATTCTGGCATTTTTGATTTGCTCGGTCCTTGGCCGCGTGAGAGGAGGCAAAGCATGATGAAACGGCTTTTTTGTCTGCTGCTGGCTGTCTGTATGGCGGTTTCCCTCTGTGCCTGCGGGAAAGACAGCGAAAAAGGCGCAGAAACTGACACACCTTCTTCCAATGAAGAAATCTCCGCACCGGCCGAGATCGTTCCAACGCCGGGTGAGCAGGAAACGCAGGAAGAACAGAAATCTCCGGAGGAACCCGAACAGACGCAGACCTCTGCCGACGGCGTGGATGTGGATCTGACCGTTCTCAGCAGCACCATGGTCTATTCCGAAGTCTACAATATGCTCTATTTTTACCCGGAGGACTATTACGGAAAGACGGTCAAAATGACCGGATTATTCAACGTATACCAGTGGGTGGATGAAAACGGTGTCGTGCTGGATATGCCGGTGGCTTATGCCTGCATCATTTCAGACGCAACGGCCTGCTGCGCCGAGGGTGTGGAGTTTGTGCTGGAAGGCGATTACACCTACCCGGACGATTATCCAGAGCTGGGGACGGAGATCACCGTCATCGGTGAATTTCAGTCCTATGAGGAAAACGGAATGACATGGTATCATCTGATCAACGCAAGGATGGTGTAATCAAAATTCACAAGAAGAATATCTGCATAACTTTAAAGAAACGGACTTCTTATTGACTACAGCGGTGCAAAATATTCATCAATTTCGCTGGCAAAAACTTTGCCAGCGGGGTTGATGATTTTTCGCAGAAATGGTACACTACTTTTTAAGATTTAATCACTTTTGCGGAGGTCATTTTCATGGGTGAGAAGGAACGCAGAGAACTGAATAACGCATTGGCGTCCACTCGTATGGAGGGCTTTCAAGTGACGGAGCAAACCGAACAGGACTGTATTCGTCTGCTCAGAGGTGAAGTTTCTGTTGCGGATTTAGTTCGGGAGATCCTAAACCGTCCTGCAAAGGCGGTGTAATATGGGATACAGCATTGATCCTATCTCAGCTAACTGCTATTCCGGTACAACGGTCCTGATAAACAAGTTTGACATCAGAGAGGAAGGAAAACTGAACGAAGTCGAGGGTGTGCTCACCTCTGCCCGCTATGCTGAGTGGCTGCGTGCACCGAAGGCTAAAACTTTTGACTTTGACCATTACAAGGCGATTCACCGTTTTCTTTTCTCTGACCTGTACGATTGGGCAGGAGAGGTGCGCACAGTTAATATCAGCAAAAAAGGTACACAATTCGCACCTGTAGAACAAATTGAAAGTCAAGCAATGCAAATTTTTGAGCGGCTGAAGACACAGAACTTTTTCAAGGGCTTGTCTCACGATGAATTCACGGATGAAATTGTAGATTTTTATTGTGTGACTAATTTCCTTCATCCTTTCCGTGAGGGGAATGGCAGAACTCAGAGGTTGTTTTTAACCCAATTGATTCGTAATGCTGGTTATGATATCAGTTTCGCTGACATGGATACAGACCTGTTGATGATTGCTACCATTCAGTCGGCACAGGGTGTGACCGACCTGTTGAAAGCCGTTTTCTCCGAAAGCATTTTTTGACCCACACGCTGACCCACATAGGGAAATAAGCGGACGGAAACAATAGAACAGATAGGGCGAAATGCGCATAACATGCTGGACGGAAAGGCTTCAAAAGCCCTGAAAACCGTCAAACGGAGTGTCTGGATACACTTCGTAATCAGTAGGTCGCCGGTTCAAATCCGGCCATCAGCTCCAAAAAGAAGCGAAAATCATAAGATTTTCGCTTCTTTTTATAACTTTTTGAGGAATTTTCTGACCCGCATAAATTGCCGTTTTGACCCACATCAGCGTCTGTTTTCTTCTGTGGTATTCGACGGCTGTTTCCCCGCAAACCCGGTCTGACCCACACCGTGACCCACACAACGAAAAGTACAGAAAGGCGTAAAGAGTACCGCACGGAATTTTGTATTCCGTGCGGCATCTTTTCGTCCTTTTTGTTATCGAACCTGTGCCATGAAGTTCCCCATCTTTTCGGCGGCCTTTTGCTGCATCTGCCGTGTGGCGTGGGTGTAGGTGCGGAGGGTGAAGTGACCAAATGTATTGCTGGTGATTGCCGTTCTGGAGTGTCAGTGTTGCAAACGTATGACTAAATTATGGAGGCTAAATCGACCGTTAACCGTTATATGTACGATTATGCTTCCTTTGTTTACGATTGCCTGTTATAATTAAAAAAGGTAAGATAGTAACCGGGGAATAGAAAGGGCGCCGGTTAAGGGCATTGACATGCAAGTGGAGGCAAAACGCCAGATAAACAGATTTTAGTAGATTATCAAAAGATACCTGAGCGTATTGACTGTCGGAAACCGATATGCCGATTAAAGGAAGTTATTGTCACTTGAAGAAAAACATTAATGTACCTAAATGAGGTGAAATTATGGCACAAACGATTTTGTATTACCCGACGATTGATATTCAAGATGGGGCTTGGTTGAGAAATGCGATTCTGTATTGGGATGAGGTTTCATCAATCGTCCCCTATGAAAGTTTCTCAGATCTTTCACCGGAGTTGTTGTATCTGCAGGGATTAGGGGTATATAAAGCCGTTTATCCTCAAGAAATCCTCTGTACTGAATTCGCGGAAGATTTTTGTGGTGCGGTTGTAAAAAGAATTTCTGTGTACGATCGCGCAAGGGGAAGAACAACCGTTAATGGAATTCAAAATGGCCAACTGGGAGTGCACAAAAACAAAATATACGCACCAGATTTGCAAGAGTTGATTCATTACAGAAAACTGCCGCCACAACTACTGGATTATTTCACCAATGAAAAATACGTAAATGACTATAATGCGAATGGCTGGTTGGAGATAGATGGTAGAATTGCGCAGATATATATGAGAACGCTTGCAGAGTATTTGATAAGATGTTCTGATAAAGATATCGTATTAGGTACAGATAAGTTTACCCATAGCCAGGAAATCTATTATAGGGCTTTCCACAATCATAAAAATTTACAGACACAGTGCTGCAAAATCAATATCGAAAATTGTTTGCCCCAGCCTACGATGGATGTAAGTTTTGAAGACATTCTTGAATTCAAAAACAGAAGAAAAGATGAATTTCATGCATTTAGAGCGAAAATCAGGGAGCTGGAAACAAACATATATAAAGCCGATAGTCCAGAGTTAATACGACACTATGAATCACAATTTATAGAAGAATGGCAGCAGTGCTCTCAGGATTTTTATAAGGTACTTAGAGACTCGAAAATTACGTTTTTCCTAAGCAGTTTGGGCAGCTTGGTTGCGATACCTTTTGTTGGGCAACTGTTGTCATCACACATTGGTCAAAATTTTAATTTTGCAATCCAAACAGGAGCACCATTACTTAAAATTGGAATTGGATACTTCAATTACAAAAACAAAATTAGTCCGGCAAAAGCAGATGGCGGATTTAGCTATATTTTTAAGGCTAACAGAGAGGGAATAATTCGTATCCAAAATTGAGAGTATACTCGACAGAAAATTATACTCATCCGCATTTCCAAACGGATGCCTTGTTCTTGTAATTCTTGATTACCAAGGCGCAGTTTTTTTGCCACTGCTTTTACGTTTGACCTACTTGCCGAAATACGGGGAAAGGGTGAAAGAGCATCGGAGAGGAAGCTGCTTCCTTTCCGATGCCCCGTTTTATATGAAGAATTTCATCGGACCTGTGCCATGAAGCTGCCCATCTTTTCCGCAGCGCTTCTCTGCATCTGCCGTGTGGCATGGGTGTAGGTGCGGAGGGTGAAGCCCGCATCGTAGTGTCCCAGCATACTGCTGACTGTTTTCACGTCCACGCCATTCTGGAGCGCCAGCGTTGCGAAGGTGTGCCGGAGATCATGGAAGCGAATATGCTCCAGTCCTGCGTCCTTGAGGATTTTCTTATGGAGGTTTACCACCGAGTCGGGGTGGTACATCTCGCCCGTCCTGCTGGACGGGAACATCCACGGGTTGCCGGGGTGCTTAGCGTGTTCCTGCTTCAACAGTTCCACAGCATCCTGTGGAATGGACACCTCCCGGATGGAATTCCCGGTTTTGGGCTGGCTCAGAATCAGATTTCCCTCTGTGTCCCAACTGGCCTGCTTACTGACGGAGATGGTGCAGTTGGCTTCGTCAAGGTCGCTCCATTGGAGCGCCACCAGTTCACCTTTCCGCAGCCCACTGACCAGCTCCAGATAGAACATAGGGAGCGCACCGCGCTGCTCAGCAGCATTCAAATAGGCGCTGATGTGGTCCGGGTGGAGTATCTTCATCTCCTGCTTTTCGATTTTGGGGATGATGCAGTTCTCTGTAGGATTGCTGAGAATAAGTTTTTCTTTCACCGCCCGGTCAAGGGCATTGTGCAGCATCATGTGAATGCCCCGCACAGTAGAGTTGCTTAATCCCGGTTTCTTCTTTTTCTGAACTTTCCGTAACCTGCCGTTGCTTTGCAGGTCATTGTAGAGTTTTTGCAGGTCGCGGGTAGTAAGCTTGTTCAGTGGAATGTCTCCGATAGCCGGGGCAACATGCTGTTCGATGTTTCGGTGGTAGTAGTTCATGGTGGAGGGACGGATATGCGGTTTGGCGTACAGTTCAAACCATGTCCGTAGCCATGCGGCAACCGTGTATTCATTGGCACGGCTGATGTCCAATGACTGGCTCTCCTCAATGGCTTTCTTCAGTTTTGCCTTGCATTCCGCTTGTGTCTTTCCCAGCACATTTTTGATGATCCGCTTTCCGGTTTTGTCATTGTAGCCCGCAGTGTAGCGCCCCTCCCAGCGTCCGTCGGATCGCTTACGGATGCTGCCCTCGCCGTTGGCACGTTTTTTTGCCATGAGCATCGCTCCTTTCTTGGTAGCCACAACACATACCACACCTTGCGCCGGAAAGCTACTGATTCTTCCAAAGAAATCTAAATATTTTTGAAAATGCTTTTATTGATTCCAGCAGTGCAAAATGTACACGCTTTGTACTGCTTTTGACATTCACCGAATCAATGGAATTTCATCGAAAATCCTTGCTGCTGTTCCAGCTCATGATCGTCCGGCTTGTGTCCGAGGGCGATGCGCTTACGCTGAAGTTCTTGCAGCCGTTTGTGGTCGATCTGAATGCCGGTGGCAGCAGGAACTGGTGCGTTGTCACGGAAGATATTACCCATATGGTAGAGCAGCCGTGTGGCCGCCAGCATAACCGAGGGCGGGTGCTGCTCGCCGCGCTCCATGCGTTCCATGAAAAATTCCGCATAGGCGTGACCGTTGTCTCGCGCCGCCACGAACCATTCGTAGGCGGCGTCCATGTCTTTGGGAACGCCTTCGCCCATGAGGTACAGCTTTCCCAACAGATACTGTGCGTAGGCATTACCATTGTTTGCGGCCTGCCATAGATATTCCGCCGCAGCCGAAGCATCTTTTGCCGTATTTTCGCCGCTGAGATATTCCTTGCCTAACCGATAAGCAGCGTAGCCGTTGCCGTTATCCGCAGAGTGTTTCAGCCAATAGATGCCCTTGGCAGGATCGTGAACGTCGACATCGTCGGAGAGATACAGCTTGCCCAGCGCATACTGCGCCGCGTCGATTTCCTGCTCGGCAGCGCATTCCAGCAGTTTTCGTGCTTTAACCGTGTCCGGTATCAGCAGCCCACCGTCACGGTATGCCGTGCCGATGATGTACTGCGCGTGTGCATCACCTGCATCCGCAAGCTGCTCCAGCCGCTCCGCCGCTTCATCCCGTTCCTCCAGAGGGAAGCTATCGTCATTCGCCACACTTTGCAGCTCTTGACACTCATAACTCATAGCGTAGGTACTGATCTGCTCTCCGTCATCCTGCATATCCGCATCCTCGAAGGAGATTTTGTTCATGCGGATATGCTCCGCTTCCTTGATGACTGCGTTCTTGATCTGACGGAACTCCTTTTGCTGAGACAGCGGTGGGCGTATCCTTTTCTTTTCCTCAGAGTAATAATCCTCCACCTGACACTGCAGTTCCCACCATGTTTGGTAGCACGCATCCACAGTGGGCAGACGCATCATCTGATCGACGATCTCATCCACCAGCTTTTTCATCGGCTTCGGCAGATAGCCGTAGGTCTTCTTACCGCCGACCTGACCGAGTTGCCATGACAGATCCCAAATCATTTGCTCCGCCTCCGGATGGTCGCAGGTCATCTCCTGCATTGCTTTCGCCAGCTCCAGCATCGCTTTCCGCGCCTCTGCCACCAGCTCATCACGCGATTTACTTTTCTGTTCGTAGACATGGAGCAGTTCCTGACGGAATATCTGGTTAGTCAGCGTGGACTTGATCTGCCGGATACCATCTTTGGAGAGATACGCCTGATTCGGTTTCACCGACCAAGCCATCATGTGGACATGGGGATGATTACCCTCGTTATGGAACGCGGCATACCAACGGAAGTCCTCCGGCGGTATTTTCATCGCCGTAGCAATGTCATTACGGTGCGTGCGCAGCAGAGTGCGCCACGCTTCCGCATGGTTGTACCCCAACCTCTCTGCATCCTCACGGTGGAGGGAGATGATGTGCGTCCACACGTTTCCGGTGTAGTGATTCAACTCTTCTGCAACGGCAGTGAGGTCAACGGCATCGTCATCACTGAACAGACCGTGTTCACCGAGACGCTCCGCTCTGGGACGCAGAGCGATGTACCCGGCGTAACCATCTATCGAAGAGAGCTTGTCCCAATTCGTTTCCAGTGTCAGTGAGATGAGCGCAGACGCTTTTGCTTTGGTGGGATGTGCCGTGTAATCCTCGTACTCCAGTAGCGTTTTTGTATCAGGAAAATCTTTTACCAGTTTTGTGATGAGTTGCTCCTGCTTCCGTGTAGGCGGACGGTCATCCGGGATGATCTCTACCCGTTCTCGCGTTGCGATGTACTTCAGGTAACCGCCAGCACTTTTCCCACCGCCGCACTTGATGTACGGACTCTTGACGATCAGCTTTGCCATGCTTTGCTCTCCAACTCACGGAGCTTTTGCTCCATCCGAAGCTGACCGTTGGTGCGCTTGACAGCGGCGATGCTTTTCGCACGCTCCTGCCGCAGCACTTCTTCACTTACATTGAGGCTTTGCAGCAGGATAGACATCGTCATATCCATCTCCACCGCCTGCTTATAGAGCAGCGAGGCCATGCGGTCTTCGAACAGCTTCAGCCGACCGTCGATGGCAGACTGCACTGCCCTCGGAAGCACGGTACTCTCCCCAGCCGCAAGCGTATCTGCGTAAAAATTCACCGCCTTTTCGATGAATTCATTCTTGCTGCGGCAATTATCTTCTCGATACCACCGCTCTATTTTTGAGGCTGTTTCATCCGTCATTCGGAAATTCAGCCTGTTTTCATTTTTGCTCATCATTCCCTCCAATCTGCCGTAAGGCACATTTCAAACTGTTGAAACATCTGCGTTCACAGGAACTAAGGCGCCAACTCAACTGAAAACTCGTTCAAAAGGCGCCATACCTGACCACCTTGAAAACCCTCGTAAACTGCCCGCACTGCGGGCAGTTGTGAATGGGCATGGCGGCGGTTAAGACGCCAGCCCTTTATCCTGCTATAATAAAAATCCCTCAATTTCCATCAAATTCTCCAGAAATACGCTGAAAAGTCTTCTTCACAACAAAAGGAAAACACTTCGCTTAAAAACGCTCCCAAATCGCAAAAATATCTCTCACAGGTATCGACACTCTATCCTATCCGGTAGGATCGCACACAACGGCTCAAACGCCGAAATACGTGGTATCTCAGCGCTCGGATAGTATGGGGCGGTATCACGATTCCCGGCTTCTCCTGCACGTTGTTGGAACATTCGGAGTCCGGGTGTTAGGATGGTTAATTTTTGTTCTTTGAGGTTTGCTTCCTAGTCCGAAAACGAAACCAGTACAGATTGAGAACTGCAAAAGCACGATCGAAGAAAAAAACAACCCAAAAGGATAACAGCCTGACGCACAACGGATACGCGCCTGCGGCGCGTGTCCGTTGTGTGCAGGCGCCGCGGGCTCGCAGGCACGCGCAACCCCATTGCTATAATCTCTTCGCATCGATGGGTCCCACGGTTCTCTTCGGTCACAGCACCAGAGCGCAAGGAAAAGCACACTTCGTTTTTATGCGCCGAGTTGCTCTGTCAGCTTTGCCTGCACTTTCCGCCGTTCTGTTGTGCGTTCCAATGCATGGAGCTGCTGTTCATAGTGCTGTTCCATGACTTTATGCATGGGGATTATCGTGTAGAGCAGGTTGCCATTTTTCTTGATACCTCGCCGCGTGATAATGCTGGTGCGCTCCGTGACGATGAACCCACGCTCCTCCAGCAGATGCACATACTTGGCAACGGTGTTGCGGGAAAGGTGCAGTCTTTTGGCGATGGTTCCCTCGCTCGGATGACACTGATTCGTTTTCCTATCCGCATTTCGTAGGAGATAGAGGTACACCGCTATGGCATTGGCAGGCAGATCCATATCCAGTAGAATGTTGGGAACCGGAAAGCAGTTTCGCACATGTTCCCCAGCCTACAGGTGGTTTTGTTCTTCTCATGCACCGTCACCGCCCTCTGTGTGCTGCTCCACCCATTGGATGAATTTTTCTTTGGGTACTACCATGCGGCTGCCGATGCGCAGTGTTGGAAAATTCTTTTCGTGCATCAGTTCGTATGCACTGGATGGAGCAATACCGAGCGTCTTTGCAACGAGGTCTGAGTTGAGGAACAGGGGTAGATCATCATAGCTTTTGTAAATGGATTCTTTCAAAACGATGTCCTCCTGAAACAAAATTCAGAGAAAATTCTTGCGTTTCGGAGGTCTCTCTGTTAGACTGTTCGCAGATGGCGTCTGCGTTTTCCGAAACGCGGCGTGCCGCTGAACTGCTGCAACAGTTCAGCGGTTTTCTTTTTTGTAGGAACGATGTATGCTTATTCCTCCTTTCTTTGCCTTTCTGCCACGCACCATACCCGTTCCTGCCCTGCGGCCTTGTTTGACCTGCACAGCGTTTTCATCAGCCTTGGCACGCTTGGCTGCTTCGTGCAGCGTCCTGGCGATGCTTCTCCGGCGAGTATCATCTCTGGTGATGGGTATTCTATTGTCGAGGTGCGTTTCTCAATCATCGACTGTCTTTTCCATTGACAATATCTTGTCTCGGTGTTAGACTGAATATAAATTGTTTTTGACAGTCTGTTGAGGGATTGTATCGTAACATATCTTCTCAGCTTCGTCAAGACTCATTTTATTAACTTTTTATAATTGTCCATTTGAAAGGTGACCTATTATGTGGTATGCCAAAATGTATTTCTCTGAGAGCAGAGAGATTTTTCAGTATGATTCCCTTGGTATGCAAGGCGTTCCGGATGTCCAGAAGGAGTTTCCATTTCTGGAAAGCCTCCTCTCCTTTCAGGAACTGGACTGCGCGGAAGTGACTCCGATGCTTCAGTCCGTCACTGATAGCTGGAGCCGGTTTGTCGCAGAGGATGACAAGGACGCTCTTGTAAATGCCATGCAGCAGTTGGGGGAATTAGCTTCCGTACACATTTATTTTCAGCTTCTCTATGTTCACTGCCGCTACCGCCAGACAGCCATGTATATCCAGAATGATCGTGGCAGCACAGAGGATGTACAGATACTGGACGAGCTGCGGCAACTTCCGGAGCAGCTTCCGCTATATCAGAAGCAGATCCAACGTTTTTTTGAGTTGGTGCTGGATGTGGACATTGCGGGTCGGGAGCCGCAGGCGCAGGCGGCAAAAAATTATATCTACGATATGCCGAGAGATCCCGGTCTGTTTTCGTTCCACCCCATCCCGCTCAGCTTTGAGCCTGTGGAGCCGGGACGCTGTTCGCCGGTGCTGTATTCCTCCAGCATTCGTGACATGATCGACTACTCTCTGCGAAGCTGTGTGGAGCGGAACATCACCGTGCGGCGCTGTAAAAATTGCGGGCGGTACTTCGCGCAGACCGGACGGGTCAGTGCGGAGTATTGCGGGCGGCCTGTCCCGGAAGGACAGCAGCGTTGCCGCGAGGCAGATGGATGATCCGGTATTCAAAGCATACCGCAAGGAGTACAAGAAGCGGTTCGCGTGGATCAAAGCCGAACGGATCACCGACCGGCAGTTTTACGATTGGAGTGAACAAGCCAGAGCAGAAAAGGAAAAATGCGACCGGGAGGAGATATCCCAAGACGCATTTTTTGAATGGCTCGAAAAACAGTGAACAACCGCCCATCGGCATTCGTTTTCAAGGTGGATGCCAGTGGGCAGCTTTTATTGATTACAGCGGTCAAGTGCATAATCATTTTTTATTTTTAACAGGAAAGATACTTTCCTACATCCGCCCAATCTTTGGTCGAGATTACAACTCTCAGAATCTGGCTGAGCAGATACGGCATACGGCTGCGCTTTCCTCTCGTAAGACGATGTAAGCCAGAGAGATATTACCATCATAGAGCGCGGCAAGGCGTATCGGGCATTGCTTACAGAAGATAACAGGAACGGTCAGAGAAATGTAACCTACCAAACCTTTGGCGATTCTCGCCAAAGGTAGAACACCCGCAAACTTGTTGTTTTTTTCGGTGTGATGGAGTATGAGACCCGCAAAGCCATTAAAGCTGGCAGAATTGATCTCACCGCTTACAGACATTTTGGAAACCAACCCGCGCAAGCTACCGATTGTCTGTGCCGAGCTGATTGCTGACTATAACGTAGCCACGCAGCAGGTATTGCCGTTCAATTTTCCTCCTTCTGCACATATTTTTCAAGCGCCATGATCGCGCGGGTAGGATTAAAAAAGCCGCACACGCAAGGGCTTCCCATGCGGACCGCGCCCTCTTCGGGCGTCATCTTTCCCGCTTTGACCCGCTCGATGGTATCGACCACCAACGCCTTGGAGATCATGCCGTGGCCGCACATGGTGATAAACTCCAAAATCTCCTCCGGGGGCAGCTTTTCCCGCCGACCCCAGATGTCCAGCGAGAAGTTTGCCGAATGCGGCTTGATGCCGAAGTCCCGGCACATTTTTTCCACCTCTGCGCGCGGCCCGGATACGGTGACCGAGATCCCCAGATCCATCTCAATGAGGCGCCCGATGATCTCCCGCATCTTTTCCTCGCTGTCGAACACACAGCGCACGCGCGGCACCTCCGTGAACCCAGCCTTGATCTCCTCCACACTCACGCCGGACAGGATCGTTCCCACCTCATTTGAGCCGGTATTGATCGGGCCGATCTCCCACACAAGGTCTAGCACGCGCCGCAGCTTTTCCTTACTGTTGGCACTGTTGATGCCAGACGCCGCCGTGACCAGCAGCAGATAGTCGTGCCGAAGCGATTCCACGCTCCCGCGCCGATGCAGTGAATGCGACATATCAGCACCTCTCTCTTTCGATTTTGTAAGGACGTCCGATGCCGATATTCACTTTGGCATTGGGACGCACGATGACTCCGAGCTCCTCGCACAGCTTGACCGCCGGATTGGTCCCGTCCTCATTATAACAGCAGATCATATCCATGGAAAAGACGGTCTCTGTCCGGTCCGCAATCTCCTGACACACTTTCAGCATTTCCGCTCCTCGCTCAAAGGGAATACAGAACTCGATGATCGCGCTGACAAACCGTTCCTCCAGATACTCTTCTTTGAATTTGCCGGTCTTTCGATCCTCAAGCAGGTCGCTGAGCGGGTTGCACGGTTCGATCTCAATGCCGCACTGCGCCAGCCGCATCGTTGCTTTCTCAATCTCACGCACAGACGT
The DNA here is from genome assembly GCA_934565855.1 of uncultured Dysosmobacter sp. Taxonomy (GTDB): domain Bacteria; phylum Bacillota; class Clostridia; order Oscillospirales; family Oscillospiraceae; genus Oscillibacter. The sequence continues at coordinate 250,054 of CAKTIO010000001.1, forward strand.
TCCCACTACGGGCCGTCCCATTTCCAGACACAGACCAAGCTCTCCGCGGCAGACGCGGCCGGTCACATCGTTGGTCTTGACCTCCTCCGTGCCGCGTCCCGGCACGCCGGTCAACGGATGCGTTGTAGAAGGGTCCGAGAAGAAGCGCCGCATCTGGCGCCCAACCGAGCGTTCCTCTTTCGGCAACTCATAAATGGCGTCTCTCGGGCATTTCACCACACGTTTCCGGATGCACGTCCCACATTCCAGGCATCTCTCCTGATCAATCGACGCCTTCCTTTTCCCGTTTTCGTCCACAGCGACGCGGATCGCATCGGCGGGGCAGTAAAGGGTGCATATCCCACAGCCCACACATTTTTCACGATTAATTACCATTGCTTATCCTTTCTATCATCCGCCTCAAAATCCGGCCTAAACGATGGACCTGTCAAAGCACGCGCTGCCGTGAAAAGCACGGCAGCGCGGTTGACATTATTCCAGCTCTCAAATATAATAAGGACAGCTTTATTCTCCCTTTTCCCTCTCCTTTTCCGCCTCCAGCAGGTTTTCCGCGCGGGTGATGTTGAAGATGCCGCAGTAGCAGGGCTTGGCCAGGATCTTCGCGGCCTTCTCCGGCTCCATGCGTCCTTCCACGACCGCCTTCCGGATCTGCTTGACAAGGCCGGCCGAGATCATGGCGTGGCCGCACATGGTCGTGTAGCACATCGTTTCATCATCAGGCAGGCGGGAGGTGTCGCCAAAGATGCCGAGCGCTAGGTCGGCAGAATGCGGTGTCAGGCCGACCTCATGGCAGATATCCTCCACCTTGTCACGCAGGCCGGTAACGACCACCGACATCCCGAGGTCCTCCTCCTTGAGCTTTTTGAGCACATTGACGACCTTCTGCCGATCGTCAAAGCAGCCCATGGCCGGAGAGTTGTCCTCTGTCTTGTTGAGTAGCTCCTCACGGTCAAACCCGAGCGTCAGATTCTGCTTTGTCGTCAGCGAGCCCCAGTTCACGGGGCCTTCATCCAGGCAGATCTCCATGACCCTGCGCATCTTGGGCGCCGCGCCCTTGTCATTGAATTTCATGGCCGGTCGGGAGATGAACGGAAAGTCATTCTGGAAGGTCTCTTCCGGGCCAAATCTATGTAATGTATGAGACATATCGCTTCCTCCTTATGCGTTTGTCAGCGGGCGGCCAAGGCCGACGTTTACCTTTGCATTCTTGGGATACTTGATCCCCATTTTGTCAAGGATCTTCGTCACGGGGATCGTACCATCCTCGGCATACCGGACCACCAGACCCCAGGAAAATACCGTGCCCTTGCAATGCTGCGCCACGTCATAGACCGTCGCCACGACCTCCGCGAACCGCTCCTCGGGGATCGTGAACTCCACAATGGCAGAGAGAATCTTCTCGTTCCTCACGTCATCGTGAACGATGCCGGTCTCCGTATCAAGCAGAGAGGTGAGCGGATTACACGGCTCAAACTCGATCCCCATTTTTGCCAGCGGGATCGTCACGACCTCCACGTCCTTCACGCGGCAGCCGATGGACGGCCGACCGAATTCCAGCGCAAAGCCAACCTCACCGCGCTTGACGCGACCGGTCACATCGTTGGTCTTGACCTCCTCCGTTCCGCGGCCGCGGACGCCCGTGCTTTCGTGCTTTTCCGTCGGGTCTCCAAAGACCTTGCGCACCGAGCGGGGCCACTGACGGACCTCCTCCGGCTCATAAAAGGCCTTGCGGGGACATTCGATCTGACGCACGCAGATACCGCACTCTACGCACTCCTCTTGATCAATGAATGCCTTCTTGTCCTCCACATGGATCGCACCCTGCGGACAAAACGGTATGCATTTTTTGCAGCCAATACACTTTTCTAAATCGACTTTCATGTTTTTCCTCTCTTTCATCTTAATAAACATAAGAATAGATGCCACGTATTCTCTGTCTATATTGTAGCAGTGCCGTATTCCTTTGCATAATACCGTTTCTTAATCGTTTGCCATAAGCAGTTTTTATGCTTTTGTCCGGCTCATTGCCGCTACCCCCGTTCTCTCCTTCGCGGACGGGACCATCACTATTTTAGGGAGGTCTTCTTTGTGAAAACCGAAGACTGGTTCACCTTGTCCGTCATTTACCGCACTAAAAGTCTTTCCAGCGCCGCCAAAGAACTCTTTATTTCTCAGCCAGCGCTTACGATCAGACTTCAAAACATCGAAAAAGAGGTCGGCTGTCAAATCGCGATCCGAAGCAACAGGGGTCTCCTCTTTACTCCGGAAGGCGAATATCTTTCCATGCAGTCTCAGAAGATCATGGACTTGGTCAACGAAACTCTGCGCCATGTCCAGGGAACTTCCGGCGAAGACATCGGCATTATTAAGATCGTTGCACCGTCTACGATAGCAAAATACTTTCTCCCTGCGCTGCTGCTGCGGTATAAAAAGCTCTCGCCCGAGACGACCTTCCGTCTTGAAGTTGTCAACTCCTCCGAGGTCGAGCGGGCCATTACCACCTGCAAAGCCTATTGTGGTTTTGTCCATGGCGATTACTGTGAAAACCTGCCGCGGCTTCCGCTTTCTACCATGCGTGCCTATGCCGTCTGCAAGCAGCCTCTCACGCTTGAGGAACTAAAGGAAATGCCCATTATTCTTCACAACACTTCAAAAAATACGCAGGATAACGTGCAGCTTTGGTGGGATGAGACCTTTCATATCCCTATGGATGTGCGAATGAATGTTAAAAATCTCGACATCTGCCTCAGCATGGTCGATTCTGGCTTTGGGACTGCCATCGTATTCGGCGACTACTATATGGACGGGCACACACTCCACGCTCTGCCGCTGAACCACCCGGACGGCACGCCCTTCACGCGCCAGCTCTGGTTTGCCTACATGGAAGAAATGGAAGCCTCCCCCTGTATGAATTCTTTTCTGAAATTTATGGAGGAACACAGCCGCTCACTAGACACAGGTACCATATGTGGCTAACATATGCGAAAGAGCCGGCTGTATTACGACAGTCGGCTCTTTTGCATAGAGAAGGAGGTTTCAGTACCTTGGTTTACTGATTGGCATTGGCCAGTGTGAGATACTCGGTATAGTCTGCAAGCATTTCCTCGGCGTAAGCCGCGTACTGGTCGTAGGGCAGGAAGATGTTGCTCATCGCGTTCTTTTCGGCGAACTCCTTCCACTCATCCGTCTCGGAGACCTTCTGGAAGATGTCGGAATAGTAGGCAAGGACTTCCTCCTTAACGTCGGCATTCATAACGATGCCGCGGCTCTGCTGATGGGAGATGTCATAGCCCTGCTCCGCTGTGGTGGGAACATCGGGCAAACTGGTAAGGCGCTCATCCGCGCAGACAGCGATCGGTGTCATCGTACCGGCCTTCATGTGCTCTTCCGCCTCAGCCAGAGAGTTAACGGACAGGGCAATGTGACCACCGAGAATGGCCGCCTGAAGCAGGCCGGAGTCGTCATAGGGGACATAGGTCAGGTCGATGCCAGCCAAATCATTGAACATATACATGATGATCGCGTCGTCGGAAGCATTGCCGATGCCGCCCCACTTCAGTTCGCCTGGGTGAGCCTTAGCATAGTCGACGATATCCTGCATACTGGTAAAGCCATACTTGGGGTTGGCAACGAGAACAAGGGGATCCTTGACCATGTGCGCAACGAAAGAGAAGTTTGTCTCATCCGGGGAAAAGGGGGAGTTGCCGGTCAGAGGCTGGGTGTAGAAGCTCGCAGAGGTAGAAGCCAGCGTGTACTCATCCCCGGCCCCCTTGGAGGTAAGATAGGTATAACCGACGACACCGGAACCGCCGGACTTGTTCACGGGAACAATGTTCACAGGGCAAAGATCATTTTTCTCGATGATCTCAACGATCTTGCGAACCATAACGTCATTGCCGCCGCCAGCGCCAAAGGGGATCACGAACTCAATGTCCTTGGTGGGGACCCAGCCCTCAGAAGTCTGGTCCTCTTGCTGCTGGTCGCTGTTTCCCTTTTGACCACAGGCGACAAGTGCCAACGCCATCACGGCAGCAAGGATCAGTGCAAGTGCTCTTTTCATAGTGTGTGCTTCCTTTCCCATTTTTTCTCTTGTTTCATTATTTATAAACAGGAACATTCTGTTTATATCGTAAGGGACCGTTCATGCCTTCTTGGCAAATCTCTTTTTGAGGAACGATTTGATCGGCGTACCGAACGCGAGCAGAATCGCCAAAACAATGATAACACCGGAAATGGGGTGCATGATCACACGCCAGAAATTATTGTCGTCAATGATCAGCCCCTGTCTCAGGTTGGTCTCCGTCAGTGCTCCGAGGACCAATGCAAGCACCATCGGCGCAGCGGGAATATTCACCTTCTTGAAGAAGTATCCCAGCAGGCCGAAGAAGAGCGTAACACCGACCGTAAACATAGAGTTGTTCAATGCATACGCGCCCATCAGAATGAATGCGAAGATCAGCGCATTCAGCGTTGTTGTGCGGACGTTGAGTATACGGACGAACAGGCCAAGCGCTCCCAGCCCGATGCAGACAAGAATCACGTTGCCGAGGTACATGGAGGCGACCAGACCCCACGCGACATCCGCTTCTTTGGTGAAGAAGGACGGACCAGGAGAAATGCCGAGCATCATCAGCGCACCCATCATAATCGCCGTCGCACCCGACCCGGGTACACCGAGCGTCAGCATGGGAACCATCGCGCCCATGGACGCGGCATTGTTCGCACATTCCGGCGCGGCAACACCTTCGATAACGCCAGTGCCGAAAAGATGCCCGCGCTTAGAGGTCTTTTTTGCCATATCATAGGAAAGGAACGATGCGATCGTTGCTCCCGCACCGGGCAGCATACCGACGATAAAGCCGAGGATCGTACCGCGCCCAATATGCGGCAGGCTGAGCTTCCACTCTTCTTTATTCGGCAGCAGATTCTTGAGCTTAAGGTTTTCCTTGTCTACAACGATGTTGTTATCTTGGAAGTTGCAGGTGATCTCCGCAATGCCGAACAAGCCCATTGCGACCGGAACAAAGTCGATGCCGGAGTAAAGATTGACGTTGCCGAACACGAACTTCGGCGTGCCGAAAATCAAATCAATGCCGATGCCCGCTACAAACAGACCGAGGAACGCAGCAAAGAAGCCCTTGGCCGGAGACTTACCGGTCATGCCCGCGATGGAGGTGAGGCCCAGCACCATCAGCGCAAAGTATTCCGACGGACCGAACACCGTGGCAAAATTGGAGATCACCGGGGCGAAGGTCATAAACAGCACGACACAGATCGTACCGCCGATCACGGAAGCCAGACAGGCCATGCCGAGCGCCTTGCCAGCTTGTCCCTTCTGCGCCATCGGGTAGCCGTCGAGCGTCGTCATGATCGCCGCGGAGTCGCCGGGGGTGTTGATCAGGATCGAGGTGATCGAACCGCCGTACATAGCGCCATAGTAAATGCCGCACAACATACACAGCGCACAGACCGGATCAAGACCATAGCACATCGGCAGTAGCACCGCGATGCCGACGGACGGACCAAGACCCGGGAGCGCGCCAATGATGACGCCGCAGACCACGCCGACAAGCGAATAAACGATCGTCATCGGATTTGCCAGAATGGAGAATCCATTGACCAGATTGGAAAGCACACTCATATCTACGTTCTCCTTTCTTAAAATCCGAGCGGTCCTTCGGGCACGGGAACGTGCAGAAACAGGACGAACACCAGATAAAGGAACACGACCATGCATACGCCTGTGATGATCGACTTAAGCCAAGAATCCTTACCCTGAATCTTCAGGTAAGCGATCACGCACAGCCCAAGGCTGGTGAGCAGACCGATATACTTTGAAAGCAGCAGCACACCTATGCCGAGGACCGCAAATACCAGCAGATTCCGCAGTTCCCGCGGGTCAAGCACGCCCTTTTCCATTTCGGCCGCCGCTGCCTCATCCGTTTTCGCTCTGCGGTTCTGCGTGTTCAGTTCCAGCAGCATCAGGATACCGCAGCCGATGATCGCAATGCCGCATACCATCGGGAAAAAGCCAGGACCCATCTTTGCGCTCTTGACAAGCTCCAGACCCTGCACCTTTGTCAGGATCAAAATCGCTGCTCCCAGAACAATTGCGGCAACGGTCATAATAAGATTTGCGGTCTTTGCCTTCAGCTTCATATTTTCTTCCGTCCTTTCTGTCGTTTCGCCGATTGACTAATATAAGGATAACATCAACGCTAACTTTTGTATAATACAGACCTTGAATATGGCGATATAAAAAAACTTTATATCTGCCTGCCGCCTGTACCTCCTATTTCTTCAGCCTGCGGTATACCAAGATATTTCTTATTCAACCTCGAATAAAGAATGACAGCTTATGCTTCGGTATATCCGACAAAATTGTAGTAAGGCAGAATTATGCGCTGCCTCTTTCCACCGCACATTGGATAAAAGCGCAATGGGCGGGAGCGCACGGAGCGGTCACAGGGCTGCTGTCTGCGAATCCTCGCCGATCTGTCTCCGGGCTCTCCTGTTCCGCACAAACCGCACCAGGTACATCACGAGCAGCCACACCCAGGAAAGCATTTCGGCGTAGGCGATCGACATATTGCCGAAGTATGGAGCCATTGCGTAGGAGGCGAGGATGCGTACCGCCAGCGACACCATGCCAGCGACGCTGGAATACACCAGATCGCCCCTGCCTTCAAGGTAGCCGCGGAACGCCGTGGTCAAGCCGAAGATGGGATAAAAACAGGCGATGCGCTGAAAGAACGCGCTTCCGATCATGACCGCAGTCGCTCCGGCACCGAAAAGGGCAATGATCTTTCCTCCTGTCGGGATCACGATTCCTGTAAGGAGCAGCGACACCACAAGGGTCGATATCGTACCGGCAGTGAGCGTCTTGCGTGTGCGGACCTCATCACCAGCGCCGTGGCTGTGGGCGGTGATTGTGGAGATGCCGGAGCCGAGATTTACAATGGGCAGCATGACCAGCGTGTCAATGCGGTATGCTGTGGTAATGGCGGTGACGGTATCCGTTCCGAAGCGGTTCATAAAATCCTGCAAGACCAGACCGCCCAGAGAGCTGATGCTGGATTGCAGCATCGGCGGCAGTCCGAACCGCACGCCCTCCCGCACAACGGAAGCGCAGAAGCTGTCCTTTCGGTAGCCGCTTTTCAGCCAGCGGTACTTCCTTGTCCCGTAGATCACGATGAAAACGGTCATCGTTGCCTGAGACAGCACCGTTGCCGTGGCAGCGCCCTGTACGCCCCAGCGAAATTCCGCGACGAAAAGAATGTCCAGCAGCACATTGACGATGGAGGAAAGCAGAATGGACAGGAACGGGATCCGGCTGTCTCCAAGTCCGCGCAGAGTCGCGGTATAGACATTGTAGACCGCTAAAAACGGCAGTCCGAGGAAAATGATACGGATATAGCTGCTGGCAAGCCCGATGGTATCGGACGGTGTGTGCAGCAGCGCCATAAACGGATAGGACAGCGCGGAGCCGCCAGCCGCAATGAGCAGGAATACACCGCCAAGAATCACGGCGAATACCGCCAGCACGGGCGGGATATTTTCCTGCTTCTTTGCCCCGAAGTTCTTTGCGATCAGGACGGACAGCCCCAGCGTGAAGCCCGTGATCGTTGTGATAAAAAAGTTGATGGGCGTTGTTGTCACGCCGATGGCAGACAGCGACAGCTCGCCGTCCACATTGCCGACGATAAACGCATCCGCCCAGTTGTAGAGCTGCTGTAAAACACCGCTGAGGATCAGCGGCAGGCTGAACCAGACCAGCTCCTTCATGATGGTTCCAAGTTTTTGATTTGCTTTCATATTGTCCTCCTGAAAAATGCAGAACAAAACCACGCAATTGTTCTGCGCAATTGCGTGGTTAAAAGCAGCATATCAAATGCCTTGAAAACACCACATCATCATTTTGTGGCATCATTATAGCACGGAAAAATACAGACTGCAACACCACCCGATTGGCTCAGAATAAAAAAGGGGAAATCTACGTTTATTCGTCAGTATAAGCCTCATTTGCGAGAGAAGATATTTTTTACATATACCCCTCTCTTCTCGTCGACCACAGGCAAAAATTCCTTGGATTTCAACCCTAAATCGTACACAAATCCATCCTATTAATCAGGAACGGGGGTAGACATTCCCTACCTCCGGTTATCCTGACCTCCATTCTGGCGGGGACGCCGGTGGGCTCCACCATCGTAGCGGTGGATATTCTGGCATTTTTGGTTCGTTCGGTCCTTGGCCGCGTGAGAGGAGGCAAAGCAAGATGAACCGGAATTTTTGCCTGCTGCTGGCTGTCTGCATGGCAGTTTCCCTCTGTGCCTATGGGAAAGACAGCGAAAACGGCGCAGAAAATAACACACTTCCTTCCGATGAAGAAGTCTCCGCACCGTCTGAGATCACCCCGACTCCGGATAAGCAGGAAACGCAGGACAAGCAACAAGCTCCGGAGAGTTCCGAACAGACGCAGACCTCTGCCGACGGGCATGGATGTGGATCTGACGGTGCTCAGCAGCACCATGGTCTATTCCGAGGTCTACAATATGCTCTATTACGATCCGGAGAGCTATTACGGCAAGACGATCAAAATGACGGGGGTATTTTCCATCTATCAGATGGTGGTGGACGGCGTTACGCAGCCTGACCCTGTGGCCTATGCCTGCATCATCGCCGATGCGACGGCCTGCTGCGCGCAGGGTATGAAGTTCGTTCTGGAGAGTGATCATACCTATCCGGACGATTACCCGGATCTGGGGACGGAGATCACCGTCATCGGCGAGTTCCAGCCCTATGAGGAAAACGGAATGACGTGGTATAATTACGACAAACCGGAAAAGCCCCGTATATCAAGGGTTTTCATCCTTTTCCAAACCGAGAAATCGAGCCGCGAAGTAGTTATATCGTAGGGGGTGTTATAGTAACGACAAAAACAAAATACCGTTTGGGCGGACTGTCAGCCCGTCCAAAAAATCAGGACATTTCCTCTGCAAAGAAGAAATGTCCTTTTTTGTACCCAAAATCAGAGGCCGACAGGAGGAACACGATGCCTGAAAAAACAGCGCAGAAAGAACCGGGCCAAAAGCCCGCGCCATCCAAAAAGCCGAAGCCGCAGCAGGAAGTAGTCGTTCAGATTCCGCTCTCTGAGCTGCATCCGTTCCCGGATCATCCCTTTCAGGTGCGGGAGGATGCGTCCATGCAGGAAACCGCCGAGAGCGTCAAGGAATACGGTGTCCTTGTCCCCGCGCTGGCGCGGCCACGGGAGGACGGCGGCTATGAGCTGATCGCAGGCCACCGCCGCAAACACGCCTGTGAGCTGGCGGGACTGACCACCATGCCCGTCATTGTCCGCAACATCGACCGGGACGCTGCTACTATCATCATGGTGGACAGCAACCTCCAGCGAGAAAATATTCTTCCCTCCGAACGCGCCAAAGCCTACAAGATGAAGATGGAGGCCATCAAGCGGCAGGGCGCACGGACAGATTTGACTTCGCCGAAAATTTCGGCGAAGTTCCGCAGCGATGATGAAGTCGGACAGGAAGCCGGTGTGAGCGGCGACACCATTCGCAACTATCAGCGACATCATCGACTACACCGAAAATCCGCAAAAGACGGACGGCGGCAGGCTGATTACGAGCTGGCAATGCGACAGCAGGATCGCCGCCGATCTGAATAATGGCAGAGGGCGGCAGCATTTTGTGCTGTCACCCTCTTAATTACAGAACGGCAAAGACGGGCAGGGCTGTCAACGGCGGCGCATTTGCGCCGTTCATCTTGACCGTTGATGGACTTGGCCGGGTCTGCTATTTTTACTCATCAAGTATTGTTGATGGCGTGACGGAGTGAAAAACGATCATACCGTCAAAAGTATCTTGTGGAGTAATATTGACTGTATATGCGGCTTTTAGCAATTTCTCCATGCCAGACAAATTAACATTAAGTGTTGTAATTGACTGTTTTTCGCTCAGAATTTGCTCCCACACTTCGTCAGAGGATGCACTTGCAAAATCAATAAAATAGTATTGACCACTATCTCCGTCGGAGAGTTGGCTATTCAAATCATTTGCGTTGCTGACCTCCATAACCTCAAACCCTCCATTGTCCGTTTGAGAGTTAAACTGCGTTTTCTGCACATCCGTTCCGATTGAATAGTAGCCACCGCCGAGTTTTTCTGAGAGCAGTTTTCCCAAACAGGTATATCCCGCAACAGAAGTTTTCCCAATATGGCCATTATGCCCATTGATACCTTTCTGCCACGCACCATACCCATTCCTGCCCTGCGGTCTTGTTTGACCTGCACAGCGTTTTCATCAGCCTTGGCACGCTCGGCTGCTTCGTGCAGCGTCTTGGCGATGCTTCTCCGGTGAGTATCATCTCTGGTGATGGGTATTCTATTGTCGAGGTTCGTTTCTCAATCATCGGCTGTCTTTTCCATTGACAATGTCTTGTCTCGGTGTTAGACTAAAAACAAATTATTTTTGACAGTTCATTGAGGATTGCATCGTAACATATCTTGTCGACTTCGTCAAGACTTATTTTATTAACTTTTTATGATTGTCTATCATTGGGAGTGACTTTCTATGTGGTATGCCAAAATGTATTTCTCTGAGAGCAGAGAGATTTTTCAGTATGATTCCCTTGGTACACAAGGCGTTCCGGATGTCCAGAAAGAATTTCCCTTTCTGGAAAGCCTCCTCTCCTTTCAGGAACTGGACTGCGCGGAAGTGACGCCGATACTGCAAAGCATCGCGGATAACTGGAGCCGATTTATCGTGGAGGATGACCGGGACGCACTTGAGAATGTCAGGAGAAAACTGGGGAGGTTAGCCTCCATACACATTTATTTTCGGCTTCTCTATGTTCACTGCCGCTACCGCCAGTCAGCAATGTACATTCAAAATGACCGAGGCAGTGCAGAGGATGCGCAGATACTGGACGAACTGCGCCAGCTCCCTGAACAGCTTCCGCTGTATCAGCAACAGGTTCAACGCTTTTTTGAGTTGGTGCTGGATGTAGACAGCGCAGGGCGGGAGCCGCAGGCACAGGCGGCAAAAAATTATACCTACGATATGCCAAGAGATTCCGACCTGTTTTCATTCCGCCCCATCCCGCTCAGCTTTGAGCCGGTGGAGCCCGGACGGTGTTCACCTGTGCTGTATTCTTCCAGCATTCGGGACATGATCGACTACTCTCTGCGGAGCTGCGTGGAGCGGAATATCACCGTGCGGCGCTGCAAGAACTGCGGACGGTACTTTGCACAAACCGGACGTGTCAGTGCAGAGTATTGCGGGCGGCCTGTTCCCGAAGGACAGCAGCGCTGCCGTGAGGCTGGTGCTTTCCAGCAGTGGACAAAAAAGCAGACGGCAGACCCCGTGTTCAAAGCTTACCGCAAGGAGTACAAGAAGCGGTTCGCATGGATCAAGGCCGGGCGGATTACTGACCAACAGTTTTATGACTGGAGTGAACGCGCCAGAGCAGAAAAGAAAAAATGCGACCGGGAGGAGATCTCCCGAGACGCATTTTTTGAATGGCTCAAAAAGCAGTGAACAACCGCCCATCGGCATTCGTTTTCAAGGTGGATGCCGGTGGGCAGCTTTTATTGATTACAGCGGTCAAATGCATAATCATTTTTTATTTTTAACAGGAAAGATACTTTCCTACATCCGCCCAATCTCTGTCCGAAGCCACTTCCCTTGGAATCTGGCTAAGCAGATACAGCATGCGACTGCGCTTTCCTCCCGTAAGGCAATGTAAGTCAGAGAGATAACGGCACCCCATTTCCATTTGCAAGTATTCTAATATCGAATCTGCTGTCATAGTCATACCCCTTTCCACGAGTGCACGGCATGGCCGAATCTCCCCGTATGTATTTCTATACGGGAATGATGTCGAAAAGTTGGGGGCAGGCAAAGAAAATCACCGTTTTTTAAAAAGCGGTGATTTTTTATGGCTGTTTGTATTACGGTGCGGCAGATGGGGTTTCATCCTGCATCCCATCTCCTTGTGCAGTCTGTGCCTCCTCAATCATTTTGTAAATTTCAGGAGAGGAGATTCCTTGAAGCAACTTGACATTCTCCGCCAGCGTACCGCCGAACTGCTCTGTATATGCCCGAATAGCCTCCAGCCGTTTGGCGGGAAGCTGGTGCCCTGGTGCAGGGGAAGGATGTGAAGATGTCTGGCTTTCGGTGTCACCCTTGGTATGGGCTGGCATTTCTCCTGAATCTTGACGATTCACCGGAGTCGGCGTTTCCTCAGATGTTTCGGGCTGGGTAGCAGTACTATCGTTTTCCTCATAATCGGTGTTTTGGGTGGGAGTAGAATTCGCTGTAGAATCCTTTTTATGGCTGCCGCGGCGGGCTTCCCGGACAATTTCAAAAATTTCATCATTGGTGAAATCTTTCAGCAGTTCTAAATTTTCGTCCAAGGTCCCACCGAACTGCTCCGTATAGACCCGCGCAGCCCGGAGGCGTCTGGCGGAGATATGGCGTTCCATGGCACTGTCGTTTTCTTCCTCATCCATCTGGAATACGGAGACCTCCAGTTGTTCCTCCCTGATGGCGGCAGAAGTGGTTTCTACCTCTGTTTCCAGCTTGTCGCTGTCTGTCCGCACACTGACTTCAATATCCGTATTATGTTCGTTCAGGTAATTCTGCTCCTGACAGGCAGACACAATAGTGTTCATGCAGTCCTCTGCTGTTCCCTTACGGATAGAGAGATTGGAGAGCAGCACCTCGGCGTCCTCATTCAGCGGCACCACATCAATGACCCGCTCAAAGCAGTTCAGATCCAGCCGGACACTGGGATTGATGTCCATGTAGACATAGCTGGCCGGCGTGTAGTAGAGGTGGTAACCAAAAGCTGCCGTGCAGATCACCGCCAGACACGCCGCCGCAGAGAGAGCTTTCCCCACAGAGGGGTTCGATGCGGAAACTTCCTGCCCCACCGCATAATTTCGGTTTCGGATTTCCGCAAAAGTGCCATTTTTTTTCAAAATGACGCAGCGGCTGCCCTTGATTTCCATGACGATTCCCCGCATCTTAAAGCCCCTCCTTTCCAATCTTGAAATATTCCCGCATGATCTGATAGTCTCCCGCCCAGATCAGCATCCCGGCAATGATATAGGTTCGGTTGCGTTCCAGAACCTTGCTGCCAGTCCCCAGCTCCGCCATGATCTGACTGGCGGGGAGGCATTTTGTTTTTCGGACCGCCGCCACTCGCTCCGGCTGCTGGATCAGCCAGCGGATGACCTCCAGACAAGCCCGTTTTGTCCGGCCAAACTTTGGGGACGATTTCGGCAAGTCGAAAAAAGAAATATTGAATTTGTCCAGTTCCTGCCGAAGCGCACTGATTTCCAACGCAGCATCCGACACCATAGGAACGGGATCTTCCATTTCAAAGGGAACTTCGCCGCCGTGGTCATTCTGCATACTGAGGGCACTGAAAGGCACGCACTTGGCATTTCTGCTTTCCTTACGCAAAAGATCCGTGACCCGGTTTTGAATGGCTGCGGCGGCAAGGGCCTGAAAGGAGCCTTTTTCCGGGCGGTAGGCGGTGATGGCGTCATTAAAGGCAATCAGCGCTTCGGAATAGGCATCATCATGGCAGTCCACAAGCCGCTCCGCCGCCTTTGATGCGCAGCGACGGATAAACAGGTCATTTTCCGATAAAATGGTCTCCCTTGCCTGCGGGTCACGCTGGGCCAGCAGAAGCTGTTCCGTTTCATTCATACTGCCGTCCCTCCAGTTCCGCAGTTTTACGCAATCGCAGGAATAAAATAGCGAAAAAATACGTTCCTGTCAAGCGGCTCGCCATTCAGCGCCATAGGAAAGAGGTGTGGAAGTGTATCCACACCTCTTTAGAAAATCAAATCACCGGCTCTGACGGTAAGCCTTGATCTGTTCCTGAATGGCACGCAATTCGATTACAAGCTCATCCTGATCATCCATTTCCTGTCCTTCCAGCAATGCATGCAGCTCTTTCAACCGATCCAGCAGGGCAATGCGGGATTCCTTGGCAGCAAGGCGTACCTCTCGAGTCTGACGGGCCAGTTCAATTTTGGCATCCCGCTGGGCAAGGCGTTCCTGGCGGGCAGCGGCACGTTCTTCTTTTTGACCAGAGCCGCCGTGAGAGTGCTCCGGCTTTTCAGCGGGCTGTTCGGGCAGTTCTTCCATTTCGCCTTCACTCTCAGTCGGAGATTCTGTTCCTTCCTCCGCATTGTCTGCGTCGGTTTCGTCAGTAGACACATTATCATTGGGTGTTTCCACATCTTTGGTGCTTTCTTCTGCTGGAGTTTCTTTGGCAGTGCTGCCATTTTCTTCGTCTGCAATTTCCTGCTCCAGCTGTTCAATCATATCCTCCACGATTTCGACAGTCGGTGTTTCTTCGGCAGGCTGCTGTTCGGAGGGTGTAGTCGGATCAACCGGAGCGTCCACCTCTGCGGCATATGCGGTCACACCGCTGCCAGCGACCAGAGCCATTGCCAGTACCATAGACATCCACTTATTTGCTTTCATAAAAAATTCCTCCTTTTGTTTTTGCGGCTTTTGCGCCTGCTATTTTTATATACGCAGCGATTGTGAACCTTTTGGGGGTAATTAAAAGAACAAAAAATTTTTTGTGTCCCCCAATTAAGAGCCTTTCTTTCCGTATATACAGGTGAAATACAGAAAATCAGGAGGAAATGATTTCACAATGAATATAAGGCTTTTGCGTATTCTGCTGGCGGGGGTGCTGCTTATTTCCGCTCTAAGCGTTCCCGTATCCGCCGCAAACGCTCCATTTTCGGATGTATCTGATTCAGCATGGTATTTTGAATCCGTAGAGCGGGTCTACGAGGAAAACTGGATGAACGGCACCAGTACCAGCACCTTCACGCCCAATGGCCCCCTGACCCGCGCTATGCTGTCGGTGATCCTCTGGCGAATAGAAGGCTGTCCAACTGCCGGACAGCCCGCCGGATTCACGGACACTGCGCCAAGTGATTGGTTTGCCGAAGGGCTTTCCTGGTGCGTGGAGTCCGGCGTGTTTGCCGGATTTCAGGATGGCAGCTTTCGCCCTCAGGATTCCATTACACGGGAACAGCTTGCCGTAGTATTTCACCGCTATGCTGAAAAAACAGGGAGTACACCAACCAATCAAGTAGGCTCTGCGGCATTCATAAACGGCTGTGCATGGGCGGCGGATGCCTTCGATTGGGCCAACGAACACAACTTATTTACGGATGCCATGGGCGCCCTTGACCTTTGTGCGCCTGCCAGCCGCGCCGAAATCGCCTATCTGCTGGATCAGTATTTTCCGTCCGCAAAAGCTGTTCCTACCTTGACGGAAAACAGCTTCGGCTCCATAGGGTATCTGTTGTATACTCCGGCCGACCCGCAGCCCGATATGCCGCTGATCGTCTATCTCCACGGTGGTCACGGCAAGGGAAGCGACCTGTCCGTCCTCACCGACACAGACGGATTTCCGCAGTATCTGGCAGATGGTCTGCTGGGGGAAGTCCCGTCGTATGTACTGATTCCTCAGCTTTCCGCAGACCAGCGGGGATGGAAGCCCGCCGCGGAGACTGTCATGCAGCTGATCAGCAAGGTCTGTGAAGAAAACCACATTGACCGCAGCCGCATTAGTCTCACCGGACACAGCATGGGCGGCACTGGAACATGGGATCTGGCATTGACCTATCCTGATGTATTTTCTCGCATCGCCCCCATGAGCGGCAGCGTGGATACCACGCTGGAAACGCTTGCGCTCCTCAAGAATATGCCGATCTGGGCTTTTGTGGGCGAGGACGATGTGGTGGTCAAGCCGGAGTCCTCAGAACGGCTGATTGCCGTGCTGGAACAGCAAAATGCAGACGCGCAAATCACTGTTTTCCCGGAAACCGACCATGTTGGCGTACCGCAGAAGGCATGGCTGGAGCATGGTGCGGAACTGCTGAACTGGCTGCTTTCCTGATTTTTCGACAGCACCCCCAAGATTTCCGTATCCCGTGCGTATATAGAGACAGCGCAGCCAAACACACACTTTGGAGGAAAACAATATGCGAGCATCAAAACGAATCACAGCCCTGCTGTCAGCCGCGCTTATCGTGCTGACCGTTCTGCCCACATCCGCCGCGGCGGCAAAGAAGCCGAAGATTGAGGATGATGGGATGAATATGTTCGACAAGAGCGATTTCATTGAGAAGGAGCAGCCGGAACTGACGGAGGAAACCAAACAGCTGATTTCCCTCTACAAGCGCAAGCCGACAGAGGAAAATTATCTCAATCTGCGTGCCGAGGTCATCAAGAACTATGATGCCGTGCTCGTCCGCAAGGAGGCGAAGCTGGCGGAGCTGAAGGAGGAAACGGCAGGTAAGCCCGGCGGCGAAGCCAAGGTGGCCGAGATGGAGGAGATCGTGCAGGAGATGTACGAAACCTACTGGAACCGCATCAACAGCAGTATGCTTCGCTTCACCGACCCCCGCCTTCTGAACTGGAAAGTGGCCAACGCCTACCAGTATGACTACATCCCTGTCATGGGCGCAGGCACCACGGTCTATGTGGGGCGCACTCCTGTCACCAACACGCAGTATGCCGCGTTCATTTCTGAAACCGACTATCCTGCCCCCTCCAACTGGACGGATGGCGTTTATCCCGCCGGAGAGGACGATTTCCCCGTGAATGATGTGTCCGCTGAGGATGCCGAAGCCTACTGCGACTGGCTGACGGAGTGCGACGGGGTAAATACCTATCGCCTGCCCAACGAAAGCGAATGGGAGCTGGCAGCTGGTCACATGCCTAAAGACGCTGACTTCAACTGCGGCGTGAATGATGGCCGCACCTCTGTTGAGGAGTATGCCAAGGTGACCCGCGGCGCTCACGGCGCAGTGGACTTCTGGGGCAATGTGTGGGAGTGGACAACCACTGTCCGCGCAGACGGTTCCTTGGGCGTCAAAGGCGGCGCTTGGGATTCCGCCCGCACCGACTGCCGCACGGAATACCGCAAGGAGGGTCGGGACGCCTCTCAGGGCTATGAGGATGTGGGCTTCCGTGTCATCCAGATTCTAAACGGCGAGGAGCCGGAGCAAAAGGTGGAACTGGCAACGCTGGCTTCTCCCGCTATGGTATCCGCCGTTTCCACCACACCGGACAGTATCACGCTAAGCTGGCAGGCTGTGGAGGGTGCGACGGAGTATCAGCTTTTCACCTATGACGCCGCCACCGACCATATCGAAATGCTGGAGACTACTGCCGATACCACCGCTGTGATGGATGGTCTGGAATCCGGCAGCACCCACCGCTATATCGTGCAGCCCATCTCCTATGTGGAGATTGCCGACAATGTGTCCGGTACAAACAGTGTGGGCGCGACCTGTGGGGATGCTCCGACTGCGGCTGTTACACCCTCTGTTTCCTACAATGCGGAAAACGGCAGCCTGGCCCTTTCTTGGCAGGAGATGGAGGGTGTAGAGACCTACTATATCTACCGTTACCATCCAGATGCCGATATGCTCTCCACGCCCAAAACCGTCAGCGGCAAGACCTCCTACACCTACCGTCAGGGCACTGCTAACTCAGAGGTCAGTTACCTCGTCACTACGGAACAGATGTCCAGCCGGAAGTATTACGACGGGGCAGGTGCGATTTCCGTTGTGTTCCCGAATCCTTAAAGCGTTCATCAGCGCAAATCAAAACCAAAAGTCC
This sequence comes from uncultured Dysosmobacter sp., assembly GCA_934565855.1. Taxonomy (GTDB): domain Bacteria; phylum Bacillota; class Clostridia; order Oscillospirales; family Oscillospiraceae; genus Oscillibacter. The sequence goes on from CAKTIO010000001.1 coordinate 267,744, forward strand.
TTTTATTGACTACAGCGGTGCAGAATACGACTGGTTTGCAATTTACTTTCCAATTGTATTCTGCGCCGCTGAGTGCTACCGTTTGGAAAAACCTTTATATATGGTGAGGGGTCTTGACCCACACGCTGACCCACATGGGGAGACGAGCGAACGGAAACAATGGAACAGATGGGGTGAAACGTGCGCAATATGCCGGGCGGAAAGGCTTCAAAAGCCCTGAAAACCGTCAAACGGAGCACCCGGATACACTTCGTAATCAGCAGGTCGTGTGTTCGAGTCACATCATTAGCTCCAAGAAGTGGCGAAAATCAAATGATTTTCGCCACTTCTTTGTATTTTTAAAGTAAAGGATATAGCTGTAAAAATATCCTTTGAAGCAGTAAACATCGATTATTGTGAAACCGCTTTAATTTTCTGTGCTTTCCAATAAAACGGCAATGATAATGATGGCAGCTCCAATCATTCCCAGTAGCGACAGCCGCTCGTCCAAAACAAAATAAGCGATACCTGCCGTTGCGATCGGATAGAGACACTGTACCATTCCGGTGATTTTTGAAGAAATATGTTTCAGTGCAATATTCTGAAGCATATAGCCGCCAATTGTGCAGGCAACGGCAGCGTAGGTCAAGGCCAGAATAATTTTCCAATCAAATGCTCGCCTGATATATGGGACCGCATCGGTCAGAACGCACATCATCCCGCACACAAGCACCGACAGAATCGTTTGCGCAAAGGAGAGGCTGACTGCGCTGATCGACCGAAGCGCCTGCTTTCCAAACACCAAGGAGCCTGCCACCAACAGTGCAGCAAGAAAGGCAAGCACCTCACCCAGTCCAATGCTGTGAAAACCGCCTTTGATGCAGAGCAGATACAGTCCAAGGACCATCAGGACCTGGACTATTATGTCCTTACGCCTATATTTCTGTTGAAAAAACAGAAGCAATAGGACCGGTACCAGAATTGCCGACAGAGAACGAATAAAGGACACATTGGTGGCAGAGGTATGCCGAAGTGCCAGATTGCTGAAAATAAAGGCGCAGGACATACATAGGCTGGGAAGAATGTAGGATATTACTCTGGCTGTTTTCAATTCTGACAGAATCGTTCTATGCCAAATCAGAAGCATGATTACCGAGGCAAGCACATACCGCAAAAGCAGAAAACAGTAGACAGGTATAGCACGGTAGACTAACTTGGATATAACGTCCATTGCTCCGTACAAAACGCTTTGCAGTACGATCATAGCGATATACTTTCGTTGACCCTTCATTTTGATTACGCCCCTTCTACTGCCAGTCTACGATTTGATGTTAGTAATGGCAAATCTCTGATGCTTCATATTGTATAGGAGAACAGCAATAAATGCAATGCTGCTAAGAAATGGAGTGAATGTGCTTTTTGTGCTGATTTGATTGTTTTGATGATTCAGACAGATGACAGAAAAGGAAGTTTTTATCTTGTCAACGACAATTTGTGTCATTACTACCTCAGGGCACTGCCGACTCCGAAATCAGCTATCTCGTTACTACGGAACAGATGCCCAGTAGGAAACATTACGACGGGGCAGGTACGGTTTCCGTTGTGTTCCCGAACTCTCTTAGCCTTTGACCACAGCGGCGCAGAATATAACTGGTCTTCAATTCACCGCAGGCATTTAACGCTTGCGGCGAATTTTTACATTTCAGCAAGATACAAAATATAATATCTATATCGCTATTACATGCACTCAGTCAGAATTTCGTAGATCTCATCATGGGTCAATTTCTTACAGCAGCCTGCGGTAAGGTTGGTCGAATCTGCCACGGCACGGAGGTCCGTATCCGCAGGAATCCCCAGTTCGGTGAAGGTCGTTGGCAAACCGGTCTCCTTGATAAATGCCGCCAACGACTCCACTCCTGCAGCCGCGGTCTCCTCTTCACTGCTTTTGGGCATAATGCCCCAGACATTCCGTGCCCACCGGGCAAACCGTGCCGAACCAAACCGACAGATGTGGCGGTAAAGGACAGGATGGATCACCGCCAGCCCCGCGCCGTGATTGCAGTTGGTGTACGCCCCCAGCTGGTGCTCGATTTGATGCGCCTGAAAATCTGTGACCTTGCCGATCTTCAACACACCGTTCTCCGCCATGGCGGATGCCCACGCCAGCTCGCTTCTGGCGTTGTAATTCTCCGGATCGGTCAGCAGGACGCGGATATTGCGGATAACACTGCGCATCACCGCCTCGTTGATGTCATCGGACAGGTTATTTTCATCCGGTTTGCCGAAATAGGTCTCCATCACATGGCTCAATGTGTCAAACGCGCCGGAAAGGACCTGTTTCATAGGCACGGACATCGTATAACCGGGGTCCAGAAAAGCGAAGTCCGCCTGCGCGCCCCACAGCGCCCCCTTGATTTTCTTTTCCTCATGGGTGATGACCGCACCGTTGTTCATTTCGGAGCCAGTGCCAAACACAGTGACAATGGTACCCAGTGGAATGAAGCTTTGAGGAAGCCCGTGTCTGGTATTTTCCATCTCCCAGATATCCTCATCCAGCTTTGCCTGCGCGGAAATCACCTTACAGCAGTCAGACACAGAGCCGCCTCCCACAGCAAGGATCAGGTCCACATGCTTTTCCCGTGCCAGCCTTGCACCCTCCTGTACCTTGGCATAGGTAGGGTTGGGCATGATGCCGGAAAATTCCACGATCCTCTTTCCCGCAGCATGCAGAATCGCAGTCACCTCATCATACACACCGTTGCGCTTGATGGAGCCGCCGCCGTATGCCAGCATGACGGTGCTGCCATAGCTCTCCAGCAGACTGCCCAAATGCTTTGCTACGCCGCCCCTGCCAAAGTATACCCTTGTTCTATTTTCAAAAATGAAATCGTTCACAGAAACACATCCTTTCCTCAAACCCGTCTGCTGCGCTTTTCCTTAAATTTCTTGCAGCAGCGGTATTGCCGTGCTATAATTCGATTGTCATTTCCGGTTGATACTGCCGATTATAGCAACCGGTTGTAACAGCCGGTCAATAGGCTTTTTAGAAAAAATTCGCCAAGGAGCACGCTATGCTTTACACTATGATGCAGGTATGCAGAAAAACGAACATGACCTATCAGGCATTGAAATTTTATTGCAACGAGGGACTGGTCCCCAATGTCAAGCGGGATAAAAACAACCGCCGCGTCTTTGACGAGCATGACGTTGCATGGATCGACAGCCTGACCTGCCTGAAAAAGTGCGGCATGAGCATACAGGAAATGAAGGACTATCTGGCAATGTGCCTGCTGGGGGAAGTCACCATTCCGCAGCGCAAGGAAATGCTGGCGCAGAAGCAGGCAGTATTGCGCGCATCCATTCAAGAGCTGGAGGACAGCGTTGCCTATATTGACTGGAAGCAGAATTTTTACGATGAGGTGCTTGCCGGAAAGCGCCCCTACGAAAGCAACCTGATTCCCACAAAGTAGGGAACTGCGCTGCAGTCCTCGCAAGCCCTTGCATAAATTGAGGTGGTCAACTCAAAGCTGACGCTATGTCCACCATATAATATTGCTTTTCCCCATACGTTGAATACTTTCAGCTGCATCATGAGGTGCTGCTGGAATCCATATATAACCAAAAAGGAGTGTATCATCATGAAAAAAACTTTAGTCGCTTATTTTTCCGCCAGCGGCGAAACGGCAAGGCTGGCAAGGACCATCGCCAGCGTAACCGGCGGCAGCCTGTTTGAGATTCAGCCGGAGCAGCGCTACACCGCCGCCGATCTGAACTGGAACGACAAAAAGAGCCGCAGCACTGTGGAAATGAACGATGAACAGAGCCGCCCTGCCATTGCAAGCCGCGTGGAGGATATGGCGCAGTATGACACGGTATTTGTGGGCTTCCCCATCTGGTGGTATCAGGCTCCCCGCATCATCGAAGCCTTTCTGGAGGGCTATGATTTTACAGGCAAAACCGTCATCCCCTTTGCTACCTCCGGCAGCAGCGGCATGGGCAAAACGGACAGCATTCTCAAGCGCTGCTGCTCCGCAGAAACAAAGTGGCTTCCCGGAAAGCGCCTGAGCAGCCGGGAAAGCACCGCCTCCGTGCAGAAGTGGGTCGAAGGTCTTGGGCTGTGAAACCTGCCTGCACAAGGGAGCATACTGAATGGAATACACAAAATTAGGCAGAACCGATATCAAGATCTCCAAGGTCTGCGTGGGCTGCATGAGCTTTGGCAAGGCAGGCACCATGCACGACTGGACGCTGGATGAAGCAGCCACCGGGGCTGTGGTAAAGCACGCCCTCGACCTGGGCATCAACTTCTTCGACACCGCCAACGGCTACTCTGCCGGAAGCAGTGAGGAATACCTGGGACGGGCGCTGAAAAAGAACGTCAGCCGGGATCAGGTTGTCATCGCCTCCAAGGTTTATTTCAACCCCGGCAGGCTGTCCCGCGAAGCCATTTTCCGGGAGATCGACGGCAGCCTGAAGCGGCTGGACACTGACTACCTTGATCTCTACATCATTCACCGTTTTGACTATGAGACACCCATTGAAGAAACGATGGAAGCCCTGAACGAGCTGGTGAAGGCAGGCAAGGTCCGGGCGCTGGGTGCTTCCGCCATGTATGGCTACCAGTTCCACAATATGCAGCTGTGCGCACGGGACCACGGCTGGGCGCGGTTTGAAGCTATGGAGAACCACTATAACCTTCTCTACCGTGAGGACGAGCGGGAGCTGATTCCCATATGCCGCCAGATGGGTGTCAGTCTGATGCCCTACAGTCCTCTGGCGGCAGGGCACCTGACCCGCCCCACCTGGAACACGGACACGCTCCGCAGCCGAACAGACCGTGTGGCTATGGGAAAATATGACCGCACCGAGGAGCAGGATATGCAGATCGTCACCCGTGTCGCAGAGGTCGCGGAGAGGTACGGTGTGAAAATGCAGGAGATTGCACTGGCATGGCACTGGGCAAAGGGCGTCAGCTCACCCATTGTCGGTGCGACCAAAGCGGGGTATCTGGACGATGCCGCCGCTGCCTTGACAGTAGGGCTGACAGATGAGGACCTCGCCTATCTGGAGGAGCCGTATCTGCCCCACCGCATCGTCGGCGCCATCGACTGCAATCCGCCCCAGGGCGTCATGCTGCTGGACGAAAAAAAGTAAATGCTTCAGAGACAGCAGGTGCCGCACGGAAGGTTTTCCGTGCGGCACTCGTTTCGTTTTTTATATTCATGAAGCGTTTCCTTATCCAACATTCGCCCTACAGCCCGGTCTAATTCAGTTCTGCCTGAAACAAGATTCGGTCGCCGTTCAGCTTTGCGGAAATGGTTCCCCGGTGTCCCTCCGCAATGCCGCGGGCAATGGAAAGTCCAATGCCAAAGCCGTTGGTCGTGCTGCGGGAGGGATCCGCCCGGTAAAACCGGTCAAACAGTCTTGCGGTGTCAATGGGCTGCGCGGTGTCGCAGCGGTTGGAGGTCTGCAAAACCACACCTCTGCGGCTTTTTTGCAGGGAAAGGTCAATAGGAGTATCCGGCAGCGCATACTTGACTGCATTATCCAGCAGAATCGATACTAACTGCCGTACAGCGTATTCATCGCCCCGGTAGGTCAGCCCCGGTGCAATGGACAGCTCCAGCTCATGTCCCTTTTCCCGTGCAAAATCCCGGAAGGATTCCGCTGTTTCCGCCACGGTGCCGCTGATTGGAAATTCTGCCATGTGCAGGGGAGATTCCTCCTCATCCATACGGGAAAGCGTCACCAGGGAGTTGACCAGTCCCGTCAGCTTCTCGGTCTGTGCCAGCGCCTTATCGATCCACTTCTGCCTGCCCACATCCATTTCCAGCACCTTCAAGCTGGTGGTAATAACGGTAATCGGAGTCTTCAGCTCGTGGCTTGCATCGGTGATGAACTGCTTTTGCTGCTGGGCGCTGCGCACCACCGGGTCAATGGCTTTGCGGGACAGCAGGACCACCAGAAGGAACACCAGAAGAATGCACGCCGCGTCGGCAGCCAGAGACCAGATAAGCACCAGCTTCAGAGAGCGGAACTTCTGATAACCGTCCAGAAAAATAGCAATGTTCCGGTCACTGCCCGTATGGGCGGTAAAAAAACGGTACTGCCCATAGTACCCATAGCCTGTGCCGTTTGCCACTGCCGCCGCCAGATATTCTCCGGTGTCCTCCTCCGAAACCGCCGCGATCTTCCCCAAATCCGCCATTGTCAGGGTCCCATCGTCCTGATAGTGCAGGACAAAATAGCGGGTGGAATACGGCGTCTCCGCCGTAAACGGTCCGCTGGGGCGTCCACCTGTCGGCGGTGCGGCAGAGGGTTTCTCCTCCGGCGGCGTCTGCCCGCCGCTGCTGGAGGTCGGAGCGCGGGACATCGTGGGGATGGTTCCCTCATTCTCATAGATCAGGGTCAGCGTATCCCGCAGGTCCGCATCCGTAGAGATAAAATTTGCGGTATTCAAAATCAGCGTTAACAGCAGCATGACCGCCGCGACAGAAAGCGTCGCAATGCGGATAAAGCGGTTTCGCAGCCGTTTGATCATGCTTCCTCCTCCAGCAGATAGCCCAAGCCCCGGTTGGCATGGATGGCAGCCGTGGAGCCAATGGTCTTCAGCTTCTTGCGCAGATTGGAGATATTCACCCAAACCACGTTGATCTCCGCCTCATTGTCCCAGCCCCAGACCTTTTCCATGATGCGTTCCGCAGAAAACACCTGCTTTGGCGAGCGCAGAAACAGCTCCATGATCTGAAATTCCCGTCCGCTGAGACGAAGGGACTTTTCGCCGCAGGTCAGGTCTCCGCTGCCCGGGTCCAGCGTCAGATCACCAAAGGTCAGCACCGTGGGCTGGTATGCCTCGCTCCGCCGCAACATCGCCCGCACCCGGCTCAAAAGCTCATCCGGATCAAAGGGCTTCGGCAGATAATCATCCGCGCCGGAATTAAAGCCAATGATGCGGTCCTCCTTCTGTCCCTTGGCAGTCAGCATCATAATGGGCGTTTTGATCCCTTCGCTCCGCAGCCTTTCCAGCACCTGGATACCGTCCATCTTCGGCATCATCACATCTAAAATCACCGCATCATACACGCCGGTCACGGCGTATTCATAGGCATCGAAGCCATTGTGTACGGCATCCACCGTGAAATGGTTTCGCTCAAAAAAGACGGTCAGCGCTTCCGCCAGATCCAGTTCATCCTCTGCAATCAGCAGCTTCATTCATCCTCACCCACGTTATTCTATAGAATTGCCTGTAGTATAGCGGACTGCTCCGCGAAAAGCAAGTGCGTCAGAGCGCATCCCTTGCCGCTATCCGTCCACAGACGATATTCAAATTTCCATTGCGGCAGCGCAGCGCATCCAAAAATGCCTTGGGTACCATCTCCTGCGGAAGCACGATGCGGTAGTCCAGCTCATACAGCGTTCCCATATTAGTGGTTTTGACCTGGGTTAAGGCATATTTTTTAGTATACTGCTTCAACAGATCATCAAACAAGCCGTCATAGTCCAGATTTTCCGGAATGGTGATCTTCAGCATCCGCTCCGTAGAGGTCTGCTGCCCGAAATTCAGCATTGTCAGCACCAGCAGCATGGCAGAGATCAGCACAAATGCAAGCACTGCCAATCCCACGCAGCCCATACCTGTGGCAAGCCCCAGCGCCATTGCCAGAAACAACGCGCCGATCTCCCGCGCCGTTCCGGGAGCGGACCGGAAGCGCACCAATCCAAAGGCACCTGCCACAGCCACCCCGGCGCCCAGATTTCCATTGACCAGCATGATGACCAGCTGCACCACGGCAGGTAAAACCGCCAGTGTCACAGCAAAGCTGGGCGTAGAACGGGTGCGGTACATGCTCACAAGGGCAACGCCGATACCCAAAATCAACGATACTACAGTACAGATCAAAAAAGCAGACAGAGTCAGCTCCGTCCCAATCACAGAATTAAGCACAGTTTTGTTCCTCCATTTTCATTCGTTTGGTATTGCCCGGCAGAATAAACCTCCGGTAACAGGTCCCATATTTGGAAAAGGACGCAGGCGCCGCCTTCACCTCGGACAGCAGATGACTGAGCCACAGGGGACAGACGCCGGGAAGCTTGACCTCCATCAGCACATTACCGGGCGGAAGCAGCGGCGCGCCGTGGTCACCCAGCCGGAGATCCAGTTCTGTTTTCCTCCACCGCAATCCGGTATCGAAGGTAATGCGCAGCTCCGGGTCCTCCTTCCCAGCGAATGCCAGACGGTCATAGCCGATGAACACCCTTGGTTCCGTCCGGTAAAAGGACTGCGCCCAAAGGATCTCCCTGCCGATTTGTCCGAAGCGCCCCTCTGGAAGCGCTCCCTGCAAAAAGGGCTCCACCAGGTCGGCGTCCGTTGTAATACGTCGCTTGTAGACCACACCGTCAAATTTCTTTTTCAATTCTACAAACACCTGCCCATTCTTTTCTGGAACGCCGTAGCTGCGCACACGCAGCTTTTCCTTATACACAGGCTTTTCCAGCGAGGTGCGGATCAGCCGCCAGTCCTCCGTATCATAATAAATGTTGCAGATGGTGTATGCGCCGTATTGGTCCTGCCGCAGATAGAGCTGCATCCTCTCCAGCAGGAATTGCTGCTGGGCTATGGTCAGCATATACTTCTTTTCATAACGTTCAAAGCAGTTCTGGATCTTATCAGCCATGCTACTACCTCCTTGATGGAATCAGCATACAGATGCAGCCTAAAGAAAACCTAAAGAAAATTTTGAAGAATTCTTTAGGTTCCCTTTAGGCTGCGGTTTTATGATAAGCGCATCACAAGGAACCGCAGCGGCGGCAGCCGGAGGCTCCCCATGAATATACAAGCACCATAAGGAGGCTATTTCATATGAAAGCAAAAAAGTGGACATCCCTTTTGTGCGCGGCGGCACTGACGCTATCCCTCACCGCCTGCGGCACACAGGCATCCGGCACGGCGGACGGGGACACCTTGACCGGACAGGTCTCCGCCATTGATGGCAGCGAGATCACCCTACTGCTGGGAACCCTGACAGAGAACATCGCATCCGCTGCGCCGGATGGCGGCAGCCAGCCCGGCACACCACCGGAAAAGCCGGACAGCGGCACAGCAAATAACAGCAGCGGACAAACCCCGCCGGAGAAGCCGGATGATACAGATACTTCCGGTGGGAACGCACCCAGCGGAAAGCCGGATGGCTCCGCACCCTCCGGAAACGCGCCGGACGCTCCCCCGGACGGACAGGTGCCCGCACAGCCGGGCAGCACCTTCACAGCGGGAACGGAATCCGTGACGCTGGATCTTTCCGATGCGGAGATCACAGAAAACGGAGAAAGCGCCGCGCTGGAGGACATTGCAATGGGCGATGTACTGTCTGTTCAGATAGACGAAAATGACACCGCCGTTTCCGCTGATATCGTAGATCTGGACGGCGGTCCCGGCGGCTTTGGCGGCAGCAGCGAAGTGACGCAGGGCAGCAGCGCCAACACCATTACCGAGGACGGAGCTTACTCCGATATCTCTTATTTCTCCACCGGTGACGATGAAAATGCCCTGCGTATCGATGGAACCACCGTTACACTGGACGGGATCACGGTGGAGAAAAGCGCCGGGGCAACCTCTAACACGGAAAATGGCGATTTCTACGGCGTCAACGCCGCCCTGCTTGCCACCAACGGAGCCACTGTGAACATTCAGAACGCCGCCGTCACCTCTTCCGCCCAGAACGGCAATGGCGTGTTCAGCTACGGCAGCAGCACCACTGTCAACATCTCTGACTCCACCATCACCACCACAGCGGACAACTCCGGCGGCATTCAGACCACTGGCGGCGGCACCACCAACGCTCAGAACCTGACCGTGGAGACCTCCGGCAATTCCTCTGCCGCCATCCGCTCTGACCGAGGCGGCGGGACTGTCAATGTAAACGGCGGCACCTACACCTCCAATGGCTATAACTCCCCTGCCGTTTACTCCACGGCAGATATCACGGTAAAAAACGCCGAGCTGACTGCTAACCACTCTGAAGCTCTGGTCATTGAGGGAGAAAATTCCATTGCTCTGGAAAACTGCACCGTATCCGGCAGCATGAGTGATACCCAGGGCGCCAGCTCCGACGAAAACGTCCACAATGTGATGATCTACCAGTCCATGAGCGGCGACGCGGATATCGGCACCTCCACCTTTTCCATGACTGGCGGCAGCCTGACGGCGAAAAACGGCGACATGTTCTATGTGACCAATACCCACTGCGTCCTGACCCTCTCCGGCGTGACCCTCAAAAATGAGGATGCGAACGGGGCTTTGCTGCGGGTGGTGGGCAACTCCGCCAGCCACGGCTGGGGTACCGCCGGAAGCAACGGCGCTCAGGTGGACTTCACTGCTGATGCCCAAGCCTTAGAGGGCAATATCATCGTAGACACCATCTCTAACCTGAATATGACCCTTACCAACGGCAGCAGCTTCACCGGAACGGTAAGTATCGTTGACAACGCTCAGGGCGGCACCGCCGTATCTGACAACGCGGTCATTACCATCGAAAGCGGCTGCGTCTGGACCCTCACCGGGGACTGCACTGTGACCAGCCTGGTAAACAACGGCACCATCCACTTCAACGGCTATACCATCACCCTTGCCGATGGCACCGTACTGCGGTAAGACGTGCAAAGCAAATACAACTGCGAAAGGATGAACAACTATGAACAAACGGATCCCAATGAAGCTTTTGTCCGGAGCCGCAGCGGCTGCGCTGGCGCTGTCCCTGCTGCCTACGGTCACAGAAGCCGCCAGTGAATACACTGCGAAGGGCGCTACGGAATTCACCTTCTCCAACAGCGGCATCACTGCGGAGGATGGCAGCTACACCGGCTACAAAATCAGCGGCACAGACCTGACCATTCAGGAAAGCGGCACCTATTTGATCTCCGGCAGCTGCGCAGACGGTTCCATCAAAATCAAAAAAGGCACCACAGGTGTCACGCTGGTACTGGACGGTCTGACATTGACCAGTGCAGATACCGCTCCCATCTCCTGCAATAAGTCCACGGAGGTCACTATTGTTGCTGCCAGCGGCACGGAAAACACCCTGACGGACAGCGAGAAAAACAACGATGGGACCTATACGGACAACGAGAATGCAGAAAACGCTGTCATCAAGTGCAAGGATGGAGCTGACGTTACCATCTGCGGCTCCGGCACACTGAATATTGTCGCCAACGGCAAAAACGGCATCAAATCCGGTGCTAATACCGATGAAGACGGAGACGACTCTCTGACCATCCGGAATGTGGAGCTGAACATCTCCGCCCCAGTCAACGATGCCATCAATGCTGAACAGCAGCTGGATATTGAAAGCGGCACTCTCACCATCTCCGCCGGAGACGACGCTGTTCACAGTGACCTGGCACTGAACATCGGCGCTGACGGCACCAGCGGTCCCACCATCACCATTACGGACTGCTATGAAGGACTCGAAGCAGCCACGCTGAACATTTACTCCGGCAATATCAGCATCACCGCGTCAGACGACTGCCTGAACGCCGCCAACTCCAACCTGACCAATTACAACTTCTCCATGAGCATCTCTGGCGGCACCATCTATGCTTACTCCTCCACTGGAGATGGCTTTGACTCCAACGGCGACCTGACCATTTCCGGCGGCACGGTGACAGTCTGGACCGCCAACACCGCCGACAACCAGCCCCTGGACGCCGATGGCACCCTGACGGTCTCCGGCGGCACAGTGCTGGCGGCAGGCGGCAGCAGCGGCATGGGTGTACGGATCAGCGCCGCACAGCCTTATGTGACCTTTGGCTCCTCGAATGGCATGGGCGGCGGTCAGCCCGGCAGCAGCCGCAGCAGCTCCGCGCTCGTTTCCAAAGGCGGCAGCTTCACCCTGAAGGACAGCTCCGGCAGCACGGTCTACGGCGGTACCGCTGTTTGCAATACCAGCTATATCTTCTTTTCCTCCCCGAAGCTGACCTCCGGCAGCAGCTATACCCTATACGCAGGCAGCACCAGCGCCACCACTGCATCCGCTCAAACCGGCACATCATCCTCCGGCGGGATGAGCGGCAGTCCGCAGCCGGGTAATGGCGGTAGTCAGCCGCCTGCGGCTCCCGGAGCCAGCGGCAGCCAGCAGCCTCCTGCCGCACCTGACGGCAGCAGCGGTCAGCCCTCCGGCGGCGCGCCTGCCCAAAGCAGCAGCTTCAATGATGTGTCCACCAACGACTGGTTTTACGAAGCCTCTCGCTATGTACTTCAAAATGGTCTGATGAACGGCACCAGTGCCAACACCTTCTCTCCCTATGCCACCATCACCCGGGGAATGTTGGTCACGATCCTCTACCGGCTGGACGGAGAGCCTGCCGTTACCGGCTCCTGTCCCTTCTCGGATGTCCCGTCAGGTAGCTACTGTGAGCAGGCCGCCATCTGGGCAGCAAGCAACCAGATCGTCAGCGGCTACGGCAATGGGTGCTTCGGTCCCAGCAACGCCGTTACCCGGGAACAGCTGGCGGTGATCCTGTACCGTTACGCGCAGTACAAGGGCTATGACCTGTCCTCCTCCGCAGAGCTGACCGGCTATGCGGACCAGGCAAGCATCGGAAGCTTTGCGCGCCCTGCCATGAGCTGGGCGAATGCCAGCGGTCTTATCAACGGAAACAGCAGCGGAATGCTGCTGCCCAAGGGAACGGCTACCCGCGCCCAGACTGCCACGATCCTCATGCGGTTCTGTGAAGGGGTCGCCTAATACGGTTTCTCATTTCCACCTTCTTTTCCCTCCGGGAGATGCTTTTCAGGGCATCTCCCGGTTTTTTCATCCTGCATTTTCTGAATTTTCCCTTGATTAAGTCTGTTTTTCTTGAATTTTTGAATCAGCTATGCCAAAATAGACAAGAATGAAGGAGGTCATCTCATGCGAATTTCCACCAAGGGGAGATATGCCCTGCATCTTATGATCGATCTGGCTGAACACAACGACGGTTCTCTGATCTCGCTGCGGGACATCGCCGCCCGTCAGGATATCTCCGTAAAATATCTGGAGCAGATCGTTGCCCTTTTAAGCAAGCCCGGCTTTCTGAAAAGCGGACGCGGTCCACAGGGCGGCTACCGTCTGGCAAGAAAACCCGAGGAATACACCATCGGCTCCATCCTGCGCCTGACCGAGGGAAACCTTGCCCCGGTCTCCTGCCTGGAGGATCAGGAAAACCACTGTGATTACCGGACGGAATGCGCCACGCTGGATTTCTGGTCCGGTCTGTATCAGGTCATCAACCAGTATATTGACCGTTTTACCCTGGCGGATCTGGTAAAAAACGAGCAGAAGCACGCTTCCTCTGCCGCTGTGGAGAAGGGTCAGCACTCCTGATCTCTTCTTTTGGCAGTTAGTTTTAGCAAACCTCCTTTTTCCGTTTTCTTGCACAATTAAACGGTTATTCTCCGAAAAATCCGTCGTTCTTTTCAACATTTGTGTAAATTTACAGTTTTTTATTTCTTTCCTCTCTTGACAGACAGGCTTTGTGGTGTTATACATAAATCATAGTAATCAGATATGAAATGAAGGAGTTCAGAGTCATGGTCATCTATGTTGATAATGCCGCTACCACCGCTGTCAGCAAAACAGCGCTGGACGCGATGCTGCCCTGTTTTTCTGAGGTCTACGGCAACCCCTCCAGCCTGCACACGGTTGGTCAGCGCGCTGCGGAAAAGCTTCAGGCGGCACGGGAAACCTTTGCAAAATACCTGAATGCCGATCCCCGGGAGATCACGTTTACCTCCGGCGGCAGTGAAGCTGACAATCAGGCAATCATTTCCGCCGCTGTTCTGGGTGCACGGAAGGGCAAGAAGCACATCATTTCCACCAAGTTTGAGCATCACGCTGTTCTGCACACCCTGAGAAAGATGGAGCAGCAGGGCTATGAGGTCACTCTGCTGGACGTCCCCGAAAACGGCGTCATCTCCGCAGAGCAGGTAAAGGCAGCCATCCGTCCGGATACCTGCCTGGTGACCATTATGTTTGCCAACAATGAGATCGGCACCATCCAGCCCATTCCGGAGATCGGCAGGATCTGCCGGGAAGCTGGCGTTCTGTTCCACACAGACGCTGTGCAGGCTGCCGGACACCTCCCCATTGACGTGCAGGCAATGGACATTGACATGCTCAGCCTTTCCGCCCACAAGTTCCACGGTCCCAAGGGCGTCGGTGTTCTGTACGCCAAGCGCGGCATTGCACTGACCAACGTGATCGAGGGCGGCGCACAGGAGCGCGGAAAGCGCGCCGGTACTGAGAATATCCCTGGTATTGTCGGCGCTGCCGCTGCCTTCCAGGATGCCTGTGAGCATATGGCGGAAAATGCTGCCAAGATGACTCCCCTGCGGGACAAGCTCATTGCCGGACTCAGCAAGATCCCCCACTCCGCTCTGAACGGCGACCCGAAGGTCCGCCTGCCGGGCAACGTGAACTTCTGCTTTGAGGGCATTGAGGGCGAGTCCATGTTGCTTCTGCTGGATGAAAAGGGCATTGAGGCTTCCTCTGGCAGTGCCTGTACCTCCGGCTCTCTGGATCCCAGCCATGTACTGCTTGCCATCGGTCGTCCCCATGAGGTTGCCCACGGCTCTCTGCGGATGTCCCTGAGCGAGTACAACACCGAAAAGGATATTGATTATATTCTGGATGTGCTGCCCGGCATCATCTCCTACCTGCGGGATATGTCCCCCGTGTGGGATGAGCTGGAAAAGGGGCAGCGCAAGCACCTGATTTGATTTTGAAAGGAGTTCCTGATTATGTTATACAGTGAAAAGGTCATGGACCATTTCCAGCATCCCCGGAATGTTGGCAAGATGGAAGACGCGGACGGCATCGGTGAGGTCGGCAACGCCAAGTGCGGCGACATCATGCGGATGTATATCAAGGTCGATCCTGCCAGCCAGGTCATCACGGACGTAAAGTTCAACACCTTTGGCTGCGGCAGCGCCATCGCCACCTCCTCTATGGCAACAGAAATGATCAAGGGCAAGCCCATCAGTGAAGCGCTGAAGCTTTCCAACAAGGCTGTGGTCGAGGCTCTGGACGGTCTGCCCACCCACAAGATCCACTGCTCCGTTCTGGCTGAGGAAGCTGTGAAGGACGCCATCCGGGACTATTACGATAAAAATAACATCCCCTACGGTGATGAACTGAAAATGGACTGCGAACACTGTACTGCCTGCGATTCCAAGCATGAGTGAGCGCGGATTTGTCGCCATGAGCGGCGGTGTTGACAGCTCCGTCGCAGCCCTGCTCCTTCGGGAGCAGGGCTGTTCCCTATCCGGCGTTCATCTGCGGCTTCTGCACAACGAGGACCTGGGGCAGGGCTGCGAAAGCGCCTGCTGTTCCCTCTCTGACGCGGAGGACGCCCGTTCCGTAGCACGGAAGCTGGGCTTCCCCTTTTACGTCTTTGACTTTGCGGACATCTTCCGCTCTACCGTTGTCCAACGCTTTCTGGACGGATATGAGGCAGGGGAAACCCCCAACCCCTGCATGGACTGCAACCGCTTTGTCAAGTGGGGCGAACTGCTGCACCGGACGGAGGTGCTGGGGCGGAACTTTCTTGCCACCGGACATTACGCCCGCATCCAGTACGATCCTACGTCTGAGCGCTGGCTGCTGCTGCGTGGAAAGGATACGTCAAAAGACCAAAGCTATTTTCTCTCCCATCTGACGCAGCACCAGCTCTCCCGCACCCGTCTGCCCTTGGGTGATCTCAGTAAGCCGGAGGTCCGGGAGCTGGCGGAGCAGTACGGACTGATCAACGCCCGCAAGCGGGACAGTCAGGACCTGTGCTTTGCCCCGGACGGCGATTACGCCGCCTTTTGGGAACGGATGAAGGGACACCCGGCTCAACCTGGCGCCATCACCGACCTGGAGGGAACCCCGCTGGGGACCCACAAGGGATTGATCCGTTATACGCTGGGACAGCATAAGGGACTGGGTATCTCCAGCGAAACACCATTGTATGTCTGCAAAAAGGATACCGACCACAACACACTGGTGGTCGGTCCCTCCCAGCAGCTGTTCCACACCTGGCTCTTCGCCCGGGAGGTCAACTGGATCGCCCTGTCCGGTGTTTCGGAACGGATGGAGGTCCAGGTCCAGACCCGCTATCATCAGATTCCCCAGAAGGCGTGGGTCTGCCCCACGGAGACTGGCTTCCGCGTGGATTTTGCACAGCCGCAGCGCGCCATGACGCCGGGACAGACCGTCGCCCTGTACGATGGGGACGTGGTTCTGGGAGCAGGCGTCATTGATGCCACAGGAAACTGAATTTTCACAAAAAAGAAACAGGCTCCGTATGCAAAGCCATACGGAGCCTGTTTTTTATCATCATTTCTTCCAATGCTTCAGCTCTGGCACCACCGCTTCCATGTGCGCCCGAACCTGTTCAGCTGTCCACGCTTCGCTTGCCATGTGCTGCACGCAAAAGTCAATCAGCTGCTCCTTACTGGTATATCGGAACACGCCGCCCGTGTAGCACCACTTGCAGTATTCTTCATTATAAGAACCATCCGTTTCCCTGCTGATGGAAGAATCATCCAACGGCATCCCACAGCATTGGCAAATCAGCTGCTGCGGAGAGCCCAGCAGCGTATTGATGGAAACATCAAAAAATCTCGACAGCAGCTTCAATGTCTCCGTATTTGGCGTGGTCTCTCCATTTTCCCAGCGGGATACCGCCTGCCTTGTAACGAATAGCTTTTCCGCAAGCTCATCCTGAGACAAGCCTCTCTGCGTCCGCAAATTCAGCAGGACATCCTTTGTATCCATACGGAACTCACCTCCTCTATCTCAATCTAACACAGAAGCAGCAGGGAAACAAGCAACCTGCTGTTGCGGAGGTTTCCCCTGAACCCATCAGATTGGCATACGCTCCCCTATTTGTTAAAAAGTCTCCCGAACGATGATCGTCCGGGAGACTTTCATACTATTCCGTTTTCAGCGCTTTTCCCCCGGCTTGCAGAGCAGCGCTACCAGCACACCAAACACCACAGCCGCCGCAATGCCGCCGGATGCGGCACTCAAGCCGCCGGTCAGCACGCCCAGCCATCCCTGCTCTGCCACCGCCTGCCGGACACCCTTTGCCAGTGTAAAGCCGAATCCGGTCAAGGGCACCGTTGCCCCTGCGCCGCACCAGTCTACCACCGGCTGGTAAATCCCCAGTGCGCCCAGCAGCACTCCTGTTACCACATAGCCTGTCAGGATCCGCGCCGGTGTCCACTGTGTTTTGTCAATTAGCAGCTGTCCGATGGCGCATAATACGCCGCCGCATAAAAAAGCCCGGAAATATTCCATGAAATTCCTCCCCGCCAAAAGCATCTGACGGTAGCTTTTCCATATTTCCGCACTTTATGCCTGCTGCCATCAGGCGTCGATCTCCCGGGTTGCATAGGCATTCAGCTCCATGCCTGCCGTATGTCCCGCAAGGTACTCATAATAGCCCTGTGCGCCGATCATGGCGCCGTTGTCGCCACACAGCTTCAGCGGCGGCAGATACAGCTGGTATCCGGCACAGCGGCACGCCTCCTGCAGGTCCGCCCGGATGATGGAGTTGGCAGCCACACCGCCTGCCGCGCAGATGATTCTCCGTCCGCACAGCTGTGCCGCCTTCATTGCCCGGGGCACCAGCGTATCACTGACCGCCTGTGTAAAGTCCCGCGCCAGCGCCGCCCGGTCCAGAGTCTCTCCAGTCTGCTGTGCATGGTGTGCCAGATTGACCACTGCGGTCTTCAAGCCAGAAAAGCTCATATCCAGCTCTGCTCCCTCCACCCTGGAATGGGGCAGGACATATACGCCGCCCTGCGACTGCTGCGCCAGCTCGTCCATCGGCTTTCCACCGGGGTAGGGCAGTCCCAGCACCCGCGCCGCCTTGTCAAAGCACTCTCCCGCCGCGTCATCCCGGGTGGCGCCAATAATCTTCATATCCGTATAGCCACGGACATCCACAATCAGGGTATTTCCTCCGGAGATCGCCAGTGCCAGAAACGGCGGCTCCAGCTCCGGAAATGCCAGATAATTCGCCGCGATATGTCCCCGGACATGATGCACCGGGATCAGTGGCTTCCGCCACGCAAATGCCACGGACTTGGCAAAGCTCAGTCCCACCAGCACCGCGCCAATCAGCCCCGGCGCATAGGTCACTGCCACCGCGTCAATATCCTCTCTGGTGCAGTTTGCCTCTGCCAGTGCCTGCTCTGTCAGCGCCGCAATGGCTTCTACATGCTTCCGTGAGGCAATCTCCGGGACTACACCGCCGTAAAGCGCGTGCATGGCTGCCTGTGAGGCTATGGCGTCAGACAAAACGCGCCGACCATCCTCTACCACGGCAACCGCTGTTTCATCGCAGGAGCTTTCAAATGCCAGAATCTTCAACTGTTCCAACCCTCTTTCTCATTCATCCCAGGGAACCAGCGGCTGCGGCGGCTGTGTCCGGTCCCACGGGATCTGAACATACGCCCGGTACTTCTCCGGCAGGAAACTCTTCCGGTACACCCGGTCGTAATGCTCCATCAGCTCCCGGTCTGGCAGCGTCCGGTCTGCCCAGTACAGCAGCTTATACTGCACTCCGAAAATCTGGGCGTCAAAATCCGCCAGCTGTGCCGCATTCCGGTGGTAAAAGCCCAGTCTCCGCTTTGCCATATCCGGATCCGGCGCACGCTCTACCGCCTCCGATTCCGCGAAAATAATCGTTCCCGACTCCTTCTCCCGCATTTTTTGCAGCAGCAGCGCTCCCGCGCCGCCGTTTCGCTGCACAGGGGAAACGCACAAATAGTCCAGCAGCGCCCAGCCAGGCTCCACCGCCCAGAGAAAGCACTCGCCTACGATTTCTTCTCCCTGAAACAGGCACCAGGGACGGTACCAGCCCTTTTCCCACATGGTCTCTATGGCACGCAGCGGCTTCAGCTCCGCCTCCGGAAAGGAGACCGTCAAATCACGACGGTAAGCCTCCCTCAGCTGGTGCGGCGTCGGTATTCTCAGCTCCATCTCCAAACTCCCTTGTCATAATGATGGCATCCTCCCGGGGATGCTCATAGTAATTCTTTCTCCGTCCCACACTGCGGAAGCCTCTGCTTCCGTACAGTGCAATGGCTCCATAATTGGAAGCCCGGACCTCCAGCGTCAAAAACGCCAGCTGGTGCGCCTGTGCAAAATCCAGAAACACCTGAAGCAGCTTTCCCGCAATGCCGTTGCGGCGGCACTCCGGGCGAACTGCCACATTGGTGATATAGCCCTCGTCCAGAATCACCTGAAGTCCGGCATAGCCTACCACTGCGCCGTCATCGTTCAGCGCCACCAGAAATGCCGAGCAGTCGTTTTCCAGCTCCTCCGCCAGCATGCTGCGGGACCACGGGGTAGAAAAGCAGATCCGTTCCAGCTCTGCCACTTCCTCCAAATGGTCCGCATTCATCGGCACGATGCAGACGTGCATTCTCAAATCCATTCTGTTTTCCTCCCGTTCTCAGCCCTTGGCTTCCAGCCAGTTCCTTCCCCAGTGCGCGTCTGCGGTAAGGGGAACACTCAGCTTCACCACGCCTTCCATCTCCTGCTGCAGCAGCCGCGCCACAGTCTCCGCCTCTGCCTCCGGACACTCGACGATCAATTCATCGTGTACCTGAAGCACCAGCCGCGCCTGAAGCTTTTCCGCGCGGAGCCGTTTCCACACGGCAACCATCGCCAGCTTCATCACATCGGCGGCAGCGCCCTGAATGGGCATATTCAATGCCACCCTCTCTCCGAAGGCACGCATATTGTGGTTGGAGGAGGTCAGCTCCGGCAGATTCCGGCGGCGGTGCAGCAGCGTTTCCACATATCCCCGCTGCTTCGCCTGCTCCACCACCTCGGTCATATACCGGCGCACCCCGGGAAAAGTCTTAAAATAAGCCTCCATATATGCCTTTGCCTCGCCCACGGTCACGCCGATGTCCTGGCTGAGGGAAAAGGCGGAGATGCCGTACACAATACCGAAATTCACCGCCTTGGCACGGCGGCGCATCTCATGCGTCACCGCCTCCGGCGCCACACCGAACACTCTTGCCGCTGTGGCGGTATGGAAATCCTCACCGGAATTGAACGCCTCCTGCATAACGGTGTCACCCGCGATATGCGCCAGCAGGCGCAGCTCAATCTGGGAATAATCCGCATCCACCAGAACACAGCCCTCCGCCGGGATAAACATTTTCCGGATCTCGCTGCCCAGATCAGTCCGGGTAGGGATGTTCTGCAAATTTGGCTCTGCGGAGGAAAGCCGCCCGGTGGCGGTCACAGTCATCTGAAAGCTGGTGCGGATGCGTCCGTCTGTGTCCATTGCCTTCAGCAGTCCGTCCGCATAGGTGGACTTCAGCTTGGCAAACTGGCGGTACTCCAGCACGGCGTTGACAATGGGGTGCGCGGGGCGCAGCGCATCCAGTACCTCGGCATTGGTGGACCAGCCGGTCTTCGTCTTCTTTCCGTGGGGCAGCTGAAGCCGGTCAAACAGGACCTCGCCCAGCTGCTTGGGAGAATTGATATTGAAGGGTACGCCCGCCATCTCATAAATCGACTGCTCCAGTTCCGCGCTGCGGCTTGCCAGCAGGTCCCCGAACTGTGCCAGCGCCCGGGCATCCACCCGGCAACCAGCCACCTCCATCTCCGCCAACACCCGGCACAGCGGCAGCTCCGCGGTCGTAAACAGCTCCCACTGCTGGTTTTCCTTCAGCTTCGGCTCCTGCGCCTGGTACAGTGCTTCTACGGCACTTGTATAGCTGTGAAACGCGGTCTCCGCCGCAGCAGCGTCGCCCAGCAGGGAAAATGCGTCCGCTTCCAGATGCGCGGGCTGCGGCAGCTCCGTATGGAAATACGCCGCAAACAGAGACGCAATGTCATATTTTCCGCTGGTAGCATCCAGCAGATACGAACCCAGCGCCGTATCAAAAACAAATCCGTCCGCTGGCAGTCCGTTTTCCAACAGCGTCCGCATCAGGTCCTTCACCTGATGACTGACCTTTCGGATATCACTGGAAAACAGCTTCTTCAACAGGGCATTCCAGTTCCCCTGATAACGGTCAAAGAAAAATTCCGCAGAAAGCTGCGTATCCTTTCCTGTCCTGCAGTCTACCATCACTCCGGAAAGATCCGGCAGCGCCAGCAGAGTCACATGGTCCGCATCACGGAAAAGCTCCAGCACCTCCTGCGCCCGGTCCTCCTCTGTGACACACTCGCAGGTCACTGTAAGATCAGATTCCTCCGGCTTTTCTCCGGCAGGCGCGCCGCCCTCCGGGCGCAGTCCCATTTTCTCAATCAGCTTGGAAAACTCCAGCTTCAAAAACAGGGAATACAGCTCTGGCTTGACCTCTCTGCGCAAATTCTCCTCCGGAGCAAAGTCCAGCGGCGCATCCGTCACAATGGTTGCCAGCCAATAGGAATGCCGGGCAGCTTCCTCTCCCGCCTGCAGCTTTTTGATGGCGGCGGGCTTTGCCTCGATCTCCGGCAGCCTCTCATAAACCGTGTCAATGGAGCCGTATTTCTGGATCAGCGCCATTGCCGTTTTCTCTCCGATGCCGGGAACGCCGGGAATGTTGTCAGACGCATCTCCCATCAGCGCTTTCAGGTCAATCATGTGAATGGGCGCAAAGCCATACGTCTCCCAAAAGCTCTCCGGAGTCATATCCTTGGTGGTCGTCTGCCCCATGCGGGTGGATACCAGCTTTACCTTGGTATGCTCCGTCACCAGCTGGAGGGAGTCCTTATCTCCCGTCACGACCACACAGTCCCATCCGGCTGCTTCGCACCTTCTGGAAATGGTTCCGATGAGATCGTCTGCCTCCCAGCCTGCCATTTCATACCGGGGGATGTTCATGTCGTCCAGCACTTCCTTCAGCACCGGCACCTGCATCCGCAGCTCCTCCGGCATGGGCTTCCGGGTCGCCTTATAGGTCTCCTCTGCCGTATGGCGGAACGTAGGGGCGTGTACGTCAAAGGTCACGCACAGCGCGTCCGGGTGTTCCTCCTCAGTCAGACGGTTCATGGTGGTCAGAAAACCGTAAATGGCATGGGTATACAGCCCCTCCCGGTTTGTCAACGGACGGATTCCGTAGTACGCCCGGTTGATGATGCTGTTGCCGTCAATGACCATCAATTTCATAGTGTTCCTCCCTGAAGCTCCGCCGCAGACACGCCTGCGCCCATTTCTGCCAGCCTGATTTTCCCTGTCCTTCCACAGGACACTGTAATTTAAATAGTATATCCTATTTTCCGCCGTTTCGCAAGGTCTCTGACTGGCGTCCACCCGGAAGCGAGGTACATCGCTTTTCAGCCAGCCGTCGCTCTCCGCGCTGAATGATGCGCGCGGCAAGAAAGCCCAAAAGCGTTCCCAGCACCACTCCCGCCAGCACATCGCTGGGCCAGTGAACATACAGGTACAGCCTGGAAAAGCAGATCAGCACTGCCAGCACAAACGCCGGACGCCACAGCCGGCTCTCCATCCCCAGCAGGGCAGCCACCGCCGCAAAGGATGCCGCCGAATGCCCCGAGGGGAAGGAACCGTCCTCCGGTCTTGGGATCAGCAGCGCCAGCGCTGTGTTGACATCGCAGGGACGCACCCGCGCAATAGCCGGCTTGAGCAGCACATTGCAGCAGAGCAGGTCCAGCAGCAGCGCCAGTGTGACCGCCGCTCCCACCCGTCTGGTTTTCCGGTGCAGCAGCAGGACTGCCGCCAGTAGAATCCACACCTCCCCATGATCACAGATCCGGCTGACCCACGGAAGCACCGCATCCAGCATGCCGCAGCGCAGCTGTGCCTGCATCCAGTTCAGAATTGCCAGCTCCATTTCCCGTTCCCCCCTGTTTCGCTTTTCAGAATCAATTCATTATAGCGGGACACCGCTTTTTCTGCAACCGGCATTTTCCATCTGCAGCTGTCATATTATCCGCTTTTTGCTCTGTTTTTCCGTTTTTATTATCCAGTTTTCACAAGAATCGCCGCTTTTTCTGTTTCTCCCGTTGACAGTCCTCCCGCTTCGTGCTACGATACAGAAAAATTGAATCGCTTAGATAGAGGCGCGAGGTTCATCAGTACTCCACAGCACAGCCAGGCAGCTGCTATGGAAGAAAGGGGACATCGCCGAAGTAGGTCGTGGTTGCCTGACTGCGGTCTGCTGGTTCGTCAGGAAACACCTGCCGGACTGTCACAGAGTATTTTGTGAAGCGCTATCAATGGAGCTCGATATAAACCCTTTCCATGGACCGCTTGACAAAGCGGTCCATTTTTTACACATGCCGCTGCGGCGGCGGAATGTGTTTCACCAGACGCCGAAAAATCTGACAGGAAAGGTGATTTCAATGAAAAAGCTTCTTGCAATGGTAATGGCACTTGCCATGACCGCTTCTCTGGCTGCCTGCGGCAGCAGCTCCTCCGCCGGTTCTGCGTCTTCCTCCGCTTCCGGCTCCGCCTCCAGCGCGGCTTCCTCTGCCGAGGTTGCTTCCGGTGTGGAGGACGGTGTGCTCACCGTTGGCATGGAGTGCGCATACGCCCCCTATAACTGGACCCAGACGGATGATTCCAACGGCGCTGTTCCCATCTCCAATGTCCCCGGTGCCTATGCCAACGGCTATGACGTGATGATCGCCCAGAAGATCTGTGAAGCCAATGGCTGGGAGCTGGAGATCATCTCCTCCGCCTGGGATTCCCTCTGCCCCGCCGTACAGTCCGGCACGATGGACGCCAACATTGCCGGTCAGTCTATGACGGCAGAGCGGATGGAGCAGGTGGATATGGCTGGTCCCTACTACTACGCCACCATCGTCTGCGTTACCACGAAGGACAGCCCCTATGCCAACGCCACTTCCATTGCAGACCTTGCCGGCGGCAAGTGTACCGCACAGTCCGGCACCATCTGGTATGACTCCTGCCTGCCCCAGATTCAGGACGTTCAGCTGCAGTCTCCCGCCGAGACCGCTCCCGCAATGATCATGGCTCTGCAGACCGGCACGGTGGATTTCATCTGCACCGATATGCCCACCGCAATGGGCGCCGCCTCTAAGGACGACAATCTGGTCATTCTGAACTTCTCCGGCACGGACGGTGATTTCCAGTTCGACTCTGAGGAGGAGCGCGCGGAAAACGTCAATATCGGCATTTCCGTGAAGAAGGGCAACACCGTCCTGAAGGACGCCATCAACGACGTGCTCTCCACCATGACGGAGGATGACTTCAACGCCCTGATGGACCAGGCAATTTCCATCCAGCCCGAGGTCTGATCTCTCCCGAACCTCTCATTTTCTGCATCATCCGGTTTTGTCTGCAAAGCCGGATGATGTGCCATATTCCGATGTTGTATAGAAAGGAGCGTCTTCCCTATGGAAAAACTGATCAAGCTGGGACAGGACATGGCGCTGCTGTGGAGCAAATACAAGGGTTCTTATGAGGGCGGCATTCGCAGCACCCTGATTCTGGCGCTGGTCGCCACGATCATCGGCTGCATCATCGGTCTTGCCTGCGGCATTCTCAACACCATCCCCTATTCCAAAAACGATCCCCCTCTCAAACGCATCCTCCTGAAGGTCATCCGCATCATCGTCCGCGCCTATGTCGAAATCTTCCGCGGCACGCCGATGGTCCTGCAGGCAGTGTTCATCTTCTATGGTCTCCCCTATTTTACAGACAACACCATGCGCTTTTCCAGTCTCTGGGCGGCAGCCATTCTGATCGTTTCCATCAACACCGGCGCTTACATGGCAGAGTCCGTCCGCGGCGGCATCATCTCCATTGATCCCGGTCAGACAGAGGGCGCCAAGGCCATCGGTATGACACACTTCCAGACCATGACCAGTGTGATCCTTCCCCAGGCACTGCGCAACATCATGCCGCAGATCGGCAACAACTTCATCATCAATGTCAAGGATACCTCGGTTATGTTCATCATCGGTTTCACGGAATTCTTTGCGTTCCACCGTTACATCACCGGCGTGAACAACATGTATTTCCCCTCCGCAGCCATTGAGATGATCGGCTACCTTACCATGACGCTGATCGCCTCCTTTATACTGCGGCTGGTGGAAAAGCTGATGGACGGCTCCGACAGCTATGAGCTGGTGCAGGACGACGCCCTGACCATGACCGCCGGGACCTACAGCCATCCGGACCGCGGCACCCCCTTTGACGAGCAGAACAAGGAGTACCGCGAAAAAACGAAACAGTTTCTCAAGCACGGACGCAACAGAGGAGGGCGCTGATATGAGTGATCAAATTTTAGAGATCCGCCATTTGAGCAAATCCTTCGGTTCCCACGAGGTATTGCGGGACATTGATTTCACGGTGGAGAAGGGCGATGTCACCTCGATCATCGGCGCGTCCGGCTCCGGTAAATCCACGCTGCTGCGCTGCATCAATCTGCTGGAAACTCCCACCTCCGGAGAGATCCTGTATCATGGCACTAACGTCGCCGCCCGGAAGGTCAACGCCGCCGCATACCGTTCCAAGGTCGGCATGGTGTTTCAGTCCTTTAATCTCTTCAACAACATGACGGTTCTGGAAAACTGCATGGTGGGACAGACAAAGGTCTTAAAACGCTCCAAGGAAACCGCCCGGGAAAACGCCATGAAATATCTGGAGCGCGTGGGCATGGTTCCCTATATCCATGCAAAGCCCCGCCAGATCTCTGGCGGACAAAAGCAGCGCGTCGCCATCGCCCGCGCCTTGGCAATGGAGCCGGAGGTACTGCTGTTTGATGAACCCACCTCCGCCCTGGACCCTGAAATGGTAGGCGAGGTGCTGTCTGTTATGCGTCAGCTGGCGCAGGATGGCATGACGATGCTGGTGGTCACTCACGAGATGGCATTCGCCCGGGACGTCAGCAATCATGTGGTTTACATGAATCAGGGCGTTATCTGTGAGGAGGGCAACCCCGCCGAGGTATTCGGAAATCCGCAGCGGCAGGAGACCCGGGATTTCCTCTCCCGTTTCCTGAACCACTGAAAAAGCGTATTTATTGCAAAACAAAAGCTCCGGAAAGCCAATGGCACAGGCTTTCCGGAGCTTCTTTTTCTGCTTATTCCTATTACGCCTCACTCTGCGGCTGTGCGGAAAGCACCGGCTGCTCGACCTCGATGGCTTCCACCTGTTCCAGATACTTCTTGCGGTATTCCTCCACAAAGTTCTTATAGATCTGGCTCTGCCCCTCCTTGATGCTCTCCGCATAGGAGTGGGTCGCCATGTCGATCTTCTTCTGATTTTCCAGAACAATCAAGGCAATGTTGGAGCAGTGGTCCGCCACACGCTCAAAGTTGTTGATACAGTCGTTGAATACAAACCCCAACTGCAAGGTACACTGTCCCGACTGAAGACGGTTGACATGCTGTGCCTTCAGCCGCTCCGTCATCAGATCCATGATATCCTCCAGCGGCTCTACCCGGGACGCCGCCAACAGGTCGTTTTCCGTCAAAGCCCGGTACATCAGGTCCAGAATCTCCTCCACCGCGGCAACGCAGACATTCAAGCCATACTTGGCAGCCTCGGAGAAATCAATATTCCGGGTCTTCAGCTCCTCCGCCAGCTCCGCAATGTTCATGGCATGGTCAGAGATCCGTTCCAGATTGGTCAGGCTTTGCAGCAGCTTTGCCGACTGCCGGGTCTCATCATCCGACAGCTCTTTGGTGGAAAGCTTCACCAGATAGCTGCCCAGACGGTCCTCATAGCGGTCCACCCGCTCCTCCCGGCTTTGCAGCTTATCATACTTCACCTGGTCGAACTGCCGGAGCAGCTCGATAGACCGCTGCAGGTTCTTTCTGGCAGCGGTCGCCATCAGCGCTACCGTCCTTCCCGCCTGCTCCAGCGCCACAGCGGGATAGGCAAGGAACCGCTCATCCAGAAGGTTCGTTTCAAACTCCTTGTCCTCATCGTCCTCCGGCATATCCGGGAAGGAACGCACCGCCAGCTTTTCCAGCACACTGCGGAAGGGGAACAGCACCACCACGGCAAACACCTTGAACACCGTATTGATGATGGCGATACCAACGCTGGTGGCAGCCCCCGTCAGGAAGGGCAATCCGCCTGTCACCGCATTGGCAGCGGCGTACAGCGTCAGGAAAATCGTGCCGCCCAGCGCATTGAAATACAAATAGGTAAAGGCGGCGCGCTTGCCATTTTTGTTAGCGCCGATGGCACTGAGCAGAACAGGCACACAGGCGCCCACGCTCATACCCACTACCAGATACACCGCAATGTGATATTCGATCACACCGGTGGCGGACAGCGCCTGCAAAATGCCGATGGAGGCGGAGCAGCTCTGGATCACCGCCGTGACCAAAATGCCAAGCACCACGCACAGCACCGGATTGGATACCACGGTCATGATATGAAGAAACGTCTCGCTCTCCTGCAAAGGCTCCATCGCCGCGGACATGGTCTTCATTCCGTTCATCAGCACACTGAGGGAAAGCAGAATCACACCGATATTTTTTGTGCTGGTGCTTTTGGACGCCATATACATCACAATGCCGATGACCGCCACCACGGCAAAAATCACCGTTGTAGACAGCAGATTCGCCGCATTGGAATTCCCCACGCTTGCCAGGCTCAGCAGCCAGCCAGTGGCAGTAGTGCCGATGTTGGCACCCATAATAATGCCGATTGCCTGAGACAACTGCATAATTCCGGAGTTTACAAAGCCCACCACCATCACAGTCGTCGCCGAGGAGGACTGGATCACCGCCGTGACAAAGGTCCCCAATAGCACACCCTTGATGGGCGTTGAGGTCAAACGCCCCAATGTCGTCTCCAGCCGCCCTCCGGCAACCTTTTTTAAGGCGTCTCCCATCAGGGACATTCCGAAAAGGAAAAACGCCAAGCCACCCAGAAGGGAGATGACGGAAGTAATTCCCATATCATTCTGCTTCCTTTCGTCAAAGTTCGCATAGGACAACAGGTTTATTGTAGCATATTTCCCTTGCTCTGCGGCTCAAAATTTTACATATTTTTTCGCTATTTTTTACACAACATTGCCAGAAGCGTTGATTTTCCAGAAATATTCCTGTTCAGCGGCGGCGCTTTCCCGGTTTTGGCTGCGGCAGCTCCGGTTCCATACTCCGGAACAGCTGCTCCAGCTGTTCCCGGTTCTCCACAATCTCTACCAGCAGCATTTCCCTTGCGCCTGGATAGGGTACCTCCCTCGGTGCATGGGGCAGGCAGACGGCTGCCGCCGGGGTCGGCTTGACCAGCAGCCGGTTATCATAGATTCCTCCTGCCAACTTTCCGCGGTAATACAGTAGGTACTCTCCCATCATCGGGCGGCAACGCACATTCTCCAAGCCAGACAGCTGTTCCAGAATGAACTGCATATACTCCTTACTGGACGCCATTTCCATTCCCCCTTCTCCTTTTTCAGCATACCGAAATACCGCAGAAAACGCAACGGCAAGAAGAAACGGCGGCTTTGAAAATCAAAGCCGCCGAAAAATAGTAGGCGCGTGAAAAAGCTTCTGCTCTGGACAGTTTTGCCATCGTCCGGCAGGTCATGAAATCATGCAAAACATCCATTCAAAAAGCTTGCAGTATCAGCACTTACGCCAAATATCATAGCCAAGCCATCCATTTCAAACGGATACAAGCATGATCATAATAAGTGTTTTTTTATACAGCCTTATAAAGTTCCGGTCACTTCAGCACTGCGCCGTGGTTCGCGCCATCTACCAGACGGGCATAGCGGGACAGCCAGCCAGTTTTGATATTCGGCTCCGGCATAACCAGATGCGCCTTGCGTTCCGCCAACTCCGCTTCGCTGACCTCCAGTGTGATCTTCGCATTGGGGATGTCAATGGAAATGGTATCGCCCTCCTGAACCAAACCGATGGGACCGCCGTTCGCCGCCTCCGGACAGACATGGCCAATGGAGGCACCGCGGCTGGCGCCAGAGAAGCGTCCATCCGTGATCAGTGCCACAGTCTTGTCCAGCTTCATGCCTGCCAGCGCGCTGGTGGGATTCAGCATCTCCCGCATGCCGGGACCACCCTTGGGGCCCTCATAGCGGATGACCACAACATCGCCAGGAACGATCTTTCCATCATAAATAGCGGAGATCGCCTCCTCCTCGCTGTTGAACACCCGGGCGGGTCCAGTGTGCTTCAGCATTTCCGGAGCCACCGCGCTGCGCTTGACCACGCAGCCATCCGGAGCCAGGTTGCCCCACAGGATCTGCAAGCCGCCGGTCGGGCTGTAGGGATCCTCAATGGGACGGATGGCGTTATGGTTCAGGTTGACCGCTCCCTGAATGTTCTCGCCCACGGTCTTTCCGGTGACGGTCAGGCAGTCCAGATCCAGCAGATTTTTCTTTGCCAGCTCTGCCTGCACAGCGGGAATGCCGCCTGCTTCATACAGGTCCGGCATATGCGTGGGACCTGCCGGAGCCAGATGGCACAGGTTGGGCGTCTTCGCGCTGATCTCATTGAACAGTGCCAGGTCCATATCCACGCCCGCCTCATGCGCAATGGCAAGCAGGTGCAGGACCGTGTTGGTGCTGCAGCCCAGCGCCATATCACAGGTCAGGGCATTCCGGATGCTGCGCTCGTTGATGATGTCCCGGGCGCAGATATTCTTCTCCACCAGCTTCATGATGGCGGCACCTGCCATGCGTCCCAGCTGCAGCCGCTTGCCATACACAGCGGGAATGGTCCCGTTGCCGGGCAGTCCGATGCCGATGGCTTCACACAGGCAGTTCATGCTGTTTGCCGTATACATGCCGGAGCAGCTACCGCAGCCCGGACAGCAGTTCTGGGTGCATTCCTCCAGCTTGTCCTCATTGATGATGCCCGCCTTGTAGGCGCCCACCGCCTCGAACATTTTGGAAAGGCTGACCTCTTCGCCGTCATAGCGTCCCGCCAGCATGGGACCGCCGCTGCACACCACAGCGGGAACATTCAGGCGGACCGCCGCCATGACCATGCCCGGAACGATCTTATCGCAGTTGGGCACCAGAACCACACCGTCAAACTGGTGCGCCATCAGCATGGTCTCCACACTGTCGCAGATCAGCTCCCGGCTGCCCAGACTGTACTTCATGCCGATGTGTCCCATGGCAATGCCATCGCACACGCCGATGGCGGGAACCATGAAGGGAGTTCCTCCGGCTGCTTCCACACCGCTCTTTACCGCCTGCGTCAGCTTATCCAGTCCGGTGTGTCCCGGCACGATGTCGCTGTATGCACTGACCACCGCGATCAGGGGCTTTTCCAGGTCCTCCTTGGTGTATCCCATCGCGTGAAACAGGCTGCGGTTCGGGGCGCGCTCCGCCCCCTTCGTCACATTGTCGCTGCGCATCTCTCTTCACTCCTTACTCACTGGGGGCGAGAGTGAAATTCACTCCCGCCCCTGTTCCGCGGCTCCCGTCGGTCGCCGCTGTCGTTATATTAATAATGTATGTTTACTTCTTCAGCCAGCTCATCATGGAACGCAGCTCAGCACCCACCTTCTCGATGGGATGCTCAGCAGCCATGCGGCGCTGTGCCAGGAAGTGGGTCTTGCGGCCGCCGTTGGGATTCATCTCGGTGAGGAACTCGGAAGCGAAGGTGCCATCCTGGATCTCACGCAGCACCTGACGCATGCCCTCGCGGCTCTCCTTGGTGATGATGCGCTTGCCGGTGCGG
The DNA here is from genome assembly GCA_934565855.1 of uncultured Dysosmobacter sp. Classification (GTDB taxonomy): domain Bacteria; phylum Bacillota; class Clostridia; order Oscillospirales; family Oscillospiraceae; genus Oscillibacter. Next base: position 298,358 of record CAKTIO010000001.1, read on the forward strand.
TAATCGCCGTACTCAGCGGTGTTGGAGATAGAGTAACGCATCTTTGCGAAGCCGCCCTGGTTGATGAGGTCAACGATGAGCTTCATCTCGTGGCAGGTCTCAAAATATGCCATCTCCGGCTCGTAGCCAGCCTCCACCAGAGTCTCGAAGCCTGCGTAGATCAGCTCGCAGACGCCGCCGCACAGAACAGCCTGCTCACCGAACAGGTCGGTCTCCGTCTCCTCCTTGAAGGTGGTCTCCAGAATGCCGGCACGACCTGCGCCAATGCCGGAGGCATATGCCAGAGCCACTTCCTTTGCGTTGCCGGTGTAATCCTGCTCCACGCAGATCAGGCTGGGAACACCCTTGCCCTCCACATACTGGCTGCGGACGGTGTGACCGGGACCCTTGGGAGCAACCATGATGACGTTCACATTTGCGGGAGGAACAATGGTCTTGAAGTGGATGTTGAAGCCGTGGGCAAATGCCAGGGTCTTGCCCTCGGTCATGTAGGGAGCCACCTGCTTGTTGTAGATGTCTGCGCACAGCTCATCGGGAACCAGCATCATCACGATATCGCCAGCCTTGGCTGCCTCTTCCACTTCCATCACCTTAAAGTTGGGGCAGGTCTCAGCGAACTTGGCTGCCTTCTCCCAGTGAGCGGAGCCCTTCCGCAGACCAACAACCACGTTCACGCCGGACTCTGCCAGGTTTTCAGAGTGGGCATGACCCTGAGAGCCAAAGCCGATGACAGCGACGGTCTTGCCATCCAGAACGCCGAGGTTGCAGTCGGTATCGTAGTACTTCTTGATAGACATAATGTTTTCTCCTTTAAAAAAATGTTTATATTTTGTTTGATTATTTATTTCATCCGCTTTTCGCGGGTAAAATCAAATGAAAGGGTTTCCCTTGCTTCTCTCTGAAAGTGGGTATATACTGATTCCTGCCGATTTTTTCGGCAAACAGAATCTGAAAGAAACTGGTGGGACAATATTCATGGAACTCATTCAAATGTACCGTCGCCTGGAGGGGCTGGTCATCTTCCGGGACCTGTTGGAGGACCCCGTCATCCACAAAGCCTCCGTCATGCTGAAAGCCCGCTGTCAGGGTGACCTCTCTGCACTGATCTCCGCCTGCGCTGATTTTGAATCCGCGCTGTTTGAAGCCGGCGACAGCTGGACAGCATATCTCCGCACTGCCATTTTACAGAGCGAAAACGTCTGCATCCGCCGTCAGGCATCCGGTCTGTCCAGCGAGACCATGCGCCGCGCACTGTGCAGTGAGCTTGCCTTTCTGGAGCAGCTCAGCCAGCTGACACTTGCCGCGCTGCTGGATGGCTTGACCGACGCGCCGGACTTTCTGCCCGCGTGGTCTGTATCTCCCTGCCGCCTGACCGAGGACTATCAGCTTCGGATGCAGGAAGTCAGTACCAAGGGCTACGGAATGTTCGCCCGCTACCATGTGTTTACTGTGGAGGACGGGCACCTGACCCCGGTGAAGTATCCGGACCCGCAGCGCCTGAGCGAGCTGCCCGGATATGAACACGAGCGGGAGAAGATCATTGCCAACACCCGCGCCCTGCTGGAGGGAAAGCCTGCCAACAACGTTCTGCTGTACGGCGATGCCGGAACGGGAAAATCCAGCTCCATCAAAGCCATTGCCAATGAGTTTGCCAAGGACGGGCTTCGGTTGGTAGAGGTGAAGAAGAATCAACTCTATCAGATCCCGGACCTGATGGACACGCTGGCTGCCAACCCGCTGAAGTTCATCTTCTTCATCGATGATCTGAGCTTCACCGCCAACGACGACAACTTTGCCGCGCTGAAGGCGATTCTGGAGGGCAGCGTCGGTGGTCGTGCCAAGAACATCGCTGTTTACGCTACCAGCAACCGCCGCCACCTCATCAAGGAAACCATGTCGGAGCGCAGCGGAGACGACATTCACGAAAGCGACACCCGGCAGGAACTGATGAGCCTGTCCGCCCGGTTCGGCTTGACCGTGACCTTTGGGCGCCCGGAAAAGGAACGCTTTGTAGACATTGTCACCGCTCTGGCAAAGCGCTATGGCGTGGAAATGCCGGAGGACGATCTCATCCGCAAGAGCGAAGCCTTTGCCATCCGCGCTGGTGGACGCAGTCCCCGGGTTGCCAAGCAGTTCATTGAGCTCTGCAAGGCAGGCGTTCCTGTGTAACGCTTTCTTCGCCGGACGTTTCCCCTGGGAGACGTCCGGTCTTTTTTGCATTTGGCAAGCAAAAAAGGCTTTCGTCTCCTGCGGGTTCTTCACCCATAAGAGACGAAAGCCTTACTCATACGCTTCCGCGGTACCACTCTTTTTGCCGGAATTTCCGACCACTTATGCAGGTCCAACAACCCGCCGACCTTGATAACGGAGTCCTCCGTCCCCGCTTACTCTTGGTTCAGCGGAGCTGCTCATGAGGGGATAGGTGATGGGGTTCCGGTACCGCCTTGCACCAACCGGCGGCTCTCTGAACCAGACTGTTCCAGCACTGGGTCCTCACTTGTAACGCATTTGATGAGTTAAGTTTAAAATAAAGATTGCCATTTGTAAAGTGGCATCTTTGTACCAATGTCTCTTCTTTTTTCGTGATTCTTTTGGTTAATTCGCAGATTTTTCAGATTCTCTCCCGAATCTGGCGACCCATTTCCCGGCAACCGATCAGCTGGCAGCCCGCCTCCATAATGTCGCCGCAGCGGTATCCGGCTTTCAGCGCGGCGTCCACCGCTGCTTCCACCGCATCCGCTTCCGCCGCCATATCAAAGCTGTAGCGCAGCATCATCGCCGCCGCCAGAATCGTGCCGATGGGGTTCGCCTTATCCTGCCCCGCAATATCCGGCGCGGAGCCGTGGATCGGCTCATACAGCCCGCGGGTTCCCTCTCCCATACTGGAGGAGGGGATCATTCCCACGGAGCCGGTGATCTGGCTTGCCTCATCCGAAAGGATGTCGCCAAACAGGTTTTCCGTCACGATCACATCAAACTGGCTGGGGTCCCGGATCATCTGCATGGAGGCGTTGTCCACATACATATGGCGCAGCTCCACATCCGGATACTCCTCCGCCACGGCGCACACCGTCTTTCTCCACAGGCGGGAAGTCGCCAGCACATTTGCCTTATCCACCGAAGTGACGATCCTCCGGCGCTTCCGCGCCATCTGGAACGCCACATGGGCGATCCGGCGGATCTCATGCTCCGAATAGGGCATGATGTCCCGCGCCACCAGCTCGCCGTTCTCCTCCTGTGTGGTGTGTTCGCCGAAATACACGCCGCCGATCAGCTCCCGGACCACCACAAAGTCCACACCCTTTGCGGCAATATCCGCCCGCAGAGGGCAGGCGCTGGACAACTCCGGAAACATGTGCGCCGGACGGATGTTGCTGTAAAGCTTCATTCCACCCCGCAGCTTCAGCAGCCCCCGCTCCGGGCGGTTTTCCGGCGGCTGTGCATCCCACTTGGGACCGCCTACCGCACCCAGCAGCACACTGTCGCTTTCCAGGCAGGTCTGCAAAGAGGAATCCGGCAGGGGAACGCCGAACTGATCGATGGCATTGCCGCCCATAGGCGCTTCCACATAGGTAAAGGTATGTCCAAATTTTTTTGCCACCTCATTCAGCACGCCGATGGCTTCGCCCACAATCTCCGGACCGATGCCATCGCCGCGGATCACAGCAATCCTTTTTTCCATTTACCGTGCCTCCTGTTCCTTCAGAGACGCCATCAAGCCGCCCTTGGCGATCATATCCTTGATAAACGGCGGGAATGGCTCTGCCTGATAGGTCTCGCCCTTGGTGATGTTTGTAATGACGCCGGTGTCATAATCCACCGAAACCTCGTCCCCATTGCTGATGCCGTCACTGGCGGCAGGGCATTCCAGAATGGCGAGTCCGATGTTGATAGCATTCCGGTAAAAAATTCTGGCAAATGTCTTTGCGATGACGCAGCTGATGCCCGCGCTCTTGATGGCGATGGGGGCGTGCTCCCGGGAGGAGCCGCAGCCAAAGTTCCAGCCAGCCACCATAATGTCTCCCTCATTGTGGTTTTCCACAAAGGAGGCATCGATGTCCTCCATGCAGTGGGACGCCAGCTCCTTGGGGTCCTGGGAAGCCAGATACCGGGCAGGGATAATAACGTCTGTATCGACATGATCGCCAAACTTCCGGGCGATGCCGTGTGCTTGCATACTCATTATTTCATAACCTCCTCAGGATGGCAGATATGTCCGGCAATACCGGATGCGGCGGCAACGGCGGGGGATGCCAGGTAGACCTCGCTGGTCACATGTCCCATCCGTCCCACGAAATTCCGGTTGGTGGTGGACACGCAGCGCTCGCCTGCCGCCAGAATACCCATGTATCCGCCCAGGCAGGGACCGCAAGTGGGAGTGGAAACAATGCAGCCGGCATCCAGGAAAATATCTGTATAGCCCCGGCGCATGCACTCCCGGTATACCCTCTGTGTCGCGGGGATCACAATGCCGCGGACGCCCTTTGCCAGATGATGTCCCTTCAAAATCTCCGCAGCGGCTGCCATATCGTCGATCTGTCCGTTGGTACAGGAGCCAATGACCACCTGATCAATGGCAATCTCGCTGCCCTCCCGGGCGCTATGGGCATTTTCCGGAAGATGCGGCCACGCCACCGTGCAGTCGATCTCATTCAGGTCCAGCTCCACCGTCCGGGTATACTCTGCATCCGGATCTGCTTCCACCGCTGTCCAGGGACGGTCCACCCGCTCCGCCACATAGGCACGGGTAATGTCGTCCACCGGGAAAATACCGTTCTTTGCGCCCGCCTCGATTGCCATGTTGGAAATGGTCAGCCGGTCATAAATACTCAGCTCCTGAATGCCATCGCCGCAGAACTCCAGGGACTGGTACAACGCACCGTCCACGCCGATCTTGCCGATCAGCGTCAGGATGACATCCTTTCCGGTGACAAAGGGCTTCTTCTTTCCGGTAATGACCACACGGATCGCCGCCGGAACCTTGAACCACGTCTGACCTACCGCCATTGCCGCGCCCATATCCGTGGAACCGACACCGGTGGAAAACGCGCCCAGCGCGCCATAGGTGCAGGTATGGGAATCCGCACCGATCACGGCTTCACCGGGAGCCACCAGACCCTTTTCCGGCAGCAGGGCGTGTTCAATTCCCATCTCGCCCACATCGTAATAGTGGTCGATATCAAACTTTCTTGCAAAGGTCCGGCACTGCTTGCACTGCGTTGCCGCCTTGATGTCCTTATTGGGTGCGAAATGGTCCATGACCAGCGCAATCTTACTCTTATTAAATACCTTATCAAAGCCAGCTGCTTCAAACTCATTGATCGCCACCGGCGTAGTGATGTCGTTGCCCAGCACCAGATCCAGCTTTGCCTGGATCAGCTGCCCCGCGCGGACCTCCTCCAGACCGGCATGGCGGGCAAGAATCTTCTGTGTCATCGTCATTCCCATGAGAAATACCCCTTTCCGCTGCTCAGCCCGCAGCTTCGATCATCTTATTGATGCCATTGACATACGCCCGGATGGAGGACTCAATGATATCCGTAGACAAGCCGGTTCCCGTATAGGTCTTTCCGGACTCGTCGGAGATCTTCACCACAGCCTCGCCGATGGCGTCCTCGCCATCGGTAACGGCGTTCAGACTGAAGCTGTCCAGCTTTACGTCCATGTGCAGCATCCGGTTGATTGCTTTGAAGGAGGCGTCCAGCGGACCGGAGCCAATGGCGACCTCCTGCATGACCTTGTCATCCCGCTTGATCTTAACGCAGGAGGTATTGGGCAGTCCGTCTCCGGCATTGACCACATGACTCATCAGCTCGCAGGCTGCCGCGGCGGTATGACGGCGGTTCAGCACCAACGCCTCAATATCCGAACCGGTGATGGACTTCTTCTTATCCGCCAGCTCCTTGAAGCGGGTAAACACATCACTCAGCTCCTCATCCGTCAGCTCATAGCCCATGGACTCCAGCTTCTCCCTCAGCGCATGCTTTCCGGAGTGCTTGCCCAGCACCATCGTATTCTGAGGAATGCCCACATCCGTGGATTTCATGATCTCGTAGGTCTGCGCATTGGCAATGACGCCGTGCTGGTGGATGCCGGACTCATGAGCAAAGGCGTTGGCACCTACAATCGCCTTGCTGGGCGGAATGGGTACGCCGGTGATATTGCTGAGCAGCTTGCTGCTCTGGTAGATCTGCTTGGTGTTCACACCGGTCTCCACCTGATAGAAGTCCTTCCGGGTCCGCAGCGCCATAACGATCTCCTCCAGGCTGGCGTTGCCCGCCCGTTCACCGATGCCGTTTACGGTGCATTCCACCTGCGTGGCACCCGCCTTGACACATGCCAGGGAATTGGCAACCGCCATGCCCAGGTCGTCGTGACAGTGAACGGAAATATCCACATTTTCCACGCCCTTGATATTCGCACGGAGATAGGTGATCAGCTCCGCCATCTCCTGCGGCGTGGAGTAGCCCACCGTATCCGGAACATTCAGCGTCGTGGCACCCGCCGCCACGGCGTTGGAATAGCACTGTGCCAGGAAGGCAGGCTCCGAACGGGAGGCATCCTCCGCGGAGAACTCAATGTCGTTGCACTTGGACTTGGCATATGCTACCATTTCACTGATGGAGGCAAGGACCTCCTCCCGGGTCATGCGCAGCTTGTACTCCATATGAATGTCGCTGGTTGCCAAAAACACATGGATGCGGGGATGCTTTGCTTCCTTCACCGCATCCCACGCGGCATCGATATCTCCCTTGGTGCAGCGCGCCAGAGAAGCCACCGTGCAGCGCTCCACCGCTCCGGCAATGGTCTGCACACTTTTGAAGTCCATGGGAGACGCAATGGCAAAGCCCGCCTCGATGATATCCACGCCCAACTTTTCCAGCTGGCGCGCCATTTCGATCTTTTCACTGAGGTTCATGCTGCAGCCGGGGGACTGCTCGCCGTCGCGCAGGGTCGTGTCAAAAATTTTAATCCGGTTCATGGTGTGATTCCTCCTGATGTTTGTTTCCTCCCAAACGCATGCAAAAAAGGCTTTCGTCTCTTTGATAAAGAGACGAAAGCCTGAACTTCCGCGGTACCACTCTTGTTGACATCTAATCCATGTCCGCTTTCAGCATCGGTCTGAGTCTTCAGACGAATCCTGCCTCTTTGATAACGGTGAGGAAACCCGTTTCCGCCTATTCGGAATCTCCGTTTCAGCGAAAAAGCTCAAGGGCCAGTGACATTTTCCCGCTCTGCACTGTCTCGCAGCAGCCGACAGCTCTCTGAAGCATCCTGAGAAAATTTTCTCCCTATCATTGCATTTGGTCGTGTTGTATGAACTACCTTACAGGAGGACAGCAGATTTGTCAAGCCCTATTTTTCATTTTTCCCGCGGCATTTTCCGCCGCGTTTCAGTCCAATTTGTAATGATTTCTGTAAAAATTACATTTTGTATCTTATTTTCTTCTCTTTTTCACGGGTCTGCCAAGCACATTCTGTATTCTTTTTTGGAAAATAGTCGTTTTGCCGATTGCTTCCCGCGAATGTGTCCGTTATAATAGGTAGTATCTTAAAGGTAATACCTTAAAAGCCGACCTTTCTTATTTTATTCTGATATCAACTGAGGTGAACACAATGAGCGACCATCCTGCCCAATCGAAAACCATCCGCGCGCAACTGCTTTTCGACATGAAGGACGGCGAATATGCCTCCTGCCAGCGTCTTCCCCGAGAGAGTGTTCTGGCGGAAAAGCTTGGCATCAGCCGGACGCAGCTGAGGGATATTCTCGCCTCTCTGGAGCGGGAGGGCTTCATCACCCGCCGGCATGGCGTTGGAACCATTATCAACCGCCATGTGCTGAATGTCCAGACCCGAATGGACATTGAGGTAGAATTTCTGGACATGATCCGTCAAAGCGGACGGAAGCCCGCCGTGGCATATGTCCGCGTCTCTGACAGCACTGCCGACCAGAAAATCGCGCAAAAACTGCAGCTGGAAGAGGGCGTCCCCGTGGTCCGGGTCTCCCGTCTGGTCACGGCAGACGAAAAGCCCGCCATCTACTGCGAGGACATCGTTCCCTTGAGTATGGTCCACGGCACACCGTCTGTAAAGGACTATAAGCTGCCTATCTTCCATTTCCTCCAGCAGTTCTGCCACACCATTCCCTATCTGGACCTGACAGATATCCGTCCCGTTGTGGCGGATGCTCAGCTCAGTGAAATTTTCCAGGTCCCTATGGGGTCTCCGCTTCTGAACATGGACGAGGTGGATTACGACATGGATGGTAATCCTGTGCTGTACTCCATTGAATATTATGTGGACGGTATCATCCGCCACACGGTTATGCGCAAAAAGCTGTAAAAAAACCACCGGACGAAAAGAGGTTTCTATGAAAAAAGTCGCTGTCATTATGGGGTCTGATTCCGACTGGGCTGTTGTGCGCGCCGCCTGCACCCAGCTGGAGGAATTCGGCATTCCCTATGAAGCGCACATTCTCAGTGCGCACCGCACGCCTGCACAGGCGGCGGAATTTGCCCGCAGCGCCCGCAGCAACGGCTTCGGCGTTCTCATCTGTGCTGCCGGAATGGCGGCGCACCTTGCCGGCGCGTTTGCCGGAAACTCCACCCTGCCAGTCATCGGCGTTCCCATGAAGGGCGGCGCAATGGACGGGCTGGACGCGCTGCTTGCCACCGTCCAGATGCCCTCCGGAATCCCGGTGGCAACCGTGGCGCTGAACGGCGCAAAGAACGCGGCGGTGCTTGCCGCCCAAATTCTCGCCGTCAGTGACGACGCTCTGGCTGCCCGGCTGGACGCCGCCCGGCTGGCAATGGCAGAACAAATCGCAAAAAAGGAAGCCGCCTTACAGGCTGAACTGAAGAAATAATCCGCCCACCGGGCGTGAAGAGGAGGATTTTACCCATGCAGAAACTGGAGCAGGTTTACGAGGGCAAGGCAAAAAAGGTCTTTAAAACGGACGACCCTGAGCTGTATATCGTGGACTATAAGGACGATGCCACCGCTTTCAACGGCGCAAAGAAGGGAACCATTGTTGGAAAGGGCGTCATCAACAACCAGATGACCAACCGCCTGATGCAGAAGATGGAGCAGGCGGGCATTCCCACCCACTTCGTCAAGGAGCTGAGCCAGCGGGAAACGCTGGTAAAGAAGGTCTCCATCGTTCCTCTGGAGGTCATCATCCGCAACATCTCCGCCGGTCACTTCGCCTCCCGCTACGGTGTGGAGGAGGGCATCGTGTTCGAGCAGCCCACCATTGAATTCTCCTACAAGTGCGATGAGCTGGACGACCCTCTGCTGAACGCCTATCACGCGCTGGCGCTGAAGCTGGCGACCCAGGAGGAGATCGACACCATCAAGAAGTACGCCTTCGCAGTCAACGATGTACTGAAAGCCTTCTGGGCAGACTGCGGCGTCACTCTGGTGGACTTCAAGCTGGAATTCGGCCGCCTGTCTGACGGTACCATTGTTCTGGCGGATGAAATCTCTCCGGACACCTGCCGTCTCTGGGATGCCAAGACGCATGAAAAACTGGATAAGGACCGTTTCCGCAGAGATCTGGGCGGCGTAGAGGACGCTTACGCAGAGGTCATGAAGAGGTTGCTTGCCCATGATGCGGACTGACGGGATCAACACTCCGGCACGCCCTGCTCTTTTGGACTCCGGCGCGCCCGGTACCATCGTACCGGCACGCCACCTCCACGAGGAATGCGGCGTGTTCGGCGTTTATACGGAAAACACCACGGATGTCGCCTCTCTGGCATATTACGCCCTGTACGCCCTTCAGCACCGAGGGCAGGAGAGCGCCGGCATTGTCGTCAATGACGACGGTCTGTTTACCACCTACCGGGACGTTGGTCTGGTCAATGAGGTGTTCAGCAGCGGGCGTCTGGCGGCGCTGGGACAGGGCAACATCGCCGTAGGACACGTTCGCTACGGCACCACCGGCAGCGACAACAAGCGCAACGTACAACCCATTGTCGTCAACCATCACAAGGGACGCATGGCACTGGCACACAATGGCAACCTCACCAACTCTCTGGAGCTGCGCGACGAGCTGGAAAGCAAGGGCTCCATTTTCCAGACTACGTCGGACACCGAGGTCATCTCCTACATCATCGTGCAGGAGCGGCTGACCCACGCCTCCATTGAGGAAGCAGTCTCCGCCGCTATGGACCGGATCCAGGGCGCGTATTCCCTGGTGATCTCCTCGCCCAGCAAGCTGATTGCCGTCCGGGACCCTCACGGCTTCCGCCCCCTGTGCATGGGCAGGCTGAAGGATGGCTCTGTGGTCTTTGTCTCGGAAAGCTGTGCGCTGGATGCCATCGGCGCGCAGTTTGAGCGGGATATTCTTCCCGGCGAGATCGTGGTGGTGGACCGCACGGGGATCAAATCCATCCAGACCCACTGCGGCACCGCGGAAAAAAAGCTGTGTGTCTTTGAATTCATCTACTTTGCCCGTCCGGATTCGGTTATTGACGGCTCCTCCGTGCAAACGGCACGGCAGCGCGCCGGAGCATTTTTAGCGCTGGAGCATCCCGTACAGGCGGATATCGTCATTGGTGTGCCGGACTCCGGACTGGACGCCGCTCTGGGCTATGCCCGTCAAAGCGGCATTCCCTACGGCATCGGCTTTATTAAGAACAAATACATCGGACGCACCTTCATCTCTCCCACACAGGCGATGCGGGAAAATGAGGTCCATATCAAGCTGAATGCCATCCGTTCTGTGGTTGCCGGAAAGCGGGTCGTCCTGATCGATGATTCCATTGTCCGCGGCACCACCTCCCGCCGCATCGTCAAGCTGCTGCGGGATGCCGGAGCCAGCGAGGTCCATATGCGGGTCTCCGCGCCGCCCTTTGTCGCCCCCTGCTACTACGGTACGGACATCGACGACCCCAGCAAGCTGATCGCCAACAACCACTCTGTAGAGGAGATCGCCCGCCTGATCGACGTGGACTCTCTGGGCTATCTCAGTCTCAGCGATGCGGTAAAGCTGGCGGACCAAACCGAATGCGGCTTCTGCACCGCCTGCTTTGGCGGCGGCTATCCCACCGCCATTCCCACCAGCGGCGGCAAGGACCGCTTTGAATGCAAAATCAGTGAAAAGGACGGAGGAAGCACCCATGCGTAGTTTTTCTGACAGCTACCGGAATGCCGGTGTCAATATCGAGGCGGGCTACGAGGGCGTCCGCCTGATGAAGCAGCACGTTCAGCGCACCATGATCCCCGGCGTTGTCTCCGACATTGGCGGCTTCGGCGGTCTGTTTGCACCGGACCTGTCCGGTATGAAGGAACCGGTCCTGGTCTCCGGCACTGACGGTGTCGGCACCAAGCTGCGCATTGCCATCCTGATGGACAAGCACGACACCATCGGCATCGACTGCGTGGCAATGTGCGTCAACGACATCATCTGCTGCGGTGCCAAGCCCCTGTTCTTCCTGGACTATATCGCCATCGGCAAGAATGAACCGGAAAAGGTTGCCACCATTGTCTCCGGTGTGGCGGAGGGCTGTGTGCAGTCCGGCTGCGCCCTGATCGGCGGCGAAACCGCCGAGCATCCCGGCATGATGCCGCCGGAGGACTATGACCTTGCCGGTTACTCCACCGGCATTGTGGACCGGGACCGCATCGTTGACCACAGCCGGATGCAGCCGGGAGACGTAATTCTGGCGCTGCCCTCCTCCGGCATTCATTCCAACGGCTACTCGCTGGTCCGCAAGGTCTTTCATGTAGAGCATGCCAATCTGAACCTCTATTCGGAGGAGCTGGGACAGACGCTGGGAGAAGCGCTGCTCACCCCCACCAGGATCTATGTAAAGCCCGTTCTCGCCGCGCTGAACGCCGCCGAGATCCACGGCATCAGCCATATCACCGGTGGCGGCTTCTATGAAAATGTTCCCCGTGCCGTTCCGGACGGTCTGTGTGCAAGGATCGACCGCGCCGCCATCCAGACGCCCCCCATCTTCCGGATGCTGCAATCCACCGGCGGCATTTCCGACCACGATATGTTCAACACCTATAACATGGGTGTGGGCATGACTGTGATCGTGAAAAAGGAGGGTGCCGACGCCGCTGCCGGTGCGCTCCGGGCAAACGGCTGCGACGCTTATGCCATCGGCGAGATCGTCTCCGGCGGGGAAAAGGTGGTCCTATGCTGAGCCGTGCGCGCATCGCCGTGCTGGTCTCCGGCGGCGGCACCAATTTGGAGCATCTGCTGCTGGCACAGGAAGCCGGAGCGCTGCCCCACGGAGACATTGTTCTGGTGCTTGCCAGCAATCCGGAAGCCTATGCCCTACAGCGTGCCGCCAATCACGGCGTTCCCGCCTATGCCGTTTCCCGCAGGGGCAGCACACAAGCCGCCTTTGAGGAGAGGCTTTCCGAAAGGCTGCGGGAATTCCGGGTCGATCTGGTAGTCCTTGCGGGATTTCTGTCCATTCTTTCCGAGGACTTTGTCCGCAGCTGGCAGGACCGCATCGTCAACATCCACCCCTCCCTGATCCCCGCCTTCTGCGGAAAGGGCTATTACGGACTGAAGGTCCATGAAGCCGCTCTGGCAAGGGGCGTCAAGGTTACCGGCGCCACTGTCCATCTGGTGAATGAGATCCCAGACGGCGGACGCATCCTGCTGCAAAGGGCAGTGGAGGTTCTTCCCGGTGACACCCCCGAGCTCCTGCAAAAGCGCGTGATGGAGCAGGCGGAATGGGTCCTGCTGCCCCAAGCTGTGGAGCAGCTCTCCCGTGAAATCGTAACAAAGGAGGATTCTGCCCAATGAGCCAGGATCTTTACGCATACTTGAAGAAGGTCTCCTATCCCGGTCGCGGCATTGTGCTGGGAAACGCCGCCGGAGCCAATGGCAGCACCGCTGTCATTGCCTACTGGATCATGGGGCGCAGCGCCAACTCCAGAAACCGCGTCTTCACCCGGACGGAGGATGGCATCCGCACGGAGGCACAGGACCCCGCTAAGCTGGAGGACCCCAGTCTGATCATCTACCACCCCGTCCGGCAGGTGGGGGACCGGCTGATCGTCACCAACGGTGACCAGACCGACACCATTCAGAAGCAGCTTCTTCAGGGCGGCAGCTTTGCCGATGCTCTCCGGACCCGCACCTTTGAACCGGATGCCCCCAACTGGACGCCCCGCATTTCCGGTCTTCTGAACCGGAACGGCAGCTACACCCTGTCCATCCTAAAGGCGTCTGCCAATGCCGTGGTACGCCGCCAGTTCTTTGAGTATCTGCCGGAGGAGGGACTGGGACATTTCATCAGTACCTATCAGGGCGATGGCACGCCGCTCCCCTCCTTCTCCGGAGAGCCAATGGAGGTTTCCATTGACACCGCAGACGCAAGGGTCGTTGCAGACCAGCTGTGGGACGCCCTGAACGAAGAGAATAAGGTCTCTCTGTTCGTCCGCTGTGTGGAGCTGCAAACCGGCTGCTGCGAGACCGTTGTGAAAAACAAATACGGCGACTCCTGGGCAGAGTCCGCCGGTTCGCCCATCTGGAATTAAGGAGGTCCGGCAATGAAGGAACTGGAACTGAAATACGGCTGCAACCCCAATCAGAAGCCCGCCCGCATCTATATGAAGGACGAATCCGCACTTCCGGTGACCGTTCTGAACGGAAAACCGGGATATATCAATTTTCTGGATGCCCTGAATTCCTGGCAGCTGGTAAAGGAGCTGAAGGAAGCCACCGGACTTCCCGCCGCCGCCAGCTTCAAGCACGTCTCCCCTGCCGGCGCCGCCGTAGGGCTGCCTCTCAGCGAAACGGACCGGAAGATCTACTTTGTTGAAGACTCCGCCCCGCTGACACCCATTGCCTGCGCTTATATCCGCGCCCGAGGCGCTGACCGTCTCTGCTCCTACGGCGACTGGGCAGCTCTGTCCGATGTGTGCGACGCCGCCACCGCCGCCTATTTGAAGGGCGAGGTCTCGGACGGTATCATTGCCCCCGGCTACACACCGGAGGCAATGGAGATCCTCAAATCCAAAAAGAAGGGCAACTACAACATCGTTCAAATCGACCCCAACTATACTCCCGCCGTGCAGGAGCATAAGGACGTTTTCGGCGTAACCTTTGAGCAGGGACGCAATAACTTTGTGATCTCTGAGGATCTGCTGGGTCATATCGTCACCAAAAACCACACCCTGCCCCAGCAGGCAAAAACGGACATGATCGTTTCTCTCATTACGCTAAAATACACCCAGTCCAACTCCGTCTGCTATGTAAAGGACGGACAGGCAATCGGCGTCGGAGCGGGACAGCAGAGCCGCATTCACTGCACCCGCCTTGCCGGACAGAAAGCGGACAACTGGTATCTGCGCCAGCATCCCAAGGTACTGGGTCTGCAGTTTGTGGATGGCATCCGCCGACCGGACCGGGACAATGCCATCGACATCTATACCTCTGACGAATACGAAGACCTGCTTGCCGACGGCGTCTGGCAGCAGACCTTCCGTGTAAAGCCGGAGGTACTGACCGCACAGGAAAAAAAGGAATGGATCGCCACCCAGTCCGGTGTGACCGTGGGCAGCGATGCCTTCTTCCCCTTCGGCGATAATGTGGAGCGCGCCAGAAAGTCCGGTGTGCAGTACATCGTGGAACCGGGCGGTTCCATCCGGGACGACCATGTGATTGAGACCGCCGACCGCTACGGCATGGCCATGTGCTTCACCGGAATGCGTCTGTTCCACCATTGATTTCATTCCATCAACCCATTGTGTAAACAGGAGGGCAAGTATGAACATCCTCGTTGTCGGCGGAGGCGGCCGGGAACACGCCATCATCAAAAAGCTGCGGGAGAACCCCCGTGTGACAAATATCTATGCGCTGCCGGGCAACGGCGGCATTGCTGCCGACGCTGTCTGCGTCCAGATCGCCGCCAAGGATATCGACGGTATCGCGGAGTTTGCCCGCACCCACGCCATTGACTTTGCAGTGGTAGCGCCGGACGACCCTCTGGCGCTGGGCTGCGTGGACCGTCTTCACGCACTGTCCATCCCCTGCTTTGGTCCCAATGCCGCTGCCGCCCGTATTGAGGCAAGCAAGGTCTTTTCCAAGAACCTGATGAAGCGCTACGGCATCCCCACCGCCGCCTACGAGGTTTTTCAGGACCCGAAAGCCGCCCTTGCCTATCTGCGCACGGCAAGCTATCCCATCGTCATCAAGGCAGACGGTCTGGCACTGGGAAAGGGCGTTCTGATCCCGCAGTCCTACGCTGAGGCGGAGGACGCTGTCCGCGCCATTATGGAGGACAGGGTATTTGGTGACTCCGGCAACGAGATCGTGGTAGAGGAATTTCTCACCGGTCCTGAGGTATCCGTTCTGGCGTTTACCGATGGCACCGCCATCCGTCCCATGATCTCCTCCATGGACCACAAGCGTGCCAAGGACGGGGACCAAGGGCTCAACACCGGCGGAATGGGCACAGTTGCCCCCAATCCCTATTACACTCCGGAGATCGCCCGGCAGTGCATGGATACGATTTTCCTGCCCACCCTTGCCGCCATGCGGAAGGAAGGCTGCCCCTTCAAGGGCTGCCTGTATTTTGGTCTGATGCTGACGCCGGATGGTCCCAGGGTCATTGAATACAACTGCCGCTTCGGCGATCCGGAGACACAGGTGGTCCTTCCTCTGCTGAAAACGGATCTGCTGACCATCATGCAGGCGGTGGAGGAGGAAACTCTGGACCAGTTGGACATCCAATGGTCTCAGGATGCCGCCGCCTGTGTCATTCTGACATCCGGCGGCTATCCGGAGCATTACGAAAAGGGAAAGGAAATCACCATTCCCGCCGCTCTGTCCGCCAACGTTACCGTTTACCACGCAGGCGACCAGCTGTCCGGCGGAAAGCTGGTGACCTCTGGCGGGCGCGTTTTAGGTGTCACTGCCACCGCAGCCACGCTGGAGCAAGCCCTCCAGGATGCGTACGCCGCTGCCGGCAGCATCCACTTTGAAAACGCTTATATGCGGCACGATATTGGTCAGCGGGCGCTGGCTGTGCAGAAAGGATGAACCGTATGGTCCGACGGATCTATGTAGAAAAAAAGCCTGCGCTCCGGCAGGAGGCGCATGCCCTGCTTCAGGAAATCCAAACGCTTTTGGGCATCCGCGCCCTGACCGGACTGCGGATCGTCAACCGCTACGATGTGGACGGTCTGGATGAAGAGAGCTTCCGCCGCGCAGCAGCGGCAGTCTTTTCCGAGCCGCAGCTGGACGACACCTCTGACACTCTGCCCGACCACAGCGGCGTTGTATTTGCCGTGGAGTACCTGCCCGGGCAGTTCGATCAGCGGGCGGACTCCGCCAGCCAGTGTATCCAGCTTCTGACCGGAGGGGAGCGCCCCGCCGTCCGCACCGCAAAGGTCTATCTGCTCTCCGGTGACCTGAACGATCAGGGGGTCAGCCAGATCAAGCAGTATGTCATCAACCCGGTGGAAGCGCGGGAAGCCTCCCTGGAGGAGGTGCGTTCCCTTGCCATGCAGGTGGAGCAGCCCACCGCCCCCGCCGTGGTAGAGGGCTTCACCATGATGGATGACGGTTCTCTGGAAAAGCTGATCTCCCAATACGGTCTTGCAATGGACCTGGGCGATTTGAAGTGCTGCCGGGCATATTTTGCCGAGGAGGGACGGGACCCCACCATCACGGAGATTCGTATTCTGGATACCTACTGGTCCGACCACTGCCGCCACACCACCTTCTCCACGGTGCTGACGGACCTTCAATTTGAGGACCCACAGGCACAGCGCGCCTACCAGCGCTATCTGGACATCCGAGAGCAAACCCATGCCGGGAAAAAGCCCATCACACTGATGGACATCGGCACCCGCGGCGCAAAGTATCTGAAAGCCACCGGAGCACTGACCAATTTGGATGAATCCGAGGAGATCAACGCCTGCACGGTGAAAATCTCTGTGGATGAGAACGGCACGAAAAAGCCCTGGCTGCTGCTGTTTAAAAACGAGACCCACAACCATCCCACCGAGATCGAGCCCTTTGGCGGAGCCGCCACCTGCATTGGCGGAGCCATCCGGGACCCCCTGGCTGGACGCGGCTATGTCTATCAGGCAATGCGCGTTACGGGAGCCGCCGATCCCACCGTCCCCATCAGCCAGACCATGACCGGAAAGCTGCCCCAGCGGCAGATCGTGCAGAAGGCTGCCCAGGGCTACAGCTCCTATGGCAACCAAATTGGTCTTGCCACGGGACTGGTGCAGGAGATCTACCATCCGGGCTATGCCGCCAAGCGGATGGAAATCGGCGCGGTGGTCGGCGCGGTCCCTGCGGAAAACGTCCGCCGGGAGGTCCCCCAGCCAGGCGATGTGGTCATTCTGCTGGGTGGACGCACAGGTCGTGACGGTGTTGGCGGAGCCACCGGCTCCTCCAAGAGCCATGACACCCAGTCCGTTTCCACCTGCTCCGCCGAGGTACAAAAGGGCAATGCGCCGGAGGAACGCAAGCTTCAGCGGCTGTTCCGTCATGGAGAGGCTGTCCGTCTCATCAAGCGCTGCAACGATTTTGGCGCAGGCGGCGTGTCTGTTGCCGTAGGCGAGCTGGCGGATTCCCTTGCCATCGACCTCAATGCCGTTACCAAAAAATATGAGGGTCTGGACGCCACCGAACTTGCCATCTCCGAATCTCAGGAGAGAATGGCGGTGGTCGTGGAGCAAAAGGACGCCGCCCGCTTCATGGAGCTTGCCCACAGCGAAAATCTGGAAGCGACCATTGTCGCCACAGTTACAGACACCGGGCGGATGGTCATGACCTGGAACGGGCAGACCGTTGCCGACCTCTCCCGCGCATTTCTGAACACCAACGGCGCATCCCGCAGCGCCCAGGTCGCTGTGGAAGCACCGCAGCAACCCGCGGTACCTGCTGCCGGCGGGTTCCGGGAAACGCTTCAAAAGCTGGCAGGAGACCTGAACATCTGCTCTCAGCAGGGGCTGTCCGAACGGTTCGACTCCACCATCGGCGCATCCAGCGTCCTGATGCCCTTCGGTGGAAAATTCCAGAAAACTCCCACACAGGCAATGGTCGCCAAGCTTCCTGTACTGGGCTGTGAAACCACCACCTGCTCCATCATGGCATGGGGCGGAGATCCTGTTCAGATGGAGGAAAGTCCCTACCGCGGCGCATATCTCGCCGTGGTGGATTCCATTGCCAAGGTCATTGCCGCCGGCGGCAGCAGAAAAACCTGCTGGCTGAGCTTCCAGGAGTATTTTGAAAAGCTGGGCAGTGATCCCCACCGCTGGGGAAAGCCCGCCGCCGCTTTGCTGGGCGCTTTCAGCGCACAGCTGGACCTTCAGTGCGCCGCCATCGGCGGAAAGGATTCCATGTCCGGCACCTTCAATCAGTTGGACGTGCCGCCCACTCTGGTCTCCTTCGCTGTTTCCACCGGAAGCTCCCGGCATATTTTCTCCAATGAATTCAAAGCAGCAGGGCATTCTGTTGTTCTGCTGGCTCCGGAGGTCGATGAAAACGGTTTCCCCGTTACCGAAAGCCTTCTTGCCGTGCTGGACCAGGCGGAAACCGCGCTTTCCTCCGGAAGAGTCGTCAGCGCTGCCGTGGCAGGCAATGGCGGCATTGCCGCATCGGTGATGAAATCGGCGCTTGGCAACGGTCTCGGCTTCAGCTTTACCAAAACAGACGGGCTGTTTGAACGCCATGCCGCCGCCTTTTTGCTGGAGGTCACAGAGGACATCGGCTGCGGAGTATGCATCGGTCAAATCACCAGCGATGGAATGCTGACCTGCGGAGCTGAGCAGATCGCTTTGGCAGAGCTGGAAAAGCCCTACAGCCAGCGTTTGGAATCCGTATTTCCCATGCAGGCAAACGCCAGCGGAGAGACACCCCTGCTGTCCGCTCCCGCTGCTGTGCCTGCCGCGCCCAGGGTCGGCACTGCCCATCCCCGCATTCTGATCCCGGTTTTCCCCGGCACCAACTGCGAATATGACAGCGCCCGCGCTGCCGAGCGCGCCGGACTGACGCCAGAGATTCTGGTGCTGAACAATCAGACCGCCGCCGATGTTGCCGATTCCGCCCGCCGCTTTGTAAAAGCCGCAGCGGACAGCCAGATCCTCTTCCTCCCCGGCGGCTTCTCCGGCGGAGATGAACCGGACGGCTCCGGAAAGTTCATCACCGCCTTCTTCCGCAATCCCGCGGTAAAGGATGCCACCCATGAGCTGCTGAAAAACCGGGACGGACTGATGCTGGGCATCTGCAATGGCTTCCAGGCGCTGATCAAGCTGGGTCTGGTCCCCTATGGCGAGATCATCGACACAGATGCCAGCTGCCCCACCCTGACGTATAATGTCATCGGACGCCACCAGTCCAAGATCGTGCACACCCGCGTTGCTTCCAACCGCTCTCCCTGGCTGTCCCGCACACAGGTGGGCGAATGCTTCTCCGTTCCCATTTCCCACGGCGAGGGACGCTTCCTCTGCCCGCCGGAACTGCTGCAAAGACTGGCGGAGAACGGGCAGATCGCCACACAGTACGTCGATCTGGACGGGACCCCCACAATGGATATTGCTTACAACCCCAACGGCTCTGTCTGGGCGGTGGAGGGCATCACCTCCCCCGATGGACGGGTGTTCGGCAAGATGGGACACGCCGAGCGCATTGGTCCCGACCTGTACCAGAACGTTCCCGGCAGCTACGATATGCACCTGTTTGACGCCGCCGCGGATTATTTCCACATCTGAACTGCAAATTAGGGATTGCTTTTTGCAGAATTCGTGGTATGCTATTTCAAATACAAAAATTTAAGAACTGAGGTGTCTGCATGGCATATTTTTTTGAAGAACCCTCCCGCACATTCAGCGAATACCTGTTGGTTCCCGGCTATTCCTCAGAGGACTGCATCCCCTCTCATGTATCTCTGAAAACCCCTGTGGTGAAGTTCAGGAAGGGTGAGGAGTGTCCTCTCTCCATGAACATTCCTATGGTCTCTGCCGTCATGCAGGCTGTTTCCGGAGACGAAATGGGCATTGCCCTTGCCCGGGAGGGCGGCATTGCCTTCATCTATGTTTCCCAGCCCATTGAGCAGCAGGCTGCTATGGTGCGTAAGGTCAAGTCCTACAAGGCGGGCTTTGTCACCAGCGACTCCAACCTCCGCTCCGGCGACACGCTGGCAGACGTTCTGGCTTTAAAGGAGCGCACAGGTCACTCCACAATGGCGGTCACGGATGATGGTACCGGTACCGGCAGGCTTCTGGGTCTGGTCACCAGCCGGGATTACCGCGTCAGCCGGATGGATGCCTCCACCCCTGTAGAGTCCTTCATGACACCGATGGACAAGCTGATTTTCGCTCCGGAGGGCATCAGCCTGAAGGAAGCCAATGACATGATCTGGGAACACAAGCTCAATGCCCTGCCCATCGTTTCCAAGGACGGGCATCTGGTCGCCTTCGTGTTCCGAAAGGACTATGACACCCACAAATCCAACCCGCTGGAGCTGCTGGACGGGCAGAAGCGCTATGTGGTGGGCGCGGGCATCAACACCCGCGACTATGAGGAGCGCGTCCCCGCCCTGGTGGAAGCCGGTGCGGACGTACTGGTGATGGACTCCTCCGAGGGTTATTCTTATTGGCAGAAGCACTGTCTGGAATGGATCCGCGCCAAATACGGCGACACCGTCAAGGTCGGTGCCGGCAACGTAGTGGATGGCGAGGGCTTCCGCTTCCTGGCGGATGCGGGCGCTGACTTCATTAAGATCGGCATTGGCGGCGGCTCCATCTGCATCACCCGGGAAACCAAGGGCATTGGTCGCGGACAAGCCACCGCAGTCATTGATGTCGCCCGGGAACGGGACAAGTATTTTGAAGAGACCGGCGTTTATATCCCCATCTGCGCGGATGGCGGCATTGTGCAGGACTATCACATCACGCTGGCGTTGGCAATGGGTGCGGACTTCTGCATGCTGGGACGCTATTTCTCCCGCTTTGACGAAAGCCCCTCTGCCAAGGTCCTCATTGGCGGCAGCTATATGAAGGAATACTGGGGCGAGGGCAGCGCCCGCGCCCGGAACTGGCAGCGCTACGACATGGGCGGCGCAGCAAAGCTCAGCTTTGAAGAGGGTGTGGATTCCTACGTCCCCTACGCCGGCGCATTGTCTGATGGAATGGCGACTACGCTGGCAAAGGTCCGCTCTACCATGTGCAACTGCGGCGCTTTGACCATTCCGGAGCTGCGGGACAAGGCAAAGCTGACTCTGGTCTCCTCCGTTTCCATCGTGGAAGGCGGCGCACACGATGTGCTGCTGAAGGATACCACCAACGGTGGCAAGCGCAGCTGATATCTGGTAACACGGCACAAAATTTTCTGCGGAAAAATATGGAATGAGTGGGCAAGTATATTGCCCACTCATTTTTCAATCGGCTGTTATTTTCTCTTCTCCTTGATGTCCTGGTAAAGACCATACCCCAGAAAGGCGATTCCAACCACCAAAGCAATGATCGCCGCGATTTTTAATGGACTGCCTACATATGTAAGTCCTGAGGAAAACAAACTATCATTCCACGATAGAACACCGTTCATGAAAATCGCTGCTGCCAAATACCTGGTGGACATCAAAATTGCTGAAATCAGACAAAATACCGCACCGATCCCCTTATTATTCATTTTTCTGCCTCCATCCAGTTTATTTATATTATTGGTAAATGATATCACACCCTGATGCAGATTACAAGAATCTGCATCAGGGTGTCCGTGTTCCATGTATCCCCAAATGATGAAAACCCTCTGTAAAGGAAACAGCATTCCGTTCCTTTACAGAGGGTTTCTATGTATGATACCTTTCAGAAAAGCTCTGACAGCAGATACAGCAGAATTGCCAGAAGTCCGACACCCGTCAGCAGCAGGTCAAAGGAGAAGGTCTCCGCCACTAGGATCCGGCGCGGCTTTTTGGCATAGGCGCCAAAATTAACCGTCTGCTTCGGCACGAAAATCCCCGGAGCATTGGTAAACAACAGCTTCTCGCCCAACAGAACCAGCCAGTCGCCCACCGAAGCGGCAGTCCGGGCACACAGCGCACCCAAAAAGCTCAGACAGCGCAGCGCCGGACGGTAAAGGGAATCCTCCAGATCCAGCCTTTCCGGCCACAGGTTTACATAGCACAAGCCGTCCGCACCTCTGCGGCACAGCACTGTCCGCACCACGCCGATATAGACAGCCGCGCCGATGCTCAGGGAAATCAGCGCCCCCTTCAGGTTGGTCCAGACAAAGTAATGAACGGCATGCCCCTCTGCCGCCGCCAGAAAGGCTCCTGCCCAGCGTGCCAAAGGCTCCATCGTCCAGCCGGGGGTCACCCCAAGTACGCCCATCACCAGCGCACCGATGGTCAGCGAGATCTGTGTAGGACGGGACATATAGTCCTGCACACCCAGCGGATGCTCCGCCGGACGCGCTTCCACAAAGACGCAGACAAACAGCTTGGTCATATATGCCGCGGTCAAGCCGCCGGAGATCAAAAACAGCCATTCCACTACCTGGAAGGTCGTGGCTGCCTCTCCCAGATGATTCAGCTCATGGATATACTCCACAATACTCTCATGCAGCAGCGTTTTGGAGACATAGCCGGAAAAACCCGGAACACCGGCAATGGACGCGCCGCCCATGAAGAAAATAATTTTCAGCCACGGCTTGTTTCTGCCCCAGCCCCGGATCTCATTCAGGTCCAGCGAGTGGTGGTTTCCCAGATAAATCACGCCAGCCGCCACAAACAGCAGCAGCTTGATCAGGGAGTGGTTCAGCATGTGCAGCACGGTACCCCATGCCGCCAGTGCATTTTCCGCGCCCAGATATCCCTGCATGGAAACTCCCAGCAGGATGAAGCCGATCTGTGACATGGAGGAGCACGCCAGCGTCCGCTTCAAATCAATGGAAAACAACGCCAGCACCGCGCCCAGCACCATTGTGACCGTTCCCAGCAACAACAGCAGCTGGTTCCAATCAGTGTCCGCCCACAAAAGGTACCGGGACACAACGAGGATGCCGAACACACCGGACTTGGTCAAAATTCCGGACAGCAGCGCGGACGCAGGCGCAGGCGCCACCGGATGTGCCTTGGGCAGCCAGATGTGCAGCGGGAACATTCCCGCCTTGGCGCCAAAGCCTACCAGACAGCAGACTCCCGCGCCCAGCAGCATGGGACGTTCCTGGACCGGCAGTTGTTGCACCAGCATCCGCATCTGGTCAAATTGCAATGTGCCGAACATCTGATACAGCAAAAACACACCGACCAGCAGGATCATGCCGCCGAACACGGCAATCGCCAGATAGGTCTGTCCGGCGCGCAGCGCCTTGGGCGTCTCGGGCCAGACCACCCACACCCAGGAGCTGAAGGACATGATCTCAAAGAAGACAAACAGCGTAAACAGGTCATCTGCCAGAAACACGCCCATCAGTGCTCCCAGCGTCATCAGCCAGAACAGGTAAAAGCGGTTGCAGTGCTCTGTTCCCGCGAAGTAAGCCTTACAGGGCAGAGAGGTCTCCATCCACAAAAACGCGGCAATCAGCGCCAGAAGTGTGTGAAAGCTTCCCGATGCAAAGCGCAGACCCAGTCCGCACAGCCAGGGAACCGATGCCCTTCCCGGCAGCCACACCAGCAGCATCGCGCACAGCAGCTCTACCGCAGGGATGATCCGGATGTAAAGGTCCCGCCACTTCCGGTCCCACTTCCGCAGCGGGTAGACCCAGAAGCAGGTCAGAATGGGAAAGAACACCAGAAATAACAGCAAACCCTGTCTCATCCCATCCCTCCTAACCGGACTCCCGCAGCCACCATCTGCAAAAACGCGATCAGCCGGGAGGAATTCAGCGCCAACAGCACTCCTGCCGCTGTCAAAACCACCAGCGGGACCGTCATTCTCTTTCCCGGATCATGGATCCGGCTCAGCGTCTCCGTATCCAGCTCACCCACCGGATAGTACGCCCGCACGATGACCGTCATCAGATAAAGCGTTGTCAGCAGCGTGGAGAGGATCAGCGCTGCGATGCCCAGATACGCCAGCGGTATCCCTGTATCCACCGCCGCATAGGCAATCATCCATTTTCCGTCAAAGCCGCCCAGCGGGGGCATGCCGATCAGCGCCAACGAGGACACGGTGAAGGCGGCAAACACCACCGGCATCCGGCTTCCCATGCCCTCCAGCTCGTATACATACTGCCGCCCGCACTTCACCAAAATCGCGCCGGCACAGGCAAACAGCGTGATCTTAATGACCGCGTGGTAAACCATGTGGGTCAAAGCGCCGGTCAAGCCAGCAGGCGTCATCAGCGTCAGGGCAAACAGAATATAGCTGAGATTGGAAACCGTGGAAAACGCCAGCCGGCGTTTCAGATGCGGCGTCCGCAGCGCCCGGGCGGAACCATAGACAATGGTCACGATGGTCGCCGCCATCACGATGGTCTGTGCAAACGTCCCCCGCAAAAAATTTGCCCCAAAGCCGTAATAAATCAGGCGCATCACCGCGAAGGCTCCCGCCTTGACCACCGCAACGGCATGCAGCAGCGCGGAAACCGGCGTCGGTGCGACGGAGGCATCCGGCAGCCAGCCATAAAAGGGGAAAATTGCCGCCTTGACGCCAAAGCCGAAGAAGGAGCAAACGAATACCCACAGCAGGATATTCCTGGTGCTCTCAGGAAGGGACGGGTCCAGCACTCCACCATAGGTGAAGTCCACCGTTGTGCCATAGTGCATCAGAAATACCATACCGATAAACGCAAACGCCGCGCCGGAAAGAGAATACACCAGATATTTTCTTCCCGCATACTGCGCCGTTTCATCCATCTCGTGCATCACCAGCGGCAGCGTCGCCAGTGTCAGCAACTCATAAAACAGGTAAAGCGACAGGAAATCCTCCGAAAACGCGATGCCCAGCACAATGCCGTAAGCAATCAGCCAGAAGCCGAAAAACCGGTTTTCGTGTCCTTCATGCTCCATGTATTCGATGGAATACATCGTGATCAGCGGCCACAGCACTGCCACGATGGAGCCGTATACCATCGATGCACCGTCAATGCGCATGGATATGGACAGCCAGGTGGAAAAACGCACCAGACGGCATGCCAGCAGGTCTCCACCATAGCGGTAGGTCAGGAAAATGGAGGTCAGCGTCATTGCCGTTGTCACACACACGGCAGCCATCAGATAAAGGTTACGGGCGCGGGACCGCTCCGGTCTCCATATCAACAGCCCCAATCCGGTCAGCATGGGAAAAATCAGATTGACCGCCAGAAAAACCTGCATCCCGTTCCCTCCTTTCTTTTTACATCAGTTTTCATGGATTCAAGCAAGCCCTGCCGTGACCAAACGGATCACCGCCGCCAACGGCTCTGGGAACAGTCCCAGCAGCACGGAAAGCGCCGCGAAGATCATCATCGGCACCGTCATTTTCAAGCCGACCTCTTTCCGCTCGGCGATGTAGTCGCTGCCAGGGAAGAAGCCACCGGAAACGATGGGCAGCAGGTATCCCGCTGTCAGCAATGCAGAGGCGATCAGCGCCGCCACACCCCACGCACCTGCCCAGGCGATCCCGCTGGAGAGTCCCGCGTTTACCAGATACCACTTGGAGACAAAGCCGCTCATGGGCGGAATGCCGATCAGGGACAACGCCGCCAGCGTAAAGCACCACATGGTCACCGGCATCCGCTTTCCGATTCCTCTCAGCTGGTCCACTCGGTTGAAATTGGTAGACAGAATGATGGCGCCCGCCGCCAGAAACAGCGTATCCTTTGCCAGTGCGTGAAACACCACCTGCATCAGTGCGCCCCGCAGCCCCTCTCCGGTCAACAGAAACAGTCCGAACAGCACATAGGACACCTGGGAGACTGTGGAATAGGCAAGCCGCTTTTTAAACTGCTGCTCCCGCAGCGCCAGCATGGAACCCACAAATACCGTTGCCAGCGCCAGCACCAGCAGCACGCTCTGTGCCCAGGTCCCCCGCAAAAAGTCCACGCCAAACAGGTAGTAGGTCACCCGGATGATCGCCAGAACACCGCCCTTGGTGATCACACCGGACAGCACCGCGGATGCGGGCGCAGGCGCCACCGGATGCGCGGTGGGCAGCCATGCCTGCATGGGCATCATGCCTGCCTTTGCACCAAAGCCCACCACCATAACGAACCACACCAGCACCAGCATGGAGCCGTGCCATTCCGCCCGGGTAAGATCCAGCGTTCCCCCAGGTCTGAAATTCGGCAGCGCCGTATAATAGGAGAGGAAGAAATATCCCGCCAGCGCCATACCCGCGCCAAAGACAGAGTATCCCAGATACTTGAAGCCTGCCCGGCGCGCCGCTGGAACAGCGTTGTGCAGCACCAGCGGCATGGTGATCAGGGACATCATTTCAAAAAACATATACATGGTAATGAAGTTGTGCGCCTGCGCCAGCCCCATCAAAATTCCCAGAGTTATGGTGTAAATCCCCTCAAACTGCCGCTCTCCGCCGGTATGGCGCAGATAGGGCAGGGAGAACACCGACACTGGAATCCAGATGCAGACTGTCAGCACCATGAAAAACTTTGCCAGTCCGTCGTTGCGCAGGCACAGGCGGAGACTGCCCTCAATGGTCATCAAATCCACGGTTTGCTCCGGGGAGACACAGACCCCCAGCACACACAGCGCCGTCAGGGCGAACAGCGTCAGCATCCACCGGTTTCGGACCTGTTCATTTGTTTGCCGGAAGACAAATATGCCTCCTATGATCGGCAGCAGAATCGGCAGCAACAGCAATATTACGCACCTCGTTGATCAATTTTGTTTACATGAGCAAAAGTCCCGCGCTGATGACATTGACGATGGGATGATAGAAAATTCCCAAAATCAGCACCGCCGCGATCAGAATGACCGCTGCTGTTGTAAAGCGCCAGTCCTTCTGCTGCTCTTCCTCCGTTGCCGTGGCAAGGATCCGTTCCTGAAGCTCCTGCGGTGTTGCCGACCAGATCGCCAGCAGCGCCGGAATGTAGTACAGGGCGTTCAGCACCGTGGACAGCGCAATGGCAAGCAGCACCAGCACCATCCGGCTGCTGTCCAGCGAGGCATTTGCAAAGTACAGCTTTGAAACAAAGCCGCCGAACAGCGGAATGCCGATCATGGACAGCGCGCCCACTGTAAAGCCCACGCCCGCTACAATATCCCGGTAGGCACTGCCCTTCAGGTTCCGCAGCGCCCTGCGGTGTCCCGTTACCGCACTGAGCCTGCCCGCGCAGACAAACAGCAGCGGCTTGCAGCACGCATGGACCAGCATATGGAAGCAGGACGCCAGCATTCCCGCATCAGTCCCCAAGCCGAAGCCCATGAAAATATATCCGATCTGTGCCACAGAGGAGTAGGCAAGCATCCGCTTGATGTGATGCTCCCGAATGGCGGAAATAGAGCCCAGGATCATTCCCAGGATGCCTGTCGCCAGGAACACATCCACAATTCCGGTTTCTCTCAGCAGCGGAATGGTAAACACCCGCACGATCAGTGTGATCAGCAGCGCGATATAGCCCTTCAGCACCAGACCCGAGAGGATGGCAGAGGAGGCTGTGGTCGCGCCGCCATGAGCGTCCGGAAGCCACTGGTGGAAGGGGAACATTGCCGACTTTACGCCCAATCCCGCCGCCATCAGACCAATGGAAACCGTCAGCGTCACAGGATAGCCGCCGGACATGCTCAGACGCAGCACCGCGCTGGACAGCGCCGGCATCATCAGATAGCCTGTAATGCTGATCAGCAGCGTCAGTCCGATCAAAAACAGTCCGGAACCCAGCAGGCTCATAAACAGATACCGGATGGTGGCGATCAGGTTGGGACCCGTGTCCTTCGCCATGACCATTGCACAGGCGGCAATGGTGCTGATCTCAATAAACACATAGCCTGTAAAAATATCGTTGGTATAGGTCAGCGCCAGCAGGGATGCCAGCGTCAGGTCCACCATCGTAAAATACATCGGCTGCTTCTGCGGCAGAATGTCATGGAACAGGTCCCGGGAGCCGCCCAGAAGGGACAGTGCCATCACGCCGCCGAACACCAGCGACAGCAGCCCCTGCCAGGGACCCACCTTAATGGCGTTTCCGATCAACGCCGGAAACCGTCCCATTGTGTAGATATAGCTGGTATCGCGGACCACGCTGTCATACAGCACCGCCGCGGAAAGCACCGCCACCACCGTGGAGACCGACAGGCTCATCCGGTAGGCAGTCCGACCGTCCCGGACCACGGCGCTGAGAATACCGGAGATGATTGCAAGGAAAATACAGAAGAAAGGGAAGTTTTCCACAAATGACCGCATCACTCGTCCTCCTTCTTTTCCTTTTCCAAAAGCTCATCCAGCTCGATGGTGCCATACCGGTGGTAGATTCGCTGGATCAGCGCAAGGGAAAACGCCGTAATGCTGACAGACACCACGATTCCCGTCAGCACCAGACCGCTGGGAATGGGATTGATATACGCGGAGGCAGAGGCCGTTCCCTCTCCAACGATGGGCGCGGAATGTCCCTCGATGTATCCCAGAGACGCCAGCAGCAAAAATACGGCGGAGTCCATAATATTGAAGCCCACCACCTTTTTCAGCAGGTTTTTCTGTGTCAGCACATTAAAAAAGCCCGTGCCGAACAGAATCACCGCTGTGATGGCAAACCGGTTTTGAAGGATCTCCTGCAGCATCTCTCTCACTCCCCTCAGGATGGTTTTTTCCTTTCTGACGCCGGGTCTTCAAATTTCACCCCGGTCAAACAGCGCATAAAAGCCGTACATCGTACACGCCACCACCAAGCCCACGGCAAAGTCAATGGGCATGCTCAGATGAACCGAGCTTTCCAACTGGTTAGCGCCCATAAAGATATAATAGCCGTACAAAAGGGCATACAGCAGCAATCCAAAGGTGCGGACCGCAGCGTAGACCCGGGCATTGAAAAAGCGCCGCAGCTCCGTCTGTCCAAAGGACGCAGTAAACAGAATCAGACCGCAGCCCAAAATGGTGCCTCCGGAAAAGCCGCCGCCCGGCGATACCTCGCCGTTCACCAGTACATAAATGGCAAACAGGAATAAAAACGGGATCAGCAGACGGGATGCCTGCCGTAAAATCACGTCACTATGGTTCCGCTCAATCAGATCCTCCTGCCGCAGCCTTTGCAGGTCCCGTTCATCCACATTCTTTTCGTCCCGCTGAAGCAGGATCATCACACTGGTCACCGCCAGAAACAGCACACAGCTTTCACCCAGCGTATCAAAGCCGCGGTAGGACAAAATCATGCCTGTCACAGCGTTGGTGGCACCGGTCTCTTCTCTTGTATTCTCCAGATAATGCTCCGCGACCTCGTTATGAATGGGGTTTTCCGCATCGCCAAAGTCCGGCATTCCCAGCACAGCTGTCAGCAGCACGGCAATCAGCAGCACACTGATGACCGCCGCGCCGATGGGATACCAGTTCAGGAACCGGCGCAGGCGGTGCTTTTCCCGCTTTTCATGCTCCTCCTCCGAGGTCTGCGCCCGGGGTCCCCGCCGCTTTTCCATGATGAACAGCGTCTGGTCCTTGGGTTCCTTTTCACCGTTGACCCAGGTGATGAACTGCGCCATGCGCGTTTTCTTTTCGTCCGCCTTACTCATCCTTCGTTCCCTTCAGCGCATGGATCTTTTTCAGTGTCAGGAAAAACAGGATGCTGCTGACGCCCGCGCCGACAGCCGCCTCCGTGATCGCCAGGTCCGGGCTTTGCAGCAGGCTCCACAGCACTGCCATCATCACGGAAAACGCCATATAAACGATCACCGTGGACAGCAAGCGTTTGCAAAGCGGCGCCGCCACTGCCGTTACGATCAGTCCCAGCAGCAGGATATATTCCAAAACACTCATCGCTTCTCCTCCCGGCACTCATTTTGGAGCTTCTGCACCGTCATGACCTCCATGTCCGCGATCAAATGGCTGGACACAGGACTGGTCAGCCACAGGAACAAGAAAATCAGCAGCGTCTTTGCCGCCGGCAGGGACCAGCCGTGCAGCAGAATCAGCCCGATCAGAATGCAGAAAATTCCCAGCGCGTCTCCCACAGCCGCCGCGTGCATCCGGTTCAGCACATAGTCAAAGCGGTACAGTCCCAGAACAGCGGTGAAAAACACAAACAATCCAAACAGCAGCAGGGCAAGCCCTACTACCGACACCACATCAGCGATCATTCTGTTCTCCCTCCGTCCTCTTCTGTACCCTCCGGCTCTGCTGCTTGCGCAGCTGGCGCACTGTGACCAGCCTGTGCAGCACCACCACCGTTAAAAAGCTCAGCAGTGCGTAGATCAGCGCCACGTCCGTCAGATAGTCCTCATGGTAATATACCGACAAAATGCAGATGATCGCCACCACCATCGTGTTGATCACGTTCACGGCAATGACCCGGTCCGTATACCGGGGTCCCAGAATCGCCCGGACCAGCGCCGCGAAAACCAGAAGTGCCAGCGCCACCGCCGCACCCATCAAAATCGTTTGCCGAATGGATTCCACGGCTCACTTCTCCTTTTTTGTTCTTTCCTGTCCAGCAGACCCGGCGTACCTGCGCTCTGCCCGGTCCATCTCGTTCAGCCTGCGGGCAAATTCACTGTCTTCAATACCCTCCGCCAGAGAGCGGTCCAGCGTGTGGACGCAGAAGCGTCCCTTCTCCGCTGCCACTGTAATGGTACCCGCCGTCAGAGTGATGGAATTTGCCAGCACAGACTGTGCCACCTCACCCTTCACATCTGTCTGAAACCAGATCAGCCGCGGCTCCATCCGGCGGTCCCGGCTGTAGATCAGCCGCATCACGACCCAGCCCGCCTTCAGCATCTCCACCAGAAGATACCACAGATAGGAGAGCAGGCTGCCCAGCCGCCGCAGTGCGCGCCGGTCCTGCCCCATGCGGTAACCCAGCAAACGGGTACAGAAATAATAGACTGCTGCGGACGCCGCAGCGCCGCTGAGACAGGTCTCCACCGTCACACTGCCGGACAGCAATATCCACAGCAGGAAAAACAAGATCAGCACATTGCCCACTCCCTTTCCTCTCAAATCAACGCTCAAAAAAGGACGCCAGATACCTGACCGCTGTCCGCCTTTTCGCTGACAGTTCTTCCCACGATCCTGGTATCGGCGTCCTTGCCTTAGTTGACCGGCAGGAAGCACCTGCCGGAAAAGTTGATAAATCGCGCAAAAAACGAACATTTTTATTTTACAGATTCGTGAAAAGTTTGTCAACTGTGGGAGACATTTCTTTCCCCATATCAGCGAAAAAATCTTCCACAAAATCTGTCTGCCCACATTATGGAATCTGCACGAAGGGAACCGTTTCTTTTGCCCACGCTTCTATTTCTTCTCAACCTGAATAGTCTGGTTTTAAAGGAGGAATGCCCTGTGACGATTCATGTTGTCAAGCCCGGAGAAACGGTTTACGGCATTGCGGAAGCCTACGGCGTGGACCCGGTCCGCCTTGCCGCGGAAAACGAGGTCCCCGCCAACGGTGCGCTGGCTGTGGGACAAACATTGGTCCTGCGGTTTCCCCGCACCGTTCACGCCGTTGCCGCCGGAGAGACGCTGTACTCGATTGCCGCAGCCTATGGCATCACCGTCCGCCAGCTCTGGCAGAACAACTGGACGCTGCAGGGGCGGAGCGAGCTGACCCCTGGGCAGGTCCTGGTCATTTCCTATCAGGGCGAAAAGCTGGGAACGGCTGCCTTTAACGGCTATGCCTATCCTTTTATTGCTCCCGGTCTTCTGTCGGCACAGGTTCCCTACCTTTCCTATCTGACGCCCTTTACCTACGGCATAACCACTCAGGGAACGCTCCTCCCCCTGGAGGACGACCGGCTGCTCTCCACAGCGCGCAGCCATGGAACCCGCCCGGTAATGCACCTGTCCACCTACACGGAGGAGGACCGCTTTGACGCCCAGCGGGCAGCGCTGGTGTTGACCGATACCTCTGCGCAGGACGCGCTCCTTGCCGATATCCGGCGCACCCTGCGGCTGCGAGGCTACGCCGGACTGGACGTGGATTTCGAGTTTCTCCCTGCAGAGCTGGCGGACGACTATGCGGCGTTTCTGAGCCGGTGCCGCCGCATTCTCTCCGCCGACGGTTATTTCGTCTGGGCAGCGTTGGCGCCGAAAACCTCCGCCAACCAGCCAGGGCTGCTGTATGAGGGGCATTCCTACAGTGCCATTGGCGCAGCTGTGGACGCCGTACTGCTGATGACCTACGAATGGGGCTACACCTATGGTCCGCCGATGGCTGTGGCGCCGCTGCCTAACGTCCGCGCCGTGCTGGATTACGCCGTTACAGAGATCCCGTCCGAAAAAATCTATCTGGGTGTTCCCAACTACGGCTACAACTGGACGCTTCCCTTCCAGCAGGGAACCTCCAAGGCGGATTCCATTTCCTGTCAGGAAGCCATTTCATTAGCTATCCGCTATGGCGCGGAGATTCAGTATGACCAGACGGCGCAAAGCCCCTACTTTTTCTATACAGATTCCATTGGACGCCGCCACGAGGTCTGGTTTGAGGACGCTCGTTCTCTCCGGGCAAAGCTCTCTCTGATTTCAGAATACGGTTTTGCCGGGGCTGGATTCTGGAACATTATGCGTCCCTTCTCTCAGACCTGGCTGACACTCTCCTCTCTCTATGACATCTCCGCGACATAACATGCAGGCGTGGCTGCTGATTTAGGCAGAAAAACAGGAACAGGACCGCTCGTGGGAGCGGTCCTGTTCCTGTATGATTTTTAAAGAGAAAGGAGAGGGAAAATGTATGTCCACAAGCATCTCTGCTTGTTGTACTCATCATACGCAGAGGGGTCGAAAAAGTCAATATGCCGCGGCAAACCTTCATATTTTATTTACAAATCCAGCGTTTTCCCGCCTTTTTGTTCATAAACCGTTCAAATTCTCTCTTTTTTCGCTTTGTCATTCTTTTGTTCTTATTTTTTCACTTTCCTCTGGTACAATAGTATTATTCATTGAATTCACCATAGAAAGGACGCTTTCCCATGAGACATTTCACTTCGCTTGCCCTGTCTCTTTTCCTGCTGCTGTCTTTGGCTGCCTGCGGCAGCTCCGCTTCCTCGGGTTCTGCCAGCGCCGGTTCCAGCCAAAGCGCTTCCTCCGGCAGCGCGGCTTCCTCCGAACCAGCGCCGGACCCCAATTCTCCCACCGCCTATTCCGGCGACGAGGATGCCCAGCCTTTTGACCAGTCCTCTGTCAGTTGGGTGGACTGGACCGGCACGGTAGAGCATCTGTTCTTCCACCCGGTGGTCGCCTATCCGGAGCTTGCCTTTGACGGTGACAACATGTCCGATGGCATTGACGATTGGATGGTCACTGTGGATGAATACCAGAAGATCCTAAACAGCATTTACGAAAAGGGCTATGTACTGGTCGATATCAACCAGGTCTGGGATGAATCCACAGACGCCAGTGGAAACCCCGTCATGGTCCGCAGCCAGCTGAAGGTACCCGAGGGCAAAAAGCCCCTGATCCTCTCCTTTGATGATGTGAATTACTACCCCTATATGCTGCAGGACGGCTTCACCTACAAGCTGATCGTCGGCGACAACGGGCAGGTATGGAGCTATGGCAAGGACCCGCAGGGCAACGACGTCTACTCTCAGGATCTGGACGCCATCACCATTCTGGATAAATTCTGCCGCGCCCATCCGGACTTCACTCCCTACGGCGCCCGGGGCTGCCTGTCCCTGACCGGCTATGCCGGCATTCTGGGCTACCGCACCATGACGGAAAAGGAGGACCAGTCCCCGGAGCATGAGGCAAACCGGCAGAAGGAGATCCAGGCGGTAAAGCCCGTGATCGCCGCCCTGAAGGACGAGGGCTGGACCTTCGGCAGCCATACCTGGGGCCACATCAACCTCAGCAAAAAATCTCTGGAAACGGTGCAGACCGACACGCAGAAATGGCTGGATGAGGTTGGCAGCCTGGTGGGTCCCACCACCATCCTTTTCTATCCCCATGGCGCCCGCCCGGACGGAGACGATGTTCACAGCACCGGTCCCATCTTCCGCTATCTGCAATCCCAGGGGTTCCGGGTCTTCTGCTCGGTGGGCATCAGTTCTTACAGTCAGATCAAATCGGACATCTGCGCCGTTATCTGCGACCGGCTGCATCCGGATGGGACCACCCTGCGCAGCTCCAAGGTTTTTGAGCGCTACGGGCAGTTCTACGATGCCCGGGATATCATTGATCTGGACGTCCGCCCCCAGCGGGAGGTCGGCTGGGCAGCTGACGGTCAGTAATAATCGGGAGGGATTTATATGCAGTTAGATGAACTGAAGGTCTTGGCAGTCTCCATGCTGGACCGCGCCTATTGCCCCTATTCTCATTTTCCGGTGGGGGCTGCTCTGGAGTGCAGCGATGGCAGTGTATTTACCGGCTGCAACGTGGAAAACGCCGTTTATCCCTCTGGTCTGTGTGCCGAACGGAACGCCATGTTCCACGCCGTTGCCGAAGGACACCGGGATTTTGTCCGTATTGTCATTGCCGGGCGCAGCGAGGACTACTGCGTTCCCTGCGGAAGCTGTTTGCAGGTCATGCAGGAATTTGCCCCGGAGCTGACCGTCATCTGCCTGAATGGAAAGGGTGATGCCAAAGCCTTTGCTCTGCGGGAACTGCTTCCCTACGGCTTTGACCACCGGTGGCTGGAGCATGGAACGGACTGAAGCACTACTCGCCCAACTGCGCCGGACGGAAATGGACGCGGTCCTTCTCCGCGTCGCCGAGGCAGATTACGGCTGTGAGGAACGGGCAGAGGATGCACCGGAGCGTGTCTGGGTCCTGCTGCTGACCCGGGATGGACAGGAGCGTTCCCTGGAGCTGGACGCCGCCATTCTGGATGCACACCGCCTGTCCGAGGGAAGCTGCTTCCACCTGCGGGAGCTGCTTCCGGAGCAGGTATAACAAAAATGATATGACCGCCGGTTATGATTCCGGCGGTCGTTTTCTGTTCAGGGGATGCCATAGGAAAGCGTTGTCGGGTCCTGCCAGAGGGGCAGGCGGACCGGGCGATAGGTACACCAGATGAACAGAAACAGCAGCAGCCACAGGCACAGCAAGCCCGCCGCCTGCTGCCATCCGGCAGGCCAGCGCCGCTGCCGCCGCCAGCGGCTGCTCAGCCAGAACACCGCCGCGTCCGCCGCATAAAACAGCGCGATATCCACCCACATGAACCTCCGCCCCAGCACGCCGGTATAGGTATAGTAGACCGTTGGGATCAGCAGCAATCCAGCCAGCAGCGCCGCCCCGCGGACCGCCAGAATATTCGGATGCTCTCTGCTTTGAAAGCATACCTCCGCCGCCGTAAAGAAGAATACCGGAACTGCCAGCAGCTTCATATGCTCCCAGACAGATTCATTTACCGCAGAAAATGCCGCTGCCACCGTTGCCTTTCCGCTCCATTCATACAGCCAGTGCAGCAGTGTTCCCACTGCCGCCGTCCAGAGAAACCCTGCCAGCTCCCAGCCGAACCGCCTTTGCTTCATCGCTCTCCAACCTCCCCTTTCTCATCCATTCCGGGTTATTGTATGCAGCTTTTCCCTCCCTTAGCCGCCCAATGGGTAAAGAGTGTTCAAAGCAGGTCTCTTTCCAGCTGTTCCCTGTGCGTCAGCGGTCGGACCCGCAGCCAGCCCAGCCAAACCAGCAAAGCCGTTACGATCCAGAAAAGAGGAAACGCCAGGAAGAGAACGTCCAGCGAACGGAAGCTCTGGAAAACCGTGAAGATCCACGTCACCCGAAAAACACAGGTCCCCAGTACCGTTAAGGCGGCAGGCAGGGCAGCATGTCCGCTGCCCCGCATCACCCCGGCAGGGACCTCATACATACCGCACAGCGGCTCCAATGCCAGAATGATCCGGATGCGCTGGCAGGCTGCCGCAGCCGCTGCCGGGTCCGTGGTAAAGCACCCAGCCGCTACATGGCGCCACACTGTCAGGGGGACGGTAAACAGCGCGCTGCCCAGCGCGGAGAGCAGCAGACACAGCTTCAGCGTGTCCACGCACCGCTTCCAGTTCCCGGCAGCGGCATTCTGACTG
This sequence comes from uncultured Dysosmobacter sp., assembly GCA_934565855.1. Taxonomy (GTDB): domain Bacteria; phylum Bacillota; class Clostridia; order Oscillospirales; family Oscillospiraceae; genus Oscillibacter. The sequence goes on from CAKTIO010000001.1 coordinate 334,393, forward strand.
GTAAAGGTCGCCGCAGTCTGTCCGAACGCCGTGACAATGTAATAGGCAAAGTATTCAAGGTTCATGCCAATGGTGCTTCCCGCTATGGCGGCATTGCCAAAGCTGTTGACGGCTGCCTGTACAAACACGTTCGCCAGGCAGAAAACCGCCCCCTGAATGGCGGCAGGAATCCCCACCGCCAGCAGCTGCCGCACATATTTCCAGTGCAGGCAAAGCACCTTTACCGAAAGGTGGTACGCCCCCGTTTCCTTCCATAGCCAGTAAAGCACCATTCCGGCGGAAAGTCCCGTGGCAAGGTCTGTGGCGATGGCGACCCCATAAACGCCCAGCCGCAGCACGATCACGAAAAAGAGGTTCAGCACCACATTCACCACTCCAGAAGCTGCCAGCGCCCAAAAGGGACGCCGGCTGTCTCCCCCGGCACGGAGGATGGCGGAGCCGAAATCATACAACAGAAGACACGGGTAGCCCGCCAGATAAATCTGAAGGTATCCGGACGCTCTTCCCAGCAGCTCCTCCGGCGTTTGAATGGCGGACAGCACCGGTCTGGCTGCGAAGACTCCAAGCAGCCCGCCTCCAATGCCAAGAACCAGTGACAGCAGAACTGCCGTATGCAGCGCACCGGACAGCTGGTCCCCTCTCCCCTGCCCCGCCAGCTTCGCCAGCAGCACATTGGCTCCCGATGCCAGCCCAGCGGACAGCGTGACCAGCAGCGCCACGATCTCCACATTGGCTCCCACCGCCGCCAGTGCGCCACTGTCCGCAAACCGTCCCGCCACCGCCGTATCTGCGGCGTGAAACAGCTGCTGCAGCATTCCGCTGACCGCAATGGGACAGGTAAACCGCACAATGGACCCCAGCAGCGGTCCGTGCAGAAAATCAACAGAACGATCCATGTTCCTCCCCCTCTCTCAAAAATCCTTGCCATATTATAGCGCAGGCATTATGATGGTAAAATTGAATAAATTCAATAACTAATATCGAAATATAGAATATAGGTGGAGAGATGGACTACAACATTCAAAAATACATTGCCTTTGTGCAAACCGCGGAAAGCGGCAGCTTTACAAAAGCCGCTGCCCAACTGAGCTACGCCCAGTCCTCTGTCAGCAAAATGGTCCAGGACCTGGAACGGGAGTGGAAGCTTCCTCTGCTGGAACGCACCCACAGTGGAGTTCGACTGACCTCCAGTGGTCGGGAGCTTCTGCCCTACGCGCAGGCGCTGATTGCCGACCACAGGCGGCTGCTGTCCCATGTTGGCGAGTTGAACGGGCTGCAAACGGGAAGCATCCGCATCGCCACCTTTGCCAGCGTGGCGATTCACTGGCTGCCGGAGCTTTTCGCAAAATTCCAACGGGACTATCCGGGAATCGAATATGAAATGCTGCTGGGCGATTACGATGAGATCGAAGCATGGCTCCGAAGCGGCAGGGTGGATATCGGCTTTTTGAGCCTGCCGGCTCCCAGCGGGCTGGATGCCGTTTTCCTGCAGAATGACGCCTATCTGGTCGTTTTCCCGGAGGGACATCCCTTTGCGCAGGAGACCGCCATCGACATCCACGCGCTGGAGGGACAGTCCTTTCTGCTGCTGGAGCATGGCGGCAGGACGGAGGTCACCCGGCTGCTGGAAACCCACCGCGTCCACCCGGACATCCGCTTCACAACCTGGGAGGACTTTGCCATCATGTCGATGGTGGAAAAGGGATTGGGCGTCAGCATCCTGCCGGAGATCATTTTACAGCGCATTCCCTACCGCATTCTTTCCCGCCCGCTGAAGCAGCCCTTTTACCGAAAAATCGGACTGGCATTGAAGGACCGGGACACACTTTCTCCCGCCGCCAGAAAATTCCTGACCTATCTGCCCATTCCGGAGTAAGCCCCTTTTTCCATACGGACAGCATAAAAGGACCACCCCCCTTTCACAGGGGCGGTCCTTCATCCATTTTATGAACGGCACTTTACATCAGCGGGGCAAAGATCCGCAGAACAGCCAGCAGCAGCGGGTGGCGGTTGCACTCCCTGCGGTAGATCTCCGGCGTGATCTCCCGGCATTTCTCCAGCGTTTCCAGAAAATCCTTTTTCACATCCATCACTGCCGGAACATCGCACATCCACGCCGCGCATTCAAAATGGTGGCACAGGCTCCGGTAGTCCAGATTGATACTTCCCACCACCGCACAGCGGTCGTCTGCGACAAATTCCTTGGCATGGATAAAGCCCGGAGTATACTCGTAGATCTTCACACCCGCCGCCATCAGGACGCCGTAATACGAGCGGCTCAGGGTATACACCAGCTTTTTATCCGGAATGCCCGGCATGATGATGCGCACATCCACACCGCTTTTCGCCGCCGTGGTCAGCGCCGTGATCATCACATTGTCGATGATAAGATACGGCGTGGTAATGTATACATAGTCTCTGGCATGGTTCAGGATGTTGCGGTAAACTGTCTCACCCACATACTCCCGGTCCAACGGGATGTCGTTATACGGCTGGACAAAGCCGCCGGAGCTGCTCCGGACGGTGGGCGCGAACTGCGCCGGGTCCTCCCGCTGGCGCCGCTCGAAATCCCACAGTGCCAGGAACATGGCGGTCAGGCTCCACACCGCGTCTCCCCGCAGGCGGACCGCTGTGTCCTTCCAGTAGCCGAACCGCTCCACCGCGTTGATATACTCATCCGCCAGATTCACTCCGCCGGTAAAGCCGACGTTTCCGTCCACCACGCAGATCTTCCGGTGGTCCCGGTTATTGAAACGGGAGGAGAAGATATTGGTAAAGCGGTTGAACGTCAAACAGCGGATGCCTGCCCGCTCCAGCTGGGCGGCATAGTCACTGGGCAGTCTGCCGATGCAGCCGATGTCATCGTAGATGACGCGGACATCCACCCCGGCACGGACCTTTTCCTTTAAAATATCCAAAATAGAATCCCACATCGCACCGGGAGCAATGATGAAATACTCCAAAAAGATGAACCTCTCCGCCTTTTTCAGCTCCTCCAGCATTGCCCGCCAGAACGTCTCGCCCTCAGAGTAAAAGGTCACATCCGTATGGTCATACGCCGGAGCCGCCGCCCGGTTCCGCAGGTAACAGCACTCCGTCCGGTACTCTGGCGGCACCCTTTCCGTCACGCCGGGACGGATCCTTGCCGCGTCCAGATAGCACTGCGCGATTTCCACGCCCCGGCGGCGCTCTCCTCTGGAAAAGCGGACCCGCCCAAACATCAGATAGGTCAGCCCGCCCAGAATCGGCAGTGTCAGATTCAGGATGATCCACGGCAGCTTGTAGGTGGGATTGCTGTCCTCCCGGATGATATACAGCACCACGAACAGGCTTAAAATCTCACAGGCACCGTAAAAAAAGTTGAACTGCTTCCGGAACAGGACAAACACGCCTGCCAGCAGGGCAATTTGCAGCAGCAGGGACACTCCCAGCATGGTGATGCGCACAGCAGCGCTGGTGTGCTGCTTTGCCCGACTCTGTGCTGCCTCCGCAGCTTGCTTCATCCGGCTCACAGGCAGTCTCCTCTCCGACGGTCATCCCTCTGCAAACGTGTCATTGGCGGAACCCTCCTAAAAAAGATGGGGAAGCGGTCACTCCCCTTCCCCATCAGTTTATCACATGGAATCCGTTTTGTCACCGTTCTCCTGAGAAACGGTTTTCTCCGCCCGGGACAAGGCGCGCCGCCGTTTCCGCCGGAAAAGGGTCACCGCGCCCGCCGCGGCTCCCGCGACGATCAGCAGCCACACCCAAGCGTATGCCAGACTGACCAGAAGCTCCTCACAGAAGCCGGCAAACGCCTTCCAGCCGGAGGAAAACGCCCCCGCAATCCGGCTGCCGAAGCCCGTGGCAGGCTCCTCTGTATTGGAGAGCCGGTAGACTTCCTCCAAATTTAGCTGCACGGTGGAATCCGCCACCAGATCGTCATAATGCTTCAGCTCTCCTGTCAGCGACTCGATCTCCCGCTCTGTATCCGAGATCGCCGACTCAATGGTGATGATATCCTCCATCCGCTCTGCCTGCGCCAGCAGGGCTTGCAGCCGCTCCAGCTTGGTCTGCTGTGTTTTCAGCCGCCCCTCCGTATCATAATAATACTCGCTGACATCCTCGCAGGAGGAATTTTTCCAAGTGACATGGCACAGCTGCCCCACCTGGTTCAAAAAGGGCTGGAAATTTTCCGCAGGGACGCGCACAGTAAAGCTTCCATACCGGTATCCGTTGCCGTAATCACCCACGCTGCTGGAGGAAAAATAGCCGCCGCAGGACGCCACCAGCTTTTCCAGACTTTGCAGTGCGCTGTCAAAGCCCGTGGTCTCCATGTTGACCTCTGCCGAGTAGATCCGTTTTTCCGTTGATTTTTTTACATTGTCCGGTATCTCCGGGGAATCCGCCGCGCCGCCATACTCCGCGGTCACCCCGGAGGCTTCGGTGTCATTGGCGGACGCCGCGCTTCTCCCGGACGCTCCACACCCACAAAGGAATGCCGCACAAAGCAGCGCCGTCAGGATCCATACGTTCCATCTTCTCTGTTTCATCATCCAAGCCTCCCGTCATTTTTTGTCATGCAGGTCTTCTTTTCTTTAGACGTTTCCACAGGAAAAAGGTTCCAGAGCTTTCTGATTCTGCGAAGCACAGCCAATATGTTTTTCACGGAAATATGTTTTACAGCAGGATGCTGTCCAGATCCTCCGGGATCAGCAGGTTTCCGGAGTAATATCTCTGCCCCTCCTGCCGGTACAGCTCCTGCCGCCGGGCAAGGTTCCGGTCCTCTGTATGGTAAAGCAGCAGATTGGGAATCTGCATCCTCTGGGCAAGCCTGCAGGCATCCGCCACAGTGGAATGGTGCTTCTCATAGGGATGGAAAAGCTCCGCCTGCGATTCCAGACAGAACGCCTCATGCAGCAGCCACTGGCTGCCCTGCACTTCTGGAGCGTTTCCCTGATAGAACGGCTCGTCTCCGCAGCAGGCAAGCTTTTCTCCCGGTCGGATATCCAGCGTGAATCCAAACTGCTTCGCCTTGGTGGAGCAGATGTCAAAGAACTGCATCCGGTGGTGCCCCAGTACGGTCCTTTCCTCTCCGTCCTCCACCGGCACGATTTTCAGCCGGTCTCCTAAAAAGGCGGTCTCCTGCTGCGAGAGCATCATCCGGGGCACGGTGTTCAGCAGTTCCGCCAGCTCTGCATGGCAGTAGATCACCGCCTCCCCCTCGTAGCTTCCCCGCTTCATATTCTGGCAGATCATGCGGATCATCCAGAATATCCCCATTACATGATCCATATGCGCGTGGGTCACAAAAATTTCCCGAATTTCCTTCCAGTCGATGCCTGTCGCCTTCAGCTGGTGCAGCAGCGTGTTTCCTCCGCCGCCATCCACCAGCAAAAACCGTTCACCCTCCTGCAAAACGAAGCAGGTGTTATAGCACTCTGTCACTACGGCATTTCCAGTGCCAAGCATGGTCAGCTTCATCTCACCGCCGCCTCCCGTTCTGTTTTTTTCAGCATACCATATTTTCCCGCCTTCTGCCAATTCTTTCTTGGTCCGTCTGCCAAAATCCGGGATTCTCTGTTGCCTTTTGCCGGGATTCGCACTAAAATAAACAGCACCGAAGAAAAAGCATCTGACATTCAGAAGACACAGGGAGGAATTTCATCATGACTTATCAGGACGTTCTGGAGAATGCCCGCAAATGTATGGGACCTTACTGCAAGGCGTGTCCCACCTGCAACGGTCAAGCCTGCAAAAACACCATGCCCGGTCCCGGTGCAAAGGGCATTGGCACTGGATTTATCCGCAACTACCAGAAATGGCAGGAGCTGTGCGTAAACATGGACACCATCTGTGAAAATGTGCCGGTGGACACTGCCTTTGAGCTGTTCGGGCAGAAATTTGTCCTGCCGGTTTTTGCCGCCCCCGTGGGCGCCATGCAGCTGCACTATGGCGACAAATACGATGACCTTGCCTATAACGACCTGCTGGTCTCCGCCTGCGCCAAGGCAGGCATTGCCGCCTTTACCGGAGATGGTACCAATCCCGCCGTGGTGGAGGCTGCCGTCCAGGCGATCTCCAAAAACCACGGACACGGCGTTCCCACCATCAAGCCCTGGGATGTCAACACCCTTCAGAAGAAACTGGAGCTGGCAAAATCCGCCGATCCCTTCGCCATTGCGATGGACATTGATGCGGCTGGACTGCCCTTCCTGAAGAATCTGACCCCGCCCGCCGGAAGCAAGACGGTGGACGAGCTGCGGGAAATCGCCCGGCTTGCCGGAAAGCCCTTCATTCTCAAGGGTATTATGACCGTTGCAGGCGCCAAAAAGGCGCTGGAAGCCGGAGCCGCCGGCATCGTAGTCTCCAACCATGGCGGACGGGTGCTGGACCAGTGTCCCGCCACAGCGGAGGTCCTGCCCGCCATTGCCGACGCCGTGGGCGGCAAGATGACCATTCTGGTGGATGGCGGCATCCGCACCGGCATGGACGTGTTCAAAGCGCTGGCATTGGGCGCGGATGGCGTACTCATTGCCCGTCCCTTTGTTACAATGGTTTACGGCGGCGGAGAAGAGGGTGTTCAGGCTTATGTGGACAAGCTGAAGGCAGAGCTTTCCGACACGATGGCAATGTGCGGCGCTCACCGGCTCAGCGAGATCCGCCGGGATATGATTTTCGGATACTGAGCGCGTTTCCGGGCCCTATCTCCGCATTACCGAAAAAGCAGATGGCGCGGTGCAGAAAAATTCTGCACCGCGCCGTTTTCATACATTTTATCTCCTCTGGGCAACCTGGCTGATGTCAGACAGAATCTGTTCGTACAGCGTGTCCAGCCGTTCCAGTATTTCCGCCGTGGTAAGATCTCTGCCGTCCCGCAGGGCTTCCGTGATCTCCGCGCTGACGGAATGCAGATCCGCCAGCCCCAGGCTCAGACAAACGCCCCGCAGCGTATGCGCCGCCTGAAACGCCTGCCGCACATTCTTCTCCTTCAAAAAGCGGTGAATGGCGGCATAATTCCCGTCCTCGGGAAACTGCTGCAAGAACTCCCGCACGATCTGTTCTGAATACAACCGCTGCAGGACCTCCTGCGCATCTCCGCCGTGCCGCCGGTAAAATTCTGTCAAAGTCAGCATATCGGTCTCCTCCGCTCTGTTCTTCTGATATCATCATACCGCAGGAGACGCGCTTTTGCAACAGGTTTTCCCTGTTTTTTCCATTTTTATAGGAGTCTGCGAAACACATGGATTCGGAAGGCGATCTGCGTTGTCAGCGTATCCAGCGTGTTCAGCCGCTCCGCTCCCTCCTTCGGCGTCTTCCAATAGTAGGGCGTCATCTGAAAGAGGTTTCTGATATCCTCCCGGCAGGTCAGGGTGATCTCTTCATCCACGGGAACGATCTCCTCATAGGCAAAGCCCGGGTAGGGCGTCTCCTTCTCCTCGTTCAGGTAGGGCTTTTCATAGAGGACCTGCTTCAGCTGCCACAGGTGCCTTGCCGCCGGAACCACATAGAAAAAGCAGCCGCCGGGCTTCAGCACCCGCTGAAATTCCTCCAGTGCCAGTGGGGAAAAGCAGTTCAGCAGCAGGTCCACCTGTCCATCCGCCACCGGAAGGTGATAGCTGGACGCCACGGCAAACTCGATTTCCCGGTCACGCTTTGCCGCGGAACGGAGGATGGCTTTGGAAATATCGATTCCCGCAACGGCGGGATGCTTTCCGGCAGCCAGCAGCGCCTGCCGCACGCCGGAGGTATAATAGCCCTCTCCGCAGCCGGTATCCAGCACCCTCGGTGCGTTCCCGGTCTTCCGCACCGCCAGCGCACACAGGGCGTCCAGCAGCGGACGGTAATACTCTTTGGACAGAAACGCCCTGCGGGCAGCTGCCATGCCCCGGTCATCTCCCGGGGACAGGCTGTGCTTCTGATTGGGCGGCAGCAGATAGGTATATCCCTCTCTGGCAATGTCATAGCTGTGTCCCGCAGGACAGCGGTAGGTCTTTTCCTCCCGCCGCAGGGACCCCCGGCAGACAGGGCAGCGAAACAGGCTCATACAGGCTCCTCCGAACGAATGGTAATGTCATTGATCCACTTCCTGCTGCACAGCCGGAAAATGCTGGGAACGATCTTACACAGGCTCTCCGACTGGATGCTCAGACAGATCAGCGGGATTGGAGCGTTCAGCACCAGCGCCGTCAGCGCTGTCAGCGGAATGGCAATGAGCCACAGCGGGAACAGATCCAGCACCGCCGCCATTCTGGCGTCTCCTCCTGCCCGCAGCAGTCCGGTGATGTTGGTAATGTCAAACGCCCGCAGCGGCATGACCAGCAGATAGATCATGCACATGGTAGTGGCGATACCTGTCGCCTGGGGCGTCAGCTTGAACAGCGGATACAGGTGTGGAATGAACACCAACGGCAGCAGCACCGCCAGACAAATAGCAATGACCACGCCCACTGCGGTGGATACCGTCAGCAGACAGCAGCCCAGGGAGTAGACGTCCTCCCGCTCCGCTCCTTCGCCGATGCGCTTTCCCACCAGCACCGCCGTGGCGCCTGCCAGACCGAAGCAGGTCACCGTGGAAAATTTGTCAATGTTGCCCATGATGGCATACGCCGCCAGCATATCCGTGGAGATCGTCATGTGTCCCATAATGACCGTCATCATGCTGGTCCCCAGCCCCCACATGGTCTCGTTGGCAATGACCGGGCTGGCATAGGTCAGGGAGCTTTTCAGCATCTGCATTCCGGGACGAAGCAGCGCCCGGGGCATCAACGGGATGCGGCGGTTCCGCAGCGCGTAAAGCAGAACGATGGCAAATTCCACAATGCGGGAGGTCAGCGTTGCCACCGCCGCGCCTGTGACCTCCAGCCGCGGTGCGCCGAAATGCCCGAAGATCAGGCAGTAATTCAGAAAGGTGTTCAGCAGCATGGACACGCCGAACACCATCATGCCCAGCTTTGGGTTCTCCGTGCTGCGCTGCATTCCCACATAAACGGAGCTCATGGCGTTAAATACATAGGAAATGCCCACCAGCCGGAGATAGGGCGCTCCGATCCCGATCAGGGTCGTATTATCCGTGACAATGGACATCACTCCGGTGGAGTGGAAAAACAGCACCGCCGCCATCAGGACGGCGATGGCTGTGCCGGAGTACAGCGCAATGCCCATACACCGGTTGATGGACTCCACATCGCCCTTTCCCCAATACTGGCTGACCAGCACGGTCAGTCCGCTCATTAAACCGAAAATAATGACCTGGATCAGAAAAATAGGTGTGTTGGCTGCCGTGACTGCCGACAGCTGGTGGTTTCCCAGCAGTCCCACCATAAAGGTATCCACAAAGCCCAGCGATGTAGTGATAAGATTCTGCAAAATCAGCGGCAGCGCCAAGCCCCACAGGTGCTTATAAAATCCGGGTCTTCGGCGTAAATGTTTCAGCATATAGAGATCCTTTCCTCCTCTGTTTTTCAGCGAAAGCCCCGCCGTTTTTCTCAGAGCATGGGGAAGCGGGTGTCATGATGCTCCCGCAGCGCCGCAGCGCAGGCGTCGATCTCCGCCTCCGTCGTCTCCGGACCAAAGCTCAGGCGGATCACACCGGAAGCCGTTTTCTTCGGCAGCTTCAGTGCCGCCACCACATGGCTGGGCTTGCCCTGATGGCATGCGGAGCCAGCGGAAATGCAGATTCCCTTGGCGCTCAGGTCGCTGACAATGTTCTGGCTGGGATAGCCATTCATGGAAACCGCTAAAATATGGGGCGCCGCCCCCTGTGCGGCAACCGTCAGATCCGGGATCTGGGAAAGCTTCTGGACAGCGTAAGCCTTGATCTGCGCCATGTGCGCCAGCTTTTCCTCAAGCCGCTCCCGCCGCAGCTCCACCGCCCTTGCAAAGCCGGCAATCTGCGCCGTTGCCTCTGTGCCGGAGCGCAGTCCCCGCTCCTGTCCGCCGCCTGCCAGCAGGGGCTTCGGGCTGCGCAGCCGGTCTCCGATATACAGCGCGCCGATGCCCTTGGGTCCACCGATCTTATGGGCGGAGACAGAGATCATATCCGCTCCCAGCGTCTCCGCGGCAAACGGGGTCTTTAAAAAGCCCTGCACGGCATCTGTGTGCAGCAGGGTCCTGGGATTGCGCTGCCGCAGCTGCTTTGCGATCTCCGCCACCGGAAACACACAGCCTGTCTCATTGTTCACCATCATGACAGACACCAGCGCCGTGTCCGGGCGCACTGCTGCCAGCACCTGCTCCGCAGTCAGGTTTCCGTCTCTGCCGGGAGTGACGTAGGTGACCTCATATCCCTGCTGCGCCAGCCAGCGGCACGGCTCTAACACGGCGTTATGCTCCACCGCCGTGGTCACAATATGCTTTCCCAGGTGCCGGTTCTGCCAGCACGCCGCCGTGACCGCCCAGTTATCACTCTCCGTTCCGCAGGAGGTAAAATACAGCTGCTCCGCTCCGCAGCCCAGCGCATCCGCCACGGTCTGCCGCCAGCCGGCTACCTGCCGTTTTGCCTCCAAGCCCATTGCATACTGCGAGCTGGGGTTTCCATACTGCCCTGTCAGTACCTCATACATGGCGTCCGCCACCTCTTTGGGTACGGGTGTGGTGGCGGCATGGTCCAGATAAATCATAAAAGCTCCTTTCGCCGGGGGTTGCCCAACGGATAAAATACAGGTATAATAGCACCATCAGCCGACAGGAACGCGGCAGCCATGCCAATGTGAAAAAACACACCGGCAGCCGGAGCTGCCCCCATTCACTGGTCGGATCAGGTCATTCATATGTCACATTACCCGTAACTTCTTATTATATGGGAAGCTGGGAGAAATAGCAAGGAGAACCCATGAAAGTTGCCATTTATACCTTGGGGTGCAAGGTCAATCAATATGAGACACAGGCAATGGAGCAGGAACTGCGCCGCCGGGGACACACGGTGGTGGACTTTTCCGACAGTGCCGACGCCTATGTGGTCAACAGCTGCTCTGTCACCGCCGTCAGCGACCAGAAGTCCCGTCAGATGATCCACCGCATTCAGAAAACCCGTCCCCAAGCGGCAGTCGCCATCTGCGGGTGCTATTCGCAGACGCATCTGGAGGACGTGCGGAAGCTGAATGTCGATCTCATCGGCGGCACCGCCGGGCGGATGGAGTTTTTGGACCTGCTGGAATCCGCTGTGGCAGACAAGTGCGGCACCCTGGAGGCTGTGGACGAATCCCTCAAGCGCCGCCAGTTTGAGGTGCTGCCCGCTGGGGGCTTGTCCACCCGGACCCGCGCCATGCTGAAGGTAGAGGATGGCTGCGTCAACTTCTGCACCTACTGCATCATTCCCTATGCCCGCGGTCCCGTGCGGTCGGAGCCGCTGGAGGACGCCGTGGCACAGACCCGCCAGCTGGCGCAGGAGGGCTACCGGGAAATCGTCATCACCGGCATCGAGATCTCCTCCTGGGGACACGATCTGAAAAACGGACTCAGTGTTATTGACCTGATTGAAGCGGTCTGCCATGCCGCGCCACAGGTGCGCTTCCGTCTGGGTTCTCTGGAGCCGCGCACCATCACCGAGGACTTCTGCCGCCGGGCGGTGCAGCTGCCCAACCTCTGCCCCCAGTTCCACCTGTCCATGCAGTCCGGGTGCGATGCCACATTGAAGCGGATGAACCGCAAATACGACACCGCCCGGTTTCTGGAATCCGTCCGGCTACTGAACCGCTACTTCCACCGTCCCGCTGTTACCACCGACCTCATCACCGGCTTTCCCGGCGAGACAGAGGAGGAATTCTCCCAGACGCTGGCATTTCTGGAAGCATGCGCCTTCGCGCAGATGCATGTGTTCCCCTACTCCATCCGCCCCGGCACGCCTGCCGCAAAAATGGAGCAGATTCCCAAAGCTGTCAAAGAGGAGCGCGCCCGCCGCGCCGCCGCTGTTGCCGCCCAGTTGCACCGGAGCTATCTGCAGGGCTGCACCGGCAGCGTCTATCCCGTGCTGTTTGAGCAGCCCCGGGAGGGATTGTTTTCCGGTCACGCCCCCAACTATATGGAGGTTCTGGTGCCGGGCGAGGGACTGCACAACGAGGTCCGTCAGGTCCGTATCACCGGAAACAACGGAGACGCCCTGCTGGGCGAGCTGGTGGAGGATGCCACATGAAAAGTCACTTTTTTGCATTCATTTCCCGGATGCGCTTCATCCAGCGCTGGGCGCTGATGCGCAACACCGCACCGGAAAACGTGCAGGAGCACAGTCATCAGGTGGCGGTGCTGGCACACGCCCTTGCCGTCATCCGGAACGAAAAATTCGGCGGTCATGTGGACCCCGGCGCCGTTGCCGTAGCGGCGCTGTACCACGATGCCTCGGAGATCCTGACCGGAGACCTTCCCACTCCCATCAAATACTTCAACCCCTCCATCCAGAAGGCATACAAGGAAGTGGAGGCAACGGCGAACGGCAGGCTGCTGTCCCTGCTGCCGGAGGAGTTCCGTCCCATTTATGCCCCCATTCTGGACGAAGGCGGCACGGAGGAGATCCGGACACTGGTAAAAGCCGCCGACAAGCTCTCCGCCTATATCAAATGCATAGAGGAGGGCAAGGCGGGCAATCTGGAATTCCGGGAAGCCGCCAGCCAAACCCGGCAGGCGCTGGAGGCTTACGCCCTGCCGGAGGTAGCCTATTTCATGGACACCTTTCTGGGAAGCTTTTCCCTGTCGCTGGACCAGCTGAAGTGATACCATCAGCCCTGCCGGAAACGGTTTTCCGGCAGGGCTTTGCTCATTTTAGACACAAGGGAGATGACCTGTATGGCAGACCTGATGACCAACGTGCGGTACCTCCGCGGCGTGGGCGAGCAGAAGGCAAGGGCTTTGGAACGGCTGAATATCCACACACTTCAGGACCTGATCGCCTACTTTCCCCGGCGGTATGAGGACCGATCGGCAGTCCGGCGGATCGCGGATCTGGAGCCGGATGAGACCGCCTGCGTCTGCGCCATGATCGCCGCCGAACCCACTGTATCCCACATCCGGAGGGGCATGGACCTGGTTAAGGTCCGCGCCGTGGACGAGTCCGGAACGCTGGACCTGACCTTCTTCAACCAGACCTGGCTGCGGTCCAGCCTGAGGGTCGGTGAAAGCTACCTGTTTTATGGAAAGGCGGAGGGCAGCCAGCTGCGGCGGCAGATGGCGTCTCCCATTGTGGAGCCGGAGGGACGCCGGGAGCAGACCGGGCGCATCGTTCCCATCTATCCGCTGACAGCAGGACTGAGTCAGCTGTTTTTCTCCCGCGCCATCCGGCAGGGACTGGACGCCTGCGGCGGTCTTCTGCCGGAGCTGCTGCCGGATTCCCTGCGGCAGCGGCACGCCCTCTGCAGCAGCAGCTACGCCTATGAGAATATCCACTTTCCCCAGTCGCCCGAGGCGCTGGAGCTTGCCCGGCGGCGTCTCGCCTTTGAGGAGCTGTTCTTCTTTACCATCGGCTTGAAGAACCTGCGCCGCTGCCGGGAGGTGGTCCATGTGCCGCCCTGCCGCCCGGTGGAGATGGCCCCATTTTACAGCAGCCTGCCCTTTTCCCTTACCCGCGCGCAGCGCCGCAGCATTGACGATGCACTGCGGGATATGCGCTCCGGCGTTCCCATGACCCGGCTGTGCCAAGGTGATGTCGGCTCCGGTAAAACCATGGTCGCCGCCGCCTGCATCTACTTTATGGTCCAAAACGGCAGGCAGGCGGCACTGATGGCTCCCACAGAGATTCTGGCACAGCAGCACTACCACACACTGGCACCCCTGATGGAGCGGCTGGGTATCCGCTGTTGCCTTTTGACCGGCTCATCCTCCACCCGCAGTAAGCGGGAAAGCTGCGCCCAGCTGGCAGATGGCTCTGTTCAGCTTGCCATCGGGACCCATGCGCTGATCTCCTCCGGCGTGAGCTATGCCGATCTGGGGCTGGTCATCACAGACGAACAGCACCGCTTCGGCGTGGCGCAAAGGGCGGCGCTGTCTGCCAAGGGACACTCGCCCCATATGCTGGTCATGTCCGCTACGCCCATTCCCCGGACGCTTGCGCTGATCCTCTACGGAGATCTGGATGTATCCATCATTGACGAGCTGCCGCCGGGACGCCAGCCGGTAGAGACCTACGCCGTATCCAGCAGCTACCACCAGCGGCTGTATCGCTTTCTGCGCAAGCAGGTGCAGGAGGGACGCCAGGCATACATTGTCTGCCCAATGGTGGAAAGCAGCGACAGTCTGCCGGACGAGCGGAAGGCGGTTACGGAATACGCCCGCCAGCTTCAGGAAGGACCGCTGTCCGACCTTCGCATCGCCAGTGTTCACGGAAAGATGAAGCCCCGTGAAAAGGACGCCGTAATGTCGGCATTCGCCGCCGGAAATACGGATATTCTGGTCTCCACCACCGTCATTGAGGTCGGTGTGGACGTTCCCAACGCCACTGTCATGGTCATTGAAAACGCCGAGCGGTTCGGTCTTTCCCAGCTGCACCAGCTGCGGGGGCGGGTGGGACGCGGACAGCACCGCTCCTATTGTGTGCTGGTATCGGACAACGGAAGCGAGGAGACCCGGGCGCGGCTGCGAGTCATGGTCCGCACCACCAACGGCTTCCAAATTGCAGAGGAGGACCTCCGCCTGCGGGGTCCCGGTGACTTTTTCGGGCAGCGCCAGCATGGTCTTCCCGGATTGAAAATCGCGGATCTGGGCTGCGACACCCGGCTGCTGCAGGAAGCACAGACCGCCGCGGAGGAGCTGCTGGCACAGGACCCGGAGCTGAAAACCTGTCCGGAGATCGCCAGCCGGGTCCAGACACTTTTTGAGGAAAACGCCCAGCTGCTGAACTGATCCTATCCGCCGAAAAACAGACGGACCGTCCAGGCGGACGCGGCAAAGCCCACCAGATCCGCAGTCAGTGCGGCGGGAATGGTGTAGCGGCTTCTCCGGATGCCAGCCGCGCCGTAATATACCGCCACGGTATAAAAGGTCGTCTCCGTGCTGCCCAGCATCACCGCCGCGGTTCTGCCGATGGAGCTGTCCGCCCCATAGGTCTGGATCAGCTCACTCCCCACCGCCAGCGCCCCATTTCCGGAGACCGGACGGATCAGCATCAGCGGCGTCAGCTCCTCGGGAATCCCCAACCTCTCCAAGACCGGGGCGCAAAGTCCCGTCAGCATTTCCAGCGCGCCGGAGGCGCGGAACATCGCCACTGCTGTCAGCAGTCCCACCAACGCCGGCAGGATGCGCAGCAGTACGGAAAGCCCCTCTCCCGCCCCGGCGGTCAGCGCGGCGTAAACATCCACCCGGCGGAACAGTCCCCAGCCTGCCACACCCACCAAAAGCAGCGGCACCACCAACTCGGAAGCATTCATTTCCATCGCCCCCATCTGGAAAACAGGGCTGCCGCCGTCAAGCCCGCCGTGACGGAAAGCGCCGACGTCAGCCACACCGCCGGCAGAATGTCAAAGGGCGCCGCCGCGCCAGCAGCGGCTCGTACACCGCCCACTGTGGCAGGCAGCAGCTGGATGGACGCGGTGTTCAGCACCACAAGGCGGCACAGCTCATCCGATGCAATCCCGCCACAGCCCCGCGCCATCCGGGTCGCCGCCTGGATCCCCAGCGGCGTTGCCGCATTCCCCAGCCCCAGCAGATTGGCAGAGACATTGGCGGACACTGCCTCCATCGTCTCCCGGTCCCGGCAGGCGTTAGGCAGCAGACGGCGGAGCAGGGGACGGAAGCACCGCGCCAGCGCATCGGACAGTCCGCTGCGCCTCATCACCTCCATCACCCCGCTCCACAGGCACAGGATCCCCGCGATGGACAGGCACAGGGTAACCGCACCTCCAGCCCCCTCCAGCGCCGCGTTGGACACCTCCGCCAGCCGCCCGTTCCAAAGCCCCGCCAGCAGGGAAAGCCCCACCATACCGGTCCAGACGATTGCCATTTCCATACTGCCCCTCCGATCTGTTTACAAGATGTTAATGATTTGCAAATTTTTTTATGTCCAGTTGACGAAAACTGACGGAATGTGGTATGTTATTTAAGGTTGTGAAAAGTATGACCATTGACGCTTCCCGAGTGGAAAGGAGAATCGCTGGATGAAATCGACAGGGATCGTGAGAAAAGTTGACGAATTAGGACGGATCGTTCTTCCGATTGAAATGCGTCGTACCCTGGATATTGCAGAAAAGGATGCACTGGAAATTTATGTTGAGGGCTCTTCTGTCATTCTGAAAAAATACAAACCCAGCTGCATTTTCTGCGACAGCAGCAAGGATATTACCAATTTCAAGGGAAAAAACGTTTGTCCCAAGTGCCTGAAGGAGCTGAAAGCGCTGTAACGGCACACTGTCAACGAAACGATAAGATAAAAAAGAGACGCCGCTTGGCGTCTCTTTTTTCTGCCTGATTTTCTTATTTCAGGAAGATCCGCTTTCCGCCCCGGTACTCCGCCACTTTGCCGATCCGCTGTGCGGAGGGAACCGCAGCCTTCAAATCCCGGTACAGCGCGTCCGCATCCTCCGGCGCCGCCGCAATCAGCAGACCGCCGGAGGTCTGCGGGTCGAACAGCAGGTCCTGTCTGGCAAGCTCTACGCTGCCCACGTCCACTCCCGGCTCCGCAAAGGTGCGGTTGCGGTACATTCCGGCGGGCAGCAGTCCCATGCCCGCCAGCTCCACGGCTTCCGGAATCAGGTCGATCGCATCCACCTCTACCGCGACCTCCACGCCGCTGCCCTGCGCCATCTCATACAGGTGTCCCAGCAGTCCAAAGCCCGTCACATCCGTGCAGGCATGGACCTGGTGCCGCACCATTACATCCCGTGCGCTTTTATTCAGCGTGGTCATCAGGTGCTCCGCCAGCTGCTGTCCCTCCGGGGACAGCATTTCCGCCTTTGCGGCTGTGGTCAGCACGCCGATCCCCACCGGCTTGGTGAGAAACAGCACGTCTCCGGGCTTTGCTCCGGAGTTGGTCAGCATTTTCCCGGGATGCACGAATCCCGTCACCGCCAACCCATACTTCGGCTCATCGTCCAAAATGCTGTGCCCCCCGGTGATAAGTGCGCCCGCCTCGTAAACCTTGTCATATCCGCCCCGCAGCAGCTGATGCACCGCCTCCTTCGGCATGGACTCCGGAACCGCCATAATGTTCAGGCACAGCTTCGGCTCTCCGCCCATTGCGTATACATCGCTGAGGGCGTTGGTGGCTGCGATCTGTCCAAACAGATACGGATCGTCCGCAATGGGCGGAAAAAAGTCCACCGTCTGCACCAGCGCCAGCTCCGGCGAGATCTGGTAGACTGATGCGTCGTCGCTCTTGTCAAAGCCCACCAGCAGATTGGGGTCCCGGTGGACCCGGATGCCCTCCAGCAGCTGTGCCAGAACGCCTGCCCCCACCTTTGCACCGCAACCCGCGCACTTCGCCAGCTTGGTCAGCTTGATGCTCTGTTCCTCCATATCCTGCAAGACCTCCTTGTCATTATTTCTGCTTTTCAGCCCCGTCCGGTCACAGCGGTCCCTCCGCTGAGCTCCGCAGGGACAGCTCCTGAAAAATTCCCCGCTCCAGCCGCTGGTATTCCGCCGGATGCGATACCCGTCTCATTTTCTTCGCGTACTTCTCTCCCCCGTCAAACAGGTGGATGAGATAATACCACAGCTCCTTCATCCGCTGCGCCGCCGGTCCCTCCGCCCCATACAGCGCGCAATATGCCGCGTAGAGCGTTTCCGTGAAGCGCTCCAGCTCCTCCCGGGATGCTGCTACTCCGCCCCGCAGCTTTCTGGGCAGTGCCGGGTCCGCGATCAATCCCCGTCCCAGCATCAGCGTCTCCACCTGCGGGAAGCGGGTGCGAAGTCCCGTCACATCCTCCACCGTCACCAGATCTCCGTTGTAGCACAGCGGCAGCCGGATCTCCGGCAGAATGGCGGCAAAGGCATCCATCCGTACCGGAAGCTTGTAAAAGTCCTTCTGCACCCGGGGATGTACCGTCAGCTCCGCAATGGGATACTGCTGATAAACTGTCAGGATACGTTCAAACTCTCCCGGGTCCCGCACACCCAGCCGGGTCTTTACACTGATGGGAACGGGCGGCGTTCCGGCAAAAGCCGCGTCAAAGAAACGCGCCAATCCCTCCGGGTCCGCCAGAAATCCCGCACCCTTTCCCTTTGCCGTAACGGTTCCGGAGGGACAGCCCAGATTCAGGTTGACCTCCCGGTAGCCCATCTCCGCCAAAGCCTCTGCCGCCCAGAGAAGGTCCTCCGCTCTTTTGGTCATGACCTGCGGAACCACGGAGATGCCCGTGTTCCGCTCCGGAAGCAGATCCTTTTTCTCCCGCTCCGTCAGGATATGCTCCGCCGCAGGAGAAATAAACGGCGTATAATAGCGGTCGATCCCGCCGAAAAGCGCCGCATGGGTCCTGCGGTATACGCAGGTGGTGATCCCCTGCAGCGGGGCTGCGTACAGCTTCATGCTCTCTGTTCCTTTCCGTGTTCCGCTCCGGTCTGCCGGTAAAGCCCTGCCAGCGCCGCTGCATCCTCGCCCAGCTGCCGCCGCAGGGATTCCGGACGCAGCACCTCGCAGCCGGAGGGACCGTATTGCAGGGCAAAAAAGCGGACGTTCTGCGGGGTACTCATGATCCGCACCTCTACCGCGCCGCCCTCCACCTGCCGCATCTGCGCCTGCTTTCCAAATGTGTCCCGCACATAGCCTGCCAGCGTCTCCGGCAGGCGCAGCACGATCAGCTCCGGCGCTCCGCTGAACATCATGCTGTGGCTGGCGGCATACTCCGCCAGATGAAAGCCGTGCCGGTATCCCGGCAGCCTTCGGACATCCTCCGCCGGCTCCGCCAGCAGCGCCGCGTCCGTCAGCCGATCGATGCGGTAATGCCGCAGCATCTGCTCGCCCGCCTTGCAGCAAACCAGATAATACTGTCCATTCGTACAGATGATGCCATAGGGTGAGACCCGGTGCAGCTCGCCTGTTCTTTGCAGCGTTCCGTCCGGCTGTACCAGATTCCGGTAAAAGGAAGTCTGACGGACCTGCTCAATGGCATCCTCAAAAATTTCGATGTTCCGGAGAAACTCCACGTTCTCCTGGTGGATCCACTCGTCTGCCATGTGAACATGCTGGACTCTTTTGGAAAAGGACTCTCCGCCCAGCTCCATCAGCTTCCCGATGAGATACTTCGCGTCCACCGGTGGAAGATACTTGGACGCCATCACGCCGTCGATCAGCACCCGCAGCTCCGTCTCGTCAAACAGCCGCACCGCATAGGAGCCCTTCTGCGTCCGCTCCACATATCCCATGGCTTCCAGTGCGCTGACCGCTGCCGCCACGGTGTTCCGCGCCAGACGGACCCGCTCGTCCTGCTGGATCCTTGCAATGATCTGAAGATTAGACAGCGGTTTTTCCTCGCTGGCATAGCGCTCCAGCGTCCGCAGCACCTGCAGCGGCACAATGCGGTTGCTTCCCATAGATGACATCTCCGGCTCTCCTCTCTTTCTCACAGCCCCGCCCATTGCTTTTTCCGCAAATTTGGCGTAAAGTACAGCTATCCGGTCATAACCGCTTATCAGGATGTGAGGTTTGATTTCATGTTAGAGTATTTTTCCCGGCTGACACCCAACTGGCTGCACCGCGCCTTTGTCTACACCGGCTCCGTAGGTCCCTTTCAGAAGGACTTCCGCTTCCGCCTGGCACAGGACGAGAAAAACCATCTGGTCCACGCCGCCGTTTATTCCAAGGTCTGCTTTGAACTGGCGGACGACATCGTTCAGCAGGACTTTCCCTGGGACGAGCCGGGCATTGAGGCGCTGAAGCAGTGGCTTCAGGAGCACTATGAAGCCTTTGCCGCCGCCAACGGTCTTCCGCTGGAGGAGGGAGCACAGTCATGAGGATACTGGTGCTTTCGGATTCCCACGGCAATGTGGAAAACATGGTCCGCGCGGTGGAGCTGGTCCAGCCCAACGCCATTTTCCATCTGGGCGACGGATGGCAGGACGCGCAAAGGCTTGCCGCCCAGTTCCCGCAGCTCCCTTTGAATCAGGTTCCCGGCAACTGCGACTTCCGCCCGGAGGAGCCTTCGGAGCGGCTGGTCCTTCTGGAAAATTTCCGGATTCTTCTGTGCCATGGGCATACCTACGGGGTCAAGCAGTCTCTGATTTCCGCCGGATACGCCGCCGAGGAACAGCAGCTGGACCTGTTCCTGTTCGGTCACACTCACCGTCCCTTCTGCGATATCCGGGGGAAGACCACCTTCCTGAATCCCGGCAGCATCGGCAGCCGGATATCGCCCTCCTACGGGGTACTGACCCTGCAGGATGGGCAGCTGCGCACCTCGCTGCATACGCTGCCGCCCCTCTGACCGGCGGCGCAGCAGCCTTTCCGGTCCCTCCTTAAAATTTCCCTGCACAGCGCCTGTAGGCGCTGTGTTTTTTTACTCCGGCTTTCTTTTCCGAAGCTGCGCCGCCTCCATCGCCGCCTGCACCTGACGGTTTTTCCCGCCGCGGCTGTTGTTCCGGTGTACGATGGCGGCGATCTGCCCCTCCACGCTCTCCACCTCCTCATGAAACGCCGACGCCGGGATTCGCAGCGCGCCATGCCCCAGAATGATCAACTGCTCCGCACCATCCGAGGTTGCCACCCGCACCCGGTTGTCCCGTCCCAGCTCATAGGTTGCCTTTTCAATATAGGCATCCGCTGTCTGCGATTCCTTCGTATAGACCACAGTGATATTGCCGTAGCGGGACACCTCCCCGGTCTGGTGCGGCACCTTGTAGGCGTCAAACACCAGAATGACGTGGTTTTTCCGAAAGCCCTGATAATTGCTCAGCAGGTCCATCAGCAGCTTTCTCGCCGCGTCCAGATTGTCCCGCGCCACGTCCTTCAGCTCATCCCAGGCGTAAATGATGTTATAGCCATCCACCAGCAAATATTCCGGTCCCGCCGGCTGGGGAGCTGCCGCCCGCTTCCGCTCCGTCTCCTGACGGCGCTGCTGTGCCTGTGGGTCAAAGCCCCGCCGCTGCCGCACCGGACCATAGGTCCGTTCAAAAATCGCACGCAGCTCCTGATCCTCCTCAAAGGTCCCCGCTGTCCGGGCAGAACGGCTGGCGCTTCGCGGCTCTGTCCGCTCAGGCTGCGGCTCCTCCGTGCCGCCGCGCCCACTGGAAACATGCGCGTGCTGCACCACCTCATACCAGGGCACCAGATATCCGCCCCCGTGGGCGCAGAACACGGAATCCGCCGGGTTTTCGGCATCCCGCTCCGCATCGTAGCCAATGGCGGCGATCACCTCCTCCGCGTTGTGGCACGGCTCATACCCCCTCAGCGTGCAGAGCATCCGTCCCCGTCCCCGGGTGTATGCCGCCAGCTCCGCGGCGTAGGTCCGCAGCTCCACCACCGGAACGCTGCCGGTCAGCACAGCCTCCTCTCCGTTCAGCTCCGGCGGCTGCAGCCTACCCGCCTTCATTTGCAGATCGGACATGGCTCTGCCGACACAGTCGGCGGGCAGCTCCAGCCGGACGTCGTACCACGGCTCCAGCAGAACGCTCTCCGCCTGCATCAGTCCCTGCCGCACCGCCCGGTAGGTCGCCTGGCGGAAATCTCCGCCCTCTGTATGCTTGATATGCGCCCTGCCCGTCAGCAGTGTGATGCGCAGGTCTGTCACCGGTGAACCCGTCAGCACTCCGGGAAAATCCCGCTCCTGCAGATGCGTGAAAATCAGCCGCTGCCAGCTGCGGTCCAGCTGGTCCTCCGGGCAGGCGGATTCCAGCTGCAAGCCGCTGCCCTGCTCGCCCGGCTCCAGCAGCAGATGCACCTCGGCATAATGGCGCAGCGGCTCAAAATGCCCGATGCCCTCCACCGTGCTGGCGATGGTCTCCTTGTAGACAATGCTGCCCTCTCCAAAGGCGACCTGCCAGCCAAAGCGCTCCGCGATCACCCGCTGCAAAACCTCCAGCTGGATCTCACCCATCAGTTGCACCCGGATCTGCCGGGTACCCTCGTCCCATACCAGATGCAGCTGCGGGTCCTCTTCCTCCAGCTGGGTCAGCTTTCCCATTGCCGCGTGAGGATCGCAGCCCTCCGGAAGCAGCAGCTGATAGGACAGCACCGGTTCCAGCACCGGGGCTTCTGAAGCGCTCTCCGCACCCAAGCCCTCACCGGGACAGGTCCTGCTCAACCCCGTTACCGCACAGACCATTCCAGCCGGAACCTCGTCCACTGTCTGAAACTTCACCCCGGAATACAGCCGCAGCTGGTCCGCCTTTTCCTCCCAGACCTGCTCCGGCGGCAGTCCCTTCTTCCGGTTGCTGAGCAGCGCCTTGACCTTCAGGCTTCCGCCTGTGACCTTCAGATAGGTCAGCCGCGCCCCCTGCGGGTCTCGGGCAATCTTATAAACCTTTGCGCCGAACTCCGCCGGATACTGCGGAGCCAGTGTATACTCCTCCAGCCCCCGCAGAAACGCGTCGATACCGTCCAGCTTCAAGGCGGAGCCAAACCACACCGGAAAAATCTTCCGCTGCGCGGCTGCCCCGGCGATCCTCTGCCGGGAAACCCTTCCCTGCTCCAGATACTCCGCCAGCGCCTCCTCACTACCGGTGGCAACACTCTCCAAAAACTCTTCCGACGTCTGATCTGTAAAGTCAATACAGCTGTCATCCAGCCGGGTCTTCAGCTCTGTCATCAGCGTCTCCCGGTCCGCGCCTGCCAGGTCCATTTTGTTGACAAACACCAGCACCGGCACCTGATAGCGCCGCAGCAGCTGCCACACGGTCCGGGTGTGCGCCTGCACACCGTCCGTCCCACTAACCACCAGGACTGCATAGTCCAGTACCTGCAGTGTCCGCTCCATCTCCGCGGAAAAATCCATATGTCCCGGCGTATCCACCAGCTGGATCTCTGTTTCCGGCAGCAGCAGCCGCGCCTGCTTGGCAAAGATGGTGATGCCCCGCTCCCGCTCCAATGTGTCCGTATCCAAAAAGGCGTCCTGATGGTCCACCCGTCCCAGCTTCCGCAGGCAGCCGCCGCGGTACAGCAATGCCTCGGACAGGGTGGTTTTTCCCGCATCCACATGGGCGAGAATTCCCATGACCAGTCGTTTCATGATAACTCCTTGCAATTTATTTCGACAGTATTCCTGTTTGTAATCCATTTTTTATTTTTATTGTACCATGCTTCCCCTTTCCGCGCAACCACAGTCCCCTTCGGATTGCAAAAGTCCGCCATTCGCGGTAAGATAACAGCAATACCGCCGGAGGCTTTCCGGCTGACAGGAAGTGTACACATGCAAGCTGTTTCCAACCATGTTTTCTACCTCCCCCACTCTACAGAGACCGACCGCCCCGCCCTGGGCTATGTCCACGGCGCCCATGCGGCGTTGATGGTGGACGCCGGAAACTCTCCCGCCCACGTCCGGCAGTTTTTAGGGGACCTGCACCGGCAGAAGCTCCCCCTGCCGGATTATACCGTTCTCACCCACCGTCATTGGGACCACTGCTTCGGGCTGTCCGCTCTGAACACGCTGGCGATCGCCGGAGAGAAGACCGCCCAGGCGCTGAAGCGCGCTTCCGAAATCGTCTGGAGCCGGGAGACCCTTGCCGCCTATCTGGAAGCAGATGAGATCCGGGAGTTTTCCGAGCAGCACATCCTTTTGGAATATCCGCAGCTCTCCGATATCCACATCCGGGTGCCGGAGGTCCGCTTTTCCGGCAGGCTGGAAATTGATCTGGGCGGGTGCCGCTGCCAGCTTCTGGAGATTCCCAGCCCCCACAGCAACGACAGCGTAGCCGTTTACATTCCGGAGGACCGGGTCCTCTTTTTGGGAGACGCTGGCTGTGAAGCCTGCGCCCACGGTACATGGACCGACCAGCCGGAGCTTCTGGAAGCAACGCTGCACACGTTGGAGACTCTGGATTTCACAGTCTGCATCACCGGACACGACCTGCCCCACACCCGGGAGCGGCTGTTTACCTGGTTCCACACCCGGCTGCAAGCCGTCGGACGGTAAAACTGGAACGATCAAGGGTCCCCGGCGTTTTTCACGCCGGGGACCCTTGTCCTTTCCTGAAATATCAGATTCTTGCCACGCCGCTCTTCCGCGCAGCCTCTGCCACGGCTGCGGCAACCGCTTCCCGCACCCGGGGATCAAATGCCGCCGGAAGAATATAATCGCTGTTCAGCTCCTGCTCACCCACGCAGCCTGCCAGCGCATACGCCGCGGCGATCTTCATCTCGTCGTTGATGTCGCTGGCGCGCACATCCAGCGCGCCCCGGAAAATGCCGGGAAACGCCAGCACGTTGTTCACCTGGTTGGGGTAATCGCTGCGCCCGGTGGCAACCACCGCCGCACCGCCCGCCTTGGCTTCATCCGGGAAGATCTCCGGCGTGGGGTTGGCACAGGCAAAGATGATGGGGTCCTTTGCCATAGACGCTACCATTTCCCGGGTCAGGGTGCCGGGGGCGGAAACGCCGATGAACACATCCGCGCCGCGGATGACCTCCGCCAGCTTGCCGGATTTCTTCTCCCGGTTGGTCAGACGGGCGATCTCCTCCTTGACGGGATTCATTCCCGGGCGTCCCTCATAGATGGCGCCGGTCCGGTCCGTCATAATGACCTCTCCCACGCCCACAGACAGCAGCAACCGGATAATGGCAATGCCCGCCGCGCCGGCTCCGCTGGTCACGACCCGGATATTTTTCAGCTCCTTGCCTACCAGCTTCAGCGCATTCAGCAAACCTGCCAGCGTGATGACCGCCGTGCCGTGCTGGTCGTCATGGAAAATGGGGATATCACAGCGCTCCTTCAGCTTCTGCTCAATCTCAAAGCAGCGGGGCGCGGAGATATCCTCCAGATTCACTCCGCCAAAAGAGCCTGCCAGCAGCGCCACCGTATTGACGATATCGTCCACATTTTTACTGCGTACGCACAGGGGAATGGCATCCACACCGCCGAACGCCTTGAAGAGAACGCATTTTCCCTCCATCACGGGCATGCCAGCCTCCGGACCGATATCGCCCAGTCCCAGCACGGCGGTTCCGTCCGTCACCACTGCCACGGTGTTCCAGCGCCGGGTCAGCTCATAGCTCTTATTCACGTCCTTCTGGATCTCCAGACAGGGCTGCGCCACGCCCGGCGTATACGCCAGAGACAGCGCGTCCTTGTTATTGACCTCCGCCCGGGGGGTCACTTCGATTTTTCCCTTCCACTGATAGTGCAGTTTCAGCGATTCCGCCGCGTAGTCCATGTTCATTCTCCTTTTGGTAAGTTCACCGCGCCCGCAGAGGACCACCGCCTCCGGCACAGGCGGCGCAGATTGATAGTTGTATTTTATCCTCTGCCCGGCGGATTGTCAACGCACAGCCTGCCGGGCAGGCTCCCGTTTTCTGGAAGCACGTCCGGCTGCCCCGTCCGAAAAACCGATTGAAAAATCCGGTGTTCTGTGCTATATTGGACCACGTTGTAAGCGCGTCTCCGGACGCATGGAGGGTTTTATTATGATTGTTGCAGTTTGTGTGGACGACCGGAACGGCATGCTGTTCCACCACCGCCGCCAGAGTCAGGACCGGCTTCAGCGGGCAGACCTGATGGAAGTCTGCGGAGCGCACCGCCTTTGGATGCACCCGGACTCCGCCCGGCTTTTCTCCGATGCCGAGGGACGGATCGCCGTATCTGACCGGTTTCTGGAGCTTGCCGGAGAAGAGGATTACTGCTTTGTGGAAAGCCAGAGCCTGGAGCCGTGGGTCGAAAGGATCCAGCAGCTGATCCTGTACCGCTGGAACCGGGTCTACCCCGCGGACTTCCACCTGACACCCCTGCCGGAGGAAATGGGCTTCTCCCTGCTGTGCAGCACGGAGTTTGCCGGTTTTTCCCACCCGGTCATCACCAAAGAGATCTATGAGCGGAGATAATCACCTATGAAATCGATCAAGCATTGCCTGTTTACTCCCGTCCTGTCCGTTGTGCTGCTGCTCAGCTGCCTGCTGTCCGGCTGCGCGGAAACAGCCGTTGGCATCAGCAGCGCCCCTGTTCAGCTGGACGACATTCCCGCTTACTCCGGCTCTCCCTATGTGGAGATCAACGGCAATCAGCCGTTTTTTGAGGATGCCGACCTGACGGACGAAGCCTTTGAGACCTACAGTGAGCTGGATAGCCTGGGGCGCTGCGGCGTTGCCTATGCCAACATCTGCACAGAGCTGATGCCCACGGAGCCGCGCGGCAGCATCGGGCAGGTGAAGCCCACCGGCTGGCAGACCGCAAAATATGACTTTGTGGACGGAAAGTATCTTTACAACCGCTGCCACCTCATCGGATTCCAGCTGGCGGGAGAAAACGCCAATGAGCGGAACCTTATCACCGGGACCCGCTATCTGAACGTGGACGGGATGCTCCCCTTTGAAAACATGGTGGCGGACTACGTTAAGGAAACGGACAACCATGTGCTTTACCGCGTCACACCCATTTTCGAGGGAGACAACCTGGTGGCAAACGGCGTTTTGATGGAGGCGCTGTCCGTAGAGGACGACGGCGGCGATATCTCCTTTAATGTGTACTGCTACAACGTGCAGCCCGGTGTCACCATCGACTACGCCACAGGAGACAATGTGCTCTCTACCGATGCCGCTTCGCCGGATACTGCTCAAAGCGGCGGCACGGAGGTGGAGATCCGCGGCAACTCCCGGTCCAAAATCTACCACTGCCCGGGACAG
This sequence comes from uncultured Dysosmobacter sp., assembly GCA_934565855.1. Taxonomy (GTDB): domain Bacteria; phylum Bacillota; class Clostridia; order Oscillospirales; family Oscillospiraceae; genus Oscillibacter. The sequence continues at coordinate 361,052 of CAKTIO010000001.1, forward strand.
GCGGCATATGACGACATGGCTGCCTCCAAGAATCTGGTGATCTTCCACTCCGAGCAGGAAGCGCAGGCTGCCGGATACCGGCGTGCGCAGCGCTGACGGTCTTTTTCCACAAAAAACAGCAGGAAACGCAAAAACGCGCTTCCTGCTGTTTTTTCTCTTATTTTTTTCCACTGTGCGGAACAGCTTCGGGGAGAACGTGGAGAACATGGATTCCGTAATACCGGAAAATCTCCACTGCCTCCGCCGTGATCCGCTCTCCGCTGACCACAACAGGAACCGCCGGAGGACAGCCTACAGAGGGGTCCGCCAGCACCCGTCCCTCCGCCTGCTCCGCGGGAATGCACTCCGCCTGCCGCCGCATTGCCTGCCGGGGCGTGCAGACCTGCTCCGGCGGAGCCATCCGCAGGTCCGGTCGCGGAATCGGTACGCTTCGCGGATTTCTCCCTAAAATTTTCTCCAGCTGCCGCAAATCCTCCTCCGTGTTTTCCGGCGTAACCATCAGCACCAGTGCATCGGGATCCGCATACTCCCACTCAATGCCGCCCTGGTGCAGCCGCCGGGAAAGCTCCGGTCCCAGCCAGCCGCTTTCCTTTGTCAGCAGCGTCAGCTTCAACGGGTCGCTCTCTGCCACGCGCCATCCATTTTTCTCCAGCCGCCGCTTCAGCGCGGTCAGTCCCTCCGCGCTCTGCCGCAGCCTTTCCGGATAGTCCTCCGCCAAACGGCGGTTTGCCAGATCCAGCGACTGCAAAATCAGGTAGGACGGACTGGTAGAGCCAAACAGGGACAGCGCCCGCTTTCCGTTTTCCGCAAAGCAGGCAGGCGCTGTCCGGGAAACATGGAGATACGCCCCGCCGGTAAGCACCGGCAGCGTTTTATGAGCGGAATCACAGCACAGGTCCGCCCCCTGCTCCATCGGATGTCTGCCGCCGGACAGAAATTTCTGATATGCGCCGTGGGCATCGTCTACCAGCAGCGGCACGCCAAAGGCATGGGCTGTTTCTGCCAGCGCGCGGATGTCCAGCTCTCCGCCCAGATAATCCGGCGAGGTGACATAGACCGCCGCCGGCGGAAAGGGCAGCCCCCGCAGCGTTTCCTCCAGCTGCTGTGGGGAGACCGCGCAGCGGCACAGGGAAAGCTCTCCCTCCGCCTGCCACAGCCAGACCACATCAAAATCCAGCAGCGCCGCCGTCAGCAGAAACACCTTATGGGCATTCCGGGCAGCCACCACCACCGGGCGGCGCCCCTCCGGAGTCTCCGCCCGCAGCAGCGCCAGATACAGCATGGCGCGGATACACTGGGAGGAACCCTCCGTGGAGTAAAGGGTCGCCGCGGTCCCAAACAGCGCCGCCGCGTTTTTTTCACTGCGGGCAATGATGCCCTCTGCCTCGTACAGGGCATCCGCACCGGTGATCTCCGTGATATCCAGCGCCTCGCAGCCCAGGGGACCGCGTCCCTTGTGTCCCGGCATGTGCAGGCGGACTGTTCCGCTTTCCCGGTAAGTATTGACAAAATCCGCTATGGGCGTCTCCATCCCGCACCTCCCGCCGGTCTTACCTGCTGAACCTCTCCGCCACCTGGATCATGATGGCACACTCCATTCTCTTCCGGAACAGCTCGCAGCCGTATTCATATGTCCCCTGAATGCTTCCCGTGGCATGGTAGGCATTGGCGGCGCAACCGCCGGAGCAGTACAGCTTCGCCCAGCAGTCCGCGCACTCCGGACGGGTATAGGCGTTGCAGCTGCGGAACTCGCTCTGGATGGGTTCATTCTGCACACCGTCCCAGATATTTCCCAGCTTAAACCTTTCGTCTCCCACAAACTGATGGCAGGGGTACAGGTCTCCCCAAGGCGTTACCGCCATGTACTCCGTTCCGGAGCCGCAGCCGGAAATACGCTTATAGATACAGGGACCTCCAGTGAGGTCGATCATATAGTGGTAGAAGGTAAAGGGTCTTCCCTCCTTCTTCCGCTGGAGCATCAGCTTTGCCAGCTGCTCATACTGCTCCATTACAATGGGCAGGTCCTCCTGAGTCAGGGCGGCGGGGTCCTCCGGCGCGCAGACCACCGGCTCCATGCTCAATTCCGTAAAGCCCAGGTCCAGCATGGTCTGAATGTCCTTCAAAAAGTCCGGATTGGCGTGAGTGAAGGTACCTCGCATGTAATAGTTCTGATTGCCCCGCGCCTTGACCAGCTTCTGGAACTTCGGCACAATGCGGTCCCAGCTGCCGTTTCCGGCATAGTCCACCCGGCAGCGGTCATGGATCTCCTTTCTTCCGTCCAGAGACAGCACCACGTTGCTCATCTCCCGGTTTGCAAAGTCGATCACATCATCGTCAATGAGCATGCCGTTGGTGGTCAGCGTAAACCGGAAGTTTTTGTTGGCGGCTTTTTCCACGCTTCTGGCGTATGCCACCAGCTGCTTCACCACATCCCAGTTCATCAGCGGCTCGCCGCCGAAGAAATCCACCTCCAGGTTCCGGCGGGTGCCGGAATGCTCGATCAGGAAGTCCAGCGCCTGCTTTCCCACCTCAAAGCTCATCACCGCGCGGTCGCCGTTATATTTGCCCTGGCTGGCAAAGCAGTAGGCACAGTTCAGGTTGCAGGTGTGCGCCACATGCAGGCACAACGCCTTGATCACGCCGCCGCTGCGCTCCTTGAACGTGTCCGCCAGCGGGGCGAAGGTATCGGGCGTAAACAGCTTGCCCGCCTGCTTCAGGGCTTCCACATCCTGAATGCACTGACGGAGCTCCTCCTCATTCACATCCGGACGGTCTCCGTATTTCTCCAGCATGGCGGCGATGATCTCCTCCGCGCTGTGCTGCGGGAACATTCCAATGATGTCATACGCCACCTCGTCCACCGCATGGATCGAGCCGGAGCAGGTATCCAGCACGATATTCCAGCCGTTCAGCTGATATTGATGTACCATAAATCCTCCATATACCCATAAAAAATGCCGCCGATACGGCGGCATTTCTTATCAGCTTTTCTTACTTATTTGCGCTCTCGCACTTCTGATTTGCAATGCCGCAGCTGGTCTTGCAGGCAGACTGGCAGGAGGTCTGGCACTCGCCGCAGCCGCCGTTCTTTGCGCTCTCGCACAGATTGCGCGTCTCAAGAGTCTCAATTCTATTCATGATGCAAGTCTCCATTTCTGCTTGCTCTTCTCGCACTCCGGCGGCAGCAAGCTGATGATATCGGGTGAAACTATATCACATTTGATGTAAATTGTCAAGAAATCCGCCCATTTCCTTTTCCCGTGCCGCCGCGTTTTTCAAAAAAGGATCTTCTCCGGCGGGATCCGGTCCTTCTCTGTCACCGGGCGAAGCACCCGGCAGGGCGCACCCGCCGCGACGACCCCCGCAGGAATATCCCGTGTGACCACGCTTCCGGCGCCAATGACAGCCCCCGCGCCGATGGTCACCCCACCGCAGACGGTGGCATTGGCGCCGATCCAGACATTCTCCTCCAGCGTAATGGGGGCGGAGGTGCCGATCCCCTGTCCGCGCTGCTCCGGGTCTACGGAATGCCCGGAGCAAGACAGACAGACCCCCGGCGCAATAAAGGCTCCCGCACCGATGTGGACCGGGGATGTATCCAGAATCACACAGTTGTAATTGATCACCGCCAGCCCATGCGTGTGGATGTTAAAGCCGTAATCGCAGTGAAAATCCGGCTCGATCCCGGTCATGGGGTGGCAGGTACCCAGCAGATCTTGCAAAAGCTCCCGGCGCCTTTCCTGCTGGTCCGGGGCAGTCCGGTTATATTCCCAGCAAAGCTGCCTGGCACGGCGCTGCGCCTCCGTGGGAATGTTTTCATATCCGCTGGCATATGCCGCAGACCGCTTCATGATCTCCAATACATTCATATACTGCTCCTTATCATAGGAAAATCGTCCTCCGCTTCCCGCGCGGAGGTATTTTTATGATTTTATCATGCCGGAAAACCGGATGCAAAGCATTTCCGCGCCGCGGCTGCCTATGAAAAAATAGCGGGACCGAAAAATTTTACTTGACATTTGGCGTTGGTATGGTATTATCTGCTTAAATAATTTTACTTAAAATATTTTAATTAAAATTATTTCACTATTATCGCTAAGGAGAATCACCATGACCTTTGAAGAAGTAAGAGATATTATTGTTGACACCCTCGCCTGCGAACCGGAAGAGGTCAAGCCCGAGACCAATCTGGCAGAGGACCTTGCCGCCGACTCCCTCGCCATTGTGGAGCTGACGATGGCGCTGGAGGAGAAGACCGGGACCTCCATCGCAGAGGAGGACGCGGCAAAGCTGAAAACCGTCAATGACATTCTGAATTACCTGTCCTCCCACAAGTAATCTGAGCCCCGCCGGATATGCTCCGGCGGGTCCGTTTCTCTTTTCAGGAAAGGATCACCAAATGACCAACCAAGAAATATCTGAACTGATCGCTCTGTTTGACCGCAGCACGGCTCTGTCCATGAAGGTATCCGGCGGCGGCTTTTCCCTGGAGCTGGACCGGCATGGAGACGCCTCCCGTCCCGCGCCCTCCGCGCCTGCCGGTGCGGCGCCGGCTGCTGAACAGCCTGCCGTTCCCACCGGAGCGTTTATCAAGGCGCCGCTGGTGGGTACCTTCTACGCCGCCGCGTCTCCCGACCAGCCGCCCTACGTCCGCGCCGGAGACCGGGTGAACAAGGGGCAGACCGTCTGTCTGATCGAAGCCATGAAAATGATGAGCGAGGTCACAGCCCCCTGCGACTGCATCATCGAAGAGGTTCTGGCGGAAAACGGCGGACTGCTGGCGTTCGACGCCCCCATTTTCCGTTACCGGGAGGTCTGAGTATGTTCAAGCGGATCCTCATCGCCAACCGGGGAGAGATTGCCCTGCGCATTCTGCGGGCATGCCGGGAGCTGGACATTGAAACCGTGGCAGCCTACTCCACCGCGGATGCGGACGCCCTGCACGTCCAGCTGGCGACCCGGAGCGTGTGCATCGGTCCCTCCCGGGCGGCGGACAGCTATCTCAATCAGGATGCCCTGCTGACGGTGGCAAAAGCCACCGGCTGTGACGCTGTTCATCCCGGCTATGGCTTTTTATCGGAAAATGCGGAATTTGCTGACCGCTGCGCCCAGGCGGGTCTGGTTTTCATCGGTCCCTCCGGCGACACCATCCGTGCAGCCGGAAGCAAAGCCACTGCCTGCGCCAAAATGCGGCAGGCACAGGTCCCCACCGTTCCCGGCTCGGACGGCGCTGTTCCCGATGTGGAAACCGCGCTGCGCATTGCCGAAGAGGTAGGCTACCCCGTTCTTTTGAAAGCCAGCGCAGGCGGGGGCGGACGAGGCATCCGCCGCTGCGATGATCCGGCAGCCCTGCCAGCCGCCTTTGCGGAGGCACAGGCAGAGGCGGTCGCCTGCTTCGGAAACGGGGAGATGTATCTGGAAAAGTGCATTCTGAATCCCAGGCACATTGAATTTCAGATTCTGGCGGACACACAGGGACACACCATTCACCTGTTTGACCGTGACTGCTCGGTTCAGCGGCGCAACCAGAAGCTGATTGAAGAAGCTCCCGCCCGCTGTCTGACACCCGGTCTCCGGGCGGAAATGGGCGCGGCAGCTGTCCGCGCCGCCCAGGCAGTGGGATATACCAACGCCGGAACAGTGGAGTTTCTTTTAGATGAAAGCAACCGCTTCTATTTTATGGAGATCAATACCCGCATTCAGGTGGAGCACGGCGTCACGGAGATGATCACCGGCATTGATCTGGTGCGGGAGCAGCTGCGCATAGCCGCGGGACTGCCGCTGCCCTGCCGGCAGGAGGACGTTGCCATTCACGGACACGCCATTGAATGCCGCATCAACGCGGAGGACCCCCACGCCGGCTTCCGCCCCTGCCCCGGACGGGCGGAATTCGTCCACTTTCCCGGCGGATGCGGCGTGCGGGTGGATTCCTGCCTTTACACCGGCTATACCCTGCCGCCCTTTTATGACTCCCTTGCCGCAAAGCTGCTGGTTCACGCTCCCACCCGGCTGGAAGCCATCCGCCGGATGCGGCGCGCCCTGGAGGAGCTGATGATCGAAGGCTTCCCCACCACCGCACAGCTGGCGCATTTGGTGCTGTACCAGCCGGACTACATCCGCGGCGCCTGCACCACCGCCTTTCTGGAAGAGCATTTGCAGGAGCTGGTGGACCTGGACCGCCGCGCCGATCAAGAGGAGGACCGCTGATGGAATCTGTATTTGCCCGCCGCCGCCAGCGTCTGCTGGCAATGAAGGCAATGCGGGACGGACACACCCACGGGACCGTTCACGGCAGCGAGGAGCAAACCTGCCCGCAGTGCAGAAAGACCGTCACCGGGGCGGAGCTGTCCCGCTCTCTGTATGTCTGCCCCCATTGCAGCCACCATTTTCCCATTGGGGCGTACTACCGTCTCAGCACCATTTTAGACTCCGGGTCCTTCCGGGAGCTGAACCCCCGGCTCTGCTCCGGCGACCCGCTGCAATTTCCCGGCTACCGGGAAAAGCTCTCTGCCGCGCTGCGGAAAACCGGTCTAACCGAAGCGGTGGTCACTGCTGCCGGCAGCATTGACGGTCACCGGGTCGTGACCGCCGTGATGGACAGCCGCTTTCTCATGGGCAGCATGAGCGCCGCCGTAGGGGAAAAGATCACCCTTGCCATCGAGTCCGCCATAAAGTGGAGGCTGCCGCTTATCATCTTCTGCGCCAGCGGCGGCGCACGGATGCAGGAGGGCATTTTCTCTCTGATGCAGATGGCAAAAACCAGCGCCGCGCTGGCACAGCTGGACTCCAAGGGGCTTCTTTACCTCTCCGTACTGACGGACCCCACCACCGGCGGCGTAACCGCCAGCTTTGCCTCTCTAGGCGACATCGTGCTTGCCGAACCCAATGCGCTCATCGGCTTTGCCGGTCCCCGGGTCATTGAGCAGACCATCGGGCAGTCTCTGCCGGAGGGCTTCCAGCGCTCGGAGTATTTGCAGGAGCATGGATTTGTAGACAGCATCGTGGACCGCCGGGACCTGCGGACAGTGCTCAGCCGCCTGCTGGCGTTGCACAGCAAGGGAGGACGCGCATGAAGCATATGGACCTGACCGCCGCCCAGCGGGTCGCGCTGGCACGCGCTGCCGGACGCCCCGGCACAGTGGACTACATCCACGCCCTGTTTACCGACTTCTTTCCCCAGCGGGGAGACCGGCTGTGCGGCGAGGACGAGAGCATTCTCGGCGGCGCCGCGTTCTTTCACGACCGTCCCGTGACCGTGATCGGCACCCGGAAGGGAAAGGATCTGGAGGAAAACCTGCGTTTTCGCTTCGGGATGCCCAATCCGGAGGGTTACCGGAAGGCGCTCCGCCTGATGCGGCAGGCGGAAAAATTCAGCCGCCCCGTCATCACCTTTATTGACACACCGGGCGCTTATCCCGGCATGGACGCCGAAGCGCGGGGACAGGGCGAAGCCATCGCCCGCAATCTGATGGAAATGAGCCGCCTGCGGGTGCCTGTCATCTCTGTCATCATCGGAGAGGGCAACAGCGGCGGCGCGCTGGCGCTGGCGGTTGCCGACCGGGTGCTGATGTTGGAAAATGCCGTTTACTCCATTCTCTCCCCAGAAGGCTTCGCCTCCATTCTATGGAAGGACGCCGCCCGCAGCGATGAAGCCTGCCAACTGATGAAGCTCACCGCCGCCGACCTGAAGGCGAACGGGATCATTGACGGGATCATTCCGGAGCCGGAGGGCGGGGCGCAGGCGGACCCCCAGCAGATGTTCCACTGGATGGACCGGGCGCTGGAGAAAAATCTCTCCGACCTCTCCCGCATCAGCGGCACGAGCCTGACCGCCGCCCGCTACCAAAAATTCAGACGGATGGGGACCTCCTCCGTCCGGAAGGAGAACCCATGAACGGAATCAAGATCAAGGGGACCGGTCGCGCCGTCCCCGCCCATATCGTGACCAACACGGACCTGACCCGCCGGGTGGATACCGACGAGGAGTGGATCCGCTCCCGCACCGGGATCGAACGCCGCCGCCACATCACCACGGAATCCCATCTGGAGCTGTGCTGCGCCGCTGCCCGGCAGGCGCTGGACCACGCTGGGATCTCCCCGCAGGAGGTCGGTGCCTGCATCGTGGCGACCCTGACTGCCGACGACCTGGTCCCCTCTGCCGCCTGCGCGGTGCAGCGGGAGCTGGGTCTGCCAGATGACAGCATTTGCTTTGACCTGAACGCCGCCTGCACCGGCTTTCTCTTCGCCATGCACACAATGGAGTGCCTGCTGAACGCCTCTCCCAGAAAATACGGTCTGGTCATCGGCGCGGAGTGCCTCAGCCGCATCATCAACTGGGAGGACCGCTCCACCTGTATTCTCTTTGGAGATGGCGCAGGCGCCGCCGTGCTGGAGAGCGCTCCCGAATATCCCAGCCTTTACGCAGTCACCGGCTGCCACGGAAACGACACCCTGCTTCATGTGGGCGGCGTGGGACCCGGAAAACGCTCTCAGCTGTCCATGCAGGGCGCCGCTGTATTCAAATTCGCGGTGGAAGCTGTTCCCTACTGCATGGACCAGGTCCTGCAAAGGGCTGGAAAAACCATTGCCGACGTGGACTTTTTCGTTTTCCACCAGGCAAACGCCCGCATCATTGACCGCGTGGTGCGAAAGTACCGGATCCCGGCGGAAAAATACTACAAAAACATCAGCGAATACGGCAACACCTCTGCCGCCAGCATTCCTCTGGTCCTCAGCGAGCTGTGGGACCTTGGAAAGGTCCGCTCCGGCAGCCGCGTTCTCATCGTCGGCTTTGGCGGCGGTCTGACGTGGGGCGGCGCGCTTGCCGAATTTGCCTGACACAGGAGGGTATGCAATGAAGCTCAATGAACTGCTGGGAACCGAGTTTCCCATTATTCAGGGCGGCATGGCGAACATCGCCACCGGCGAGTTTGCCGCCGCCGTTGCCAATGCCGGCGCGCTGGGCATGATCGCCACCGGCGGCTGGGACGGAGACCGCCTTCGGCAGGAGATCCGTCGGGCAAAGGACCTGACGGACAAGCCCTTCGGCGTGAACATCATGCTGATGAGTCCCTATGTGGAGGACATTGCCCGCATTGTGGTGGAGGAGGGCGTCCGCTTTGTCACCACCGGTGCAGGCAACCCCGGCAAATATCTGCCCGCGTGGAAGGACGCCGGCATCAAGGTCATGCCCGTGGTCGCTGCGGGCATTCTTGCCCAGCGGCTCTCCCGCTATGATGTGGACGCCTTCATTGCCGAGGGCTGCGAATCCGGCGGACACATCGGCGAGATGAATACGATGGCGCTGGTCCCGCAGGTGGTGGACGCCGTGAGCCAGCCGGTCATCGCTGCCGGCGGCATTGCGGACGGACGGCAGGTCGCCGCCGCCTTTGCCCTGGGTGCCTGCGGCATTCAAATCGGCACTTGCCTGCTGGTCAGCGAGGAATGCCCCATTCACGAGAACTACAAAAAGGCGCTGCTGGCGGCAAAGGACAGCGACACGATGGTCACCGGACGCTCCAGCGGTGCGCCGGTGCGGGTCCTGAAAAACAAAATGGCGCGGAAATATCTGAAGATGGAGCGGGAAAACCTGCCTCTGGAGCAGTTGGAAAAGCTGACGCTGGGGTCCCTCCGCCGCGCCGTGCTGGAAGGGGATGTGGACGGCGGCAGCCTGATGGCTGGACAGGTCGCCGGAATGCTGCATGAGATCCGTCCTCTGCGCCAGATTTTTGAGGACCTGATGAAGGGCTGCCAGACCCGTCTGGATGAAATGGTGGCAGAGCGATGAAACTTGGATTTTTATATGCCGGACAGGGGGCGCAGCACCCCGGAATGGGCGCGGACCTTTATGACGCCTACCCTGCCTTCCGCGCCGTGCTGGACAGCGCGGACGTGGACTTTGACCTGAAAGCCACCTGCTTTTCCGACCCGGAGAGCGTGCTGAACCAGACCCGGTACACCCAGCCCTGCATGGTGGCGTTTGCCGCCGGACTGACCGCAGTGCTGGCGCAGCAGGGCATTATCCCGGCAGTCACTGCCGGACTGTCTCTGGGAGAATACTCCGCCCTTCACGCTGCCGGAGTGCTGGACGCAAAAACGGTGATCGCTACCGCCGCCTTCCGTGGCAAGGTCATGGAACAGGCGGCGCAGGGAATCGACTGCGCCATGATCGCCGTGCTGGGGTTGGACCGGGAAGCCGTGCAGTCCGTCTGCGGGGAGGCGTCCCCCCTAGGCGTGGTGGAAGCCTGTAATTTCAACTGTCCCGGACAAATCGTCATCTCCGGAGAAGCCGCCGCAGTCAAGCGTGCCGCCGAGCTTGCCAAGGAGCGAGGTGCCAAGCGCTGCCTGCCCCTGAAGGTCAGCGGTCCCTTCCACACCTCTCTGCTGCGTCCCGCAGGAGACGCCCTGCGGGAGTATTTTCAGGGCATTTCCTTCGGTACACCCGCCATTCCGGTGCTGTTCAACTGTCTGGGGCGGGAGATGTCCCCCACCGACACCATTCCGGCACTGCTGGAGCGGCAGGTGCAGAGCGGGGTTTATCTGGAGGACTGCATCCGCCGCATGGGCGGGCTGGGCGTAGACGCCATCGTGGAGATCGGTCCCGGAAAGGCTCTGACCGGCTTCGTCCGGAAAACGCTGCCGGGTCTGCCCTGCTTCCCTGTGGAGACCGCGGCGGACGTGGCTGCCCTGCCGGAAAGGCTGAAAGGAGTAGAGAGCGAATGAATTTTACCGGAAGAACCGCCGTGATCACCGGCGGAAGCCGCGGCATTGGACGCGCCATCTGTCTGAAGCTTGCCTCCGGAGGCGCAAGCATTGTATTCTCCTACGCCGGAAACACCGCCGCCGCAGAGGAGACCGCCGCAGCCGTGCGGCAGTTGGGCGCTCCGTGCGTCTCCGTTCAGGGCGACGTAGCTGACGAAGCCGCCGTGAAGGTCCTGACGGATACCGCCCTCCGGGAATACGGCAGGCTGGATATTCTGGTGAACAACGCTGGCATTACCCGGGACGGACTGCTGCTGATGATGAAGCCAACGGACTTTGACGCCGTGATCAGCACCAACCTGCTGGGTGCCTTTCTCACCATGAAGGCTGCCAGCCGGATCATGATGAAGCAGCGCTACGGCAGAATCGTCAATCTCTCCTCCGTGGTGGGCGTTCACGGCAATGCCGGACAGGTCAACTACGCTGCCAGCAAGGCGGGACTTATCGGCATGACCAAGTCCCTTGCCAAGGAGCTTGCCTCCCGCGGGGTGACCGCCAACGCGGTGGCTCCGGGATTCATTGAGACCGATATGACCGCCGCCATGCCGGAAAGCGCCAAAGCGGCTCTTCTGGGCAGCATCCCCATGTCGCGTCTGGGCAAGCCGGAGGATGTGGCAAACGCCGTTGCCTTTCTCGCCAGCGAAGAGACCGGATACATCACCGGACAGGTGCTGGGCATTGACGGCGGCATGGGCATGTGAGCAATTTAAAATCGATTTGGAGTAAATGCTTATGGATAGAAGACGAGTAGTTATCACCGGCATCGGCGCCATCACTCCCGTGGGTCACACCGCCGGAGAGACCTGGGCAGCCATCCGGAACGGTGTCTGCGGCATCGCCCCCATCACCGCCTATGACACCGCAGGGCAAAAGGTCAAGCTTGCCGCTGAGGTCAAGGACTTCCATGTGGAAGACTGGATCGACAAGCGGGAAGCCAAGCGGATGGAGCGCTTCACGCAGTTCGCTGTCATCGCCGCCAGAGAGGCTCTGGCGGACAGCCGTCTGGATACGGCACAGGTGGAGCTGGACCGCTGCGGCGTCAGCATCTCCAGCGGGATCGGCTCCCTGGCTGGCACGGAAGCCGAGCATGAACGGGGAACCGCCCGCGGCTTTGACAAGGTCTCTCCCTTTTACATTCCCTCCTGCATCTGCAATATGGCGGCGGGGCAGGTCGCCATTGACGTGGGCTTCCGCGGTCAGTGTACCTGCCCGGTGACCGCCTGCGCAGGCGGCACCTATGCTGTGGGCGACGCCTTCCACTATATACGGGATGGCTATGCAGAGGTCATGCTCTGCGGCGGGACGGAGGCCTCTGTCATCCCCCTCGCTGTGGGCGGCTTCACCTCCATGAAGGCGCTGTCCACCACGGAGGACCCCGCCCGCGCCTCGATCCCCTTTGACGCGGAGCGCAGCGGCTTTGTCATGGGCGAGGGAGCCGGCGTGCTGATGCTGGAGGAGCTGGAGCATGCCCGGGCGCGGAACGCTAAAGTCTATGCGGAGATCGTTGGCTATGGAGCCACCTGCGACGCCTACCACATCACCGCCCCCCGTCCCGATGGCAGCGGCGGCGCCAAGGCGATGGCAGCGGCACTGAAGGATGGCGGCGCTGCACCGGAGGACGTGGGCTATATCAACGCCCACGGAACCTCTACCCACCTGAACGACGCCGGAGAGACCGCCGCCATCAAAGCAGTTTTCGGTGAACACGCCCGCCAGCTGGCGGTCAGCTCCACCAAGTCCATGACCGGACACATGCTGGGCGCTGCCGGATCCGTGGAGGCGATCTTCTCCGCGCTGGCGCTGCGGGACAGCTTCCTGCCCCCCACCATCCACTACGCCGTGCCGGATCCGGAGTGCGACCTGGACTGCGTTCCCAATGAGGGGCGCGCCGCCAGTATCCGCTACGCCCTGTCCAATTCTCTGGGCTTTGGCGGGCACAACGGCAGCCTTCTGCTGAAAAAATGGGAGGAGACCTGATATGCAGCTGAATTCCAATGAGATTGCGGAGATCCTGCCACACCGCTATCCAATGGCGCTGGTGGACCGGATCACAGATGGCGAGCCGGGAGAGTGGGCAAAGGGCATCAAGTGCGTCAGCGCGGGTGAGCTGATGTTCTGCGGGCACTTTCCCCAGGAGCATGTTATGCCCGGCGTACTCATCATTGAGGCTATGGCGCAGGTAGGCGCCGTTGCCATTTTGTCCCTGCCGGAAAACCGGGGCAAAACCGCCTATTTCGGCGGGATCAAAAACGCCCGGTTCCGTGCCAAGGTCACACCGGGAGATGTGCTGGAAATGGAATGCACCCTGACCCGCCAGCGGGGTCCCGTGGGCATCGGCACAGCAAAGGCAGCTGTCAACGGCAAGGTCGTTGCCACGGCAGAGCTAACCTTTGCCATCGGTCCCGGAAAATCCGCGCAGGAATAACGGTTGCCCTCCACCGCAGAAACCGTGTATAATAGAAAGCAACACCCGGTCCCGGTGCGTGTGTGCGCGGAGACCGGCGGATCGTGGAGGGGAATCATGATACTGAAACAAGCCTTTGCTGAAGTGTTTACAAAATTCAAGCTGCATTTTTACCAGCAGATCTTCCAGCGCTTTCAGACCAGGGAAGCCAGCCTGACCGCCGTGGAGACCTTCTGCATGGAGACCATTCAGGGACTTGGCACGCCCACCGTCAACGAGTTTGCCTCGTTCATGCGCATCTCTCCTCCCAACGCGGCGTATAAGATCAACAGCCTGATCAAAAAGGGCTATCTGAACAAGGTCCAGTCTCCGGATGACCGCCGGGAATACCATCTGGAGGTCACGCAGAAATATGAGGACTATTACAACATCAGCATGTCCTACCAGTCCGTGGTCATGGACCGGATCGCCCAGCGCTTTTCCAGCGAGGACTGCGCCAAGCTGACGGAAATGCTGACCATCATCAGCCGTGAGCTGATGCCGGAGATCACCCTGCCGGGCGATGCCAAAAAAAAGGTCCAGCCACTTTGAACCGCTGCTGGCAGGTATAAAACGCCCCGGGAGCCTTCCATTTTACGGAGACTCCCGGGGTGTTCTCTGTTTTCAGGGGCGAACCGCCGCCCGCTTATTTTTTCTTTTTCTCCCCCGGAGTGTGGATCTCCGGAATGGTCAGATTGTCATACTCCACGGTATAGGAGTCTTTCTGCTTTGGCTCGCGCAGCTGGCTTTTCAGCTTTCCCGTATGGATCTCCGGCACCGCCAGATTTTCATAGTCCAGCTGAAATGTCTCTTTTTTCTTTTCTGCCCGCGCCGCTTTCTTTCTGGAAAAAAAGTCCTTCAGTTTCATGGAAAGCACCTCCTGCCTATGTTGCCCATCTTACCACACAATATTCCTTCTGCATAGTTCGGCTTCCGCCAATTTACAGCAGGTTGATAAAGAATGTAATGGTCAATGTGTTGATAAAATCCGCAAACAGGCTGCCCACGATGGGCACCAGCAGGTATGCCTTGACAGAGGGGACGAACCGCTCCGTCACCGCCTGCATGTTTGCCATCGCGTTGGGGGTCGCGCCCATGCCGAAGCCGCAGGTGCCGGCTGTCAGCACAGCGGCATCGTAATTGCGTCCCATCAGGTTGTAAACCACGAAGTAGGAGAACAGTCCCATCAGCAGTACCTGACCCGCCAGCAGGATGATCAGCGGCAGCGCCAGATCCGCCAGCTGCCACAGCTTCAGCGTGATCATGGCAATGCCCAAAAACAGCGACAGGCAGATGCCGCCTAGGTCGTTGATCTCACCCATGTGAATGGTAAATTTCCCGGTGTACTCACCGATGTTGCGCATCACCGCCGCCACAATCATGGCACCGATATACACCGGGAAGGTCATGCCGGTCTTGCTGAGGAAAAAGGACACCACCGTGCCGATGCCCATTGCCACTGCGATCTGATACACCGCGGAAGCGTACATGGAGGTGCTGCGCTCGTGCTTCTTCTCGTCCTCCACCAGCAGGGTGTCGTCCTCCTCCACAGCCGTTTTCAGCAGATCGTGCTTCAGGATCAGCCGCCGTCCCAGCGGACCGCCCATCAGGCTGCCTGCCACCAAACCGAAGGTCGCCGCCGCTGTGCAGAGCGTTGTGGCGCTCTCCAGACCCAGATCCTCCAGCACGATGCCGAAGGCGCCCGCCGTGCCGTGACCGCCCACCATGGGAATGGAACCGGTGCACATTCCGATCATGGGGTCCACGCCGATGAGCCTGGACAGTTCCAGCGCCACCAGATTCTGGCAGATGATCAGCACGATGACCGCACCCAGAAACAAAATCAGGTCCTTTCCGCCCTGCTTCAGCACCTTCAGGTTCGCCTGAAAGCCCACGGAGGTGAAAAACATGATCATGCACACGTTTTTCAGCGTCTCGTCAAAGGTGATCTCCATCACGCCCGTGCCGTGAAGGATACAGGTCAGAATGGCAAACAGCAGACCGCCCACCACCGGTGCCGGAATGCAGAAGGTCTCCAGAAAATTGATCTTCTTCTTTAAAAAAGCTCCTATCGTTAAAACGATCACCGCCACGGCAACCGTCTGATACATATCTAAGGCTAAGGTCATCCTTACTTCTCCTGTCCTACTTGAATGTCGTTTTCCCCATAATACGCCGCCGCGCCGGCATGGTAGCCGATGGGAACGTTCTCCACCGCGGCTTCCAGCGTCAGCGGCGTGTCCGCCGCCGTTGCCATTTGCAGCTTTCCGGCGTCCTGGAACAGCTGCTCCGTGATGTCGTGGACCTGCTGGGCGTTCAAACGGTTGCTTGCCAGCAGGACCGCCCGGACGCCTACGGTCTCCACAGCCTCCGTCTGTCCCTCATAGGTCCCCGCCGGAATCACGCAGGGAACATAGGTGTCATAGGTGTTCAGCAACCGCTTCTGCTTTTCCGCGTCCAGCCCCAGCAAACGGACCTCCGTCTGCCGCGCCGCGTTTGCCACCGCGTTGGTGGGTGCGCCCGCCGTGCAGAAAAACGCATCGATCTCGCCGTTGGCAAGCGCCTCCGCCGCATCGGAATAGGAGAGGTTTTCCGCCTCCAGCAGCTCCGGTGTCAAGCCGTATACCAGCAGGATCTGTTCCGCGTTCTTCATCACGCCGGACTCCTCTTCTCCCACGGAGACCCGCTTTCCCTCCAGATCCTCTATCCGCTTGATCCCGGAGTCCGCCCGCACAACGATCTGGCAAGCCTCCGTATACAGTCCCGCCACAGCGCCGTAGCCGGACAGTGCCTTTCCCTCAAAGGAGCCCTCTCCGGCGGCGGCATCGGCAATGACGTCTGCCTGGGCGATTGCCATTTGCAGGTAATCCTCCGACAGCAGGCGCAGGTTCGCCGCAGAGCCAGCAGTTGCCTTCACGTCAAATTTGACGCCGGAAAGGTTGTCCTCCAGCAGGCTGCTCAGCGCGGAACCGTAGGCATAGTAGGTGCCGCCCGTGCCAGCCGTACCAAATCGGATCTCTTTGCCGCTTCCGCAGGCTGTCAGCAGCCCCAGCAGGAAAACCGTCAGCAGCAGGATCCCAAGTTTGCGATTTTTCATTCTGATCTTTCTGATCCTTTCTGTATATTTTTGATCCTTCTTCCCTCACACAAAAACGCGGCGGACCCTTCGTGGGCATCCATAGGTAAACGGTTGCCTATTATCTGTCCGTAATCCGCGCATTAGATGATTATTATACCGTACTTTAGAGGATTGGTAAAGTAAAAATTTTTTCCTATCCTTTTCCCTTCTCCACAAAAATACTACCTATCCTGTCCCCGCCGCATCCGCTCATCTTTTCATTTACTCCACCGGAAAAGTATGCTATTTTAAGATTACCAATCAAAGACTTACCATCAGGAGGCTTTCTATGCAACCTTATGTCATTTTCACCGATGCCGGGGCGGATATTCCTGCCCAGCTGTGCGAAAAATATGACCTTCGCGGAATCCCCATGAACTACATGCTGAACGGGCAGGAGGAGACCTTCCGCCCGGAAGACCCGGACCGGGACGCCCTGTGTACCGCGTTTTATGAAAAGCTGCGCCAGCAGGCGACCGTTTCCACCTCCCAGATCACGCCCTACCTGTTTGAAGCCGCCTTTCTTCCCGTTTTGGAGGCAGGACAGGACATCCTCTATTGCTGCTTCTCCTCCGGCATGTCCTCCACCTGGCAGAACCTGCAGGTCGTCCTTGCCGAGCTGACGGAGCGCTTTCCGGAGCGCACCCTCCGCTGTGTGGACTCCCGCAGCGCCAGCGGCGGCGAGGGACTGATCGCCCTTCAGGCGGCGGTAAACCGGGAAAAGGGGCTTTCCCTTTCTGACAACGCCGCCTGGTTAGAGACCCGCATCCCGCAGGTATGCCATTGGTTCACTGTAAACGATCTGGACTTTCTCAAGCGCGGCGGGCGCATCTCTCCCACCGTCGCCTTTCTGGGTGGAAAGCTGCAGATCAAGCCGGTCCTTGTCATTGGTGAGGACGGAAAGCTGATCGTCTCTGAAAAAGCCCGCGGACGGAAAGCCTCCATTCAGGCGCTGCTGAAGCACTATTCCGCCGCGCTGGATTTTGGAGACGCCCAGCCGGCAGTGTTCATCTCCCACGCCGGCGCTCCGGAAGAGGCTGCCGCACTGGCGGACGCTGTCCGGCAGCTGTCCCCCGCCGGAACCGAGGTCTACATCTCCGAGCTATCCCCCATCATCGGCGCGCACACCGGTCCGGATATGCTGGCGGTCTGCCACTACGGAACGCACCGCTGACCCATCCGGTCCTCCTTCCCATCCTCCACACAAAGCAAAAGCATCCGGTTTTCCCGATGACAGCGGGAAACCGGATGCTTTTTCATGCAGCCCTTACTGGTTCAGGATATGGACGTTCAGATGGTCATAGGTCATCTCCACACCGGCGTTTTCAAAGGCGGTACGCAGATTTTCCTGCAAGGCAAAGTACACGTCCCAGTACCTCTCCGTAGAGCACCAGCAGAACACCGTGTATTCAATGGAGCTGGCGCCGTAGTCGGACAGATAGACCGATGGAGCCGGGTCCTGCAGAATGTCCGCCGTTGCCTCCAGCGCCTTCCGGCATGCCGCCTTTACCGTGTCCGTAGGTGCGTCGTAGGACGCGGTGATCTTGCGGGTCACACGGCGGCGTCCCAGCGCGGAATAATTGGTCATCTGAGAGCCGGACAGCGTTTTATTGGGCAGCAGCACCACCAGTCCGTCCGGCGTCAGCAGCTTGGTGTGGTTCAGCGTGATCTCCTGCACCGTACCGGAGGTCCCCGCCGCTTCAATAAAGTCGCCTATGGCAAAGGGATGGGAGGACAAGATCACCAGACCGCCTGCCATATTTCCCAGAATGTCCTCCGCCGCCAGGGTCAGACCCAGGGAGCCGACCGACAGCAGCGCCACCAGGGAGGAGGTCTCCATACGCAGCTTGTCCATGATGATCAGCACCGCCACCGCGTACAGCAGCACCTTGACCGCCACCAGCAGATATTTCTGGATACGGGGGTCCAGCTTCGATCTGGATACGATCCGCGTCACCAGCTTCATGATGATCCGAATAGCGATCAGGCAGATCAGCACCGTGACCGCCAGAGACAGGATCGTTGCAATGGTCATACCACCCACGCTGGTGGCAAGCAGTCCGGAAAATTCCGTTCCCATAATTCAAGCCCCTTTCTCTCTCCGGCAATGGGGAAAATGCACCGCCGAAGCTCTCTCTGAAATTCAAGATTTTCCCAAACCGCATTGTAGCGAAAAAAGTCCAGCTTGTCAATGTGGTCGTTTCCTCTCCCCCTGAAAACGTACAAAGGCTCCGCCGGAGGGTAGTATTCCTCCAGCGGAGCTTTTCCGTCTATGCGATTTTGCTGTCGTGCGGCAGTCCTCAGCCCAGGTTTTCGTCCAGAACCTGAGCAAATGCCTGCTCCGGCATAAAGCCTACCTTCCGGTCAAACTCCTGTCCGTTTTTCAGGAACACCACCGTAGGGATGCTCAGTACGCCAAAGCGTCTGGCAAGCTCCGGCTCCTCGTCCACGTCCACCTTTGCCACCAGGACCCGTCCATCGTACTTCTGCGCCAGCTCCTCCACCGTGGGAGCCAGCATCTTGCAGGGTCCGCACCAGGTTGCCCAGAAATCCACCATTGCCAGCGGCGCCGCGTTGACCGCCTCATCAAATTCCGCTGTTTTCAAATGCTGTAAAGCCATTTTGCATTCTCCTTTGTAGCTATATTTTATGGTTTTTCCAATTCTGATTTCTTCTGCCTCTGCCGGTCCAGCCAGCGTGCCGCGCCCTGTCCTGCCAGCAGACCCTCGCCCACCGCCTTGGCGACCTGCAGAGGACCGCCTGTGCAGTCTCCCGCCGCGAACAGTCCCGGCAGATTGGTGGCACCGTCTCTCTGGATGCGGACATAGCCGTTTTCCACATCCAAGCCCGGAAACAGCTCTGCCGGAGCCACGGACGGACGCAGCAGAAACACGCCCTCCGCCGCCAGTTCCCTTCCGTCGCAGATCACGCCGGACACGGTCCCCTCTCCCAGGATCTCACAGGACCGGGGCTTGTCCACATATGTGACATGGCAGCCGATGGAGGAGAGGTAGTCCGCCTCCTGCCGGGCAGAATCTGTCCATCCCAGTACGGCGACCCTCCTGTTCCGGTAAAGCATTCCGTCACAGGTGGCACAGTAGCTGACACCGCTGCCCAGCAGGCGCTCCTCTCCGGGGTATTTTTTCCCCCGCGCCACACCGGCGGCAAGGATCACAGCCTCCGCCTCCTGCACATCGCTGCCCACGCTGACAAACCAGCTGCCGGGATAGTACGCCGCATTCAGCGCCTTCCCTGCCAGCAGCTCCGCGCCCGCCTTCTCCGCATGGGTCCGGAACGCTGTCAGCAGCTCCGCGCCGGTGACACCGGGTAGTCCGGGATAATTTTCCACCGTCTCTGCCCGCCACAGGGGATTTTCCTCCACCGGATTGGACACCACCAGCACGCTCTTTCCTCTGGCTCGGGCATTGATCGCCGCGCTTAGTCCCGCGGGTCCGCCGCCGATCACCAGAATCTCATGCTTCATACCGTTCCCCCTTTTTTCTTTCTTATATTTTGTTATAGCATACCATCTTTATTCGTATTTAGAAAGTTGTTTTTGCAACAAATAAATTTTTTAACATTTTACCGGGCAGCCTGTCCAATTCCCGCGGCTTTTCATTGCTTTTCCCGGCGCGATTTGCTACAATAAAAACGCTTTGTGCGAATGCAGCGGGAAGCCGAAGGGCGTCTGTCCTCCGGCTTCCTATCAAAAAAGCGGCGGGGTCCGGCGGGGCGTTCAGCTGTGCAGAAGCAGATTTCCGAACCGTTTTGCCGCTCAATTCAATGTATGCCGGAGGTGCGGACTGCGACACTGGACGGCATACGGAAACGAGGTTTGCAGATGATCAAAATTGCACCTTCCATTCTCTCTGCGGATTTTGCCAATCTGGAGCGGGATATTCAAAAAATCAACACCGCCGACTATGTTCATGTAGACGTTATGGACGGACTGTTCGTTCCCAATATCTCCATCGGCATTCCGGTGGTAAAATCCATCCGCCCCACCACCACGCTGCCGCTGGACGTGCATCTGATGATCGTTCAGCCCGTGCGCTATGTAGAACAGTTCTGCGATGCAGGGGCGGACATCGTCACCGTTCATGTGGAAGCGGACACGGAGGAGCAGATCCACGCCGCACTGGACAGGATCCACGCCAAGGGCAAGCGGGCTGGCATTGTTTTAAAGCCCGGCACTCCCGTGGACGCCGCCCTGCCCTTCCTGGAAAAGGTGGATATGATCCTGGTGATGACAGTGGAGCCCGGCTTTGGCGGTCAGAGCTTCATGGCGGACATGATGCCCAAGGTCGCCGCCCTGCGCGCCCTGATCAACGAGAAGAACCCGGACTGTGAGCTGGAGGTGGACGGCGGCGTGGCCCCCGACACCTGCCGCGCCTGCATCGATGCCGGAGCCAATGTGCTGGTGGCAGGAAGCTCCGTTTACCATGCGGAGGACATCTCCGCCCGCATCGCCCAGCTGCGGGGCTGAGCGCCGGGAAATCTTCACCAAGCAAAGGAGCATTCATTCATGGAATATTTTCCCGCACCGCTGGAAAAGCTGGTAGAACAATTCGCCCGGCTGCCGGGCATCGGCGGAAAATCCGCCCAGAGGCTCGCCTTTTACGTTCTGGGTCTGCCGGAGGCGGAGGCGCAGGAGTTTGCCAACGCCATCATAGATGCCAAGCACCAGGTCACCTGCTGCCCGGTCTGCCAGAATTTCACGGCTGGCGGTCTCTGCCCCATCTGTGCCTCTCCCAAACGGGACCCCTCTGTTATCTGTGTCGTTGCCGACCCACGGGATGTGGCGGCAATGGAGCGCTCCCGGGAGTTCAACGGGCATTACCATGTGCTGCACGGCGTCATCTCTCCCATGAACCATGTGGGACCGGACGACCTCTCCATCAAGCCGCTGGTGGAGCGGGTCGCCAAGGGCGGCGTGCAGGAGGTCATCATGGCGACCAATCCGGACACTGAGGGAGAAGCCACCGCCATGTATATCGCCCGGCTGCTGAAGCCCTTTCAGGTGCGGGTCACCCGGCTGGCATACGGCATTCCCGTGGGCGGACATCTGGAGTTTGCCGATGACGCCACACTGATGCGGGCGTTGGAGGGGCGCCGGGACATCTGAACAGATACCACCGTACAAAAGCAGCGCATACGAGGGAGAATATGTCCCTCCGTATGCGCTGTTTTTTATCCGGCAGCCGTCCCATAATACGCCACCAGCAGATCCACCACAGTGCCGTAGGACCGCAGACCGTCCTCCACGCCGTAGCCCTTGAGGAAGTGGTCGTACACCGTGTTGGACGCCTTTTTTACCACACTGTTCCGGAACTGCTGCCAGTAGGCGTTGTTTTCCTGAAGGTCCGCCCGGACCTCCTCCCGGAGGGAACCGTACACGGTTTCCCACCGTTCCCGGTCCGCGCTGTATAGCGCGTTGCCCAGATGGATATATCCCAGCAGCCAGCCGGAGTAAGCGTAATCCTCCAGCCCGCAGCCGGTAGAGGACAGGATGGCAAGAAAATTGCACTCCTGCTCCGATGCGATCCCCCGCTGGTGCGCCAGCTCATGCGCCACCGTAGAGGGCAGCAGGCACACTGGAGAATCTATATTCACGTTGGACTCTCCGGTAAACGGGCAGTAAAAGCCAGTGAAATCCAGCAGGCTCATCACCTGGGAAAAATGAATGGCTTTGGGCGGCGTCTGCTCCATTTTTAAAAACGGGTAGCTCTCCTCCACTCCACTGTAAACGGACGCGCTCTCCCGCAGGATCTGCTGCCGCGAAGCGGCAAGCTGTCCCTCCGCGTCCCGCGGCACCCTTTCGGAAGCGGCGTTCAGCTGCTCCGCGAAATATACCGTGACCCGGTACAGGTCCTCCACCGCCACAGGCTGTGCATAAATGCCGGATTGCTGCTGAAAGCCCGGCAGGGTATACGCCGTTCCCCACAGCCAGCAAAAGCCCGTATACACCGTCAGCCCACAGCAAAGCGCGGTCAGGAAAACGCCATAGCCCTTCCGCCGCTTCTCCTGCCGCAGCAGCAGCGCCAGCAGCAGCCATACCACCGCAGCCAGCAGCCACGGAAGCAGTACGCCTCCCAGCGGCGCACCGCCGGACAGCAGTCCCAACAGTCCTCCGGAGACCGAGGTCAGCACCGTCAGCCGCAGCAGCGGCTGACGCACAGCGGCAGGGACCGCGCACCGTCCCCCCTTTGCGGCAAGGACAAGGAGCCTGCACAGCAGTCCCGCTGCCACCACGCATACCAGCACACACAGCAGCTCCGCCACGGAAAAGGAAATCCTTCCGCACAGCCGCCCCAGCTGTCGCCGGAACGCCGCCGCAGCCGGAGCCGCTGCCTGCATGACCAGCTGCACATTCCGCAAAGCAAAAAAGGCTGCCAGCAGCACCAACAGCGCCAGCAGCCAGAGATGCCGTTTTCGGTAACGCAGAAAAAACGCCTTCAATTCCATTCCCCTCATTCCGCCGCAGCCAGCAGCTGCCGGGTGTATGCCTGCTGCGGATGGTCGAAGATCTCCTCCACCGGTCCCTGCTCCACGATGCGTCCGTCCTTCATCACCAGTACCCGGTCGCACAGCTGGTACACCACGTTGAGGTCGTGGGAAACGAAGAGGTAGCTCAGGTCGAACTCGTCCCGCAGCTGCCGCAGCAGCTTCAGGATCTGCGCCTGAATGGTCACATCCAGTGCGGACACCGGCTCGTCGGCAATCAGAAATTTTGGACGCTGGATCAGCGCCGCCGCAATGCTCACCCGCTGGCGCTGCCCGCCGGACAGCTCCCGTGGGTACGCCGCCAGGCATTCCTCCGGCAGCTCCACCCGGCGGAGCATTTCCGCCACCCGGCGCTTTCGTTCCGCCGCGTCATATTTTCCGTATATCCGCAGCGGCTCCTCCAAAATCCAGGAGATGGGATAGGCGGGGTTCAGCGAGCTGTATGGGTCCTGAAAGATCATCTGCGGGCGCTTGGTGTAGTGCGTCACCGTGCCGGAGTCCGGCGGAAGCATTCCCAGAATCGTCTTTGCCAGAGTAGACTTTCCCGTGCCGGATTCGCCCACCAGCCCTAAGATCTCGCCGTGGCGCACCTCAAAGCTGACATCGTGCAGTACCTCCTGCACGCGCTTTTTTCCGCCCAGCAGTCCGCCGGTGCGGTAACCGCTGGTGACATGCTCCACAGATAATACCAGTTCTTCCTTCATCGCCCATCCTCCTTCCGGCTGCGGCTGGGAATGGCAGCGATGAGCCTCTGCGTATAGGCGTTCTGCGGATGGGTCCAGATCTCTCCGGTGGGTCCCTCCTCCACCAGCCGTCCCCTCTGCATCACCGCCACCCGGGCGCATAGCTTCCGCACCACGTTCAGGTTGTGGGAGATAAACAGCATGGACATGCCATGCTCCCGGTTCAGCTTTTTCAGCAGCTCCAGAATCTGCGCCTGGATGGTCACATCCAGCGCGGTGGTAGGCTCGTCCAGCAGCAGCAGTCCTGGGCGGCTGATGATCGCCGCGGCGATCATTGCCCGCTGCAGCATTCCGCCGGACAGCTCATGGGGATACTTCCGGTAGACCTCCTCCGGATGGGGCAGCTCTACCTCCCGCAGGGCAGCCAGCGCCCGCTCCCGGCGCTCTGCCCGGTTCAGTCTGGTATGCAGCAGGAGGGTTTCCTCCACCTGCCTGCCAACGGTCATCAACGGGTCCATCGCACTCATCGGCTCCTGAAACACCACGCCGATCTCCTTGCCCTGCCGCTTCCGCAGCTCTGCCCGGTCCGCGTGCAGCAGGTCCGCGCCGTTGAGAAGGATCTCCCCGGAAAAGCTGCACTGCCGCCGGGGCAGCAGTCCCGCTACGCTCATGGCGGTCACGGATTTGCCGGAGCCGGATTCCCCCACCAGTCCCAGGATCTCACCGTCCGCAATGGTCAGGCTGACTCCGCTGACCGCCTCCCGCTCTCTGCCGTGAAAGCGCACATGCAGGTCCCGGATCTCAAGCATACCTCTGCCCCCCGTTCTGTCTTTGCAGCCCCTCGCCGATCAGTCCCACGCCGAAGATCATCAGCACCATGACGCCGCCGGTGCCCAGAGCGTACCAGGGTGCCGAATACAGCATGCTCTGTGCCTCGGACAGCATATAGCCCAACGAGCTCATGGAGCCGATGCCCAGATAGCTCATGGACGCCTCTGCCAGCACGGCGTTGTTAAAGCCGATGGTCACCGCCGGCAGCAGCACCGCCGCGGTGTTGGGCAGCATATGCACATACAGGATGCGGGACCTTCCCGCGCCCATCAGCCGGGCGCTTTTCACATAATTGGCATCTCGCAGGGAGGCGAACGCCGAGCGGCTCACCCGGGTGAAGCTGGGGATGAACACAATGCCCAGCGCCAGAATGACGTTAAAGGTGCCGGAGCCCAGCAGGCTGACGAACACCAGTCCCAGCAGAATGCTGGGAAACGCCGTCATGGCGTCGTTAAAGCGCATCAGCACCGCGTCTGCCCGTCCGCCGAAATAGCCCGTCAGCGACCCCAGAAAAATGCCGCAGACGCCGCCGATCAGCACCGTGCAGAGGGCAATGGCAAGGGTCGTTCCCGCCCCCTTCATCACCCGGCTGAAAATATCTCTGCCAAAATTGTCCGTTCCCAGCCAATGTTGGAGGGAGGGTGCCAGCAGCTTCTGGCTGCCGGACATGGTGCTCGGGTCATAGGGTGTCCAGAAGACGCTGAGCAAAATGGCAAAAAACACGATGCCGGTGATGATCACGCCCCCCAGCAGATAGCCGTTCCACTGCTTTTTCTTCATTTCGCGCCTCCTAACTGCAGGCGCGGGTCCAGCCTCTGGCTGATGAGGTCTCCCACGGTTCCCGCCAGAACCACCCAGAACGCCAGAATCACAATGATGACCTGCACCACCGCCCAGTCCCGGTAGCCGATGCTGTTCAGCAGCAGCCGACCCAGTCCCGGCACACCGAACACCTGCTCCACCACGATGCTGCCTGCCACAACCTCCGCCATCGTCTGCGCCAGAAAGGCGATCACCGGCACCATTGCGTTTTTCAGGACATGGCGGCGCAGCACCTGCCAGCGGTCATTGCCTCTGGAAATGGCGGTGCGCACATAATCCCTGCCCATCTCGCCGGAAATGGTGCTGTGCAGCATCCGCACCGTCATGGCAATGCGGGGAATGGCAATGGAGACCGCTGGAAACAGCAGATACCAGAAAAAACGTCCCGGCGCTTCCGTCAGGGTGGGGTAATCCTTGATCCCCGGCTGGAACCACTTCAGCAGAATCCCGAAGATCCAGGAGATCAGAATGCCGGAGAAAAACGGCGGCAGCGCCATGAACAGCTGGTTCCATGCCGTGCGCAGAAGGTCCGCCAGCTTTGCAGCCGCGCGGCTGCTCCGGCGGCGTCCGCCGCGCCCCGCCGTCCACGCCTCCCACACGCCCAGCGGAATGGACACCGCCGTGACCAGCAGAAAGCTCATCAGAGACAGGCAGCACGTCACCAGCAGCCGGGGAGCCACCAGCTCCGCCACCGGGGTGCCATAATGATAGGACAGCCCCAGGTCTCCCCGGAAAAAGCCGCCTATCCAGTCCAGATAGCGTGTCAGGAAGGGGCGGTTCAGCCCCAGCTGCTCCCGCAGGGCGGCAACCTTTTCCGGCGTTGCCTCCGTTCCCAGCATGGTGGTCGCCGCGTCGCCGGAGATCATGCTAAAGGCGCTGAACGCCAAAAAGGAGACGATGAGCATCGTCACCAGCAGTGTGAACCCCTTTCTCACTGCGTACTTCATGCGCATCCTCTCCTTTTAGTGGGAAACGGCTGCTGCCAGCCGTTTCCCGGTCTTGCTCCTTGGAATATGCCCCGCTCAGCCGACGTAGTGGACCGTGGAAAGGTCCATTGCGTACAGGGGATAGAAACGGTAGCCATCCAGATCCTTCCGGATCGCCACCAGGTCCGCCAGGTCCTGAATATAGACATTGGCGGCATGCTCTGTCAGATTGGCTTCCATCTCTCTGTAGATCTCGGTGCGCTTGGCATCGTCCTTCTCCTCTAGAGCCTGCTGGAACAATGCGTCATAGTCCGCATTGTTATAGTTGATGAAGTTCTTGTCGTAGTCCGAGGTGAACCGCTCCAGCATGGCGCGCGCCGTCATGTTAGAGGCATCCACGCCCACAACGGTGGTCTGGAAGTCCCGACCGACGTACACCCGGTCCACCCAGGTGCCCCAGTCCACCAGCTCTACCGTGGCGTTAACGCCGATCTCCTTCAGCTGCTCTACCAGCACCTCTGCCGTGTCGATGTGAGGCTGGTAGTTGGAGGGAACGGTGATGGTCAGGTCAAAGCCGTTGGGATAGCCAGCCGCGTCCAGCAGCTCCTTTGCCCTCGCCACGTCCTTCGTGTAGTAATTCGTCAGGGAATCGTCAAAATACTTGGTAAAGGTGGGATACATGGAGGAGCCGACAGCCTTTCCGTGTCCGTCGCCCACCAGGTCCAGGATCTCCTGCTTGTCCACCGCGTAGCACAGCGCCTGACGGACCATTTCATTGTCCAGCGGTGCGTAGGCATTGTTCAGGTACATTGCCTGCACCAGATTCATGGTCCCCTCCAGAATGGTGTAGCTGTCGCCCAGCTGCGCCGTTTGCGTAGAGGTCATGTGGGCGCAGAAGTCAATGGCTCCGCTTTGCAGCGCCAGCACCAGGGAATCCGCGTTCTCAATGATTTTAAAGGTGATCTTGTCCAGATATGCCGGGGTGCCCCAGTATTCGTCAAACCTCTCCAGAACGATGCTGTCCTGCGGAGTGCGGGAGACGAACTTGAACGGACCGGTGCCCACCGGAGCGTCATCCTGTCCGTCATAGTCCGCCGGAAGAATGGCGGTGGTCAGATAGGTCAGGAACTCGCTGTCCGGTTCCGTCAGATGGATCTCTACGGTTTTGTCATCCACAGCCTCTACCGACTGGACAATAGAAAACGCCGCCACCAGAGGCTTCCCCTCAGAGGTGTCGGCGCAGCGTTCAATGGAATATACCACATCGTTCGCAGTCACCGTTTCTCCGTTGTGAAACTTGACGCCGTCACGCAGGGTGAAGGTGTACGTCAATTCATCATCAGAAACCTTGTAATCTTCGGCAACTGCGGGAATCAGATCTCCGTCAGAAGTCGGCTTCATCAGCCCTTCAAAAACGTTGAATAAGACCTCTCTGGTTCCTGCCGCCACCGTCCGGTGAGGGTCAAGACTTTCGTCCAGGTCCTGAGCGATGCCCACGGTGATTTCTCCGCCCTGGACGATCTCTCCGGTAGAGCCGCTGCTCTGTGCGCTGTCTGATCCCGTTGCTGCGCTTCCGTCTCCGCATCCGCTGAGTACGCTGCACAGGAGGGCAATCAGAAGCAGGGTTGCAAGGATACGCTTCTTCATGGTTGTTTCTCCTTTTTTGTGACCGCCAGCTTCTGGTCGGTCCAACAGATTTTCGGCTCTATTCAGTTTTAAAAAATACAGCCCTGCAGGTCTACGGAGCTTCTCGCGCAGCCTGCAAGGCGGTATTTTACACGAACCACTCAGGAAATACAAGCCTTTTCCTGAGAAAAATCACAGTTTTTCTTTCGACCTTTCCGTTCCGGAGGTCTCCTGCTCCGGCTGATCCGTCCGGTAGGCGCGGGTCTTCAGCGGCAGTCCCTTCTTTTTCAGGCGCGCGCGGATCAGGAAATTCACCAGCGAATATCCGCAGGCAAACACCGGCACGCCGAAGAACATGCCCGCCACGCCGAAGAAGCTGCCGCCCACCAGGATCGCCGTGATGACCCACAGCCCGGACAGCCCCGTTTTGTCGCCCAGGATCTTCGGTCCGATGATGTTCCCGTCCACCTGTTGGAGCAGAATGATGAACAGGAAGAAATACAGCGCCTGCACCGGCGACACCAGCAAAATCAGAAACAGGCTGGGCACCGCACCCAGAAACGGTCCAAAAAACGGAATGACATTGGTCACGCCCACAATGACGCTGACCAGCGGCGTATACGGCATGTTCAGGATCTGGCACACAATAAAGCAGATGCAGCCGATGATGAGAGAATCCAGCAGCTTTCCCCGGACGAAGCCGGAAAAAATGCTGTCGATCTTATGAATCCCCCGGAACACCCAGTAGGTCTTTTCCGAGGAAAACAGTCCGTAGATCATCTTTCTGGCGTGCGCGGCGCAGCGCTCCTTGGTCGCCAGCAGATAAAAGGAGACGATGATGCCCACCACCAGATTTTTCAAAAAGCCCAATGCCGTGGCGATGCCGCCGGACAGCGCAGTGAACAGCTGCTGCGCCTGGGGCATGATCTTCTCCGTGGTAAACTTCACCAAATCGTTATAATATCCCTGCAGCAGCTGCATTGCCCATGCCTCGGCGCTGGGGTTTTTGTCCAGCGCATTCATGACCCAGCCGTTGATGATATTATAATAGTTCTCCGCATTGCCGATCAGCTGCAACAGGCTGCGGTACAGCTCCGGCAGCAGGATAGACAGCAGCAGGTAAACGAACACGCAGATCAGGATCCACGTCAGCAGCAGACTTACCGCCCGGGGACCTCTCGCGCCCAGCTTCCCCTCCGTCCGCACCCTTTCCAGCTGGCTGGGAAAGAGCTTCCGCTCGAAGAAATTCACCACCGGTGCCAGCAGATAGGCGATGAACGCGCCGTACAGGATCGGCATCAGCGCCCCCATCAGCGTGCTGCCGAAAATGACCGCCGCCCGGCTGCCAAACAGCGTGTCGTAAAACAGCAGGATCGCCGCCACTGTTAAAAACACCGTTAAGCCAACTTTTATAAAGAGATTTTCCTGCTTCAACCGACCCGCTCCTCTTCCTGTTGATAAATTTTATTTTACACGCCCCACAGGGGAATTGCAATCGCAGTTTTCCCGTGCTATACTACTGCAAACCCAGTTTTAACAAAGTTTTTACATTTTTTGTCGAGGAACCGTAACATGGCAAAGAAACTACTTTTTATCGTCAATCCCATGGCGGGAAAGAAACAGTCCCGCGCCCCTCTGTTTGACGCCGCCTCTATTTTTTCCGAGGCGGGCTACCTCATCCGCATCCACAACACCACCGGTCCGGGCGACGCCACCCAGACCATTGCCGCCAGCGGCAAAAAATATGACGCTGTGGTCTGCTGCGGCGGAGACGGCACCCTGAACGAGACCGTGACCGGGCTGATGCAGCTGGAACATCCGCCCCTTCTGGGCTATCTCCCCCGGGGCAGCACCAATGACTTTGCCGCCAGCCTGCACATCTCCACCAACCCGGTAAAGGCGGCGCAGTCCATCGCGGCGCAGCACCCACAGCTGCTGGACATTGGCACCTGGAACGACCGGCACTTTATTTATGTCGCCTCCTTCGGCGCGTTCACCCGCAGCTCCTACGCCGCGCCGCAGGCTGCCAAGAACGCTCTGGGGCATTTTGCCTATATTCTGGAGGGCATGAAGGATCTGGACACCCTGCATCCCTACCGCGTCAAGCTGACCGCGGACGGGGAGGTTCTGGACGGGGAATACCTCTTCGGCGCCGTCTGCAACTCCACCTCCATCGGCGGACTGATGAAGCTGGACCCGGACCATGTGGTTCTGGACGATGGGCTTTTCGAGCTGGTTCTGGTCCCCAATCCCACCAATGCCACGGAGCTGCAGAATCTGATCTTCGCTCTGCTGAACCAGGACTATGAATCCGGCGGTCTGGTCTTCCGCCATGTCTCCCACGTCACGGTGGAGCCGGAGACCGACCTGCCCTGGTCTCTGGACGGAGAGTACGCCCCCAGCACCCAGCGGGTGGACATCCAGAACCACCGGGGCGCCCTGACCATGCTGCTATGAGCTCTGTTCAGGATTTCCGGGACCGCTGGTCCCGTCACACGCCATCCCTGATGGGAGCCGCCCGGCGCTTTGCCGTGCTGTGTCCCCTGATTGCCCGTCCGGAGGGACTTTCCTTCCTTTTCGAGGTCCGCGCCGCCGGACTGCGGCAGTCCGGCGAGGTCTGCTTTCCCGGCGGAAGGGCGGAGCCGGGAGAGACCGCCGTTCAGTGCGCCCTGCGGGAAACCTGGGAGGAGCTGGGCATCCCCTCCCGTCAAATTGAGATCATCGGACAGTCCGACTTTCTGGTCCACCAGCGTGGGTTCCTGCTTCAGCCGGTCATCGGTCTGGTGGAGCAGGACGCACTGGCGGCGCTGCGCCCCTCCCCGGTGGAGGTGGCGGAGGTATTCACCGTTCCCGTCTCCTTTTTCCAGTCCACGCCGCCGGAAATGCTGTCCTACCGTCTGGTCCCCCAGCTGCCGGAGGACTTTCCCTATGACGGCATCGGCATCTCCCCCAGCTACGCCTGGGGCAGCGGGCAGGTGGACGTGCCGGTCTGGCGCTATCAGGGTCATGTGATCTGGGGGATGACCGCCCGCATTCTGCGGGATATCCTCACCCATATGAAAGCAGTCCCCGAGAGCTGATTCTTCAGCTTCGGGGACTGTTTTTTATTTTTTATTTATTTTGCAAATAAACGATAGCCATCATTCGTACCCGATTTCAGCACGGATAGATAATAATCAGTAGAGTCTACAGGAATATTGTAGACAAATACTCCACTCTTCACAATACTAGGTGCAAGATCAGTATAGCAAAAAGCTTCATCGAAGTACCACATAGCATCTGAATACGGATTATAGTTTCTTCCTTGACTATCAGTCAGTACGAAGTCATTATCAAAGTTAATTGTATTATTGGTAATGTTTTCTAAATTGACGAAGAACACAACAAATTTTGTCCCCTCCTGTGCTACCATAGGATCAACGTATTCTTCTGATAATTCTGATCTTTCTTCACAATCTGTAACGCAAATTTTTAATGTTGCCAGTTCAAGTTCTTCTCCAAGTGCAACATCATGCCAAGCAATACTTGACGTATCCTCATTCTCCTCACTATCGCCAAATTCCCCACCGAAATTCTCAAATGTACTAGTAATATTACAAGTAATAACATCAGCTAATGTATTTTCATCTTCTTCAGAAAAAGAGGAAATCTTCCAATCTCCATCTGCTTTTACGCAATTAAAAACAATATCTCCAGAAGCTGTTCCGACATCTATGGACTTGATCTTATCAGCAAAAATGTTTGCAAATAATGTTTCCATCTGTGTATCATCTGCGCCGCTAAAAGCAAGCCCTATTGCTTGCGTAATATACTCTCCCAGCACAGATGTAATTACAGGACTAGCATCCACATAGGAAAATGAAACTGGAACAGTTGCCTTCTCACCATCTACCATAGATTTTCCAATTGTAAACGTCATTTTTGCAGCACAATCTTTTAGATACTCCACTACTTGTTCCGAAGAGAGATCTTCTTTCATTTCGGAATCATTATACTGGTCACTTAAAATATCAGCGCCATTTTCTGTATAAGTCCGAGCAGATTCAAAATCGAAAGACTGTAATGCAGTGCAGAACGAATTTACGACAACATCTGGCTTACTATTGGAACATCCAACCAAGGATAGTGCCACAGATATTGCAAAAATAATTGACAAAATTCTTTTCATTTTCTCATCATCTTTTCTTTATTGATTTTTAGGATTCTATTTTTTATTATACAGCTACAATGGATGACATTCAAGATATAGATGATGTGCAATAATCTCTCTGTTAGTAATTGCATTTTTATAACTTCTAATTGCTAAATTATCCAAAACATATCCGCCTCAATCCCGTTCCTTTTTACAGCAGCAGGCGGCGCAGTCCCGCCAGGTCCTCCGGCTCCACCGGGGCGTACCATGCCGCGCCCAGCGCCGCCAGACGGTCCGCCGGATCGGAGAACGCCTGCTCCAGCGCCGCCTGCAGCGCGGTCTGGAAGGCAGGCTGGCAGAGGGTCTCCTCCTGTCCGCTGACTGCCGCCACAAAGGAATACAGCCGGGGCGTCAGCGCCAGCACCGGCAGCTCCTGTGCAATGGGCGCCGCTCTGCCAAAGCCGCTTTGTCCTGCGGCATCAGTCCGGCTTTTCTCCAGCGTCCACAGCTCCTGCTTTTCCTCCCGCAGGTCTACCGGAAGGGGGATGCAGTCCACCTGCTCCTCTGCCGCCGCCCGCAGCAGCTCCTCCCAGCCGGAGTAAGCCGTGACATCCGGAAGATCCGTGATGCCGCTGCCCTCGTAGCGGTCCTCCAGCCAAAGCTCCAGGCACTGGTATCCAGCCAAAGAGTCCCCGTCCAGCACGCCCCAACGGGCGTGCGCCAGCTCCTCCCAGGTCAGGCTCCGGTCCTGTGCCAGCCCCGCCAGCTTCTGCCCGTATTGAGACGGTCCGGCACAGACCATGGCATACGTTCCTGCGGTATAGCCTGCCGCCCGCTGGGCAGGCTGCGCGTTCCACTCCGTCAGAGGCGACTGCTCCGTCAGGGTCAGCGTGGGCGCTGCGTCCGCCAGCACGGGGACCGCCGTTTCGCAAAGCTCCACAAAGGTTTCCGCCGGAAGAAACGCCAGCTGTACGCCGCCCTCCTCCAGCGCTGCCGCCGTGGCGCCGTACGAGGTGCCGAAGGTAACGTCCACCTGTCCGACCTCCACGCCCTGCTGGCTGAGAAGCTGGGGCAGGCGCTCCATCGCCGCCTCCGCGCCGGCGGTGTCCAGCTCCCTCGGCAGTTCTACCGTCAGCGTTTCCAGGCGGATGGGGTCCGGCTCCTCCGACGCGGAGGAGCTGTCCGGTGCCTGTCCGCAGCCGGACAGCCCCAGCAGCAGGCACAGCAGTAAACTCAGACATTTCCAGTTTTTCATGGTCTGTTCCTTTCCCAGTTCCGCTTTGGGCAGGCACAGTCTGTTCCCAAATGGAAGAATCTGCCCGAAAAGCGGCGTTTATCCTTGTCAAACGGCGGTCCTGTCTGCTAAAATCAAGTTGATCCGCAGCAGTGTCCGCCGTGTCCGTTTATTTTATCATCTCTCGGAGAACGGCGCAACCGCATACGGACAGAGAAAGGGAGATGTTTTTTATGGTACTTTCATCCAAGGACTGCCCCCGCCGGGAAGCCTGCATTCAGGGCGGCAAGGGGATCGTTAAAATGAAGGATCTGGCAACGCCGGAGCAGATGTATCAGAATGCGCGGCTGTTCACCCACATCCAACTGGACCCCGGCTGCTCCATCGGCTACCACACCCACACCGGAGAGACGGAATTCTACTACATCCTCAAGGGCGAGGCTGTGCTGAACGACAACGGCACCGAGGTGCTGATGCACACCGGAGACGTGTCCGCCACCGGCTACGGCGAAGGACACAGCTTGGAAAACCGCACGGACGAAACGGTAGAGCTGATGGCTCTCATCGTGCTGGACCGCTGAGCCTCCGCACCGGAAAGCGCGCCAAAGGGCGCGCTTTTTCTATGGTGTCTGCCGCTTTTCTTTTTCAGAAAACTGTGGTACACTGACTGTAATTTTGCGAAAGGTGGAAATTTTTCTATGCAGATCGGCTCCGTCTCCATCCCCTCTAAACTTGCCCTGGCGCCAATGGCAGGCGTCACGGACGCCTCCTTCCGACAGATCTGCTCGGAGCTGGGCGCTGGCTACACCTGCACAGAGCTGATCTCCTCCAAGGCGCTGTGCTATCAGGATAGGAAGACCCGCACACTGCTGGTTCCCTTCCCCGGAGAGGGTCCCTTTGCCGTACAGATTTTCGGCAGCGACCCCGTCTGCATGGCGGAGGCGGCGCAGATCGCGGTGGAGCTGTCCGGCGCGGACGTGCTGGACATCAACATGGGCTGCCCGATGGGCAAGATCGTCAACAACGGCGATGGCTCCGCCCTGATGAAGGACATCGACCTTGCCGCGCGCATCACAGAAGCCGTTGTGAAAAGCTGCCCCGTTCCCGTCACGGTGAAATTCCGGCGGGGCTGGGACA
This sequence comes from uncultured Dysosmobacter sp., assembly GCA_934565855.1. Lineage (GTDB taxonomy): Bacteria > Bacillota > Clostridia > Oscillospirales > Oscillospiraceae > Oscillibacter. Next base: position 395,269 of record CAKTIO010000001.1, read on the forward strand.
TGGGCAGCTGCAACTGTGTGGAATTCGCCCAGGCGCAGGAGCAGGCGGGCGCCTCCGCCGTTGCCGTCCACGGCAGGACACGGGCGCAGATGTACGGTGGACATGCCGACTGGAACTGCATCCGGCAGGTGAAGGAAGCCGTTCACATCCCTGTGATCGCCAACGGCGACATCTTTGCCCCAGAGGACGCCGTCCGCATTCTTCAGCATACCAAGGCGGACATGGCGATGATCGGGCGGGGCTGCTTCGGCAATCCGTGGCTGTTCCAGCAGGCGGACGCCGCCCTGAAGGGACTGCCCATTCCGCCGCTGCCGCCGCTGAGCCGCCGCATCGACACAGCGGTCCGGCAGATCGAGCTGTCCGTTCAGTACCGGGGAGAGCGGGTCTCCGTGCTGGAAGCCCGCAAGCAGCTGTGCTGGTATCTAAAGGGCGTCCCCTACGCCGGATATTATAAGGAGCAGATCGTCCAGATGAACACGATGGAGGACGTTTACCGGATTGCGAAAGGAATGAAAAGGGATCTGAAATGAAGCCGCTGTCTTTTTCCGCCCAACAGGAAGCCGGCTGGATCCGCGCCGCCCGCAGGCGGGACCCGGACGCCTTTGAAGCGCTGGTCCAGCAATATGAAAAGCGGGTCTACTCCCTGGCGCTGCGCATGTGCGGACAGGAGGTCCTGGCGCAGGAGGCTGCACAGGAGGCGTTTCTGTCCGCCTGGCAGGGTCTGCCCTTCTTCCGGGGAGACTCCAGCTTTTCCACCTGGCTGTACCGACTGACGGTGAACGCCTGCACCGACCTTCTGCGGCGGGAGCAGCGGCACCGCGCCGCCGCGGGTCCCTCGCTGGATGACGACGATGCCTTTTTTGACGCGCCGGACACCGCCGCCTCTCCTCAGGAGCAGGTGGAGCAGGCAGAGCTTCGCCGCGCCATTGAGCGGGGCTTGCAGACCCTTCCGGAGGATTACCGCGCCGCCCTCATCCTGCGGGAGGTCCACCAGCTCTCCTATGCGGAGATCGCCGCTGCACTGCGGCTGGATCTGGGGACCGTCAAGTCCCGCATCAGCCGGGGACGAAGGCTGCTGCGGGAATATCTCTCCCAAACCGGGAACCTTTCCGCAGCCGCTCCGTCTAAACAGAAAACAGGAAAGGAGGATGCCTGAATGGAACCCTGTAAAGCTTATGCCGGGCTGCTGGACGCCTTTGCCGACGGTGAATGCACACCGGAGGAAGCCCATGAGATCCAGCAGCATCTGGAGCACTGCCCGGAATGCACCGCCTATCTGGCGGAGCTGCGCGCCCTTCAGCGCGGCTTTCCAGATCTGGATTCTGTCACCGTGCCGGAGGGATTTTCCGATGGCGTGATGGCAAACATTCGGGCAGAGACCTCACGGCGGCGGTCCGCCGCCCTCCGCTGGAAAAAGGCGGCGCTGCCCATTGCCGCCTGTCTGGCGATCTTCGTCACCGCAAACACGCTTCTTCCCCAGCTTCTCCGGGAATCCTCCTCCAATATGACAGGCAGTGGAAACAGCACCAGCTCCGCCGCTGCGGCGGAGACTTCCGCGGGAGCCGCTGCCGGAGAAGCCGCAGAGACCGGAGAAGCCGGAAATGCCGCTCTGGACACGCACGACGCTGCCGCTGAAGCGCCGGAGACCACAGCGCCGGCGGAGACCTCCGTCCCCTCCCCTGAAAGGAGCAAAAGCGGCACCAGCTCCGCAAAGGACAGCGTTTCCTCCCACAGCGCCGCCGTACCGTCCAGTGAAGCTCCGGAGCCGGACAGCACCCCGGAGACTGATGAAACGGACAACAACGACTCCGGCGGATATGCCCAGGTCACCGTAGGACCCGCCGGGACCGCGCTGGAGGTCTCTCCACCGGACGGTGAGACCTATGCCCAGAAAGAAGCCTGGCTGGAGGCTCAGCTGACAGCTCCCGGCACATCGGGACTGCTGCAATACACGGGAAACGGCGAGTGTCTTGCCTGGTCCCAGGAGCAGCTGGACGATCCCTCGCAGCCCCGCTACTCCCTGTTCCTCCGCTTTGCGGATGGCAGCTGCGCCGCGCTGCCCCTGCCCGCCGATGTCCCACCCACCGGCATGGTCTTTTCGGACGGCAGCTTTTCCTATGACTGTCCGGCAGAGGACGAAACAGGCGGCTACCACTGCACGGTGTCCCTTTCCCGCCGCACCGTTGTCACCCATTCCTGAACCCTACCGCTCCACAGGCGGAGGCAGCCCCTGCCCCGCCTGTGGATTTTTCTTGACACACCGCTCTGCTTGTGATATGTTTCTATGCGACAGGTTCCCAAACCCTGTCCAAGCGTTCCGGCTTCCGGGGCGTTCGTTCGGCAGCTTCTGCCGTTCTCTAAACAAAAAATGGAGGCTGCGCGGTGCCTTTTCCTGCGCTTTTTTCATGTCCTTTTCAGCCTCCAAATCACAAATTGGAGGTTTTTTTATGCGCAATTCTCAATTTTCCACCCGCCAGATCACCACAGCGGCGGTCATCGCCGCCGTCTACGCGGGACTGACCCTGTTCCTGCCCATCCCCCAGTACGGCGGCATTCAGCTGCGGGTGGCGGAAGCCATGACGGTGCTGCCCTTCTTCTTCCCCGCCGCCATTCCCGGACTTGCCGTGGGCTGCTTCCTTGCCAATCTGCTGGGGTCCCCCTTCGTTCTGGACTGGATCTTCGGCACCCTTGCCACACTGCTGGCAGCCATCTGGACCTCCAAGCTGAAAAACCGCTGGCTGGCTCCCCTACCCCCGGTCCTGTGCAACATGGTCATCGTGGGGGCGGAGATCGCCTATTTCGCCACGCTGGACGGAGAAGCCTTCTGGTCCGCTTACGCGCTGAATGCCGTTACCGTGGGCATCGGCGAAGCCATTGCCTGCTATGTGCTGGGCAGCCTGCTACTGCACTATCTCCCCCGGGTCCATTCCCTGCAAAAATACATGCGCACCCAAAAGCTCGCCTGAAACGGCATCACCCCCTCTCCACAGCCGCATCCCTCCGTTGGATGTGGCTGTTTTTCCGTCCAGCGGCGGGGAAGTCCGCCGAAAACGGGAATTTTTTCAGATTTTTGAAATCTTTCTTGACATTTGCACAAACTACGGTATAATAATAAGGCTTGCAGTATGCAGGCAATCCTTGCTCTCATTAGAAAATGAGGGCCATTTGTCCAAAAGGAGGTGCAAAAATGGCTAAGGTTTCCGCCAATTATGAGGTCGTTTACATCATCGACCCTGCACAGGGTGAGGAGGGCATTGCCGCCACCGTGGCAAAGTTCAAGACTCTCGCTGAGCAGAATGGCTCCGCTGTCGAGGTCGAAGAGTGGGGCACCCGCAAGCTGGCTTATCCCATCGACTACAAGACCGAGGGATACTATGTTCTCATGAGCTTCACCAGCGAGCCCGCTTTCCCGAAGGAGCTGGACCGTGTTCTCGGTATCACCGACGGCATCATGCGTTCCCTGATCACCTGCAAGGGTGAATAAGGAGGCAGCTTCGCTATGCTGAACAGAATCATCCTGATGGGTCGTTTGACCCGTGACCCCGAACTGCGCCGTACACAGAGCGGCACAGCGGTGACCTCCTTCTCTCTCGCCGTGGACCGGGATTTCAAGTCCCAGAGCGGTGAAAAGGAGACGGACTTCATCGACATCGTTGCCTGGCGCAGCACCGCGGAATTTGTCAGCAAATACTTTACCAAGGGTCGTATGGCTGTGGTAGAGGGTCGGCTGCAGATCCGCGACTGGACGGACCGGGACGGCGGCAAGCGCCGCAGTGCCGAGGTCATCGCCGACAATGTTTATTTCGGGGATTCTAAGCGGGACGGCGCCGACAGCGGCTACGCTCCCTCTTATAACAGCGCCCCCGCCGGTCGCAGCAGTGCTGCTCCCGCGGATGGCGGTCATTCCGACTTCGCCGAGTTAGGCGAGGACGACGGCGATCTGCCGTTCTGATCGGAATTGATGTTTCATTCAAACGCGCGAAAGCACGTCATTCTAAAAAAGGAGGAACTCATCCATGCCTATGGATCGTGAAAACCGGCCCTCTCGTCCGATGAACCGTGGCAAGCGCCGCAAGGTCTGCCAGTTCTGCGCAGAGAAGTGCGAGCAGATCGATTACAAGGACGCCGCCAAGCTGCGCCGCTTTGTTTCCGAGCGCTCCAAGATCCTGCCCCGCCGTACCACCGGTACCTGCGCTATGCATCAGCGTCAGCTGACCGAGGCGATCAAGCGCGCCCGTCAGATCGCACTGCTGCCCTATGTGACGGACTAATCGAGTGCATTTTTCAAACAGGTGCTGCGGTTGCAGCGCCTGTTTTTCTATTTCCCGCCTGAAAAGCAGCAGCCCGGAACCACGGTCGATTCAACCGGCTCCGGGCTGCTGCTTTTACTTTATCCGGATTGCTGCGTCTCCTCGCCCTGCAGGGTCAGCGTGACCTCCAGATAGGCACCGTCCCGCCAGACGCGCAGCGTCATTTCCTCTCCGACGCGGTACGCCCTGCGGATGCGCAGCAGGTCTGCGGAGGTCGTTACCCTCTCTCCGCCCGCCTGCACGATGACGTCATCCTGCCGCAAGCCCGCCAGATCGCCGGCGCCGCCCTCCGTCACGCTGTCGATCCGCGCGCCCTGCGTACCGTCCGGCAGGGTGGTGGAAATTTTCTCCACCATGATGCCCAGCCGTGGCTGTGGCTGCACCTTACCGTATTCCAGCAGGTCGTTGACGATATACTGCATGGAGCTGGTGGGAATGGCGAAGCCCAAGCCTTCGATACTGGAAAACGCGGAACTCATTTTGATGGTGTTGATGCCCACCACCTGTCCGTAAATGTTAATGAGCGGACCGCCGGAGTTGCCGGAGTTCAGCGCCGCGTTGGTCTGCACCAGCGTCATGACACGCCCGTCATCCAGCTCTACATCCCGGTTGATGGCGGAGACGATGCCATCTGTAAAGGTCCCCCGCAGCTCCACGCCCAGCGGATTTCCGATGGCGTAGACCTTATCGCCCACCACCAGAGAATCCGACGCGCCGATCTCCGCCGTGGGCAGGTCCTCTCCGTCCACCTTCAGCACCGCCAGGTCATTGTCCTGGTCGCCCGCCACATACATGGCGTTGTCAAACTGCCGGTTATCCGCCAGAGTGATCTGGCAGGAGTGACCGCCCTCTACCACATGGTAGTTGGTGAGAATATATCCGTCCTGAGAGAGGATCACTCCGGTGCCTACGCTGGCTTCTCCGCCCTTCAGGTCCACCAGCACCGTCACCACCGCCGGATTGACCCTGGCGTAGATCTCCTGCGCAGTCATGGCGGCACCGTGGTCCGCCCTTGCTGTCAGGCGCAGCGCCGCCTTCTCCGGATAAACCGGCAGGGAAACGCCCTCTCCGGAGGTATCCTCCGTGTATCCTCCGGGCACTTCGCCCGCAGGCGGCTCCGCCTGTCCGCGACTCCACAGCCAGATCCCTGCGGACACACCGGTCAAAACCAGCAGGCACAGCAAAAACACCCACAGTCCTCGGCGGTTGCCCCTCCGCACGGCAGGCGCGCTTTTTTTCTGTCCCGGCAGCGGGCGGTCCTGCACATAATACTCCACGACCTCTTTCCCGTCCTGATGCTGGTAATACTCCACCACCTCGCCGGGAACCGGCAGTCCCGCCTCCCACAGCTGCGCATCCACGGACTGCCGCACCGGCTCCGTTTCTGTCCCCGTCTCCGGCGTCAGCTTGTCCTGTTCTTCCATCAGATCCCCCGCTCCTCAATGACCAGAGAGAAAGTGAATGTCGTTACCCCATCCTCGCTGGTCACATTGATCTTTTCCTTATGCTGCTCCAAAATCGTTTTTACGATGTAAAGTCCCAGACCCACTCCGTCCTTGTCCTCGCTGCGGGACTTGTCGCTCTTGTGGAACCGCTCGAACAGCAGGGGCAGCTCCTCCGCCGGAATGGTGTCACCTACATTGCGCACCGTCACCCGGGCTTTCCCGTCGATAGGGGTCACGCCCAGATACAGCGTGGACCCGGCGCGGGCAAACTTCGTGGCGTTTTCCAGCAGGTTGTAGATCACCTGCGTGATCATATCGTTGTCGCCCAGCACCAGGATCGGCTCGTCCGGAATGTCGGCATTCACATCCAGATCACGGTCCGTGATTTTTTTCTCCATTGAGATCAGCACCCGGCGCATGCTTTCGCACAGGTCGAAGTGGTTCCCGTTTTTCAGTGGGTCCATCGCCTGAAGCTGGCTGACATCCAACATCCGCCGCACCAGGCGGGACAGTCTGCGGCTCTCATCCGAAATGATCTGCAAATACTGCCGCTCGTTTTCCGGCGGAATGGTGCCGTCCAGAATACCGTCCGTATAGCCCGCGATGGTGGTCATGGGCGTTTTCAACTCATGGGAGATGTTGGCAACAAACTCCCTGCGGGAGCGCTCCGTCTGCTGCAGGGATTCCGCCATGTTGTTGAAGGACGCCGCCAGCTCGCCGATCTCATCGTTGCGCCCGTAGTCGTTCATGCGGATGTCAAAGTCTCCCTCCGCATAGCGGCGGGTCGCCTGCACCATCTCCCGGATGGGCTGCACCTGCCGCATGGTGGTCACAGAGGATGCCATGAAGGAGATCATCAGCACTACCAGCGCCGTCATCATAAACAGTCCCACAAACGCCTTCCACATATTGTCCAGCGCCGTAGTGGTCGCCACGGCAAACACCGCGCCCACAGTCTCTCCGTCCTCCAGCGTAACGGGCACGCCCACCATGAAGCGCTTCTGCTGGTAAACACCGTTCAGATCGCTGCGGACGGAGGACTCGCCCTTTTTCAGCGTCTTTTCCATGGTGGATTTTCCAACCTCCACCACCCGGTTTGCCAGATGCTCGTCCGTTGTCAGAAGGACGTTTCCGTTGGGGTTGCAGATCAAAAAGTCCACATCGGACACACTGGCGGCAAACGATGCCAGCTGCTGCACCTCTTCCTCGCTGGAAAAGGCGTTGTTGCGCAGATACCCGGCAGAGAACACCGCCACCGCTTTCGCCTTTGCCTGCAGGTCACCGTCCCGCTGCTGCTTGGCGTAATTATAGCTCAGGGCAAAAAAGGACGCGCCCAGCAGGAACAGCGTCAGCAGCACCATACCGGCGGTAATCACCATCTGCCGCCAGTACAGTCCCTGAAATCTCTGTGTAAGCTTTTTCTTCATGAGTGGTTACGCCTTATCCTTCTGCTGTGCCGCCGCGTCTCCACGCAGTTCAAACTTGTAGCCCACGCCCCAGACGGTCTTCAGGTCCCACTGGTCGCTGACGTTTTCGATCTTCTCCCGCAGGCGCTTGATGTGAACGTCCACCGTCCGGGAATCGCCGAAATAGTCAAAGCCCCACACCTCGTCCAGCAGCTGGTTGCGGGTATACACCCGGTTGGGGGTGGATGCCAGATGGTACAGAAGCTCCAGCTCCTTGGGCGGCGTGTCGATCTTCTTTCCGTCCACGATCAGCTCATAGGAATCCAGATTGATGACCAGCTTGTCAAAGGTCAGCTTCTTCTTGGTGTCGTCCGGGATCTCCGTGCGGCGCAGCACCGCATTGATCCGCGCCAGCAGCTCCTTCATCTCAAAGGGCTTGACGATGTAATCGTCCGCGCCCATTTCCAGACCGTGGATCTTATCAAAGACCTCGCTTTTTGCCGTCAGCATGATGATGGGCACCTTGGAGGTCTCCCGGATCTTGGCGCACACCGCCCAGCCATCCATCACCGGCAGCATGATATCCAGCAGGATCAGGTCCGGCACCGCCTTGTTGAACTCCTCGATTGCCTTTCCACCGTCTCCGGCGATCCGGACCTCAAAGCCCTCCTTTACCAGATACATATGGATCAGCTCTGAAATATTGCGGTCATCCTCCACCACCAGAATATTACGCGCCATAATGCTTCCTCCTGTCTCTTGCTTACCCCGCCGCGCACTGGCGGCAGATCAATTTTATTATACCGGTCCGGCGGTCCGGTTGTTGAATTTTCTGTAAATCTTACGCCGTTTCCGTCATTGCCAGCAGATGGTCGTCCGCTTCTCCTGCCGCCGCTACCAGCGCCCGCAGTCCCGCCGCGCTGACCCGGCTGCCCAGCCAGACCTTTACGGACCTGCCGCTTTTGCCGATCCGCTGAAGCAGATAGCTGGCGTTAGCGGAGCTGTTCAGCCCGTAGCCGGACCGGTCCAGGTCCGGCGTCAGGCAGCAGTAGCCAGCCGCCCTGGCGCGGGCGATGCTGTCCTCGTCCCCGTTTTCGATCCAGCAGAAGCGGGTGCGCCGTTCCGCAGCCTGCCACAGCGCCGCGTTCGCCCGCTCCAGCTGCTCCTCCACAGGGAGCTCCAGTCCGGCGTCCGCCACCAGCCCCACGGACATTCCCGTACCAACGGCGCGGCGTGCCAGATCCTCCGACGCGGCGATCTCCTCTGCTGTGAAATAAACCGACGCCTTTACGCCGGTCACATCCAGCGTGTCCAGCAACGCCGCGGTTTTTCCGCTTTCCGCCGCCCGGAAGCAGAGATAAATGGTCTGCCCGCCCTCTGTAACGGTCGGCTCCTCCTGCGGCGGCTCGGCGGGGTCCTCCTGCGGCTCGGTCCTGCCGCCCTGCTTAGCCGCCAGATAGGCGCTGTATTGGCTCAGCAGCTGAGACTGCGCCGCATCAATAAACTGCCGGTCCGTCAGCACCGCCTTGTCCGACCGGAGCCGCACCAGATATCCGTTGGACACCCGGGTGCTGGAATATGCAAAGCCGAAATAATTGGCAATGGCGCCCACCGGCAGGAAGATCACCGAGCCCTTTAAAATCGCCGCGGGTCCCGCCGCGCTGCCGTTTTCATCCATCACGGTATCGTGGATCAGGTCAAAGACCAGCGCCCGGTTGTTCTGGGCTGGCATCCACAGCGCCATCGTCTGGCTGACCCAGTTCCGGGAATACGCCAGCCCCAGCTCATTCAGGTTTGCCGTAAACACAGAGCTTGCCACATACAGGTAGCCACCGGACCAGAAGGGCATGGTGCTGTCGGACAGGTCCATCAGCTCCTCGTTCACCGCGGTAAAATACACCTGGCTGACCGCCTGCGCCGGCTGGGCAGCGACCTGCACCACCATCAGCAGCACGCACAGCAGCGCGCAGAGCCTTTTCTTCATGCCGTTCACCGCCTCCTCTCCTGTTCCGACCCTTTCTGATACATTATTTTATCACAGAAAAACTTTCCTTGTAAAGGTCACTTCCCCTGCCAGGTCCTGATCCCGAAGGAGATCCCGGTGTAATAATGCTCCAGGATCTCCTGCCAGCCGGACCCCTGCTTCGCCATCTCGTTGGCGCCGTATTGGCTCATTCCAACGCCGTGTCCGAAGCCGGTAACGTAAAACACCACGTTTCCGTCCTTCACCTCGATCTCAAAGGACGCTGACCGCAGAGAAAAGATCCTCCGCACCTCCGCACCCCGGACCGTCACGCCGCCGATGGTCACGGACTGTACGTTGCTTCCCTCCGTCACCGTCAGCCCCGTGACCCATTGCTGCGGAGCGGCGGAAAAATCCGCCTCCGGATGCGCCTTCAGGAACGTCTCCCGAAACTCTGCCTCCGTCAGCTCCACCCGGCTGTAATAATTGGGGATCTCTCCGCCGTTTTCCGGACTGGTCACGCTTTGCAGATACGGCAGGTCCTGGGTCCACACCTCGCCGGAGCTTTTGGTCAGTCCCGCCGAGGAGGAGTGAAACACCGCCAGAATGGGCTGGTCCTGATAGAGCATGACCTGCCCGTCCGTCATCGACACGGCATTTTCGATCTTCGCCTCGTAAAGCTCCGTCTGCGCACCCCAGTTCTTCGCTGCGGCATCCTTGTCCAGATACGCCTGACAGCAGGTGGAATCACCGCAGATGTCCGCCGTGTCTCCGTGGTTTCCGCCGTTCTGAAGCTTATACAGGGTGTACGTCCGCGCCGCCACCGCTTGTGCGCACAGCGCCTGCTGCTCAAAGGACGCGGGCATTTCTGCCCGCAGCACCGCCTGTAAATATTCGTTCATGGGCAGCTCCCGCACCTCCTGCCCCAGCAGGACCCGAATAAGGCAGCCGCTGTCCGCCTCTCCGGGCGGCAGGATCTCAATGGTCTCCGGCTCCTGCTCGCCCGCCGCGCCCCGGCGGATCACCGTCATAGTAAACAGCGGCAGGATCAACAGCAGCGCCAGCAGGAACACCGACATTCCCACATAGGACCGCCAGGAGGCTCCCGCCCTTCTTTTCACCGGTCTCCGCCGGACCGCCGGTCTTCTCCGCAGATGCTTTTCCATTTCACCATCTTCTCCTCCCGCCCCGGACAGGCTTTTTTCCATATCTATGAGCCGTGCCGCGCAAACATGTCCCACAGGCGCGGCATGGAATTCTTTTTATGGACAAGGTCTATCATAGACAACTTCCCGGAAAAGTGGTATACTGAATTTAAATTTTTTACAGAAATCTTCTGATCTGCGAGGTTCTCTCATGATGGCAAATAAAACTCGTCTCCTTTCCGTGACGGTCCTGCTGGGCGGCGGGATCACGGCACTGCTGCGCCTACTGCAAAACCGCTACGGCTTTGACGCCGACACGGAGCTGCCGGTCAGCAGCCCCTTTTCCTATCTGCTGCCGCTGTTTCTGCTGCTGCTTGCCGGCGTTCTGGCAGTCCTTGTCCGGGGCTTTCCCGGTGAAACGGAGGACACCCCCGGCGAATTTCCCGACTATTTTTCCGACCGCTCCTCCATTCCCACCACGCTGCTGCTTGCCGGTGTGCTGCTGTGGGTCCTCTCCGGCGTCTATGCGCTGTACGCGGGCTTTGCCATTACCTTCTCCCGCATCAGCATAATTTTCGGCATCCTGCTGGCAGCATCCGCTGCCTGCCTGTTCCCCATTGCCATACACTGCCGCCGCGGAAAGCACGCCCCTGCCAAGCCCTGGGACGTGGAGCTCCTGCTGCTTCCCGTCGCCTATCTGGTCCTCCGGCTGGTCTTCACCTACCGGACCCTGTCCATCAACCCCATTCTCTCCAGCTATTATCCGGAGCTGCTGGCAGTCTCCTTCCTGATCCTCTGCCTTTACCGGGCGTCCTCCTTTGCCTTCCACAACGGACGCACCCGGCGGTTCCTGTTTTACAGCGGACTTTCCTTCGCGCTCTGCGCCGCCACCGCTCTGGATGGGCAGGACCTGGGCTCCCTGCTGTTTTACGCGGGCGGCGCCGTATTCTCCCTGTCTCTGCTGCTGTACCGCATGGACGCGCTGCGGCAGAGCGGCGCCGCGCCGAAGGGCTGATTTCCTTTACCCCCTTTGCTTTCTCATAAAAAACGGTCCCGGCGGAGGCTCTGCACCCGCGGGACCGTTTCTTTTTCCGAGACGGAAAAAAGCCAGCCTGACGGCTGGCTTTCTCCCTATTTTTTGGAAGATTGGATGAAAAGAAGTTTTGTCTCTTGCAATTATGATGATACAAAAGGATTATTAAAGAAAACAGCACGAATTGTTACAAAAGTTTTAAATCTTTTCGCCATCCCGGTCCCGCAGCTCCTGAAAGAACTGCCTCAGCACCGCCTGACACTCCTCCTTTAAAATCCCCCCCACCAGCGCCGGGCGGTTGGGGAACTCCTCCATAAACAGGTTGAACACGCCGCCGCAGGCACCCATCACCGAATCCCGCGCCCCGTAGTAAACCTTTGGGATCCTGGCGTTCAAAATTGCTCCGGCACACATGGGACACGGCTCCAGCGTGACATACAGGGTACAATCCTCCAGCCGCCAGGACCCGGTCTGCCGGTTTGCCTGGGCGATCGCTTCCATCTCCGCGTGGGAGACCGTTGCCTGCTTTTCCTCCCGGCGGTTCCGTCCCATGCCCACCACCTCGCCGTTGCGGACGATGACGCACCCCACCGGCACCTCGCCCTCCTGCGCCGCCTGGCGCGCCAGCTCCAGCGCCTGGCGCATATACTGTTCCTGTTCCATCGAACTCCTCCCCCGTATAAATTCTGGCATAAATGGCAAAACTTCCCGTAAGAATATGGACAGGAGGAACTGCCATGAAAACTTCTCTTTTTATCCACAACCACCCGCGTCAGGACCCGGAGCTGAACGCGCTGCGGTCAGAGCTGACCTCCGCACAGGAGGAGCTTCAGCAGGCGTACCGCCTGTTCAACCAAGCGGTGGACCCGGAGCTGGTGGAAGCCTGCGTTTTTCAGATCAGCGCTGTCAAGGCACGCTGCAATTACCTGATCCGCGCCATCAAGGAACGCAGCCCTTCCTCCGCCGCCACCGCTGCTAAGGAGGAGATCACATGGACCTGAAGCAGAAGCTGCTTGCCGGGTGTCTGGCGCTCTTTCTGGTCATGACGCTGCTGCGCGTCTTCCGGACGCCGTTGAAGCTGGCAGTCAAGCTGCTGCTGAACACGGTATCCGGTCTTTTTGCCCTGTGGCTGGTGCAACTGACCTCCGGCACCACCGGCATCATGCTGGGATGGAACCTCTGGAACGCGCTGGTCATCGGCGTTCTGGGGCTTCCGGGCTTTGCCCTTCTCCTGCTGGCACAGTGGGTGCTGTAGCCTCCGCCGCGGCTCCCGGACCGCATCCACTTCCTTCCAGCTTCATAAAGCGAAAATAAAAAGCGAGTATTTAAGAGATAATCAGAGAAAAAACAAGATATCAAAAGCATTGACCGCGTGCAGCAATTTCCTTGTTGACAGTTTTTTGTGGATGTGCTATAACTACATATGCTCCGATTTTACCCCGGAGCCTTTGGTTTGTAAAGCGATGCTTTTTTGAAAAGTAAAGCGAAAGAAATATAATATATGGAGGAAACACCATGTCCACTTTTATGGCAAACAAGGCCAACATTGAGCGCAAGTGGTACATTCTGGACGCAGCCGGCAAGCCCCTGGGCAAGACGGCTGTCCGCGCCGCCGATCTGCTGCGCGGCAAGACCAAGCCCGCTTACACTCCCCATGCTGACTGCGGCGACAACGTCATCATCATCAACGCTGGTAAGGCTGTCCTGACCGGCAACAAGGGTACCCAGAAGATCTACCGCACCCACTCCGGTTGGATCGGCGGTCTGAAGGAGACTCCGTACCGCATCCTGATGCAGGAGAAGCCCGAGCTGGCTATGCGGACCGCTGTTCGCGGCATGATGCCCAAGAACATTGTCTCCAAGGATTCTCTGAAGCGCCTGCACATCTACGCTGACGCAAACTACGAGCAGCTGGCACAGAAGCCCATCGCTCTGGACGTTGAATAAGGAGGAGCAAGAGAATGTATCAGTCTAAGAAACCCTACCTGTATGGTACCGGTCGCAGAAAGTCTTCTGTTGCCCGCGTTCACCTGTTCCCCAACGGCACCGGCTCCATCACCATCAATGGTCGTGACATTGACGACTATTTTGGTCTGGATACCCTGAAGATGGTCGTTCGTCAGCCCCTGGAGGCTACCGAGAATATCGGCAAGATGGACATTGTTGCCACCGTTACCGGCGGCGGCGTCGCCGGTCAGGCCGGCGCTCTGCGCCACGGCATTGCCCGCGCTCTGCTGCTGGCTTCCGCTGACTATCGTCCCATCCTGAAGAAGGCTGGCTTCCTGACCCGCGATCCTCGTATGAAGGAACGTAAGAAGTACGGTCTCAAAGCAGCTCGTCGCGCTCCGCAGTTCAGCAAGCGATAATCGACTGCTCAGACTATATCAAAATGGTTCAAAAAGCCCGGAAAATCAAGGTTTTCCGGGCTTTTGCTATATCTAAACGGGCTGATATGGTTTGACCAAATTTGGCAAAACGAGAGCGGATTTCACCCAATTTTTAGTGGTTAAATATAGGACAACCGGCAAAAATGGGGTCAAAAAACGGCCTTAGTGGTTAAAAAATAGGACAACCAGAGAGCAATTTCGGGGGTATTTTTGAGGGTGATTTGGCACTCTCAGACACCGGATTTTTCGCTGGAGGGTTTGGCATAATCTGACCAAATCTGAACAATTAAATACGATTCTAATGCAGGCACTCAGTAACAAATAACTGGGTGCTTTTTTGTTTCAGAGATTCCGGCATTAGAAAGGGCCGTCACTTTATGATTTTGAAGTGGCGGCTTTTTCTATTTCCAGAAACAACAGCAACAATCAGAAATGAGGTGAAGTCATGAACACACAAATCATCGCCATCGCCAACCAGAAAGGCGGCGTTGGCAAAACAACAACCTGTGCGAACTTGGGAATAGGTCTGGCACAGGCCGGAAAGAAAGTGCTTCTGATCGACGGGGACCCGCAAGGAAGCCTGACAATCAGCTTGGGAAATCCGCAACCAGACAAGCTGCCATTTACACTGTCGGATGCAATGGGCAAAATTCTGATGGATCAGCCTATACGCCCCGGAGAAGGTATTCTGCATCATGCAGAAGGCGTTGACCTGATGCCTGCGGATATTCAGCTTTCCGGTATGGAGGTTTCTCTGGTAAACGCCATGAGCCGTGAAACGGTTTTACGGCAATATCTGGACACACTGAAGGGACAATATTCCCATATCCTGATTGACTGTCAGCCCTCGTTGGGGATGCTTACGGTCAATGCGCTGGCGGCTGCGAACAGGATCATAATTCCCGTTCAGGCAGAGTATCTGCCCGCCAAAGGACTGGAACAGCTTCTATCTACGGTCAGTAAGGTGAAACGGCAGATCAATCCAAAGCTCCAGATTGACGGTATCCTGCTGACGATGGTGGATAACCGCACCAACTTTGCCAAAGAGATTGCTGCTTTGCTGCGGGACACCTATGGAAGTAAAATCAAAGTCTTTGGAACGGAAATCCCCCATTCTGTCCGGGCAAAGGAAATTAGCGCAGAGGGAAAAAGTATTTTCGCCCATGACCCTGGCGGCAAGGTGGCAGAGGGGTATCGAAATCTGACGAAGGAGGTGTTGAAACTTGAAAAGCAGCGCGAAAAAAGTAGAGCTGGCATCGGTAGATGATCTGTTTTCTACGGAGGAGAGCCGTGCCGATGCTCAGAGAGAAAAAGTAGTAGAAATCCCGCTGTCGGAACTGCACCCGTTCAAAGGGCATCCATTCAAAGTCAAGGATGACGAAGCCATGATGGAGACCGCAGACAGTATCAAGCAGTATGGCGTTCTGGTTCCGGCGATTGCTCGACCGGACCCGGAGGGCGGTTATGAGCTGGTAGCCGGACACAGGCGGCACAGAGCCAGTGAGCTGGCAGAAAAGGAGACCATGCCGGTCATTGTTCGGGATTTGGATGATGATGCCGCCACGATCATTATGGTTGACAGCAACCTGCAACGAGAAAGTCTGCTCCCCAGTGAAAGAGCATTTGCCTACAAGATGAAGCTGGATGCCATGAAACATCAGGGAGAGCGAGTTGATTTAACTTCGTCCCAAGTTGGGACGAAGTTGAGAGCCGATGAAATATTGGCTCAGCAGGCTGGTTCAAGCAGAAATCAAGTTCAGCGCTATATCCGTCTGACAGAGCTGATTCCTGAATTGATGGATATGGTGGATGAAAAGAAGATTGCCCTGAACCCTGCCTATGAGCTGTCCTTTCTCAAAAAGGAGGAACAGGTAGACCTGTTGGACGCGATGGACAGCGAACAGGCTACCCCTTCTCTTTCTCAAGCCCAGCGGCTCAAAAAATACAGTCAGGAGGGGCATCTGACCCTCGATATGATGCGTGTCATCATGGGTGAGGAAAAGAAAAGCGATCTGGACCGAGTGACATTTACCTCTGACACCTTGCGAAAGTATTTCCCTAAAAGCTATACGCCCCAGCGGATGCAGGAAACCATCATCAAGCTGCTGGAGGCATGGCAGAAAAAGCGTCAGAGAGACCAGGAACGATGAAAGGAGCCGCCTATGAGGGATATTTCAGCCCGTGAGCTGAAAGGACACAACATTCTCGCCGTAGAGAGGTTTTGGGATAACACACGCTGGATGATTGAGTTTTCCGTCCTGCGTCCCAGCACAGCTTACGGCAGCCCCGGAGAGGAAATGCGGCTGTTTTTGACCGAGGATGGGTATCAGGCTGCCCTGCAAAGCCAGCAGCGCCGGGAGATCAAGATCAAGCGTTATGCTCGTGTGATTGAGGGACATATCCTCGATTTCAAACCGGGAAAACGCCGCCGCTCATAAACCCATACAACGAAAGGAAAGGAATGACTATGTGTACGGTAAAGGAAATTCAAGAAGCAATCCGGGAAGATTGCAAATCTCAGCATGACATGGATTCAACGGATATTGACCGAGTGATGCAAACACTTCCTTTCGCCCAGGAGGAGCCATTTACAGAGGCGCGTCCTCGAAAGCCGCTGTTTTGGTTCTATGCAAGAAAATTTGAAAAGTGTTGAACACCGCAATTCTTTGGAATGAGGATTGCGGTTTTTTTGTACCCAAAATTCGGAAGGAGTGAGGTCGATGGCCGTTTTTCGCATTGAACGGACCCGTGATTATACCGTGATGAGCAATCATCATTTACGAAATGCAAACCTGTCGTTAAAAGCCAAGGGACTGCTTTCCATGATGCTGTCTTTGCCAGAAGACTGGAATTACTTTGCTGAACATCGACGGAAAGGGACAGGCACACGCCGAGGCTGTTGTTGACAAAAGCACACGGACTTCGGTGCTGGACAGCCTGAAACGCCCTGTGCCGCCACGCAGCCTTGAAAAGAAACCAAAACAACACGAGGAGGTACGATGATTATGAATGCAACAGATTGGAATACAGCTCTTTATGAGAAAATGTCTGATGAACAGGATAAATTCCGGGACTGGCTGAAAAGCCAGCCCCCGGAGGAAATCCTGCACCACACCTATGAGTACACGGTCCGGGAGGACATCGTGATGGCGATGGAGCAGCTGGAGCTGACCGACGCACAGGCACAGGCGCTTTTGGATTCCTCCTCGCCACTGGCTGATGTGTACCGTTATTTTGAAAAGCTGGAGACCGGCTACATGGATGTGATCCGGGACAGCATTGAGAACCGTGCCGACGATGTGTGCAGAGCTAAAGAGGAACTGCGGACAACACCGGTCTATCCCCATTCAGCTGCCTATGCGAGAGAACATGGGGAGCTGGAGCAGTACCGAGCTTCCAACAATGTAAATCTCCAATGCAAGGAGTCCATTGAAGCGGCGGTGCGGGAACACTTCGACGGAATGTATCTCAGCCACGATGCGGCAAAGGGTGTGATCGAGACCTATGGCATGGAGCGTGTATCTATGGTTCTGTCTAACACGGTCCAGCTTCAGGACTGGGATGGGCGCTACTCCCGACGCAACAAAGAATGGGCCAAGGCCATTTCTAATGATAATCCCGAAACCGTCCGTTGTGGTTATGCCTTAAACAGCCACCCTGCTGTGCTGGATGGTTTTATTGATCTGGTGCGTGAAGAACAGCAGCGCAGCCGTACCCAGAGAGAAAAACTGGAACCGTCCCGTCCCTCAGTACGGGATAAGCTCAAACAGGAGCTGCCCGTCCATAAGTCTGCCGCCCCGAAAAAACGGGAGCCGGAGCGATAACCATGGCAAAGCGCAAGCGGGATGTGCCGGTTTTGTTTTGGGTGTCCGCAGAAGAACTGGAACTGATCCATCAAAAGATGCAGCAATACGGGACAGAGAATTTGAGCGCTTATCTGCGGAAAATGGCGCTGGATGGTTATGTGGTCAAGCTGGAACTGCCAGAGCTGAAGGAGCTGGTCTCCCTGATGCGCCGAAGCAGCAACAACTTGAACCAGCTGACCCGCAAAGTGCATGAGACCGGGCGGGTTTATAATGCTGACTTGGAGGATATATCCCAGCGGCAGGAACAACTGTGGGAGGGTGTGAAGGAAATCCTTACCCAACTCTCCAAACTTTCATAACAGGGATAGATACTCCATTTGCGGAGGGAGGAACGGCGTTTCTTCGCCGCACCTTCCTCCGCTTTTTCTTTTTGTCTGTATCCTTGTCTTTTGCCTGTCCGTACCGGATAATATGAGTAGAATAAGAAGCGTAGCAAAGGAGTGAAAACAGATGCTGACCTTTGAAAAGGTGCTGGAGATTTTTGCGGATTACCTAACCGCAGACGAGACCATAGAAGTTTATATCAGCCGCCATGGATGTGTAAGAGTTGAATTTGACCAAGATTTTCACTATTGCTCTGGCGAGGTGTGCCATACTCCCAAGGAACTGTTCGACCTCTTAGCCGATGATTACCGGACTTATCTGGAGATTGAACTGACCAAAGGAAAACGGGAAGTGACGGAAGATGATGAGAGAGAAGCGGATGCCCTGTGCAAACGGCATCTGGAGCGTTGGAAGGAGGAACAGGAATGAAGATTTTGAAATGTCTGCTGATGATCGTAACTGCACCGGTCGTTTTGGCGTTGACGCTTTTTGTCTGGTTCTGCACGGGGCTGATCTACATATCCGGTCTGGTGCTTGGTCTACTAAGCACGGTAATTGCTCTGCTTGGTGTGGCTGTGCTGATTACCTATTCCCCGCAGAATGGTGTGATTTTGCTGGTTATGGCATTTTTGATTAGCCCGATGGGGCTGCCGCTGGCTGCGATCTGGCTGCTGGGCAAGGTGCAGAGTTTGAAATTTGCGATCCAGGATTGGGTGTATGGGTAAATGATGTGAATATAATTTGGAATGAAAAGAAGCAGGACAATGGGAGATGAGACCCAATGCCCTGCTTCTCTGTTTATTCGGAACGAACTGTAATATATTTTTGTTTTCGACTGTTTGGCTTATCTGGAATAGTCATTTTAAGCTGGCCACTTGCCAGTAGAGGATTCAAATATTTTCTTGTAAAATAAGTGAGATTTCGATAACCAATAAACGAGCAAATTTCTTGTTTGCTTTTTTCTGTTATACAAAAATCCAAGACTGCGTGTAGGATGTCCTGTGATTTATCTTGATCACTAACTTGGTCACAATCTTGGTCACTGACTAAGTCTTTCTGACTAAGATGGTAATTCACATTTTTCAAAATAACTCTGAAATCTGTCGCTGTTGAGGAAAATTCGGGCTTATATGCCTCTGTGTATCCAGGCAGCTTTTCGGTTTCACTGACGATTTTGCGTAGGCCACTTCCACGGCGTTCCATGTACTTCATGCGGTGGAACAGGTCAGCAATCACAGGGTTTCGTCGCATCGAACGAATACTGTAAATATCGTATTCCTGAATTGAGCCGCCGCCAAACATACCGCCCGGAGATGTGATTTCCACCCGATCATCAAACATATCAATATGGATTTCGCTGCCAAGCACAATATAATCACGATGGATAAGCGCATTGACAAGAGCCTCTGTCACAGCTCGTTCAGCATAATCCGGCTTGTCTACACGATACTGTGCCTCTTTGACAAAACGGACTTTGGAATTATTGCGAATAAATTCACTGCCACTTTTCAGTAGATAAATCAGATTCCCTTCGTATTCTTTATCGTCCAGTGCATCATCAAAGATAGAGCCTTTTTCCAAGCCATTCCACCGGGTACAGAACATACGGGAGTTATAAACTGTGTGCTGATCGGTCATGAGCTTTCCGGCATTGGTCAAGACCCCATTTTTGTCAGCCAAACCGAAGGAGACATAATCGGATGGCTCAAAGCGGAGACCAGTCCGTTCCAGATAGGTTGCTTCCAGAAGTGTAAAGCTGTAATCCTTTTTTACCGCATCTGTTGTTAGGGTATCAAAGGACTGATTGGTTCCCTTTAAGATCAGTTCATTCACAATGTAATCCGGGGCAATTACGCTTTCATTTCCAACACGGATATATGCTTCCATCACGCCGTCTGCCTTGTAATAATATGGGGTGCTGCGGCCGGGAGAAACCTCCAGAGCCAATAGATTTTTACCATCTTCCTGTAATGGTTTTAAGATAAACTGAGGTAATGGTGTGATTCGTTCTTTGATTAAGCGGCTGATCGCCTCAGCATCCTTTTGAACATCAGACAAGCCGATAGGCTTCCGGTCATCAGAGACCCCGAAAAACAGAGTGCCGCCGATTCCATTGGAAAAGGCACTGACACTTTTTAACCAGCTTTTTGGCTTTTTTATTTCGAGAGCAACTTTGAAATCACATTCTGTTGCTTCAGCAATGAGCTGTTCTATCATAAAAATCCCTCCTTTGAGGTTGTAGAAAGTTCTTTTTTATTATACCCAGCGGAGAAAGTTATTGCAACGATAGAAACAAAGAGTTCAGCGAAAACAAAAATATTTATGAGAGGAGGTCCTTCTATTATGGCAACTACAAGAATCATGCCGCTTCATGTTGGCAAGGGTCGCACAGAAAGCCGGGCAATCAGTGACATCATCGACTATGTGGAAAACCCAAAGAAAACAGATAACGGCAAGCTCATTACCGGCTATGCGTGTGACAGCCGGACCGCCGATGCAGAGTTTCTTCTGGCAAAGCGGCAGTACATTGCCGCCACCGGACGAGTGCGCGGCGCGGATGATGTGATTGCTTACCATGTGCGCCAGTCATTCAAACCCGGTGAAATCACGCCGGAGGAAGCAAACCGCCTGGGCGTGGAATTTGCCAAGCGGTTTACCAAGGGCAATCACGCCTTTGTGGTCTGCACCCACATAGACAAATCGCACGTTCATAATCACATCATCTGGTCGGCGGTCAATGCAGATTGTGACCGAAAATTCCGCAACTTTTGGGGCAGCACCAGAGCCGTCCGGCGCTTGAGCGATACCATCTGTATCGAGAACGGATTGTCCATTGTGGAGGACCCAAAACCCCACGGAAAAAGCTACAACAAGTGGCTGGGCGAACAGGCCAAGCCCTCCCATCGGGAACAGCTGCGTGTGATGATTGACAACGCATTATTTCCGCACTGACACATGGTAAAACAATCATAACGATTGCCCATAGACTGGCGACGATTGAAAATGCGGATCAAATTCTTGTCATTGATGGTGGAACCGTCGTGCAGAAAGGAACCCATAAGGAATTGCTGGCTCAAAGGGGAACCTATCAGGAATTTATTAAGATTCGGGAACAGGCTGAGGGCTGGAGGATTCAACAATAAGCATAAAGGAGGAACTGATGAAGATTCATGCGTCTGGGGAGGATTATCTGGAGGCTATCCTTGTTCTACAAAAGAAAATGGGCATGGTCCGCTCCATTGACCTTGCCCGGCACATGGGCTTTAGCAAACCGAGTATCAGCCATGCGGTAGGCGTTTTGAAAAATGGAGGTTTTCTGACCGTGGATGATGATGGGTTCCTTCATCTGACCGTCATAGGTCGGGAGATTGCCGAGAAAATCTATGAACGCCATTTGTTTTTTATGGAGCAGTTCATCGCTGCTGGCGTCGATCAGGAAACAGCGGAACAAGACGCCTGCCGGATTGAACACGCCATCAGTGATACATCTTTCCGAAAGCTGAAGGAGAAAGTACAAGGAACCGATTAGCGCACATCGGCTCCGCTCTGCATAATAAGTTATCTGCCCCGTCCGGGGAAAGAAAAAAACCGTTGACTGGGGCAGATAATTTCGTGCGCTATTTTAAGGTTTGAACTCAATCGGCGGTTTTGAAGGACAATTTCAGAGCCGCCGTTTCTTTGCGTTTACACAAACTAATGACGACTTGCAGGGACACGGTAGCCGCTTGGAGGTTAATTTGCCGTGTCTCTTTTGCTTTTTCAAAGCTCCCATGATCTACATCAATTAAAAAAAGCATTGCCCCTCCTCCGGGCAAGTATAGCATTGCATCGGCATTATCGTTCCATGTGATTCAGCATAATAATGACTGTTCTTGGTGCGCCAGTTTCCCATTGCGGGAATCTGGCGTTTTTTGTTGCCTTTTTTTCGGAGATAATCCGGCTGTATACCGGTGTCGTTCCCCACCTCCATTCGATTCACTCGTCAATCACCCGTGAATCGAAATGGAGGTACATAATGAAGAAAATTAACCTTCGGGAACTTTATCCTGATGTTTATACAACAGACTTTTTTGTAGATGTGACAGAGGAAGTAATGGAGACTATTCGAGCAGCTGAACGTGCGGAGGCTGCGTATGAGCGAAAGATGTATCGTTATAAAGCACAGTATTCTCTGGATTGCGAGAATGGCATTGAAAATGCGGTGCTAACCACATTATTTTTAATTCGACTACATTAGACTGTACCAGAAAATTTCGCGATTTTCGTCTGTCCGGTCTTGCGTTGGCGAGGCTCAGCGATATCATCTGTCTGGAACACCGGTTGTCGGTCATTATCCGGAAGCCCTATGGGGAGCGGCAGAAGAGAACGGAATACCCGGAGAAAAAATCGCAGCGGGATGAAATCTGCGAGGCCATTGATGCGGCATTGGAAAGAAAACCGAAAGACTTCCGGGAACTGATCGGAATTTTGCAGGAAGCAGGGTACGAGTATAAAGATGGAAAACAGCCTGCACTGCGGGGAAAAGGCCATGTCAGATTTGCCCGTTTCCGCTCTCTTGGCAAAGGATATTCGGCTGAAGAACTCTGCGAAGTGATTGCCGGAAATGCGGTTCATAAAAGCAAATTTGCAGAGAAAAACCGCACAAGCGCACGGTCTGCGCAGGTGCATCAGAAGGCGGAGCTGTCGTTCCTTATTGATGTCCGTTCCAAAATGCAGAAGGGCAAAGGTGCGGGATATGCGCGCTGGGCGAAAGTCTTTAACCTGAAGCAGATGGCAAAAGCTATGATGTTCATGGAAGAGCATGGAATCAAGAGCTATGCAGAGCTGAAAGAAAAGGCAGATGGAATTTCTGAAAAATGTGATGCGCTGCTGGAATCTGTAAAGGCAGATGAGGCACGGATGTCGGAAGTGTCAGTGCTGCGGAAGCATCTAATCAATTATGCCAAGACAAAAGATATTTTCGCTGCGTATAAGGCATCCGGCTACAATCGGGAGTTCTATGAAGTCCATCGAGATACGTTGGCCTTGCGTAGCGCAGCGAAAAAGGCGTTTGATGCCTATAAGAAAGAGAACGGCTCTGACAAAAAGCTCCCGCGCATCAGCGAGCTGAACGCAGAGTATGCAATGCTTCTGGAACGAAAGAAAAGCTCCTATGCAGAGTACCGCAAAACCAAATCGGAGATGCAGGATTGGCTTGTGGCGCTGAAGATTGTGCAGGAAATCCTGAAAGAGGACGAGCAGAAGAAAGAGCAGCTGCATGAGCAGCAAGTGCGGCAGGAAGAAGAAAATAGACAGAGCAGTCGATGATGGAAAGTCCGGTGCAGTGTGGGTGTAATGCTCATGCTGCACCGGGCTTTTTTCTTTGGCAGGAACTGCCGTTAAAGCATCCGAAACGGATGCGCAGCCCGATGCCGCAGGCAGCGTTCTAAGGGGATTGGGGAGTTTCCCCAACAAGCAGAAAATCGCTTTCGTGTCACGAAAGCCCTGCTTGCGAATTAGTGGGGTGAACGAAATCATATGTGTAACGAGGACAGAACGTCTTGATTTTCCGCGAGGTTTGGAGTACAATTATTGTGATTACATGTAGAATTTTGCTCGGATTAGATCGGAGAATTGTATGAGCTATTTATCAATTAGACAGACAGCGGAAAAATGGAACCTTTCGGCAAGATGGATCAGTGATCTTTGTAAAGCCGGACGAATTCCCGGAGCAACGAAAATCGGTTCATACTGGGCGATTCCAGCGGATGCGGAAAAGCCAGCTGACGCAAGAATCAAGAGTGGTCGCTACGTGAAGACAAAAGAAAACTAAGAAAGGGGTCGTACCAATGGCTGCAATCAATGATTTAATTAGCCAGATCCAAGATGAGACTCTTCGCAATAGAATCCAGGAAGAAGTGAGCAAAATGGCCAAGCAGAAGAAATTCGGCTTGGTTTTTGAAGAACATATGCCGGAAAGCACGCCTCTCTATGATATGCCCATTAAAAGAGGCTGTAATGTTATGCGCCGGGATAGCAAGGATGACAAATCCATCTATGTTGTGCTGAGAGCAGAAGGTGATACTGCTGTTTGCGTTAAACCAGAACAGAAAGATGAAGCTGTTACCTTTGAACTGAAGGATATCGTTCGTGTTGCGGAATTTGGAGAATCCATTTATCCCTATCTGAAACCGTTGGATTCAGTTTGCAACGCGCCAGACAGCGACCTTTGGCACACACTGATTGAAGCGGACAACTACCATGCTCTGCAGCTTTTGGAATATTTGTACGCGGGTAAGGTGGACTGCATCTATATCGACCCGCCCTACAACACCGGCGCAAAGGACTGGAAATATAACAACGACTATGTGGACGGCACAGATGCTTATCGTCACAGCAAATGGCTCTCGTTCATGCAGCGTCGTTTGCAGTTGGCAAAGAAGCTGTTGAATCCGGAGGATTCTGTTTTGATTGTCACCATTGATGAAAAAGAATACCTGCATCTTGGTTGTCTTCTGGAGGAAATGTTTCCAGAGGCAAAAATGCAGATGGTGAGCATTACCATTAATCCTTCTGGTGCAAAACGTGATAATCTATTTTCTAGATCCGATGAATATGCATACATGATTTTGCTAGGAAATGCTTGTGTTGTTCATCCTGAAGGTGATGGAGATGAAAGGGAGGTTCGCTGGTGGTATTTGAGGCGAACGGACTATTCATCAAGACGTGGAACGGTAAAAGGAGGTGTTGCGCAGTTTTATCCAATATACGTTGACGAGAAAACCATGCGAATTGTTTGCACTGGAACCCCCTTAACTCCGGAACAGTCCAGATTTGATGTTCCATCAATAGATGGTGCAATCCCTGTTTTCCCCATAAGAGAAGATGGTGTGGAAATGAACTGGGGTCTAACTTCGGATACTTTAATGAAATTGAACGAACAAGGGGTAGTTCGAGTCTCAAAAGGTAATGAAAATCAGCCATACGTTTTTCGATATTTAAGCGCAAATTATGTTCAGAAAATAAAAAGTGGACGCTGGGCCATTCAAGGAATACGTGAAGATAACACAAAAATAATTGTTGAAACTGGTGGAAAAATCACTCGTGCAACCACAGTATGGCAAAATAAACTGTATGATGCAGGACAATACGGAACATCCTTGTTAAAGGATTTTATTGGAAGCGGTCGTTTTACATTTCCTAAGTCTCTATATGCGGTTCATGACACGATACGTTTCTTTGTTGCCAATAAGCCTAATGCCCTCATCGTTGACTTCTTCGCAGGCAGCGGCACGACCATGCACGCAGTGAACCTGCTCAATGCTGAGGATGACGGGCACAGACGCTGCATTATGGTGACGAACAATGAGGTCTCCGCTGATGAAGCAAAGATGCTGAAGGGAAAAGGCTATCAGCCAGGCGATGCGGAATGGGAAAAGCTTGGCATCGCCCACTATGTTACTTGGCCGCGCACGGTCTGCTCCATCGAGGGGCACGATGTGAACGGCAATCCGCTCAAGGGTGATTATCTCGGAAGTGAGCCGCTGATGCATATGGCGGACGGTTTCAAAGCGAATGCTGCATTCTTCAAACTTGGGTTCTTGGATCCGACAGCGGTTTCTCTCGGTATGCGTTTTTCGGAAATGCTGCCTACGTTGTGGTTGAAAACTGGTGCAAAAGGAAAATGCCCGGAGTTGTCCGGAGGGCAAATTCCAGACATGCTGATCTTGCCGGAAAATCAATTTGCGGTCTTGATCAACGAGAATACATTTGCCGATTTCGCAGAAAAGCTTGCAGAACATCCTGAAATCCAAACCGTATTCTTGGCAACTGATTATGAAGTGAATTATCAATCTATGGTAAAAAATCTGAATGTCACAGAGGCATATCAGCTTTACCGGGATTACTTAGATCACTTCCGTGTGAACAGAGGGAGAAACTAAGAATGATTTGTGAATTATTCCCATTTCAAAAACAGGCGGTCAATGAAATGCGCCTCCGCGTGGCGATGGCGCTGAATAACTATCGCATGCTGAAGATCCCTCAGGTGGTTTCGCTCCAGGCACCAACGGGTTCTGGCAAAACTATTATCATGTCTGCTCTGATTGAAGATATTTTTTACGGTTCAGAGCAGTTTACTGAACAACCGGAGGCCATTTTTGTATGGCTTTCGGATTCTCCACAGCTGAATGAGCAGTCCAAACAGAAGATCGAGCTGAAGGCAGATAAGGTCCGCATGGATCAGTGCGTAGTGATTTCGGATGAATCTTTCGACCGAGAGATTCTGGAGGACGGTCATATCTATTTCCTGAACACGCAGAAGCTTGGCAAGGCCGGTAATCTGAGCCGCCATTCGGATACGCGGCAGTATACGATTTGGGAGACCATTGAGAATACAGCAAGAGAAAAAGCTGACCGCCTGTATTTCATTATTGATGAGGCACATCGTGGTATGCAGGGACGCCAGGCGGGAACGGCAACCACTATCATGCAGCGTTTTATCAAGGGCAGCAGTGAGCAAAATCTGTCGCCCATTCCGGTCGTTATCGGAATGAGTGCAACTGCCGAACGTTTTAATTCCCTTGTCGGGCAGGCAACAAACTCTACATTGCATAAGGTTGTTATTTCCCCGGCCCAGGTTCGCCAATCCGGATTGCTCAAAGATCGTATTGTAATCACTTATCCGGAAGATCCAATCAAACACGGTGACATGGCCGTTCTCCAGGCTGCAACAGACGAATGGCAGGATAAGTGCAAGCACTGGTATCAATATACCTATGAGCAACACTACACCAATGTAAATCCGGTGTTTGTTATCCAAGTCTGCGCTGGTTCCGGTACGAAAGTATCTGACACCGATCTGGACGATGTAATTGCGAAAATCGAAGAGCGTATGGGCGATAGCTTCAAGGAAAATGAAGTCGTGCATACCTTCGGCTCCACGGGCACATTGTCGATTCACGGATTGACCGTGCCGCATATCGAGCCATCCGAGATCGCAGAAGATCGCCGCATCCGTGTTGTCTTATTTAAGGAAAATCTGTCCACTGGCTGGGACTGCCCTCGTGCAGAAACTATGATGTCCTTCCGACGTGCGGAAGACGCAACCTATATTGCGCAGCTGCTCGGACGTATGGTTCGCACACCGCTTCAGTGTCATGTCCTTGTAGATGATTCCTTAAATGATGTGCGGCTATTCCTCCCATATTTCAACCAGGATACCGTTCAAAAGGTCATTGATGAATTGCAGGCAACCGAAGGCGGAGAAATCCCGACAGTTGTCGATGGTGAATCTCTGGAAAATCAGACCTATGATATATGGTCGGTTCACAACCAGCGAAAGAAAACGCAAAAACAGACGGTTGGTCAGCTGAGCATCTTTGATTATCCGAATGGCTTCCAAGAAGAGCCTGCTGCGGCACCTTCCACAGCAGTTGGAGATATGTCAAATTCTGGAGCTGTGGCAGCGAATCAAGGTGGAGCAGATTCAGAAATTCCCGCAGAAGGACATCGGGCAATTCCGCTGGATACAGCGCCCGGAAATGATGTGCATACAGGTCGAGAAACCGAGGGAACCAATGAAGGCAACCAATCTGTGAATAAAGAGCAGCCAGTGCTGACACCGGCTGTATCGCAGATGTCGATGCTTCCAACAATAGATCGTGAAGGAATCACAAAGTTCATCAATGAACAGGGATATCTGACTTATGTCGTCCGTGCGGTAAAAATCAACAGCTATTTGAAGTCTTTGATGAGCTTGGCAGGGCTGTTATCGCAGTTCAATATCTGTATTACGGCGGCTGAGGATGTGAAAAACGATGTTGCTGAACTTATCCGCAACTATGTGAACGGTCTGCATGATGCTGGAAAATATGACGAGCTTACAAAGCAAGTCATGGAGATGAAACTGTCTGTTCAGATATTCGATGTTTTCGGTGAGAAAATACAAAACGATAACCAGATAGATATGTTTACTGCATCCGAGTCTGACCTTGATCGTCAGCTAAGAGTAGCAGACGCAAAAATGGGTGGATGCGGTTTCCACTTGGCATATGGACGTAAATATATCGACTTCGACAATCCGAACGCCTTTAAGGTGGATTGCATTCTGTTCGCATTCGACAGCGAGTGTATTGCGGAATTAAATCAATACGCTGAGAAGAAGTTCCATGAATTGAATGACCAGTATCGTAAATATATTGTGGCTAAACCGGAGAAATGTCAAAAGCAGTATAGCGATATTGTTGCTAACGGCGATGAAATCAGTAAGCACAACTTTACTCTTCCGGAGACAATCAGTGCCAAGGTCGAAGCAGATGGAATAAAGTACACGGATCATCTTTTTGCCAATGCAGATGGAATAGCAAAAATTAAGTTGAATGGTTGGGAACAGGCTGTTTTGGCAGAAGAGCAAAAACGCAAGGACTATGTTTGCTGGCTGCGGAATCCGTCCCGACAGTCTTGGTCACTGCGGATGCCTTATGAAATGGACGGAAAATGCAAGGAGCTTTATCCGGATTTCATCATTGTTCGCCGAGACCCAATTCTCAAGTATATCGTTGATATTTTGGAGCCGCACAATCCGGATTTCAAGGATAACTTGGGTAAAGCTAAGGGACTTGCAAACTATGCTGCAAATGAACCAAGAATTGGAAGAGTGCAGCTGATACGTATTGGAAAAGACGCAGCAGGAGAAAGTCGCTTCAAGAGGCTGGACCTTGCAAAGGGCAGTATCCGCAACAAGGTGCTTGCTGCAATCAATACGGATGAGTTAGACCATATTTTTGACACAGACGGTGTGTTTGAAGACTAAATTTATTATACAGATAGGGGTTCATCATGGAACGTATCAACGCCACAACAGGCTCTTACAATTTTATAGATTTATTTGCAGGAGCCGGTGGATTGTCCGAAGGTTTCATCCAAGCGGGCTTTTCACCTGTAGCGCATGTGGAGATGAACCCATATGCTGCTCAAACATTGGAAACACGAACGGGATACTATTATCTCAAAGCACATGGGAAGCTTGATATCTACAAGGATTATATTAGCGGAAAAATCACCCGCGACGAATTTCTGCAACATATTCCCGAGGAGCAGCTACAATCCGTATTTTGCGAAACGATGTCAAATGAAAGTCTTCCAAGGCTATTTGAAAATATAGATAGGATCCTTACGCAAAGAGGTATCAAGCAAGTAGATGTCATTATTGGTGGACCGCCTTGCCAAGCATATTCTTTGGTGGGAAGAGCGCAAAGCAAGCATATGGAAACGCCGATGTCGGCAGATCCCAGAAACGATCTCTATAAGCTGTATGCGAGATTCCTTCAGAAATATCAGCCAAAGATGTTCGTTTTTGAGAATGTTATGGGAATCAAGTCAGCAAACGGTGGTGCAACTTGGCTGAAAGTACAGGAAGCACTGCGTTCCGTTGGCTATGAAATTGAATGCCATGAGCAAAATTCAAAGAATTTTGGTGTGCTGCAAAACCGAAGAAGAATGATCATTGTCGGGTGGCTGAAGAATAGCGGGCTTTCTTATCCGCAGTTTGAGCAGACAATTGCGGATGCCACGGTTAATGATATTCTCAGTGATCTGCCAGCATTGCAGCCAGGAGGGAAATCGGGTGAATACAGATCAGATGATTTCAGCGATTATTTAAGAAGCACTGGAATCCGCAAGGATTCTGACATTCTGACTCATCATTGTGCAAGACCCAATAAAGACAGGGATATTGAGATTTATCGGCGTACAATTGAACTCTGGAATGATGGGCACAAACGTCTGAACTATAATGATCTGCCGGATGAACTGAAGACACATAAAAACCGGAAATCGTTTCTGGATCGATTTAAAGTTGTAGAGGGCGACGAGGCGTACTGTCACACCATGTTGGCTCATATCTCAAAAGATGGACATTACTTTATTCATCCGGATATTGAGCAACACCGTTCCATTACTGTCCGGGAGGCCGCTCGCATCCAATCGTTTCCGGATGATTATTTCTTCGAAGGCCCGAGAACGGCTCAATTTGTACAGATAGGCAATGCCGTTCCTACGTTAATGGCTAAAGGCATCGCAGAAGGAATCGCCAATGAATTAAGTAAGGAGGGTATCGATGGAAAGCAATCTCCTACTTGAACAATATAGCTGGTATAAGAAGCAACAATTGGCCAAGGCACCATTTGAATGTCTGTTGAATGCAGATATTGAGCCAAATCCCCATCAGGTCAATGCCTTTTGTGCGGCCATTCAAGCATTAAAGACAGGCGGCATCATTCTGGCAGATGAGGTTGGTCTGGGCAAAACAATCGAAGCTGGGTTGGTGCTTAATTATGTTCTGGACAACGGAGCAAAAAAAGTACTGATTTCTCTTCCTGCTACTTTGAGAAAACAATGGGAAGTAGAGCTTTTGGAGAAGTTTGGTCGCCAAGCTGTTATTCTGGATCGGTACACGGTTGAGCATGATCTTGCCAATGTACGAACTCACCTCGGAAACGCAGATGAGGTTAGTATTGTCATTGCTTCCTATGATTATTCATCGAAACTAATTAAGCGCTTTCCTCATGTCAAATGGGACTTCTTGATTATTGATGAGGCTCATAATCTGCGGAATGTTTTTCATGGCACAAAGCGTGCAAAAAATCTTTATGATTTGACACATGGGATTCCTAAAATTCTTTTGACTGCTACGCCGATACAGAATTCCCTTACAGATCTTCATGGACTGGTTTCCTTTATCGATCCACGTATTTTCGGGTCAGAAAAGGTTTTCAACCGTCGATTTGTGGATGGCTGTGATTATGAGGAATTGAAACAGGAACTTCTTCCGGTGTTATATCGCACCCTTCGGCGCGATGTTGGAAAATACATGGCCTTCAGCAAGAGAACCTGTATTACGGTCGATTTCCATTTGAGCGCAGAAGAAAAAGAACTCTATGATGTGACCAATGATTTTCTGCGTCGTGATCCGCTGTATTCTATTCCGAATGCGAATCGTGGGCTGATTATTCTTGTTATTCGAAAGTTGCTTGCATCTTCCAGCTTTGCTTTGATAGAGACCTTTGAAGTATTAGAAAAACGTCTTGAAAAACTCTATGAAGGCACTAAATCTGCTTATGCCCAGGAGGGATTCGATTTATTCTGGGGGTTTGTGGAAGATGAAATCGACGAGGATGGCTTCAACGAATACGATGATGAAGAAACAGCAGAGAAGAAACAGGCTATTCAAGCTGAACTTAAGATTGTAAGGCATATTCTTGAAATGGCAAGGGCTATAAAGACGAATGCAAAGATTGTCGCGTTGAGGGAAGCACTGAAATCCGCATTTGACCATCAGATTTCTGAGGAATTGAATCAGAAGGCTGTCATCTTTACAGAGTCGAAGCGAACACAAAAATATATAGCCGCAGAACTAAGAAAATCTGGCTATAGCGAGGAGAATATCCTTCTTTTTAATGGTGACTTTGATGATGCCATGACGAAGGAAATCTTTCGGACATGGCAGGTCAAGAATTTTGGTAAAACAAACTATGGCAGAAGTGTGGAATATAAGCACGCAATTGTCGATTATTTCAAGAGCCATGCTAAGATTTTGATTGTTACAGATGCTGGTTCAGAGGGTCTAAATCTACAATTTTGCAACACAGTCATTAACTATGACCTGCCTTGGAATCCGCAGAAAATTGAGCAGAGAATTGGCCGTTGTCATCGCTATGGACAAACTCACGATGTCGTAGCAATCAATCTGTTGAATACAGATAATGAAGCAGATCGCAGAGTATATGATATACTTTCTAAGAAATTTGAACTGTTTGAGGGCGTGTTTGGTGCATCGGATGTTGCGCTAGGTGCACTTGAATCTGGTGTAAGTTTTGAAAAGCGTATTCTGGATATTTACCAGAATTGTAAAAATATCACTGCGATAAGGAAAGCATTTGCAGCTTTGAACAGGCAGCTAGATGCAAGGAAGAATGCTCACGCAGCAGAGCTTCGCTCAATTCTGCTTACAGAAAGTAGAGAGGCGAAGGGGCAAGCGTTGGAAAAGACCAAGGCTGATATCGATAAATATCTACGGGATGTTGAATATTGGAGCCAGTTTGAAGAACCGGAAGTGGATCACAAGCTACATTACTGGAAAATCGACAACTGGGGTGAAAAGATATTTGGTTCACATGGCGTTTTGTTTCTTGGAGCATTCATGGACAATACAAAACTCCTCTTCCCAGTTTTACTACTTTGTGATGAAAATGGTGAGTATATCAATTTTACTGAAGATGAGATTGTCTCCGCACTGGAAGAGGCTAATGATTCGGATGTCCGCTATTTTAAGCCGACAGCTGAAGAACAATCTTATTTTCACCGAATTTATGCTCGCTTAATTTCAGAGGTTCAGGATCAACATGATAAAACGGTAGCTCCTACTATCGCATATAACAAAAAGAAGATTGAAAACTGGGTCGATGTCCAACAAGAGCAGCTTCATGTTCAGCTTACGGATGCTCAAAAAGAAGTTGAGGAGTACATACTTGCTGAAATGGCGGCTACTGACACGCTGAAAAAAAAGGATATCCGAAAAAAAGCGGCTGAAGCGAAGAAAAAGATGGATAAGCTGCAACACGACCTGCCTAAGCGCAGAAAAGAGATTCAAGACGAGGCGCAGGCTGAAATTGATCGATTTAATCAGTCTCAGGAAATCAATCCATTGCTTCTGATTAACATTGTCCTTAAATTTTAACAGGAGGCACCACATGGCAGATAGATTTAAGTTTGCTGAGGTTCGCCAAGAAGTCATAGAAATGTTAAAGAAAGACTTGTTGGGACCGAGTAGTGAAAATGAAATACTGAATCAAAACCCGCGCTTTGAATATATCGTGGGTATGCTTGCGCCACAAACCAGTGAAAATGATTCGAATGAGCAGGAAGTCGATGGAGATGCTTCTTTCGAAGGGGATGCAGATTATACTGCGGGCGAAGACGATGATAATGCGCCGGTCTTTACAAATCGATTTAAAACACCGTCTTCCATTGGCATCAGCTTTTACCTAGAAAGTAGTACAAAATCTTTCAATGTGGATGTGACTTGGGGCGATTACACCAAAGCTTCTGATAAAACCACTAACAAAGAGGGAAAAAAAGTTGATGTAAGCACGTATACACGTCATCCGCAGAAAGAGACAATTGTTATTGATCTGCAAGAGTTTAGTAAGAACAAAGAATACCCTTTGGTTTGTGATTCAAATGTTGTTATATATATTTCTAAAATCGGCCTCAAGCAGGGGTATACCTTGGTAACAGCATATGTTATCAACAAGCGCAAAAATCCTGAGAGTGATATTGCTGGAATGATGTTCCAAGTCAACTTGCGTGCCTATTCCCAGGACAAAATGGATATCTTTGTGGCAGAACACATATGCAGAAAAATCCTTGCTGTCGATGAATTTTACTTTGCCCAGCGACCTATTTTAGGAAGGGGACGTGGTTGCGCAGCAACTTGGAAAGCCAATAAAAATGGACGTGCTTCTGAAATTGTATCGACATTTATTCCAGAGTACGAATTTCCAGGTGTTAGCGCTGCTTTGGAAGGATTTGACCCGTTCTTCTTCTCTATGAGAACTCTTTCTGTTGCAAAGAAAAAAGATGACATCATTACTCGACTGAATGTCTTGGCAGACTCCTATGAGGATTGGATTCAGAAAAAATTGGTTCATGATTCAAAAA
The DNA here is from genome assembly GCA_934565855.1 of uncultured Dysosmobacter sp. GTDB lineage: Bacteria > Bacillota > Clostridia > Oscillospirales > Oscillospiraceae > Oscillibacter. Next base: position 428,847 of record CAKTIO010000001.1, read on the forward strand.
TGGATGATGCTAAGTTCAAGAAAGAGATTGGCGACACAGTAATAAATAAATGTATAGAAGCTCTTGGAAGAATCCGCGCGGGCATTCAGCTACTTGTAGAGGATGATATTTCGTTTGATGCCTTTTGCTTTATGAATCGTTCTATGATTCTTCAGAGAAATATTATGAATTTCGCTAAGAAGCATGGAGCCGGTATCGAATGTTCCTTTAGGGATTTTGTGGATCCTCGTAATCCTTCCAATAATTTTGGATGGAGACCTTTCCAGATTGCTTTTATTCTCATGAATCTAAAAGGTATTGTAGATCCGGAACATGATAACCGTGAAGTCGTGGATCTTCTATACTTTCCGACTGGTGGAGGTAAAACTGAGGCATATCTGGGTCTTATGGCATTTGTTATTGCAAATAGAAGGCTGCGTGCTGACGAGAACGATGAATACAATCGTGACGGCGGTGTAACTGCAATCTTGCGTTATACTTTGCGCCTACTTACTACGCAACAGAGAGATCGTATCACCAAGATGATTCTGGCTGCGGAACTCATCCGACAAAAAGAATATCCGAAATACGGAAAAGAACCTATCAGTATTGGTTTCTGGGTTGGTGGTACTGTGACTCCGAACACCTTTAAAGAATTGGAAGAAGATCCGGAGGATCCAGCTAAAACAAGAACAGCAAGAAGCAAGAAAAACGCTATCTACAAACAGTTGCTTACATGTCCATTCTGCGGGAAGCCGCTTACAGAGGAAAATTTTTATATAGATATTCCTACAAAATCGGTTAGCATCTATTGTTCGGATGATAAATGTATGTTCTATAGGTACAAGCCTAGCAATAAGATGAAAATCCCGGTTTATCTGGTAGATGAAGAAATTTATGCTAAATGCCCGACCATTATTCTGTCAACAGTTGATAAGTTTGCCCGCCTTCCGTGGGATGTGAATACAAATGCTCTGTTTGGTCGCGTTGATAGAATTTGCAGTCGCGATGGCTATGTTGCTATTGGAGCAGACCATGCTCGGCATAATCGTACAGAAGAGTTACCCACAGCTACTCTTAGATCGATTAAACCATTCCTTCCGCCGGAGCTGATTATCCAAGATGAGCTGCATCTTATCACAGGACCTCTGGGAACCGTATACGGTGCATATGAAACAGTTATTGAAGATCTGTGTTCCTATACGATAGGAGAAAAGAAAATAAAGCCAAAGTATGTTGTTTCTACGGCAACTATCAAAAATGCTGCTGAGCAGACAAAATGCTTATATGGCAGAAAAGTAACTGCGCAATTTCCACCAAATGGGTTTGAAATCGGTGACAGTTTCTATATTCGTGAGGTACCGGTCGAACAAGATCCGTTTAGAAGATACGTTGGTGTCTGCGCACCAGGCCAGTCTGTAAAGACAGCTTTACTGCGTGTATATTCGATTATCCTTCAAAGTGCTTATAATCTTTCACTGGATGATGAGTACAAGGATGTTATTGACCCTTACTATACCCTTGTTGGGTATTATAACAGTATTCGAGAACTCGGCGGTGCCGTTCGATTGCTACAGGATGATATTCCTGACAGAATTCAGCGTATTAAGAAAAAATATGGAATGAGTAGGCAGCGTTTCCTTAATCATAAGGTTGAAATTACTTCTCGCATGTCTTCTTATGACATTCCGAAGAAACTAAGTCAGTTGGAAACTCCATATACAGATAGAAATTGCTTAGATACGGCAATTGCAACTAATATGATTGCTGTTGGTATGGATGTGGATCGGCTTGGTCTCATGGTGGTAACTGGTCAGCCGAAACAGAACTCCGAATACATTCAGGCAACTAGCCGTATCGGGCGTTCTTATCCAGGCCTAGTAGTTACGCTATATAACCCTTATCGCCCCCGCGACTTGTCGCATTATGAGAATTTTACCGGTTATCATGCTCAGCTATATCGTTTTGTTGAAGGCACAACAGCAACACCGTTTTCTGCACGTGCAAGAGATCGCGTGCTGCATGCACTGGTTATTTCTGCAATTCGTTTACATTATCCGGAATTTGCAAGCAATGATGGAGCAGCAGCTATTGATAAACTAACCGATGAGCAGCTTAATAAAGTGAAGGCTCTTATCATGAATCGATTGAACATCATCAAGCCTTCTGCTAAGGCAGATGCCGAACATGAGATTGATGATTTTATAAGCAATTGGAAACTGCTGGCAACTCAATCCAAGGAACTTAGATACTATGTCTATACAACTAAAACGTATAATCGCCTAATGAACACGTATGGCGAAGTTTGTACTGATCTTGAAAAGCCGACTCTTCGTTCTATGCGTGATGTTGAGAGTGCAGCAAATATGTTCTATTACACGGAGGACTAAAAGCCTATGTTTGATAATAATAAATTAGGTGAGATTCGTCCTAATCAGTTGATAACTACATTTGGCCCAGGTTCTATTGTGGATGCCGTGAAAGATTCCGTCACGGTTCTGGACTTGAACTATTGGAAGGAAAAAGGAAAGAAAATTATAGATGGCAGATTGGCCTCATATTTGGGCGTTGACTGCTTTTATATGCCACGGACTTCTTATAGCGGAGATATTCCTGTGGTCTCATTCCCTTATATGCATGTTTGCTCCAATGTGAAATGTGGGAGAATATTTGATTTAAGAGAGAATTTTGACCTAGATCGATATCTGAAGTTTGGTGTAACTTGTCCGGAATGTCATAGACAGGCTTATCCTTCTCGTTTTATTACTATTTGTGAGAACGGCCATATGGATGATTTCCCTTGGAGCTGGTGGGTTCACGGTGGCAATACAACCTGCAAAGGTACGATGAGGATGTATTCAACTGGCAATACATCAACGCTTGCAGATATGTGGGTTGAATGTTCCTGTGGGGCACGACGGAGTATGAGCGGCGCAACGCAGCATGAGAATTTTGAAGGTATGAAATGTTCCGGACATCATCCGTTCCGGCCAAATCATAAAAATGAAAAATGCGATAAGGAAATGATTCCTTCTCAGCGTGGCGCGTCGAATGTGTATTTTCCAGTAATGAGAAGTGCCATATCCATTCCACCTTGGATCAATCCGCTTTATAACTTGATTGATGAGCATTTGCGCTTAATTGACAGCTATGAAGAAGATTTTGGAGAGATGGGATTAGACAAAGTGTATCAAAAATATTTCTCTGCATTTACAAGAGAAGAATTTGATGCAGCTTTATTGCGCAGAAGACAGAACATCAAAGAGTTCACAGAGATTAAGCAGATGGAATACAACGCCATTACGCATCACGCAGATCCTGTGTACGCCTCCAACAAAAAGCATTTTAAGGCTGAGGAGGATCCGCTTCCGGATTATCTGCTCCCGTATTTTAAGAGAGTCATTCGCATTACACGATTAAGAGAAGTGAGAGTGCTGCTTGGCTTCACTCGTGTAGATGCTCCGGATCCAGATGCCGATGAGCAGACAAATATCGTTTATCTAAATAAGGGTAAGACTGAAAAATGGCTTCCTGCTGCAGAAGTGCACGGTGAAGGTATCTTTATTGAGTTTAATAGGGATAGTATTGATGCGTGGTTGAGAGATCCAGAACTGGGAGCACTTTCTCAGAAATATGCGCAGTGCTATAAGGAATTCTGTGAATCTAAAGAATGGACTGTTACCACATTACGAGATGCAAGGTATGTCCTGATGCATACGTTCGCACATTTGTTGATTAAGCAGATGTCAATGTCCTCGGGGTACTCTTCATCCGCTATTCGTGAGCGTATTTATTTTGGGGATGATATGTCTGGTGTGTTGCTCTATACCGGAAGTGCCGATAAAGAAGGCTCCCTTGGTGGACTTGTAGAATTAGGAAATATTGATCAGCTTATTGTTTTGATGAAAGACGCTTTCCAAGAAGCACTGGTTTGCACAAATGATCCGGAATGCCTTAACAATGTGCCGGCTGGTAATAATTCAAATGGCGCGGCGTGCCATTCCTGCTGTATGGTCTCAGAAACAGCTTGCGAGAATGGAAATCGCATGTTGGATCGCGGACTAATTGTGCCTATTGACGGAAGAGAAAATCAGTCTTATTTTAAAACTTTGGTGGAAGAACTATGTCAACTGGAAGTATAAGCTTAGATATTTTGTTAAACAAAATTCTCACGGATGCTATATCTGGTGGAAATGAGTCTATCAGAGCCATTCAGAAGAGATACCCATCTCTTTCTGAAAAAGAAGCTTATGAAATTCTTGCCATGGTTTCAGCGACTGCCCAAAGTAATGATGATAGCGCTGAATTAGTTGTTACAGCACCACCTTCTTTTGCGTTGAAAACAAAACCGACAAAGGTTACCGTAAGAGAAATGCTTATGGGAGCTAGGAAGAGCATTCTAATCACCGGGTACTCCCTCTCGAATTATTTCGCCGAGTTAGTCGATTGTGTAATTCAAAAGAGCCAAGAAGGCGTTCTCGTGAAATTTTTTGTGAATGACATTGAGAGCCAGAAGGCCTTTGACCGTTTATGCTGCTATAAGGGAAACTTCCTGCGAATTTATAACTATCCAAAACAGGAAGATAAAATGTCTGCTCTTCATGCAAAGGTGATTTCTGTTGACCAAGCGGATACGCTGATTACATCCGCAAACCTTTCATATCATGGACAGGAAGGAAATATCGAGTTGGGGGCACGGATTCATTCAAAAGAATTGGCTAAACAAGTAGAGGATATATTTACTTTATTGGTGTTCAAGGGGATGTTTATCGAACTATAAGCTTTATGGAGGTGTGCCAATGAATTTAAGCTTAAAACATAAGCTAATGCTGCAATCATTGAGTCCATTGGCTTTTTTGACTATTATACGCAATTTCAAATTTACCCCCGTCAGCGAACTTGCTGAAAATCAGTCATATTGGGGAGAATTTGTTCGCCTTAATAATGTGCTAATTGTTGTGTTTTTGTTATGTGCTACATGGATTTTAGCAGCAATCATATCTTTTATTTCTTTTACAGCCTTTAGATGGACTGATAAGAAACAAGGGTATCAGCTTTCTTCCTTCATAGAAAAAGAGGATGCAAGTTTGAATTTTTTTATGACAATGATTATACCGCTTTTGATCGATGATGTAGGAACGATTCAGGGAGCGGTAACATTCCTTATCATTGTGGTTATGATGTGTGCGCTGTTAAGCAAAACACATTTGTACTATGCAAATCCTGTATTGGCAATCTTAGGTTACCGAGTCTATGAGGTTACCTTTAAAAGTAACCCTGACTTTAATAATGAAGTTTGCTTGGCTGTAGTGAAAGGTAGGTTTCTAAAAAATCCGGGCACAGTAGAATATAAAGTGATTAATGATACAGTCCTGTACATGAAGGAGATGAACAAATGACCAAGGAAGAAATTCAGGCATCGATTAAGTCAATAATGTTTTCTGGTGCAGTCTGCGGGATTGAAATGTATGCCAGTCTACGCAATGAAAATGGGTATCATATCAAAAAAATGAGGGCAACAGACAAGTTGCTTTCTAGCACAAAAGATAAGGTGACAGGTTTTATCAATTGTACCTATCTTGCAGAGGATGCAGAATTTGACACATCAGAAAATATTGCAGACAATAAGAAAGAATTTTATGAGATTAGTCTGACAGAGAGTTATAGACCATTTGCTTTCCTTGATGGTGCTGAAAAGTGTACAGAGTATTACTCGGAAAGTGATAAAAATAAACTGTCTGGATTTCTTTTTAGAATTAATTTGAATGACCAGTACTTTTGGGTTTATCAACATATATACTCTGTATCAAGAATTGATCGAAGTAAGAACATAATAGCCCGACTTACTGGAGATACGTACGATGAAGTTGATAGCGATATTGTGCAGATAGATTCACGAGCAGATATAATTATCTTTTCTTCAAGTGTTGTTACAGCGAAAATGGATCTTATGCAGAGATTTTTTGGGTTTGAGCAATACATACGAGCGGGAGCACAGAAGACGATTGAGATTATTCGCGATCTGGATATTGTAGATAGCCTTGAAAAGTTTGTTGCGTTTGAAAATAAAAGCAAGTTGACGAATGCAAAGAAGTTATTAAAGGCAAAGAATTCGCCTGTTTTGCAGATGAAAAAGAACGATTTGTTAGAGAATCTGAAAAAGCATTCTCGCTACAAAACTATGTTCAAGTTTGAAGAAGATCATATTGTGATTTCTTCACAAAAAGAAGCAGCGGCATTTATTAAAATGTTGAATGATGATATTGTTCGGTCTGAACTCACAGGAAAAGAATATGACAGCTCCAGCAAAATGCTTTTGGGTCCAGTGGGAGCAAGTCAATGACTGACCAATGATAGGAAAATATAGATGAGTGATAGAAGAAAAAAGGCTTCTATGTCACAGGTGCTGGCAGATATAAAACCTTACATAACGAAAAAGTTTATGGCGGCTCCCTGTGTTAAGGAGCAAGACATTCAGGTTATTTGTCAAATTCTCCTGCCCAGATACAAGAATGTGCAGCTCATGCAGGGTCTGACCAACAACAAGCCGGATTTCAGAATTCAGGTAAAAGGTTTGTTCGGGACAGAAGAGAAACGGTTTGAAGTGATTGGCAGTGATAAGAAAAGACCGGCAATCAAGAAGAAATCTGACCTGGGCTGGATTGATCGGTTGGAAGAAATAGATGCTGCATTAGATGATTTTTGATGGCGATGCAGTGTGGAGGAGGTGCGGCTAAGTGACCTGGGCTGAATATTATGAGCGATATGACGGATGGCAGGAAAATACTCAGTATAGCCGTCTGGCCTCTATCGAGGACTTCGGACCGGATGGAAGTCCATCTGAGGAAATATGTGACTGCATTCAGTATGTGGATACGCGCACAGCGACCAGCATTCTTCGCAGAGCATTAGCAGCGGGAGTCCGGTTTCGAGCCGCGGAAGTTGCGGAGATTGCAGATAGCGGGCAAATCGAAGATGAAGAAGTACTGGAAAAACTGATTCAGACAACAGTGGATGCTTATACGGGGGAACAGCTGGATACGCTGCTGAGCTGTCTTCCTGATCCGGAACCGGTGTTTGAGCTGATTGATAAGATTACTTCGAAACCAACGCACTTTACAGAGGAGGATGTTCTGACACTGCTTCCTAATCTGCCAGATGAGGAATCTATCTATCAGCTGGTTAACTCGACAGATGCGATTTTCACAGAAAATGGGCTGAATGAGTTATGTGATTATGGTGTGGACGAGTCGCTGATCAGGAAGATTTCAAAGCGCAGTGGCATTCCATATGCTGATCCGGATGAGCCTGACGAGGAAATTCCGCTTAAAGAGGCACAACCGAAGAAGCCGGGACTGTTCAGCAGTATACTGATGGGAATGGCTCTGGCTGGCAGCCATAAGCCTAAAAGTACAGGCAGATGCACGGGAGATTGTGCTCATTGTCCTCCCCACTATGGTTATCGCTATGGGCGATGGTATTATGGACATGGGCATACACATGGCTGCGAGTTCTGTGGAAATGGAGGATGCAGTGGGAAGTGCAACATAGATTGACTTCACTTGCAATGTGGTATGACACGACAGGAATTATTTACATGGATACGCCAGCAGTACGGCACAGAGCCGGAATATCCCTGGCATGACTGGAATGCAGTGCTGCGGCACAACGACAATAATAAATGGTATGGTGTAGTTCTGGAAGTATCTGCCGATAAGTTGGGATTGCCGGAGGCAGGCATCATAGATGTTCTCAATGTGAAAAGTGATCCGCTGCTGATCGGTTCTCTTCGCGGGCAGGACGGCTATTTTCCGGCCTATCACATGAATAAGGAAAAATGGCTCAGTATTCAGCTTGGCAAACCGGAATTGGATGATGCCATCAAAGACCTGCTTTCTTTGAGCCATGAGCTGACAGCACCGAAAAAGCGTAAACCAAAATCATCAGCAAAAAATCCGGGAGATTCCGTAAATGGCAAAGAAAAAGAAACTGACGAAGGCTGAGCGAAAGGAAGCACGCCTCCGCAAAGGCAAGCAGTGGTTGCTCACCTATACCGGCTCGCCGAAAAAGATGAACAAGCATTACCGGGAGCGCTTTCATGTGGATGCTGTGACAGCTGCTAAAGATTTGCAGGAGCTGGGGGTCAATTATACACAGGAGCAGCTCGACCAGATTAAACAGGCTGAAGAACAGCGGCTCCGGAAGCGGAAAATGGAGCGGGAAGCGAAAGAGAGGGAACGGCTGGCAGAATTGTATGAGGACTGCGATGATCGTTTTGCCTTTATCGCTGGATATACAGATGGCGGTGCACCGTATGGTGTGATGTGGGAAGAAGTCGGCATTGATCCGGGACTGCCGTTCGAGGAAAAAGTGAAGCTCTATCACATGCAGATGTTAGGCTGATAATTGTGCAAGCACCGCTTGCACAATTCGCAACAAAAAAAGGAGCCGGTCAAGGCTCCTCGAAGACACGTTATTTCAAAAAGTTGCTCTTATGTTCCAGTGCGTGCAGATTATAGCCAAGTGTAGCCAAGTGTGCTACCTTCAGCGCAACCAGATTGATGTCAGTGGACATCGCACTGGCGATCTGCTCGGCTGTGTATCCATACTCATAGATGTAGCGAAGGACTTCATCGCTGTCCATCAGGATCTCCGCTGCTACGATATTGGCTTCATATTCCGGTTTGGATTTCATGTCGTAGAGCATGAACTCATGAATCGGGGTGGTTTTCGCCATATTCCGGTGAAGCTGGTCATGCCCTAATTCATGTGCGCACACGATGCGCAGCATATTTTCATCCAGACTGTTATTCAGGAAAATAAAGCGATTTCGCTTAATCACCCGGTACATTCCCTTCAGGGAACCAAAATTTTCGCAAAGCATGACATGGATACCAAGCTGCCTAGCAATTTCAAAAGGGTCTCTGGAACCGCAGCGTTTTACCAGTTTCTCACCGACCCGTGAAAGTTGTTCCGCATTCATCATACCACCTCCAGTTTACAGTATAGCGAAAAGTGTGTACGATAAATATCACTGATCGGATTTTTTACGCCTCGTTTTCGGGGCGTATTTTTTATTGTTCTCTTTGGCAATCCAGTAGGCATCGGTCAGAGCTTTATAAGCTCCTTCGATGGCATCTTCGCTTAATTCGCCGCCAGCGAACATACCGGTCACTTCGCTGACCAGTTCTTCAATATCTTTCGCTGCTTTTGCACCGCCTTTTTCATGAGCTTCTACGACATAGGTGCCGCTGCTTCCCAGTAGGTACTCAGTAGTAGTATTCAGTGCATCCGCAATCTTCTGGATCGTGACCATATTGGATGGTTTGCGGCTGCCAAGCTCATAATTCTGAATTGTGCGGGCGGTTACACCGGCCTTCTCTGCAAGTTCTACCTGAGTTAAATTGGCTTCTGTTCTTTTTTCTTTCAACCTTTCTTTGAAGACCATAGGAATACCTCTTTCTTATTTTGATTACAAACACGAACACTTTTTCACAAAAACCTATTGACACGAAAAACTGTGCTTGCTATAATGACGATGAAAACACGAAATACAATTCGTGTAATTATAGTATCACAAGAAATGTTGTGTGTCAATGCGTTCGTGAAAAGTTGTTCGTGCTTTTACGAACGGAGAGGAGGAATACAGGATGCAAAGAGTAATTCTTCACTGTGATATGAACAATTTCTATGCCTCTGTCGAGTGTATGCTGAATCCGGAACTGAAGAACAAGCCGGTGGCAGTGTGCGGTTCAGTGGAAGAGCGGCATGGTATCGTACTTGCGAAGAACTATGCAGCAAAAGAGTTTGGCGTTTCCACGGGAGAGGCAATCTGGCAGGCAAAGCAGAAGTGCCAGGATCTTGTGATCGTGGAGCCACACTATGAGCAATATATGAAGTTTTCAAAGCTGGCTCGTGAGATATACGGTCGCTATACTGACCAGATCGAGCCGTATGGGATGGACGAATGCTGGCTGGATGTGACCGGAAGCGGCTGCATGGGAACCGGATTTGAAATCGCAGATGAGATTCGCAGAACCGTTAAGTTTGAATTGGGACTTACGATTTCCGCAGGAGTGAGCTTCAACAAGATTTTTGCTAAGCTTGGGTCGGATATGAAAAAGCCGGATGCGATTACCTGCATCGAAGCAGATTCGTTCCGTGAGAAGATTTGGTGTCTTCCTGCCTCTGACTTGCTTGGAGTCGGCAGAGCGACCGAAAAGATTTTGTCCGGTTATGGAATTCATACGATTGGAGAACTTGCTGTAACATCGGATGATTTCTTGAAGTGCCGCCTTGGAAAGAATGGACTGGCGATTAAGAAATATGCCAATGGACTGGATGATTCGCCGGTTATGCGTTCCGATTATGTCTCCCCGGTAAAAAGCATCGGACACGGGATAACGACCATGCAGGATTTGGAGAATAACGCCGAAGTCTGGTGTGTCATGCTGGAGCTGGTGCAGGAAATCGGAACCAAGCTGCGAACGCATAAAAAGAAAGCAGGCGGAATTGCGATTTCCATCCGCAACAACGAGCTTTTTACGAAAGAGTGGCAGTGCCGGATTAGTATTCCGACACAAAGCCCCACCTATCTGGCGAAAACCGCATTTGCTCTGTTTGCGAAGAATTATCAGTGGGAGCATCCGATTCGTTCAGTGACGGTTCGGGCAATCAACCTGTTTGAAGAGGATTGTCAGATACAATACGACCTATTCACCGATATGAAATCATTGGATCGCCAGGAACGGTTGGACGCAGCGATTGAGCAGATTCGATTCCGATTCGGGAAAGATGCGATTAAAAATGGGGTACTTTTTCAGAAAAGCAAGATGCCGACAGAGCGAAAAGTGGATTTGGTTATGCCGACAGGAATGATTGGTTAATACAGCACCGGTAGAATTTGGTGAGTTCTTTGCTAAAAGGAGTCAACACATTCGCCGGTTTACAGAGGAGGAGCGTAGAATATGTCGGAACAGAAATGTAGAAAAGTATATGTACCTGTGAATTTGGATGTGGATGCAGAGGGGAATATCCGCCCGCGCCTGATTCGATGGATTGACGGACGGGTGTATGAGATCGACCGATTGAAACATAAGTGTCGGGCTGCTTCCACGAAGGTGGGCGGCTGCGGAATCCGTTATACGGTCATGATCGGTGGGCATGAGAGTTTCCTGTACAACGAAGATGAAAAATGGTTCGTTGAAGCAAAGGAGCAGTGCCTATGATCCTTTCGCAGAAAAACATAGAAGAAATTGCTGTTGCTGTGATAAGAGATTTTCAGAAGTCCTTTTTCGGCAGCGAAGCAGATGATCCGGCAAGATTCGCGCTTCCGACACCCATTGACCAGTTTGCATCCGATTATCTGAACCTGAAGGTGTCATTTCAAAAGCTGTCCTCGGACGGAAGCATCTATGGTCTGACCGCGTATGTGGATACAGAATATCAGATAGAGGTTGATGGAAGTCAGAGGAGCATCTTCCTGAAAACCAATGATGTGGTTCTGGACAAGAGCTTCATTGAACCGGAGAATATTCGGAAACTCTGCGGAAAACGCAGGTTTACGTTGGCACATGAGTGCGCTCATCAGATATTGTTTCAGCTGGATGCTGATGACCGAAAGATAGCCTGCCATAAGAGACCGGAAGTGAGGGAAAAAGGTTCCCGCGTCCTGAGAACGCAGGAGGACTGGAACGAGTGGCAGGCCAATACGCTGGGAGCTGCCATCCTGATGCCCCAGTCAGAAGTAGATCGGGCGATGTGGTTCATCAACAGCAGAAAACCTCTGACCTGTTATGGATGGCGTTTTTACGACAGTGACCAGGTGAAGATAGATACTTTTTGTGGTGTCTTTGGCGTTTCAAGATCGGCAGCTGCTATCCGCTTGGAACAACTGGGCTATCTGAACCGGAAAAAGGATTATGAATATCGTGATCCATTGGAGGTGTGGCCATGAGCAGGAATATCAGAGTATCGGAACCATCTGCGGAAATGCAGATTAAAATCATCCGGGCAAAGGATGCGATTGCTTCGCAAAAGCCCAGGACTGTCAGGTGCCCTTATTGCCGACACAATTCAATCATCGTCTTTGAGGATACCAGAGGACATGTGCAGACCAAATGCAAGGCCTGCGGACGAGAGACCGTCTTCAATGTTTTGGAGATGAGAAGATTACGGAGATTGCAGCTCTACTATTCGTCTTTGAATGGTTGAGATGACAATAAATAACCCTAATAACACAATTTTATAAGTCATAGCTGTGCTGTGGAGCCGCTGACAGGCGAAGTCTTCCGAATGCCGCATGAGACAGAATTATGGGATACCCATGTTCTGTTTTATCGGCACAGGATTTTTCTTCACCGTCATGCGGCTCTTTTTTTGACCTTCCGTCGATCCGGTTCTGTACCGGCTGTGCGGAAGGAGAAACGTATGTATTTTGACGCAAAAGAGTTTGGTAAGAGACTTCACGATGTTCGCACTTCCCGTGGCATTACGCAGGAGGAACTGGCGGTTCGTCTGGGACTGGCAAGCAAGCAGCATGTCAGTCGCATGGAGAACGGAGAGCGCAGCTGCTCTATTGATTTACTGATCGAATTGTCCTGCATTCTCCATGTCAGCACGGATTATCTTCTGATGGGCAGCGAGCCAAGTAAAGAGGAAGTCAAAAATGATCTTCTGAGCATTATTTCGGAGCTGTCTACGATTGCGAAGAAAATCTAAAAAGCATTTTGACTCTCGAATGTTAGCATCAGTTGCACTTCCTTTTTCTTTCTCGTTGCAAAAGAGAAAGAAAGAAGCTGCATGAGCAGTAAGTGCAACAGGAAAAAGAAAATAGACAGAGCAGTTGATGATGGAATGTCCGGTGCAGTGTGGGTGTAATGCTCATGTTGCATCGGGCTTTTTTGTAAAAATAATTTTTAATAATGTTGATTTTTAACTGCTCTTAACTCAATTATTGCATCTTAACTCAAAAAGAGTTATAATACAGAAAAAGAGTTAAGATTGCAGGTGATGACATGGAATATCTCGATAAAGTTCTGGGAGTCAAGGTTACCTATGAGGATGTAGAGTTTAAGCATTTGCCTAATTTTATAGCCACAAGGTACCGTTTACAGATGGTGTCTATGAATGAACAGAAGATGATTTTTCTTAATCCTAAGACAGAACTGGAGCAGATTGAAGTACTGAAAAAACATATTGCTCGGATACAGAGTAATGAGAAATTGCCTATTGTGCTGGTGCTAAAAGAACTTAGCTTTCGTCAGAAAGAATATTTGATTCGTGAGAAGATTCCGTTTATTGTAGATGGAAAGCAAATTTATTTGCCCTTTATGGCAGTGTATTTGCAGGAACGGTGCAGCGCCGAAAAAAAGACAAGGGAAGAAATACTTCCATCGGCGCAGATGCTTCTACTGCATTTCATTTATGGAGGCGCACAGGAATTATCTACAAGTCAAGCCGCGAAGGACTTGGAACTGACACCTACTTCTATATCCAGGGCATCGAGACAACTTGAAGAAATGGGATTGCTGCATATCAGGAAAGTAGGTGTGCAGCGGATTCTGTACTCTGAGGATTCTCCGAAAATACTGTTCCAAAAAGCAGGAGATAAGTTGCTGAATCCAATAAAACGAACGGTTTATATTCCGAAAGAATTGGTGGGAACAGAGCTGCTGGAAAGTGGATATTCGGCATTGGCAGAGTGTTCCATGCTGAACGCACCAAACGTCAAATGCTATGCAACAGAAAGAATCTCTCAATGGAAAGATGTTATGACCAATAGCTTGCAAGATTCGCAGGTGCAAGTGGCCGTAGAAATGTGGAGATACAATCCCCGAAAATTGTCCACACGAAATACTGTAGACGAGCTTTCTTTGGCATTGACATTGAGAGAAGATGCAGATGAACGGGTTGAAGAAGCAGTAGAAGAAATGTTGAATGAACTGTGGAGGAAGATAGATGGTTACAGGAATTGATAGCTTTAAGGAATGGTTCAAGGGCAGTGAGGAACAATATGCCATCATTGGAGGAACAGCGTGTGACATTCTGATGACGGAAGAAGGTTTGGATTTCCGAGCAACAAAGGACATTGACCTTGTTCTGATTATAGAAGCAGTTGACGCAAATTTTGGAAAGAAATTCTGGGAATATGTAAAACAGGCTGGATATGAACATTGTAATAAAAGTTCTGGCGTACCGCAGTTTTATCGTTTTAGCCACCCGACCTCGAATCAGTATCCTGCGATGATTGAACTTTTCACACGAAAACTGGATGCCATTCAACTTCCAGAAGATGCAGTCTTAACGCCATTGCCGATGGACGAAGATATTTCAAGTCTGTCTGCTATTCTCTTGGACGATGATTACTATGAATTCTTGAAACAGGGGAAAGTCGCTGTTGATGGAGTAACCGTTTTGGATGCAGCATATTTGATTCCATTTAAGGCGAAAGCGTGGATGGATTTGACGGATCGCAAAGCTGCAGGTGAACACGTTGATAGCAAAAATATCAAGAAACATAAGAATGATGTTTTCCGCCTGACGGAGTTGATTGACCCTACCGCCAAGGTAGTGGCTCCCCAAGGAGTTTATGCCGATATTCAAGAGTTTGTCCAGCGTATGAAAAATGAAAACGTGGATATTAAACAGTTGGGGCTGGTTGGCAGAACAAAGGAGAAGATTCTGGAAGAATTAAAAGCAATGTACGAGACACTTTAATATAGATATTTGAACAGACAAGGGCATGTCAGCAAGGATTCGATTGACTTGACCCAATAACGATCAGAAAATAAAAACGGAAAATCTGTTAATAATTTCTGATTTGCGGTTTATTGTAAGGTTACAAGAAAATAAAAACGAAAAATCCGTTTTTAGATGAGGGAAACCCATGAAAATACTCTGCATCACAGCACATGGACTTTGATGCATTGGCCGTGAATCAAAAATGGTCACCAGTAGATAAACGGGTACCAGTTTACAGAAAACAGAATAGAATCGTCTTCGATGCCTCGTTGAGAAACCAACGGGGTATTTTTTTGCCCCAATCCGGCTGCATAGGACACTGAAAAAGTTAAAACGAACCGCAGGTAGTCCTGCAAGGACAACCAAAGTGCGCCTACGAGGCCAACGCGAAATAGGAGGATTCTTGTTAAACTTACTTTGTAAGGACGAAAGTCCGGATGTCCCTTGAAAACTGAATACTCATTCTTCAGGTACATTCCTGTTTGGTCGAGCCTTCGACTGCACGCCATGAAACCCATCGGGGCGATAGCGGTTTCGCAGAAGCAAATGCCGGATTGCAACCGGCGGCGGTGTTAAAGCCAGACAGGGACAATGATACTTCCGTAATTCGCGGTCCGGCCATAAGGAAGGCGGGATGGTTAGATTCCAATGGAGCAGTGAAGCACACTGCCGCCTGTGAGAAATCCTACATCTCTGGGGTAATAAGAAAAAGTACAGAGAAACCATATTTTCAGAAAGCACTGCCGGGTGCTGTATCAGCATAATACCTGGCAGGCTTTATCCATATCAGTGTATGGAGATTGGAGACAACAGCAAATGAAAGAAAACTGGGTTTATCGGCGAGGTGATTTATATCTCGCCAATCTCGGTGTTCCGGTCGGATCAAAGCAGGGCGGTGTTCGTCCTGTTGTGGTTCTTCAGAACGATGTCGGCAATTATTATGCGCCGACGATCACGATTGCTCCGCTGACATCGAAAATTGAGAAGAAGCGAAAGCAGCCAACGCATTTCTTTCTCCGTAAAGCAAAGGGACTGGCAAGACCTTCTATGGTATTGGCAGAACAGCTCGACACCTGTGACAAGGTATGCGTGATTCGCTATCTTGGGCGGGTAAGTAAGGGGCAGATGCGTGGAATTGATGAGGCTGTAAGGATTCAGCTTGGATATTACATTCCGGAACAGGCAGAGAAAAAAAGACAGGGCAAATGCCGAAAGGATGGCGAAGAAGGCGATGGATAAACTGATTACAAGGAAGGAAGCAGCCAGTATACTGGGAATCAGCGTCAAAACACTGGATACTGCAAGAACAGACGGTTTGATCTCCTATGTTCAGTATGTGGAAAATGGCTGCGTTTATTTCACAGAAGTGGGGATTCAGGAGTATATTGCAAAATGTACGCACCGTGCAAAACCGATAGAACGTGCTGCGACATATCGCAAACCTCGAAGCTTTCGGCGGTGAAAATCGACATCGTTGAGTATGGACGATGAATCCGCAATAATGAAAGTAACAACAGGATTGGAGGTAATGATATGGCGGCAAGAAGAATGATGCTTCCCGATTATGGTACGGTGAGTATGAAGGGAACACAGTATTATCGAACCCGTGTAACAGATCAGCAGGGACGGCGGGTTTCCTTATATGCAAGAACGAGAGAGGAACTGTACCAGAAGGAACAGGAAGCGATTCAGCAGATTGAGAACAAGACGTATCGCCGCAGTACACCCACGGTGGAAGAGTATTGTGAGAAATGGTTGCTGATGCAGTCGGCACAGATCAGGATGACAACACTGATTGACTATACATCGAAAGTGAAGAACTACATCATCAAGCCCTTGGGCGATATGCATATGGGGGATGTAACAGCGGATGACATTCGCCTGGCACTGTTGGCGGCATCGAAAAAGTCGGCATCGGTATACAAATCTGTGAACGTTCTATATAAGTGTATTTTCACAGCAGCCATGGAGAGTAAGATCATTGATGAGAATCCGACCATCTATCTGAAGAAGAATGTGGGCGGAATTCCCCAGAAGGACCGCCTCCCGCTTACAGATGAACAGGTGGATAAGCTGCTGGATGCCATTTACGGCTTGCCTCCGTATGTGTTTGTGATGCTGGGGCTGTACGCAGGATTGCGGAGAGAGGAAATCCTCGGACTTCAATGGGATTCGGTGTATCTTGATTGCGAGGCTCCGTACCTTACTGTTCGGAGAGCCTGGCATACAGAGCATAATCGTCCGGTGATTCTGACAGAGCTGAAAACAAAGGCAGCGCATCGGAATGTCCCTCTTCCGGACAATCTTCTGGAATGTCTGAAAGAGGCGAAGAAAACATCGACATCGGATTATGTGGTTGCAAACCGGGATGGAGACCCTTTGTCCTATACGCAGTTCAAGAGATTATGGCAGTATATCGTAACCCGTACCACCAAGGAACGCTGCTATTACCGCTATGAAGATGGCAAGAGGGTTAAGCATACGGTGAAGCCGGTTCTGGGGCAAAAGGCAGCACACAATGGAAATGTGGTTTACAGTCTGGACTTTGAGGTGACTCCGCATCAGCTGCGGCACACT
The DNA here is from genome assembly GCA_934565855.1 of uncultured Dysosmobacter sp. Classification (GTDB taxonomy): domain Bacteria; phylum Bacillota; class Clostridia; order Oscillospirales; family Oscillospiraceae; genus Oscillibacter. Next base: position 446,145 of record CAKTIO010000001.1, read on the forward strand.
TACATTACGAATCTGATTCATGCTTCGGTTGATCCGAAGACAGTTCAGTATCTTGCCGGTCATGAAAGCAGCAAGATCACCATGGATATTTACGCCAAGGTGAAATATAATCGCCCAGAGCAGCTCGCAGGAGTGCTGGAAGATGCTTTTGCATCGTGGGATTAAGAGTAAATCAGAAAAAACTTAGGGCAGGGATGGTCAAAAATCCCTGCCCTTTTTACATACATTCGACATCCTTGAAGGAAGTGGTGTACGCCATGATAATAAAAGTGACAACACGCAATGTATGAAGATAGATAGGAGGAGAACACATGGCTAAAGGGAAAAAGCGTCCTGCTGAACTTCCGGAATACGGAACAGTGATGATGAAAGGGGTACAGTATTACCGTACCCGGATTACAGATGCAGACGGAAAGAGAGTGGCGATTTATGGGCTGACACGCGAAGAATTGTATGACCGGGTGGAAGATGCCCAGAAGAAAATTGCGGAAGCAGTTTTCCATAGAGAGAATCCGACCGTGGAAGAGTACTGCGAAAAATGGCTGCTGATGCGGTCTGGAACGGTAAGAACCAATACGTTGGAGGGATATGAGCGGATGGTGAAAAGATACATCGTGGGGCCGATTGGACAGATGTATATGGACGAAGTGACCACAGATGACCTGCGGCTGCTGATGGTTCCACTATCAAAAGGTTCTTCCGGAATGTATGGTCAGCTCAATATGCTGATTAAGAACATTTTTAATTCGGCAGAAGAGAGCAAGGTGATCAAAGAGAATCCATCAAAAACAATTTGCGCAAGAGGCGGAAAGCCTGCGAAACGGCGCGAGGCTTTGACGGATGAACAGACTGCCATTTTGCTGGATAGCATTCGTGAGCTTCCACCGTATGTCTTCGTGATGATCGGCTTGTACGCGGGATTGCGTAGAGAAGAGATTCTTGGATTGAAATGGGACTGTGTATTCCTGGATGAAAAAACGCCGTACATTTCGATAAGGCGTGCATGGCATGTGGAAGGCGGTAAGCCGGTAGTCAACGCACTTTTGAAGACACCAGCAGCGAAACGAGATGTTCCGATTCCCAAATGCCTGGTGACCTGTCTCAAGGAAGAAAGGGAAAAATCGGAATCGGAATATGTAATCTCGAATTCGAAGGGAACTGTTTTGACGGAAAAACAGTTTGTGAGGGTCTGGAAGTACATAACAGTCCGTTCTACCGCAGAACGCTGTTATTACACCTATGTAAATGGACAGTCCATCAAGCATAGAATAAAGCCAAGGCTTGGTGAGCATCAGCCGAACAATCCCAAGCTGGTGTATACGATGGACTTCAAGGTGACTCCGCATCAGCTGCGGCACACCTATATCACAAATCTGATTTATAAAGGTGTTGATCCTAAGACGGTGCAGTATCTGGCAGGCCATGAGAACAGCAAAACGACTATGGACATCTATGCGAAAGTCAAGTATAATAAACCTGAGGAATTAAGCAGCGTTGTGAATGCTGCATTCGGGCTGCGTTAAACTGCACCAAAAATTTCTCGTTTTCGTGGGTTTACCTATGGGTTTACTGAGAGAGGAAAGTCCGAAAACCCGCATGAATACTGGACTTTTTGGATCAAAGGCAGGTGAGTACGGTCTGAAGGCCGCCCGCCGCGCACCCCAGTTCTCCAAGAGATAATCATTTTCATCTCCACCCCTTGGAACCGCAATGGTTCCAAGGGGTTCCTTTTTATAAAAAGCTGCTATCCCCCGGCTCTGCGCCTTTTGCAGAGCCGGGGGATATTGGTTTTCTCTCAGGCTTATTCCGTGGTCTCCGCCACGGTGGCGAAGCTGAAAAAGCCTCTCGGGTCGCGGCAAACGCCGGTCAAGCCCTGCCGGACCTCATAGGCGGTGTTAGTGAAGTACAGCGGCGTCAACGGGCAGTCTGCCAACAGCAGGCTTTCCGCGTCGTGCAGGCAGCCGCGCCGGGCGGTCTCATCCATTGCGCTGTTAATGACCGTCAGCAGGGTGTCATAGGCACTGTTCTCATAGCCCACCACATTGCGGTCGCTGTCCGAGGTCCAGATATCCAGGAAGCCCTCCGCGTCATTCACGCTGCTGCGCAGGTCCGTCCCCGCCAGCTCATACTCGCCGCTCTCCAGCGCCAGCTGGAACTCCTCCTCCGACAGTCCGCGGGTCTCTACGGAGACGCCCAGCTGCTTCGTCCACATCTCCGCCAGCGCCTTTGCCGTGTCGGCATGGCTGCCCCCGTCCACATAGATATACTCCACGGTCTCCGAGGCATCATAGCCTGCTTCGCTCAGCAGCTCCTGTGCCTCCCGGCACTGCTGGGCATAGTCCTCCGGCACTACTGTTACCAGATCGCCGCCGTGGGTCCGGAAGTCTACATTGCCCTCATCCGGAACGCCGTAGGGGACCAGTCCCGTGGCAGGCGTGGTTCCCAACCCTGTAACCTGACTGAGAGTCTCCCGGTCGATGACCTGCGCAAACGCCAGCCGCGCCATCGGGTCGCTGAAGGGGTCCTTCTGGGTGTTGAACAGCAGCGTATAGGTGTTCAGTTCCGGGATCGTACTCCAATACTTGCTGTCCGCCGCGTGCTGCTCTACCTGTCCCCGGGAGAGCGGCGCCACAATGTCCACCTCTCCGGCTTCATACAGGCTCCAGGATGTCTCCGGAGAATCCGCGTAATGGAAGGTGATCTCCGTGGGTCCGGAAACCATTCCGGTGTATTTGGTGTTCGCCGCCAGCGTCATGGAATTTTCGTCAAAGTCCTGCACCCGGTACGCACCGTTGGTCACCAGCGCCGTATAGTTTGAGCTCCAGGTCTGGGTGGCTTCCCCGCCCGCCGCCATGATCTGCTGGTTGGTCTCCAGCGCCGCTGTTTTCAGCTTCTGCACCACATCCTCCCGCAGGGGCATGGTGGCGGCGGCTGTGCAGACGTCCGTTAAAAACCACTCGCAGGCGCTGTTCAGAGTGACCAGAAGGGTGGAGTCGTTCTTTGCCTCCACCGCCAGTTGAGTGACGTCTCCGGTCTCCCGCACCTGGTCAAAGCCCTTGACTACCTCCAACAGGTGGGCATTGGGCGACTGGCTTGCCGGGTCCGCCAGACGCCGCCAGGCATATACAAAATTCTCCGCTGTCACGCTTTTCCCGTCAGACCATTTGGCGTTCCGCAGGTGGAAGGTATAGGTCACGGTTCCATCGTTGTTCTTGTCCACATCATAGCTCTTCGCCATTCCGGAGGTCACCGTTGTGCCGCCGCTGGCATCCGCGGCGACCTTCATCAGGTTCTCATACAGATGCTCCAGCACCGTAAGATCGGATTCCTCCTCCGCGCGGATGGGGTCCAGGGTGACCGGCGCACTGCCGATGCTGACCTGAAGCGACAGTCCCTCCTCCGCCTTCTGCTGACCGCAGCCCGCCAGACTGACCGACAGCAGGACCGACAGCATTAGACAGGCGATTCGTCTCCAACGTCTCATGAATTGATAAACTCCTCTCCGGGATGTGAAAATGCTCCATCTCATAGTCAAAAAGCCGCGCTTTTGCAGGCGCGCGGTTTTATTATAGGGAAATTTCTCCACCTTGTAAAGCACCGCCGGGCAAAAAGTAACAAATAATTACAAATTGTTCACACTTCTCTCCCGCGCTCCCGCATAAAAAAGCTCTCTGTGCAGAGCGTTCTCCACACAGAGAGTCTACCCACTTTTCCGGGGATCTTATTTCTTTTCCTCCAGAATTTCCAGTCTTCCGTCCGCGCCGAAGTGGACCGGAATGATCTCGTTTCTGGTCTTCCTGGCAATGTCGTCCATGCGCATCTTGGCTGGATAATCCGCAATGAGACTCACGGCGATGCCCTGCCGCTTGGCGCGCCCCGTCCGCCCGATCCGGTGGACGTAGTCCTGGTTTTCGTCCGGCACGTCGCAGTTGAACACAATATCCACATCGTCCACGTCAATGCCCCGCGCCGCCACATCGGTGGAGACGAAGACCCGCAGCCTTCCCTCCCGGAACCGGTCCATCACCTGCTCCCGCTTTTTCTGGGGGATGTCGCCGTGAATACAATCGGCGTCAATGCCCCGCATTTGCAGGAACTTTGTAATGCGCTCCGTGGAGCCCTTGGTGTTGCAGAACGCCATGCAGCGGTCAAAGCCCGTCTCGTTGAGGATCTTCGCAATGACACCCGCCTTCTCGTCCTGTCCCACCTCCATGCGGAACTGCTTGATGTCGGGCTTGTTCTGCTCGTCCTCCCGTACGGTGATCTCCTCGGCATCCCGCTGATAAACCCAGGCGATATCCATGACCTCCCGGGAGATGGTGGCGGAGAACATCCCCAGATTCCGGCGCTTGTTCATCTTATCCAGCAGACGGGTCACGTCATGGATAAAGCCCATATCCAGCATCCGGTCCGCCTCGTCCAGCACCACCGTCTGCACCGTCTCCACTTTTACCGTGCGGCGCTTCATATGGTCGGACAGCCGCCCCGGCGTTGCCACCACGATCTGCGGGCGCTTTTTCAGGCTGTCGATCTGCCTGCCGATGGGCTGACCGCCATACAGGCATACCGCGCGCACCCCCGGCTTGAACGCCGCCAGGTCCCGCAGCTCGTCCGTGATCTGGATCGCCAGCTCTCTGGTGGGCGCCAGGATCACCGCCTGCACCGTTTCCTCCTCCGGGTCAATATGCTCTACAATGGGAATGCCGTAGGCAAAGGTCTTGCCCGTTCCGGTGGGCGCCTTTGCCAGCACATCCTTCCACTCCAGCATGGGAGGGATACAACCCGCCTGCACCGGGGTGGACATCTCCAGATTTCGCTTTTGCAGCGCGTGCATCATTGCCTCCGACAGCTTCAGACTGTCAAACCGCACGCCTTCCGTGATTTCCATAATAACTCTCTTTCCTTCGGAAGGTCTGCGTCTGCCTGACAGGCAATCGCTCCTTCCAGCCTTCTGATATTGCGCTTTGCGCTAATTTTTTATTATAGGCAATCCTGTGGTTTTTGTAAAGAAGTTTTACCGGTTCCACTGTTTTTTGCGGGAAACATCCCGTTTTTTCTGCGGCACAGCATGAAAAAGGACCGCGCAGAGAGCTGCGCGGTCCTGACGTCTTACATTTTCTCGGGGGCTTCCACGCCGATCAGCTTCAGACCGTTGCGCAGGACCACCCGGGTGCAGTCCGCCAGCTTCAGGCGGGCGGCTGCCACCGCAGCCTCCTCGCCCTTGATGCGGCAGGCGCTGTAGAAGCGGTGGAAGCAGGCTGCCAGCTCCTGCAAATAGCGGTTGATGAAGGAGGGGTCATAATCCCGCGCCGCCAGACGGATGATCTCACAGAACTGGGAGATCTGCTTGATGAGCGCTTCCTCCGTCTCGCCGGACAGCAGGCTGCTGTCCACCTCCGCCATTGCCGGCACCGCCATGCCCTCTGCCTCCATTGCCCGCAGCAGGGAGCAGATCCGGGCGTGGGCGTACTCCACATAGTAAATGGGGTTCTCGGAATCCTCCCGCACAGCCAGACCCAGGTCAAACTCCATCTGGGTATCCGGCTTCGCGTTGAAGAACCAGCGGGCGGCGTCCACCGGCACCTCGTCCAGCAGGTCGCTCAGGGAGATCGCCTTTCCGGTGCGCTTGGACATCCGGACCACCTCACCGTCCCGCAGCAGCTTTACCAGCTGCATCAGCACGATGTCCAGCTTTCCGCTGCCATCCAGTCCCAGCGCGTCCAGGGCGCCCTTCAGCCGTGCCACATGACCGTGGTGGTCCGCGCCCCAGATGTTGATGACCCGGTCAAAGCCGCGCACCGCGAACTTGTTGCGGTGATAGGCGATGTCCGCCGCGAAATAGGTGTAGAAGCCGTTGGCGCGGCACAGAACGTCGTCCTTCAGGTCCAGCTTCTCAATATCCTTTTCCGACTTGCCGGCTTTCCGAAGATTGCCCGCCAGGATCTCCGCCGTTTTCAGCCAGAGCGCGCCCTCCTTTTCATAGGTCCAGCCCAGCTGGGTCAGCAGGTCCACCGTCTCCTTCACATAGCCGCTCTCATGCAGGGTGGACTCATAGAACCAGTTGTCGTATTCGATCTTATAGCGCTGCAGGTCGCTCTTCATCTTAGGTAGGTTCACGCTGAGGCCATACTGTGCCAGTGTGTTCCGCCGCTCCTCCACCGGGACCATCAGCAGCTTGTCTCCGTTAGCATCGTAATATGCCTGCGCCAGGTCCCGGATGTCGCCGCCCTGATAGCCATCCTCCGGGAAGGGAACGTTCTCCTCGCCCTGAATGATCTGCAGATAGCGCGCCTCCAGAGACTGAGCGAACTTGTCGATCTGGTGTCCGGCGTCGTTTACATAGAACTCCCGGGTGACCTCCGCGCCGCATTCCGCCAGCACGGATGCCAGCGTGTCGCCCAGCACGCCGCCCCGGGCGTTGCCCATGTGCATGGGTCCCGTGGGGTTGGCGGAGACGAACTCCACCATGATCCTCTGCCCCTTCAGAGTGTCCGCCGTGCCGTAAGCCGCGCCCTCGGTTTCCACGGCGCTCATCACGTCCCGGTACCAGACCTTATTCAGCCGGAAATTCAGGAAGCCGGGACCCGCGATCTCCGCGGAGGAGAAATAGCTTCCGTCCAGGTTCAGCGTTTCCAGCAGGATCTGCGCGATGTTCCGGGGCGGCATTTTCAGCGCCTTGGAGCATGCCAGCGCAAACGTGGTGGTGAAATCGCCGTTTTTGGTGTCCTTGGGGATCTCCACCGGGGCGCGCTGCACATCTGCCTGGGGCAGCTTTCCCGCAGCCACAGCCGCCTGATAGGCGTCCATCGTCAGCTGTGCTGCCTGTTCCTTTGCGTTTTGAATCATATGAATCATGACTGATATTCTCCCTCTTCCGGGTCCTCTCCACCCGGTTCATTTGTTTTCGGTCTACGCTCTTCTCTCAAAGCTTTTCCCGGACGCGGATCTTGAATGCGTTCCGCCCGGTCACGGTATGCTCCACCGCGATGGTATAACGGATCTCCAGCAGTCCGCCCCGCTCCGTCAGGTTGTGGCGCAGCCGGCTAGTCTGCACGTCGATGGACAGCTCGCCGAAGGGGGTCTCATACAGCGATGTGTGCTGCCGCCCCTCCTCAAACACCATCTGGGAGTTCACCTTCCCGGAACGGGTCAGCGACACCTGACCGCCCCGGATCTCGAAGGTCGTGGTGGTCCCCTCCATTCCGGTCAGCTCGCTCTCCTCATAGGAGATGAGAAACCCGTCCGGCAGCACCGTCATCACGCCCTCGGTCATCAGCTCGGTGCCGTCCGGGTCCACGCCGTCAAAATACTGCTCGCCCTTTACGGAGAGCATCACCGGTTTTTTTACAGTTTCCTCAATAGTTGTCAATGTCGATCCTCCGTGCCGCATGGCGCAGATCCTCCTGCAAAAACAGGGAGGCGATCTGCTCAAAGTCCTCCACCCGGTCGCTGACGTAAAAGTCCGTGCTTCCGGTCCGGTTTTCATCCGCGCGGATGCCGTTGGTCTTCAGCATCCGCTTCAGCTCAAACGCCGATTCCTCTCCGGCGTCGATCAGCGTGACCCCCGGTCCCATGATGTCGCCGATGATGCCCTTCAGCAGCGGATAGTGGGTGCAGCCTAGGATCAGGGTGTCGATGCCAGACTCCTTCAGGGGCTGTAAATACTCCCGCGCCACAGTCTCGATCACCACGTCTCCCCGGGTGATCCTTCCGTTTTCCACCAGCGGCACAAACAGCGGGCAGGGACGCCCCACCACCTGAATCTCCGGGTCCATCCGCCGGATGGCTGCCTCATACGCGCCAGAGCGCACCGATGCCAGCGTGGCGATCATGCCCACTCTTTTATTTTTTGTCACCGCCACCGCCCGGGCGCAGGTGGGCTCCACCACGCCGATGACCGGCAGGTCATTCTCCCGCTGCAGTACATCCAGTGAGGTGGTGGTCACGGTGCCGCAGGCAATGACCACTGCCTTCAGGTCAAAGCTGCGCAAAAAGTGCATATCCTGTCTGGCATACTTCAAAATGGTATCCCGGGCGCGCCCGCCGTAAGGCACCCGCGCCGTATCGCCGAAGTACACCAGGTTTTCCTCCGGCAGGATCCTCCACAGGGCATGCACGGCTGTCAGCCCGCCCAAACCGGAGTCAAATACGCCAATGGGACGATTATCCATATTTATGGTCATTCCTTCCTGCGAATGGCGCCAAGGATTTTTGCCGCCCGCTCTTTGACAAGGCGGCATCTGAGTCATATATTATACTATGAGAAGGATTCCGCCGCAAGTGAAGTTTTTCTCATTTTTGCAAAAATGTGCATTCTTTTTGCAGATTCTGATTCTTTTTTCCGCCGAAAGGAAGAAAAGTCTCCGCTTTTCTCCTGTTTTTTCTGGTAGAAATCCGCAGTGAGCTATGCTACAATAAACCCTGCTGCCTGAGTGCATCCTTCAGCGCAGCGCAATGGAGGTGTTCTTTGTCCATGAAATTGGAACTGACTGCACAACAATACCGGTACCTGCTGGATCTGGTATACGTCGGGAACTGGGTGATGAATTCCACCCGCGGAAACGACCGCATCCGGGAGTATGACCAGCTGGAAAGCCTGATTTTTTCCCACTGCCCCGCCAACGGCATGAAAAAGCTGGTGGAGGTGGCGGACGGTGAGCTGATCCCCTCCCGCGCCTTTGCCGACGGCGGCATCCACGAGGCAATTCAGGATTACGAGGACGTGACCTTTTATGAGATCCTTGCCGAGGAGATGGCGCTGCGGGATATGGACGGAGAGCCGCTGACCCGGGAGAACTACGACCAGCTGATGGCTCGGATCGACGAATATCTGGACGAATTCGACGCCCACGGCACCGATCATATCTCTGTGGATCTGGATGGATGACCAGCCCCCTCCCACAGGAAAACAGACTGCCTGTCAGGCAGTCTGTTTCTTTTATTTCAGGTCACTCCTTCAAGCCCTTCAGCTCCCAGCGGTGACCGCGGTAGCGGACGACGAAGAAGATGGTGCGCACCACCCAGTCGATATACATGGCGTACCAGATGCCCAGCACACCCAGGTTGAGCACCCGGGCAAACACCACGCCCAGCACCACCCGGAACACCCACATGGAGGAGGCGGAGACCGTCATGGTAAAGCGGGTGTCGCCCGCGGCGCGCAGTGCCTGCGGCAGCTCAAAGGCGGCGGGCCAGAACACGATGCCCACCAGCCCGTGGGTCCAGATGATGATGCGGGCATAGCCGCTTGCCTCCTGCGACAGTCCATATGCCTTCAGCACCAGGGGCAGAAGCAGCAGCGTCAGTAGGATCATGCCGGTCATGGCGGCGTAGCCCCACTTCATCAGCTTCCGGGTGTAATAGCGCGCCCGCTGAAAGTCTCCCGCGCCCACGCAGCGGGAAACCACCGTCACCATGCCGAGACCGATGGACATGCCCGGCAGGCACTGGAAGTTGCAGACCGTGCCGCTGATGGCGTTTGCCGCCACGGACGCCGTGCCGAACACCGTCACCACGGACAGCAGCATGATCTTTCCCAGCTGGAACATTCCGTTTTCAATGCCGTTGGGAACGCCCACCAGCACAATGTTGCGGATCATTCGCTTTTCATGCCGGAACTGGAAAGGACGCTCCAGATGCAGGGCAAAGGAGGGGCGGTGCAGCAGAAACAGCATCAGCGCCGCCGCCACGATGCGGGACACCAGCGTGGGGATCGCCACGCCCTCCACCCCGCGGTGCAGACCGAAGATCAGGATGGCATTTCCCACCACGTTCACCAGATTCATCACGCAGGAGACCCGCATGGAGATGCCGGAGTTGCCCATCGCCCGGAACAGCGCCGCACCGCCGGAATACAGCGCCAGAAAGAAGGTAGATGCCTCGGTGATGATGAAATATGTGTTGGCATACGCCGCCACGTCCGGCGCGATCTTGCCGAACACCACATGCAGGATGAAGCTTTTCATCAGATACAGCAGTACCGTGACCACGATGGCGCACTCGCCCATGAACAGCAGCAGCTGCTGTCCGGAGCGGCTCGCCTTCTCCATCTCCCGGCGTCCCAGATACTGTCCCGTTACCACGGCGCCGCCGGTCGCCAAGGCGGAAAACACCTGCACCAGCAGCACGTTTACCGAGTCTACCAGAGAAACGGCGGACACCGCTGCCTCTCCTACCCGCGCCACCATCATTGAGTCTGCCAGACCCACCGTGATCGCCAGCAGCTGCTCGATGACCAGCGGAACGATCAGCTCCCGCAGGTCCTTATTGGAATAGTCAATCGATAGCTTCGTTTCCATGAAATCCCCTCTCCTGTTCCCGTCCCCCGGTAAACTCCCGGGGGCTGCTGTGAAATGTGCGCTGAAACGCCCGCAGAAACGTGGAATACTCCCGGAAGCCGGAGCCCTCCGCCGCCTTCATTACGGGAACGCCGCTGCGCAGCAGCTCTCCCGCCAGAAGCAGGCGCTTCTGCGTGATGTATTGATGCACGGTATAGCCGGTGGCAGCCTTGAAGCGGTGCATCAGATAATACCGGGAAAGGTAAAAATGCCCCGCCAGTGTGTCCACGTCCAGCTCCTCCGTCAAATGCTCCATAATGTAATGCAGCACCGCCTCCAGCTTTGGGTCCACGCGGTAGCTGTCCCGCTGCTCCGCCGTCCGGTCCTTCATCAGGTCCCGGTTTACGGCGATCAGCAGCTGCTGGCACAGTGCGTCTGCCAGCAGCCGGCTGCCAAACCCGCTGGTCTGGACCGCCTCCTCCATCTGCTGCAGCAGCTGCATATAGGTCAGGCGCTGCTTGGCGTCCGTGCGCAGCAGATGAAAATTCCGCTGCCCCGTCAGGGTAAAGCAGGACGCCAGATCCGTCTGCGGCTCGCTGCGCCGCTCCAGATACTCCCGTCCCAGCCAGACCACCACCCGCTCATACGGCTCCGCCGGGTCGATCACCGCCCGGTGGATCAGACCGTGGCGGATGAGCAGAATGTCCCAGGGCTTTAAAAAATAGGTCACGCCCTCCACCACATAGGAAACCCTGCCGCTGCGGAAAAACAGCAGCTTGTCAAACTCATGGTAGTGGTCCGCCAGCCTTGGCGTACTGTGATCCCGAAGATGGAAAAGGCGGAAATCCTCGTGAAGGTACCCCCGCTTATCCGCGCTGTATTCTGCCACAACTCCACAGCCTTTCCTGATATTGGTACGGCGCTGACCGGAACGCACATGGAAGACCGGGGCACCGCCCCTTCTCCTTCTTCCCGCAATCGCAATCCTATTTTATCTGACATTTTACAAAGATACAACCGAAAAATCCTGAAAAAGCCGTTTCTTTGCAAAACAGCTGAAAACCGCGCCGCGCCTGCCATCACCGGTGCGGACCGGAAAGATAAGTCCCGGCGCGCTGCATTTGCCGTTTGCATTCCCCGCCCGGATTTGTTATAGTAATAAGTTGATATGAATTCACATCACAACAGGGGGATTGCTATGAGCCGCGCTGATCAAATTTTTATAGAAAACTGCCGGGAGATCCTGACCCACGGCGTATGGGACACGGAGCTGGAGGTCCGTCCCCGCTGGGAGGACGGCACGCCCGCCCACACCGTAAAGAAATTCGGCATCGTCAACCGCTACAATCTGCAGGAGGAGTTTCCCATCCTGACCCTGCGCCGGACCTATTGGAAAACCGCCGTGGACGAGCTGCTGTGGATCTGGCAGAAGAAGTCCAACAACGTCCGGGACTTGGGTGCCCACATCTGGGACCAGTGGGCGGATGAAAACGGCTCCATCGGCAAGGCTTACGGCTATCAGCTGGGCGTGAAGCACCACTATCCCGAGGGCGACATGGACCAGGTGGACCGGGTACTGTACGACCTGAAGCACAATCCCGCCAGCCGCCGCATCATGACCAACATCTACAACTTCGCGGACCTGCACGAGATGAACCTCTATCCCTGCGCGTACTCCATGACCTTCAACGTCTCCGGACACACGCTGAACGCCATTTTGAACCAGCGCTCCCAGGACATGCTCACCGCCAACAACTGGAACGTGGTGCAGTATGCCGTGCTGGTGCATATGATGGCGCAGGTCTCCGGTCTGGTCCCCGGCGAGCTGGTGCATGTCATCGCGGACGCCCATATTTACGACCGGCACGTTCCCATTGTGGAGAGGATGCTCTCCGCCCCCCAGTCCGCCGCGCCGAAATTCACCGCGGACCCCAGCGTAACGGATTTCTACGCCTTCACCCGGGACAGCTTCCAGATGGAGGGCTATGAGCCCGCCCCCTTCTCGGACAAGATCCCCGTTGCCATCTGAGAAAGGAGCCGCGCTATGGACGCCATCGTTGCCGTTGACCGGAACTGGGCGATCGGACGGGAAAACAGACTGCTGTTTTCCCTGCCCACCGACATGAAGCACTTCCGCCAGATCACCACCGGCGGCACCGTTCTGATGGGACGGAAAACGCTGGAAAGCTTTCCCCACCAGCGCCCCCTGCCCAACCGCCGGAACATTGTGCTGACCTCTCAGGAGCTTGAGATCCCCGGGGCGGAGGTGGTCCACACTCTGGACGCGCTCTGCGCCGCCGCTGCTAACGAGGACCCGGACCATGTGTTCGTCATCGGCGGCGGCAGCGTTTACACGGCGCTGCTGTCCCAGTGCCGCCGGGTCTACCTGACTAAGGTGGACGCCGCCGCGGAGCAGCCGGATACCTTTTTCCCCAATCTGGACCGCCTGCCGGGCTGGACTGCTGTGGAGGACAGCGGTCCCATGACGGAGAACGGTCTGACCTTCCGCTTTCTCACCTACGTCAACCAGACGCTTTAAACCGCGCTCCGCATCCGCGCAGAACAGGACCGCGCCCTGCCGTTTCAGCAGGGCGCGGTTTTTTCATCTCTTCTCCCCCGGAAGCGCTTACCGGTGGGGAACGTGCCAGATCCGGTCGGCATACTCCGCCACGGAGCGATCCGCGGCAAACATGCCGGAGCGGGCAATGTTGTGCAGGCTCATCTCATTCCAGCGGCGGCGGTCTTCGTAGGTCTCCACCATCCGCCGCTCCGCCTGACAGTATCCGGCATAATCCGCCAGCAGCAGGTATTCATCCGCCGGGCTGCCTCCGGCGCCCGCCAGCAGCCGGGTATACAGGTCCTCATAGGACACGCCGTCCCGGAAGCCGGTGCGCAGGGCATCCAGCGCCCGGTGCAGCCCTTCGTCATGGGCGTAGAGCCGCTGGGGGTGGTAGCCCTCCCGCTTTACCTGCTCCACCTCGTCGGCATGCAGCCCGAAGAGGAACATATTTTCATCTCCCAGCAGCTGGTGCATCTCCACATTGGCGCCGTCCAGCGTACCCACGGTCAGCGCGCCGTTCATCATGAACTTCATGTTTCCGGTGCCGCTGGCTTCCTTTCCGGCGGTGGAGATCTGCTGAGAGACCTCTGACGCCGGCATCAGATGCTCCGCCAGAGACACCCGGTAATTCTCCAGAAACACCACCTGCAGCTTATCCTTACAGATGGGGTCCGCCGCGATCTGGTCCGCCAGAGAGTTGATGAGGTGGATGATGCGCTTTGCCACCGCGTAGCCCGGTGCCGCCTTTGCCCCGAACAGGAAGGTATGGGGGCGGGTAATGGCGTTGGGATCGTCCTGCAGCTGCTGGTACAGCGTGATGATGTGCAGCACATTCAGCAGCTGCCGCTTGTATTCGTGCAGGCGCTTTACCTGTACGTCAAAAATGGCGTCCGGGTTCAGCTTCACGCCCTGCGCCCTCCGGATATAGCTGGTGAAGCGCTCCTTGTTGTGCCGCTTGATGGTCTCCAGCCGGTCCAGCACGCCCGCGTCCTGCGCGAAGGCGTCCAGCCGGTGCAGCTCCTCCGGATGCAGGAGGTAGCCGGCGCCGCCGGTCAGCTCGCAGATCATGCTGTCCAGCTCCGGATTGATCTCGCTGAGCCAGCGCCGGTGGTCGATGCCGTTGGTGACGTTCTGGAACTTCTCCGGCTCCATGCCGCAGGCGTCCCGGAAGACATCCCTCCGCAGGATCTCCGAGTGCAGTCTGCTGACGCCGTTCACCGCCATGCCGCCCGCGATGCACAGGTTCGCCATCCGGACCTCACCGTCCCAGACCACCGCCATATGCCGGACCTTCTCCCCATCGTGGTAGAAATCCTCGCAGCGCTTCTGCCAGCGGTGGGCAATCTCCTCAATGATCTGCCAGATCCGGGGCAGCAGCCGCTGGACCAGGCTCTGGGGCCAGCGCTCCAGTGCCTCCGCCAGTACGGTGTGATTGGTGTACGCCACGGAGCTTCTGGTGATGCTCCACGCAGTATCCCAGTCCATCCCCGCCTCGTCCATAAAAATGCGCATCAGCTCCGGAATGACCAGTGCCGGGTGCGTGTCGTTGATCTGAATGACGTTTTTCTCGTGGAAGTTCAGCAGCGTTCCATACGCCTGCAGGTGCTGTCTGGCGATGCACTGTGCCGTGGCGGACACGAAGAAATACTGCTGCTTCAGGCGCAGGGACTTGCCCTCGATGTGGTTATCCTCCGGGTAGAGGACCTTGGCAATGACCTCCGCCATCGCGTTTTCCTCTGTCGCCTTCAGGTACTCGCCCCGGGAGTACAGCGACATATCCACCGGAGCGGAGGAGCGGGCGTCCCACAGACGCAGCACATTGGTGTGCCGGGTGCCATAGCCCGCCACCACCATATCACAGGGGATCGCCGCCACCTTGGTGGCATTCTCCTGCACGATGTGCAGCCGCCCGTTGTCCCAGAACTCCCGCAGGGAGCCGCCGAAAAGGACCTCCTGCGCCTCCTCCGGCTTGGGCAGCAGCCAGGCGGAGCCAAGGTCCTTCCAGTTGTCCGGCAGCTCTACCTGCTGTCCCTCCACGATCTTCTGCTTGAAAATGCCCAGATCGTAGCAGATGGAATATCCCGTCGCCGGGATCTCCAGCGTGGTCATGGAGTCCAGATAGCAGGCGGCAAGACGCCCCAGACCGCCGTTTCCCAGCGCCGCGTCCGGCTCGCTTTCAAACACGTCGCCCGCGGCGAAGCCCAGCTGCTCCAGCGCCTCCTTCAGCTGCGGCAGCACGCCCAGATTATAGGCGTTTTTCATCAGGCTGCGCCCCATCAGAAATTCCAGGGACAGGTAGTGGACCTGGCGCTTGCGCTCCTTCACAGCCGCCTTCCGGGTCTCCACCTCCCGCAGCGCCATCAGGTCCCGCAGCACCAGGGCGCTGGCTTTCATCATTTCCTGCACGCTGGCGTCCTCCGCCGTTTTTCCGAAATGGATCATCAGCTTATCTGTCAGCGCCTGTTCCAGCATGGTTGTGGTAAAGGGTGTCATTCTGTTTCCTTAGCCGCCGCGGTTTTTCCGCCGCGCTTGGCGGTTCCTTTCTTTTTTGAGGTGGTGGTTTTTTTCTCTGCGGTGGACCGCGCCGTTTTTGCCGTCCGCCGGACAGCGGACCCTGCAGCAGACGGCTGTGTCTGCGCCTCAGGCGGCTGCGCCGCCTCCCTCCGGACCGTCTGCCCGGTGATGGATTCGTAGATCTGCACATACTGTCCCGCGCTGCGGCTCCAGCTGAAATCCTCCGTCATGTCCCGATGCTGCAGCCGGACAAAGGCGTCCCTGGAACGGCTGTAAAGCTCCACCGCCTGCCGGATGACATACAGCATATCCCCGGCGTTGTAATTGGCGAAGGTAAAGCCGTTTCCGCTGTCCCGCCAGTCCTCATAGGGCTGCACGGTGTCCTTCAGACCGCCGGTCTCCCGCACGATGGGGACCGTGCCGTACCGCATGGCGATCATCTGGGACAGCCCGCATGGCTCGCTCTTGGAGGGCATCAAGAACAGGTCCGCTCCGGCGTAGATCGCCATAGACAGCGTTTCGTTATAGTCCACCCGGACCGCCACCCGCCCGGGGTACTGCCCGGCTGCCCAGCGGAAGAAGCGTTTATACTTCTCATCACCCTTCCCCAGCACCACCAGCTGCACCGGCAGCTCCATCAGGTCGTGCAGCACCTCGCACACCAGGTCCAGCCCCTTGTGGGCGACCAGCCGGGAGACCATTCCGATCACCGGGGTCTCCGGCTCCTCCCGCAGACCCATGAGCCTTTGCAGGTGCTGCTTATCCGCCGCCTTGCCGGAGAGGTCCGCCGCGCTGTAGCTCTTCACCAGCAGCGGGTCCGCCGCGGGATCGTAGCGCTTTACGTCAATGCCGTTCAGCACGCCGGTGAGCTTATAGGCGCACTGGCGCAGGATGTTCTCCATCCCGTGGGCATAGTAGGCGTATTTCAGCTCGTCCGCATAGGTGGGGGACACGGCGTTCACCGCGTCGGCGCACAAAATGGCGCCCTTCAGCAGATTCACCGCGCCATCCATCAGAATGGTGCCATCCTCCGCCCAGCCGCTGTCCAGACCGAACAGGTCACCCAGCGTCTCCACGCCGTACCTTCCCTGATATTCGATGTTGTGAATGGTCAGCACCGTGCGGATGCTGCGCAGCCGCTCCTGCCGGACGCCGTCGTCCTTCAGGTAAATGGGGATCAGCGAGGTCTGCCAGTCGTTGCAGTGGATCACATCCGGGAAAAACGGCAGGTGCGGCAGCATCTGCACCACTGCCCGGGAAAAAAAGCCGAACCGCTCGCCATCGTCCATATAGCCGTACAGCTCCGGGCGCTTGAAATACTGCTCGTTGTCCACAAAATACCACGTCACGCCGTCCCGCTTCAGCTGGAACAGTCCGCAGTAGGCGTGCCGCCACGCCAGGTCCACATAGTCATAGCAGACAAACTCCAGCTCGCCGCCGAAGCGCTCCTTCACCTGCTGGTACAGCGGCAGGATCACCGCCGTCTCCACGCCTGCCGCCGCCAGACTGGGCGGCAGGGAGCCAGCCACATCCGCCAGACCGCCGGTCTTGCAAAAGGGTGCCGCCTCGCTGGCGGCATATAAGATCTTCATACTGGTCTTCCTTTCCACGCGGTCCCGCCGCGTTTTCTCAGATCCGGCTGCCCTTGGCAATGACCACCGGGTAGTTTCCATGCCCACGGATGGTCCGCTTCTCCAGGATCTCCACATCCTTATCCGCGATGATATACGCCAGCTCCGAGCCGCGCCGCACCACCGTCTCCTTGAACAGGATGCAGTTCTGCACCACCACGTCCTTCTCGATCACCACGCCGGGGAAGAGAATGGAGTTCTCCACCCTGCCCGCGATGCTGCAGCCGTCCGCCACCAGCGAGTTGACGCAGCGTCCGCTGGGGGCGATATAGGCGGAGGCCTTGTCGGCGCTTTTCGCCCGGATGGGACGCTCCGGGCAGAACAGGTCCCGGCGCACCTCCCGGTCCAGCAGCTGCATGCTGTGGTCGTAATACTCCTGCACGGAGCGGATCTGCGCCGCGAAGCCGTTCCAGATGTAGCTGCGGATGTTCAGCTGGTCCACCTTCGCCTGCAAAACATCCCGCCGGAAGCTGTAAAGGTCATGGCTGGTACACTCGTCCACCAGAGAGATCAGCAGGCTTTTGGACAGGATATACACCTCCAGGCTGCGGTAGCCCCGGGGCGTGTTCAAATGGTACAGCACATCCGTGACGCGCCCGCTGCCATCCATCTGAAAATACGTTCCGTTCTCCACCCGGAAGCTGTCGTTGCCGCAGACGGCGGTGATGTCCGCGCCGCTGCTGCGGTGGCACTCCAGGATCTCCAGCAGCGGCAGGTTTGCCACCAGGTCTCCGTCCATCAGCACCACATAGTCCTGCCGGATCCCGTCCAGATAGGTCCGAACGCCTGCCAGCGCCTCCATCTTTCCGCGGAAGTCCATGTTCCCCCAGGGCTGCTGGTCCGCAAAGGGCGGCAGGATCTTCAGCCCGCCGCGCTTTCTGGACAGGTCCCAGTTCTTTCCGGTGCCCAGATGGTCCAGCAGGCTCTGGTAATGCCCGTGCATCACCACGCCCACGTCCGTCACACCGGCATTGGTCAGGTTGGACAGCGAGAAGTCCACCGCCCGGTAGCGTCCACCAAAGGGCACCGAGGAGGCGGAGCGGATCTCGCCCAGCTCCCGCAGGTCATTTCTCCGCTCGTAGGAGAAGATAATCCCATGCATTCCGTTCATCTCTGCACCTCCTCACCATGCTTGTTCAGCATGGTCTTTGCCGGCACCACCCGTCCGTCCTTCAGCTGGCAGCCGGGCGCCAGCACCGTCAAGCCCCAGTCCAGCGGCGGCGTATCCTCCGGCGCGGCGCCGATCTTACAGTCTCTTCCCACATGGCAGCCCTCGCCCAGAATGGCATAGCGGATCTCCGCCCCCGCCTCCACCTGAACGCCCGGCAGCAGCACGGAGTAGCTCACCAGCGCACCCTCCGCCACGTTGACGCCCTGAGACAGCACGGAGTTTTCCACTGTTCCCTCCAGCTCGCTGCCCCGGTTAAAGGCGCTGTGGGTCACATGGGAACTGGCGCCCAGATACGCGGTGGGCATGGAGATCGCCCTGGCGTAGATGGGCCAGCGCTCATCCAGCAGGTCCAGCCCGGAATCCGGCGACAGCATATCCATGTTGGCGTCCCACAGGGATTCCAGCGTCCCCACGTCCTTCCAGTAGCCGGAAAACCGGTATGCCACCATCTTCTGTCCGTCCGCCAGCATCTTGGGAATGATGTTCTTTCCGAAGTCGTTCTCCGAGGCGGGGTCCGCCTCGTCCTCCGTCAGGTACTGGCGCAGCACCCTCCAGGAGAACACATAGATGCCCATGGACGCCAGATTGCTTTTCGGCTCCTTGGGCTTTTCCTGAAACTCTGTGATGTTGTCCGCCTCGTCCACGTTCATGATGCCGAAGCGGGACGCCTCGCTCCAGGGCACCTCCATGACGGAGATGGTACACGCCGCGCCGCTGACCTTGTGCCGCGCCACCATCTTGGAATAGTCCATTTTATAGATGTGGTCGCCGGAGAGGACCACCACATACTCCGGGTCGTACAGGTCCACAAAGCCGATGTTCTGATAGATGGCGTTGGCAGTTCCCTTATACCAGGTGCCGCCCTTGCTGGACATGTACGGCGGCAGGATGTGCACGCCGCCGTTGGAGCCATCCAGGTCCCAGGGCTGCCCGCTGCCGATGTAGTCGTTCAGCTCCAGCGGGCGGTACTGGGTCAGCACGCCCACGGTGTCAATGCCGGAATTGGTGCAGTTGGAAAGCGGGAAATCAATGATCCGGTACTTTCCCCCAAAGGGGACCGCCGGCTTTGCCATCTCTCCCGTCAGCACATACAGGCGGCTTCCCTGACCGCCCGCCAGCAGCATCGCAATACATTCCTTCTTCATGAGAACGTCTCCTTTACTTTCCGGTTTTCCTGATACCCGCGGACTCCTTCTCCGCCGCGGTCCGCTTCCGCCTGGGTGCGGGCGCTCCCTCACCCCGGTAAAACACGCCGCCGAAGGGCGGGATCCGGATCTGGATGGAGCAGGACCTTCCGTGGGAGGTCACCTCCTCTACCGGCACCGCCCTCTCGTCCCCGAAGCCGCCGCCGCCGAAAACGGGCGCGTCGGTGTTGAACACCGGCAGATACCGCCGGTGCGCCGGAACGCCCACCCGGTAGCCCTCATAGGCGTTGGGGGAGAAGTTCACCGCGCACAGCAGGTCGTGTCCCGCCCGGTCCCTCCGCAGAAACACCACCACGTTGTTGTGCCGGTCATCCGGCACCAGCCATTCAAAGCCCGCCCAGTCAAAGTCGATCTCCCACAGCTCCGGGCGGCTGTTGTAAAAGGCGTTTGCCTGCCGGAAAAACTCCAGCGTCTGCCGGTTTTTCTCCTGCTCCAGCAAATACCAGTCCAGCTGCCCGTTGGCGTCCCACTCGTGCCACTGTCCCAGCTCCGCGCCCATGAACAGCAGCTTTTTTCCGGGGTGCGCCAGCAGGTATGCGTAAAAGCCCCGCAGGCAGCGCAGCTGGTTTTCATAATCTCCGGGCATCTTTCCCACCACGCTGCCCTTCATATGCACCACCTCGTCATGGGAAATGGGCAGCACAAAGTTCTCGGAAAAGGCATACATCATGGAAAACGTGATGTCCCTGTGGTGGTCCTGCCGGAACCACGGATCCAGCTTCAGATAGTGGCACATGTCGTTCATCCAGCCCATGTTCCACTTCAGGTTAAAGCCCAGCCCGCCCACGTCCGTGGGCTTTGTCACCAGAGGCCACGCCGTGGATTCCTCCGCAATCATCCATACGTCCGGGTCCACGGAAAATGCCATCCGGTTCAGCCCCTGCAAAAATGCGATCGCCTCCAGATTTTCCCGTCCGCCGTGGATATTGGGCGTCCAGCGTCCCTCCTGCCGGTCATAGTCCAGATACAGCATGGACGCCACCGCGTCCACCCGCAGCCCGTCGATGTGGTACTCCTCCAGCCAGAACCGGGCGGAGGAATACAAAAAGCTCCGGACCTCCGGACGCCCGTAGTCAAAGACCCGGGTCCCCCAGGAGGCATGCTCCCATTTGTTGGGATCCCGGTACTCATAGCAGCAGGAGCCGTCAAACTCGATCAGTCCCGGCTCGTCCTTGCAGAAGTGTGCCGGGACCCAGTCCAGGATCACTCCGATGCCCCGCTGATGGAAGTGGTCCACGAACCACTTGAAGTCCTCCGGCGTTCCAAAGCGGGAGGTGGGGGCAAAATAGCCCGTACACTGGTAGCCCCAGGAATCGTCTAACGGATGCTCCGTCACCGGAAGCAGCTCGATGGCGGTGTAGCCCAGCTGCGCCACATGGTCCGCAAGCTCCCGCGCCAGGTCCCGGTAATCGTAAAAATCGCCGTTCTCCCGCTTCCTCCAGGAGCCCAGATGGACCTCGTAAATATTCAGCGGAGAGGAGTACACCGGGCGCTTTCTTTTCTCCGCACGGTAAGCATCGTCCTGCCAGCGGTATCCGGACAGGTCGTACAGCTTGCTGGCGGTCGCCGGACGGGTCTCCGTGTGAAAGCCATAGGGGTCCGCCTTCAGTCGCAGTCCTCCGTCCGCTCCGGTCACGGCGTATTTATAGGCGTCAAAGGGCTTCAGTCCCGGCACAAAGCCCGTCCAGATCTCCCCATCCCGCTCCATCGGGTCCCGTCCGGCGTCCCACCGGTTGAAATCCCCCACGATGGAGACCCCCCGGGCGCAGGGCGCCCAGACCCGGAACTCCCAGCCGGGGGTCCCGTCCCGGACCGCGGGATGCGCGCCGAACCACCGCCACCCGTCGGTCAGCGCGCCCTCATGGAACCGCTGCATCTGTCCTTTCTCCGTCATAAAACCGCTCCTCTTCCACCGTGCTTCGGCTTCTGCTGTTTTTACCGGCTCCGGGATATGTAATCGTTTTCGTCCGATCTGTTTCCTCTTTTTAAATTATACTGTCTTCTAAAAATAGCGTCAAGCACGCCCCTGTCGAAATCTCCCAAAACTTTTTTGTCATTTTACCGCAATTTCCCGCCTTCCGTCCTCTCCTGTAGAACGGTCCTGCGGCGGACGCGGGCGGTGAAAAAATTTCCAGCATAACTTGTCCCGGGATATCCATACTATTTGCAGAGTCAATTTCATCCAAATCTCTATCCATCTTCCGGTTTTAGATTTTTCTGGATAGACCGGGTACCGTCCATGTACCCGCGCAGCCGCAACACATGACAGGAAGGGTTTGAAGCAAGTGAAAGCTACAGGAATTGTCAGACGGATCGACGATCTGGGACGGGTCGTCATCCCCAAGGAGATCCGGCGCACCATGCGTATCCGCGAGGGCGACCCGCTGGAGATCTACACCAGCCGGGACGGGGAGGTCATTTTCAAGAAATATTCCCTGCTGGGCGGCGTGGAAGCCTTTGCCGCCCAGCTTTGCGAAACGCTCAGCAAAAGCAGCGGGCTGATCTGCGCCATCTCGGACCGGGACACCATCATTGCCGCTGCCGGAAGCGGGCGGCGGGAGCTGATGGGAAAGCAGATCTCCGCCGAACTGGAGCAGATCATGAACGGCAGAAAAATTTACCAGCACACCGGGGGCGCGCCTGCCGTTCCGGTGACGGACGGCGCCGAGCTGTCCACCGTCATCGCCGCGCCCATCCTCTCCGAGGGCGACCTGCTGGGGCTGGTCCTGTTCATCAGTCCCACGCCAGAGACCGCCTCCGGCGAGGCGGAGTTCAAGCTGGCGCAGGCGTCCGCCCTCTTTTTGGGGCGGCATATGGAAAGCTGATCCTTTCCCGGGCTGGGGACCGAAGCCATTCGGTCCCCGGCTGTTTTTCTGTTCTCCGGAATGCTTCTCCGGCTCCCGCCGTATAATATACGGCTTTCTCATGCGCTTCATCCGCGGATCAAAAAGGAGGAATGCCGGATGCCTTCCCATTGGACGGACCTGTTTTTCGCCCGCTGGGTCCACGCCGCCAGCCGGGCGCTGTGGGACCCGGTGATGCTGCTTCTGCTTACCGGGACCGGAGTGCTTCTCACCCTCCGGACCCGCTTTCTGCCCTGGCGGAATCTGGGCTACGCCCTGCGCTGCGCGCTGGACCGGGACGCCCGAAGAGACCGCGGCGGCGGTATTTCCCCCTTCGCGGCGCTGATGACCACCCTTGCCGCCACCATCGGCACCGGCAACATTGTGGGCGTTGCCACAGCGCTTGCCGCTGGAGGTCCCGGCGCGCTGGTCTGGATGGAGCTGTCCGCCGCCTTCGGCATGGCCTCCAAGCTTGCCGAGTGTATGCTGGCGGTGAAATACCGGACCCGCAGCAGCACCGGAGAGCCTGCCGGCGGTCCCATGTATGTGATGCGGTCCGCGCTCTCCCCGGGACTGGGCAGGCTGCTGGGCTTTTTCTTCGCCCTGTTCACCGCTCTTGCCGCCTTCGGCATCGGGAATATCACCCAGTCCCACTCCATCGCGGAGGTGCTTTTCTCCGCAGCCGCCGTTCCCAGAGCGGCAAGCGGGCTGGTGGTCGCCCTGCTGACGCTGCTTGCCGTTTTCGGCGGCATCGGCAGCATCTCCCGCATCGCGTCGGTTCTGGTCCCCCTGATGGCGGCGGGATATCTGGCGGCGGGGACCCTGGTCATTCTGGGAAATCTCTCCGCCCTTCCCGGGGCAATGGCAGCCATGCTGCAAAGCGCCTTTTCCCTTCCGGCGGCGGCTGGCGGCTGCGCGGGCGCCGCCTCCGCGGGACTGTTCCGCGCTGCGCACTACGGCATTGCCCGGGGCATTTTTTCCAACGAGGCGGGCATGGGGTCCGCTGCCATCACTGCCGCTGCCGCCGCGGCAGACCACCCCGTCCGGCAGGGCTATCTGCAAATGACCGCCGTTTTCTTTGACACGATGGTCATCTGCAGCGTCACCGGACTTGCGGTCTGCACCTCCGGCGTGTTAGACGCCGCCGGAAGCGGCGGCGTTCCGCTGTCCGGCGCGGCGCTGACCACCGCCGCCTTCCGCTCTGTTCTGGGTCCGGCGGGCGGCGGATTGGTGTCCGCCTGCATTCTGCTGTTCGCCTTTTCCACCATTCTCGGGTGGGAATATCAAGGGGAGCGGGCAGTGGAATACCTGCTGGGTGCCGCGCCGGTCCGGCTGTACCGGGTCCTGTTTTCCGCGGCGGCGCTCTGGGGGGCGGTGCAGTCTCTGGAGCTGGTATGGGACCTGTCGGATCTGTTCAACGCGCTGATGGCGCTGCCGAACCTGCTGTGCCTGCTGCTGTTGTCCGGTCCCACCGCCCGGGAGCTGCGGCGCTTTCAGCCGGAGGTCCTGCGGCAGAAGCGCCGCCCATAGGGCTGCCCACAACAGCTTTTTATGGAAAATCTGTAAATTTTTTTCAAAGAGTTGCATTTTCTTTATTTAATGGTATCATAAGTTCTGTTCTAAAAATTTAAGGCAAAGGACTTGATGGTATGACAAAAATTGGCATTATTTCCGGCTTTCTGGGCGCTGGAAAGACCACGCTCATCAAAAAGCTGCTGAACGAAGCCTATCAGGGCGAAAAGCTGGTGCTGATCGAAAACGAATTCGGCGAGATCAGCATTGACGGCGGATTTCTGAAGGATTCCGGCGTGCAGATCTCCGAGATGTCCTCCGGCTGCATCTGCTGCTCTCTGGTGGGCGACTTCGGCAAGGCGCTGAAGGACGTGCAGAAGCAGTTCAACCCCGACCGCATCCTCATTGAGCCCTCCGGCGTGGGCAAGCTGTCCGACGTGGTGGTGGCTGTGCAGAACACCATTCAGGAAGACCCGGAGCTTGAGCTGAACAGCTTTGTCACCGTGGCGGACGCCACCAAGGTGAAGGTCTATATGAAGAACTTCGGCGAGTTCTATAACAACCAGGTGGAATCCGCCGGCACCATCGTGCTGTCCCGCACCCAGAAGCTGACCCCGGAGAAGCTGGAGGCAGCCGTTGCCATGCTGCAGGAGAAGAACCCCAGCGCCGCCATCATCACCACCCCCTGGGACCAGCTGGACGGCAAGACCATCCGCTCCGCCATGGAAAAGACCTCTCTGGCAGACGAGCTGCTGGAAAAGATCCGCGAGGAGCATGAGGAAGAGGAGGATGACGACGACTGCTGCTGCGGTCACGACCATCACCACGAGCACGATCATGAGCATCATCACCATGATGAGCATGACCACGACGAGCATGAGCATCATCATGACCACGACCATGAGCATGAGCACCACCATGACCACGGTCCCGACTGCACCTGCGGCTGCCATGACCACGACCATGACGAGCACGACCACGAGCACGACCACGAGCATCACCACCATCATCACCATGCCGACGAGGTGTTCACCTCCTGGGGCGTGGAGACGCCCAAGAGCTTCACCGCCGAGCAGATCCAGCAGATCCTGTCCCGGCTGGACAGCGGCGAATACGGCAGGATCCTGCGCGCCAAGGGCATTCTGCCCGCACAGGATGGCAGCTGGATCAACTTCGACTATGTGCCGGAGGAGCATGACGTGCGCACCGGCACGCCGGACTATACCGGACGTCTGTGCGTCATCGGCGCGGAGCTGAAGGAGGACGGACTGAAGGCGCTGTTCGGCGTCTGATGGGTCTGTTCTGTAAAGTTTAATAAAGGAAAAAGGATCGATCATGGATATTCCCGTTTATCTTGTTACCGGCTTTCTGGACGCCGGTAAAACCAATTTCATCAACGGAATTTTAGAGGATGGCTTCGCCCGTCAGGACCGCACGCTGCTGCTGTGCTGCGAGGAAGGCGAGGAGGAATACGAAAAAGCCGCTCTGGACAACGTGACCGTTGTCACGGTGGAGGAGCAGGAACAGCTGACCTGCTCCTTCCTGAAGGAATGTGAGAAAAAGTACCGCCCCAAGCAAGTGCTGATCGAATACAACGGCATGTGGATGCTGGAACCGCTGTACCGGGACATTCTTCCGGCAAACTGGGTCCTTTACCAGATCATGACCTTTGTGCAGGCGTCCACCTTTGATATGTACGCCAAGAACATGGGGCAGCTGATGATGGAGAAGGTCACCAACGCGGACATGCTGGTGTTCAACCGCTGCAACGCCGAGCTGCGCGCCTCTCTGCGCAAGCGCAACCTGCGGATGGTCAACCGCCGGGCGGACATCTATCTGGAGAACGACGACGGCACCAGCGAGGACTATCTCACCGGCGATGAGTGTCCCTTTGACCTGACGCAGGAGGTCATTGACGTGCCGGACGACGATTTCGGCGTCTGGTATGTGGACGTGATGGACCACCCGGACCGCTACGCCGGAAAGCTGGTCCACATGAAGCTGGTCATGTGCCACTCCCAGCGGTATCCGGGCATTGACTGCCCCGGACGGTTTGCAATGGTCTGCTGTGAAAACGACGTGACCTTCCTGGGTCTGATCGCCAGAGGACCGGGACTGGACCAGTACAAGAACCACGACTGGATGGAGGTCACCGCGAAAATGGGCGTGGAGGACCACCCCGCCTACAAGGGCAAGGGTCCTGTGATGCACATTCTCTCCGTCGCTCCCTGCGAAAAGCCGAAGGCAGAGGTCGTCTCCTTCTGAATTTTTTCCGTGCCATTGGGTACCCTCCGTTTTCGGAGGGTACTTTTTTCACCCGGATGTGCCCCGGCAGACAATAAAATTCCCCAACACCGGCTATCGCCAAATGTTGGGGAACTAATTCAGCAGCTGTTTCTTCATAAGCTCCTTACCGCCGTACAGGCTCCGGAACCCAGCAAAACTGCCGTTTTCACTGTCATAATGTACTTCCTTTCCTGATTTGAATGACTTTAGCATGCAAACGTCCGGTAGTACTCCCGCAGCAGCATCGAGATCTTACGCATTATATTCACCCTCCTTTCTTTTTCTATGCGTTCCCGTTTCCTCTCATCAGGCAGAGAAGGTACGGTAATACGCCTTCAGCAGTGCAGACAGCTTTTTCATATCGTTCATCTCCTTGTCTCAAATCTTCTCCGGTCTGTCCGGTCAAATGGAAAACACGCGGTAATATTCCTTCAGCAGCATGGAAAGCTTCTTCATGGTGTTCACCTCTTTCTTCCCTGTTTTTCTCTGTTCAAGCAGCAAACGTACGGTAGTATTCCTTCAGCAGCTCAGCGACCCTTTTCATGTTTTCCACCTCGTTTTCTCTGGAAGCTTTTCGCTTCCCTTTGGATGCTTTTACTGTACTCCCCTTTTGTTAAAATGTAAAATACCTATTATATTGCATTTATGATATCTTTTTTGTATAATAAAACCCGGTCACGATCCTAACAGAAAGCAGGGGATGCCCTTTGGATTTTCGTTCTCTTCAATACTTTGTCACCGTTGCTCAGGAGCTGAACTTCACCCGGGCGGCGGAAAAGCTGCACATGAGCCAGCCGCCCCTCAGCAACCAGATCAAGGAGCTGGAGACGGACTTCGGCACGGAGCTGTTCATCCGCGGAAAGCGAAAGCTCCAACTGACGGAATCCGGCTCCCTTCTATTGCAGCGGGCGCTGCAAATGTTGGAGCTTTCGGAAAAGACCCGGCGGGAGCTGACCTCCCTGCACCAGGAGCTGTCCGGCACCATCTGCCTTGCCATTGTGGAGGGGCGCGCGCCCTATCTCGCCGCCCGCTGGATCGCCGGCTTCCGGGAAAAATACCCGATGGTCCGCTATGAGCTGTGGAATGGCAGCAGCGACGACGTCATCGACCATCTGCACCGGGGGCTTGCCGACCTGGCGGTCATTGCCGCCCCCTATGACACCGAGCATTTCGAGGGCTTCTCCGTGGGACGGGAGCCGTGGGTCGCCATCATCCACCGGGAGCATCCGCTGGCGGTGCGCCCCGGCTACGAGGTCCCCCTGTCGGACTTAGTGGGGCATCCGCTGGTCATTCCCCAGCGGAAATCCCGGGCGGAAGCCATTTACCAATGGTTCGCCGGGATCGGCGCGGAGCCGGAGGTCCTCTGCAAGACCTCCAACTATATTGACGCCGTTGCCCTGGCGGAGCAGAACGCCGGCATCAGCATCTTTCCCCAGACCACCTACACCCCCAACCCTCATGTGGTCTCCAAGCTCATCACCCAGCCTGCCAAGCAGGTGGAGTATATGCTGATCTGGGAGCGGGAGCAGCTGCTTCAGCCCGGCGTGGTCCGGGAGTTCACCCAGTATGTCCGGAACTTCCAGCAGGAGGACCTGATCCACAGCGACCGCTTCCGGGTCCAGTCCTCGCCGGAGTTCACCATTCCCGAGGACGCGGAATACCTGTAAAGCCCCTCTGCTTCCCGCCCTTGCTTTTTCCCGCGGACCCGTTATAATCAGACTGTGGACTGGAAACGCTTTTCCAGCCGCTTTTCCTGCATACAGATACACATGGAAAGGAATGTTTTTTTGAAAAAGCTTTTCAAAAACGGCGTTTTTCAGCTGAGCTGGCTGGGTACGCTGACCGCCGCCGTGCTTCTTGCCGGATTTTACACGCTGCTGTGCCTGTGGATCCAGCCCAACAGCCTGCGGGCTGTGCTGCAGGTCTTCCGGGCGCAGCCGCTGCTGATCGTTTTGAACAGCCTGCCCATCGGGCTGCTGATCCTGACGTTCACCTTTGCCTTCCGCAATGTGTTTGCCGCCGCCTGCCTGACGGGAACGCTGTGCTCCATTCTCTCCCTTGCCAACCGCGTCAAGCTGGAGGTCCGGGACGAGCCGGTGTTTCCCCGGGACCTTGCCCTGCTGAAGGAGGTCTTTGCCGCCACCGGAGAGTATGACATCCACTGGCCGTGGGGCGCCATTGCCGCCATTGCCGTGTGCGCGGCAGCCACGGCGCTGTGCGCCCTGCTGGTGCGGTGCAAGCCCTTTCCCGTGCAGCGGCTGCGGCACGGCTGGGCGCGCCTTGCGGGAGCCGCTGGCAGCCTCGGCATCCTGCTGGCGCTGATCCTCACGGTCTACTCCAGCAACACGCTGTATAACTCCTTCCGCGTCACCAACGCCTATTACATTCCCTCCGTTTTCAACGAGCTGGGCTTTCCCTACTGCTTCACCCACCACTTCACCACCTACACCGTGGACAAGCCGGAGGGCTACTCCCGGGCGGAGGCGGAGGGCTGGGAGACCGGAGACTCCACCGGGCAGGGGAAAAACGTTCATGTCATCATGGTCATGAACGAGGCGTTCTCCGACCTTACGGATGACGATGCCTTCACCTACAGCCCGGAGGAGGACCCGCTGACCAACCTGCACGCCGTCCGCCAGAGCGCCCATGTGCTGTCCGGACACATTGTGGTGCCCGGCTTTGCCGGCGGCACCGCCAACACGGAATTTGACGTTCTCACCGGCATGCAGACCAACACCCTGTCCGCCACCACCACCTCCGCCTTCCGCGCGGTGAACCGGAATCTGGACAGCGTGCTGCGGGTATTCCGGAACGACGGGTATGAGACCTCCTTCCTGCACCCCGGCTACGACTGGTTCTACAACCGGGCGAACGTGTACCGGTGGCTGGGGGCGGAGACCACGCGCTTCATTGACGATATGCCGGACGCGGAGTACAAGGGCTCCTGGGTAAAGGATTCCTACGTTGCCCGGCAGATCCAGCAGGAGTTCACCTCCGCCGTGGCGGACGGGCGCTTCCTGTGCAACTACACCACTACCATCCAGAACCACATGTCCTACACCCGGGAAAAATATGGTGCGGACACGCCCATTCCGCCGGTGCAGACCTCCGTTGCCCTGTCCGAGGAGGCGGAGACCCTGCTGTCGGTGTATATCGAAGGCGTCCGGGACGCCGATGCCATGCTGGGACAGCTGACGGACTACTTCTCCGCCACGGACGAGCCGGTGGTGCTGGCGTTCTTCGGGGACCATCTCCCCTATCTGGGCGACAACACCCTTGCCTACCGGGAGATAGGGTCCCAGGTCGCCGTGCTGGAATCGGAGCGGAAGGACCTGTTCTGCTCCTATGAAACCCCCTACGTCCTCTGGGCAAACGACGCGGCTGCCCAGGTGCTGGACTGGGACAGCGCCGTTGCCGCCCTGGACCTGCCGGAGGATGGAAACATCAGCGCCTGCTATCTGGGCGCCACCATTCTGGAGCTGACAGGGCGCGGCGAGGAAAGCCCCTGGTTCCAGTATCTGACGGAGGTGCGGCGGCAGCTGCCCATTCTTCAGAAAAAATCCTGTGAGACCGCCGACGGTGTGATCCGCCCCCAGAGCAGCCTCTCCCAGGAGCAGCAGGCGCTGATCTCCAAGCTGCGCCGCTGGAGCTATTACAAGCTGAAAACCAAGGAAGTGGGGTAAGCCGCTTGCGTGAACGTTCCCGCGCCCTCGCCTTCTGCGGGGTGCTGTGCGCCCTTGCCGTCACGGTGCTTCTGCTGTGCGGGCTGATCCCCGCCGCCGTGTACTGCTGCCCCATTCTGGCAATGGTGGTCCTGCTGCCGGTCCGGGAGGAATATGGCTGCCGCCGGGCGGTGATGGCTTACGCCGTGACCGCCGTGACGGGGCTGCTGCTTCTGCCGGACCGGGAGATCGCCGGACTGTACCTCTTTCTGGGGTGGTATCCCGCGGCACAGCCGGGGCTGGACCGGCTCCGTCCCGCCGCGCTGCGCGTGCTCTGCAAGCTGGCGCTGTGCGATCTGGCAGCTGCCGCCCTGTACGCGCTGCTGCTCTTCCTTTTTCAGCTGGAGGCGCTGACGCAGGAGCTTCAGACGCTCTCCCGGGGGATGCTGGCGGCGCTGGTACTGTCCGCCAACGCGCTGTTTCTGATGACGGATCTGGCGCTGCACCGCATGGCTTGGCTGTGGCGGCGCCGTCTGCGGCAGCGCTGGCTGCCTCCCAGCCTGCGATAGCCATTCCACTAAAAAAGAAGCAGGACACAAGAGAGACCCTTCTCTGTGTCCTGCTTTTTCTGTCTCCGCCGGTCATCCACCGTTCTGGCAGCAGGCTGCCGCCAAAGGGATCTCCCGGTCCCGGATAAGCTTGGCGAACACCGGCGCCAGCGCCGGGTCAAACTGCGTCCCCGCGCCCCGCTCGATCTCGTCCGCCGCGTAATCCAGCGGCAGCCCCTTCCGGTAGGGGCGGTCCGTGGTCATGGCGTCAAACACGTCCGCAATGGACAGGCACCGCGCCGTAATGGGGATCTGCTCGCCGGACAGCCCCCGGGGATAGCCCTTACCGTCCCAGCGCTCATGATGCCCCAGCGCCGCCGGAATGACATAGTCCATCTCCGGCAGATGGCGGATCATCTCAATGGAGTTGTTGACGTGGTCCTTCATGATGCTGTATTCCTCGTCCGTCAGCTTTCCCGTCTTATTGAGAATGGTCTCCGGAATGCTGATCTTGCCGATATCATGCAGCAGCCCCGCCACATAAATGGTGCGGACCTGCTCCTCGTTCAGCCCCGCCGCCACCGCCAGGCTGGAGGCGTACCGCGCCACATTTTTGCTGTGGGCGTATGTATAGTGGTCCTTGGCGTCGATCGCCGCCGTCAGGGCTGCGATCATGGACATGGCGCCCTGATAGTGTCCGCCGCCATCCTTCTCAATGCGGTTGATGATGGCGTCGGTCCGTTCCGCCAGGTGCTGGGGCATCCGCTCCATCGCCCCGCGGAACACCATCAGCTGGTTCTTTCCGTGCTGCTTGGCGTTGTACGCCGCCAGATCGGCGTTGTCCATCAGCTCCTTGGCGGAGGACGCCGCGTAGGGCGCCGTGCAGATGCCGACACTGACGGTCAGCGGCTTACGGCTGGGATAGGCGTCCGGACGGTTGATCTGCCCCACCCGGCGCAGGATCTCCCGCATCAGCGCCATGCTCTGCTGCACGTCCCTTCCGGGCAGCAGCACGGCAAACACCTTTCCGCTGGTGCGGAACACGGTGCCTGCCTCTCCCACGCAGAGGGTGATGGTCTGGCAGATGCTGCGCAGCGCCGCGTCGCCGGCTTCCACGCCGTACAGCTGGTTATACAGCTTGAAGTCGTCCACGTCCACATAGGCAAGGGTCAGGCACTCTCTGCCGCAGCTCTGGAAGGTCTCCTCCAGCAGCTCCACAAAATAGCGGTAGTTGAAGGCGTCCGTCAGCGGGTCGATCCGCGCCTCCCGGAACATTTTTTCATACAGTCCGGCGTTTTTCATGGCGATGGACGCAATGGAGCACACCGTTTCCAGAAACGCGATCTCCGACGCGGTGAAGGGGCGGCGGTGGTCACGGGCGGAAAGCAGCACCAGTCCCACGATCTGCCGCCCGTCCTTCATGGCGCCCACGCAGTCCACCTGCAGGCGGCGGAACAGCTCCTTTTCCTCCGCCCAGTCGGAAATGGCGTGGGCGGTGGCGGCATACTCCTGCATGATGAGGCACGGCTCCTGCTCCTGCAAATAGCGGATCTTCGGACTGTCCCGGTCAATGGAAAAGGAGGGCGGCACCAGCGGATTGGAGCTGTACCGCGCCGTATAGCCCCGGCGGTCCGCCAGGCAGACATAGATCTGCCCCACCGGCAGCTCCCGCTCCAGCACGCCTGCCAGCTTTGCCATGATGTCGTCTGTGGAAAGGGACTGGGAGACCTCCGCGGAAAAGCTCTTCAGCCGCCGGTTCTGCTGCTCCTCCCGGATGAACAGGGAGTCGATGAGCCGCCGCGCCAGCAGATACGACAGGGACAGCAGTCCCGCCAGCAGCACGGACGCCATCGTCAGCGCCGTCTGGCTCCGCAGCCCAATGCGCGTCAGGAAAAAGGCGTACAGCGGATTGGCGCAGTACACGCCCAGCAGAACGTACACCACTCCCACGGACAGCATCAGCAGTCCCCGGGATACCACCAGCGTCAGCCGGAACAGCCGCCTGCGGTATAGGGCGAACACCATCATCCCGGCGTAGATCACGCCGGAGAGGGCGTCATAGGGGAAGGTGTTGCCGGGGATGAATATCTGCATCAGGTTGCCCACCAGCGCCACCAGTCCGCCGAAAAACAGCAGCACCGCGCCGGAAGAGTGCGCCCCCTGCTCCCGCCGCATTTTTCCCAGCAGCCGCAGCGAGCAGAAGACCATTGACAGAAACAGGATGCAGGGAAACGCCATGTGCCAGTACACCGTGTGGTAGGTGTAGACCACCATACCGTCCGGGCGCACCGTGGGCAAGGGCGGCGCCAGGAAAAAGCCGGACAGCGTTCCCGGCAGCAGGGCAAGGCTGCCCGCCCAGAACAGCGTCAGCAGAAACCTTCCCTTTTCCCGGGCGAAGCTGTAAAGAAACGTGTAGAACACCACTTCCATAAAGAAAATGGCGATGAGGGAGACGTAGTACCAGAAGTGCATCCCCGGCCACAGCTGCAGCCGCATCATCACGGACCCGCCCATCCAGATGACGCAGTCCGCCATCATCACCAGGAACGTCCGGATCTCCGGCGTTTTTTTCGCCGCCAGGAAGGTGGCGAACAGAATGGCAAACGCCGCCAGCGCCAGCACATTGATATACAGGAAGGGGATCTGATAGGTCATGGGCATCCCCTCCTGTCCGAAGCGGCGGGACGGTCCTGCGCCTTCAGCATGCCCATCACGTCCAGCATGCCGGGGTTGATGCGGTTCATCCGCTTTCCCCGCTCCCGCTCATAGGCGGCAATGGTCCCGTATTTGAGAATGGTGATCTGCAGCGGCTCCATATTCAGCAGCTTTTTCAGGTCGCCGTAGTCGCTGTCAAAATACTTGAAGTAGACGGACAGATGCTCCTGCAGCACCTGCCGGACGGTGACCTCCCGCTCCTGCGCCTCCGGTGGGATCTCCAGATACATGTGCAGGAAGGGATTCTCCCCCTCGTCATACTCCTTTTTCAGCACCCAGTCTCCCAGCGTCAGGTGAGAGAGGTTGATGACCTCGTGCATGGACGCCTCGGTGATGCGGGTGAAGCCGGCAATGTCGATCACATCCGGCACCCGGTCCACATAGGAGAACCGGGGCAGCTCCTGTCCGCCCGCGCTGAGACAGCGGAACACATCGCCGATCCGGTAGCGCATGAACGCGCCGCCGTGCAGCACGCTGAGTACGATCTCGTAGTTTTCTCCGCCGCGCACCTCGTCCATCAGGCAGGTCCGGGGCGTATAGGCGGGGTCCTCCAGATTCCGGCGCAGCTCCTCCTCCGGGATGAACTCGTAGAAGCAGGCGTCCGGATACAGCACCATGCCGTTGTGCTCCCATGTCTCGCTGCCCATGCAGGTGGACTCCGTACCCAGCATCGCCTCTGTCGGCACCACGCCCCACGCCTCCGTAAGCCGCTGCTTATAGCAGCGGGCGTCTGTGCCGCCGTAGAAAAACGCCTTCAGCCGGAAGATGTCCCCCGGACGGACCGGGCGCCCGTCCCGGCGGCTGATGTACCTCGCCCGGAGATAGCGCAGGGCGTTGCCCGGCGAGACCCGCAGTCCGCTGCGGCTGCCGCCTCCGCCCGGCTTGGAGAAGCTCTCCGTAATGTAATTCGCCACGCTGCCGATGGAGAAGAAAAAGTCCACTCCGCCGCTCATCGCCATGCCGAAGCCCTTTTTGATCCGCTGGCTGAAGGACAGCCCGGAGCCGGCGTCTCCGTCCGGCAGCCATTCATAGTGGATGTCCTCCTCCAGCAGGGAGGGCACCAGCCCGGTGGCATAGGGCAGCGGCGCGCCGCCGTACAGAATGCGGTAGCCCGCCTTCAGGTCAAAGTCCCCCTTCCGCCGGGCGGACGCCATCATCATGGTGGCGATGAGGTTGTGGCGGTAGCGGTCCAGCATCTCCCGGGTGTAGGGTGCCAGCTTGATGGGGCGCAGCCCGCCCTCCCAGGTGGTGCGGATCCAGATGGCAGGCTCCGCGCAGAGCATGTCCCCCCGCTTTGCCAGCAGCACGTCCGCGTAATCCGCGTAGGTGGTCAGGGGCAGCTGTTCCCGTAGCTCCTCCACCGTCCGGGGCTGCCTGCCCCGCAGCAGCTGCCTGCCCAGCGGGCAGGCGCACCACAGGCGCAGCTGCTCCTCCATCAGCCGCCGCTGGGTATACATATACTCCGAAAGGCTCATGTCCAGAAAGCCGCAGTATTCCTGCCACAGGCTGTCATGGCTGGTTTTTTTCAAGCGTTCATCAAAGCGCACGAAAGCTATCTCCTTCTAA
The DNA here is from genome assembly GCA_934565855.1 of uncultured Dysosmobacter sp. Lineage (GTDB taxonomy): Bacteria > Bacillota > Clostridia > Oscillospirales > Oscillospiraceae > Oscillibacter. The sequence continues at coordinate 480,635 of CAKTIO010000001.1, forward strand.
GCCCGCCTGATGTCAGGAAGGCGCTGATACTCTGTTGGTTCGGCAGTAAAAACGGCGTTGCCGCCTGATAGTCCCCATACCCCTCCAGCCGCGCCGGAAACACGCAGCGGTCCTCAAATACCACCAGCAGCAGGTTCAGGGCGCTGTAAAGCACGCCCTCCCGCCACGGAAAGCCGCACCCCTGCCACAGGCAGGCATAGCAGCCCGCCAGCCACAAAACGCCCGGATGGCGGCAGAGGGCATATGCACCCCGGGTACACACCGGGCGCGTCTCTCCCTGACTGGCATATGCCTCTTCTCCGGGCAGGGAAAACACCAGCGCGTCCGCCAGCAGCCATAGAAACACCGCCGCGCCAACGGCAGCCGCAGCCCGCGGTGCCGTCCAGTCTCTTCCGGAAAGCCCCGCCGCGGCGCCCCAGACCGTGGCAGCCGCCACCAGCAGCGCTCCCAGCGGAAAGCACCACCGCAGCCGCCGGCTGGACCACCTCCAGTCGTTGTAATCATTGAGGAAAAACAGGGCAAAACCCGCCGCGCCCATTCCCATCCGTAAGGCTTCCATGTCCGCTCCATTCCGTGTGCATTTCACCGGGGATTGATTTCGGTGTCATTATATAAATTTTTTCCACAAAGTGCAATCCATTTCCCGCAAACCCGCGGATTTCTTTCGCCGGAACCCTCTATTTTTCCGTGCTTTCCACAGTCTCCCCAGCCGGCTGGTGGAAAAAGCGGTATACCGCCTCCGCCGTGGACCGGGGGACCACCGCGGAAAGCGCCGCCACATCCGCCTGGCGGACCGCCTTCACGCTGCCGAAGTGCCTGCGCAGCACCTCCCGGCGCTTGGGACCCACGCCGGGGATCTCGTCCAGCGTGGAGTGCAGCGTGCTTTTCCCGTGGCTCTCATGGTGGTAGGTGATGGCAAAGCGGTGCGTCTCCTCCTGGATCTGCCCGATGAGGGTGAAGACCGCCTGCGTGCCCGCAATGCCGATCTCCTGTCCGTCCGGCGTCACCAGCGCCCGGGTGCGGTGGCGGTCGTCCTTCACCATGCCGAACACCGGCACGCCGCAGTGGAACGTCTGCGCCACCTGCAGCGCCGCCCGGGCGTGGGTCACGCCGCCGTCAATGAGGAAGGCGTCCGGCAGGGGCAGGAATTTTTCATCCCCATTCGCCGCCCGCTGTAAGCGGCGGCGCAGCACCTCCTGCATGGAGGCGTAGTCGTCCGGATGCCCCGCCAGTTCCTTGATGCGGAAGCGGCGGTACGCCGACTTCAGCGGGCGGGTCCCGGCGTAGACCACCATAGACGCCACGATATCGCTGGCGCCGGTATTGGAGATATCGAAGCTCTCCAGCCGCCGGGGCGGCTGGGGCAGGCGCAGCATTTTCGCCAGCAGCTCCAGCGTGTGATTGGCGCGCTCCGCGTCCGTGGTCGCCCGCTCCGCCTCCTCGGCGGCGTTCCGCTGCGCCATCGCCAGCAGCTCCGCCTTTTCTCCCCTCTGGGGAACATGGACCCAGACCCGGTGTCCCGCCCGGCGGCTGAGCGCCTCGCTCAGCTCCTCGCAGTCGCCGGAATCCTCCGGCAGCAGGATCTCATGGGGCAGCAGCGCCCGTGGCAGGTAATACTGCGCTGTCACGGCGGAGAGGATCTCGCCCTCCTCTTCCCCGTTGTGGGTGGAGAACAGCTCCGTCTCCCGCCCGGTCAGCTGCCCATCCTCAATGTGCAGCACAGCGTAGCAGCCCTTGCCCTCGCCCCGGGTGATGCCCCACACGTCCGTGTCGGCGCAGATACCCGCGATGACAGTCTGCCGCTTGCTCAGCGCCTGAATGGCGGCGATCCGGTCCCGCAGCTGCGCCGCCCGCTCAAAGCGCAGCGCCTCCGCCTCCGCCTCCATCTCCGCGGTCATCTCCCGCACCAGCTGCCTGCCCTTGCCCTCCAGCAGGGACGCCGCCTGCTCCATCCGGCGGCGGTACTCCGCGTTGCTCATCCGGGACTGGCAGAATCCGTCGCACTTGCCCATGTGGTAGTTCAGGCAGGGGCGGTCGCTGTCCAGATCCCGGGGAAACTGCCTGCGGCAGGTGGGCAGACGCAGCGCGGCGCACACCGCGTCGATCGCCTGCCGGGTCTCGTGCCTGCCGCCGAAGGGACCGAAATACCGGCTTCCGTCGTCTGCCAGGCGGTTCACCATCGAAAACCGGGGATAGCTCTCGTTGGAAAGCCGTACAAAGGGATAGCCCTTGTCGTCCTTCAGCAGAATGTTGTACTTGGGGCTGTGGCGCTTGATGAGCGAGTTCTCCAGAATCAGCGCCTCAAACTCGCTGGACACGAAGATCGTGTCAAAGTGGTCCACCTGAGAGACCATCCGCCGGGTCTTTTCCGTGTGGGACGCCGTGTCCTGAAAATACTGGCTGACGCGGTTTTTCAGCTTTTTCGCCTTGCCCACATAAATGACCCTGCCCGTTTTATCCATCATCAGGTATACGCCCGGCGCCAGCGGCAGGGCGTTCGCCTTTTCCCGCAGCTCTTCCTTAGTCACGCGGCTCCTCCTCTCCGGACCGGTCTGCGCCGTGTCCGCGGCTTTATCAAAAATGGCGGTCCTGCACCACGCAGGACCGCCAAAAGGAATCTGTATCTTGGCTTATTCTCCGAAATTGTCCTTTACCAGCTCCACCAGCGCTTCCACAGCCTCTTTTTCATCGCTGCCATCCGCGATCAGGGTGATGGTGGTCCCCTTTACAATGCCCAGGGACAAAACGCCCAGCAGGCTTTTGGCATTTACACGGCGGTCTTCCTTTTCCACCCAGATGCCGCTTTTGAACTCGTTTGCCTTCTGGATAAAGAAGGTCGCAGGACGGGCGTGCAGACCGACCTCATTGTTCACAGTAATCTCCTGAGTATACATGATACAGCTCTCCTTTTCGTATGCGTTATGGTATCTTCGCATAAAAGATCATACTACTATTGTTATCATAGTCGGTTTTCGCAGGACAGTCAACAGCGAATTTTACAAAACGCCGGAGGAAAACCTTTTCCCGGTCATACTTTTGGCGACTTCCACGACCAGCGTCTTTTCCACCGCTGTTCTTTTGTGGCTTTCGGCAAAATTCCCAGCATTTTGATGGGAAAAACTCCCGGGATTGTTTCCCGCTCTCCGACCCATACTATGTACCGGGTATCGCATTCAGAATCACTCCGCAAGGGAGGAATACGGTTTGAAAAACATGTGGATGCTCCTGCTGCTTCTGCTGGCGTCCAGCCTGCCCCTGTCGGGCTGCGGACGGGACAGGACCCCGGACCCGGACGGCTCCGCCCAAGTGGAGGAGGACCGCCGGGAGGACGACGCCCAGACCCCGGACACCTCCGACTCCGGCGGGGACATTTTCTCCGACCATGACGGAGAGGACCGGGAGACGGACAACGAGCCGGACACCCAGGAACCCTCCACCGCGCTGGAAAACGGCAAGGTCCAGAAAAGCCCCACCGCGCAGGAGAGCCGCTCCGCCCGGCAGCAGAGCGGCGGCGACAGCCTGCTTCCCGGCGCGACGTACGAGGAAATGCTGCGCAACGCCCGGGTACACGACCGGGACGGCGACCTGTCTGACGGGGAAAACGCCGTCACCCCCGGCACGGTCCTTCCCTGAGCGAGGTCCCGGTTTCCCGGCAGTTGCCCCTTCCCCGCCGGGAAACCGCCCTCCGCAGGGGCGGCAAAGCGTTACAAAACGGTTTCATTGATTACAGCTTTTTGACAATTTTCCCTTTTGGATTGCGTTTTCCGTTGAATTTGGTAGAATACTTTCAAATCTGCCGGACCCACCGGCGGAGGAAACGGAGGAACGCATTTGGAAACTTCATCTGGCATGCGGAGACGCATCTCCTTCACAAAAACGCTGCGCACCCTTCTGCTGGGGGTCCTGCTCTGCGCCGCGGTGGGCGCCGCCGGGTTCCTGCTGGGGCGCTCCGGCGAAAACAGCCGGACGCAGCTGGACGCCGTGGTCCTGCAGAACCAGCTCAGCGGCATCAGCGAGCTTGCCAGCGTCCGCTATTCCTACACCAACATGGCGAAATTTGAAAACAAAAGCGAATTTTACGGTGTCACCATTCCCTTTACCACCAAGCAGTTCATCCTGACCTATGACGGTGAGATCCGCGCCGGCATCGACCTCTCCGCGGCAAGCGTCTCCCTGCAGGAGAACACCGTCACCGTGCGCCTGCCTGCGGCGAAGATCCTCTCCCACGACATCGACCCGGAGAGCGTGGAGATCTTTGACGAAAGGGCAAGCCTGTTCAACCCCTTTACCGTGGAGGACTTCACCGCCTTCCAGGCGGACCAGAGGACCGCGATGGAGGAAAAGGCGCTGTCCCACGGGCTGCTGGAAGAGGCGCAGACCCAGGCGGAGACCAGCGTCCGCGCGCTGCTTTCCGCCGCGCTGCCGGAGGGCTATGAGCTGGTCCTCCGCACGGCGGCATAACGCGCCCAAAAATCCTGCGTACATATATGGCAGGGCACACCGCCGGTTTCCGGCGGTGTGCCCCTTTTACAGATACTTCATCCTCTCAGGATACATTGCAGCAGCTCCTCCGGCGTGTCTGCCAGAAGCTCCGGCTGCTGCGCCAGCAGCTCCTCCCGGCTGCGAAAGCCCCAGGTCACGCCGCAGCCGGCAAGCCCGCTGTTGTGGGCGGTCTGGATGTCCACATCGCTGTCGCCCACATACAGCGCCGTTTCCGGCGCAAAGTGAAGCTCCCGCATCAGCGCCAGCAGCCCCGTGGGGTCCGGCTTTGCCGGAACGTCCTTCCGCTTGCCCCGGATGACGTCAAACACGCCGGGGAAGAAATGCTCCACGATCTTTCCGCTGAACTCATCCGCCTTGTTGGAGTAAACGGCGAGATGGATGCCGCGGTCCTTCAGCTCCCGCAGCAGCGCCGGGATGCCGGCGTAGGGCGCGGTCTTATCCAGATTGTGCTGCCCGTAATACTCCGAAAACTGCGACAGCGTGGACATCAGCAGCAGCGGGCTGCGCTGATCCTCCGGCGAAAAGCGGGAGACCAGATTGGGGATGCCGTGTCCCACCATCCGCTTGAATTCCTCCGTAGAGTGCTGGGGCCAGCCGTTCTGGCGGCAGACCCAGTTTCCGGCGTCCGCCAGGTCGTCAATGGTATTCAGCAGCGTACCGTCCAGATCGAAGATTACAGTCTGAAGCATGGTGGTCCTCCCCCTTTACAGATGTCCCTATTTTACCAGACGCACCCGTTCTGCACAAGCGGCAGACAGCACAAAGACGCGGAGCCATCCGCGTCTCTGCATCATCAGAACAGACGAGACCGCTTTACAGCGGCACGGTCCTCCAGCCCTCCAACGTCAGCAGGACGCTCTCCCGGTAGCCAGCCTCCCGCGCCCACGCCGCCGCCTGCTCATAGCCGTAAACGATGGCGTCCGCCCAGTGGGCGTCCGCTGTGAGGATGACCTGTCCGCCCATCCGCCGCCACTCCCGCAGCAGAAGCTGCGCGGGGTAGGGCTGCCTGCGGTAGCCCCGGGAGATCGCCCCGGTGTTGATCTCCAGCAGCGTGGCAGCCGGGTCCGCGGCGTGCAGCGCGTCCAGCGCCGCCTGGCGGTAGTCCCCGCTGTCCTCGTCAAACAGACCTCCGTCGCCGTTCAGCTTGGTGATCAGGTCGATGTGTCCCAGCACCGGCGGTCTTCTTCCCGCCATCTCCGCCACGTCGGCGTAATACTGCCGGTACACACCCCGGAAATCCCCGTGGAACAGCTCCCGGCAGCAGTCCTCCAGCATCCGCCGGTCCCAGTCCACGCAGTAATAGCAGCCGGGACTGCCGCCCCGCAGGTCGTGAACGGAGCCGATCCAGTAGTCCAGTCCCTCCGGCATGGGCTGCTGGGCGCAGCTGTCCCACTCGATGCCCAGCAGCACCTCCATCCGCCCGGCGTACTCCTGCCGCAGACGCAGGACCTCCTGCTTATAGGGGGTCCAGTCCTCCGGCAGCACGTTGCCCTGGTCCGCCGGAATGGGTGTGTGGGAGTGTCCGGACGCGCCGAAATACCGCACCCCCGCGGCATATGCCGCCGCCGCCATCTCCGCCAGCGTGCTTTTTCCGTCGCAGCAGACGGAGTGGGTGTGGATGGAGCAAAGTCCGGGACCGTTCACTGCATCCGCTCCTGCTTTACCTTGTGGTCCACCACATGGCGCTTTTCCAGCTCCCGGGTCACATCCTCTACAGAAATGCCCATCTGCACCATCAGCACCATGACGTGGTAGGTCAGGTCCGCGATCTCATAAATGGTCTCGTCCCGGTCCTCCTTCCGGGCGCCGATGATGACCTCCGTACACTCCTCGCCCACCTTTTTCAGGATCTTGTCCAGTCCCTTTTCAAACAGGTAGGTGGTGTAGCTGCCTTCCTTGGGGTCGGTCTTCCGCCCGCGGATCAGCTGGTACAGCCCCTCGTAGCTGAACGCCTTCAGCTCCTCCGACAGGTAGATGGGCTGGAAAAAGCAGCTCTCCGCGCCGGTGTGGCAGGCAGGTCCGTCCTTGACCACCTCTACCACCAGCGCGTCGCCGTCGCAGTCCGCCGTGATGGACACCACATGCTGCACGTTTCCGCTGGTCTCGCCCTTGCGCCACAGCTGCTGGCGGCTGCGGGAGAAAAAGCAGGTGCGCTGCTCGTCAATGGTGATCGCCAGGCTCTCCCGGTTCATATAGGCGAGGGTCAGGACCTCCTTGGTGTAGTGGTCCTGTACGATTGCGGGGATCAATCCCCTTTCATCAAATTTCAATTCCATAAGTCACGCTTCCTCCTGTTGTATCCGCGGCGCTTACAGCCGCATTTCCACGCCGTTCTCCCGCAGATAGGTCTTCAGCTCCCGGATCTCCACCTGCCGGGTGTGGAAGATGGACGCCGCCAATCCGGCGTCGATGCCGGGGTGGGTGAACAGCTCTGCAAAGTCCTCTTTTTTTCCGGCGCCGCCGCTGGCGACAATGGGCACCTGCACCCGGGACGCCAGCGCGTCCAGCATTTCCAAGTCAAAGCCCTGCTTCACGCCGTCGGTGTCGATGGAGTTCAGCACGATCTCGCCCGCGCCGCTTTCCACGCCGCGGCGCGCCCAGTCCAGGGCGTCAATGCCGGTATCCTCCCGTCCGCCCTTGGCAAACAGGCGGAACTGCCCATCCACCCGCTTTACGTCCATGGACAGCACCACGCACTGGTCGCCGTACTTCCGGGCGGCTTCTCCGATGAGTCCCGGGTCGGCAATGGCGCCGGAGTTGACGGACACCTTGTCCGCCCCGCACTTGAGCACCCGGTCAAAGTCCTCCACCGTGCGGATGCCGCCGCCCACCGTCAGGGGAATGAAGATCTCGCCAGCCACCCGCCGCAGGATGTCCGTAAACAGGGCGCGCCCCTCGTAGGAGGCGGTGATGTCGTAAAACACCAGCTCGTCCGCACCGGAGAGGTTGTAAAACCGCGCCATCTCCACCGGGTCCGCCATGTCCCGCAGACCCTCAAAATTGGTTCCCTTCACCACCCGTCCGTCCCGGACGTCCAGGCAGGGAATGATTCGTTTTGCCAGCATACGGCTCCTCCTTCCCGCGTCAGAGCAGCAACGGCTGGTCCTCGGTCTCGTCCCGGACGTCTCCGGCTTCCCTCAGACACATGCCCAGATCCAACTGCCCGTCGTACACCGCCTTGCCGAGAATGGCGGCGGAAACGCCCATATCCGTCAGCTCCCGGATTTCCCGGACGGAGGAGATGCCGCCGGACGCCACGATGCTCAGCCCGTCCAGCTCCACCAGCCTCCGGTATGCCTCCAAATTGGTGCCGGACAGCGTGCCGTCCCGGCTGATGTCCGTGTAGATTACCGTCTTCACGCCCGCGTCCCGCAGGCGGCGGCAGAAGGCAAAGCCCTCCTCCCGGCTGGTCTCCAGCCAGCCGTGGGTGGCTACCATTCCGTCCCGGGCGTCCACGCCCACGGCAAGCCTTTCGCCGTAGCGCGCCGCCATCCGCTCCGTAAGGGCGAAGTCCTCCACAGCGGCGGTGCCCAGGATCACCCGGTCTACCCCCATGTCCAGATACCGGCGGACGGTGTCCTCGTCCCGGATGCCGCCGCCCACCTCGATGAACAGGTGTCCCTGCCGGACCAGCGCCTCGATCTCCACAAGGTTGGCGTCGCCGGGATGCCCCAGCTTCGCGCCGTCCAGATCCACCACATGCAGGTTTCTGGCGCCGGCGCGGATGAACCGCCGCGCCACCCCGCAGGGCTGGGCGGAATAAACCGTCATTTTATCGTAATCGCCCTGGGTCAGCCGGACAGCCCGTCCGTCCCGCAGGTCGATGGCTGGAAAAATCTGCATAATCCCTCTCCTTTACAGTTCGCTGAACGCCTTCAGCAGCCGCAGCCCGGCGTCTCCGGATTTTTCCGGGTGGAACTGCGTTCCGTATACCTGTCCGCTGCGGACCACGCCGGTCACCGCCACATTGCCGTATTGGGAGGTGCCAAGGGTGGACGCCGCGCAGCCCTTTGCGTAGAAGCTGTGGACGTAGTACACATATTCTCCGTTTTTGAAATACTGGAACAGGGGGTCGTCCCGCTGAAGCTGCAGGCTGTTCCAGCCCATGTGCGGCACCTTCAGCGCCGGGTCGGACAGGTCCTGCCGCAGGTCCGCCACCTCGCCGGAGACCAGCCCCAGTCCGGCATGCTCGCCATATTCCATGCTGCGGTCAAACAGCAGCTGCATGCCCAGGCAGATACCCAGCAGCGGCTTCCTCCGCGCCTCCTCCCGCAGCACCGGCACCAGTCCGGTGGCGTCCAGCTTCGCCCGGGCGTCTCCGAAGGCGCCCACGCCCGGCAGAATGATGCGGTCCGCCGCCCGCAGGTCCGCCGCCCGCGGGGTCACAAGGCTCTCCAAGCCCAGCGCCTTCAGGCTGGAGGACAGGGAAAACAGGTTTCCCACTCCGTAATCTACGATCGCGATCATGCTTACAAAACTCCTTTGGTACTGGGGATCTCGTCCCGGTGCTTCTCATCCATGGACACCGCCATTTTCAGCGTCCTGCCCATGCCCTTGAATACCGCCTCCAGAATATGGTGGGTGTTCTCTCCCGCCAGCTGGCGGATGTGGATGGAGGAGGGGCAGTTGCGCACAAAGCCCAGCCAGAATTCCTTCGCCAGCTCCGTGTCAAAGCTGCCCACCTTGGCGGCGGGCAGCTCCACCGCCCAGCCCAGATAGTCCCTGCCGGACAGGTCACAGGCGCACAGCACCAGCGTCTCGTCCATCGGCAGCAGGAACTGCCCGTACCGGGTGATGCCCCGCTTGTCTCCCAGCGCCCGGGAAAACGCCTGCCCCAGGGCAATGCCGATGTCCTCCACGCTGTGGTGGTCGTCCACCTGGGTGTCGCCCCGGCACTCCAGCGTCAGGTCAAAATCTCCGTGGCGGGCAAACAGCTCCAGCATGTGGTCCAGAAAGCCGCAGCCGGAGCGGATGTCCGCCCTGCCCGTACCGTCCAGCGCCAGCGTCAGCCGGATGTCCGTCTCATTGGTCATTCTCTGCAAAACAGCCTCTCGCATCCTGCCGCCTCCTTATCCTTCCTCCAGCAGCCGGGAGACCTCATCCACCAGCGACACCATCTGCTCCAGCGAGCCAATGGTGATGCGGCAGTAGTCCGAGATCCGCTCCGGCGCGTCAAAGTGCCGCACCAGAATTCCATTCTCCTTCAGGCGGCGGTACAGCTCTCCACCCGGCATCCGGTCCGTTTTGGCAAAAATGAAGTTCGCGCTGCTGGGCAGCACAGTAAAGCCCAGCGCCTTCAGCTCCCGCACGGTCCACTCCCGGTTCTGCACCACCGTGGACACGCACTGCTGGAAATACGCCTCGTCCTCCATCGCCGCCGCGCCGGCGATGATGCTCAGCCGGTTGACGTTGTAGGGGTTGAAGCTGTACTTCACCCGGTTCAGTCCGGCGATCAGCTCCGGGCTGCCCATGGCAAAGCCGATGCGCCCGCCCGCCAGAGAGCGGCTCTTGGAAAAGGTCTGCACTACCAGCAGGTTGTCGTACCGGTACAGCAGCGGCACGCAGCTCTCGCCGCCGAAGTCCACATACGCTTCGTCCACGATGACCACCCGGTCGGGGTTCGCGTCCAGCAGCCGCTGGATCTCGGACCGGGGCAGCGCCATGCCCGTGGGGGCGTTGGGATTGGCAATGAGGATGGTCTCCGGCACATCCATATAGTCCTCCACGGCGATGCGGAAATCCTCCCGCAGGGGGATGATCCGGGCGTCCAGTCCGTAATACTGCACCCAGACCCTGTAGAAGCCGTAGGTGATGTCCGCCGTGGCAATGCCCCTACCCTCGCCGCAGAAGGCGCGGAAGGCAAAGGACAGCAGCTCGTCCGACCCGTTGCCGGAGATCACCTGCTCCGGCTTCAGCTCATAGCGCCGGGCAATGGCTTCATTCAGCCGGGCGCAGGCGGGGTCCGAGTAGAGGTTCAGCTTCAAAAGCTCCGCCCGGCTCAGCGCCTTCAGCACCCGGGGGGACGGGGGAAACGGGCTTTCGTTGGTGTTCAGCTTGGTGTAGGGAATGTCCTGCGGCTGCTCGCCGGGGGTATACGGCTCCAGCACGGCGGCTTCCCGGGAAAGAAAACGGCTCATAGGGCACCTCCTGTTTTTTTGGCGGCTTCCGTCCGGATGGTCACGCTGCGGGCGTGGGCGTGCAGCCCCTCCTGCTCGGCAAATGCCGCGATCTGCGCGGCTTCCTGCGCCAGCGCCTCCGGAGAATAGTAGAGAAAGCTGGATTTTTTCACATAGTCGTCCACGCTGAGGGGGCTGGAAAACCGCGCCGTGCCGGAGGTGGGCAGCGTGTGGTTGGGTCCGGCGAAATAGTCGCCCAGCGCCTCGGGGACGTGGCGTCCCAAAAAGATGCTTCCGGCGTTGCGGACCCGCGCCAGCATGGCGAAGGGGTCCTCCACGCACAGCTCCAGATGCTCCGGCGCGATGGCGTTCACCGCCTCCAGCGCATCGTCCCAGTTCTCCGTGACGATGATCTTTCCGTTGTCCTCGATGGACGCCCGGGCGATGTCCCGGCGGGGCAGCTGCTCCAGCTGGACCTCCAGCTCCGCCTGCACCGCCTGCGCCAGAAACTGGCTGTTGGTCACCAGCACGGCGGTCGCCAGCCGGTCATGCTCCGCCTGGGACAGCATGTCCGCCGCCACCCATGCCGGGTCGCACTGCTCATCCGCCAGCACCAGGATCTCGCTGGGACCCGCGATCATGTCGATGTCCACCAGACCGTAAACCTTGCGCTTTGCCGTGGCGACATAGATGCCGCCGGGACCCACCACCTTGTCCACCCGGGGAATACTCTCCGTGCCGTATGCCAGCGCCGCCACCGCCTGTGCGCCGCCGCACTTGAAGATCCGGGTCACACCGGCGATCCGGGCAGCCACCAGCGCCTGCGGGCTAATGGAGCCGTCCTTCGCCGGGGGCGTGACCATGACGATCTCCTTCACACCGGCGATCTTCGCCGGAATGACGTCCATCAGCACGGTGGAGGGAAACGCCGTGGGCGTTCCCGGCACGCACACACCCACCCGTTCAATGGGGGTGTAGCGCTGCCCCATCACCGCACCGTTTTCCCTTGTCAGCACAAAATTCTGATGGACCTGCTTTTCGTGAAACTCCCGGATGTGCGCCGCCGCAGTCTCCAGAATGCGGCGGAACTCCGGGTCCACTGCCCGGTCCGCCGCGTCCAGCTCCTCCTGCGTGACCTGGAGCCGCTCCAGCGCCGCGCCGTCAAGCTGCCGGGTGTATTCCAGCAGCGCCGCGTCTCCCCCGGTCCGCACCCGGCTCAAAATCGCGTCCACCGTAGCGGAGACGTCCTCCTCCGCCCGGATGTCCCGGTTCAGGATCTCCTCCCGGGAGATCTCGTTAAAATGCAAGATCCGGATCATTTCTCCGTCACCTCCGTCAGCTTTTTCAGCAGCGTCTGGATCTCCTGCTTCTTAAACTGGAAGCTTGCCTTGTTGGCAATGAACCGCGCCGAGATGGGCATGAACTCCGTCAGCACCTTCAGGTGGTTTTCCCGCAGGGTGGTGCCGGTCTCCACAATGTCCACGATCACGTCGCTGAGCCCCAGAATGGGTGCCAGCTCGATGGAGCCGTTCAGCTTGATGATGTCGATGTCCCGTCCCTGGGCGGCGTAATACGCCTTTGCGATGTTGACGAACTTGGTCGCCACCCGCAGTGCCCGGCTGAGGTCCTCCTGGAAGTCCTCCGGTCCCGCCACGCACATCCGGCACCTGCCCAATCCGGTGTCCAGCAGCTCGTAAACGTCCGCGCCGGATTCCTCCAGAATGTCCTTGCCCACGATGCCGATATCCGCCGCGCCGTGCTCCACATAGATCGCCACGTCGCTGGGCTTCACCAGGAAATAGCGGATGCCCGCCTCCCGGTTCTCCACCACCAGCTTGCGGGTGTCGTTGTAATTTTCCGGACAGCCGTAGCCCACGCCCGCCAGCAGGTTGTATACCTTGTCGCCCAGGCGTCCCTTGGGCAGCGCCACGTTCAGCATGACCTTCTCCGCCGGAGCGCCGCTTTCCACCGGGGCGGCGGGGGCGTTCAGCCGCTCCATCTCGTCCAGATACAGCGCAAAGCCCACTGCCTTGGCGCCGGGGGTGAACTTGTCCACCAGCGGGTCATAGCGCCCGCCCTTCAGCACGGCTCTGGGCAGCCCCGCCAGATAGCCCTGGATCACCAGTCCGTTGTAATAGTCGATGTCGTTGACCAGCGACAGGTCCAGCCGCAGGGACGCGGTCCTTCCCGCCTGCGCCAGCGCGGTGCAGATGTCCCGCAGCTCCGTCAGCGCGGTGCCCATGCCGGCGTTCAGCGCCAGCGGCTCCGCCGCGAACAGCACCTCCTCCCACTCGCCGGAAAGCTCCGTCAGGCGGCACAGAGCGTCCGTCCCCTGCCGGGACAGCCCGGACTGGGCGGCAAGCTTCTGCAGCTCGTGGGTATTCTTGTTGCGGATGCACCCCAGCAGCAGGTGCCGGGTCCCCTCCGGCGCACCCACCGCGTCCAGCAGCCCCGTGACAAAGCCCATGTGGGAAAGCTCCACCACGCTGTCCGCCCCGGTGATCGCCAGCGAGTCGATGGCAAGAGAGACCACCTGCACCATCTCCGCGCAGTCCACCGCGCCGATGCACTCCAGTCCCATCTGGCTGATCTCCTTGAAGGTGTGGCTCTCCAGGCTGGGGCGGTAGACGTTCTCCGAGTAATAGCAGCGCTCGCAGCTGCCCGGCGCGGGCTGCACGTTCTTGGCGATGGACAGCGTGACGTCCGGCTTCAGCGCCAGCAGCCGCCCGTCCAGATCCGTAAAGGTGATGACCTGCTCAGAGCTGAGAAAGCTGCGGTTTTCCTGATACAGCCCGTACTCCTCAAAGCGTCCCATATGGTATTTCCGATAGCCCGCCTGCTCGTACAGCACGCGCAGCTGCAATGCCGCCCGCTCCTGGGGCTTTAAAATTTCCAGATTCAGTTCCATACTGCATCCTCCGTTGCAGGGCTATGTCCCGTGTTATGATGCTTTAGTTTACTTTATTTTATTAGCAAAGTAAAGTGCTAATTCGATAATTGAACAGATTCTTCGTTTTGCACAAAAAGCAGCGGCTCCGCTCTTCTCCCTCCGGCATTTTCCCAATGCCCTCCGTCAGCGCAGCAGCAGCACCACATAGCCCGCGTAGCCCGCTAACATCAGTGCTCCCTGCCAGCGGTAAAACCTGCCCCGCAGCATGGGCGGCAGAATGGACAGCAGCACCATACCCAGACAGGCGGGCAGATCCAGCCGGTTGGTCTGCCGGGCAATGGTCAGCTGCCCGCCGGACAGCAGCGAGCACACCGGCAGGATCAGCGTCAGGTCAATGACGTTCGCCCCGATGATGTTGCCCACGGACAGCGACGTCTCCCGCCGGGCAATGGCGGTCAGTGCCGTGACCAGCTCCGGCAGAGAGGTCCCCACCGCCACCAGCGTCACCCCGATGACGCTGGCGGGGACCCCCAGCAGCAGCGCCAGAGCGCTGCCATCCTCGATCAGCAGCTGGGACCCGGCAAGGATCCCCGCCAGCCCCGCCGCGAACACCGCCAGCTTCCGCACCGCCATGCCCCGGTCCGGGGGCGCGGGTCTTGCCCCTCCGGGGACCCCTGCGCCCCGCCGCCCCGCGGCGTCCCGCAGATTGCTGCCCAGATACAGCGCAAACACTATCAGCAACAGCAGCGACGGCTTCGCCAGCAGGCTGCCCCCGGCGCACAGCAGCATCAGCAGCGCCGCGCCTGCCGCCATCAGCATGGCTTTTCCGAAAAACTGCCGCCGGTCCACCAAAGCCGGGATACACACCACGGACAGCCCCAAGATCAGCCCCAGGTTCGCCGTCACAGACCCCACGGCGTTGCCGATGGCAAGGTCCGTCTCCCCCTTCAGCACGCCGGTCACGGAGACGGTCAGCTCCGGCAGCGTGGTGGCAAAGGAGACCACCGTGGCGCCGATGATGAACCGCGGCACCCCCGTCACCTCCGCGATCCAAACCGCTCCGTCCAGAAACCAGTCTCCGCCCTTGACGATCAGCACCAGTCCCAGGAAAAACAATACGCCTGTGTAAAAAACGCTCATGCTTCCACACCTTTCCATACCGTTCCGTGTCCCATGCCGTCATGCTTTCACTTGTGCGGACGCCGCGCTCAGCCGCCCCGGCGTCCGGTCAACGGGTGTGTGGTAAAAGGAGTGCGCGGGGGTCCCGGCTTTTCCCGGCAGTCTCCCTCAGCGGTAGCTTTCCAGCGGGCGGAAGGAAATATCCTTCTCCCAGACCGCGCGCCCGTCCGCCAGCCGCTCCTCTGTTTTGAAAAAGCCGTATTCCTCAAAGAACCGAACCGCCGGGGCATTCTCCGCCGCCAGCGCCACGCAGAGCGACCGCCGTCCCAGCGGGCGGTAATGCTGCACGGACTGCCCCAGCAGCTGTACACCGTAGCCCCGTCCCCTCTGCTCACGCTGGACATACAGCAGAGAGATCCAGCCTCTTCCCTCCGCCGCATCCCGGGCGGAGTCAAATTGCAGCAGCCCCACCGGCTGCCCCTCCAAAATGCCCGCCTGCGCCGCCGTGCCGGACAGGCACAGCCGCCGCGCCGCCGCATCGGTATACGGCTCCGGCAGGGCGGCGTCCGCCCAGCCGTTCCGGACGCATTGCAGCATCCACGCCTCCTGCTCCGGCTGCAGGGGGCGGAAATACAGTCCCGGGTCCAGGGGCTTGGGGGCGGGCGTCCGGCTGGAGTGCCTGCGCAGCAGCTCCGGCGTCAGGTGCGTCACGTCGTCCCGGAACACCACCCGCAGCCCGTCTCCGTCTCCCTCCAGCAGAGAGACCGCCGTGTTGCTGCCCAGCGGCGTTTCGCCCATCTGTGCGATGGAGTACCCCTGCAATGCCGCCAGCAGAATGCGGATGGAGCAGCCGTGGGAAAACACCGCCACGGTCCTTCCGGGGTTCTCCCCGGCAATGTGCCGCACCGCCGCCAGCATCCGGTCCAGCACCTGCTGGGGCGTCTCCGCGCCGTCCACATGCCAGCGGTCCAGGTGCAGGGAGAAATCCTGCATCTGCTGGCTGTCCGTCCGGGCGATCTCGCCCCAGGTCCTTCCCTCCCAGTCGCCCACGCAGATCTCCCGCAGCTCCGGGCAGGTGTGCAGCGGCAGCCCCTTGGGCAGGTACACCGCCGTGGCAGTGACGCAGGTCCGGTACAGGTCGCTGCTGTATACCGCGTCCACCGGAATGTCCGCAAAGCGCTTCTTCAGCGCCGCGATCTGCCGGAAGCCCCGGTCTGTGATGAGGCTGTTCTGCTGCCCCTGGGCAATGCGGTACAGGTTTCCCTCCGCCTCCGCGTGGCGGATCAGGTAAATTTTTGTCATATGTATCTCCTCTTTTATTTCCGTCTGATGTTCAAAATTTATTATATAGAAGGATATGCGCTTTGGCAAACCAAATTCCACCAGGTTTGAAGCCCGCGCTTTGGGACATCCTATGGATGTGCCGTAAAGGAGAGGATGGAATGAAAAAGCGTACCGGGTTTTGGTTCGGTATGGGTGCCGGCACGGCAGCCGGCATGATTTTGGGCATGCTGGTCCCTATGGGGCGCAGGTCCATGAAAACCGGAGTGGGAAAACGCATCCAGCGGGTGGGTGTCGCCGTGGACCACACCGTGGACCAGCTTCTGTCCAATCTGCACTGAAGCGTTTCGTGCAGCGGCGCTCCCGGCGGTCTGGAGCCATCCGGACCGCTTCCGGCGCGCCGCAAAAAAATATGAATTTTTTCGAGATTTTCTCTTGACTTTCCGCTCTTTTTTGATATACTAATAACGCTGTCCCGCTGATAGTAAGCGCGGCAACGAACTGAATGAGCTTGAGCAGCTATGGAGAAGTCGCCTAGTTGGTCGAGGGCGCATGATTGGAAATCATGTAGGCTCCTAAAGGGTCTCGAGGGT
>CAKTIO010000002.1 GCA_934565855.1 uncultured Dysosmobacter sp.
AACGGAATCAATATTCTGTTGGTGCAGAATGCGAAAAAATTTCACAACTATATATTTAACCTCAATATATCACACGCACACAAAGTAAGGCAAGCCTAATCGACAAATTTTTCACATGAAAAATGGAGCCGCACAAGGTTGGTTTTGTGCGACTCTGCTCTTTGTGCCTTTTTTAGTTATAAAGAATCTCAAACCAGCATTTCCTTCTAAAATGGGGACTCTTCTAACAGAAATTTTTCTGCTGCGAACAAACGGAATATTGATTCCGTTGGCAATAGAAGAATATCTTCAAAAAGACAATCAACATATTGGAGGAGGAATTATGCGGTACGGAAGAATGAAAAAGAGATTTCTAAGCATCGCACTGGTTGCTGTAATGACAGTTGGATTGTTCCCATCAGGAATCGCACATGCACAGGGGAATACGCACACAGAGAATTGCTATGCCGATGGCGGTGAACTGATTTGTGGGCAGGAAGATGTTGATGCTTATTCTGAAAATCAGGAATATGATTATATCAAAGACCTTCTAACCAATGATGACAAGATTTCCTTTGATACTGATACGCAGACATTTCTTGTAATTGATGTGAATGCGGTGCAAAGTGAGCACTTGGCATCACTGAATATTTATCAGGCGGAAGAATGCATCAAAGAATATGAACTTACGTTTGATATATCCATCAACGATACGCCTCTTGGCAATGGACAAACTTACTATCTGGTTTCTCAAGAAGATCATTCGGTTGAAACGACTACGATATCTGATTCTTTCAAAATGGCCGCAAACAGTGGTAAAGCTGCGGTGTTTATTTTGGATAAAGGAGCTTCCTATTCGGTTTCTTACAATATCTCGGATTGTTACTATACGAACGAAGAGTGGACGGATGAAAACGGAGCTTACTACAATGGAGATAAATTTACCTGCCGTCCGACCAGTAATGAACTTGTCACAGAGTATCATGGAACAGCGGAAGATGACCCTGCGGTTGCGTCGTTCTCCTTTGAATGGGATTTAAGCAACTGGCTTGATATTGAGATTTGGATGGCAGATACTATCCGCAAGCAGATGGAGTATCCTGGCTGGGGATTTCCCGATAATGCGACGGGATATGTCAATTTCCTGATTGAATTAAGAGATGCAGACGGGAATATTTCACGCCTGCCTAAGACTTATTTTAATAATTATGGCAACGATGATCTTTATAATGTTATGTATGAGGACGGTGTGGTTTCCATTCCACTGAGCTTTTGGGATGATAATGCAGAAGATGGCTCTCCGTATGGGGAATTCGATATCTATATCCCCTTTGGCTATGATTATCGAATCACGCTCCTGTCATATAGCGTAGACACGCTCGGCGGGTATGCGTACTATTATAATGAAGACCATACACTGGATACAGATGACTTTTGCATTACAGATAAGTCTCTTATAGGACGGGGCGAGTGGGGAGCATTCTTGGAATTCACGTTTATGCCCATGGATAAAGAACTCTGCATTGAAAAAGCAGTTGAAGGAAATGAACCCCAAAATGCGGAATATGAATTTCAGGTCACAGAACTTGTTCCGTCATTTGTCAGAAAATACAATGATGAAGGTTACTTTGATGGATTCAAAAAAACAGATGATTTATATCAGAAGTTAAGCGATTATCCTTATGAACTGTATGATGCAAAAACGGGTGACAGAATCGATGATGGCACGCTGAAAACGGATGCGGATGGCTGTTTTTCCATGAAGGCAGATCAGTATGCTGTTTTTAAAACATGGGGGCTGCCGGAGGATTTTGATGATTATGACGATGATAACGGATTTGATGTGAAGGATATTTACGATGCGTTTTCCAAGGATATATCTATGGAAAGCAAATATATTGTAAATGAAGTAGAAAGCCCGGATTGCACGACTACGATCACCCATACACATAATGGTATCGAAACAAAAGTAGGTGGTAAAAGGATTGAAGATGTATACGGTGGTGATGAACTGCTGTATAAAAATGTATTTACTGATAACCCTGTGGACAACACTGGTTCTTTGACCATTCATAAAGAAGTCACTGGTACTGGAACACCGGACAAGGATACTGAGTTTGAATTCACGGTGACAAAGGATGGAACGGCGGCTGTCGGCCAGTATAGCGTGGACGGTGGTGCTGTGCAGTCTATCCCGGCAGACGGCAAGATCAAACTGAGAGCCGGACAGAATGCGCTGCTGACCGGTCTGGAGCCTGGCGACTATACCGTGACGGAAACGACACCAACACACGGCCATTACAAATCCACGTCCTTCTCTGGAAACGGCGGAACACCTGAGAATGGCCTCTCCGCACAGGTGACGGTAACGGGTGCTGCCGCTGAGACCACAGGTGGATGGGCAAAGAAAAACGGAGATCTGGTCAAAGATGAGGACGGCTATTTTGCCTACACACTGACATCCGACCAGATCAGCGCAGATGGGACGATCACCGTTGACTGTGATCCGCTGGCCGAGTACATGGAAGCGCAGATGCGAGATTATCAGAATTATGCGCCCCGCAGCTTCAAAGTGAAGTTTGTCAACGAGACCGGTGCGCCCATCCGTTATCAGGATTATGAGTTCGATACCGTCAACTGGATTCCGGTTGGACAGACTTATACCCCATCTGGAAGTCCGTCTATGAAAAATACCAATGAGGGCGCAAGCAGCACCTCTGCCGGTTACGGCTGGGGCGATGTCTGGCAGCGGATGTATTCTTTCCTGACCAGCCAGACCGATACCGCCGGTGCGCTTGATACGAAAGGCTTTGATGATAACAATGTGCGGATTGCGCTCGCGCCGCTCCGCTGCATCAATCCGGCTGTTGTTTCCTATTTCAGCAGCAATCCCGGCAAGGGAACGCTGACGGGAAATTCTTCAACGAACAGTGCCCAGACGATTACCTTGCGGCAGATGAACGCGCTTCCCGAGCTTATCAAGCAGGCATTCACCTTCAAGAACTGGAAAGGCACGGATGTCAACCTTCCGGCAGACAGCAACCGCACCTATGCCGATTTCATCTGCGCGTTCTACGGTGTGAATTCGCTGGACGAGCTGACTGTGGCGCAGAAATACAATGTACTGGGTACCGGTTATATAGGTTCTCCTGCAATGCCGTATGATGGTCAAAGCCATATCACGACCTACTACTCCAATCTGGCCGGTACAATGTCCAACTGGTGCATCCCCTATGCTGCCCTCAATGACGGAACGCTGGACTATTTCAAGACTTGGGGCTTCAGCGATACCCGTGTCGAAGCTGGAAAGAAACTGATTTCCGGCGGGCAGGAGTTTAGTAAGGAAGATGCGACAATCTATGCTTACCAGCCGGATTATTATCTGCTGGAATCCGATCCGGATATCCTGAGCATGGCCTATGAGTATCTGTATGAGCGTTGCATCCGCTTCTCTCTTGACAGTGATGACCGTCCGGTGTCCACGGTTATCGATAATAGCGCCACATCGGATGTTGGAGTCGGCGGCATCAAGGATTATATGGATCGTACCGATGCGGCGACTGCCAATGTGCTGAAAGCAATGAACAATGGGGCGGAAATTGCAGACGGAGACAGCCTGACACTTGACCGGATTAAGGGATACATTGAAGTCCCTAATGCATGGAATCAGTTCCGCTATTACGATTTTGGCTTTAAGCTGATTTTCAAAGCGGATGCAAAGCAGCCTGCCGCTGCATCGGTTACGTTCACCAACACTTATGAAAATAGCGACACCCCAATACCTCCGACACCCGGCAAGGAAACCGGCAGTCTGATGGTTTCCAAGGTAGTCGCCGGCAATGCGGGCAGTCAGACGGCGGACTTCCACTTCACCGTGACGCTGAGTGATGTTTCCATCAACGGCAGCTACGGAGATATGACCTTCGTTAACGGTGTTGCGGAGTTTACATTGAAGCACAATGAGAAAAAGATCGCATTTGAGCTTCCTGCGGGAATCACCTATACAGTGACCGAGAGTGAAGCCAATCAGGACGGCTATACGACAACGGTCAACGGGGCCAGCGGCAGTATTGGAAAGGACCAGACTGCAACAGCCGCCTTTACCAATACAAAGAACAGCAGCGGCGGCGGATCGGATGACGATGATGCGTATGGCAGCCTGACAGTTTCCAAAACTGTCGCTGGGAATGCCGGTGATACCAACCAAAAATTCACTTTTACCGTTCAGTTGGATTGCTCTATCAGCGGCACCTACGGCGATATGCGCTTCGACAAGGGCGTCGCGGTCATTACTCTCAAGCACGGGGAAAGCAGCACGGCTATCAGACTGCCTACGGGCATTCACTATACGGTAACTGAAAGTGATCATGATGGCTATATGGTAACGGCAGATGGTGATACCGGTGTGATTCGTGATGGCAAAACCGCTGTGGCAGCATTTACCAACACCAGAAACAGCGATATCCCAGATCAGCCTGATAATCCGGACAACCCCAGCACGCCGGAACAGCCCGAAAATCCCAATATTCCAAGCAATCCGGATCAGCCTACCACACCAGATAAACCCAGTGCCCCAGATCATACGCCGAAGACGGATGATACGATGAATCTGGCTCTGTGGCTCTCGTTGATGGGCCTTTCCCTGGCCGGACTGTTTGTCTCGCTGATTATTGTAAAAAAGAACAGCTATCGCGGCAAACGGATGAAATAAGCCAAAGGAGGCTGGGAATCTCCCAGCCTCCTTGCCTAATTTAAGAGGACTACAAGCATGAAAAGGAAACAACAAATTGCAGCAGCCATGGCGGTTGTATTTTTAGCTGTCTTTCTGATATCTGCCATTGTGGTTATATCTTATTTTCGGGAAAGCAAAAAACAGGAAGCTGCCTTTCAGGAACTGGAACACATGGCGGAGCAAAAAGCCGACAGCGCCCCGGATGGAACAGATTCTTCCGGGGAAACGGATGATGAAGAGGAGTCGTTTGCCTCTGAGTACGAGCTACTATCTGAAAAAAATCCTGATTTCTGGGCCTGGATCAAAATTGAGGGAACGCAGCTGAGTTATCCGGTTATGTATACGCCGGACGATCCTGAACACTATCTGCGTCGGGATTTTGATGGAAACTACTCAACGCACGGCGTACCCTTCCTGGATGGTGCGTGTTCGGATGACTGCGGAAATTATGTTATCTATGGACACCATATGAAGGACGGAACCATGTTTGGCTCCCTTCTTTCCTATGCGAAGAAGGACTATTGGGAAGCACATCCCACAATTCAACTGAATACAAGCGAGGGGCAGAGCACTTATACCATTCTGTCGGCGTTCTATGCAAAGGCTTATAATCAAGAAGATTCCGGCGTATTCCGGTACTATCAATATACTGACCTGACAGATTCAAGCCTTTTCAACGAGTATGTGGAGCAGGTAAAGGCAGCCGCACTATACGATACGGATATTGAAGCACAGCTCGGAGATCAACTGCTGACCCTTTCCACTTGCAGTTATCATACCAAGAACGGAAGGTTTGTTGTGGTTGCGCGGAAGCAGTAAGCTTAGATAAAATTGTGTTATCCATGCTTTATGCCGGACAGGTATGCGTAAAACTGTTCATGCACTTGACGCATTTCATCCGACGCTTTCATGGCGTGGCGGTACATGAACACATCACCGAAGCGGCTTTGAAAGGTAAACTTCAGCGCCAGACGCATCACCGACAGCGGGAGGAATCGAAACATCTGCATTTTAGTGGGCGACAGATGAACTCCGTTTTGTGCCAGTGTTCTGAAATTCTCCCGCAGTGCTTTTGCGGTATGGGTCATGACCGCCCGGTCTGCTCCCGCATTAGCCGGATCGTCCGCTTCATAGTAGGCGTCCGCAATGGGCACAACCATCGCAAGATGGCAAAGCTGCCAGGCGTGCATATCCCTGACCTGCTGACATGGGATCTTCGCGTGCTGGAACAGGGCTTTCAATTTGCTTGCCTGCGGCACCTGCTCCGACGCCAGAATACCGAAGGTCGTGGGCTGAATGAGCCGTGGCGTCAGCGCTGCGTGGAGCACGCCGTCCTCAAATCCACCGCCAGCGCCGGGAAATGCCGGTATGATTCGCCCAACGCCGCAGAGTTGTTCCCATCGGCTGTAGTCCTCCAAGGAGTTAACCATGGTCACAATATGCGGGCTTTGGTTCTCCCGCAGCTGCATCAGCGCTTCGTGAACCTGATTTTCCCGCACCGTCAGGAAGATAAAATCGTAGAAATCATCCTTGCGCAGCGCATCCAGCACCCGGACATCTGCCGCTCGGATGGCTCCGTTCCTTTCATAGCGCAGTCCGTTCCGCCGCAGGTTTTCAAGCCGTTGCCCTCTGGCATAAACACCAGTTTCTATGCCCGATTCCGCAAACAGCGCCGCGTACAGCGAACCGATCACGCCCGCCCCATAGATCAAAATTCTCATGTAATGTCATTCCTCACCAGATGGATTTAAAAAGTCCTCCGCATACTGGCAGAATTCCTCCGGATGGACGATGACCAGCTCCGCATGGGCCATTTTCGGGAACGTGCGAAGCCGAACCTGCGGGAAATAGTGCGGATGAATCGGGCGTTGCTCTGGCGGTCCTTTTCTTCACCCTCCCCGTACCAATAGGAGATTCTTGTATCGCTTGCGGCAGGTGTCTCCGGCAGGGCATAGTTGTTGCCGGACCAAAAGACATTGCGAATCGTCCGGGCGGAGTAGGTCTTGAGATACGCTTCGATGGCGTCATACTCATCGACAGGGTCTTGCCCGGGAAGGGCAACACGTTCTGGCTGAAATGCTGCGCTTCCAGCACCTTGCGGCTATTGGCTGCAATTCGGAAAGGCAGTACATCCACCATCCAGAGAGCAGCCGTAGGTCACATCCGGCTTATCAACGCTGTGACTTTTCAGGTATGCCGTTACCTCATCCACAGCCCGTTCCACAGAGGTAAAGTTTCCCGGATATTCCGGCTGATGGACGTCAAATACCACCTGAAAACGTGCCATCGCTGGGCAAGCGGAGCGATTGTCGCTTCAAATGCCCATATGGGTTCCGCTGTGCAGAGAAAGAACAGAAAAGTCTGCGCCTGCTTCTGTCCGTGTTCCAATATCTGCTTGATTGAGTTGACTCATCCTATTTCGTGCAGCTCACGGGAGTTAGAGCTGGCTAACCGTGGACTACGTAAAAAGCCGTGCTTCTGCGGTTTTCCTGCCGTTGTAAATCGTCATCCCCAGGCACACATATTGCGAGATTAGTGCCTTGAATCCCACGAATCGTTTGGTCATATGGTAACAAATCCCTATTCCTGTGTCAAGATACCGCTACAATTTGTGATGTTGTCTTGTGCGATAGCTTTTGACAGTAGCGATTTGAGTGAACGATGGTGCGACGCTGGAAATTACCTATGGGGGTTAGAGAGCGCAGTTGGTGAAGATATCCCGGCACAAGTACTCTTCGATTTGGTCACGCTCGAATAACTGAAATATCCATCAGAGTTGGATTCCGCAAATATTTATGGAGAGAATGTATAGAGCGCATTTAAATTTCCAGCCCTTCCTGCAATTTTGCGCTGGCTTCCTGCTTGTTCTTATCGAACGCATGGGTATAAATGTCCAGCGTGGTGGAGGGCTGGCTGTGGCCGAGGATGCCTGCCACCGTTGCCACATCGGTGCCGTTTGCAATCATCAGGCTGGCGGCGGTATGGCGGAGCGAGTGGACATTCAGCTCCTGCGGCAAACCGTTCTTTTTAAGGATCAGCTTGAAGCGGTAGGTGAAGGTGGTGGGTGTCATGGGGAGCTGCGCTCCCTGCCGCCGGAACAGGAAGTCATCGGCGGTCAACTCGCGTTGGTCATAGGTTTCGGTGATGTATCGACATTCCTTTTGGTATTCCCGCAGCAACGATTCCATCTCAGAGGAGAAGTACACATAGCGGTTGCCTGCGAGGGTCTTTGGCTCTTTGACGAATATCTCCTCGTCCGTCACCTTGACCGCGTTGCGGCAAATGTGGATGGAACGCTGTTCCCAATCAATGTCGCACCACTTCAGACCGCAGCATTCGCCCCGCCGCATGCCGGTGGCGATGATGAGCTTGAAGTAGGCTTCGTATTTGATGCTCTCGCTCTCCAACGCGGCGATGATTTTCTGTGCCGTTTCCGCATCCGCGATTTTCTTTTCTTTTTTACGTCCGGTGTAGCGGTAGGTGCGCCACGCCGGATTGTGTGTGAGAAAGCCACCCTCCACGGCATCAGAGAGGATACTGCACAGCGTAGCATGCACGCCCTCAATGGTGTACTCGGAGAGTGGCTTTTTCGTTTCAATACTGATGACTTTTCGCAGCTCTGCGTAGAAATTTCGGAAGTGCTCCGGGCGGAGTTCGGTGAGCTTATAGTGACCCAATGCCGGGAGAATGCGCTCAATGTCCTGACGGTCACGGCGGATAGTGGACTTGGCCAGCTTGCCGGGGGCAACGGTTTCCAGCCATAGGTCGATGTATTTTGCCAGCGTGAGCTGTTGGACGGGCTGTGGCGTGTGGCGGCATTCCCGCTCGAACAGGACCGCCTGCTCATTGAGCCACTTTTCGACTTGCTTGGGTGTCAGTTCCTCCGGCGGATGGACGGTTTTCTGCTGGGGTCTGATGCGGCTGCCATTGTAGTCATAGCCCATGGACACCACGATGAGATAGCTGTTGCCGCGCTTGCGGATGCTTGCCATAAAAGATGACCTCTCTTTCATTTGACCTCGGTACAGTTGAGGCCGGTTTTGCAAGCACAACATACCGCAAGCGCATCGGCAAAGCTATCATTTATTTTTAGAAAAGTGAATTTCTACGAAAGCAACAATCAGGCGCTTTTCTGCCGTTTTACGCAAGCGGCGGTCAGGTTAAAGATCTGCCCGCCATCCGGGCGCAGCCTGGTGAGCATGGAGGATGCCGCTTGTACCTTTTGCTCACTTTGCGGATGACAGTAGGTGCGTTCCAGAAAGCCAGTGTCCGCGTGGCCGACAAGGTCTGCGACTGTCTGTTTGTCCACACCGCAGTGTAGCAGCGAGGTCACGTAATAGTGACGCAGGGTGTGGAGATGATACTCTTTCGGAAAGTTGATGGACTCATAGATTTTTCGCAGGCGTTTGGTGAAAGTGTCTGGATGGATGAGCTGCCCGCGTTCATCGACAAAAAGGTATGGGGTGAGTGTATCATGACGCTGCTTCGCTTCCATCTGCTTGCGGCGTCGATAGCTCAAAATCACACCGTGTAATTCAGGGGAAATGTAAATCTCACGACTCTTTCCGTTTTTAGGGGTGCCCTCTATGATTCCTTTTCCGGGGACGCTGCTGCGGGAACGGCTGATCGTGAGAAGCAGACCGTTTTCGGTACAGGAAAAATCGGACCATTTCAGAGCGCATAGCTCCCCACGGCGGCAGCCGGTGTACATGGAGAGCAGATAGAACAGACGGTAGTGCCGTGGTTCCGATGCCAGCGTGTCCAGCAGTTTTTGGATTTCCCGTTGTGTGGGGATGCGCTGAACCGTGCGCTGGGGCATTGGCAGGTCCAACATCCGGGCAGGATTTTTCTCAATGATCTCATTGCGCTTGGCATCGCTGAGTACGGCGGAGACCACCGTGAGGTATCGCTGCGCGGTGGATTCTCGAATCTGCTTGCCGTGGTGCTTGCGTTTGCGTAACTCGGAGAGCATATTCTCCAACGCCAGCGGCCGGAGCTTGTTTAAGCGGATGCTGCCGATCAAGGGATATACTACCTCCAGCATCCGTCGGTATGTGGCGATGGTGCTGGGGGCGTATTTTGTCTGCCGTTTCAGCCAGCGGGAGGCAAATTCCTCGAAGGTCATTTCGCCATCCTCCGCAAAACCTGTTTTGAAGCTCCGCTCCAGTTCTTCGGCGGCGTGGGCAACGAACTGGGAAATGCCGCGCTTGGGAACGCTGGCTGGGACCTGAATTGTTTTTGCTTTGCAGATTTTTTTGCCGTTAGGTCGGTAGCCGTTGCTGACAGTGATTTTATATCGCCGTTCGTCTAATTTTTTGATACTTGCCATTTTTAGAGTCCTCCCATGGTCTGCTGCTGTTTTTCTTTCGCAGTCTGTTCATCCAATTTTTCTTTTACTGCCATAGCCGTGCCAGCGGCGAAGCCGATAACAGCGCCGAGGTTCTCTGCTTCGATTTTGGCTTCTATGCGCTTTCGTTTTTCCTCAGCATCCTCGTCCTCATCCAGCAGTGTTCCTACGGCGGTCAGCCCGGCCACGGCGGGAATCAGGGGAACAAGCTGCGGATCGCCGTTGCGCCATACCACCCTGCCATCGCCGCCGTGCCGAGGATCAGCACCAGCAGAATCCACTTGGCGACCACCAGCAGACTGAAATCCGGAAGCCAGTCGATCCATTTGGAGGAATACCTCTCGCTCAGGTTCCCAACCCGTTCCAGCAGTTTGTTCATCTCCGTCAGCGATTTCTGAATCTCCGCCAGCGACGTCTGCACCGGTGTCAGGTCGATGCGCGTTTTCAACTCTGGCAGCGTTTTTCGAATTTCCTCCAGTTCTCAGTTCATCCCGTCCGCCTGCTTTGTCAGCTTGTTCATCGCCTGCGGCAGATCGCACTGGATCACGATGGGCTGTATCGTCTGCGGCGGCTGTGCTGTTTGTGGCAGCGTATTCTGCGGTGCGCTGTTCGACGGATTCATCCGCTTCAATTCCTCTATCGGTTTCCGCTGTTCGCAGTTTTCTCTGGACAAGTTCTGTGCGTATTCTGAATTCATGTTCCATGACCTCCTTGAGATATTTGTCCTCATGCAGTTTACTGTCCCGGCACCTCATGCCATCCGGGGTGGTGTAGGTGATGTACTTGCGGCTGCTCTCCCAACGGACGGCGTAGCCCTCGGACTCCATCAGGGAAATGAGAGTAGCTTTGTCGGCGGCGTATTTCATGCATTCATCGATGGTGTTCATGAGCCGCAACTTCCAGCTCTGCCCCTTGAGCGCCGTGTGGTATTCCGCACCGTTCATGCCGTGGGCGTGGCGGCGGTTGGCGGGCTGGAACACAGGCAGTCCCAGTTCCTGACAGATCGCGTCGTTGCGCCGCATCAACTCTTGCAGTTGATCCTTTGACATGTGCAGCTTTTTGCCAGTCTCGAAGTTGACGGAGTTGATGATGCAGTGGGAATGGATATGCTCCCGGTCAACGTGGGTGCAGACCAGCACCTCGCAGCCCTCGAAGTATTCCGCCAGCTGCCGTGCGGCTTCATGGGCCTGCTTGGGGTCGACTGCCGCACCCTTTGGAAAGCTCTGCACCATGTGGTAGAACATCACGCCGCTGTCCTTGTGGTGGAGCAGCTTTGTATTGATGAAATCATCGTATACGCTTTGGGGCTGGCAGTTGATGCCGCTGACAAGCGGCTCGCTTTCCCACATGGTTTTCTTCTCCTGCATGACGTAGAGTATCACGCCGCGCATGGCGGCGTGGGACTGTGTGCCTCTTTTGTAGTTCACGAAATGTACGATGGCGATAAGGCTCACCGTCCTTCCATGACTGACCGTAGGGCGACGCTGACCTCGGACAGCTCCTGTGCGGCCTTGTCCAAGCTGATGACCTGCACCTTGCCCATGTTGGCGAGGACGGTGAGGCGGTTGACGTTGCTGCCGATGCCCTTGAACTGGCGGAGCAGTTCCTTCTGTTCGTCGAGAACAACAATCCGCTTTCCGAGGCAGCAGGCGGTGACGTAGTCGCTCATGGACATTCCGGCTTTCGCCGCCAAAACCTTGATTTTCTCCCGGTCGGCGGACGCCATGCGTGTGCTGAATTTAATATCTTTTTTCATTTTTTGCTCCAATCGTAGTAAAAAGTGGGTCCGGGCTTCCGCCCGGAATCGGGGTGCAGGGCTTCTGCCCGCCCAGTGCATTTGGCAGGGCAGCGGCTTTGCCGCAGACCAGACAAATGCGATGCTGGCCACCTCCAAGGGAGGTGATAAAAGCTCCCGTAAAAGGGAGATTCTGCGCTTATTGGGAACAGCATCCTTCGCAGAGAAGTTTTCCATTTATAGCAGAGAAATGAAATATTTCTTCTGCTGCTGGCTTTCAATAGATTTTTCCCCCTTCACACAGCGCTTTTTGGCGTTCCTGCATGGGGGGGGTATCACTACCCTTGGTATGCGTTTTATGCCGTTGAAACGCTGGACGCCCGCGGGTCATGGCGGCTTGTTTGCCGTTTTTATGCCGCTGCGGAATTTGCCCCGTGTGGGCTGAATGTTCCCTTGGCGGGTACACATGCCGCCCCAGCCCCTAACCGCGCACACGGCGGCTCACACGGGCGAACACGGGGGCTTCTCAGGGTCGATGGTGACGATGTTCTCGGCAGCGGGATCATCGACACCATCGGCCCTTTTCAGACAAATCAGGCGGTCCCCATTACTCTTGCGGAAGGACACCGTGATACCGTTTTTCCTCAGAGCGTCAACGCTTTTACGGATTCGGTGAGAGAAGCTGTTGGGTGTGAGTCCTTCCACGCCGACAGGGTCGATCTTTTCCATCAGCACCTTGGCAGGGGCGCTGATCTCCGGCTCCTGGCGCAGCAGTTCAGAGAGAAGAAAAAGTATCCGTTCATTGGGCCGCTCCGCCTGTTCACAGTTATCCGACAGCAGCTTCCAGACATGATCCTCGCCATCGAACTCCAGCGCCAGCTCCCGGTAGGCGATGTCCCGCCCGGTGCAGTAGAGCGTGGCGGTATTTTCTCTGCGCTTACTCTTGCGGAGAACAAAGTTGCTGTCGGTGGCACCGCTGAGCCCGGTGGTGCCGGAGATCATATTCATGGGATCATCGTCATTCATCTTCCGCAGATGATGCACCAGCAGGATTACGATGCGGTGCTTGTCCGCAAGCTGCTTGAGGACACCGATGTCCCGGTAGTCGCTGGCGTAGGGATTTGCGTCATTGCCAACGGTGCGGATGCGCTGAAGCGTGTCGATGACGATGAGCCCAGTGCCGGGATGCTCTTTCAAGAACTGCTCGATCTGTTCCACCAGTCCATTGTGGAGCTGCTGGGACATCACGGCGAAGTGCAGCGTGGGCGGCGCGTCCTCCGTGAGATCAAAGAGGCGGCTTTGGATGCGGGGGAAGCTGTCCTCCAGACAGAGATACAGAACCTCGCACTGGCGTGTGTCGAATGTCCAGAGCGGTTTGCCCTGTGCGACACAGAGGCACAGCCACAGCGCCAGCCACGATTTGCCGATTTTCGGCGCGCCTGCCAGCAGGTGCAGACCTTGCGGCAGCAGATCGTTTACGAGAAACGACATCGGTTCGTAGGCGGTGCTTTGCAGCGTGTCCGCATCGATGGTTTGCAGTCGGTTGATTTGAGACATAAAAAACCTCCTGATAAAAAGATAAGGGCAGCGACCTCGCCGCGGCCGAGGCTCTAACCCTTTCGCTTGATTATTCTGTAATTTTTGATAAAATGAGAGTATCGCGGGACAGGTGCAAAACGGATATGGGACAGGAGGGCAATGCTATGCCGCTGGGGACACAGCAGAACAATGATTTTGCTCAGGTCACAATTGATGTTTGGAATGACAAAGTCTTTTATCAGGAGCAGGAGTTCCCTGCGGGATTTATGGCCGCGTCCGTTTTAAACATTTCCGAAAATGGTTTGAAGGAACTGATACAGGCTGGCGGAGCACCCACCTTTCTTTTTCCGGTAGTCATACAGGGCAGTGATACGGAAGCGGCTCAAGTGCTCCCCGTATTACGGGAGCGAATGATTTATCTGGCAAAAGAGGTTTGGAGCTATCCGCCCTTTTGCTATAACGACCTCGAAAAAGAATTGCACCGAATCGACATCCTGTTTGATGATAATGCCCTTTCCCAAATACGCACACCGGACTCAGAGTTTCAGCAAGAATTTCTGATATTCTGCGCGGCAATTACGCGCATCCCAATGGCTATTCTGCACTTCATCGCAGCTGCCCAATTTTTTGAACTGGACTATCTGCGGCGTTTGAAAAAACGGAACGAAACTTATTTTGCGGTTGCCGCGCATGATTGCTTCAACAGCAAGGAATTTTGGGATGAACTGCGGGAACTGCAAAGCTGGGATGTAGAGCAGTTCTCTGTGCATCCGGAATTGACTTCCACTTATGTATTTGCCCGCAGTCCTAAAAATGAAAAAGAAATGGTGTTTGTGGAACGGGTATCTTTCCTACGGCTCATAGATTTTTACACCTACGATCTTTTGAACGGATTGCACCACGGTCACGCGCCCAGCCAGTGTCTTGATTGCGGAAAGTATTTTCTGACCACCAACGGCCACATCCCCAAGTACTGCGACGGTATCGCACCGCAGGACAGCCGCTACACCTGTCGGCAGTACGGCGCGATGATGCGGCAGAAGGAGCAGAACAAACAGCACCCGATCTACCGCCTGTTCAATACCCGAACCGGAACTATCCGCAAGCATCACCAGAGAGGAAAAATCTCTGATGACCTGCGGAGGGAGGCACTTTATCTTGCGGAGAGCTATCGGGACAAGGCGTTGATGGACAACGACTATGCCGAGAGCAGTTACGCGCAGAACATGGATCTGGAGCACATTTACGCCGAGGCGGAAAAGCGTCTGAAGTGAGAAAGGGGGCGTTCCCGTGTCACGAAATATGTACACTGCCGCCGGGGACTGCCCTGGCAACGAGGAACTGGCTTTGCGGATGCAGAGCGGAGACGGGAACGCCGCGGAGCTGCTGATCTCACAAAACGAAGGGTACATTACCAAGCTGGCACGGGAGCATACGCCGTGGTGTGAACTGGAGGACTTGAAGCAGGAGGGAGCGCTGGCATTACTGGAGGCGGCAAGACGATTCGAACCTGCTTACAGAACGAAGCTGCTGACCTATGCGACACCCATGATAGAAGCGGCGATGATGGATTACGCCGCGCAGTATTCTTCCTCTCTGTCCATTCCCGCCAGTCGGTACAATCAACTCCGCAGGGTGGCACACCTCTGCGCCGAGATTCAGGACACATCCGATACCGAGTTGGCCAACGCGGTGTGCGGAGAACTAAATGTATCCGTCAAGGTAGCGGGGGCGTTGATAAAAGAATACCAGACGCTGTTTTGCGTCCGGCAGTTAGGTGATGATGTGTTCTCTGTCAGCTGCGGCGGTGATCCTGCCGTGGCCTATGACCACCTCATGCGCCGGACACTTCTTCTCCAACAGATAGAGAATGTGCTGACAGCCAGAGAGTTGAATCTGGTGTGCAGCTACCTCGGCATCGGTCAGCCGGACAATACAGGAATGACCTTTCAGGAACTGGCTATCCGGCTCAACTACAACGGACCCAGTGGTGCGGAGAAAGCGTATAAGGCCGCACTACAAAAATTAAAAAAGGATTTGTACGTCGGTGCTTATGGCCGATGGCTCTCCGCGCAGAAAGCTATCCGTGCAGCCAAAGCAGAGGTGGAGCAAGATGCGGGGTACTACACAACACCGCAGAGAACATGGTGGGAAGAGCAGGAGTTGGATGATCGGTTTAAGGAGACATATTGAAAATCATCAAAAAACTGTTTCTCTTCTTGTAATTTTGGACACACTCCATTATACTGATATATATTGATACTAATTGCAATCAGACGTGGAGGTGTCTTTATGGATGCTGCGTTGTTTACCAAGATGCTGTCCGATAAAAGTGTTCTGGATTTGAGAAAGCTCGGCTATAAATTCCCGAAGGCCGACATCAAAGAGTTCACGGAGCTGCTGAAAAACTGCTTCTATCACTCGCTGCCGCTCAAGGATTTCTCTGGACAAAATCTTGTCTATCTGAGCAATATTACGCAGGTGCATCTTTCATGCAGCTAAGGTGCTTCTGACACCGCAGAACAGCACACAGCTTTACGGTGTCAAGGCTATGGAGGAGGAGATCGTTTCCACCTTCACGATCGAGCATGTAGACTTTACACGTGACGGCGTCCGTAAGATCCTCTCCGGTTTAGCTCCCACAGATGAAAGCGAAAGCCGCATTTTTGGCATGAAAAAGGGGCTGGAGTTTATCAGCGAACCGGCGAACCAAATCACCGAGGAGTCGATCTATCATCTCTACGAAATGGCGATTGGAGCCTATCTTCCCGAGGAGGACCGGCTGCTGCCCGGTCATTTCTATCGGCACGATAGTGTGTATGTTGTCGGCGCAAAGGTGGAGCACACAGGTCTTCCGTGGCAAGCGCTGCCGGAGCGTATGGGAGAACTGGTCGCATTTATCCACGAAGATTCTGAGATCGACGATTTGCTAAAGGCGGCGCTGATCCACTTCTATATGGCGTTTTTGCATCCGTACTTTGACGGCAATGGCAGAATGGCGCGGCTGATGCATTTGTGGTATTTGGTGCAGCAAGGGTATTCCTCAGCGCTGTTTGTGCCGCTCTCCGAGTATATCAACAAAAGCCGCAAGGGGTATTATAACGCCTATACGCTGGTGGAGGAGAACGCGGCCATCAGCGGCATGGTGGATGCAACACCGTTTTTGGTTTACTTCATTGAAAATGTATATCATAAGCTGAACAGGGCGCTTCCGACTACTCAGACGACCACAGCATTCCAAGAAGCCCTGTCCCACGGACAAGTCACAGAGAAGGAAAAATCTCTGTGGGAGTTTGTCCTGTCAGCTTACGGCAACACGGAATTTTCCACCAAGCAGTTGGAAAAGGATTTTGGAAACGCCGCCTATGCAACGATCCGCAGCTTTGTTCTGAAATTTGAGAAGCTGGGACTGCTCAAATCGATGCGATATGGGAATCGCGTGAAGTATGCGGTTCGTGTATGCTGAAAACGGGCGCGGCTCCATCAGATCGCATGACCTACGAGACACTTAGACTTCTACAGAGTTGCAAAAATATTTAATCAGCAGGGCTGTCATGCCTACTGCTGCAAGATGTCCAACGAGGCTCGCTGCCTATCTGGGACACCGGAGACGCTGAGAGTGGATGGAGTTCAAATCGTTATTCTGGACTATCCTGAGATTTATTCTGAATATGCGCCATACACCTATAGGACTGTAAGCAATTTATGGTGACCGACTGGATCGTGTGATTTAGAAATGGAGAATTGCGTCTTATGCTGAACATTTATCTTGGGGATATGCCATCCGCAATTTATAATACGGCGGTTTATTTCAAAAATGTTTATGAGGATAGTTGGTTTCTTGATGACTTTGCGAAAAAGGTCATCAAAAAAGTGGACAGTT
The DNA here is from genome assembly GCA_934565855.1 of uncultured Dysosmobacter sp. Taxonomy (GTDB): domain Bacteria; phylum Bacillota; class Clostridia; order Oscillospirales; family Oscillospiraceae; genus Oscillibacter. The sequence continues at coordinate 17,216 of CAKTIO010000002.1, forward strand.
CAGATGTCATTGATGTACGGGCAATCAAAAGTCCTGTGCTGGGTGTTATCCCGCCCACCGAATTGTCCGGCGGCGTAAAAACTCTGCTACTTATTAAAAACTGCCCGGATGAGGTGTTCAATGCTTCCACATGCGGAGATAACTGCGCACGCTTTATCCTTGAACTGGCAAAAGAAAAAGATATCACGATCAACTTGAGGCATATCATGGACTTTGGAAAAGCAAAATTTACTGCTAAAATTTTGAACGATGACAGTATCGTTCATGGTATGGAGGAGTTCTTGTTTGCTGAGCACGGTATGTGTAGGAAAATTGGACACAGAAGCGCCCCGCATAAAAAGCAATTGTATTTTCTGTGTAAGCCGATTATACTATTATCAAATCACGATTTAGTAAATCAGGGTTAGATAATAAGCGGAGGTATCTCGATGTTTATCGGCAGAGAGGCTGAACTGAAATTCTTAAAGAACGTCCTGTTAAGTAACTCAAAAAATACCGGAAGAAACGGTTTTTTCAACTCATCCGGCTCTTGTTATTATTATATTCTAACAATTTTGCAATATAAAATTTATGCAGATTGCCCTTTCTGAGACGCTAAAAAGTTTTTGATTTTCGTACACACCGCTACCGCTGATCTGTGTTATAATACGCCTTACGACAACAGCATGGCCGTAACTTACCTGTGAAGCCGAACCGCTTCGGCAGGGAAGAACGGTCATGCTTTTTATTTTTTTCAGGAGGTTCTCTGCATGAACGAAACTGCAAACCGGGAGCTTGGCCAAGCTCCTGTAGGAAAACTGATGGCCCGTTTCGCCATTCCATGCATCATGTCTTTGCTGGTCTCAGCCCTGTACAACATCGTGGACCAAATTTTTGTGGGCCGGGGTGTGGGGTATCTTGGCAACGGTGCAACCAACGTGGTCTTCCCCGTAACGGTCATCACCCTGGCCTTTGCACTGGCCATCGGTGACAGCTGCGCCGCCTTTCTCTCCCTGTGCCAGGGCCAGCAGGACACGGAAAATGCCCACCACAGCGTGGGCAACGCCGTCACGCTGACGGTGCTGGTAAGCCTGCTGCTGACGGCGATTTTTGCGGTGGGGCGGGATGGCTGTCTGGCAGCCTTTGGTGCCACCGAGGCCAACCGGGCCTACGCAGTGGAATATTTCACCTATCTGCTGCCTGGCATTCCCTTTTATATGTTCGGCACAGCCATGAACTCCGTGATCCGGGCGGACGGTTCACCTGCCTTTGCCATGCTGTCAACCCTGGTAGGCTGTGTGATGAATGTAATCCTGGACCCTATTGCCATTTTTGCCCTGCAAATGGGCATGAAGGGCGCGGCACTGGCTACTATCAGCGGTCAGATTGTCACAGCCCTGATGGCTATCTGGTATCTGGCGAAGAAGAGCAAGGCATTCCAGCTGAAAAAAGCCAGCTTCCATCTCAGCGGTCACCTGCTGCGGCGCTTCCTGCCACTTGGCATCAGCAGCTTCATCACTCAGGTGTCTATTGTGGCTATTATGGCGGCCATGAATAATGTGCTGGTCATTTACGGTGCCAAGTCACCCTATGGTGCGGACATCCCCATGACCGTAGTCGGCATCGTGATGAAAGTGTTTCAAATCGTTGTAGCCATCGTGGTGGGAATTGCCGCTGGATGCCAGCCACTGGTGGGTTATAACTACGGCGCGGGCCACATTGACCGGGTCCGGCAGATCCTGAAGACCATGATGGCTGCCGAAATTGCGGTGGGGCTGGTCTCCCTGCTGTGCTTCCAGCTGTTCCCCCGGCAGATCACCGCACTGTTCGGCTCTGGCGACGCCCTGTATGAAGAATTTGCGGTGATGGCCTTCCGTACTTTCCTGTGTACCATTCCACTTTGCTGTGTGCAAAAGGCAGGAAGCATCTTCCTCCAGTCTCTGGGACGGCCCCTGGAGGCCATGAGCCTGTCCCTGCTGCGGGAGATCGTGCTCAGTATTCCCTTGGCGATCCTTCTGCCTATGTTTTTTGGTGTCACGGGCGCCTTGTACTCCGCCCCTGCGGCGGATGTTGTATCTTGTGCTATTACTGTGGTCATTCTGACTCATGTGATGGGCAAGCTGAAAATGGAGGTTTGACCTATGAAAAAAATCATTACCATTGGCCGCCAGTTCGGAAGCGGCGGCCGCGAGGTGGGACAAAAGGTTGCGCAGGCTCTGCATATCGCCTACTATGACAAAGAACTGCTGGCAGTGGCAGCGAAAAAGAGCGGCCTCAGCAGCCAATTCATGAATACCTATGATGAAAAGCCCACCCGCAGCTTCCTCTATTCACTGGTCATGGGCCAGCGGGGACTGTTCCCTGACAGCGCCGAAGTGACAGTGGAGCAGCTGGCTGCCAACGCCCAGCGGGACGCCATTCTGGCAGTGGCTGGAGAAGGCAGCTGTGTCATCGTTGGCCGCTGCGCCGACCATGTTCTGCGGAATGAACAGGGACTTCTGAGGGTGTTTCTCACTGCGGACCATGGTGACCGCATCCAGCGGGTCTGCCGCCGGGACGGCGTGACCGCTGCCGAAGCAGAGGAAAAGCTGCAAAGAATGGACCGGTCCAGGGCAGCCTACTATCGCTTCCGGTGCGACCAGACCTGGGGTGCGGCGGCAAACTATGACCTGTGCATCAATGTATCCCGCTGGGGCGTGGACGCTGCGGTGAAAACCATTGTAGAGCGGTGCGGCCGCTCGTAAGAGTTCACTGTAAGGAACATAGAGCACGGCAATATTCTTGAGCACAGCTGAATTGAGCTGCACCAGTGTTCAGAAGCTATTGGGAAGTATGAAAGAACCTGTTATAAAAATCGCTTTTATTTTGGGCTGTTCCGTGCTATACTGCAAATAGAAAATCTGCGATGAGGAGGGGATACAGATGACAATCGATCTGGCGTTAGAGAAGCTGATCCCGGGGTTGCAAGAGATATATGGAGATTTGATTGACAGCGTTATCCTGTATGGCTCTACCGCGCGTGGAACTCGAACAGCGGACTCAGATGTTGATGTGGCAATCCTTCTCCGTGCAGGAGCAACAAAAGTGATGCGAGACCAAATGCTCGACCTTGTAGTTGATTTGGAACTTGAGTGTGGAAAGGTGCTATCTGTCCTCTGCATTGATTATGATAAATTTGCGGAGTGGAAAGATGTTCTTCCGTTTTATAAAAACATTCGAAAGGATGGCGTTGTTTTATGGCAGGCAGCTTAACGGCAATATGAAAGAAACTGCCATAAAAATCGCTTTTATTTTTAAAGGGCTCATGTTATACTGCAAATAAAGAATTTGTTGTGAGGGGGCGATACAGTGGAAAAGCTAAATGCGATTCGAGAACAAGTCATTCGGCTCTGCGCTCCGGAGAAGATTTTACTATTTGGTTCGCAGGCGAAAGGAACTGCGACTGCAAAAAGTGATATTGATCTTTGTGTCATAGCATCGACAAAGGATAAGCGGTCATTGTTGACAGATTTATATTGTGATACGGAATCTGATACGCCGATTGACTTCCTTCTGTATACACCGGAAGAATGGGAACACAGCGTAGCGGATAGCCAGAGCTTTGCCAACAAGTTGAGCCGAGAGGGAGTTGTACTCTATGGGTGACAGCTTACGTTATAAGGACTGGTTCGAAAAAGCGGCACATGACCTGCGCGGTGCAGAAATCTTAATGGAGCATGATGGCGGTAATGATTTAGTCGCATTTCATTGCCAGCAGGCGATGGAAAAAATGCTTAAAGGCTGGCTGCTCAAGATGACAGGTGAATTGTTAGACGAGCATAGTCTTGTATTCCTGTGCAGGAAGGCAACTGCGGTAGGGGCACCATTGAAAGGGAAACTCAGAGATTGTGCATATGTAAATCAGTTCTACATTGAAACCCGCTATCCATCTGACTCTTATATACCTGTGTCCGAAGAGGAAGCACGGGATTGCATGGATGCTGCAAGGAAATTGATGGAGCTGTTGGCGTAACGCGCAGACTACTATTTGACTACTACCGCAAAAAGCCTCGGGAGCCTTGCCCTGCAAGACTTCCGAGGCTTTTCTTCAAAATGCCGGAAATTTGTGTGATTCCAATTAAACTACTGTGCCGCAGCAGTTTCCGGTTTGGCGGCCTGATAACTCCGACGTTTCAGGTATCCCCACCTGAGATATGGTGCAAACCGTTGCCGCAACTGCGTTTGCAGGAACGGCAGAGAAAAAATAGATAGTTGTTGACTACTATTTGACTACTATCGCAGGAACTCACAAGTAAATACGCGCCTGTAGCTCAGTTGGATAGAGCGTTAGACTCCGACTCTAAAGGCCGCTGGTTCGAATCCAGTCAGGCGTACCATAAGGTGGCAACAATTCGGATATTTTAAGCGGAACACTTAGAATACCAAAGGGTTGCCACCTTTTTTTATTTCAAATTTTGCATTCAGAAAAAAAGATATTTTCGCGTTATTTTAGTAACTGGGGAGATTCGAACTCCCTCTTTTGCGTTTTCAAGGGCAGAATTCAAAGAAGCGCCCTTTTTGAGGGCACTCAATAGAGCAATCTTCCCTCAAAATTTTATACGATCTTTCAGGCGTCTGTTTGTTGGTTTCGTCGAAGCCATCAAGTAGGCGCCCTTTTTCATTTTCCGATGCCCCAAAAGGGCGCCTAATTTTAACCAACCAACTGGTCGGAGCATTTTCAAAATGCTCCGGCTTATTTTTTATTTGCAGGAGGATCACAAAATGGATAATCAGAATGGAGCCGCGCAGCTCCGCTATCTTGAAGAAATCGGTACCCGCCTTCACCGCATGGATTTTGAAACCATGCCTGTGGAGGATCAGCATCTCCCTGTTAAATGGAATGGTAATTACCTCTGCCGTATTTCTGGCAGAGGTAGTGTCCTGTACCGAGAGGCAGATGTCAAACGTGCCGATGCGCAGGATACGCTGCAAAGTGTCATCGACACCGCCAAAATGACTTCGGAATACATGGCGATTCTGGAATACGCACCGCAGCTCAAGGCAAGCGGTCTGGTTGGTGATTATCGCGTCCTTGCAGACTTCGGCGACGCTGTGCTGGTGGGTCATCCTACGGAGCGCGGCGTACAGTTTGTGACTTGGGAGTGGGACTGGGATCGTGAGGGCGTCCATCAGGGGAATTATTTCTATGAGGACTACGAAGCCGCCAAGCAAGATTTCACCGTTCGCAGCGGGCTTGTCCAGAAGGATGCCCTTTTTGAAGCGGAGCAGCTTGCGGAGTTCTATCACGCGCTAAAGTTCGTCCGTGAACGCGACGAAAATCTTTCGTTCGGGCGGGATCAGGAACTGGCAGAGCTCATGGAGCAGGTTGGCGGATTACTGCCGGAAGCCGCTCTGCGACAGCGAGATGCGCCGGAGCAGAGCGGCATGACAATGAAATAAGGAACGCACAGTTAAGCCGGGCAGAAATGCCCGGATTTTTTCATTTTAAGCCTGCAAATAAAAAGTCAAGCCCCAAAGCGGACTTGACATAAAAAAATTTGCAGGCAGCAGGCAGAGAAAAAATGCAACACAAAAAGGCCGCCGCAAACGCGCCGACCTGAAAGGTCCGATAGCATATAGTTACTCCGCGCGGTGCAGACCTGTTGAATCCATGTCTACGGGCGGCAGCCCCTCCAGAGCGGAAAAATAGGCCATCACCTTGCCGTAGTAGCGGCGTAGAAACTTGTTCCCCGCAGCCGTCATGTACACATAGTGCGGCTTGCCTTCGGCACGCTTCTTGTCCAGGAATTGGAACACCGGCTCGTCTGCCGGAGCCAGTTGCAGATGTACGGTCATGATGTTGAACAGCGTTTTACGCAGATACGGAGAGCCACGTTTCGTAGTCTTATTGCTGCGAGAACAATAGTCACCCGATTCGTTCGGCGCCGGGTCAATGCCTGCAAAGGCAACAAGCGACTGCTTGCGCTCAAAGCGGCGCACATCGCCGATCTCTGCCATGAGCTGCGGGCCGAGAGATTCCCCAACACCATACATCTCCATGACGACCGGGTATTCCGGAAGCTGAGAAGCCAGCTTGTTCATCTCGCTGCGGTAGGTTTCCACGCTGCGGGAGATCGCCGTGAGCTGGTTGGCCGCTTCCTGGACGAGCGTCTTCATGACGGATGTCTTCTGCACCAGTACAACAGCAGATTTTGCCAGAGCGTATACCTCGGCGGCCTTCTCCATGCTGAATTGGTAGCGTTTTCGCTTGCACCATTTGCGGTAGCGCTCGGCAAAAGCGTTCCGGCTGCCGCTGCGGACGCAATCGACGTGCCAAAAGTCATGGGTGAAATCCACCCACTTCTGTGTGCCGTCGCTGCGCACAGGGCTGTCAAAGAGCTTGCGAATGCCGGGGAAAGATTGCTCCTGAAGCGCGATGAGGTTGTTTGCGGTTGCGGTTTTCTGCTTGGAGGCCAACTGGAACTGCCGGTTCAGGGTTTTCAGATCATATCGAATCGTGTCCATAGGAGTATATGATTCTTGTTCAAGTGTGTAATTCCTCCTTAGATTTTTTGATGGGATGCTGGGATGCTAAGTCATATTTTTCGATGCTTGGTTACCGCCCCCTCTCCGGAGTGTTTCTTTTTTGCAGGTAATCGTTCCAGTCCTTTCCGCTGCGAGGCTCTTCCGTCGTTACGATGTAGCCTCTGGCCGAGTATTTGTCTTTGATCTGCCAGGCCGCCGCCCGTCCCGGCGCGTCTGCGTCCAGGCAAAGCGTGATGCGCTTGATGCTGGGATGATCCTTCAGGTACGTTTCCAGCGCGCCGCCATAGAGGCCGCACAGCGCCACGGCGTTGATCGGCTCACGGTGGAGCGTGAGGTAGCTCATAAGGTCGATAGGGGCCTCGAACACGTGCACCAGATCTAAACTGGGATCTGCCGGAATGGGGAAGCCGGTATTCTTATCGCTGCCTGTCACATCTCCGCGAAAGCCTTTGCCGTCCCGGTCGTATGTCCCGCGCAAGCCTGCGTATTTTGCCTGCCCGGTGTGATTCTTTCCGACGAACACGCAGTTGTGATGCTCGGCGTCCTCATACAGAAGACCGCTGTTCATGAACTGCCGGATCACCTGCGCGGCGATGCCGCGCTTGCGCAGGTAGGCAAACACCCTGCGATCATCCGTATTGCGAGGGGGCAGGGCGAAGGGCTTTGGCGGATCAATCTGCTTGACGGGAGTTGCTGCTTTGACGGGGGAGTCTCTGGCCCGCCCATTGAAGGTGAGCAGATACTCGACAGCTTCCGGAAATGTCTTGCCGCAGAACTGTTGCACGAGAGTGATGGCGTCACCGCCGATGTTCTGCGAGTAGCGGACCCATGTGCGACGGTCCTTGATCCGCAGGCTGTCCATTTCTGCTGTGGTGTAGTACCGGCCAATGCGTTTGACCTGATAGCCCAGATGGGTCAGCAGCTCCGGCAGATCTGTCTCCCTGGCGATCTGCATTTCTGTGTCTGTAAAGCGTCTTTTGATTTCGCTTGCCACGGTGATTTCCTCCTTTCTTGAAACGCAAAAAGCCGGTCATGGCACCCGAGTTGTTCGGATGCCATGACCGGCTTTCTTCCAAATCTTTGTTTTTGTTTTGGCGTTTGTGCGGGCTTACACGGCGCTTTCCTCGTCGGGGGTGTCCGTGTCCGCAGAGGCGTCCTCGTCGGCCACACGGGGCGCGACAGGGGTTTCAGTGGGCGCGTCCTGCTCTGCGGCGCTCTCCGCGTCTGCTTCGTCCAGCGCCTGCGTGATCAGGTTCAGCACGAAGTCCCGCTGGGTAAGCTTTTTGCCGGTGCGGAGCGTTTCGCGCTCCAGGTGACGCTTGATGCGCTGGAAGAGCTCTTCGGGGATCTGGAATGCCATCGTTCTGCCTTTTTCAGTCATGTGAATGCTGCCTTTCTGATTTTCAATCATGTTGTAGTATTCTTGGATGAGGTTTGCGATGTACTCGCTGGTGGTCTGGCCCAACCGTTCCCGTTCTTCGCTGACTCGCTCGTGCAGGTCAATGGGGATCTGAGCGCATAGGTTTTTGGTGTCTGCCATTTGGATGCCTCCTTCGTTTGTTGTAGCGCAATCATACTCGAAAGGTTACGAGAAAGCTATTACCAATACCGCCAAGGAATGACACACAAACGAAGCAGAAGCAACATAAGCACCGTAGAAACGAAAAAGGGCCACCGATCTGCTCCCTGTGATGGGGGAGTGATCGGTGGCCTATCATTTTGCCCTTTCTTGAAGCCTTGGCGTTCGAGTCACACCAGTTCATAAAAACGACCGGCTGCATCCCTGAAATGTCGCCTGTCGCGGAGAAAAAATGACTTTTTGAAAAATTCTGTTTTTCTAACTTTTTGCGGTGGAAAAGCTGATAAATATGCGAAAACTCCGCACTTTCGTGCGGAGTTTTCTGTGCTGCATCTTTCATCAACACATTCTGGTCCGAGATGGGAGACTCGAACTCCCGACATCTTGCTCCTAAACCTATGTCTGAACCTTCAGCAAGGACTCTTGCGCCCTCTTTGACGCTTTCCGTCGCTCCAACAGTTCCTTTTTGGAACTCTTTTGCCCTGCTTGTTTCGGGCACCGCTTTCGGCTTTTGGGATTTGTATGGGATGAAATTCTGTATATTAAAAGTGCTTCTGACCAGATTTACCCCGGCATCAGATGCTTTTATCGCAGAGAACGACTCGGAAATTGCGCCGCATAAACAAGGAAATAAGCCCCGAAGATAAACACATCAGCAGACCGCCTCTGAAGCGAGACGGTCTACTGAATAATAAGCCTTATTCAATGGTTTGCTTTTCGGCGGCGATGCGTGCGCTCTTGCCGGAGAATGCAAGCCCGTATTTAATAATTGACTTGATTCCCAATGCCTGCATCTCGGCGCTGTAGGAACGGTCATTAATTTGCTGAAGTGCAGTTTGGGCAAGCGCTTGGAGTTGATCTTCAGAGCAGTCCTTTTCTGCTTTTATCTCAATTAAGAAACCGGGAAAATGCTTTGTTAATGGGAGCATCTGAACATCATATCGCCCGTTTCCGGATTCACGGTTGGATGTGATGCGGAAACTGTTGATCATCATAGCGCACAGACCTACGATCATGCCATGATAGTACGACTCATTTGCGGCATCGTAGAAGCTGATCGTCTGCATCAGATATTTTTCTAAGCCTCTTTGTAAGGCATCCACGTCCATTTTATAAAGAGCCTCTTGAATTTCGACTGCAAGACTGCGCGGAATCACATGCTCAAGCTGAGAGAGGATTTCCTTACTATAGACGAAAGAAATCTCTTTGTTGGGCAGAGCCACTTCACACATATAATCCTCGCCGTAAGACTGGTCGCAGCTCACAGCTTTCAAATAACCTGCCACCAGCAGGAAGCTGTAAACAGAGGAGGGATCATTCTGAATCTGCGGATAAATGACGCCGGTATCGATGTGCGTAACGAAGGATTCGCCCTTCATCAACAGCTCCAGACGCTCCATAATATCCGGCGTTGCAGAAGCCAGCACCTCGCGGATGATGTCATTGCTTCCGGTAGACTGCCAAAACGCTTTGGGACGGCAGTTATTATTGAAGTATCCAATGACAGACCAGGGATTAAAAATCTCGGTATTGCCGAAAAGGTAACCATCATACCAATCGCAAAGCTCCTGATATTTATCAGAAGCATGATAGTAGTCCGCCATCTCGTGTACTTCACTTGAAGTGAAGCCAAAATATTCACTGTAGCGCTCGTCTAAAATCGAGTTGATCTTCAGGTTGTTCAGGCCGCTGAAGATACTTTCCTTGGCAACACGCAGGATGCCGGTCAAGAAACCGTAGCTCAGATGCGGATTGTCTTTCAGACCGCCGGAGAACAGGTTCCGCATGAATCCGATGATCGTGTTGTAGAAGCCGCTCACATGACCCTGCTGAATGGGAGTATCATATTCGTCAATGATGACGATAGGTGCAACATCGTGGTGCTTATGGAGAAGCAGCGTCAATGTCCGCAGGGACATTTGATATTCCACTTCGTCAGCAGCTTCCGTTGCAAGAAGGGAGTATTCCTCTTTTTCATAATCACTAAGTGCAGAGCTGGATGCCAACTCGTCGTGGCGGCGGAATTCCTGCGCGATCAGCTTTTGGAGTGTCTGATAGGTTTCTTCCCAAGAGGTGTATTTAACATCCTTAAAGGACAGGAAAATCACAGGATACTTTCTATGGTGGGCAAGATAGGATTCTCCGCAGGACCAGATTTTCTTATCTCTGAAGTAAACGGAAGTGTCCTCGGTCGTCTTTTCGAAGAAAGTGCGGAGCATATCCATGTTCAGTGTTTTGCCAAAGCGTCTGGGGCGGGTAAATAGGGATACTTTGGGGCGCTCGTCCAGAAACTCTTTGATCATTAAAGTCTTGTCTACATAGTAGTAGTTTTTGCAGGCGTCCCGGTAATCAGATACGCCAATGGGCAACGGCTTGCGCGCAGATGATACCGCAAGCTTCACCACGCTCCGGTGACCACGCTTATCCATCGGCTTTTGAGTGCTGTCCGGGATAAACCACTGCCTGCCCTCCTTATATGCGCCGGAAATGCGTCCGGCTTTGCAAAGCGCATTGACCCGCCGTTCGGTAATTCCCCAAGCAGCAGCCGCTTCTTTGATCGTCATATTGGAACACCTCCATTGCAGTTCGTCAAGAATATTATAACCACACTTCCGAATAAAATCAACTATATTATTCCGAATAATACCGGCATTATTTGGAACAGTTGTTTTCCTGCAAATATACCGTTTTTTCCGGTAGCTATTTTCTGCTTTCTGTGATATTGTTCGCTTACCAAAAGGAGGCGATGATATGCAGAAAGAAAAAAATCTGACGGTAGGGCAATGGTGCGGCCAGTGGTTAACCGCCAACCGGCACAAATGGAATGGTAACACTGAGGGCGGGTACCGCAATCTGATTTACGGTCACATCCTCCCCAACATCGGAAGTGTGGCGCTCTCCGACCTGACGGAGCAGGCGGTCAAGGATTTCTACGATAGCCTGCGAAGCCAAGGACTCAGCGCCAGAAGCATCTGGTGCGTCCACCTGCTTCTTCGGCGGTGCATGGACGAAGACGGCACAGGAACAGCTCATTCCATACAACCCGGTGCGGTTCTGCCAGGAACCAAAGGCAGAGGAATACAAAGCAGCCCCTCTGCGATTGGGGCAACTCCAGCGTTACCTGAACGCAGCGGAACAGCTCGGCGTGCTCCCGATTATCTACACAGGACTATCAAGCGGCCTGCGGCAATGTGAACTGATCACCTTGTCGTGGGCCGATTTTCATGCCCGCTGCAGGTACATCCTCAAAGGTCAGCGCCTGCTGCCCCTCAACGCCAGAGCAGAACACCTTCTGCAGCAGATACCGGAAACCGACTCGCCCTATGTGTTCCTTAATCCCAAAACCGGATCGCCGTATAAGCTATACGAGTTCTACTATCTGCACAAGAAGATATTGAGACGGGCACGGCTCCCATGGGTGGCCTTTCGGGATCTGCAGCGCCAGTGCATGGAGGTGGGAATATGACACTTCGGGAATACGTCATCTTCTGGCAGGGAACCTATGACAAGAATCAGAGCAGGCCGACTACCTATGCGGCACACAACTATGTATTTAAGAACCATATCCTCCCCGGCTTGGGAGATATAGCACTCTCTGAACTGACATCGGGAATGATTGGTGATTTTCTGGAGGAACGGCGCCGCTTCGGTAATCATCGACCCGGCAGCTCTGGCCTGGGCGAAGAAACCATGCGGCACATCCACCGCCTGCTTCAGCAATGCCTGGACCAAGCCATGCAGGATGGTCTGATTGGCGATAACCCCGCCAGAGCGTTTCACTATGCTGGATACATCGCACTGCGCCCGAGGGCGGAGCGACTCGGTGAACACGGTCTCTTTGGTGACGATGACAACGTGAACCTGAATAAGGTCATGGATGAACTGGATCACTACACCGGAAACGTGTGGACGCACATCATCTCCCTCCACCGTGAGGATGCGGAGCGGCTGGGATACAACCACGCGGAAGCATGGCGCACATTGTTGCGGACGTACCGTAATGACATCGCCGCGGCGATGAAGATACCGCCGGAGGATTTCCGTTGGTACGCTGCCTTCCACAACGAGGGTAATCATCCCCATGTTCACATGATGGCGTGGTCGGTGAAACCCAATCAGGCGTATCTGTCCAAGGACGGTATCCGGCAGATCAAGTCCACGCTGACCAATCAGATATTCCGTCAGGAACTGCTCCATGTCTACGAGCAAAAAAGCAAGTCCCGTGATGAACTGGTAGCGGAAGCACGGAAAGCCATGCTGGAGTTGGCGAAGGCCATGCAGGAGATGACCTGTGACCATCCGGAGGCGGAGCAGATGATCTGGGATCTGTCGCGGCAACTCGGTCAGGTCAGCGGTAAGAAAACCTATGGCTATCTGCCAAAGCAGATGAAAAAGCTGGTGGATGAGATCGTCGATCAGATGGTGCGCCTGCCCACTGTGGATGCGTGTTACCAGACGTGGTGGGAACTGCAGTGTCAGGTGGAGGATTACTACTCCGAGGAGAAGAAACGAATCCGCCCGCCGCTGTCTCAGCAAAAGGAATTTCGCCAGATCAAGAACGCGGTGATCAAAGAAGCAGAGCATATCCGCATGAACAAAATCTCCTTCGAGGACACGGAGATGCAGGACGATGGAGAGCAGATTAGCACCTATGACATGAGCTATGAATGTCAAGAACTGCAAAGCGTGGCGAACGATGATAGTTTCCCTCTGGAGGAACGGGACGAAGCGGCGGAGCAGCTGGAACAGCTTGCGAATGCAGGGGACGCCCACGCGCAGTACATCATCGGCACGGAGTACCGTGACGGTGGGCTTCTGATACCGGACACAGTGAAAGCGCGAAAGCTGTTGGAACGTGCTGCTGCGCAGGACTTGGATGCGGCGCAGTACGCCCTCGGCAAGTTGTATCTCTCCGACGATGCTGACGTTCACGATCCCGCCAAGGGCATCTATTGGCTGAAACGTTCTGCCGATAACGGCAATACCTACGCCGCCTATCGACTGGGTAAAGAATATCTCAGCGGTGAAAACGCGGCAAAGAATGCTTCGACTGCGGCGGAATATCTGCTGCAGGCCGCAAACAACGAAAACGCCTATGCGCAGTATCTGCTGGGAAAGCTATACCTCATGGGAGAAGGTGTTCCGAAAGATACGGATGCCGCTTACAAGTGGTTCACAAAGGCGTATTACGGTGGACATACCTACGCGGGAATGTTCATGGATCGTATAGAACGCGGCGAGCAGCGCCCTCCCTCGGTAATGCTGGCGGCCACACGGCTGCTCTACCATATGGGTAATATCTTCCGTGACAACGCACCTGTCCCTGCTGCCATTGGCATTCAGATCGACCGTAAGCGGCTGCAAGAGCTCCAACGCAAACGCATCGCCCTCGGACACAAGCCGGACGACCATGAGTTAGAACAGCAACAGGGGTATTCGATGCAGATGCACATGTAAAAGACTTTTGAGACGTATTTTTTGCGTTGCTATAATCAAAGAAACATTTTGGAAAACAGTAGCTTTGTGTTCGGAGTTGTGGTATGTATGTTGGCTACCAAAGGAGGTGCCGCAATGTACGACTACATGAAGGCTTTGCAAGACCGCTTCGACCATCAGGAGCATAGCGAACTGGACGAGCAGGTCAAATGCGCCCAAGAGGAAGTGTGGCGTGACATGGATGCCACAGGGCGCAGAAAGTTGCTCCGGCTGATCGACATACAAAACTCACTGCTGGCGGAGTCCACGCTGATGAGCTTCACCGCTGGCTTCAAATTGGCGTGGGGCATGACAAAGGAACTGGAGGCAGGCGGGCTCTATTCCTTCGAACGGGAGGACGAGGAAAACGCCTGCCGCCTGACGGAACAGGAGGACTGAATGGCAAAACGAAGACCGTCCGGTGACGGTATGGTGCGCAAACGGGAGGACGGACGCTGGGAAGGGCGCATTGTAGTTGGACACAAGAAAAACGGCGCGCCCATCTTCCAGCACGCTTATGCTCATACACAAAAAGAACTGACGGAAAAGCTCCATCAGAATATCGAACGCTATCAGGATGTGGAACTGACCGAGGACAGCCGGATGACCTTGGGCGAATGGCTCGACCGCTGGTTGACGGACTATAAAGAGAGTACCGTTCGTCCCGGCACCTTTGCGGGTTACCGCAGCTGCATTGAAAACTACATTAAGCCGCAGCTCGGCAGCAAACAGGTGTCTCTGGTGACATCGCAGGATGTGCAGAAGCTCTATCGAAAGCTGAAAGAGAACGGACGGGTCAAGGAGCATCCACGGCTCGGCTATGCGCTGTCGGATACCACCATCAACCGCCTCCACGCCATCTTCCACCAAGCAATGGAGGATGCCCTCCACGCACATATCATCGCCAAGAATCCTACCGTGGGCGCAACGGTGCCAAAGGTATCCCATGCACCGAAGCGTGTCCTGACCGACAAGGAACTGGATACCTTCTTGGATGCCGTGCGGGAGGACAAGATATGGGGTGACTTCTTCTACGTGGAGCTGACCACGGGCCTGCGGCGGGGCGAGATCTGCGGACTCATGTGGCAGGACTTTGATGCACGGTCCGGTGTCCTGCAAGTACGCCGGACCCTTCACAGCCGAAAGCTGGGCGTTGACATGCTGGGCAAGACTAAGACCCGCAGCGGCGAACGCACCATCGTCCTGCCCCACAGCACAGCGGATATCCTACGTCGGCGGAAAGAGAAGTCGATCACGCAATGGATATTCCCGGACCCTGTTCGACCGGAGCTGCCGCTGTCCCCGGACTGCGCCTACACGCACATGAAAGCGATTTTACACAAGGCGGGACTGCCGGACATCCGCTTCCATGATCTGCGGCATACCTTCGCCACACACGCCATCGCCAGCGGAGTGGACGCCAAAACCCTGTCGGGGATTCTGGGACATACCAATGCCAGCTTCACGCTGGATACCTATACCCATGTCACACCGGATATGCAAAAAGCCGCCAGCGGCATCGTCGGCGGCTTCATGGAGGACTTGCTGGGAAAGGGGCTGAGACCTTGGCAAAGCGACGGAAAAGCGGCACCGGCACGGTAAGACAGCGCGGTGACGGACGCTGGGAGGGGCGCATTGTCATCGGTTACGATGACAACGGCCTCCCCAAGACGAAGAATGTTCTCGCCAAAACAAAGCGGGAGTGTCAGGAGAAGCTGAAAACACTCACCGAAAGCATGGTGGGACAGGATAATCGAAAGGTCAAACCGGATATGCTGTTCGGAGATTGGCTGTGCTACTGGTACGAAAACCACTGCAAGCCGACGCTCAGAGCCACCACACAAAGCAATTACGAAAATATCATTCACAATCATATCCTGCCGGAGATTGGGAAAATTCAGCTGAACAAATTATCGCAGAATGATTTGCAGCAATTCTATGGACGGTTGAAAAAGAATGGTCGCAAGCGTCTGACGGAGCAATATGGACCGGGAGTTTCCGACCGCATGGTGCGGATGTGTCACGCGGTCTGCCGCTCCGCTTTGCAGCGGGTCGTGCAGGATGACCTGCTCCGTACAAACCCGGCTATCGGCTGCAAGCTGCCGCCGAAAAAGGCGCGGGAGATGCAAATACTGGACCGGGAAGAATTGCAAAAATTTCTCATCCAGTCACAGGCAGACGGATACTATGAACTGTTTCTGCTGGATCTCTGCACCGGATTGCGGAGGGGTGAACTGATGGCGCTCCAATGGGATGACCTGAACTTTGAGACAGGTGTACTGACCGTCAACAAGCAGGCGTACACGGTAAACGGCGAATTGCAGATCATCCCGCCAAAAACTAAGGCATCCGTCCGAAAACTGGTACTGCCGCCTGCGGTGCTGGCAGTGCTGCGGGAATACCGTAAAAAGGTGGATTCCCATTGGATGTTCCCGTCACCGGTCAAGGAGAATCAACCAATTTCCCCCGGCGTGGCACGCAGGCGGCTTCAGACCATATTGGAACGGGCTGGCTGTAAGCATGTCCGCTTCCACGATTTGCGTCACACTTTCGCCACGCTGGCGTTGGAGAACGGTATGGATGTGAAGACCCTCTCTGCCATGCTGGGGCATGTGTCCGCAACGACTACGCTGGACATCTATACCCACATTACCAACGATATGCAGCGCGCAGCCGCCGCCAGTATCGACCGAAGCATCGGCAAGGCAGAGCCACGGGAAGAAACAGAACCGGAGCAGAAAGGCATTGTGAACTTCCAGCCCTATGTGGGGAAGAAGAGAAAGCCGGGAACCGGATGCATCACGGAGATCAATGACCACCTGTTTGAGGGGCGCTATTCTCCCGTATGGCCGGACGGGACACAGCATTCCCGCAATGTCTACGCCCACACCCGTGAAGAATGCGAGAAGAAGCTGAAAGTGTTGATTACAGAGATGAACGAGGAACGCAAAAATCTCAAGGAGCAGCTTGCGGGTATCACCCCGCCGACAAATCTGACGAAGAAGCAGCGCAAGCTATGGGACTATATGCGCCTCCACCCGGAGGTCACGGAGTTCTCGACTCTCGCCAAACGAACCGGGCTGGCGAGGAATACTGTGAAGAAGCACTATGGGATGATGGCGGCGATGCTTAGGAATAGATGACTAGACAACTTTAAGAATCCCTGATGCGGTGTTGATGCCTAAGATACTGGAGCGGACTGCGTGGCTACCCGCATGGAGGGTGACCTGGATGCGACGGAGCCGAAAACGAAGAACTCTGTCCGCAAGGTGGCGCTGTCTCAGCAGGCAGTAGGTTTGCTGATGCAGGAGCATGAACAGCACCCGGACAATCTAATCCTGTTCCCGTCGCCCCGGACGGGCGGCTACTGGAGTCCGGACGCTGTGTCAAGGATTAACCGGAAGCTGCTGAAAAATGCGGGAGTCGAGGAGCATGTGCGCTTTCATGACCTCAGACACACCTCCGCCACGATGGCAATCTCCAGCGGCGTGGATGTGAAAACCCTGTCCAGTATGCTAGGCCACTTCAGCGCCGGGTTTACCCTGGACACCTACACGCATATCACTAACGATATGCAGCGAGGCGCGGCGGAGAAGATCGGCGGCTTTATGGAATCGGTCACGGCAGCAAACACTCCGGAACCCTCCGACTCGCCGGAGCAGAGCCTATGCAAGGTGATTCCGTTCGAGAAAGTGGGATAACTAAGAAGGAGGGGCTGAAAAAGCCTATCCTTTTGATGATTGCTTAGAAAAAGTGCCTTATGAATTCTGAAAAAGGGCGACAAGCATATCGATGGTAGTTTTGAGATTTACAAAAACAACCTTAAGTGTTTCCGAATCCAAAGAACAAATATAATCGCAGAAATTCATTTTTTGAAACTCAACGATAGTATTATCGTCCCCATAGTCGCCCTCTTTGATTTTTGAAGAATAATAAGGGGTTACATCAACGGAATCTAATACCAACGCATTCTCAATACCTTTTTTCATGCGTTTTGAATTTTCATAAGTTGGAATAACACGAGTATAAACATTGTTGAAAACGGCTTCAGAACGGCTTGTGTCGCAATCGAATAGGCAGACATTCTTGATGGGAAGGTTCCGGCCAATTAGGAATTGAACCGCTTTATTAAGTGCATCTTTCCCTGTGTTTTCTTCATTTTTGGCATCCTTCATGTACCCAACCCATTTGAACTGGAAAGGTACATTATAGCTAAATACTTCAAGAACTTTTTTGAAATATTTTTCGTCCGTTCTTCCCTCGAGGTACACTGTTGGCTTGTCTGCAGCAAACCCCTGAATGGAGAAAGCGTCTTGAATTGCTTCGATAGAGGCACACTTGAAATATGCAGGCTTATCTTGCACAACAATATTTCCATCCGCATTTCGTATAAGTACGATAACTTTATCGTTTTTGCGTCTGTCATTATGAATCACAAATGGAGAATGAGTGACGGCAAATATTTGAGAGGTTTGAAGTCCAGCCCCGTTAGTGAAGATACTCTTGTAGTAATCCATGATTTTGGTTTGCCATGTTGGATGTAGGCTAATTTCTGGTTCGTCTATGAACACGAAGGCACCGTTGATTGCATTTACATCTTTTAGCAAGAAACAACCTCGATAAACAATCTGTTTTTCGCCAGAACTCAAAGCATCGATGGGGATTTCTATACCATTCTTTCTAAAAAGTATAGATTTGCTGCCCTTTTGATTTGAAATGCGACTATAAGTCAAACCATCAAACATGCGATTAAATGCAGATGTAAATCTTGGCATACGCTCTTCGACGCCGAGATCTTTTCCTGCTAATTCAGGGTGCTCTCGTACAGCAAAAGCTACATCGGCATCATCAAGAGCCTGAATATCAATCAAAAGTTGATTGATTTGCCTCGGAAGATCATTCGAGGAACGCCGACTTCCTGACTTTTCGTCTAAAGTTAAGCTGGTAACAGAAGAAAGTTTTTCTGAGTGAAAATTGATATCAACATCAGAGTAAATGCCTGTCATGGGATACTTATTAGAGAGATCTTTAGACCCCAACATTGCATTCATGCCTGTTCCGTCATTTGCATATAAATAGCGGCTACCATTTTTGAGGTCTTTATATCTGTATGTCATTACAAAAACAGTGTTATTAGTTTCGTACTCAACATCTGCTTCAAAATCGGCAACCTGAGAAATCAACGTATAAATTGCGTTTAGTATCGTGCTTTTTCCTGTCCCATTCTCACCTGCCAGAATTACTGTGTCTACACTTTTGCCTTCTGGGTTACAAAAATTGAGAAAAAGATTACCCAATATCGGGTGATTGTGAAATGTAATCTTTCTAATCTTATACATCCTATCTCCTCCAAAATGGAATTCTTAATTTCAAATAAATGTAACAAAGCCGCATGGGAGTATTCCCATACGGTCACCTTGGTGGAGCGAAAGCCTACCGTAAAAATATTATAGTGCATAACACTGAAAAATTCAATATATTGTCACACCTATACACAAAAATGGTGAAAACACACTTATTAGGGATAGGTTAGGAATTTTGTGGTTTTCGGCGTTCCTCTACATCAAGGTCATAGCCGCTATTTTACCTTTCTGGCCGCAATTGGAATGTGATCAAGTGCGTTTTGAAAACAAACTCTTAACGCAGAAAAACCGCCTCAAAAGGCGGCTTTTCCAAGCAAAATGGTCCGAGATGGGAGACTCGAACTCCCGACATCTTGCTCCCAAAGCAAGCGCGCTACCAACTGCGCTAATCCCGGATTTTTGGTAATTCAGTTTTGCTCCAGATGTGGTCAAACATGTGGTCAGGCGGATTTTTTGACCATTTTTACTTGTGAGGGATATGCCTGTATCGCAGGCGTATCAAGGGATTGCGGGGATAGTATTTTCCAATTTGAAAGGGAAGCATCCTGCTCCCAAAGCAAGCGCGCTACCAACTGCGCTAATCCAGGATACTTAATCCTAAGCTATTATAGCACGAAATCAGAAAAAAGCAATCTGGATTTTCCACAATCATTGCTTCATTTGTCAGCGCGGTTCTCTCGTATGTTCCTTTTACGCACCGAATAACGTTGCAATCCAGTCCTGGTACGCTCTTTTTCCGGCGTTTTCCACAAAATTCCTCTGCAGTTGTTAGCTATTCATCCATCTTGGCTGGGAGCAGCGGAATTGATTATAATGTTTTTATACGGTGTTAGTAGAAAACAGCTGACGCCGGAATCCGCGCACGAAAGGGAGAGAGCAACATGAAAAAACCGTTCTGCACCGTGTTGGCGGCGCTGCTGTTGTTGTCTGCCTGCGGACAGAAAACGCAGACGGGCGAGATTGAAGAGATACCGGAGGAAACATCGGAAGAATTTACAGCCAGCCAGACGGAGGACTGTATCGGCGGGGAGGTAGACCCGCTTTATTTTCATGCCGGCGGGACGAGCAAGCTGCCCCATCCCTCGGTAGACGCTGGAACGGCGATCAGTGACGTGCTGCGCGGTGAGACGGGATTTTACTACCCCGGCGGAGAAATGACGGATCTGCCGCATCTGATTGCTGAATATTCCGCGCTGTTTGACCCGGAGCGGGTGAAGGAGTATCTGACAACACTGGAGTTTTCCTGTTTCGACATATCTGACATGAATGATATGTACTTTGTAGTGGTCAGCTTAGGCGCGCACGATCAGGAGAATTTAGGGCAGGTTCTTCTGCGCTGGTATGCCGGTGAGGTGTACGGTTATGTAGGGGAGCATTTGATCGGACAGCCAAAGGCAGATGGTTCTTATCTGAAAGACTACAGTGAGTCCGAATGGGAGTGGGAGAAGATCGCCTTCGCTGGACAGAGGTTCCAGCCTGAGACCCACCGGTTCCGCAGATCACAGTATGGGAATTGCTACGTTGACGAGGAAGAAATGGACCCCGCGCTATTCAATGCGCTTCTTGAAATGCAGGAGAAGAAGCCGAATGCAAAGTGGTATACGCTGACGGAGGAAAATATTGCCGATGCGGTCTACATTGGACCCGTGGAATACGACCCCTATCAGGAGGATGCTCTTGTAGAAGAAACGGCGGAGGACAGCGGCGACGCACAGGTACTTGCTCTTTACCGGGATTTTTTGACCGGAAGCAGTTCTGTGCGAGATGCGGATAACGGAAGGGGAATATTATTTCTGCCGCCCAACCTCTGCCGCGTTGATGGAGGACTGGACGGAGAGCCCGCACAGTATGTGCAGCGTTTTGCCCTCTGTGATTTGGACGGTGATGGGACCCGGGAGCTGATTTTGGAGGAGACCAGAGATGGTGTTTATGTCGGCGGGTATGAAATCCTGACCTGCCATGATGGGATGCTTTCTCTCAATACCCGGTGGCCGCGCGCCTACCAGTCTCCAAAGGCTGACGGGACCTTTGGCTGGTCCAGCGGTGCGTTTGACAACGGATACGCCCGCATCCATTTTGAAAACGGCGTACAGGCGGCTGAGGATTTTGCGTTCCGCGCAGGTGACAGCTATATACTGCATGGAAAGCACGTCTCAGAGGAGCAGTACAGGGCGTTTGAGGAGGAACAGGATGCCAAGCCGGATCTGCCGTGGGCTGCGTTTACAGAGGAAAATCTCAGGAGATTGCTGCCCACTGCGGCAAAGTGAGGATAGATATGAATAGAGTAAAGAGGCGGCGCTATGCGGTCCTGACAGCGCTGGTGCTGTTCCTGCTTTCCGGCTGCGGCGGGCAGGAGCCGCCGGGAGAAAAGCCCTATTTGACTTATGCGGTTTCAGAAAACAGCACGTTGTCCTTTTATGAAACAGAGAGAGCTGAGCTTCGCGCGCGGTATGAAACGCGCTCCGCTGGCGGCTCCAGCGTACAGGAGCTTTTTCTGCCCCTGCCGGACCTGTGGGAGAGTGCCAGAATCGTTGACATCAGCGGAGATGGTAGCGGCTTTTGCCGCATCGTTGTCCAAGCGGAGGATCATGGGCAGTTTTATACGGTATACGATAACTATGAACAGGTGATATCAGGGGCTTCGTTAGACAGTGGACTGCGCTTTGAGAACCGCAGTGTTGCGGAGAAGGAGTCTGGTCTGCCGCAGGCGGACCCCGCCCAGTTCCATAAAGACGCGGTAGTGACCTATATCCATGTCTGGGGCGGAGATGAATTGGTTTCCTGTCTGATCGATGGCAGGCAGATATTGCCGGAGAATGTCCAGCCGGACTATTCCGAGGAATATAGCGACCTGTGCTTTCGGGTTCCCTGGGTGGAACAGACTGTGCAGTATGACGCGGTGGAAAACACCAGCGCGTCCAATGGGCGCAGCGCAGCAATGACTCCGGTTTCCACCAACGGCGGGTGGGAGCTGTTTCCGGACAAGGCGGTGCGGGAGACGTATACCATTGACCGCCAGCCGGACCGCCCGGACTGGACGGATTATTTCAGCCGGAAGCTGGCGGCGAGTGGTTGGGACTGCCCGGTGCTGATTCGGGAGGTACTGACCTTTTCGTGGGGCGGCAGACAGGCGGAGATCGTGACGGGCAGCAACGTGTTCATTACTGCCACGGATGAGGACGAGCACTGGTGGGGAGAGGACGTCACAGGGGAAATGCTTGCCGCCGCACAGCTGCCCGCAAAGCGTTCCCGCTCCGTTTACCGGTGCAGTGTGCTGTTCCTGGAGGGAGCGGAACCGATGGAGCTGGAGACCTATTACGGCGAGGAGATCCCGGAGGACGGCTGGCTTGGACGGTCGGATCTGGATCTCGGACTGCTGACCTTTTTCAGCGCGGCAGAATACCGCCCGGACGGTGGCGTGGATACCTACCGCGTTTTCTGTGATGACAGCACGGAGCTGAACCTGCGTTATTGGGGTTATGCGCCGCGCTTCCTGATTTGTGATCTGGACGGTGACGGTCGCTCAGAGCTGGTTTATGACCACGACGACAGCAGCAGTCTGTACCATCATACATTTATTTACCGCTTAGGGGAGTATGGCGCGGAGCTGGTACGGTATTTCGGTGTGTGACGCGGCTGCTCGGAAAAAGGAGATGGTCTGGTGAAGCGGAGAAGCTTCAGAAATAAAAAGCAGCTGACAGCAGCGTGCGTATTTTTGCTGCTGTCTGCACTGCTGCTATGGTGCATGACCACGCTGCGCGGGCAACGGGAATGGAAGCTTGAACAGGTCCGGGAGGAAGCGGAGCGCACCTCGGCAGAAGACCTGAAGCGCGTACAAAGGGAGCTTCCGGAGTGCGGCTATGTAAAAAGCAGGCTTCAGCAGGTCCGCTTGGTCCATACCTGTGAGGATGTGGCGGGAGAGCGCTTTCAAATCTATGAGGCAGAGCGGCTCTACCAGAGAAACGGGACAGAGGAATGGGAGGCTTCGGCGCTGGTTCCGGAGAGCTACCTGATCTATCAGGAGACCCCGGAGGGAGAATTACAATGGATAGGGGAGTTTCAGGAGTACAACGCGCCGGAGACAGATGCCTTTGAAAACCAGCTGCATCAGACCCTGATGCAGCTGGACGACAGGCTTTTATACCAGCTTCAGGCGGATGTATCGCTGGAGACCGCGCTGCAGCAGACACTGTCGGCATATATGGAGAAGAGACTGCCTGGAGATGATGTGGTGTTTCAGTGGAAGCCGCTGGCAACGGATGACGGCACCTCCGGAACAGCATATGGCTTACTGCTGTTTTATACGTTCAGCGGCAGTCCGATGATCTACTTGCCGGAGACTGGGCGTTATGATTCTGCTATTTACAGCGCGTATTTTCTCCCCATAGCGGTGTCTTACCAGCAGGATCAGGCGGGAAGGTATGCTGTGACAGACCTTTGGGAGCCGAAGAAGGATACTTATGAAGCAGACGTACGGGTATGCTTTCCGCCGGAAACCGCAGAGCGTGTCCTGCAGGATCTGGACAGCTATCTCACAGATTCGATGGACCTGGATGCGGAAATGCTGAAAATGGCATTTTTTCCCGCAGGTCCCACATGGGCGGAGTATCATTTCAGCCCGGCTCTGACGGATGCGGACCTCTGCGGCTTGGCGTACTATTACGGCGATCAGGACATTTACACAAAGCACGTCCGGGAAGAGGTGCTGCGCCGTTTTTCCCGGAACTCCTCAAAGCTGCTGAATGCGCTGGGCAGGTGCGAACAGGCGGTTCAGGACAGCGTTTGCAGCCTGCTGGAGGAAAGTGATATTCCGGCTTCAACCGGAGGACTGACACAAGCCGGGAAACGGCTGTATGAAAGGGTGCAGAACGGAAGCGAACCCGTAGAAGACTGAAAGCCGCCGGGGCAGGCATTGCGGCGCTTGCTCCCGGCGGTTTTGGAAAGAGCTGTGTGAAAGTTCCTTTAGTACGAAATATAAAAAGCCGCCGCAGACTGTGTTGGTCTGCGGCGGTGTGGTGACCCGGCGGGGATTCGAACCCCGGACCCACTGCTTAAAAGGCAGTTGCTCTGCCGACTGAGCTACCGGATCATAAACCGATTTATTTCAACGCTTACACGCTAATTTCTGGCTGGGACGGCTGGACTCGAACCAGCGGATGAGGGAGTCAAAGTCCCTTGCCTTACCACTTGGCGACGCCCCAATGGAAAAGAAAGAAGGGATCGGGATAGCCCGATCCCTTCTTCGTGTGGGGTGGGTGATGGGACTCGAACCCACAACACCTGGAACCACAATCCAGTGCTCTGCCAATTGAACTACACCCACCACATATCATGCTCACAAAGGAGTTCCGCCAAGCTGATCCGCTCCAAATAAGGGGAGTTGGTACGCCAGAAGGGATTCGAACCCCTGGCCCACTGCTTAGAAGGCAGTTGCTCTATCCAACTGAGCTACTGGCGCGAATAGAAACTTGGAGCAGGTGACGAGAATCGAACTCGCATCCCCAGCTTGGAAGGCTGGTGCCCTGACCATTGTGCTACACCTGCGTTTGCCCCCCCGCGGGAACCGTCAGCTTGGTTATAATAACACGGGGAACTATTGAAGTCAAGCGTTTTCGGGAAAATTTTTGGAGAAATTTTCATCGGTATCGAATCGACGGGAGCGTTCTTATCCGTGGCAGAGGGACAGGAAAAAACGAAACAGCGCTTCGCCGGACGCTGGTCGGGCAGCGGGAATGCACGGTGTCCACATCCGCTCCGGATGCCACTGTACGGCAAACCACGGGAAGCGTTCATGGGCGATGGCTTCGATCCTGCTGTCACTGCTGACAGCAGCAGCCTGCAGTCCCTTGCCCAATACGTTTACGGCTTGATGGTGGGCGCTGTTTACGAAAAAGTGCTCTCCGTATAAGGGGATGAGAAAGCTGTTGGGCAGCGCCTGTACCGCGTGAAAGGAATCCCTTTCCCGGATCTGTCGGTGACCGGGAATATCCTGCAGCAGGTTGCCGCCCAGGGCAACGTTTAAAACCTGCATTCCGCGGCAGATGCCGAGAACCGGCTTTTCTGCGGACAGGAATGCCCGCAGAATACGAAGCTCCAGATCATCCCGCTCCGGTTCCGGGGGAAGGCTGCCCCGGTCGGTCTGTCCATAGAGGATCGGAGCGAGGTCGCCGCCACCCGGAAGCAGGAGCGCGTGGCAGCGCTCTGCCTGCCGGGGATCACGAAGGACACTGCCGCCGCAGGCTTCCACGGCGGACACATAGCGGGCAAACACACCCCCCTGGACGGGGAGCAAAATACAAGGCTTCAAAAGAATCCCTCCCGGGTAAGGATATGGCATTTTTCCAGTGCCTATGATAGAATGGCATCAAAGCAGGACCAGATAATGAAAGGGGCGGCAAAAATGTTGGAGAATTTGGAACCCAGAGGGGTGTGGAAATGGTTCGAGCAGCTGTGCGCCATTCCGCATGGCTCTGGAAATACGGCAGCGGTGGCAGATTGGTGCGTAAAATTTGCTGAGGAGCGCGGCTTGCAGCATTGGCGGGACCAGTCGGATAACGTGGTCATCGTCAAGCCGGCAGCGCCGGGATATGAGAACGCGGCACCGGTCATTTTGCAGGGACATCTGGATATGGTATGCGAAAAGACCGTGGAATGTGCAAAGGACATGAGCCGGGAGGGACTGGAGCTTCAGACGGACGGAAAGCGGATCTGGGCAGAGGGAACGACCCTTGGCGCGGACGATGGCATTGCCGTTGCAATGGCGCTGGCGCTGCTGGAGGACCCGCAGCTGCCGTCTCCCAGGCTGGAGGTCGTTCTGACCTCGGATGAAGAGATCGGAATGCTGGGTGCGGCGGCGATCCAGGTGGATATGCTGCAGAGCAGGCAGATGTTGAATCTGGATTCGGAGGAAGAGGGCATTTTTACAGTCAGCTGCGCTGGAGGAAACCGGACATTGTGTACGCTGCCGGTAGACCGGGAGGCGCGGCAGGCTTCCTGGATGAAGGTGTGGGTCTCTGGTTTGCACGGCGGACACTCAGGCGAGTGCATTGATATGGGAAGAGCCAATGCCTGTATGCTGCTGGGGCGGGTGCTGCTGACCATGCGGCAAAGAGCAGAGGTGCGTCTGGTGTCTGTTTCAGGCGGACAGAAGGACAACGCCATTCCCCCGGCAGCGACAGCGGTGATCGCGGTTCAGGACGTGGAGGGAATGCTCCGGACCGCGGCGGAAATGGAGGAGAGCTTCCGCAGAGAATACCGGGCGGCGGACCCGGAGATTCGCGTTGTGGCGGAGCGAATCCAGCCGGAGGGGCTGCCTATGACAGAGGAGAGCAGCCGGAGAGTGGTTGGAATGCTTTCCTGCCTGCCCAACGGTGTGCAGGAGATGAGCCGGGAGATTCCGGGACTGCCGCAGACATCGCTGAATCTGGGAATTTTGGAAACGGCGGAGCGGCAGGTCACGGCGACCTTCTGTGTGCGCAGCAGTGTTGCCTCCCAGAAGGAAATGCTGAAGGCGCGCCTGCGGTGCCTAATGGAGCTGTTGGGCGGCACGGCGGCATATTCCGGAGACTATCCGGCGTGGGAGTACCGGGAGGAATCCTCCCTACGGGAGCGCATGGTGGAGGTCTACCGGGAGCAGACCGGAAAGGAGCCGACGATCTCCGCCATTCACGCAGGGGTGGAGTGCGGTCTGTTTGCCGGAAAGCTGCCGGGGCTGGACTGCGTGTCCATCGGTCCGAACCTGCGGGAGATCCACACCCCCAGAGAGGAAATGGAAATCGCGTCGGTACAGCGGGTGTGGGCATTTGTCCGGGAGGTGCTGCGGCGCAGCAGATAACCGAAAGAGCAGGAGGGGAACGCTTTGAAACTGGAATCCATAAGCGGTACCGCTGCGGCAGAGAATTTGCAGGAGGATTACCAGCTGGCAAAACGGGTGGAGCAATACCGCGTGGGACAGAAGGCATTGTATTTCACCGGATTTTTCAGCAGCCGTTGTCTGCCGTACCGGGCGGTCCAGAGGGTTTGGCTGAAAAATGCCAGCCTGCCCGTCACCGGCAGCTGTGGAAAGGCACTGCCCATCGTGGTGCTGCGCATACAGTATGACGGTGGATTTTATCAGAATGTCACATTTGAAAAAAGAAGGTCGGCGCAGACTGTGCTGGATCGGATCACCGGGGAAAATCCCGGCGCGGAGATTCACGAGGACCCGGCTCCGTAGAAAAAGCGGCAGTCCATTGCATGGGCTGCCGTACGGCGTCAGGGCATATGCAGCAGCTGCTTGCGTTCCCGGTGGTCCGGAAAGACCGAGGCAAGCAGCGCATAGAATTGAGGACCGTGGTTTTTATGCCGGATGTGGCAAAGCTCATGGACCACCACCAGGTCGATGGCTTCCTCGGGGCAGTTCATCAGGAAGCAGGAAAAGCAAAGGCTGTTTTTCCCGCTGCAGCTGCCGTACCGGGTCCGCGCCGCTGTGATTTTTACCCCGGTGGGGACCAGACCTAAAAGGCGGCTGTAATAGGCGACCTTTTCCGGCAGAACGGCGCGGGCGCGTGCTTTCAGGACCGCAATTTCCTCCTCGGTGGGAGGGGGCGGCGCGGAAGCGCGGTGAAGCCGCATCTGCTCCATGTGGCTCTCCAGCCAGCCCTGATGGGCGTCTACAAAGCGCTGAATTTCCTGCTGTGAGCAGCGCAGCGGGGCGCGGACCCGGACCCGGCAGTCCTTGGTGACCTCCAGAGACAGGGTACGCCGCCGGGAGCGGATGATCTCATCAATTTGCATAGAGGACCTCCCTGTGTTTGCTGAGGAACACTATACCACAGACGGGAAAGGGCGGCAAGTCCGGCAGACGGGGGATGGGAAAGGAGGATACCATATGAACTATCCGTATTTTGACGGACACTGCGACACCCTGAGCCGGTGCCTGCAAACCGGGGAGAGCCTGAAGCGGAACAGCGGACAGTGCGATCTGGACCGCTTGGGGAAGTACCGACCCTGCGGGCAGATCTTTGCCATGTACCATGACTGCGGCGGAATGATGCCGCAGGGGGGGGTCACACCATTGGTAAACCGGATGTATGCCTTGTTTTGCCGGGAAAAGCAGCGGTACCCGCAGGAAATGCGCCGGGCATTGCTGTCGGTGGAGGGCGCGGAGCTGCTGAAATGCAGTGTGGAGCGGCTGAAGGAGGTTCGGTCCTGGCAGCTCTGCTCCATCAATCTTACATGGAACCATGCCAACGCACTGTCCGGCAGCCACCGGGAGGAGCCGGAACGGGGGCTTTCCCGGCAGGGGCGCGCGTTTGTCTGTGCAGCGCAGAAAATGGGAATCTTCATGGATGTGTCGCACCTGTCGGACGCAGGCTTCTGGGATCTGGCGGAGATGACACAGCTGCCGCTGTTTGCCAGCCACTCCAACAGCCGCGCCGTGTGCGGTCATTCCAGAAATCTGACGGACGCGCAGTTTCTGGCAATCCGGGACAGCGGCGGCGTGGTGGGTATCAATCTGTTCCGCGGCTTTGTAGGCGGAGACTCGATGGAGCAGCTTTTAGCACACTTTGACCATTTTCTGGAGCTGGGCGGAGAAAAAACACTGGCACTGGGCGCGGATTGGGACGGCGGCATTCAGGCGGCAGGCGGGATCCGGGGCGTGGAGGATATGTGCCTGCTGGCGCAGGCAATGGAGCGGCACGGCTATGGCGCGAAGCTGGTCTCTGACATTTTCTACGGCAATCTGGCAAGGCTGATGGGTCTGGAGCAGGAAGAGGAGACCAATTCCTGATCTGGAAGCAAAAACAGATTGCGCTGTGTGCATGAGAAGGACAGAAAAGCCGCGAAGACGGCAGGAAAACCGGGAGAGCGAAAAAATGCACAATTTTAAGGGCTTTCTCTTGAAAGATAAAAAAGAAAACGATATACTATCCGTGATTCGTTGAAAAGTAATTGTTTATCTTGGGAAAGGAAGAGAAAAACGATGACCGCTTATGCAAAAAGAAGCCGCGAAGAGCTGCAGGCAGAATATGCCGTTCTTTCCAAACAATTTGAAGAACTCAAGGGCATGGGTTTGAAGCTGAATATGGCGCGCGGAAAGCCTGCCACCAACCAGCTGGATATGGTTTCCGGTATTTTTGATGTGTTCCGGACCCCGGCAGATTTTATTTCCGATGGGATCGATGTGCGGAATTACGGCGAGCTGACCGGACTTCCCGCTGCAAAGCGGCTGTTCGCGGATATTTTGGGCTGCCGCGCGGAGCAGGTGTTTGTAGGCGGCAACGCCAGCCTTCAGCTGATGTATGACACCATTTCCAAGGCTGTGACCCACGGTCTGCTGCACTCGCCCCGCCCCTGGTGCAAGGAGGAAAAGGTGAAGTGGCTGTGTCCCGCGCCGGGCTATGACCGCCACTTCAAGGTGACGGAGTCCTTCGGCTTTGAGCTGATTACCATTCCCATGACGGCAGAGGGACCGGATATGGACGCGGTGGAGGAAGCCATCAAGGATCCCGCGGTAAAGGGCATGTGGAACGTCCCCAAGTACAGCAATCCCGATGGGATCATTTACTCGGAGGAGACGATCCGCCGGATCGCATCCATGAAGCCGGCAGCGCCGGATTTCCTGCTGATGTGGGATAACGCATACTGCATCCATGAATTCGAGGGGGAGTATGTGCCCTTTGCTGATATCCTTTCGGAGTGCGAGAAGTATGGAAATGCCGACATGGTGTTCGAGTATGCGTCCACCTCCAAAGTCACGCTGCCTGGCGCGGGTATTTCCTGCTTTGCCTGCTCGGAGGCGAACATGGCTTATATGGTGAAGCTCATCGGCATCCAGTCCATCTCCTTTGATAAGGTGAACCAGCAGAGACACGTTCTGTTCCTCAAGGACAAGGCGCACACGCTGGAGCTGATGAAGAAGCATGCCGCCATCATGGCGCCCAAGTTCCGGGCGGTGACGGAGGCGCTGGACCGGGAGATCGCACCGTTGGAGATCGCATCCTGGACGCATCCCAAGGGCGGATACTTCGTCTCCCTGAACGCCATGCCCGGCACGGCAAAGCGGACGCTGGCACTGTGCAAGGAGGCGGGCGTTACCATGACCGGTGCGGGAGCTACCTTCCCCTATGGAAAGGACCCGCAGGATTCCAACATCCGGATCGCGCCCTCACTGCCGCCTGTTGAGGAGCTGCAGCAGGCTGTGGCGGTGTTCTGCACCTGCTTGAAGATGGCTGCGCTGGAGAAGCTGCTGGGATGAGGTATTACGGAGACGTTTACCGTCCCCCCTCCGAGGCGCGGAGCCTGATCGTTCAGGTGACCTACGGGTGCAGCCACAATACCTGCGCCTTTTGCAGCATGTATAAGGCGAAGAGATTTGAGCTCCGCCCCTTGAATGAGGTGCTGGAGGATTTCCAGACAGCCCGTCAGGTTTACCGCCGGGTGGAGAAGATTTTTCTGGCGGACGGAGATGCCCTGGTGCGGAAAGCTTCCGAGATGGAGACCATACTGGATACCATTCGCCGGCTGTTTCCGGAATGCCAGCGGGTGACCTGCTATGCGTCTCCGTCCTCCATCCGCATCCGCACGGATGCGGAGCTGCAAGCGCTGCGGGCAAAAGGACTGACGATGGTATATATGGGGCTGGAGTCCGGGTGCGATGACGTTCTGCGGAAAATGCGCAAGGGGCATATGTCTGCCGAGATCGTTGAGATGGGGCAGAAGGTCCGAAGAAACGGTATGGCGCTGTCCGTTACAGCGATCAGCGGACTGGGCGGACCAGAGCTGCTGGAGCAGCACGCTGTGGAAACGGCAAAGGCGTTCAACGCTATGAATCCAGAATATATCGGACTGCTGACATTGATGGTGGAGCCCCAAACACCCCTGTATGATTGGGTGCAGGAGGGCAGCTTCCATTTGCTGACGCCACAACAGGTGCTGCGGGAGACAGAGCTGCTGGTGCAGAAGCTGGATTCTCCGGGAAGCGTTTTCCGGATGAACCACGCTTCCAACTACCTGACGCTGAAGGGAACGCTGAACGGAGACCAGCAGGCAATGCTGGCGCAGATCCGTATGGCAGAAAAGGGATTGACGGAGCTTCGTCCGGAATCCTGGCGCGGTCTTTAAAAGATAATAGATATGAAAAATCCTCTATGCGAAAACGCATAGAGGATTTTTTGATAGCGAAAATGAATCAGAAGGGCTTGCGGCGACCGCGGTAGTTCCGGCGGTGTGTGACCTTTTTCCCATAGCGGTATTTCTGCCGCCCAATGGTCAGCTTCCAGATTACCAGCGCAGCTACCAGAAGAAGGATCAGAAAGCAGAGGACCCGGACAATGGCGCGGCTGAAAAACTCCTGAATCTGATTCTGGATGACTAGGGAGCGGGAGGCGGGAACATCGTTCAGTGCCACCAGAGGAACGGTGGCGTACACCGTATCGCCGTAGCTCAGCTCTGCCTCCGCCAGCCGGGTCCCTTCCGTCACAGGCGCCTTGATGCTCTTTTCCTGAAAACGGACCGTTCTGGTCAGGTCCTCCGGCGTTAGGGTGTTGGGCATGAGGACCACCACATCCTCCTCTGCGTGCAGAGCCACGGAATTGGCTTCCCGGGAGAGCGTTACCGGCATGGATGCCAGCATGTCGTTGCTGGTGAGAACGGTCTGATATGTGAAATACTGGAAGCCCCAGTCAAAAAGACGGGAGGTTTCCGAAAAGCTCATGACCCGGGTGCCGCCTGTGGGGGTGGTGACCTTATCAGCGCCCAGGACGACGCTGAGCAGGCTCAGGCTGCCGCGGACAGCGGAGGAAACCAAACAGTGTCCCGCGTCCGAGGTAGACCCGGTTTTGATGCCGTGGGCGTCCGGATAGCGGTAGCCGGTAGCGCGCCAGGAGGAGAGCAGATAGTTGGTGCTATACAGGTGGCGCTGCGGGGAGAGGTTTGTGGCGGGCAGCACGATGTCCGGCGTATCGCAGATGGTCATGAAGAGGTCGTGGGTCAGGGCTTCCGTTGCGATCAGGTAAAGGTCCCACGCGGAGGTGTAGTGCTGGGGGTCCTGCAAGCCGGTGGCATTGGCAAAGTGCGTGTGCTGGCAGCCCAGTGCCTGTGCCTTCTCGTTCATCAGGTCCACAAAGGCGCTGACGGAGCCGGCGACCTGTTCCGCCAGAATGTTGCAGGATTCGTTGGCGGAGACTACCAGCATGCAATACAGCAGCTCCTGCACGGTCAGCGTCTCACCGACCTTGATGTTGGCAGAGGAGCCGTCGTCAGACAGGGTGGAAAAGGCGGATGCTGATGCGGTAATAGGCTGGTCCAGAGACAGGTCGCCCCGGTCCACGGCTTCAATCACCAGCAGGGAGGTCATGATCTTGGTTAGGCTGGCAGGATACAGCTCCTGGTCCTTGTTTTTCTGGTAGAGGATGGTGCCGGAGTTCCGGTCCACCAGAAGGGCGGCTTTCGCCTGAATATCCGGGTCCGGAATGTCCTTGCTCTCCTCCGCCAGAGCGAGGGGAGAGGCACAGATGCTGAACAGCAGTACGATCAGGAAAAAAGCAGGGAAAAAACGGCGAGTTTTCATAGTTATCTCTCACATTCTATGATATAATGAATGCAGAAAACTGCGGAAAATGCCGCAGGATTCTACTGGTTTCGACAATGATGATTTATTATAGCAAAAAAAACAGAGGAGTTCAACTGTTGTGAGGAAAGGAAATTTTCCCGGTTTTCAGCTGCTTTTGATAGGAATGACCACGGTGTTCCTGCTGACCCTGGGAGTGGAGAGCCGCCGGGAGCAGGTGCGTTTGTCTGCGTCTCCCGTGGTGGTGGAGACCCAGTTTCAGGCGTCCGCGTCGGAGATCGCTCCGGTAGACATCTCCAGGATCGACCTGAATACGGCTTCTGTGGAACGGCTGACGGAACTTCCGGGGATCGGAGAGGCACTGGCGCGGAGAATCGTGGAATACCGCCAGCAGGCGGGACCCTTTCAGAGCATTGAGGACGTGATGAACGTCAAGGGGATCGGCGAGAAGAAATTTTCCAAATTTCAGGATCAAATCACGGTAGGGAAGGACGTGCCATGAGGATACTGATCGTTGATGATGAAAAGCTGTTGGTCAAGGGAATCAAGTTCAACTTGGAAAATGAGGGCTATGAGGTGGAGTGCGCTTACGATGGGGCGGCTGCGGTAGAGCTGGCAAGGACCCGCCGCTTCGACCTGCTGATTTTGGACGTAATGATGCCGGAACTGGACGGGATCGAGGCGTGTATGCGCATCCGGGAATTTTCCAATGTTCCGGTCATTATGCTGACAGCAAAAAGCGAGGACGCGGACAAGCTGATGGGCTTTGAGTCCGGCGCGGACGATTACCTGACCAAGCCCTTCAATATTCTGGAGCTGAAGGCGCGGGTCCGGGCGCTGCTACGGCGGTCTGTGGGAACGCAGCGGGCTGCGGGAACTGTGCTGTCCGCCGGCGGCATCTCTTTGAATACGGAGGAGCGGACCGCCTTCCGTAGCGGTGTGCAGGTGGACCTGACAGCAAAGGAGTATGACCTGATCGAGCTGCTGATGCGTAACCCGCGGCGGGTATACAGCCGGGAAAACCTGATGAATGTGGTATGGGGCTACTCCTACGGCGGAGATTACCGAACGGTGGACGTGCATATCCGGCGGCTGCGGGAGAAGCTGGAGGAGCATCCGGCAGAGCCGGAATACATCCTGACGAAGTGGGGAGTGGGCTACTATTTCAAAGGATAAAAAGCCGATGGTGAACAGCCTGCAGCTGAAGTTCGGGCTGAGCTATATTGTGGTCATCGCACTGGTGCTGGTGCTGCTGAACGTATATCCGCCGCTGGTGTCCGAGGATCTGGTATTCCGCTCCAAGGCTGCGACCATGCAGAGCGGCGTTTCCGTGGTGGTATCCTCCCTTTCCGGGCTGGAGCGGCTGACGGAGGAGAATGTGGCAAACGCCATGACGGTGGCGGACGCGGCGGGACTTTCCCGCATTCTGGTGACAGATGCGGCGGGAAAGATCCTGTACGATACCCGGGAGACGGGCAACGCGGTGGGGGAATACACCTTTTATACAGAGGTGGTGCAGGCGCTGACAGGCTATGACGTGTTTCATTGCAGCTATGAAAACAGCGCCTTCCGTAGCAGGGCGTCCTCTCCGGTTTTATACCAGAACCAGATCATCGGCGCGGTCTACGCCTATGAATACGACACGGAACAGGCGGCGCTTCTGGAGGGCTTTCAAAGCAATATCCTGCGGCTGTCCGTGGTGATCGCCGGAGTGGTGGTGCTGGTCTCGGCGGCGCTGTCCCGGGCAATGACGCGGCAGATCAGCTCCCTGCTGGAAGCGATCCGCAGAGTGCGGGAGGGCGCATACAGTCACCGTGCCGTAATTCGGGGGCACGATGAGATCGCGCAGATCGGAGAGGAATTCAACAGCCTGACGGACCGCCTGCAAAAAACGGAGGAGACCCGGCGGCGCTTTGTCTCCGATGCGTCCCATGAGCTGAAGACCCCGCTGGCTGCGATCCGGCTGCTGACGGATTCCATTTTGCAGACAGAGGGGATCGATCTGGAAACGACCCGGGAATTTGTGGCTGACATCGGGCAGGAGGCGGAACGGCTGAGCCGCATTACAGAGGACCTGCTGCGCCTGACCCGGATGGACAGCAACGCCATGGAGCCGCCTGTGGCAGTGGAGGTGCAGCCTGTTTTGCAGCAGGTGCTGCGGATGATGGAGCTGATTGCCCAGGAGCGGCAGATCACCATTTCCGCACAGGTGGAGCGTGGGTGCTATGTATTGTCCACGCCGGATGAGCTGCATCAGATCTTATACAATCTGGCAGACAACGCGGTGAAATATGACCGGGATGGCGGCAGGGTAGAGGTTACGCTGCACCGGGCGGACGGCGGCGTGGTCCTGACGGTGGCGGACGATGGTATTGGTATTCCGGAGCAGGACATTCCCCGGATTTTCGAGCGGTTTTACCGGGTGGATAAGGCGCGGTCCCGGGCGGCTGGCGGTACGGGTCTGGGACTGTCTATCGTCAGTGATACGGTACGGAAGCGCGGCGGCAGGATTCAGGCGGCAAACCGTCCGGAGGGCGGTGCGGTCTTTACAGTATGGTGGCCGGAGGCAAAGGAGGGCGGTGAAGCATGAAAAGGGTGTGGTTGCTGCTGCTCTGCGGACTTCTGCTGGTGACCTCCGGCTGCGCCTATGCCGCGGCACAGATGACAGAGGATTCCTATTACAGCCTTTATTTCCCTGTGCGTGACTTGGACACGGCAAATGGCGGAGACGCTATTCAGACAGTGGCTTCCCAGCTTTCCAGAGAGGATGACCGGGAGGAGCCGCGGCAGCTGGCGGAGGAACTGCTGCACCAGCTGCTGGACGGACCGGGAGAGGATACCTCCCTGCGGACGCCGTTTCCAGTGGGGACGGTGCTGCAGGACCTGACGGTGGAGGGAGCGCACGCATGGGTGGACCTCTCCGGCGCCTATGGGACACTGTCCGGTATTGCGCTGACCATGGCGGACTACTGCATTACCCTGACGCTGACCCAGCTGCCGGAGATCCGGACGGTCTCCATTACCGTGCGCGGACAGGAGCTGGCGTACCGGGAGACCCAGAATTTTTCTGCCAGAGATGTATTGCTTTCCAGTACGGAGGACGTGGTGGGAACGGTGGAGGTCACACTGTATTTCCCGGATGAGGAGGGACGCCTTGCCGGAGAGCAGAGGACGCTGTCCCTGTACGAGGGAGATACACAGGCGGAGTCCGTTGTCAAGGAGCTGCGGGAGGGACCCGAGAACCGGCTGCTCTTTTCCCTGCTGCCGGAGAGCTTTGACCTTCAGGCAATTTGGATGGAGGAGGATATCTGCTATGTAAACTTGTCCTCTACCATGATAGAGGGACTTCCGGATGGGACCAACCTGCGGCTGGTTTTGAATGGAATGACCAATTCGCTGCTGTCGCTGAGCTCCGTGGTGGAGGTGCGGTATCTGGTGGACGGCGAGCGCGCGGAGGACAGCAGCTGGAGCATGGAGATTCCCAGAAGGACCTCCTGAACAGCTGTGTTCAAGCGGTGCGGTGAAAGGATCGGAGGATGCCATGCCGAAACGAAAATGGAACCTGAATGCGGTCTATATCTCAGAGCGGCTGCAGGAGTGCCTGCGTCCCATCTCCCGCTGTGCATTGACCACGGTGGTTGCACCGATGGGGTATGGGAAGACCACAGCGGTAAACTGGTATCTGGGTGAGCGGACAAAGCAGGAACGGGTCCGGATCATTCGGATCAGCGTGTATTCTGATCATCTTGCGATTTTCTGGAAAAGTGTGCAGGACGCTTTCGTACACGCGGGGGTGGAGTTTATGGGAGGCTATGCCTGCCCGCTGGACCCCGCGGGCGCGGGACTGCTGGCGGATGATCTCTGCCGGGCGTTAGCCGGAGAGACGGAGTGCTATATTTTTATTGACGATTTTCACCTTCTGACGGACCGGCGGATCCCAGCGTTTCTCTGCATGCTGGCGAACCGGTTGCCGGAGAACGTACATCTGCTGGTGGCAAGCAGGGACCGGTTTATGCCGGGAGAGGAGCTTCTGCGCCTTGGCGGAAGGGTGTATCAGATCGGCACGGAGCAGCTGCGTCTCAATCATACAGAGCTGTCGGTTTATGCCCACCGCTGCGGAACGGATCTTTCAGAGGAGCAGATCGAAGCGCTGCTTTACTCCAGCGAGGGATGGTTTTCCGCCATTTATTTGAATCTGCGTACACTGTCAGAGCGCGGCACACTGCCAAGCTGGGGCTCGGATATTTACGCGGTGTTTTCCAGCGCCATGATCGAACCCCTTCCTGCCAGGCAGCGGGAATTTTTAGTGGTGATGGGACTTGCGGATGAGTTTACGGTGGAAATGGCGCAGTTTATCACGGGAAACAGGCATACGGCGGAGCTGCTGACCGCGCTGACGGAGCAGAATGCCTTTGTTAAGCGGCTGCCGGACAGCGGGACCTTTCGCTTCCACCATATGATGAAGGCGTGCGCGGAGCGGGCGTTTTCCACACTGCCGCAGGCAAAGCGGCGGCAGTACCGGGACCGCTACGGCGCATGGTATGAAGCACACCGGCAGTATATCCATGCGCTGTATGCTTATCGGGAGAGTAAGAATAACGACGCGCTGCTGAGAGTGGTCCAAAAGGACGCGGGAATATTGCTGGCATCCTTGAAGCCTGCCGAGGTATTGGAGTGCCTTGCGCAGTGTCCGGTCTCCGTGCTGAAGGAGCATCCGCTGGCGATTCTGGTGCTGATGCGCAGCATGTTCAACTGGAAGCAGATTCCCAAAATGCTGGAGCTGAAAGCACTGCTGGAAACAGCTGTCCGGGAGCATCCGGATATGCCGGAGGAAGAGCGGGGCAATTTGCTGGGCGAGTGCGACCTGATCATGAGCTTTCTCATGTATAACGACATCTCTGAAATGAGCCGGCTGCACCGCAGCGCCAGCGTCCGGATGTCCCGCCCCGCCATCAGTATTCAAAACAGCGGCGGCTGGACATTTGGCTCGCCGTCTGTGCTGATGATGTTTCACCGGACGCCGGGAAACGCAGAGAAGGAACTGTCCGAAATGGACGAGTGCATGCCGCATTACTATAAGATCACCAGCGGGCATGGACAGGGCGCGGAAAAGATCATGCGCGCAGAGGTCGCTCTTTTGCAGGGTCGCTTTGCGGACGCGGAGATTGCTTTGGAAAGTGCGGATAGTCAGATCCATGGAAACGGGCAGGAAAATATGGCGCTGTGCTGTGATTTTCTGGCGTGGCGTCTGTCGCTTTGCGCGGATACCGAACCGCACAGCACACCCGCGCAGCGGCATCAGGCGCTGCTGCGGCAGCACAATGCCGCATGGATCAATATCTGGAGCGGCAGCAGCGCGTATTACCACGCACTGGCGGGAAGGATCGGAGAAGTTCCGGAGCTTTTCCGGGAGCACAGGCTTTCCACCGTGAATTTTCTCGCGCCGGGAAAACCGATGATGGATTGGATCGAAAACCAGGTTTATCTGGCGCAGGGGGCTTACGCAAAGGTCATCGGACGCAGTGAGGGACTGCTGGAGGTGTGCGGGGGACTTCATTATGCGCTGGTGGCGCTGTACGTCCGCATTCAGACCGCGGCGGCATATGAGATGCTGGGGAAGCGGGAGGAGGCAGGAAAGCTGCTTTCTCGGGCGCTCCGGGATGCGGAAAGGGATGGATTTCTATTGCCCTTTGTGGAGAACTTTCGATATCTGCAAGAGCTGCTGGAAAGCTGTCAGGAGGAAACTCCGGCGTTTCTGCATCAGATACTGCGCTTGGGTGCGGTTCACAGAACGCGCTGCCAGAGGCTGTGCCGAAAGGGCTCCTATCCGGAGGAATTCACGGCTTTGACAGACCGGGAAATGGAGATCGCCGGTCTGGTGGCAGAACGGCTCAGCAACCGGGAGATCGCGGCAAAGCTGTTTCTTTCGGAGGGCAGTGTAAAGCAGTACATCAACCAGATCTATTCCAAGCTCATGATCGAAGGAGACACCCGGACCAAGCGGAAGCGCTTGGCAGAGAAAATGGAACGGTGATTTCCGGCAGTACAGGAAGTATTTTCTCGTGAGATAGCAAAAAGCATCGAATGCAAAGCATTCGATGCTTTTTGAATAATTAAAAAAGATTGCTGATTATTTCAGCTTTCGCAGCTCGCTGCGGATGGCGGAGCGCAGAAGCTCGCTGCCCTCCGGAGAGCGGAGCGCACGAAGAACAGCATCCTGCAATGCCTCCTGAAATTTTTTGCTGCTGAGAAATGCATCAAACATATTGCCGGAATCATCGGCGGATTTCCCGGAATGGACCTTTTTGGGAGCTGGCGCGGCGACCGGCGCGGGCTGCGGTTCATCTAAAAATGCACCGTCCATCCAGTCGTCCATGCGGGTCCGGTCATTATTTTCTCCGCGGAGATAAAAAAGCGAAACACTGAAAAAGGACGCCAGCTTTTCCTGCTGCTCCTGCGAGGGGGTCTGCCGCCCGGTTTCAAACTTTTCAATGCTGGTTTTCGGAAATCCAAGGGCGGAAGCCAGCGCGGGGCGGCTCAGATTCTTTTCTGTGCGAAGCTGTTCGATTCGCTGTGACAAAGTGACCATGTGGAATGCCTCCTTGTATGATTGCTTGTTTCATCATAACATGGAAGCGCGGCGTGTCAACAGCGAATGTGACGAAAATGCCAGCCGTGCCGTGTCAGGAAGCGAAAGAGGGCTCCTCTGTTTTCAAAAACTGCTTCCCGGTGTGGTCAATGGTATAGTCCTGACCGCACTGACCGGGATAGATCAGCTTGGAAATGGGAACGATGGTGTAGCCCTGGGAAAGTAAGGTCTCCAAAATTGAGGGCAGGGCTTCCGGCGTGTGCTTTGCCGCGTTGTGGAACAGCACGATAGACCCCGGCTGAACCTTGGAGGTCACGCGCTGCGTAATCTCAGAAGCGGGCAGCTCCTTCCAGTCCAGAGAATCCACATCCCATTGAATGGGTTCCATGCCATAGGCGCGGATGGCTTCAATAACATGATTGTCATATTCACCGTAGGGGCAGCGGATCAGCGTGGGGCGGACGCCGGTAACAGCTTCAATTTTATCGCAGGAGGTTTTCAGATCCTCGGTGATCTGCTGGGTGGAAAGCGAGTTATAGTGGTCATGGTGGGTGGAGTGGCTCATGACCTCATGCCCCGCGTCCGAGAGCGCTTTGACGGATTCCGGATATTTGTCCACCCAATCCCCCACGACAAAGAAGGTGGCGTGGATCTGATACTTGCCTAAAATGTCGATAAGCTGCTGTGTATCCTCGTTCCCCCAGGGGAATGGAAGCATGCGGAAAAAACCGCCGCTGTACTGCGGGCTTTCCACAGTACAGCGGCGGTTTCTGTCAAAATCTTTATCCGGCGGTCAGTTATTGCCAGAAGTCCGTCTTCTCCTTCAACCCGATGGAGGAAGCATGGAAAACCGGGTTCTTTCCGGATTTTTTCTGTTCCAGATAGTCGTTCAGCGCCCGCATGGCGGTGCCGCCCAGCAGCAGGATCACCGGGAGGTTGATAAGCGCCATAATGCCCATCAGCACGTCTGCCAGATCCCAGACCAGACCAAACTTCATCTGCGCGCCCAGGAATACGATCAGGCAGGCGGCAAGGCGGAAGCTGTTCAGGGCGGTTTTTCCCAGAGGGCGGTTGGCGATGTAGTTCAGGCAGCCCTCACAGTAGAACAGGTTGCCCAGCAGCGTGGTAAAGGCGAACAGCAGCAGGGCAAAGGTGATAAAGTAGGGACCCACAGGACCAAAGGTGGCGGCAAGGGATTCCTGAACAAAGGGAGCGCCCTTCAGGCTTTCAGAGGGAATGATGCCGGTACACAGGCACATCATGGCGGTGGCGGTGCAGACCAGAATGGTGTCGATAAACACCGACAGCATCTGGACAAGCCCCTGCTTGACCGGGTGGGAGACGTTGGCTGCCGCCGCGGCGTTGGGGGCAGAGCCCACGCCTGCCTCGTTGGAGTACAGACCGCGCTTGATACCCTGCATCACGGCGGAGGAGCCGAACCCGGCGGCGCCGCCGAAAATGGCGTGAATATCAAAGGCACCCTGGAAGATGTGCGCCAGTACGCTGGGCAGCATCCGGAAGTTCAGCAGCATGACAGCCAGTGCCATCAGGATGTAAAGCACACCCATGACTGGAACCAGTACACCGGTGACCTTTACGATACGCTTTCCGCTGCCCATAATGCAGATCCCAACCAGAATGGCAAGCACGGCTCCGCCAATCACAGGCACCAGATTGACGGTGTGCCCGCCGATCTGGAGGATGCTGGTTTCATAAAAGCCGTAGTTGGACATACTGTCAATGAGGTTGAAGGAGGCAAGCATATTGAAGCCGCCGGCATAGGTGGCGATCAGGGCGATGGCAAAGAGAATACCCAGCGGACGGGACTTCAGCGCCGCCTGAATGTAATAGGAGGGACCGCCGTAGCTGCCGCCGTGGGCGTCCTTTTTCTTGTAGATCTGTGCCAGCGTGCTTTCCACAAAGGCGCTGGCGCCGCCCACCAGAGCGATCAGCCACATCCAGAACACCGCGCCGTAGCCGCCGATGGCGATGGCGTTGGCAACACCCACGATGTTTCCGGTTCCGACCCGGCTGGCTGTGGACACCATCAGGGCTTCAAAGGCGGAAACGGCGTGCTTGTCGCCGGACTTTTCTCCGACCACATGGATGGATTCCCCCAGAAGCCGGATCTGCACAAATTTGGAACGGATGGTAAAGTAAAGACCGGTTGCCAGCAACAGGATGATCAACAGGTAGCTGTACATGAAGCTACTGATGTTGGCGATCAGCCCGGCAAACCCCGCGTAGAGTGCGTCAAACATAATTTTTCCCTCTCCTATTTTCTTCTCTCTTTCGTGGTCAGACCGGAAAAAAGAGGAAGGTCACAGACCTGCCTCTTTCGCCTCCATCTGACTTTCTTTTCCAGTATATCACAGCTGCTTTCGTTTGACCAGCCTCTTTTGCAAATCCGCCGAAGCAAATGCTGGAAGAGAGGGGCGGAAGCACATATCCGCGCCACTTTTTCCGTATATATCAAATGAGTCACAGGAAGGGAGGGAGGACCGTGCAGGCGGCGGAGTGGACCGTGGAA
The DNA here is from genome assembly GCA_934565855.1 of uncultured Dysosmobacter sp. Lineage (GTDB taxonomy): Bacteria > Bacillota > Clostridia > Oscillospirales > Oscillospiraceae > Oscillibacter. The sequence continues at coordinate 58,808 of CAKTIO010000002.1, forward strand.
CGGAAAAGCGTGCAGCGCCGGGATGGCAGAGAGCTGCTGTGCGCGCTGCTGGAAGCGCATGGAGAACGGAGGAAGCGGAAGGATGGTTTGGAAGACAGCAGGGTACGTCAGGCTGTCCCGGGAGGACGGGGATAAGGCGGAGAGCGACAGCATCGGCAACCAACGGGCACTGCTCACCCAATATGCGGCGGCCCATGGAGAGCTGGAGCTGGTAGAGATCTTTCAGGACGATGGCTATACCGGGACCAATTTTGACCGTCCGGGATTTCAGCAGATGGAACGCGCGATTCTGGATGGACGGGTCAACTGCGTTGTGGTAAAGGACCTGTCCCGGTTCGGCAGGGACTATCTGGAGACGGGGCAATATCTGGAACGGAGGTTTCCGGAGTGGGGTGTGCGGTTCATCGCCATCAATGATGGAGTAGACAGCCAGCGTGGGCGGTATGATCTGCTGCTTCCGGTGAAGAATCTTTTTAACACCCAGTATGCACGGGATATTTCCGAAAAGGTCCGGTCCGCTCTGGAGACAAAGCGGCGGATGGGAAAGTTTGTGGGCGCGTTTCCCAGCTACGGCTACCGGAAGGACCCGGAGGACCACAACCATCTGCTGGTCGATCCGGCGGCGGCGCGGGTGATCCGCAGAATCTTTGACGACTATGAAGAGGGAAAGGGACAGGCAGGGATCGCAAGGCAGCTGAACGCGGAACGGCTCCCGCCGCCCAGTGAGTATAAGCGGATGCTGGGAGAGCGGTACCGGAACGGGCGGCAGGAGGGGCAGACACCCTGCTGGACCTATGCCACAGTCCACCGGATCTTGAAAAACCGGATGTATGCGGGAGATATGGAGCAGGGGAGAAGCAGTCGCAGGACCATGCACGGGAAGGCACGGCGGCTGGAAAGGGAGCAGTGGTCCGTGGTGGCGGATACACATGAGGGCATCATTCCCCGTGACCAGTGGGAACGGGTGCAGACGCTGCTGAAGCGGCGGACCCGGGAGGTTGATTTTACCGCAAAGACTCCGGAAAACCTGTTCTCGGGCTTTTTGTATTGCGGAGACTGCGGGAGAGCTATGACAAGGGACGGGAACGGCTGTTATCAATGCAGCTCCTACAGAAGACATGGAGCGGCGGTGTGCAGCCGACACGCGGTTTCAGGACAGGCGCTGCGGGAGTGGGTGCTGGCGGATCTAAACCGGATGCTTTCCGCCGTACCGGATTGGAGAGCGCTCGCCGGAGCATGGGGACCCGGTATTTCCGGCGAAGACGGAAGAGAAGCGCTGGAGCGGGGATTGGAGCGGCTGTACCGGCTGAAAAAATGCGCCTATGAGGACTGCCTGCAGGGCATTCTCCGTCAGGAGGATTTTCAGCGCTATCAGACAGACTATGACCGGCAGGCGGAGGAGCTTCGGGCACAGCTTGTCTGCGGGCGGGATGGACCTCCGGAGGAAAGCTGGTCGGAGACGCTGCTGTGCCGGGGCGGATTCTGGGAGCTGGACAGAAAAACACTGGCAGAGACGGTGCAGAAAATCTGTGTGTTCTGCGGCGGGCGAATCGAGATCTGCTACAAATTTTCCATAGAGGAGATAGAAAACGCCGCACAGGAGCATTCCCCCATGCGGCGTCAAAGCTGATGGAACAGATCTTCTGTGTTTGGTCTACGCAGTAAATAGGCAGGGGGCGGTCTGCCGCATAGGCTCCGGCGAAGGTGGAATAGGTGAAAATGTATACCAGCATACATACGACGGCAAGACAGGAAAACCAGACCGTGCGGCTTTGCTTCCAGACAAAAATTTTCATAATGAATCCCTCCTGAGAGGAGCGTATGCAGGGGAGAAGACCCCTATGATGCAGGTTTTCAGCGGAAAGAAAATAGGCAAAAAGCAGCGGCTGTTAAAAAATTAGACATTCGACAGGATTTGTTTAAAAATGTCAACATTTGCAATAACGAATATGAATAATTGGTAAAAATGATGGTAACATTCTTGCATTTTTTTACCAGAACGGCTATAATGAATAAAAAATACAGGAGAAGGTGAGAGGATGTCTTTAAAAGCAGTAGTGCAGGTAAAAGCGAATGAGAAAATCAACCAGGAGCGCAGGACCGCCGCAGAGCAGCAGGCAAAACAGCAAATTGCCCAAGCCCAGCAGGATGGTCTTGCGCTTTTGAAAAAATCGCAGGAGCTGGTTGAGGAGGCTGGAAAAAAGCTTCTCCAGAAGGCGGAGGAGAACGCAAAGCGCCGGTCAGATGAGATCGCGGCGGAGACAGAGCGGCAGAGCGGGCGGCTCCGCCGGGAAGCAGAGTCTCATCTGGAACAGGCGGCGGAACGGATCGTAGAAAAGATTGTGAGGTGAGCGCATGGCCATTGTCAGGATGAAAAAGCTCAGTGTCATGGCTATGGCGTCAGACCGGGAAAAGCTGATGCGGCAGCTGCTTCGCCTTGGATGTGTTGAGATCCGGGAGCCGGATCAGAAGCTGGCGGACCCTGAATGGAACGCTCTTTTGAAACGGGGAACCTCGGACCTGTTGGAGAAGAAAAGCGCCGCGGCGGACGTGAATAGTGCCCTTGGAGCGCTGCAAAAATACGCACCGCAGAAGGACGGTCTATTCATTCAGAGAAAGCCTGTGGCGGAAAGTGCGTTTCTGGGACCGGAGGTCATGGAACGCGCCGGAGAGGTAACTGCCGGGATCCAGCGGCGGCTGGGTGAGCTGTCGTCCCTTCAGACAGAGGAAGGGCAGCTGTCGGCGAAGAAAAACAGCCTGCTGCCCTGGCAGGCGCTGGAGCTGGATCTGGCGGAGCAGGGGACCAGTCATGTGCTGTTCCGGCTGGGCGTTTGTCCCGGCGGCGCAGAGACCGGGCAGCTCCGGGCAGAGCTGACGGAAAGCGTGGCTGGCGAGCTGCTGGAGGTTGGCAGAGACCGGCAGCAGGTCTATTTGCTGTTGCTCTGCTACCGTCCGGAGGAAGAGACAGCAATGGAGCTGCTGCGGCGTCATGGCTTCAGCGCGGTGACCTTCCCGGGATGGAAGGGAACGCCAAAGGAAAATCTTCAGGCACTGGATGACGCCATTGCTCAAAACCGGGAGCGGCAGAAGGCGCTGGAAAAGGAAATCGCGGAAAACGGCGGACAGCGGGACCTGCTCCGGACCTATGCGGACCGCCTGACAGCGGAGGAAGAGCTGTCCGCCGATGCGCAGCGGCTGCTGACAGACGGTGTGATTGTGTTTTTTGATGGCTGGGCGCCGGAGGAATCCATGCCGCGGGTGCGCCAACTGCTGAAGGACTACCACTGTGCCTGGGAGGAAGCGGACCCGGCTCCGGAGGAATATCCGGAGGTCCCGGTAAAGCTGAAAAACAACCGGATCACCAATGCGCTGAATATGGTGACGGAGATGTATTCGCTTCCAGCATATGACAATGTAGACCCCAATCCGCTGATGGCGCCGTTTTTCATTTTGTTTTACGGCATCATGATGGCGGATATGGGCTACGGACTGCTGATGATGCTCGCGTCGGTCATTATCAACCGGAAGTACCGCCCCAAGGGAACGGCGGGACACCTGTTCAGTCTGCTGGGATTGTGCGGTGTCAGCACCTTTATTATGGGAGCCTTGACCGGCGGCTTTTTCGGCGACTTTATTCCGCAGCTGGCAAAGCTGCTGAATCCCAACACCACGCTGACGGCGCTGCCCGCACTGTTTACTCCGCTGGACGATACGCTGATGATCCTCATCGGTTCCATGTGTCTGGGCTTTGTGCAGATCGTCACCGGTATGGCAATCAGCCTGATCCGAAAGTGCCAGAAGGGACAGTTTATGGACGCCCTCTGGGAGGAAGTGACCTGGTGGGTCGTGTTTGCCGGATTGGCGCTGGCGGTTCTGGGAGTGACGAAGCTGGTCCTGCTGGTCGGCGGCGTGATGATCCTGGTGGGAGCCGGATGGAACGCAAAGGGCTTTGGAAAGGTCACGGCGGTGTTTGGCTCACTGTATAACCACATCACCGGTTATTTCGGTGATATTCTGTCCTATTCACGTCTGATGGCGCTGATGCTGGCTGGCAGCGTCATCGCGCAGGTGTTCAACACGCTGGGCTCCATTCCCGGAAATGTGGTGGTGTTTCTCATCATCTCGATGGCGGGCAACGCGCTGAACTTTGCATTGAACCTGTTGGGCTGCTATGTGCATGATCTGCGGCTGCAGTGCCTGGAATATTTCAACAAGTTTTATGAGGATGGCGGAAAGCCCTTCCGCCCGTTGGCAATCAACACAAAGTATGTAGACATTCAAAAAAATTAAGGAGGAATTCATCATGGGATTTTTTGAAGCATTTGGCGGTTTGGCGCTGGCGTTGTTTGGCGCGGGTCTGGCGGCAGTCCTTCCGGGAATCGGCTCGGCAAAGGGTACAGGTATGACTGGTGAAGCGGGAACCGGACTGCTGTGCCAGGATCCCACGAAGTTCGGTAAGGTTATGATCCTGCAGGTCATCCCCGGTACGCAGGGACTGTATGGTCTGGTGGTCTGGTTCTTCGCCATCTTCCGTATGGGGCTGCTGTCCGGCGCGGCGGCGGACCTGTCTGTTCAGATGGGACTGCGGTACTTTGCGGCATGCCTGCCGATGGCTCTGGGCGGACTGTTCTCCGCCATCGCACAGGGACGTGTGGCGGCAGCCTCCATCAACATTCTGGCAAAGAAGCCGGACGACTGGTCCAAGGGCATGGTGCTGTGCATCACCGTGGAATTCTATGCGATCCTGTCCCTGCTGGCGTCCATGCTGATGATCATCAACATTGGCTGATGTCCCTGCGGAAGGGGGAGTCCTGAACATGAATGGAATTGAAAAAATCACCCAGAGGATCGACGAGGATACACAGAAGGAGATCCGGAAGGTCCTGGACGCGGCACAGGAAAAGTCCACAGAGATCCTGACGACTTACCGGAAGCAGGCGGAAGAGGAAGCCGCTGCGGGACAACGCCGTAAGGAAAAGCTGGCTGCGGAGCGGGAGGAGCGTCTGGTCAGCGTGGCACAGATGGAATCCCGCAAGGTGCTGCTGTCCGCCAAGCAGGAGATGGTAGACCGGGCTTTTGAACTGGCGCTGGACCGTCTTTGTTCCTTACCGGATGAGGACTATATCCGCACGGTTGCCGGACTGCTGGCGGAGGCGGCGCCCGATGGAAGGGGCAGCGTCCTCTTCTCCTCAAAGGACCGGGAACGGATCGGGCAGGCGGCGGTGGATGCCGCCAACCGGAAGCTGGGCGAAAAGGGTCAGCTTCAGCTGTCCGACCAGACCCGGAACATCCGGGGCGGCTTCATCCTGTCCAACGGCAGGATCGAGGTCAACGGAACATTTGAAACGCTGGTCCGGCTCCAGCGGGAAGAAATGGCAGGAGAGGTGGCAAAGCTCCTGTTTCCGGAAAATTGACGGCGGGGAGGTCATAGCTTGTCCAGGAAAATAAAGGATACGGATTATCTTGGCATTTCCGCGCGGATCAAGGCAATGGAAAATTCCCTCCTGTCAGAGGGAAGAATGGAACAGCTGCTTACCGCCCGCACAGAGGAAGAGATGCTGCATCTGCTGCAGGATTGCGGTTATCAGCCGTTCTCGTTGGAGCATCCGGAGGAGATGGACCGAGCTTTGACGCAGGTGCAGGAGGAGACCCTTCAGGATCTGAAGGGCGGCATTCCGGACCGGGGCTATCTGGAGATTTTTCAGACCAAGCACGATTACCACAATGTGAAGGCACTTTTAAAGGCGGCGCAGGTCCATACCGATGCGGCATCCATGCTGATGGACCTGGGGAGAGTTCCGGCAGAGGAGCTGAAGGAAGCGCTTCAAACCGGAGAGATGGGAAATCTTCCCGCTATTCTGGCAGAGACTGCTGCAGAGGCGAAGAACGTGCTGGAGACGACCCGGGACCCACAGCTGTCTGACATGGTGCTGGACCGCGGCTATTACCGGGATCTGCTGGAAACGGCACGCAGGACCGGAAGCGCCTTCCTGACGGGATATGTGCAGGTGATGATTGACGCGGCAAATCTGCGGGCGGTGGTCCGGACCCTGCGTATGGGAAAAACGGCGGAATTTTTGAAGAATGTGCTGTTTGATGGCGGAAGCGTCTCAACAGACGCGCTTTTGACGGCGGTGATGACAGGCGGGACCGGTTTTACAGAGCTGTATGCGTCCTCCCCCCTGCAGGACGCGGCGGAAACCGGTGGAAAGGCTGTTTCCGGAGGACCGTTGACAGAATTTGAAAAGCTATGCGACGATGCGGTGGAGGAGTACCTCTCTGGCGCGCAGCTGATTCCGTTTGGCGAAGCGCCGCTGGTTGCCTATCTAGCGGCGAAGGAGACGGAAACCGTCAACCTGCGGATTCTGCTGATGGGACGGAAGGCAGGACTTTCTCCGGAGGTCATCCGTTCCCGCTTGAGAGCCAGCTATGTGTAAGAAGGTGATGAGATGGCTGTAGCATACCGGATCGCAGTGATCGGAGATTGGGAATCTGTCATGGGCTTTCGCGCGCTGGGACTGGATACCTATCCGGTAACGTCGGCAGAGGAGGCAAAGTCCATCATTCATCGTCTGGCAAAGGAGGACTGCGCAGTGATCTACCTGACGGAGCAGCTGGCAGCCGGGCTTGGCGATGTGATCGAAAAATACAAGGATGAAAGCAAGCCTGCAATCATCCTGATTCCCGGACGGGAGGGCGTACTGGGCATTGGAAGAAATGCCATTCAAAGCTCCATCGAACGGGCTGTGGGAGCGGATATCCTGTAAGCGGCGCTTCCCGCGAATTTACCCAGAAAGAAGGTTATTCATTTGAGCGGTAAAGTTGTAAAAGTATCCGGACCGCTGGTGGTTGCCACCGGACTGTCCGATGCCAATATGTCGGACGTAGTCCGAGTGGGCCCGCAGCGGCTGATCGGCGAGATCCTGACCATGAAGGGAGATTCCGCTTCGATTCAGGTCTATGAGGAGACGTCCGGCTTGGGTCCCGGCGCGGAGGTGGAGACCACCGGAGCGCCCATGAGCGTAGAGCTGGGACCAGGCATGATCGAGGGAATTTACGATGGGATTCAGCGCCCACTGGAGAAAATCGTTGAAAAGGTGGGACCCTGCATCACCAGAGGCGTGGAGGTCTCCGCGCTGGACCATGAGAAAAAGTGGTCCTTTACCCCCACGGCTCAGGTGGGTGACAAGGTCATTGGCGGCGATATTCTGGGCACGGTGCCGGAGACGGCAGTGGTGCTGCATAAGATCATGGTGCCGCCGAAGATGAAGGGAACCATCAAAAAGCTTGCCCCGGCGGGAGAGTATACGGTGCTGGAAACCATTGCGGTGCTGGAGACCGAGGATGGTAAGGAAGTAAATCTGACAATGGCGCAGAAATGGCCGGTCCGGATCGGGAGACCCTATCACCATAAGTATCCGCCCAAGCGCCCCCTGTGCTCCGGTCAGCGGATCATCGACACCATGTTCCCCATTGCCAAGGGCGGCACGGCAGCAGTTCCGGGACCTTTCGGCTCCGGAAAGACGGTGGTGCAGCATCAGCTGGCAAAGTGGTCTGATGTGGACATCGTGGTTTACATCGGCTGCGGCGAGCGCGGCAATGAGATGACCGACGTGCTGCGGGAGTTCCCGGAGCTGAAGGATCCGCGTACCGGAGAATCTCTGATGAAGCGGACGATCTTGATTGCCAACACCTCGGATATGCCGGTGGCGGCACGGGAAGCCAGCGTGTATACCGGTATCACCATTGCGGAGTATTTCCGGGATATGGGCTATGATGTGGCAGTCATTGCAGACTCCACCTCCCGTTGGGCGGAGGCGCTGCGGGAGATGTCCGGACGGTTGGAGGAAATGCCTGGCGAGGAGGGCTATCCGGCGTATCTGGCATCCCGGCTGGCGCAGTTCTATGAACGTGCCGGCAGCGTGGAGTGCATTGGCTCCGATGAGCGCCGCGGCAGCCTGACGGCAGTGGGCGCGGTCTCGCCTCCCGGCGGCGACCTGTCCGAGCCGGTCTCTCAGGCGACCATGCGGATTGTAAAGGTCTTCTGGGCGCTGGATGCATCTTTGGCATACAAGCGGCATTTCCCGGCAATCAACTGGCTGAATTCCTATTCGCTGTATCTGGACTCTTTAAAGTCGTGGTTCGATGAAAACCTGGGACCGGACTTCATGAAGGACCGGGGCAGCGCAATGGCGCTGCTGCAAAACGAAGCCAGTCTGAATGAGATCGTTCAGCTGGTAGGCAAGGATGCCCTTTCTCCGGCGGACCAGCTGACGCTGGAAACGGCGCGGATGGTGCGGGAGGATTTCCTGCAGCAGAATGCCTTTATGGATGTGGACAGCTTCTCCAACTACGACAGGCAGAAGCGGCTGCTGAAGCTGATTTTGGATTATGACACCCTTTGCCGGGATGCTATTGGGAATGGTGCGCAGCCTGCAAAGCTCTTCCAGATCGCGGCACGGGAAAAGATCGGGCGCGCCAAGAGCGCTCCGGAGGAGACGTACCAGAACGATTATGAAGCGATTCGGGCGGAAATGGAACAGGAGATCTCCGCCGTTACAGCGGAAGGAGGAGATGACTGATGATTAAGGAGTATCGGACCGTAGAAGAGATCGTCAGTCCGCTGATGATCGTCCGCCAGGTGGAGGGCGTGACCTATGATGAGCTGCTGGAGGTGGAGCTGCATGACGGTTCCATTCGCCGGGGCAAGGTGCTGGAGGTCAACGGTGACACCGCAGTGGTGCAGCTGTTTGAATCCGCAACGGGAATCAATCTGGCGGATGCCAAGGTCCGCTTTCTGGGACATCCGCTGCAGCTGGGCGTGTCGGCGGATATGTTGGGACGGGTGTTCAACGGCATGGGCGAGCCCATCGACGGCGGTCCGGATATCATACCGGAGGAATACCGCGATATCAATGGCTTGCCCATGAACCCGGCTGCCCGGGACTATCCCAACGAGTTCATTCAGACGGGCGTGTCCACCATTGATGGCTTGAATACGCTGGTACGTGGACAAAAGCTGCCCATCTTCTCCGGCTCTGGTCTGCCTCACGCCAATCTGGCGGCGCAGATCGCCCGTCAGGCAAAGGTGCTGGGCGATGACAATTCCAACTTCGCCGTGGTGTTTGCCGCCATCGGCATTACTTTTGAGGAATCAGAGTTCTTTGTCAGTGAGTTCCGCCGGACGGGAGCCATTGACCGGACGGTCATGTTCTCCAATCTGGCAAACGACCCGGCAGTCGAGCGTATTTCCACCCCCCGTATGGCACTGACCGCTGCGGAGTATCTGGCGTTTGAAAAGGGAATGCATGTGCTGGTCATCATGACCGATATTACCAACTATGCAGAAGCGCTGCGCGAGGTTTCCGCTGCAAAGAAGGAGGTTCCCGGGCGGCGCGGCTTCCCCGGATACCTGTATACCGATTTGGCAAATATGTATGAACGGGCTGGGCGGCGTCTGGGCTGCCCCGGTTCCATCACGCTGATTCCCATTCTGACCATGCCGGAGGATGATAAGACCCACCCCATTCCGGACCTGACTGGTTATATCACCGAGGGACAGATCATCCTCTCCCGCGAGCTGTACCGCAAGGGCATTCATCCGCCAGTGGATGTACTGCCCAGCTTGTCCCGTTTGAAGGATAAGGGCATTGGAGCGGGAAAAACCCGGGAGGATCACGCCAACACCATGAACCAACTGTTTGCTGCCTATTCCACCGGCAAGGACAACAAGGAGCTGATGTCGATTCTGGGCGAAGCGGCTTTGACGCCGACGGACCTGCTGTACGCCAAGTTTGCCGATGAGTTTGAAAAACGGTACGTCAATCAGGGCTATGAGGAAAACCGCTCCATTGAGGAAACGCTGGATCTGGGCTGGGAGCTGCTGAGCATTCTGCCCAAGTCGGAGCTGAAGCGGATCAAGCCGGAGTATATTGAAAAATACTGGCCGAAGAAAGAGCAGGAGAGTAAGGAGGGGTAACCGATGGCGAATATCACGGTGAACCCTACCCGTATGGAGTTGACCCGTCTGAAGGGAAAGCTGCGGACTGCCCAGCGGGGGCATAAGCTGCTGAAGGATAAGCGGGATGAACTGATGAAGCAGTTTCTGGATACTGTCCGTGAGGTGAAATCCCTCCGGGAAGAGGTCGAGCAGGAGCTGATGACGGTCCACAACTCGTTTACGGTTGCCTCCGCACTGATGTCCTCTCAGGCAATGGAGCAGGCGCTGCTGTATCCAAAGCAGAGCGTGGAGCTGACGATGTCCTTCAAAAACATTATGTCAGTGAATGTGCCGGTGTATGAATTCCATACCAAAACGCAGTCTGATAGTGATATTTATCCTTACGGCTTCGCTGCGACATCCGGAGAACTGGATACGGCGGTAGACGCGCTGGGAAAGGTGTTCCAGAAAATGCTGAAGCTGGCGCAGATCGAAAAATCTGCCCAGCTGATGGCAGAGGAGATCGAAAAGACCCGCCGCCGGGTCAACGCACTGGAATATGTGATGATCCCCAACACCCAGGAAGCCATCCGCTTCATCACCATGAAGCTGGATGAAAATGACCGCGCCACAACCACCCGGCTGATGAAGGTGAAGGATATGCTGCTGCAGGAGGCAATCGAGGAGCAGCGCGCCAGAGACGAAGCGGCGCAGCGCCGTTTTGCGGAGCAGAGAAAAACTACCTGAACCGGAAGTGCATTCCGTGGCGGAGATATAAAAACACCGGCAGCCATTATCGGGCTACCGGTGTTTTGCTGCGGAAAAGCGGTAAAACAGAAAAAACCCCGAACGTTGACCGTTCGGGGGATTTTACTGGTTGAACTCAGACTGCGCGGGTAACCTTGCCGGAACGCAGACACCGGGTACAAACATATACATGGCGAGGCGTACCGTTGACAATAGCCTTGACACGTTTCACATTGGGCTTCCAGGGACGATTGGAACGTCTGTGGGAGTGGGAAACCTTGATACCAAAGGTAACACCCTTATCGCAAAACTCACACTTAGCCATCCGTTGCACCTCCTTGCTGTAATCATATCATGTGCCCAAATAGGCACAGCTGATATAATAACAGAAAACAATTCCAAATGCAAGCATAAATTTAAATTTTTTTCAGGAGTTTTTAAAAAGTGACAGGGGGAAGGTGTTGCACGAAGGAAAAGGATTCGATATAATAAAATTGGTAAATGCTATAGGTGATCCTGGATCACGAAACGCCCTGTGGGATACAAAAGGGAGAGAGGTTGGAGTTATGAGCGAGAATGGGATCAAGGTCAGCCAGCTGGTAGAGACATTTTCCTTGGAGATTTTAAATCGCGGCAGCGATTTTGACGATGCGCTTTTGACCATCATTGATGTGAACCGTCCGGGTCTGCAATTTCAGGGGTTCTATGATTATTTCGACCCCCGGCGGCTGGAGGTCATCGGCAAGGCGGAATTTACCTATTTAAAGGGACTGCCTACGGAGCTGCGGAAAAAGTGCTTTGACGACCTGTTTCTGTATGATATCCCGGCGCTGGTCATCGCCCGGGAGCTGGACTGCTTCCCGGAGTGCATGGAGAGTGCCCGGGAGCATGAAAAGACTCTGCTCCGCACCTCGGAGACCACAGTGGATTTTACCAGCCATGTGATCGAATACCTGAACCGGGAGCTGTCCCCCTGTGTGACCCGCCACGGCGTATTGCTGGATGTGTTTGGCGAGGGTGTAATGATTACAGGAGATTCCGGCATCGGAAAAAGTGAAACGGCAATCGAACTTATCATGCGCGGACACCGCCTGGTGGCGGACGATGCGGTGGAGATCCGCCGGGTCTCCAATCAGCTGTTTGGTTCCGCGCCGGAGGTCATTCGTTATTATATTGAGCTGCGCGGCATCGGCGTCATTGATGTGCGGCAGCTGTTTGGTATGCGGGCGGTGAAAAAGGAAACCGAGGTCGAGCTGGTGGTGCATCTGGAGCAGTGGGATAACTCCAAATTTTATGACCGGCTGGGCATTGACGATCACTATCAGGAGATTCTGGAGCTGCAGATCCCCTGTGTGACCATTCCTGTCCGTCCGGGACGAAATCTGGCGAGTATTGTAGAAGTGGCGGCTTTGAACAACCGGCACCGCCGCTTTGGCTACAATGCCGCGGCAGAGCTGGCGCGGCGCGTGGATCTGCGGGCGGATCAGCTTCACGGAAACGGAGACTGAGGCTTTGCGCGGCAATCGGAATTTGGAGGATATTCATGCGTTGGGATGAATTACTGGATCAAAAGCTTAAGGAATATTTGCCGGATATGACCGTCCGTGCGGACGAACCGATGAGCAGTCACACATCGTTCCGCATCGGCGGTCCGGCACGGAGAATGGCGTTCCCTAAAAGCAGCGAGCAGGTGGTGCTTCTGGTGCATTTTGCCAGAGAGTGCGGGACCGTGCCGCTGATGATCGGCAATGGAACAAATCTGTTGGCGGCGGACGAGGGGCTGGACCGCCTTGTGGTGGATATGTCCGGGCTGAATGAGATCACGCTGGACAGCAGTGGACAAAGGCTGACCGCCGGGGCGGGAGCACCGCTGTCCCGTCTGGCGGATTTTGCCCAGAAGCAGGGGCTGACAGGCTTGGAGTTTGCCCACGGCATTCCCGGAACGGTGGGCGGCGCGGTCTGCATGAACGCCGGAGCATACGGCGGAGAGATGAAGCAGGTGGTATCCGCTGTCACGGTGCTGGACCCAAAGAACGGAGTTCGGACCCTGTCCGGAGAGGAGATGCGGTTTGCCTACCGGAAAAGTCTGATGACAGAGCATCCGGACTGGGTGGTTCTGCGGGTGGAATTTGCTCTGCACACCGGAGATCCGGCGGCAATTCGGGAGATCATGAACGACCTGATTGCCCGGCGGAGAGCCAGCCAGCCTCTGGAATATCCCAGTGCCGGAAGCACCTTCCGCCGCCCGGAGGGATATTTTGCCGGAACGCTCATCGACCAGTGCGGTTTGAAGGGACGCACGGTAGGCGGCGCACAGGTTTCCATGAAGCATGCGGGCTTTGTGATCAATCTGGGCGGCGCCACCTGCGCCGATGTGGTGGAGCTGATTCGTCAGATACAGCAGACTGTTTGGGAGAAAAAGGGCGTGCAGTTGGAGCCGGAAGTGAAAATCATTACGGAGTAAGCAGGTGTGAAGACAATGGAGATCTTGATTATTTCCGGAATTTCCGGAGCGGGAAAGAGCAAGGCGGCGTCCTTTTTAGAGGATATGGGCTTCTACATCATCGACAATATGCCGGCGGAGATGATTTTGAAGTTTGCGGAATTTTCCTCTACAGGCGTCAACAGCCGGTATGACCGGGTCGCACTGGTGTACGATGTGCGGACTGCCAGCTCCAATACGGAGCTGTTTGACGTGATGGAAAAATTGAAGGCGATGGATGCCTCCTGCCGGATGCTGTTTCTGGACGCAACGCCGGAGACAGTCATCAAGCGCTATAAGGAGACCCGCCGCCGCCATCCGCTCTGTCAGGGCGGCACCTCGCTGGAGGAGGCGGTGCGCCGGGAGCGCACGCTGATGGAGCCGGTGCGGGAAAAGGCGGACTGTGTGATCGATACCTCCCACCTGTCTACGGCACAGCTGCGGGGAGAACTGCTGCGCCTGTTTGACGCCAAGGGCGAAAAGGGCGGGATGAGCGTCAGTGTTACCTCGTTTGGCTATAAATATGGTTTGCCGATGGAGGCGGATCTGGTCATTGACGTGCGCTTCATGCCAAATCCCTACTACATAGAAGAGCTGCGGCACAAAACGGGAATGGATCAGGCGGTCTATGACTATGTGCTGGGCTTTCCGCAGACCCGGCAGTATTTGAAAAAGCTGGAGGACCTGCTTGCCTTCTCTCTGCCGCTTTACGCCGAGGAGGGAAAGACCATGCTGGTGATTGCGGTGGGCTGCACCGGCGGGCATCACCGGTCCGTGTCTGTGACCCGTGCATTGGCGGCTTATATCCGGCAGCTGGGCTATCAGGTGACGGAAAACCATCGGGATATGGGGCGGAACTGACATGGGTGATATTTCCAGAGAAACGCGGACGTCAGGCGAGCGGATCTCTTACCGGGTCCCCAAAGCGCAGGGACCGCGGATCGCGGCGGTGGGAGGCGGAAACGGGCTGTCCACCATGCTGCGCGGTCTGAAAAACTATACGGAAAACCTGACTGCCATTGTGACGGTGGCAGATGACGGCGGCGGTTCCGGGCGGCTGCGGGAGGACCTGGGAATGCTGCCGCCGGGAGACATCCGCAACTGTATGGAGGCGCTGGCGAATACAGAGCCGCTGATGAGCGAGCTGATGCACTACCGCTTCCGGGAGGGCTCTTTGGCGGGGCAGAGCTTTGGCAATCTGTTTTTGGCGGCACTGAACGGTATTTCTCCGTCCTTTGATGTTGCCGTGACCCGGATGAGCCAGGTTCTGGCAATCACGGGAAGGGTTCTTCCGGTGACGACTGCGGATGTACAGCTGAAGGCGGAGTTTGAAAACGGCGCCAGCATTGTGGGGGAATCCAAAATCTTCTACTCCAAGAAGCAGCAGGACTGCCGTATCCGGCAGGTGCAGCTGCTGCCGGAGCATCCAAAGGCACTGCCGGCGGCGGTCCGCGCCATCCAACAGGCGGATATGATCGTGCTGGGACCGGGCAGCCTGTATACCAGTATCATTCCTAATCTGCTGGTGGATGGCATTGTGGAGGCGATTCAGGAATCGGACGCATTGAAGGTTTATGTGTGCAACGTGATGACGGAGGATGGGGAGACAGAGGGCTACACAGTGTCCGACCATATCTCCGCCATTTTCCAGCATGCGGTGCCGGGACTGTTTAACATCTGCATGACCAACTCCGCTCCTATCCCCAAGGGCGTTGCCATGCGCTATGCAGAGGAGGGTGCCGCGCCCATTGTATGTGATGTGCAGCGTTGCGCGGAGCTGGGGGTGGAGGTGATTCACCGCCCCATTGCAACCGTAAAAAACGGATATGTCCGGCATGACCCTGGACATCTGGCGCGGGAGCTGATCCTGCTGCACGCAGCCAGAGGAATGCGGATCGCCGGAGACCGTCCGGGAAAGAACGTTTATTATCCGGAGCGGGAAAACTAAGGAAAGGAGCGGCAGGGATGTCGTTTTCCTACGAGACAAAAAATGAATTGTGCAGGCTTCCGGTACAGAAGCTCTGCTGTGCCAGGGCGGAGGCCTATGGCATTCTGCTGTACTGCAATACCTTCAACAGCGCGGAGGTGCGGATCATTACGGAAAATCCGCAGTTTGCGCAGAGACTGCCCCGCTTGTTCCGGCGGGCATTTAATCTGCAATTTGACCGTCAGCCGGAGAAGGAGCAGGAGGGAAAGAATATCTTTCAGATCGTTGACCCGGAAAAGCTGAACCGGATCATCAATCAGCTGGGCTTTGACCCGCAGCAGAACCTGGTGCTGCACATCAATTTCGGGATTTTGGAAGAGGACTGCTGCAAGGCTGCCTTTTTACGGGGTGTGTTCTTCGCGGGGGGAAGCATTACCGATCCCCAGAAGCGGTATCATCTGGAGCTGACCACCTCGCATCTGCAGGTCAGCCGGGAGCTGAATGTATTCTTGCAGGAGTGCGGATTCACTCCCAAGGATGTACCCAGAAACGGCAGCATGGTAACGTATTTCAAGCAGAGCGAGCATATTGAGGATTTTCTGACCATGATCGGCGCACCGGTGGCGGCAATGAACATGATGTCGGCGAAGATGGAGAAGGACCTGCGCAACAGCGTGAACCGGCGGCTGAACTGCGACAGCGCCAATCTGGATAAGGCGGTGGAGGCGGCACAGGAGCAGCTGGAGGCGATCCGGAAGCTGCGGGAAGCCAACCTGCTGGAGCAGCTGCCGGACAAACTGCAGCAAACAGCGGGGCTTCGGCTGGAAAACCCGGAGCTGACATTAAGTGAGTTGGCGGAGGAGTTTGATTCGCCAGTGACAAAATCCTGCCTAAACCACCGGCTGAGAAAGCTGATCGCACTTGCGAAAGATTTATAAAAGGGGAGAGCATCGTGAATCGAATGGACTTGGCAAACCAGTACCACGCCAGAGGAATGAACTGCGCGCAAAGCGTGCTGCTGGCATTTTCGGACCTGACTCACCTGTCGGAGCAGCAGGCGCTGTCTCTTTCCTGCGGCTTTGGCGGCGGAGCCGCCACCGGCGAGCTGTGCGGAGCCATCACCGGCGCAATCATGGTATTGGGCTTGGTGTTTCCCGTTGACCCGGAGCATATGGCGGAGAGCAAACGCCGGATGGTGCTGCTGACACGGGAGCTGCAGCAGCGGTTCCGAAAAAAGTTTGGCTATCTTCGCTGCGAGGACCTGCGGAGGGACCCCATCCAGCCGGAGGAGCTGTCTCCCGCCATGCAGGAGCTGGGCTTGACCAACCACTGTGACATTATGATCGTGGCGGCGGTGGAGCTTTTGGAGGAGTTGCTGCGGGAGCATTTGCAGAAAGACTGACAGGGCGCTGGAATGACCGGCAACCACAGATAGAGAGATAGGAGCAGATCATGTCCTTTGTTCACTTACATGTGCATACAGAATACAGCCTGCTGGACGGTGCCTGCCGCATCCGGGAGCTGCCGAAGGTCATCAAGGAGCTGGGGCAGACAGCGTGTGCCATTACGGACCACGGCGTTATGTACGGTGCCATCGACTTTTACCGTGCCTGCAAGGCGGAGGGCATCCACCCGGTCATTGGCTGCGAGGTATATGTAACGCCGCAGGGACGGAGTAGGTTTGATAAGATCCACGAGTTTGATGCGGAGAGCCGCCATCTGGTGTTGCTGTGTGAAAACGAAACAGGCTACCGGAACCTCTCGTATATGGTGTCTATGGCGTGGGTAGAGGGCTTTTACATTCGCCCCAGGATCGACCTGGAGCTGCTGCGGGAACATCATGAGGGACTGATTGCGCTGTCTGCCTGCCTGGCGGGCGAGATCCCGCGGCGGCTGCGCAACGGCGAGTACGAAAACGCAAAGGCGTATGCACTGGAAATGAGCCGGATTTTTGGACCGGACCATTTTTATCTGGAATTGCAGGACCACGGTATCCCGGACCAGGCGCGGGTGAATCAGGGGATCCTGAAGCTGCACCAGGAGACAGGGCTGCCGATGGTCTGCACCAATGACGCCCACTACCTGAAGAAGGAGGATGCAGAGGCGCATGATATCCTGCTGTGCATCCAGACGGGAAAAACGGTGGACGATGAAAACCGGATGCGCTATGAGCCGCAGAATTTCTATCTGCGCTCCGAGGAGGAGATGCAGGCACTGTTCGGCGGCTATGAGGACGCTTTGGAAAATACGGCAAGGATCGCGCAGCGCTGCCAGCTGGAGTTTACCTTTGGAAAATACCACCTGCCGGAATTTCAGCTTCCGGAGGGCTATGACTCCTATTCTTACCTGAAGGAGCTTTGCCAGCAGGGATACCGGGAACGCTATGGCGAGGGAACGCCGGAGCTTCGCAGGCAGCTGGATTACGAGCTGGAAATGATCCATCAGATGGGCTTTACGGACTATTTCCTGATTGTATCCGACTTTGTCCGTTACGCCAAGGAGCAGAACATTCCCGTGGGACCGGGACGCGGCAGCGCTGCCGGCAGCATGGTTTCCTACTGTCTCCACATCACAGATATCGACCCCATGAAGTACAGCCTGTACTTTGAACGCTTCCTGAACCCGGAGCGTGTCAGTATGCCGGATATCGACATGGACTTCGGTGACACCCGCCGGGGAGAGGTGGTGGAATATGTGCGCCGGAAATATGGGGACGACCGTGTGGCGCAGATCGTGACCTTTGGCACGATGGCGGCGAGGGGCGTGATCCGGGACGTGGGGCGCGTTATGGGAATGCCCTATGCGGATGTAGATGTGATCGCGAAGCTGATTCCGGGCGGTCCCGGAAATCTGCATATTACCCTGAAGGATGCGCTGCGGCTGAGCAAGCCCCTGGCGGAGCTTTATGAGCAGGACGAAAGAGTCCGGAAGCTTATTGACACGGCGCAAAAGCTGGAGGGAATGCCGCGCAACGCATCGACCCATGCCGCCGGCGTGGTTATCACCAAACGCCCGGTTTACGAGTATGTGCCGCTGGCGCGCAACGACGAATCCGTGGTGTGCCAATACATCATGACCACGCTGGAAGAGCTGGGCTTGCTGAAAATGGACTTTTTGGGTCTGCGGAACCTGACGGTTCTGGATGATGCGGTCAAGATGGTGCAGCGGTATGACCCGACCTTCCAGTTGAAGGATATTCCGGAGAATGATGCTGCCACCTTTGAGATGATTGGACAGGGGAAAACCTCCGGTGTGTTCCAAATGGAGTCCAACGGTATGACCGGCGTCTGCGTCAGCATGAAGCCGCAGAATATCGAGGACATCACGGCAATCATCGCACTGTACCGCCCGGGACCGATGGATTCCATTCCCAGGTTTATTGCCTGCAAGCAGAATCCGAAGCTGATTTCCTATAAGCATCCGTCTCTGGAGCCGATTCTTTCCGTCACTTACGGGTGCATCGTGTATCAGGAGCAGGTCATCGAAATTTTCCGCAAGCTTGCCGGGTATTCTCTGGGACAGGCGGATATGGTGCGCCGCGCCATTTCCAAGAAAAAGGCGGCGCAGATCCAGAAGGAAAAGGATACGTTCATCCACGGCGACGAGGGGCGAAAAATCCCGGGCTGTGTAGCAAACGGGATCAGCCAGGAGACAGCGGAGGCAATCTATCAGGAGATTTACGATTTTGCCAATTACGCCTTTAACAAGGCGCACGCGGTGTCCTACGCGGTGGTGGCGTATCAGACCGCATATCTGAAGTGCCACTACTGCAAGGAGTATATGGCGGCGCTGATGACGTCTGTGCTGGACAATTCGGAAAAAATCGCGGGGTATATGAACGAGTGCAAGGACTGCGGAATTTTGCTGCTGCCGCCGGATATCAACCATTCCTATGACCACTTTACCGTGGAGGATCAGGGCATCCGGTTTGGTCTTGCCGCGGTAAAAAACATTGGGCGCGGCTTCATTCAGGCAGTGGTGCGGGAACGGAAGAACGGGCTGTTTACCTCGCTGAGCGATTTCTGTGAGCGCATGACCGGAAATGAATTGAATAAGCGCGCAATGGAAAACCTGATCCGCTGCGGTGCCTTTGATTCTCTGGGGGCAAAGCGGTCTCAGCTGATCCAGGTATATGAGCGGGTGATGGATTCCATCGCGGATAGCAGAAGGCAGAATGTGGAGGGACAACTGGATTTCTTCTCCATGACCGCGCTGGGAAGCGCGGAGCCGGCTGCGAAAAAGGAAGTGGACCTGCCTAATATCCCGGAGTTTACCCAGCAGGAGCTGATGACGATGGAAAAGGAGACGACGGGACTTTATCTGTCTGGTCATCCAATGGACGCCTACCGGGAGCGTATCAGCCAGCTGGGCGTTCCCACCATCGGCTCGATTTTGGAGGACTTTGCGCAGGAGAGCGGACCCACCAGATTTGCGGATGAGCAGCGGGTGACTGTGTGCGGTGTGGTAACGTCCAGCAAAACGAAGACCACTAAAAACAACAGCCTGATGGCATACGTTGTGGTGGAGGATGACACCGCAGCCATAGAGCTGCTGTGTTTTTCCCGGGTGCTGGAAACCTGCGGCAGCTACCTGCGGGAGAATCAGGCAGTAATTATCAAGGGCAAGCTGTCTGTCCGGGATGAAAAAGCCCCCCAGATCATGTGCGACAGCGCTTATCCGCTGGATGGCGCGATGGAGCAGCCGGAGGAGAAGCTGCCGCCAAAGGGCGGAAAGCTTCTTCCGGGAAAGATCCTGTATCTGAAATTCCCCTCAAAGGACAGTCCGGAGCTGGCGCATATGAAGCTGGTGTTGACCATGTTTCCGGGAACAACGCCAGTGAAAATGGTCATGGCGGATACCAGAAGGGTGCTTGGAACGGCGTGCCAGCTGCACCGGGCACTGATCGGGGAGTTGAAGGAAACTCTGGGCGAAGAGAATGTCGTGATCAAATAAAGAGTGAATTTCACCCCCGTGAAGCGCGGCTTGCCGCTCCACGGGGGTACTTTTTACTGTTCATATTAGATTTTCTTATGAAAAAGCAGCGGAAGAAAAATTGATATGTGCATGGAAAGCGATTACAATGGAATTACAAAGAACAGGGGGTCTTATGGATGAAGGTGCTTGCCATCAGCGCCAGCCCGCGAAAGGGCGGTAATTCCGATGTGCTGTGCGATGAGTTTTTAAAGGGTGCGGCGGAAAAGGGACATCAGGTGCAAAAGCTTCGTCTGGCAGAAAAGAAGATTGCGCCCTGCCTTGCCTGCTATGGCTGTGCAGAGAGCCACGTCTGTGTCCGGAACGACGATATGGCGGAGGTTCTGGATGCGTTGAAGGCAGCGGATGTCATTGTGCTGGCGTCCCCGGTCTACTTTTACTCCGTCTGCGCTCAGATGAAGACCATGATCGACCGGTGTCTGGCGGATTATCTATCTATCCGAGACAAGATTTTTTACCTCATTGTTACAGCTGCCGATCCACAGCACAGCGCGGCGGATGAAACACTGTCGGATTTCCGCGGATATCTGCGCTGCCTGCCGGGCGCAAGGGAAGCGGGGGTTATCCTTGGCACCGGTACCTGGGACAGCGGAGACGTTTACCGTCATCCTGCAAGGAAGGAAGCATACGAAATGGGAAGGAGTATTTAACATGGATCGAATTCAAAAGAACTTTGGCTTTGGCTGCATGCGTCTGCCGATGAAGGACGGCGAGGTGGACACGGTTGAAATGAACCGCATGGTGGATACATTTTTGGATGCGGGCTTTAACTATTTTGACACAGCGCACGGCTATTTGCAGGGAAAGAGCGAGTTGGCGCTGAAGGAGTGCCTGACCAGCCGTTATCCCAGAGACCGCTACATTTTGACCAATAAGCTGACCGCCAACTTTTTCAAAAAGGAGGAGGACATCCGTCCCTTCTTTGAAAGCCAGCTGAAGGTATGCGGCGTGGATTACTTTGATTTTTATCTGATGCATGCTCAGGGAGCGGGAAATTATCCGCGTTTTCAAAGATGTCATGCCTATGAAACGGCACTTGCGCTGAAGGCGGAGGGAAAGGTCCGCCATGTGGGTATTTCCTTCCATGACCGCGCCGAGATGCTGGAACAGATTCTGACGGATCATCCAGAGGTAGAGGTTGTGCAGATCCAGTTCAACTATGTGGATTATGACGATCCTGCGGTCCAGAGCCGGAAATGCTATGAGGTCTGCCGGAAGTACAACAAGCCTGTTCTGGTTATGGAACCGGTGAAGGGCGGCAATCTGGTGAACCTGCCGGAGGACGCGAAGGCAGTATTGGAGGAGCTGCACGGCGGAAGCCCTGCCAGCTATGCACTCCGCTTTGCGGCGGGCTTCCCTGGCATGCTGATGGTGCTTTCCGGTATGAGCAATTTGCAGCAGATGCAGGACAACATCTCGTTCATGAAGGATTTCCAGCCCTTGAATGAGAAGGAACTGGCGGCGGTGAAAAAGGTCCAGGAGATTTTCAGAAGTAAGCATCTGATTCCCTGCACCGCCTGCCGCTACTGTACGGATGGCTGTCCGAAGCAGATATCCATTCCGGACCTGTTTGCTACGATGAACACCGAGCAGATCTATCATGACTGGAACGCGGACTACTATTACAACTTTGTCCATACAGCACCGGGACGGAAGGCGTCTGACTGTCTGAAATGCGGTAAGTGCGAAGCGGTTTGTCCGCAGCATCTGCCCATCCGTAAGCTGTTGGAAGACGTAGCAGAGGAATTTGAGAAAGTAAAGGCATGAGGAGGAACAGAGCATGGCGGCTTTGATCGCATTTTACTCCCGGGCGGGAGAGAACTATTTCGGCGGAAAAATGCGCCGGATCACTGTAGGCAACACGGAAAAGGCTGCGGAGCTGCTGGCGGATATTACAGGCGGAGAGCTGTTTCAGATCCGGCAGGCAGAGCCGTATTCCGAGGATTACCGGACCTGCGTGGAGCAGGCGCGGGAGGATTGGCAGCGCAACGCCCGTCCAAAGGTGCTGGACCTGCCGGAGGATCTGGATGCGTATGAGGAAATTTATTTGGGCTACCCCAACTATTGCGGTACCATGCCAATGGCGGTGTATACGTTTTTGGAGACCTATGACCTGACGGGAAAGACCATCCACCCCTTCTGCACCCACGAGGGCAGCGGACTTTCCGATACAGAACGGGATATCCAGAGGGCTGCGCCGGGCGCGGTGGTTACCCGTGGAATTGCGATCCACGGCAGCAGCGTGGACAATGCTGCTCCGGCATTGGAGCGGTGGGTCCGGGAGGTTCGGTGAGTATGGATTGTGAAGAGATTCGGGTCGATCTTCGCAAGACCAGCCCGCAGAACTGGGCGGAAAGCCAGCGCTGTGCAAGGCTGTTGTTTCAGTTGAACCATACCATGCCATTTACAGAGGAATATAACACCCTTCTGCGGGAACTGTTTGGTGAGAATCTTGGAGAGGGCAGTTCCATTGCTCCTCCGCTCAGCGGTGCGTGTGTCAGCTCTGTGAAGATTGGAAAAAATGTGGTCATCAATTCCAATCTTCTGGCAATGGCGCGGGGCGGCATTACCATTGAGGACAATGCCATGATCGCGGCAAATGTGCAGCTGATCTCCAACAATCACGATCCCTATGACCTGTGGGTGCTGACCTGCAAGCCAGTGCTGGTCCGGGAATCTGCATGGATCGGAGCGGGGGCAACGGTCCTGCCCGGCGTGTGTATCGGACGCCACGCCATTGTGGGCGCCGGCGCGGTTGTAACCCGGGATGTACCGGACTACGCTGTGGCGGTGGGCAACCCTGCCAGAGTTGTAAAATGGCTGGACAAAGAGAAATTCAAGGAGCACGCAGAATGAAAAAGCTATTGATTGTTTACTATTCCTAGTCAAATGGCAATACGGAGCGCATTGCCAAACAGCTGCAAAGGACGGCTGGCGGCGATTTGCTGAGAATTGACACCGCCGTGCCGTATACAGGCGGCTATGACGCCGTGGTGGAACAGGGACAGGCAGAGGTCCAGCGGGGCTATGAGCCGGAGCTGAAGCCGTTTTCCCCCTCCGTTGCGGATTATGATGTGGTGGCAGTCGGTACGCCAACGTGGTGGTACACGATGGCTCCCGCTGTAAAAACCTTTCTGCATAGCCAGAATTTTTCCGGTAAGACCGTGGTTCCCTTTATGACCAACGGCGGCTGGCCCGGTCATGTGATCCGGGATATGAAAGCCTTTTGCCCCGGCGCGGCATTTGCCTGTGAAATGCAGGTCCGGTTCGATTCCAATGGAGGAGACCATCTGGAAACGCCGGAGGCGGATATCGCAGCCTGGGCACAGAGTGTCAAGGCACTTTTATAACAGAAATAGGTTGTGAACAAAGCTTTGCCAAGCAGGAAAATGCTCTTGGCAGAGGAAAGGAGCAAATAAATTGGTAAATAAGCAGGTTATGCTGTGGGCAGGTGCAGGACAGATCGGCATGGCGATTGCCCGCCGGGTAGGCGCTGGGAAGAAGATCATTGTGGGAGACAAAAAGCTCTCCAACGCGCAGGCAATGGCAAAGCTCATGAATGAAGCCGGATTTGACGCGGTTCCTGTGGAAATGGACCTGTCCAGCCGGGAGTCCATCCGGGCGATGATCGCGGAGGGACAGAAATACGGTGAAATCGGGATGCTGGTAAATGCCGCCGGAGTGTCGCCCAGCCAGGCGCCGGTGGAAGCCATTTTGAAGGTCGATCTCTACGGCACAGCGGTGCTGCTGGAGGAGGTGGGAAAGGTCATTGCCCCGGTGGTGTGGGTGTCACCATTTCCAGCCAGTCCGGGTGGAGAATGCCTGCCCTGACGGCAGAGCAGGACGCACAGCTTGCCACAGCGCCCACGGAGCAGCTGCTGTCTCTGGACTTCCTGCAGCCGGAAAACATTCGGGATACCCTGCATGCCTATCAGATGGCAAAGCGCTGCAATGAGAAGCGGGTCATGGCGCAGGCAGTGGAATGGGGCAAACGGGGCGCACGGCTGAATGACATTGCTCCCGGTATCATTGTCACGCCGCTGGCGTTGGACGAGTTTAACGGTCCACGGGGGGATTTCTACAAGAATATGTTTGCAAAATGTCCCGCCGGACGTCCTGGTACGGCAGACGAGGTTGCCAATGTAGCGGAGCTGCTCATGAGTGAAAAGGGGGCGTTTATCAGCGGTTCCACCTTCCTGATAGATGGCGGCGCCACGGCAAGCTATTTTTACGGTCCTCTGAAGCCGGAGACAACAAAGTGAATCTGGTCAAGCGCTCCTCTCTGGTGAGACCGGCGGGGAGCGTTTTTTATGTGGAGAGTTTTCTCCACCGTGGATGGATATTTATTTGACGGAGAGAGGAAAATTGTGTATAATAAAAGCATCCAAGCATAGGGAGGTCGTTCTTGATGAAAACAGTGATTACCGTTGGTCGTCAGTTTGGCAGTGGAGGTCGTGATATCGGTATCGCGCTTGCCAAGAAGCTGAATATTCCTTTTTACGATAAAGAGCTTTTGCGTGCGGCAGCAGAGAAAAGTGGACTGTGCGAAAAGATTTTTGAAAATTTTGACGAAAGACCGAAAAGCTTGCTGTACTCCATTGCAATGGATTCCTATATGTTCAGCCTGCCCGGCAACGGTGCCAGTGATTCTCTGGAGCAGCAGGTGTATCTGGCAACATACGATACCGTTCGCCACCTGGCGGACCAGGGTCCCTGTGTGATCATTGGTCGCTGCGCGGACTATGCGCTGGCGGACCATCCCAATACATTAAAGGTGTTTATCAACGCACCGCTGGAAAAGCGGATCGAAACGGTCATGGCACGGGAAAAGCTGACCAGGGAGAAGGCACGCGCTTTGATCCAGAAGACCGATAAGCGCCGCGCGTCCTATTATGAGTATTATTCCGCCCAGAAATGGGGCGCTGTGGACAGCTATGATTTCTGCCTGGATTCCAGCGTATTTGGACTGGATGGAACTGTGGAGCTTATCGAAAAGATGATCGACATGAAGGAAAAGCGCTATTAATTCAGAAGATCGGACAAACAGAAAGAGGGAGCTGTATATCACAGCCCCCTCTTTTTGATGATATTTTGAAGCTTCTCCGCAGCGCGGTCAGGAGGGATCGTCCAGAAAGGCGAACGCCTGCTCAAAGCGCGCCGCGCTGTAGCCTTGAATGTCGCTGACATAGCGGTCATAGGCAGACAGAATCCGCTGTGCCTCCGGTGTCAGCACCGCGCCGCCGCCGTGAGGACCGCCGATGGTGGAGGAGAGCAGTTTGCAGTCAAAGACATGCTCCGCCGTTCGGATGATGCGCCACGCCTTGGAATATGCCATTCCCATCGACATGGCGGCGGCGCGGAGAGAGTGTCGTTCCTCTACCTGGTGCAGCAATGTGGCGATCCCGGGACCGAAGCAGCGCTCGTGATCGTCTGAATAAAGCCGTACGGTTAATTTTAAGTGTAAATTCTTTTCCATAAATCGAATATAGCACGATTCCGCTACTGCGTCAAACTCCTTTTTCGCAAACCTTGCAAAGCACGGAAAATCTGATAGAATGATGTCAGAAAGACGGCTTTGTCCGTATCAGGGGAAAGGGGAATACATGATGCAGAAGGTGCGGTTGGGAAAAACGGAGCTTTGGGTAACAAAAACCGCCTTTGGCGCGCTGCCTGTGCAGCGGATCTCCCGGGAGGATTCCAGGAAGCTGCTTCGCCGGGCGTATGACAGCGGCATCAACTATTTTGACACTGCCAATGCCTATACCGACAGTGAGGAAAAGCTGGGAGACGCCCTGCATGACGTCCGCCAGAATGTGGTGATCTCCACCAAAAGCGGCGGAAATGACAAGAAGACGGTCCAGCGGCATATTGAGGAGAGCCTGCGACGGTTAAAAACGGACTACATTGATTTGTTCCAGTTCCATAATCCCGCCGTTCTGCCGGATATTGAGGACCCAGATGGTCCATTTGCGGCAGCGCTGGAGGCAAAAAAGAAAGGGTATGTCCGCCATATCGGCATCACTAACCACCGGCTGGCAGTGGCGCAGCAGGCGGTAGAGTCCGGGAATTTTGAGACCATGCAGTTTCCATTCTGCTATCTGGCGTCTGAAAAGGACATTGCACTGATGGAAAGCTGTGTCGCCCATGATATGGGCTTCATTGCCATGAAGGGTTTGTCCGGCGGTATGCTGAACCATGCAGAAGCCTGCTATGCTTTCATGCAGCAGTATGAGCATGTGGTGCCCATCTGGGGCATTCAGCATGAATGGGAGCTGGACCAGTGGCTGACGTTGACGGAGGCGGATCAGCAGATGACGCCGGAGATCCAGGAGATCATCCAGAGGGACAGGAAGGAGCTGGCGCATAACTTCTGCCGCAGCTGCGGATACTGCCTGCCGTGCGCAGCGGGAATCGATATTCCGCAGGCTGCGAGAATGGCGATGCTGCTGCGCCGCAGCCCATATCAGAAGTACATGACCCGGGAATGGTATGACAAGATGCATAAAATTGAGAACTGCATCCACTGCAATGCCTGCAAGAGCCGCTGCCCATATCAGCTGGATACACCGGACCTGCTGCAGAAGATGCTGAAGGACTACGATCAGTTCTATGCAGAACACCACAAGGATTAAGCAAGGAGAAGCCATATGTTATTTAAGAGTGAGGATGCAAGCCTGAAGCTGGAGATCCCCAGATATGAATTTCCCGCAGATGCCGGAGAACCGGGCAGTGATGACCGGAACTGGCTGGTGCTTCGGGGAACCTATCAGGATGAGGATTTGCTGATCAAGGACAGCAACAGCTGTCTGCTGACCTATGAGCTGCGGGAGATGACGGCGGGGCTGAAGGTGCTGAACGCCGGGATTCGGGATTCCTATGAAAGCAGCTTTGTAGAGCCGTATTTTGCTTTGGCGGCGGACCGGGAGGGAGAGGATTGCTTCCGGGTCTATGTGGCGTTTTCGCTGCCCAATACGATGGAGGACATTGACTCCGCAGAGATCACCTGTGTGATGAACAAGGAGGAAATGAAGGCACTGATAGCGGAATTGGACCAGCTGTGCCAGAAATTCCCGGACCGGAATTGAAAACGGCAGAAACAGTTGAAGAACAGCAGGGGGGTCATCCCGCCCTGCTGTTTCCGTTTCCAATTCAGAAGCAGCGGATTTTCGGATGGAGGGCTGTTCCTGAATATCCTGAAATTGGGTCTTGCAATCTATGAAAAGGTTCGGTATAATAGCACAGAAATAGGAAGGAGTGGTATGACCATGCTGAAAATTGCCGCAGGTGTGAATACAGCTGTGTTGTTCCCGCTTTCCTTTTTTGACCGGCAAATTGCCGGTATTTTTTTTGGCAAAATGCAAGCTGCTGCGTTTGCAGGCTGCCGTGTGCGTTTGTCCAACAGAGGAGCCGTTTTGAGAGGAGAAATGAAATGAAAGAGAAAAAACCGATTGGTCAGGAGCCTATCCGGGATGCGCGGACCCTGGGTATTCCCAAGATGCTGATTCTGGGCTTGCAGCATATGTTCGCCATGTTCGGCGCCACGGTGCTGGTGCCGATCCTGGTGCAGAGCTATGGCCTGCCGCTGTCGATCCAGACGACCCTGCTGTTTGCCGGACTGGGTACCCTGTTTTTCCACGCCTGCACGAAGTTCAAGGTCCCTGCGTTTCTTGGGTCCTCCTTTGCATATTTGGGCGGATTTGCCGCAGTGGCGGCGCTGGACTCGGGAAAGTATGCGGCAATGGAAGCGGGAGAGAAGCTGCAATACGCCTGTGGCGGCATTGTGGTCGCCGGACTTCTGTATGTTGTTCTGGCAGCCATCATTAAGCTGGTGGGCGTCCATAAGGTCATGCGGTTCCTGCCTCCGGTGGTCACGGGTCCCATCATCATTTTGATCGGTCTGTCTCTGGCACCCAGTGCCATCAATAATGCCAGCGCCTGCTGGTGGCTGGCGATTCTGTCCATTGCGGTGATCGTATTCTTCAATATCTGGGGAAAGGGAATGCTGAAGATCATCCCCATCCTGCTGGGTGTGGTGCTGCCATATATCGTGGCGCTGGTGACAAAGCAGGTGGACTTTACTGCAGTCAACGAAGCAAGCTGGCTGGGCTTCCAGCCGTTTGTGACTAACTTCGGCGGTAGCGTGGCAAAGTTTGACCTGACGGCGACTCTGGTTATGGCGCCCATCGCCATTGCTGCTATGATGGAGCATATCGGCGATATGTCCGCGATCTCCGCCACGGTAGGTGAGAACTTTATTGAGGACCCGGGTCTGCACCGCACCTTGATCGGCGATGGTATTGCCACCTCTCTGGCAGGCATTTTCGGCGGTCCTGCAAACACAACGTATGGTGAGAATACCGGCGTGCTGGTGCTGTCCAGAGTGTATGATCCCAAGGTGGTGCGGCTGGCTGCCATTTACGCGGTGGTGCTGTCCTTCAGCCCCAAATTCGCGGCAGTCATCAACTCCATCCCCACTGCGATCATCGGCGGCGTCAGCTTTATCCTCTACGGTATGATTTCCGCCATCGGTCTGCGGAATGTTGTGGAAAACCATGTGGACTTTACCAAGAGCCGGAACCTGATCATTGCCGCAGTGATTCTGGTGTGCGGTCTGGGCTTTAAGATCTGGGGCTTCAGCAATGAGAACAGCGGACTGACCATTGCGCTGGGCGGCGTTGACATTACGCTGACCTCTCTTGCCATTGCAGCCATTGCCGGAATCGCGCTGAATGCGATCCTGCCGGGAAATGATTTCGAGTTTGGCAAGAGCGCCAACTCGGATAACTCCGCCAATCTGGGTCAGTATTGATTCCGGAACGGTTTGTTCCATATATCTATAAAAAAACAGGGAAGAGGAGCTGCGTAAACAGCCCCTCTTCCGGCTTTTCAGAATGGGTTTGGTATTTCCTTTTTGCCGCTGCGCATCATCTGTGCATATGAAAAATAAACAGGATGGTAATATAAAATCGGGAGAGTACCGACCGAGGGGTGTACTGCTATGTATTTTCTTATAAAAGCGGTGGAAAAGACAGAGATAGGGAAAGCGCTGGGAATAATCAAAATGAAGCCATGTCTGCTGGACGCAGTGCAGCTGGGAAAGAAACGAAAAAAGGAGTCTGCATAAGCAGGCTCCTTTTCGTCAGGTTTTGACAGAGATTATTGATAATCGCTGCCGGTCAGGTAACGGTAGAAAGCTGCGTTAACCCAAATCTGGGTGGGCTCCAGAGTCAGGGAAGGATTGATCTTCTGAACAGCAGCCTTGACTATGGGCAGCTTCTCGTTGGTGGCGAAGGGATGGATGGTGTAACTGCCATCCCGGACAACAACATCGTTGATCTGCTGATAAGCGGGAGCGGGCATAGCAACCTTGGTGCTGTACAGGGGCTGCCACCATGCGCCGTAAATCATGCCCTCGCCGTTGGGAGCGTCATCGCTCTTCTTGGCGTTCTCCATGATGACCTTGTCGAATGCGTCGCGGTCAGCGGTAGAGGCAAACTCCAGCATCAGATCATATTCCACTGCGTAGCACAGGTACAGGTCATCAGATGCCTTACGGACCTCATAGGTGGGAGTGGAGGCGGGCAGCACACCGTCGCTCCATTCCAGCAGATACTGGTAAACAGAGACCTTCGGCTCCAGCTGGACCTTGGCAACCAGACCCTCACGATTCAGCAGACCCATCAGCTGAACGGCATGGGTGATGTCGCTGTGACCGTACTGGATGGTGTTTTCCTTCAGGAAACGGGCGGAGTATCCATCGTACTTCAGGTTATAGCCGGTAGTAGCGCCGCTCGTGACCACCTGAACGCCCAGATCAGACAGGGTCTGGTCATCGAACAGGGTGAAAGAGTTCCAGGTGGAAACCAGGCGGGCACCGATGTCAGCGTCACTGGAATAGCCGATGTAGTTGCGTCCGAGACCAGCGGTCTCCACAGCGTTCATCAGCAGGGCGGAGGCGGTATTGCCGTCCAGAGCAGCGGTCAGGTTCACCGTGGTGGGGATCAGACCGGTGTCCAGTGCGCAGGCAACATACTTGGCGTCTGCGGCGGAAACCGTGCCATAGCGCTTGCAGGTAGCGGCGGCAGTTTCTGCCTTGTAGTTCTCAGCAAGCTCCGTCAGGTTTGCCAGAGCAACCAGAGACTTGGCGGCGGAAGCGGGTGTCAGGGTGCCGCTGCCGGATGCGCTGCTGCCGTTGACCTTGTTCAGGGCGGCGCTCCAGGTGCTCCAGGAAACGGTGCCGGTCATGGGAGCGATACCGAAGTATTCCTTCAGGTACGCAGCGTCGTTAGAGGCTTCGTTTCCAACGGTCTTCATGATGACCGAGCTGGTGGCGGAATCCCAGGAGACATTCTGTCCCAGAGCTTCGCCCAGAGCGCGGGCGGGAACATAGGTGGTACCGTCATAGTAGATACCGCCGACTTCCTTGCCGGTCACGTCCGTCATGCGGAGGTTCAGACCATCCATCTGAACGCCGATGCCGGTGGTCACGCTCAGGTTCTGCTGAGTGGTGGCAGCGCCTACCGGCAGGATCATGGCGGCGGTCAGGGCTCCGGCGAGACCCAGAGACCACAAGCGCTTATTGAGGAACTTTTTCAACTTCATCGCTCTCCTTGTAAAATTTTCTGTGCTGGAAATTATATGAAGCATATCATAAAGGTATTATCTTTGTCAAATGAAAGTAATATAGCATTTCAGACGAATTTTTTTCTGGAAATAGAAAAGATTTCAGGAAATGGCATGGAAAGATTGACATTTTTGAGGAGTTTGGTATGATGATACTGTCTTTCATAAAAAGACAAGTGTAAAAGGATCAAGCTGGATAGAGGCGCGGCTGTAAAGAGTACCTGCCGGGAGACAGGCATAGGGCAGGGAAAGGGACGGCCGCCGAGGGGACCGCGCTGTTGCCTGGCAGGCGGCTGCCCGGTGCGGCAGATAAGATCTGCCGCACTGCCGCCGGAGAACAGGAGCTTTGGCGGAGCGCTGTCGTGATTTGGTGCCGGAGGGACAGATTCGTCCGTACAGGTCCGCCATGACGGCTGTCATGGTGGATTTTTTGCGAGAATTTTGAAAAATGTGCAGAGAGGGAGAAAAAGTATGAACAGACAGAAAAAGCGGCGATGGCTGCGAATAGGCGTTTTACTGCTGTTGGTCATAGCGGCGCTGACAGTGGCGGCAATGGCTGCCGGAGACGGGGCAAGCCGCCCGATGGTGGAGTGTCCGGACTGTCAGGGGTATGGCATCTGCATGGACTGCTATGGAACGGATGCGGATTGCGGAACCTGCGGCGGCAGCAACATCTGTCAGACCTGCGGCGGAACGGGAGAGGTTCCGGCGGCAAGCGACTATTACCAGTCCTTCTGGGCGCTGGCACCGTCTGTGATCGCCATTGCGCTGGCGCTGATCACGAAGGAGGTGTATTCGTCCCTGTTTATCGGAATTCTGGCGGGAGGTCTGCTGTATTCCAATTTCCAGTTTGAGGGGACCGTCCTTCATGTGTTCAACGATGGCATCGTTTCCGTGCTGTCCGACAGCTATAATGTAGGCATTCTGGTATTTCTTGTGATTTTGGGTACGATGGTGTGCCTGATGAACAAGGCGGGAGGCTCCGCCGCCTTTGGACGGTGGGCATCCACCCATATCCATACCCGGATCGGCGCACAGCTGGCGACGGTGGTGCTGGGTGTGCTGATTTTCATTGACGACTATTTCAACTGCCTGACCGTGGGCAGTGTGATGCGTCCCGTGACAGACCAGCATAAGATCTCCCGCGCCAAGTTGGCGTATATCATCGACGCTACGGCAGCGCCGGTGTGTATCATTGCGCCGATCTCCTCCTGGGCGGCGGCAGTCAGCGGCTTTGTGGAGGATGGCAGCGGCTTGGCGCTGTTTATCCGCGCCATCCCCTATAACTTTTACGCGCTGCTGACCATTGTAATGATGGTGGGAATGATCCTGATGCGGGAGGACTTCGGTATGATGGCTTCCTTTGAGGAAAATGCCAGGGCAGGCGACCTGTTCTCCGGAAAGAACCCCTACGCCGGAATGGAGGAGGATGCTCCCGAGGGAAAGGGGCATGTGATCGACCTGGTTCTGCCCATCCTGATCCTGGTGATCTGCTGCATCATTGGAATGATCTACTCCGGCGGCTTTTTCTCCGGTGTGAATTTCGTGGATGCCTTTTCCCATTCAGACGCATCCGTGGGACTGATGCTTGGCTCTGCGTTTGGACTGGTCTTTACCATGATCTACTTCCTGTGCCGCCGCTCTATGTCCTTTAAGGAGATCATGGGCAGCCTGCCGGAGGGCTTCAAGGCAATGGTTCCCGCCATTCTGATCCTGACCTTTGCGTGGAGTTTGAAGGCAATGACGGATTCTCTGGGGGCGAAGGAGTTCGTAGCCGGAGTGATCGACGGTTCCGCCAAGGGACTGCAAATGTTCCTGCCGGCGGTAATTTTCCTGATTGGCTGCTTCCTGGCGTTTTCCACCGGAACCAGCTGGGGGACCTTCGGCATTCTGATTCCTATTGTCCTGAAGGCGTTCCCATGGTCCGCGGGAAATCCGCTGTCCATCATTTGTGTGTCCGCCTGTATGGCTGGAGCGGTGTGCGGAGACCACTGCTCTCCCATCTCGGATACGACCATCATGGCGTCTGCGGGCGCTCAGTGTGACCATGTGAACCATGTTTCCACGCAGCTGCCCTATGCCATGACGGCTGCGGCGGTCAGCTGTGTCGGCTACCTGTTCGCGGGTGTTTTCGCGGTGACGGGCGTTCCCGCTATTCTGGCACTGCCGGTATCCATCGTGCTGATGCTGGGCGTACTACTGGTGATCCGGGTCCGCAGCAAAAAGTAATATTAAACCAAAAGGGTCCTTCGCACGGAAGCTTCCGTTGCGGAGGACCCTTTTCAGACCGTATGCAGAAACCGCTGCTTCGCTTTATGACGAAGCAGCGGCATTTAAGAATCAGGAGCTTGGTTCCAGCGGCTGGACCGCAGTGCGCAGAATGGCGGGAGAGTGGGGGTACTGCCGGAAAAACGCCTTGACAATACGGTCCATGACCATGCAGGCATTTTCATAATTCGCCTGCGGCAGCATCATGATGAACTGGCTGACGCTGCACCGGGAGGCGATGTCGCCGCGCCGCAGATTGCCGCGGATCAGGCTTTGAAGATTTTCCATGCAGATGTCCAGACTGCGCTTGGGCAGGGATTCGCCATTTGCGGCAGAGACACTGAGCAATCCGATATGAACGGCGCGACCGCTGCGGGCGATGCTGCGTGCCTCCGCATGATAAAGGACCTTGAAAAAGTCATAGTCACACAATAGAGCGCCGGGCAGCTGGTCTGGCTCCCGCAGCTGCTCCAGAACCGCCGCCATACTCAATTCCCGGTCATTGACAGTCCGCATGGCTTCACGGTAAAGCGCCTTGATCTCCTCTGATGGCATGATGCCAAAGTTGGAAAACATCAGCTCGCTCATGTTCTGGTAAACGCTGATGGCGCCGCTTTGGTCGCCCAGATCCAGCAGGTCCCGCATCAGATGGCGGTAAATGACCTCGTGATAGGGTTCCAGCACCACGGCTTCCCGTGCGACCTGAACAGCCTCCGGCAGGCGGTTGGAGCGTTCCAGCTGGGAGAGAGTATTCAAAACAGTCTGAACGTACAGATTATGAAAATAAGTATTGATGGGAACGATCCACGGCTCTGAGGAGAGCTTGGGCAGAAAATCTCCCTGATACAGCTTCAGCGCTGCCATATGGTTTTGCAAAAGCGTTTTTTCATCGCCGCAGCTGGCGCTGGATTTGCACAGGGCTTCAAATTCGTCCAGATCAAAGCGGAAGGGGATCTCCGTATTCCAGGCATAGCTGCCCTCCTTTCGGATGATCAGCGTATGTCCTGCGGAGGGTGCCAGCTGGTCCAGCATGGCGCGGACCCGGTGAAACATGGTTTTCAAAGCGTTGATGGGGTTGCTGCTGCCCTCATCCTCGCTCCAGAGAAGATGGACCAGCTCGGACTGCGTAATGCTCCGGTTCCGGAAATAGATCATATACGCCAGCAGGAGCCAGACCTTTTTGGAACGGTTGTCGTTGTCATTGATCTCCTGACCATTCAGGCGGACAGCAAAACGCCCCAACATTTGAACCTCTAAGGATTGAATGTCCACCTCCACAACCTCCTCTGCCGGATGGGACCAAGTATTTATTAACCATAACGTACCATAAGTCCCGAAAATTTTCAATCCAAAACGGCAAAGGTTACAGAAAAACGATAAAAATGCAAAAAAATTTTAATTGGTACTTTCTTTTTGGAGAGAGTGTGCTATAATCAACACTGAAAAAGAATTTTCTGGAAAGGCGGTAAGATTGATGCAGGGCAGAATGCGAGTGACCGCAATGTGTTTGGCACTGTTGCTGCTGTGTACGGCGCTGGCTGGCTGTGGACAGCAGGCTTCACAGGAGAGCGCGGCGCAGTCGTCCGTGGAGATTACGGAGACGGAGACCGGCGGCGATCAGATCATTGAGGAGGAAATGGTGGCGCTGGCAGAGGCGCCTGCGGTGGATGTGGACCTGACGCCGGTGGCTTCCGGAAAGCTGGTGCAGAAGAATACCAAGGCGAGCATCGACTATTCCAATACGACCGATGGATATGTCATGGTCAAATATTCCGCTGCCAGTACGAAGAAGATCAAGGCACAGGTCACGGGACCGACGACTATTTATACATATAATCTGGACGCGGGTGCGGCGGATTGGACGGTTTTCCCGCTGTCGGACGGAAACGGAGCCTATAAGGTTACAGTGTTTGAAAACGTCACTGGAACAAAATATTCCACCGTGCTGTCCGTCAGCTTTCAGGTGACTCTGAAAAATGAGTTCGCGCCGTTTTTGAGAAGCAACCAGTATGTGAATTATACCAACGCGATCAACACCAAGGCAAAAGCCAAGGAGTTGTGCAGCGGAAAAA
Organism: uncultured Dysosmobacter sp.; assembly: GCA_934565855.1. Classification (GTDB taxonomy): domain Bacteria; phylum Bacillota; class Clostridia; order Oscillospirales; family Oscillospiraceae; genus Oscillibacter. The sequence goes on from CAKTIO010000002.1 coordinate 93,859, forward strand.
AGGACGAGCTGGAAAAGGTGAAGGCAGTTTACGATTATGTCGTCACCAACTTCACCTATGATAAGACAAAGGCTGCCAATGTCAAAAGCGGCTATCTGCCGGTGCTGGATACGGTGCTGTCCACAAAGAAAGCCATATGCTTTGACTATGCGGCTGTGATGACCGCCATGCTGCGCTGTGAGGGAATCCCCTGTAAGCTGGTGGTGGGCTATGCCGGGACCGCCTATCACGCATGGATCAGCGTCTATTCGCAGGAAAACGGTTGGATGGATGGTGCAATCTACTTCGACGGCGCGGATTGGAAGAGAATGGACCCGACCTTTGCGTCCTCAGGGAAGCAGAGCAAGGAGATCATGAAGTACATCGGAGACGGAAGTCATTACACAGTGAAATATCTCTATTGACAGTGTCGAAACCGCTTGGATAATCTACTTTACAGAGCGGCGGAAAGCTTGTAAAATGGACTTGCAGCTCTTGCTGCAGGTCCATTTTGTCGTTTAAAGCAATTTGTACGTCAGGAAGAACGCACTTTCAGGATCAATTGGGAAGGAATTGTGGTGGATATATGCGCAAGCAGAGTATGAGTAAGGAAGAGGTCTCGTCCTTCTGTATGGAGCTGTCACTGCTGCTCCATGCCGGTCTCGGTATCGGCGACGGGCTGTATTTGATGGCGGAGGATGCGGGGGACGCATGGAAAAGCACTTTGAAACAGCTGGCGGAGCAGACGGATGCAGGTGGGTCCCTTTCCGCCGCGATGCGGGAGAGCGGTGTTTTTCCGGAATATGTCTGTACCCTGACGGACTGCGGAGAAAAGACCGGAAAAATGGAGGAAGCCCTGCGGGCACTGTCGGAATATTATCAGGAGATGGAGCGGTTGGAGCGGCAACTCCGCAGTGCGCTGCTGTATCCAGCAGTGCTGCTGCTTTTGATGCTGCTGGTCATCACCGTTTTGTTGACGAAGGTCCTGCCGATTTTCAATGATGTGTTTCTGTCGCTTGGAAGCCGGCTGACAGGTGTTGCCGGCGGACTGCTTGCGGTGGGAAATGCGCTGGATGCTGCGATGCCGGTGCTTCTGGTACTTTTGGCAGTGGTCGTTCTGGGCATGGCGGCGCTGTCGCTTTCCGATACGCTGCGGGAAAAGCTGCTGCGTACCTGGAGAAGCGGTCCCGGCGGGGACCGGGGGATCAACCGCCATGTTTCCACGGCGCGGTTCGGACAGGCACTGTCTATGGGACTGTCCGCCGGACTGCCATTAGAGGATGCGGTGGAGCTTGCAGGCGGCTTTCAAAAGGAGAACCCCGCCGCGCAGCAGCGGTGCCGGGATTGCCGCACCCGGCTGGAAAGGGGCGAAAATCTTGCCGAAGCGCTGCGGGGCAGCGGCGTGCTTTCTCCCGCATATTGCAGAATGCTGGCACTGGGAATCCGCAGCGGCTCCGGAGATACGGTGATGGAGGAGATCGCCAGGCGCCTGTCTGAGGACTGCGAGGCGGAGATCAGCCGCAAGGTCGGGCGGGTAGAACCGACCATCGTGGTGGCAACGTCCATTTTGGTGGGTATGATCCTACTGTCGGTCATGCTGCCGCTGATGAACATCATGGCAGCCATCGGTTAAAGGAGAACAGGATGCGTTGGAGAAAAAAGAGCGTGGCAGCCGTGGGGATGCTTGCGCTGGCAGCGGTGGTCCTGGCGGCGGGCTTCTGGATGCTGAACGCGGTCTCCAACCTGCGGCAGGGACAGGCGGAGCAGGGAAGGCTTCAGTTGGAGGAATCCATCCGACGGGCGGCGGTGGCTTGCTATGCCACCGAGGGCATTTATCCGCCGACGCTGGATTATCTGGAGGAACACTACGGACTGCAGGTGGATGAAAGGCACTATACCGTTTACTATGATGTTTTTGCAGAAAATCTGATGCCGGATATTACGGTACTGGAGAATGAGACGTGAAGAGAATGATAGAAAGGCGTCATATTGGCTGGCTGGCGGTTTTGCTGTTGTTCTGCATCTTTGCGGGCAGCGTTCTGCTGGTCCTGCTGATAGGTGCGAGAGATTATCAGAGACTGACGGAACGGGACCAGCGGGGCTTTGACCAGCGGACCGCCGTGCAGTATCTTGCGTCCAGAGTGCGCGCGGCGGACCGGGCGCGGGGCGTGGCGGTGGGACCCTTTGATGGGGAAAACCAGGAGCAGACGCTGTTTTTATATGAAACGGTGGACGGAGAGCGGTACTGCACAAGAGTATACTGTTATGACGGATATCTGAGAGAGCTGTTTGCGGGAGAGGAGGATTCCTTTTCTCCAGAGGATGGAGAGAAAATTCTGAAGGCACAGCAGCTGAAGCTGAACATGACGGATCATGTGTTGGCGCTGTCGATAACGGCGGGGGATGGAACGGAACAGGAGCTGTCCCTGACTCTGCGCAGCGGCAGAACACTGACAGTAGACGGGGGGCGTGGAGCATGAGAGAGAAAGCGCCCTTGCTGCTGATGGAGCAGCTGTTGATGGTGCTGGTTTTTGCGCTGGCTGCGGCAGTTTGCGTACAGGTATTTGTACTGTCTGATCGATTGTCAAAGGATAGCGAAGCATTGGACCATGCCGCGGTCGCGGCGGAAAACGCAGCGGAAGCGTGGAAGCACGCTGAAGGAGACCTGACCCTGCTGCTGCAGGCGGAGGGAGGGCAGCTGTCTCAGGGATTGTGGTGGCAGCTGCTGGATGAGGATTGGAAGATCACGGAGGAGACCGCCGATGCGTGCTACACGGTAGAGGTTTTTCCGGATGAAAGGGACGAGTGGGGAGTGCGCTATGCGCAGGTTCGCGTTTGCCCTGTCAACGAGGATGATGTGATCTATACTCTGCGGACAGCCTGTCAGGAGGCAGAGACATGAGGAGAAAACAGGGAATACAGCCGCCTGTGGTAGGCGGCAGCGCTCTGCTGGTGATCTTCGCAGTGCTGAGCCTGACGATTTTTGCCATGCTGAGCCTGACAACGGTGCTGGCGGACCAGCGCTTAAGCCAGCATAACGCACAGGCGGTCAGCGCCTATTACGATGCGGATGCGCAGGCGGAGAAAATTTTGGGTCAGCTGCGGGCGGGGGAGGTCCCGGACGCGGTGACTCTGGATGGGAACCGGTATCAGTATGCCTGTCCCATATCAGATACGTTGGAATTGCAGGTAGAGGTGGAGAAGACGGGACGGGAGCTGCGGGTGCTGAAATGGCAGACCGTTTCCACGGCAGATTGGGAAACAGAGGAGACATGGGACCTCTGGGATGGAAATTGAAAGGAATATCATGGAATTGCTGGATTATTTAAAAAAGGCAGTGCAGGATAAGGCATCGGACCTGTTCATTGTAGCAGGCAGCCCGGTGTGCTATAAGCTGGAGGGACACATCCTTCCCATTGACGAGGAAAAGGTGTTTCCCAAGGAGACGGAGCATTTTATCCGGGAGCTGTACCAGATGGCGGGACGGTCCATAGAGCACTATCTGGAAACCGGAGACGATGACTTTTCCTTTGCACAGCCGGGATTGGCGCGGTTCCGGGTGAATACCTACCGGCAGCGTGGCTCGATGGCGACGGTAGTCCGGGTAGTCGCCTTTGAGATTCCGGATTATCGGAAGCTGGGGATTCCGGAGACCGTGATGGATCTGGCGAATGTCACCCACGGAATGGTGTTGGTCAGCGGAACGGCAGGCAGCGGAAAGTCTACGACACAAGCGTGCCTGATCGACCGCATCAACCGGACCCGGGAGGCGCACATTATCACGCTGGAGGACCCCATTGAGTACCTTCACCGGGATATCAAGAGCATTGTCAGCCAGCGGGAGATCTCCATCGACACGTCGGACTATCTTTCGGCGCTGCGGGCGTGCCTGCGGCAGGCACCAGATGTCATTCTGCTGGGAGAGATGCGTGACCACACCACCATCCGCACTGCCATGACCGCGGCGGAAACGGGACACCTGGTCATTGCGACCCTGCATACCCGGGGCGCGGTCAATACCATCGACCGGATCATCGACTCCTTCCCCTCCAACCAGCAGGAGCAGGTCCGGGTCCAGCTGGCGACCGTGTTGCATTCAGTGGTTTCTCAGCAGCTGCTGCCGGATCTGAAGGGCGGTCTAACCCCCGCGTTTGAGATCATGCAGATGACGGATGCCGTGCGGAATATGATCCGGGACTGCAAGAACTATCAGATCGACAATGTCATACAGACAGGGGCGGCAAACGGCATGGTGTCAATGGACCAGTCCATTTTGAGCCTGTTCCGGGAGGGTTTGATTTCCGCGGAGACAGCATGCAATGCCGCCGATCATTTAGAGCAGATGCGGCGAAAGGTCAGCCTGTAAGCAAGTACATGGAAGAGGGAACGGTCAGATGAAAAGAAGGGCACGGATGGTACTGGCGGCGGTGCTGCTTTGCATTTTCCTTGGCAGCACAGGAATGCTGGTCCGGGAATTGCTGGACTACCGTGAGGGAGACGAGACCTATGCCGAAGCGGAGGAGCTGGTTGACCTGCCGCAGCTGCCGGAGGAGGACCCCGCCCCGCAGCCGGAGGCTCCGGCGGCAGGGTCCGCCGCTGCTTCAGAACCAGGCGGGGAATCGCCGGTACTTCCCGTAAGGGAAAATCTCTATGCCGAGCAGCTGAAAAATATGGACTTTACCGCGCTGCGGCAGGTCAATTCGGAGGTTCTGGGATGGATCCTGATTCCCGGGACCAGGGTTTCCTATCCGGTTTTGCAGCACAGCGATAACCAATATTACCTGAAGCACACCTGGAAGAAAACGGTCAGCTCAGTAGGCTCCATTTTCATGGAATGCCAGAATGACAGCGGACTGTCCAATTTCAACACGGTGATTTACGGACATAACATGAACAATGGCTCCATGTTTGGAATGCTGAAAAAATACAAAAAGCAGAGCTACTGGGCGGCACACCCCACGGTATATCTGACCACGGATTCCGGCAGCCATGCGTATCAGGTGTTTGCCGCCTATGAGGTCAGCACTGTGGGGACTACCTATCAGCTGGGCTTTTCCGGAGAGAACAGCCGCCAGAGCTTTTTGGACTTTGCGATGGAGAGCTCCGTCATTGATACCGGAATTGTGCCGACCACACAGGACTCTATTTTAACGCTGTCCACCTGTACGGGACATGGACATGCTACCCGGTGGGTGGTACAGGCTGTAATGAAAAATCCGGCGGCAAAGCCGACGGAGGATGTGGTCCATCAGCCTGAGGAGCTTCCGCAGGCGCAGCCGGATACCTCCGCATCGAGTATGGAACAGGAACCGGAGAACGCAGGAACGGCTTCGGTGGAAGTATCTGCGGGCTCGGAGACGCAGGACCCGGAGGAGGAGGGGAGCATCCCGAAGACGGATATGCTTTCTGAATGAAAATTAACGGGGTCAAACGTTTACAAATGTCGGAAGACGTGGTAAACTGAAAACTCAAGCACAATAGAAAAGGGGGATATGCGCATGAGCCGACAGACCATGCTGGCGCTGCTGAGAGAAAAACCGGGACAGTTTGTTTCGGGCGAGCAGGTGAGCGAAAAGCTGGGATTGAGCCGAACGGCGATCTGGAAGTCGGTGGATGCCCTGCGCAAGGAGGGCTATGAGATCGAAGCGAGAACAGGATTGGGCTATCGGCTGGTCTCCGCGCCGGATGCGCTGACAGAGCCGGAGATCCGTGCGTTCCTCCATGAGACCAGCTGCGTTGGAAAACAGCTGTACTGCTTTGATGAGATCGACTCGACCAACACCTATACCAAAAAAATCGCTCTGACCGGTGCGCCGGACGGAACAGTGGTGGTGGCAAACCAGCAGAGCGCCGGACGGGGCAGAATGTCCAGAAGCTTCCAGTCCCCAAGAGATAAGGGAATTTATTTGACGGCACTGCTGCGCCCATCGCTGCCGACGGAACAGCTGTTACCCATCACGGCGCTGGCAGGCGTTGCCATCTGTGAGGCAGTGGAGGAGGTCTGCGGGATCCGTCCGCGTCTGAAATGGCCCAACGATCCCGTTGTCAACGGGAAGAAGCTTTCGGGGATCCTGACGGAAATGAGCCTGGAGGGTGAAAGCGGACAGCTGCAATATCTGGTGCTGGGCATTGGACTGAACGTTCTGCACAGCAGTGAGGATTTCTCTCCAGAGGTCCGGGAAATGGCGACTTCTCTTGCAATGGAGCTGGGGCATCCGGTTTCCAGACCGCATCTGGCGGCAGCGGAGATCGAGGCGCTGGACCGCCTGTATACAGCCCTGAAAAGCGGCGATGTCACAAAATATCTGGCGGCTTACCGGAGAGACTGCGTCAATCTGGGAAAGACGGTTCAGCTGATCCGTCCGGATGGAAGCCGGGAAACGGTAAAGGCAGTAGATATCGACGATACCTTCAGCCTGATCGTGGAAAAGGAGAACGGGGAGAGAAGGACTGTCCGTTCCGGAGAGGTATCTGTCCGTGGAATGTACGGATATGTGGAATGACCCATCAGCACAAGAATTTGTGCGGGAGAATAATTGATTTTTAAGACCATGCCGCCGCAGGGCGGCATTCGGTCGCCCTGCGGTGCCTGCGCACGGCGGGACAGAGGAGGCAGAGAACATTTTGAAGGAACTGTGGGAAATGTTCATCACGTTTGCCAAGGTGGGCGTGATGACCTTTGGAGGCGGTTATGCCATGCTGCCGATCCTCCAGAGAGAGGTCGTTGAGAAAAAGAAATGGGCGACGGAGGAGGAGCTGGCGGACTATTTTGCTATCGGACAGTGTACTCCCGGTGTTATCGCGGTGAATACGGCAACATTCATCGGTCAGAAAAAGCGGGGAAATATCGGAGGCATTTTCACAACGCTGGGCGTGGTGTTTCCCTCCTTGGTCATCATCTGCATTCTTGCCGGACTGATCTCCAACTTTGCGGATCTTCCGGTGGTACAGAATGCGTTTTCCGGTGTGAAGGTCTGTGTCTGCGTACTGATTTTGAACGCGGTGCTGAAGCTCCTGAAAAAATCGGTGGTAGATAAGCCGACGATGGCGATTTTTCTGATCGTTCTGGTTGGCTCCGTGGCAGCTGATCTGATGGGTGTGAAAATTTCTCCGGTGGTGTTCGTGATCTGGGCAGCCGTGATGGGATTGATTCTGAAGCAGTTGGAGGGAGCCAGAAAATGATTTATCTCCGTCTTTTTTATGAGTTTTTCAAAGCGGGACTGTTCGCGGTCGGCGGCGGATTGGCAACCCTTCCGTTTCTTCAGGCAATCGCCGTAAAAACCGGCTGGTATACCTCGGCGCAGTTGGCGGATATGCTGGCAGTGGCGGAGTCGACACCGGGACCGCTGGGTGTGAATACCGCTACCTATGTCGGCTTTACCACAGCTGGGATTCCCGGCGCGGTCATCGCAACGCTGGGGCTGGTGACCCCCTCCATCATCGTGATTTTGATTATTGCGCAGATTTTGCAGAAGTTCCGGCATAACCGGTATGTGGAAAGCGCGTTTTATGGTCTGCGTCCGGCTTCCTCCGGGCTGATTGCGGCGGCAGGAATTTCCGTGCTGCCGCTGGCTCTGCTGAACTCCGGAACGATCAGCGCCGGGATCCTCAGTGATATCAAGTGGCAGGCGGTGATTCTGGCGGCGGCGCTGGTGGTGTTTACCAACTGGGTCAAGCTCACGAAAAAGTGGCATCCCATTGTTTTTGTGGGCATTTCCGCAGTGGTCGGCATCGTTTTCCATTTTGCCGGTGTCTGAACACCGGACAGGCAGACGATTATTTGTAACAAAAAGCAAAAAAAGAGAAGCCGTTTGTAAACGGCTTCTCTTTTTACATTGTCCGGTAGATCAGTTCTGGTCGATGTGGTGCTGGATGCGCTGCATGATCATGTCCAGGGCAACCAGATTTTGTCCGCCCTCTAAAACAATGATATCCGCGTATTTTCTGGACGGTTCCACAAACTGCTCGTGCATGGGCTTGACCGTGGTGAGGTACTGTGTGATAACCGACTGCAGAGAGCGTCCGCGCTCCTCTACGTCCCGCTGAACGCGGCGGAGAATGCGTTCATCCGCATCCGTTTCCACAAAGACTTTGATGTCCAGCATATCCCGCAGCTCTGGATTCTGAAAAATCAGGATGCCCTCCACAATGACGACCTTTGCAGGTCGAATCTCCACAGTGGCGTCTGTTCGGTTGTGATCGACAAAGGAGTAGACCGGACAGGCGATGGGATGCCCTTCCTTCAGCTGCCGCAGATGCGCAATCAGAAGGTCGGTGTCAAAGGCGTCCGGATGGTCATAGTTCTGACGGGCGCGCTCTTCATAGGTGCGTCCCACCTGACGCTTATAATAGCTGTCGTGGCTGATGATGCTGACGTTCTCGCCGAAATGCGCTTTGAGATGTTCCGTGAGGGTCGTTTTTCCGCTGCCGGTCCCTCCGGCGATTCCAATGAAAATGGTATTCATAGCCTCTCCTTATACAGCGTGGTTTGATGAACTCATTATAGGCAGATGCGGTTGGAAAAGCAAGAAGCTGTGATGAAATGTGATGGAAAACGCAGGAATTCGGCAGAAAATCCCGGCGGCGCTATTGACCTTCCGCCAGAATACAAGTATGATATATAAGATTAGTAACAGCGGTCAAGTTCCTGGAGGAGGACGAGCATGGCAATGAAAAAATGCCCCGTGTGCGGGGAAAAATATTCAGATACATATAAACAGTGTCCCTTCTGCGCGGAGGAAGCTGCGTTGGAGAAGAATGGACAGAGTCATAGAAAAGGCGGACATCGGATGTCCCAGAAGGAGTCGCACCTGTCCACGGTGCTGACGCTGGTGGCATTGGTGCTGATTTGCGCGCTGGTATATCTGCTGTTTGGCGATGCCATTGCGGAGAAGCTGGGAATGAGCAGTGTGGACCCGGGCGGCTCTCAAATCGCAAGCTCCAGCGTTGTGGCACCCAGCATTTCGGATGGAAGCGCATCCGGTTCCTCTTCTGCGGAACCGGATGGAAGCGCGTCGTCTTCCTCGGCTGCACAGCCGAGCCAACCCACGGTGAATACGGATACGCTGCCGGAGAATCTGAAGCTTTCCTCCAGCGACTTTACGATGAAGGTGGGCGAAGCGCCCGTAAAGCTGACAGCTTCCGGTGGAAGCGGAGCATACCAGTGGATGAGCGATAATGAAGCGGTGGCAACGGTAGATAGCAGCGGCAATGTTGTGGCAGTGTCTGCCGGAACGGCGAATATCATTGCCACAGACGGCAGCGGCAAGGGAACCTGCATTGTTCGTGTCAAGGGTACCGGGACAGTGAACACCGGCAATACCGGTGCGGGGTCTACTGCGGCGGTCCTGAGCCGGGAGGATTTCACTCTGCCCAGAGGGGACTCCTATCAGCTGACGCTGTCCGGCGAAACGGGAGCACTGAGTTGGAGCTCTTCCAACACCAGTGTGGCAACGGTGGATGGCAGCGGCAGGGTAACGGCTGTTGGCAGCGGAACGGCGACCATCAGCGTTTCCTGGGATGGAAATTCCCGCGCCTGCATCGTGCGGGTCCCATAAGATGAGACTACCCCCGGATATCCAAGGGAATATCCGGGGGTTCTTACTCGCGGAAAGCGATGCTCTGCCCACTGTGGCAGAAGAAAGGAAGATTGTATGACTACCCGCGATTTTCAGAGAAAATCGGAGCTTCAGATTTTTTTATCGTATTTTAAGCCACACAGAAAGCTGTTTTTTACGGACCTTGCCTGTGCGTTGGTGATTTCCATGATCGATCTGGCGTTTCCCTATGTGTCCCGCTGGAGTATGTATGAGCTGCTGCCGGCACAGAACTACCGGATGTTCTGGATCGTAATGGGCGTTGTATTTCTGGCGTTTACCCTGCGGGCGGGACTGTATTATGTGATTGGCTATTGGGGACATACCTTCGGCATTCTGGTTGAGGCGGATATCCGGCGGGACCTGTTCCGGCATATGCAGGAGTTGTCCTTCGGTTATTTTGACCAGAACCGGACGGGACAGCTGATGAGCCGGCTGACAGCAGACCTGTTTGATATTACGGAGTTGGCACATCATGGACCGGAGGATATCTTCATTTCCGGTGTGACCATCATCGGCTCTCTGTGCATTCTGTTTTCCATCCAGTGGAAGCTGGCGCTGATTATTGCGCTGATCATGCCGGTGTTTTTCTGTGTGGTCTGGCGCTGTAAGCGGTCCATGAATGAAGCCTCTGCCCAGGTGAAGCGGAACACGGCAGTTATCAACGCGGACATTGAATCCGGTATTTCCGGTATGAAGACAGCGAAAGCATTTGCCAACGAGGAGTCCGAGCTGGAAAAGTTTGATGCTTCCAACAACAGCTATAAGACATCAAAGCGGCAGTTCCACAAGGCAATGGGACGTTTCAACGCTTCCATGGAGTTTTTCCTGTGCATCCTGTCTGTGGTGGTGATCTCTGCGGGCGGCGCTTTTATCATGGCGGGGCAGATGAACACCATCGACCTGATCACATTCAGCCTGTATATTGCCACCTTCATCAACCCTGTGCGGCGGCTTTCCAACTTTGCGGAGCTGTTTGCCAATGGAACGGCTGGTTTGCACCGGTTTGTCAGCATGATGCGTACAGAGGCAGGGCTGCAGGATGCCGCTGATGCAAAGCCGCTGGAGCATGTGAAGGGGCAGATCGACATCAACCATGTGAGCTTTGCCTATCAGAAGGGTGTCCCTGTGCTGCACGGCGTGGATCTGCACATCCGCCCGGGAGAGACCCTGGCGCTGGTGGGACCCTCCGGCGGCGGGAAATCGACTATTTGCCAGATGATTCCCCGCTTTTATGATGTGACAGAGGGGAGCGTCTGCGTAGATGGAAGGGATGTCCGTAGCATTACGCAGGAATCTCTGCACCACAGCATCGGCATCGTGCAGCAGGAGGTGTTCCTGTTTGCGGACAGCATTATGGAGAACATCCGCTACGGAAGACCAGATGCCACAGAGGAAGAGGTGGCACGGGCTGCAAAGCTGGCGGAGATCTATGATGATATCGTGGCAATGCCCAATGGCTTCAGCACCAATGTAGGAGAGCGGGGAACCCTGCTTTCCGGCGGACAGAAGCAGCGCATCTCCATTGCACGGATCTTTTTGAAGGACCCTCCGGTGCTGATTCTGGATGAAGCGACCTCTGCATTGGACAGTGTGACGGAAGCAAAGCTGCAAAAGACCTTTGACCGCTTGTCTGAAGGGCGGACAACGCTGATCATTGCACACCGGCTTTCCACAGTGCGCAATGCGGACCGCATCGCAGTGGTGCAGGAGGGCAGAGTGGTGGAATTGGGCAGTCATGCGGAGCTGATGGAGAAAAACGGCGAATATGCCGCTTTGGTCAGAACGCAGGAATTGAAAGCCTGAAGATCGGATATGGATAAGAGAAGTTTGTTGGATAAGTTGACCTCCAATGGAGAGGAACGGATGCTGTTGGCGCGGGTCCTGGACAAGGAACTGCAGGCGGAGCGGAGAAATGTGTTGACTGCAACGGATTTTTTGACGCCTCAGGAGCAGCAGCTTGCCGGTGATCTGCTGCACCAGATGGATTTGCCGGAGGACCGGTGGACAGCGTATGGCGGCTACGAAGACGCGGAACGGCGGACGCTGCTGTTCTTGCCGGATTGGCTGGATACAGACGCCGTGCGGCAGCAGGCGCCTATCCGGTATCTGCGGGCAGAATACCGTCCGGAATATGAGCTGACACACCGAGACCTGCTGGGCAGCCTGATGGGATTGGGAATTGTCCGGGAGAAGGTGGGTGACCTGCTGGTAACACCGGAAAGCTGTGATTTGATCGTAGAGGAGAGCATAGCGGATTTCCTGTTGCAGAATTGGCTGTCCGCGGGACGCGCAAAGCTAAAAATCAGTGAGCTTCAGCAGGAGAACCTGCATATGCCGGAGGTGCGCAGAGAGCTGATCCGGGACACCGTGGCAGCGCTTCGATTGGACGCCATTACCGCTGTCGGCTTTCGGATGTCCCGCGGCAAAGCAGCGGTGCTGATTGCCAGCGGACGGGTCCAGGTGAACTGGAGGGAGTGTACGAAGCCGGACAAGCCGCTGAATCAGGGAGATACGGTGTCTGCCAGGGGCTTTGGGAAATTTGTATTGGCTGAGATCGGCGGTTTGACGAAAAAGGGAAGAATGGGAATTACCGTGGAGCGGTATTGCTGAGATCATAAAATAGGAAGTAGGGAGTATATAGCGATGAAACAGGAAAAGATTGACCGGATCAACGAACTGGCGCGAAAAGCAAAAACCCCCGAGGGACTGACTCCGGAGGAAATTCAGGAGCGGGACGTCCTGCGGAAGGAATACATCCGCGCGGTGGTGGGCGACTTGGATAACCAGCTCTCCCACACAACGGTGGTGGATGTGTATGGAAACCACAGACGCCTGAAAAAGAAGGACTGAAGCAAATAAAAACGGCTTGCCGTAAGGCAAGCCGTTTTCACATATTACGCTGTTGCTAAAGAATTTTGTCAGTCGGCGTTTTCCTCACGGGCGGCAAGCGCCTTTTGCAGCCAGTCCTTACCGTCTGTAAAGCGGGCGACAATGAAGGAAACCACATAGTCGCCGGCGGAGTTTACCATCGTGGCGGGAGGGTCGATCAGGTTGCCCAGGGCAATGGCGATGGGATAGGCAATGTCCATCTGGTCAGCAAAAAATAGAGAACAGAGGACCAACTCGCCGACGCCGCCGCCGCCGGGAATACCGGACATGGCAACGGAGGAGAAGACACCCACAACAATTGCAATCAAAACCTTGCTTCCGGAGAAGTCCTGCCCGAACACACCGAACAGGAAGGCAACCTTCAGAATGGCGGACATGGCGCTGCCATCCATGTGCATGGTTGCGCCCATGGGGAGAACGATCTCCGTGACATCCTTTGGGATACCGGTCTCTGCGGCGACCTCCATGTTGGTGGGGATGGTGGCAACAGAGGAGCAGGTGCCGAAGGAGGTGACCGCCGGGCGGAACAGATGCTGAAACATGACCTTTGCGCCGCCCTTACCGCCGCCGAACCGGGCATAGACCGGGAAGGCAATGAACATGTAAATAAAGCTGAAGACGTAATAGGTGATCAGTGCACGGCTGTAGTCGCCAATCAGCTCCGGACCGTAGGTGGCGACCAGATAGGCGAAGAAGCCGAAGAAGCCAATGGGAGCGTAGTAGGTGATGATCTTGACCACCCGCATAATGCAGTCAGACATATTGGCAAGAAGCTTTCCCACCATGCTGTCCGCACCGCCGCAGCCCTGTACGCCGAAGCCGAACAGTACGGAGGCAACGATCAGGGGGAGCATGGCGCGGCGGCTCAGCAGACCGGAGAAGTCGCTGACGGTGAAGAAGTTGACGATCATATCGGGCAGGGAGAGTACCTCGGCAACCTCACCGGAGGAGACTGCGTAGGTGTGGGTCACAGGCGGGACCAGAACCATGACGATGTAGAACATCACCGCCGCGATGGTTCCCGTTACCAGAAAGGTGCCGATGGTGCTGCCGAGAATGCGCCCGGCGCGCTTTGGACTGCGCATATTGGCAATGGCGCTGGAGATGGAGCAAAAGACCATGGGAACCACCACGCAGAACATCAGGTTGACGAAGATGGTGCCTAAGGGCTCCAGACAAACGGCGCCGGGCCAGACCCATCCGGTAATGCAGCCCGCGACAATGGCGACCAGCATGGATAGAACGAATCCATAGTTTTTCCAGAAGTTGTGTTTGATCATAGCAGCTTCCTCCTTTATTGTTCAAAACACACAGATTTTCATAGGGGACGATTCAGGCAATGGGGAAGAGGTTTTCGTCGGTGACTTCGCCCTTGGCGATGATATTGGTGGGACCCGTCAGATAGAGGTTTTTGATGTGGGACCCCTCCCGGTCCACATCCACGACCAGTTCCCCTCCGATCATGCCTACTCTTGTCTGAAGTCCGGAGACCTTTCCCTGTAGGGCGAGTACGGTGACCAGGGAACCGGTGCCAGTGCCGCAGGCATAAGTAAAATCCTCCACGCCCCGCTCGAAGGTGCGCTCCCATACAGCGTCGTCTCCGGTGATCTCATAGAAGTTGACGTTTGCGCCCTTGGGGAATGAGGAGTGCCAGCGAATGGCGCGCCCCAACTCCCGCAGCTCGTTTTCATCCGCGTCCTTTAGTCCACGGTAGGGAACGATGGCGTGGGGAAGTCCCGGAGTGCCTAACTCCACATAGGAGCAGGGGTAGGTCGCACCATCTACCTCCACAGGATGATTCAGCTCGATCACAGAGGGATCGTTCAGGCGGATGCGGTACAGCTGTGTGCTGATCCGCTCCCCAGTCACCATGCCGGCAGTGGTTTCCACGGTCTGTATCCGTCCGGCAAGACCGTTTTCAAATCCGTAGCGGCAGATGCAGCGCGCGCCGTTTCCGCACATTTCACCTACACTGCCGTCGGAGTTATAAAAGCGCATTTTATAATCCCCGCCCTCGGTAGGGGCGTCTATGACCATCAGTCCGTCCGCACCGATTGACAGATGCCGCTCGCAGAGGATGCGGGCGATTTGCGGAAGCCGCTCCACAGGAAGCTTTTCTTCCAGATTATTTAAAATGATAAAATCATTTCCGGCGCCATTCATTTTCCAGAATTTCACGATGGGGTCTCCTCCCGTTCTTTTTTAACATTATATCAGTGCAAATTTACAAATTACACTGTGTAATGTGCTGAAAATCATGCGAATGGTGCTGTGACGTTCTACAGAAACATGTGAATTGCAGATTCTATGGGAATATGCTATCCTGAAAAGGAAAGAGAGGGAGAATGCGATGGCAAGAAAAAACGGCAGAAACACCAGAGGGCGCATTATTTCCGCCGCGTGGAAGCTGTTTTATGAGCAGGGCTATGAGGATACGACGGTGGAAGACATCGTGTTTGAATCTGCCACATCCAAGGGTTCATTTTACCACTATTTTGATGGAAAAGACGCGCTGCTGGGGACGCTGGCATATGTGTTTGATGAAAAATATGAGGAGCTGAAGGAGCTGATGCCGCAGGAGATGGGGGCGGCAGACCGCCTGCTGTATCTGAATCATGAGCTGTTTGCCATGATTGACAGCAGTGTTTCCATTGACCTGCTGACCAGACTGCTCTCCACGCAGCTGCTGGCAAAGGGGGAAAAGCATCTGCTGGACCGGAACCGGACATATTTCAAACTTTTGCGGCAGACAGTTGCTCAGGGACAGAAGACCGGAGAATTACGGACGGATCTGACGGAGAATGAGATCGTAAAGGAATATGCCCTGTGGGAGCGGGCGCTGCTGTACGATTGGTGCCTTTGTGGGGGAGAGTATTCTCTGGTGGCGTACACGGATCAGACAACTCCGCGCTTTCTGACCAGCCTTCTGCGGAAGGAACAGTGACCAGTTCATTTTCATTTCAGAAAACGTTTTGATTTTCGTATTGGAAATAGCTTTTGCGTTTCAAGAAAATTTAAAAATCTTTCAAACAGAGTATAGAATTCGTTCTATACTCTGTTCTGTATTTCATTCTCCTAAAATATATGATATGATAAAAAAACTTTAATGTGTAGAGAGAGGGAAACATATGACAAGCGCACAGGTATTGATCGTATTTACGATCGCGGCGTATTTGGTCGCAATGGTGCTGGTGGGAGTGTACTTCAGCCGGAAGGGAAGCGGCGACAATTCCCATGAGTTTTATTTGGGCGGACGTAAGCTGGGACCCATTGTTACGGCAATGAGTGCAGAGGCATCCGATATGAGCAGCTATCTGCTGATGGGTCTGCCTGGTCTGGCATATCTCTGCGGCGTGGCGGAGGTCGGCTGGACCGCCATTGGTCTGGCAGCGGGTACTTATCTGAACTGGCTGATCGTGGCAAGACGGATCCGCCAGTATTCCGACCAGCTGGGAGCCATTACGATCCCGGATTTCTTCTCCAGAAGATACCGGGATGAAAAGCATATTCTGGCGTGCATCGCGGCGGTTATGATTCTGGTGTTCTTTGTGCCGTATACAGCGTCCGGCTTCAAGGCGGTGGGAACTCTGTTCAACAGCCTGTTCGGAGTGGACTATCATGTTGCCATGCTGATCGGCGCAGTGGTCATCATTGGCTACACCGTTCTGGGCGGCTTTATGGCGGTGTCTACAACGGACCTGATCCAGAGCATTTTTATGAGCATTGCCCTGGTGGTTATTGTCTTTTTCGGCATTCATCAGGCAGGCGGACTGTCTACCGTGGCGGAAAATGCCAGGGCACTGCCCGGCTATCTGCACCTGACGCAGGGCTATGACGCCGCAACCGGAACCGCCGCATCCTTTGGCGGTCTGAGCATCGTGTCTACTCTGGCATGGGGATTGGGCTATTTCGGTATGCCGCACATCCTGCTGCGCTTTATGGCAATCGAAAGCGCGGAGAAGCTGAAAACCTCCCGCCGGATCGCTTCCATTTGGGTGGTGATCTCTATGGCGATTGCCGTGTTCATCGGCATCATTGGCTACAGCATTTCCAAGACTGGCGCCATTTCCATGCTGACCAGCAGCTCTGAATCGGAGACGATCATCATCAGGATCGCGGACCTCATGAGCCGTCACGGCGTATTTCTGGCACTGGTTGCCGGCATCATTCTGGCGGGCATTCTGGCGGCAACCATGTCCACGGCGGATTCCCAGCTGCTTGCCGCAGCATCCAGTGTTTCTCAGGATTTGATGCAGGGCTTTTTCCGTCTGCAATTAAGCGAGAAGACCTCCATGCTGATCGCAAGACTGACTGTGGTTGGGATCGCAGTGATTGGCGTTGTTCTGGCATGGGATCCCAACAGCTCTGTGTTCAGAGTGGTGTCCTTTGCCTGGGCGGGCTTTGGCGCGGCGTTTGGTCCGCTGGTTCTGTTCAGCCTGTTCTGGAAGCGTACCAATCGTTTTGGCGCTCTGGCAGGAATGCTCTGCGGCGGTGTGATGGTATTCGTCTGGAAATATCTGATTGCGCCGATGGGCGGACTGTGGAACATCTATGAGCTGCTTCCCGCCTTCCTGGTCAGCAGTCTGGCAATCATCGTTGTCAGCTTGGCTACGGAAGCGCCCAGCAAAGAGATTACAGACGAATTTGAGCTGGTTCAGAAAATGAAGTAAGAGCATACACATGGCAGCCTCCGGTTTCCGGGGGCTGCCATTAAAAAGTTTGGCAAAAAATAAAAATATCTGTTGACAAAACAGGTGCGCTCTGGTATAGTAATCACTGTTCCGAGCGACGGACACTTCAAGAACCTTGAAGTATGGGGGTATAGCTCAGCTGGGAGAGCGCTTGACTGGCAGTCAAGAGGTCAGCGGTTCGATCCCGCTTATCTCCACCAGAGAAAGAATCACACTGATAGGTGTGGTTCTTTTTTTATTATATGGAAAAGACGATTCCTTTTACAGGAGTGGTGCAGTAGATGGAAAATTATTGGGACATCCATTTGACGGAGGACGAGCTGCGTGCCATCAGCAGCATTGGTCTCGCGCATATCGGAGATGGTGTTTATGAGCTTTTGGTGCGTACATGGCTGTGTGCGCACGGAAAAGCCACTGGAAAGGGACTTCACCGCGCGACCATTGAATTGGTGCGGGCGGAGGCACAGGCGGTGCGGGCGGAAAAGCTCCTGCCCATGCTGACGGAGGAGGAGCTTGCCATTTTTAAGCGGGGAAGAAATGCACAGGTGCATTCGGTTCCGGCGCATGCCAGCCGGGCGCAGTATGGCGAGGCGACCGCGCTGGAGGCGTTGTTCGGCTGGCTCTATCTGCGCGGAGAAAAGGCACGGGTCAATGAACTGTTTTGTGAAATGATGAAAGTCGAGGGATGATATGCCATTGGATGCGGTCTGCTTACAGGCGGTGGTGGAGGAGCTGCTGCCAGAGCTTTTGAACGTACGGATCGACAAGGTTCAGCAGCCGGTCCGGGATCAGGTGATTTTACAGCTTCGCGGAAACCGGAGACTGTTGTTGAACGCCGGAGCCAGCGCACCCAGAATTCAATTTACACAGATCGTCCGGGACAATCCGATGGAACCGCCGATGTTCTGTATGCTGCTGCGAAAGCATCTGGTGGGCGGACGGATCGTGGAGGTCTGCCAGCCGGATATGGAACGGCTGGTAGAGCTGAAAATACAGGTGACGGATGATTTCGGACAGGTGGGGCAGCGTTCCTTGATTTTAGAAGCAATGGGGCGTCACTCAAATCTGATTTTGCTGGATGGAGACCGGCGCATCGTGGATTGCCTGCACCGGGTAGACGCGGAAATGTCTCCCCAGCGGCAGGTGTTGCCAGGACTGTTTTACGAGCTTCCGCCGACGCAGAATAAGCAATGTCTCCCAGAGCTTTCCGAAGAGCAGCTGGCAGCCTGTCTGACAGGAGAAAATCCGGAAAAGCGGTTGGATGCCTGCCTGCTGGAACGTTTTTTGGGTTTGTCTCCGTTGGTTGTGAGAGAGATCGTTTTCTGTGCAACCGGGGAGACGGATACCCGCTTGGGCGATTTGAGTGCGGAAGTTTCCCAGCGGTTTACGGAGGAACTGATCCGATTTACCCAACTGATCCGGGAAAAGAAGTTCACACCGATGATACTGCGTCAGCAGGATGGTAAGGCGGCGGACTTCTCGTATCTGCCCATCCGGCAATACGGCGCTTTCATGCAGATGGAGCAGATGCCGTCGTTTTCCCAGTTGCTGGATGTTTTCTATGAAGCGCGAGAGCAGCAGGAACGCATTCGGCAGAGAGGACAGGACCTGATTCGGACAGCAACGACTGCCAGAGACCGGATGCGCCGAAAGCTGGCACAGCAGGAAAAGGATTATGCCGCGACGCAGAACCGGGATCAGCTGCGGATTTATGGAGACCTTCTTACGGCGAATCTTTATCGGATGCGGCGGGGAGAGAACTCGTTTACAACAGAGAATTTTTATGACGAAAACGGCGGCAGCGTGACGATCCCGCTGGATCCTCTGCTGACACCGCAGCAGAATGCCGCGAAGTATTATAAGAGATATACTAAGGCAAAAACGGCGGAGAAATATCTGCGGGAGCAAATGGAGATTGCCCGGCGCGAGGAAGCGTATTTGGAAAGCGTTCTGGAGGAAATCCATCTGGCGGAGACGGAGCAGGATTTTCTGGACATCCGGAATGAGCTAAAGGACTCTGGATATCTCCGCAGTCATGGGAAAGAAAAGCGGGAGTGGAAGCGGGTAAACCGTCCCCGGGAATTCCGGACCTCCGGCGGATTTCGGGTGCTGGTGGGGCGGAACAACCGCCAGAATGACCAGCTGACGCTGAAAACAGCGGAGCATCGGGATTATTGGCTGCACACTCAGAAAATTCACGGCTCTCATGTGATCCTCTGCACAGAGGGCAGAACGCCTGCGCAGGAGGATCTGGTGGAGGCGGCGAAAATCGCGGCATGGTACTCTCAGGCGAGAGAGAGCAGCAATGTTCCGGTGGACTACACACTGGTGAAAAACGTGAAAAAGCCGTCCGGCGCACGCCCGGGTATGGTGATTTACACCACCTACCAAACGGTGAATGTACTTCCGGAGGAGGATACCGTGAAAGGGCTGCTCTGCGGCTCCGGAAAATAAGCCTATAAAAAGGGAAGCAGGACGATGACCGTCCTGCTTCCTTTTTGCCCGGATGCAGTTGTGTTCAGGCAGTATGGGGAGCGCCGCCTGTTTCCTCGCTGCCGCGGAAAAGCAGAGAGATGCACCACAGTCCGGCGATTCCCACCAGTGCGTAAATGATCCGGCTGAATACAGCCATCTGTCCGCCGAAAAGAAAGGCAACGATGTCAAAGCGGAAGACGCCGATGCTGCCCCAATTCAGCGCGCCGATGATGGCGAGAGCCAATGCGATTTTATCCAGTACCATATACAGGACCTCCCAGTTCAGAAATTTTACAGGATGTTGCCGGTAGTTTTACCCGGCATTGAGAAAATATACGCAAGGGAAGAAAAGATGAAAGCGGGAATATGAGGATTTTCCATTGAAAGGCTGTTCCGGCTATTGTATAATAAAAAGCAAACAGGACCGGTCCTGTATTGGATGGGTCTCATGGAGAAATTTACGCAAGAAGCAAAGAGGAGAACTTATGAATATTGTATGTTTGGACATGGAAGGCGTTTTGGTGCCGGAGATCTGGATCGCATTTGCTGAAGCTACTGGCATTCCTGAGCTGAAGCGGACGACCCGCGATGAGCCGGATTACGATAAGCTGATGGCTTTCCGACTGAAAATTTTGAAGGAGCATGGTCTGGGTCTGCGGGAGATTCAGGAAACCATTGCCAAAATCGACCCGCTGCCCGGAGCCAAGAGGTTTTTGGATGAGCTGCGCTCTCTGACACAGGTCATTATCATCAGCGACACCTTTGAACAGTTTGCAAAGCCCCTGATGGAAAAGCTGAATTGGCCCACTATCTTCTGCAATACGCTGGAGGTTGCTGAATCTGGCGAGATCACCGGATTCCGTATGCGCTGCGAAAAGTCGAAGCTGACGACGGTAAAGGCTTTGCAGTCCATGGGCTTTGAGACCATTGCCAGCGGTGACAGCTACAATGATCTGGGCATGATCCAGGCAAGCAAGGCAGGCTTCCTGTTCAAGAGTACGGAGCAGATCAAGGCGGATTATCCCCAGATCCCCGCCTATGAGGAATTTGACGATCTGCTGGATGCCATTAAGAAGGCACTGTGAGTGAACCGTGCTGCAGCCGGTAAAATCATAAAGAAGGGGAGACAAGGTATGAACGAGGCTTTTAAAAGATTAGGCTTTTACCCTGCGGATGTTCTGCTGCCGAAAAATGCAGATATGAACAAATGGGCAGTGGTCGCGTGCGACCAGTTTACGTCTCAGCCGGAGTATTGGCAGGCTGTGGAGGAAAATGTCGGAGACGCTCCATCGACCCTGCGGCTGATTTTGCCGGAGGCAAAGTTGAACAGCGACCATGTGGACGAGGAGATTGCCAAGATCAATGAGACCATGAACCGGTATATTGACGACGGAGTGTTTCAGACGTTTCCGGAAACGCTGATTTATGTGGAGCGGACGCAGTCTGACGGTAAGATCCGTCACGGATTGGTGGGAATGGTGGATCTGGAGCAGTATGATTTTACTCCCGGCAGTGGAACGCTGATTCGTGCCACAGAGGGAACGATTCTGTCCAGAATTCCTCCCCGGGTCCGTGTGAGAGAGCATGCTCCCATTGAGCTGCCCCATGTAATGCTTCTGATCGATGACCCGGAAGCCACGGTGATCGAACCTCTGGCAGCCGCCGCAGATGGTATGGAGAAGCTGTATGACTTCGATTTGCAGCAGGGCGGCGGGCACCTGAAGGGCTGGAAGCTGCCTGCAGAACAGATGGACCGTGTGGCGGATGCACTGGCGGGGCTTTGCACGGCTGCTGCGATGGAGAAAAAGTACGGTCTGCGCGGCGCGGTGCCGCTGCTGTTTGCCGCGGGAGATGGAAACCATTCTCTGGCAACGGCGAAGCAGTGCTATGAGGATTTGAAAAAGACCACGCCGGAGAGCGAATGGGCAAGCCTGCCCGCGCGGTATGCTCTGGTAGAGGTGGTCAACAACCACGATGATGCCCTGCAATTTGAACCGATCCACCGTGTGGTGTTCGGAGTCCAGCCAGAGGAGTTCCTGTCCGCGTTTCGGGCGGCTTATCCGGAAATGCACGAGGGCAAGGGCGAGGGACATACCATTGAAGTGGTTTGGAAGGATCACGATGGATTCATGACCGTCCCCAATCCCAAGATGCAGCTGGCTGTGGGAACCCTCCAGACGTTCCTGGATAGTTATCTGAAGGAGCACGGCGGAGAGGTGGACTATATCCACGGAGATGATGTGACCCGTGAACTGGGTAGCAAAGAGGGAAACATGGGCTTCCTGCTGCCTGCCATGGGGAAGGATCAGCTGTTTAAAACAGTGATGGCGGATGGCGTACTGCCCCGTAAGACGTTCTCAATGGGTCATGCGCAGGATAAGCGCTATTATGTGGAAGCCCGCAAGATCACAAAGTAACTGCCGGAATACTCCGGTATTCTTGAAAATCCCTGCGGAACACTCCGCAGGGATTTTTTAAAGGAGGACACCATGTATGAAACAGCTGACGCTACAGACACCGGCAAAGATTAACCTGACGCTGGACATCCTGCGCCGTCGGGAGGATGGCTATCATGACCTGCAAATGGTGATGCAGAGCATTTCACTGTGCGACCGGGTCACGCTGCAGGTCGGGGAAGAAGCAGGAAAGCTGACCATTCGCCTGCCCGGGTCAGACCTGCCCGCCGGACCGGATAACATCGCGTGGAAAGCGGCGGAGGTCTTCTTTCGGGAAACTGGGATCACCAATCCGGGAATGACGGTTATCATTGAGAAAAAGATCCCCGCGCAGGCGGGCATGGCAGGCGGCAGCACGGACGGTGCTGCGGTCCTGCGAGGATTGCGGTTGCTGTTTTGTCCGGAGCTGCCGGTGCAGGCACTGGAACGGATGGGCGAGCAGGTGGGGAGCGATGTGCCCTTCTGCGTTCGGGGAGGGACGGCATTGGCAGAGGGGCGCGGAGAGCGGCTGACCGATCTTCCGGCACTTCCGGATGCCGCCATCGTTGTCTGCAAGCCCAATTTCGGACTGCCGACCCCGGCGCTGTTCCGCCGGGTGAAAACAGAGCAAATCACACACCGGGTGGATGGCGGCTGTGCGGCAGTGGAGCAGGCACTGCAGTCCGGAGACCTGCCGGCGGTGGCTGCCGGAATGGAAAATGTGTTTGAGCAGTTTCTTTTGCCAAAGGAATTGACAGAAATTGAAGGCTGTAAAGCTGTACTGCGGCGCTGCGGCGCATTGGGAGCGGTCATGACCGGCTCAGGACCGACGGTATTCGGCATTTTCCGGCAGGAGGATGATGCCTGTCACGAGGCGCTCTGCCTGCTTCGCCAGCAGTATCCGCAGACCTTTTTGACACATCCACTTTCCAAACAGGAAATTTTTCAGCCGGAAGAGGTATAAAAAGAATACATTCCGTCCAGAATCAACGTAAACAGCCGGAAATCCGGTTACATAGAGAGGACGGAATGACATTATGCTGAAAAGAAAATTATACCGTTGGGAAACAGCGCTTCTGCTGATATTGGCGGTGGTTCTGCTGTGGGGAATGTGGTCGGTTTCCCGGCAGCAGGCGCTGTCGGACAAGGTGGTCCGCCTGCACATTCTGGCAAATTCTGATACGGAGAGCGACCAGACATTGAAGCTGCAGGTGCGGGATGCGGTGCTGGAGGAAGCGGAGCAGCTTTTGCAAAGCTGCGGGGACCGGGAGGAAGCCCAAAGGGTACTGAACCGGGCTTTGCCGGAAATTCAGACTCTGGCGGAGAATGAGATTGCGGCGCGGGGATATGACTATGCCGTTACTGCGGAATTGACCGATACGGCGTTTCCCACCAGAGAATATGGAGATTTTACGCTTCCCGCCGGAAGGTATCTGGCGCTGCGGATCGTGATCGGTGCTGGAGAGGGACATAACTGGTGGTGCGTCGTTTTTCCGCCGCTGTGCGCGGAAAGTGTGACGGATGTTGCGGAGACAGCGATGTCCGCGGGCTTTTCAGAGGATGATGTAAAGCTGATGACAGAGGAAGAGAACGGATATGTGCTGAAATTTAAATCCATAGAGCTGTGGCAGAATTTGAAGGCGTATTTATCCAGGGAATGGTAAACAGGGCGGCTGAGGATGTTATCATCCTCAGCCGCCCTGTTCGATTCAGTTCAGTGCCTGTTCAGATAGGCGCGGATATCAAAGGGAAGCAGCGGTGTATCCCGTTTCAAATATAACGGGTGATGGGGATGTCCGGACTTCAGAAGCGGACCCGCAGAGAACCAGGCGGCGTTGGAGGTCTCGCCCAGTTGGGCAAAGTCCCGCATGCAGTCAAACAGGTAATCCCTTTTTTCAATGATATTTCCCCATGCTGCCCAGACAGCCGGCTGTGCGGACAGGGAGAGTAAATAGGAAAAAGCCCTGCGGTTTTCCTGATGCAGGAGGGGATTCAGGCTGGGTTCCATATCGTCTGGATCAGTGGCGCGCTGGGCGTAGACATTGAACATGAGAAAGCTGTCGTACCCGTTGGAAATCGCGATCCGCTGGGCGGACTGCAGCGTGGGATCCAGAGCGTCCGGCGCGGCGGTGGAGGGATTGATCCCCACGCAGATCAGCGGCTTTTGCCCCCGTGTTCCGAGAATGTAACGATATTCGGAATAATGATTGGGGACGTATAGCCAACGGGAGACGTCATAATCGGCAGACGGCTGCAGCGCGTCATGAAGTGCGGGCTCGAAAGGGCAAACGGTAAGGGTGTCTGTGGTCCCGCTGGGAATATGTCTGGACATGGAAAAACTCCTTTTAGTAGGTTTTCACCAGTGTAACACCTTGAAAGAAGAATCGCAACTCGCACTGTTTTTTGAAAGGAACCTATGTTAAACTGTCCATATGAAAAACGGTAAAGGGGCGACGGTAATGCTGACCATTTTGATGGGGCGTGCGAAAACAGGGAAAACGGACCGGATATTGAAACAGATTCGGGAATTGGGAGACAGCAGCCGTCAGATCCTGCTGGTACCGGAGCATGCCTCTCATGCCTCTGAAATGGATCTGTGCCGTATTTGCGGGGATACCGTTAGCCGCCATGCCGAGGTTTTGAGCTTCCGGAGATTGTCTACCAGAGTACTGTCCATTACGGGCGGACTGTCCGATGTGGCACTGGATGGCGGCGGAAAGCTGCTGATGCTGCAAAGGGCGCTGGGAGAGATCGCTCCGGAGCTGAAGGTGTACCGCCGCCCGTCACAAAGGGCGGCGTTTTTGGAGCAGATGCTGGCGCTGTTTGATGAGCTGCGGAGCTATCAGGTCACACCGGAGGAGCTGGCACAGCGGGGAGAAGAGGTTTCCAGCGTGACGACACGGGAAAAGCTGCGGGACCTGAGCCTGCTGTACGGTGCGTACGAGGCACGGCTGTACCGCCCAGATTTCGATGCCAGAGACAGGATGAGCAGGCTCTGCGAGCATTTGGAGGAATCTGGCTACATCAACGGCAAGGATTTGTTTATCGACGGTTTTACATACTTCAATGGACAGGAGCTGCAGGCGATATCCGTGTTCCTCAGACGGGCATCGTCCGTGACCGTGACCCTGTTAGGCGAACCGGGCGAGGGACGCAGTGAGCTGTTTGAAGCATCCTACCGGACCAGAGACGCCTTACTTCGGCTGGCGCGGGAGGAGGGCTGCCCCAGCGAGATCGTTTACACCACCCGGGAGGAGGATACAGATGCGCTGCTGCATCTGGAGCGCTGCTTTTTTGGAGAGAATATCCCGTGGGAGGGAGCGTGTGGAGCGATCCATCTGCGGGAGTGTGAAAATGTGTTTTCCGAGGTGGAAAATGCGGCGGCGGATATCCGCCGGCTGGTGGCTTCCGGAAGGTGCCGCTACCGGGATATCACCGTGGGCGCACGGGATATGGAACGGTATGAATCTGTGCTGGAAAGTGTATTTGAACGGTATGAGATCCCGGTGTACCTCAGCCGCCGCAGTGATATTTTGCAGACACCGGCGCTGGCGCTGATCTCCGGTGCGTTGAACGCGGTAACGGGCGGACTGGAAACGGAGGATATGTTCCGCTACCTGAAAACAGGACTGGCTGGCTTGACACTGGACGAATGCGATCTTTTGGAAAACTATGTGCTGACCTGGGAAATCCACGGGCAGATGTGGCTGCGGGATGTGGATTGGACGGCGAATCCAGAGGGATATGGCGCGCCTTGGGACGAACGGCAGGTACAGGCGCTGGAGCAGATCAATCTGCTGCGCAGACGGGTCCGGGAACCACTGAAGCTGCTCAAGGACGGATTGGATACGGCAGAGACTGCGGAGGAGAAAGTAGATGCACTTTACAGATTTTTGGAGCGCTTGCAGCTGCAGCAGTCGCTGACAGATCAGATCGGGCGGCTTTATGAAGCGGGGCAGTCCCAGCGGGCGGAGGAGACCGCACAGCTGTGGGAGATCTTATGCGGGGTAATGGACCAGGTGGTGGAGATTCTGGGGGCAGAGGTGATGGACACGGAGGAGTTCGCGCGGCTGTTTCAGCAGGTGCTGACCCAGTATAGTGTGGGTACCATTCCGGTTTCTTTGGACCAGGTCAGCGCCAGTGAGATTACCCGAAATGACCGGCATACAACGAAATATCTGTTTCTGCTGGGGGCAAACGACCATGTACTGCCGTCCACCGGCAGCGGCGGCGGCATTCTGAATGATGATGACCGGGATGAACTGGTGGCACAGGGAATGCGTCTGGCGCCCCGGGGCATGGAACTGCTGAGCATTGAGCTGCAGAATCTTTACGCGGCATTGGCACAGCCAACGGAGGGACTGACGGTCAGCTATCCGGTTTCGGATGTCTCTGGTGCGGAGCTGCGCCCGGCGTTTGTCATTGAACGGATATTACAGCTGTTTCCGGAAATCAGGGTTGAAGCAGAAAAAGCTGACAAGGCGTACCGCCTTATAGCAATGATCCCGGCGCTGGAAATGGCAGGCTCCTGTGGGGAAAGTCCGGTGTGGGAATATCTGCGGAGGATCCCGGCTCTGGCGCCGCAGCTGGCAGCTATGAGCGCCGCGGCGGAGCTGCGCAGGGGACATCTGTCCCGCTCTGCGGTGCAGGCACTGTACGGCGACCGGTTTCATATGTCTGCCTCCAGAATTGAACGGCTGAATTCCTGTCATTTTGCTTACTTTATGGAGTACGGACTGCGGGCAAAGGAACGGGAAACGGCAGACTTTGATGCGCCGCAGATCGGAACATTTCTGCATTTTCTATTGGAGCATGTCACAAAGGATGTAATGGCGCAGGGCGGCTTTCAGGATGTTGCGGATGCGGAGCTGCATCGTCTGACTGAGCATTACATACAAAGCTATCTTCAGCAGCAGATCCGCAATTTTCAGGAGCGCAGCGCCCGTTTCCGATATCTGTTTGACCGTTTGAAGGGACTGGCGTTCGCCATTGTAGAGGAAACGGCGGAGGAGCTGCGGCACTCTGACTTTGTACCACTGGAATTTGAATTGGAATTTGGTTCCCATGGGGCGCTGCCTGCTGTGCAGATCCATGAGGTGGACAGCGAGCTGCGGATCACCGGAAAGGTGGACCGGGTGGATGGCTGGCTGCAGGATGGAAAGCTGTTTCTGCGAGTGGTAGATTACAAGACCGGACGGAAGAGCTTCGACCTGTCCGAGGTGCGGATGGGATTGGATATCCAGATGCTGCTGTATCTGTTCACGCTGCAAAAGGAGGGAGCGGGGTATTTCGGACATCCCATTGAACCGGCGGGGGTGTTGTATTTTCCGGCGCGGGATGAGATTCTGTCGGCGGAGAGAAACATCTCTCCGGAAAAGCTGCTGGAGCTGCGGCAGAAGACCCTGCGCCGCAGCGGTCTGCTGCTGAATGACCGGACGGTTTTGGAGGCGATGGAGCATGAGTCTCTTACGGAGCCGCACTATCTGCCCTTGCGCATCAACTGTGCCGGAGATATTACGGCAGGTGTGGCATCGGCGGAGCAGTTGGGAAAGCTCAGCCGTTATGTGGACAAAATGCTGCACCGCATTACCCGGGAGATCCGGGATGGAAAAATTGACGCTGACCCATGCTGCCACAGCGAGGAGGACCGCTTCTGCCAGTTCTGTCCCTGGGCGTCTGCCTGCCATTTTGAGGACGGGCGGGATACAGATCATTTGCACTATGTAACGGCTGTAAAGGCTGAGACGTTCTGGCAGGAGATTTCCGGAGAGGAGGAGACCCATGAGTGAGATTCAACTGACGCCTGCCCAACAGGCGGTGGTGGAAAACCGCGGCGGCAGTCTGCTGGTGTCCGCCGCCGCTGGCTCCGGAAAAACGAAGGTGCTGGTGGAGCGCCTGTTCCGTTACATTACACAGGAGCATTGCAATGTAGATGATTTCCTGATCATCACCTATACCAAGGCGGCAGCGGCGGAGCTGCGCAGCAAGATCGCCCAGGAGATATCCAAACGGCTGGCAAAGGACCCAAAGGACCTGCATATGCGGCGCCAGCTGCTGCGGGTTTATCAGGCGGATATCAAAACGGTGGACGCATTTTGTACGGCGCTGCTGCGGGAAAACACCCATTTGCTTGCCAGAGACGGTGAGAAGCGAAGCCTTTCTCCTGATTTCCGCGTTTTGGATGAGAATGAGGCAAAGCTGCTGCGGGAACGTGTTCTGAACCGTACTCTGGAGCGCTTTTACCAGACATTGGACGATTCAGGGGAACAGCTGGCAAACACGTTGGGGTTTGGAAGAGATGACCGGAGCCTGACGGCGCTGGTGCTGGAGCTTTATGAAAAGCTGCAAAGCCACGCCTACCCGCTGCGGTGGCTGGAGGAGAACCGCAAGCTGTGGAAGCGGCTGGAAACAGCGGAGGAACCATTTGACCGGACGCCTTATGCGGCAGTGCTGCTGCACAGGATCTGTGGTCAGTGCAGGCACTGGGACCAGCTGCTGCGGGACAGCGCTGCCGCAATGGCTGGCTGTCCCGCGCTGGAAAAGGGCTATGCGGGACGCTTTTTGGCAGTGGCGGATGGCTTTTCCTCGCTGGCAGACGCTGCAGAAACAGGTGCGTGGGAGTCGGCGCGTACCGCGGCGAAAGCATTGGTGTTTCCCAAACTGGCTCCGGTGAAGAATACGGATGGCGGTGAGCTGAAGAGCCGGGCTAAAAAACGCTGGGATAGCGCAAAGGATTCTCTGAAGAGAATGATGGAGCTGCTGGACATCAGTAGTGAAGACGCCATGCAGGACCTTGCTGCGGCGGCAGCGCCCATGCAGGCACTGCTTGACCTGACCGGAGCCTTTGCGGAGGATTACCGGATGGAAAAGCTGCGGCAGAATGCGGCGGATTTTTCCGACCAGGAGCATCTGGCACTGCAAATTTTAGTGACGCCGGAGGGCGTTCCAACGGAAACAGGAGCGCAAATTTCTGCCCGTTATCAGGAAATTCTGGTGGATGAATATCAGGATACCAACGAGGTGCAGAATGCGATTTTCCGGGCGGTTTCCCGCAGCGGACAGAATCTGTTTACCGTGGGAGACGTTAAGCAGAGCATTTACCGGTTCCGTCTGGCAGACCCCACGATCTTTTTGAAGAAATACGCCTCCTTCCGCCCCTATACCGAGGCAAAGGAGGGCGAGGACCGGAAAATTCTGTTGTCCCAGAATTTCCGCTCCCGCAGGGAGATCTTAGACGCGGCGAACTTTATCTTTGAAAACATTCTCTCACCTGAAATGGGAGAGATGGTGTACGGAGAGGAGGAAGCACTGCACTTTGGCGCGGCATATTATCCGGAGCGCTTTGACTGTCAGACAGAGTTTCACCTGATCGCCTGCCAGCAGAGACGGGGAGAGGGAGAACGTCCGGTAAAGCGCCTGACTGCGGAAGCCCGGCTTACCGCCCTGAGGATTCGGCAGCTGCTGGAGGAGGGCTACCCGGTGACAGGAGCGGACGGCAGTCTGCGCCCGTGCAGGGAGGAGGATTTCGTGATCCTCATGCGTTCACCGGGAAGCCGTGGCGCAGCGTATGCCGATGCGTTGGCGGAACAGGGGTTGACCTGCGCATATGAGGAAAATCAGGACTTTTTCAGCTCTATGGAGATATCCTGTATGCTGTCCATGCTGGCAATCATTGATAATCCTCGTCAGGATGTCCCTTTGATCGCTGTGCTGCGTTCACCGGTATTCCGGTTTTCACCGGATCGGCTGGCGGAGATCCGCGGAAAGACCCGGGAGGGGGATTTCTATCATGCGGTCAGCCAGGATGGAGGAGAGGACTGCCGGCAGTTTTTGAAGGACCTGACAGAGCTACGGCTGCTGTCCCGGGATATGAGCGTTTACCGTTTGATTTGGCATATCTATAACCGCTGGAATCTGCTGGGGATTTTTGGAGCGATGGACCGTGGGCAGCAACGCCGGGAAAACCTGATCGCCTTGACGGAGCACGCGGAAAAGCTGGAGAGCGGTGGGTATTGCGGCGTCTACGCTTTTGTGACTCAGCTGAAGCGTCTGCTGGAGACCGGGCGCGCGCCTCAGACCCGGGGAGCTTCAGACAGCGCGGGCATTCGCATTATGAGCATCCATAAATCCAAGGGATTGGAATTTCCCATCGTGATTCTGACAGATTTGGACCATGCCTTTTCCCGGCAGGACTTCACGTCGCCGGTTTTGGTACATCCGGAACTGGGACTGGGACCGGTCCGGATTGATCTGCAACGTAAGATCAAATATCCGACTCTGGCAAGGAGAGCAGTGGAGGAAACGCTGCTGCGGGAAAACAAGGCGGAGGAGCAGCGGATTTTGTACGTTGCCATGACCCGCCCCAAGGAGAAACTGATTTTGGTAGACGCCATGTATCATGTGGAGACCCGTTTAAAGCGCTTGGTTCCGCTGGCATCCTGTCCGGTGCTGCCAGAAGCGGTGAGTGCGGGAAAAAACTTCGCGGACTGGATTTTGCTTCCACTTCTATGCCGCCCGGAGGCGGCGCCGCTTCGTGCAATGGCGGAGATGGAGGCGGATGGTCTATACACAGGCGCCACGGCGCCGTGGCAGGTGACGGTCCACGATGCGGAGGAATTCCGCGAGATCCCTCACCGGGAGCATTCCATGGAAAGGGAAACGGAGAGTCCGCAGGAACAGTGGGACCTATCCCTGCTGGAATTTCAGTATCCTTATAGTCAGGAGACTATGCTGCCGGCGAAGGTGACCGCCACGCAGCTGAAGGGACGGGAGATCGACGCGGAGATCTCGGAGCAGGCGAGTCATCCTCCAGTGTCCCGGACACTGTCACAGCCGCGTTTCCGACAGGAGCGTGCAGGACTGACATCTGCAGAGACAGGAACCGCCATTCATTTGGCGTTGCAATATCTGAATTTTTCTGACTTGGATGTTGCCGCACAGGTGGAGTCACTATGTCAGCGTCGGCTTTTAACGAAGGAACAGGCACAGGTAGTTCCTGCTGCCCTGCTGGAGCGTTTTTTGCATACAGAGCTGGCGGAGGAAATCCGCCGTTCCGCAATGGTGCTGCGGGAATATCCGTTTACGGTGCTGATTTCGGCGAGGGAGTTGGACGGAACGGCAGCCTCCGGCGATGAGGTTTTAATGCAGGGAATCGTGGACTGCTGCTTTACAGATGCGGACGGAGCATTGACCATTGTGGACTTCAAAACGGACCATGTGTTTGGCGCGGCGGTGCAGGAGCGGGCAAAGCAGTATCAGGCACAGATGACCGCCTATTCCCGGGCATTGCAGCGGGTGCTGGAGCGTCCGGTCCGGCGGCGTGTTCTTTACTTTTTACAGCCGGGTGTTTCTGTAGAGGTGCCGGATGCTTCAGAGAAGGAGGAGCTTGGAAAATAATCTGATTTGCTTTTGAAAAAGGACTTGCATTTTGAATTTGGATATGTTATATTAAATAGGCTTTGTAAAAGGTACTTGAAATTATAGTTGAAAGAGGTGAACGAGAGCAATGAAGGAAGGAATCCATCCCGATTATCAGCAGACTACTATTACTTGCGCCTGCGGTAATGTGATTGAGACAGGTTCTACCAAGAAGGATATCAAGGTGGAAGTCTGCTCTAAGTGTCACCCCTTCTTTACTGGTAAGCAGAAGCTGGTCGATACCGGCGGACGTGTTGCCAAGTTCAACAAGAAGTTCGGTCTGGACAAGTAAGACACATTACGAAAGGTCTGCTGCATACTGCGGCAGACCTTTTTCTTTACTTTTTTTACTCAAACGCCTATACTAAGGCTATTCCAAACAGGAGGAACAGAGCATGGAACTGCATCTTGTCGATTGTAAAAAGCTGAAACCGGAGGTGTTTCAGGTTTTTGGAGAACGAAACGCCTTGCTGACAGCGGGAGACCGGAACCACTGTAATACCATGACCATCGGCTGGTGCCAGCTGGGGCGGCTGTGGAATCTTCCGGTTTGTACGGTTTATGTGCGTCCGGAACGGTATACATTTTCCTTTATGGAAGAGCAGGATACCTCCAGTGTTTCCATTCTGCCAGCCGGACAGCAGCGGGTGATGGCGTACTGTGGTTCAAAGAGCGGTCAGGATGTGGATAAATTCAAGGAATGCAGCTTGAGTGTCCGCTACGGTGCCGGAGAGACGCCGGTCATTGAACAGGCGGAGCTGGTACTGGTGTGCAAGAAGCTGTTTGTTCAGGATATGAATCCCTCCTGTGTGAAGGATGAGCGCGTGAACCGCTGCTATACGCCCGAGCAGGGCGGCTGGCACCGGGCGTATGTTGGTGAGGTGCTGGAGGCATATACCAGATAAGGAGCATATAGACGAAGCATGCAGCAAACAGAAGAAATCAGAGACCAGGTCGTACTGGTGGGGCTGAGCTCTCCGGTATTGAAACGAGAGGAAAACGCCGATGAGGCAACAATGGAAGAGCTGGCAGCGTTGGTGGAGACCGCCGGAGGCGAAACAGTAGGCATCGTGCTGCAAAACCGGGAAAAGCCGGATCCCAGAACGTTTATCGGAGAGGGAAAAGTGGCGGAGGTCCAGCTGTACTGTGAAAATGTGCAGGCAACAATGGTGATTTTCGATAACGATCTGTCGCCCTCCCAGCAGAGAGTGTTGACAGAGCTGTTGGGCGTACAGGTGTTGGACCGCTGTGGTTTGATTTTGGACATTTTTGCCCAGAGGGCAAAAACCAGAGAGGGACGCCTGCAGGTGGAATTGGCAGAATACCAGTATTTGCTGCCGCGCTTGACGGGAATGTGGACGCATCTGGAACGGCAGGGAGGTACCAGCGGAAAGGGTGCCATCGGTTCCAAGGGACCTGGCGAAACACAGCTGGAAACAGACCGCCGCTTGATCCACAAGAAGATCGATAAGCTGCGTGCGGATCTGAATGAGGTGCGCCGGGTGCGGGGAACGCAGAGAGACCGCCGCCAGAAAAATGAGATTCCGGTGGTTGCCATTGTTGGATATACCAATGCGGGAAAATCCACGCTGCTGAACCATTTGACAGGGGCGGATATTCCGGCAAATAACCGCCTGTTTGACACGTTGGATACCACCAGCCGCCTGCTGACGGTCAGTGACACGCTGGACGTGGTGATCTCCGACACGGTGGGCTTTATCCGGAAGCTGCCTCATCAGCTGGTGGAGGCGTTTAAGGCAACGCTGGAGGAGCTGGAATATGCAGACCTCCTGCTTCATGTGATCGACGTATCCAATCCGGATTGGCAGCAGCAGGCACAGGTGGTGGAAAACCTGATCGTGGAGCTGGGTGCATCGGAGCTTCCGAGGATCAATGTGTTTAATAAGTGTGATCTGAATCCCGGAGAGATTATGCCGCATGGAGAGGATATCGTCTGTGTATCCGCAAAAACCGGAGAGGGTGTTCCGCAGCTGCTGGAAAAAATTGACCGGCGGTTGGATAAGGGAAGACGCCAGGTCATCCTGCATTTACCCTACGAAAAGGGCGGACTGTTGGATATGCTGTACCGGGAGGCAAAGGTGGAATCCGTGGAATATACGGAGACGATTGATGTGACTGCCCTGTGTACGCCTAAAATTCTGGGACAGGTTGCCCAATATGCAGAAAATTACCAGCCTCCGAAGGAGGACTGGGAGGATTGAAACATTCCATAAAAGGGGAGGGGCAGCGTGGACGAGTATCTGGTGCCATTTGAAACGGCAGAAAGCGAATTTATCGAAAAGCGTTCCCGCTTTATCAGCTCGATTTGGCGTGTGGAGAGTGAGGAGGCAGCACGGGAGCATATGGAAGCTGTTCGGAAAAAGTACCATGATGCCCGGCATCATTGCTGGTGCTATATCCTGCACCAGGGAATCGTGCGGTATTCGGATGACGGAGAGCCGCAGGGGACTGCGGGACAGCCGATACTGAACGTATTTCAAAGAGCGGGTGTGGAAAATGTCTGCTGTGTGGTCACACGGTATTTTGGCGGGATCCTGCTGGGTGCTGGAGGCTTGACCCGTGCATATTCCCGGGGAGCAAGGGATGCACTGGATGCAGCTGGAATCTGCCGGATGTCGCTTTGGACAATGTGGCAGATACCCTGTACCTATCCGTTATTTGAACGGGTAAAGCTGGAAATCGAGTCCTGTGGCGGAATGGTCAGGGAAGTGGAGTACGGTGCGGAGCTGCTGCTGCACACCGCGTTTCCGGGGACAGGAGCAGAGCAGTTTTCCGCTCGTCTGACAGAATTGTCTGCCGGAAAGCTGGAGCTGCTTCCGGAAGGAGAGGAATTCCTGCCCGGAAAGAGAGAAGAAGCACGCGCATAGCTACAGAAAAACAGCGGATGGATGTTCCATCCGCTGTTTCCATTTATGCCTGAGAAGATTTTGTCTGTTGGTCCTGCTTTAATGCAGCGTTCAGTTTGTTCAAATCAGTACCGATTTGGTCCAGTGCCCGGGGAAGCTGTGAAAGATTGACCTCGACCTTTCGCAGCTCACTGGTCACATAAGTGGAGGTGGTGCCAAAGGTCGTGACCAGGGACTGATATTGCTCTTGAAAATCAGTGACCCACTTTTGAAGCTTTTGCGTGGTTTCCGCTTCCAGATCTGCGGCGCGTTTTCTTGCCTGACATTCAATGTCTCCAAGATTGGTGCGGAATTGCCGGTAAGCCTCCGCATCCGGACGAAGTGTTTCCAATTCGGCAGACAGAACGTCTGTCTCTGAGCATTGCTTTGTCAGCGTATCGACCTTGGTGCGAAGCGCTGCCGCCTCTGCCCGGAGCTGTTCCAGTTCGGAGGTCTGACTTTCGCATTGCTTTTGCAGCTCATCCACCTGTTGGGAAAGAGCGCTATTCTGTTCCCGCAGAGTCTGGCTCTCGTTTTCAGCAGCCTGCAAAGCCGTTTCATGAGCCTTAGCTGTTTCCTCAATATAGTGAATCACATCCTGCTTATCAAAACCGCCGAATGTGACGCTTTTAAATGCTGCGTTTTCCATACCTGAATCACCGCTTTCTCAAACTATCACATTTACTTTATCATGAGTTGGTACTATTGACAAGACTTAGAAAAAACTTCGGTGAAATATGAAAAATATAGTTGCATTTTGAAAAGTGGTGTGCTAATATATAAAAGCTGTCACTGAGACAGTGAAATGCGCCGTTAGCTCAGCTGGATAGAGCGTCTGGCTACGGACCAGAAGGCCGGGGGTTCGAATCCCTCACGGCGTACCAAAACTCCTTGAAATCGTATGATTTCGAGGAGTTTTGTTTTTCATAAGTTATCATTTTGCGGTTGTGCTTTTTTCTGACCCAAACGCTGACCCCAACGGGAGCGGATAGCGGAAAGGACTATATCGCACGGGACAGGATATTACCCATCGTTTGGGCTGCCTTGAACTGCGCATCGGTAGTGACATGGGCGTAGGTGTCCAGTGTGAAGCCCGCGGAATAGTGGCCAAGCATGGAGGACACCGTCTTTATGTCCACGCCGTTTTGGAGGGCCATCGTTGCGAAGGTATGGCGCAGGTCATGGAAGCGTATCTTTGGTAGCCCTGCTCTCTTTAGGACTCTTTGGAGCATGTGCAGGACGCTGTCCGGGGACATGGAGCCCCCGCTTGGCGATGGGAATACCCATTCGCTGCTGTTCACCTTGCACTTTTGCATTTTCAGAACGCTTATCGCGTCTGCCGACAGGGGCAGCGTGCGGTAGGCGTTTTTCGTTTTCAACGGTGCTTCGACCACCTTGCCGTTTTGCCGTGAGATTGCCCTTTGGATTTTCAGTATGCTCCTTTGGAAGTCCACGTCTGTCCACTTCAGCCCAAGCAGTTCGCCTCGGCGCAATCCTGTTGCGAGGTCGAGGTAGTAGAGCTCGTACACGCCACTGTCCTTGGCTTCTTGGAAGAAAGCGCTGAGTTGGTCGGCAGTCAGCGTTTTCATCTCTTTGTGTTCGACTTTTGGTAGGGCACAGCCCTGTGTCGGGTTGCGGGTTACCAGTTTCTGCTCCATGGCGAGGTTATACGCCGAGCCGATCATCTGGTGGATGTTGCGTACCGTCTTGGGTGCCAGTCCTTTCGGCTTCTTTTTCGATTCGATGCGGTCTACTCTGCCTCCGTCCAACAGGTGTTTGTAGAACCTCTGTAAGTCCAGAGATGTGAGTTCTGCCAGCGGGATGCTGCCGATCTGCGGCTTGATGTGGTTTTTCAGAAAGCCTTGACTGGTTTTGAACGTGGACGGACGCAGTTTGATTTTCGCATAATTCTCCATCCAGACCTCCAGCCATGTTCCCACCGTATAGGTCTTGGCTCGCCCATAGTCGATGCCCACATTCTCCTCAATGGCCTTCTTCAGCTTCTCTTTTACTTCTGTCTGTGTCTTGCCGAGGACGTTCTTGATGATGGCTTTTCCGGTTTCGGGATCATGACCGACGGTGTATCGTCCCTCCCATCGGCCATCCTTTCGTTTTCTGATGTTGCCCTCGCCGTTTGCTCGTCGCTTTGGCATGGTATCAGCCTCCTTTCGCCAACGAACAATACCGTAACCAAGAGAGAAAAGCTACCGGAAAACGGAACTGTTATCAAAAAGTTATCATTTGCGCTTGGAGACGCACCGCCTTATCTTTGTCTATTGCGGCGCAATTCTTGCTCTGCCAAAGGATTGTGCGATTTTGGAACGGTCGATAAGCCCTTTTATTGACTACAGCGGCGCAAAATATGCATCTCTTTTCGTTGTTGACAACGTGGAGCTTCAACCTTGCTTCTCTCTGGAAATACTCTCGCAAATGTCTGCAAGGCGCCATCAGAAATTGTTGGAACACCTGCATTCAAGGGAACTAAGACGTCATCTGTTCTAAAAGTCCGCCCAAAAGGCGCCACAGCCGACTGCCATGAAAATCCCCGTAAACTGCCCGCACTGCGGGCAGAAGTGATTGGGCAAGGCGGCGGTTAAGACGCCAGCCCTTTATCCTGCTATAAATAAAATCCTCAAAAAAGCTCAAAAAGCACCGAAAGTCTACCCCAAAACCTCCTACACGCTACGCTTCACCCTACCGTTATACACGCAAACATTCTTATCTTCACAGTTCCATTTCAATCCCACTTTGGACATCTTCCCACAAATGGCTCACGTTTGTTTTCACTCTCGAAATTGAGTACACACTCGTCTCTCTGAGAAAAATCGCACACAGTGGCTTACACGCCGAAACACGGGGCTTCACTCTTATGCAGCCGTGCAGGGCATTTGACCGTCCCTCATCAGGTAAAAGAACAGCCGTAGGAAGCGGATGCACGCCTGTGGCGTGTGTCCGCTTCCTACGGCGCCGCAGCCCCGCTGGGCTGCGCTACCCTGCTTGAAATTTGGCAATGTTGTTATTTCTTCGTCCTGCGTTCAGGGCTTTCTGCGTGTGCGAGATGGGAGTAGTATCACTACCCTTGGCGCACTTCGCGTGTTGTCAGAACGCTCGGTGCTCGCTTGTCAAACGGCTTATTTGCCGTTTCCTGAGGTTAGGTGAGCATCGCTCCCTGCACGGTGTCTTTTTCCTGTTAATATGTAGACATTCCTGTCGGCAAATTCAGTTGCAAAGGCTTTCACATTGTGGTACGATGAGTTTGGTCAATCGTAATTTGTAGGAAAGCCCCGTTACGATTAGAGGACTACAAAAGCAGATATAAATAAAGCTGCAAAATTTATGGTTGAATACGAACATGGGAGCATATTATTTTATTTCTGCTCAATATTGAAAATATATTTTGAATGCGTGAAAAAACGACTATTGCAGGTAGCTATCTATATCTATGATAATATATCAAAGATAAAGCAGGGAACATATGAAGCGAAACAGAAATGGATTTACATTGATGGAAATGTTGATCGTTATTGCGATTATTGCCGTATTGATTGCAATTGCGATCCCGATATTTGCATCACAGCTTGAAAGAAGCAGAGAGGCAGCAGACCTTGCAAACGTACGTTCCGCTTACGCGCAGGTTTCTACGGAGGCACTACTTGGGAATCCGGAGGCCACCGTGACTGTCGACCTGAAGCAGAGTCAGGCTGATTGGCAATCAATGGACCCCGTGAATATCGGCGGCATCGTTCATTACAAAGATCAAGGAGATACAGATAATTGGAAAGGCGTTGCTGCGCCAAACGGAAGCTGTGTTGTGTCATATAGAGAGGACTATGGAGTCATTCTTAATTGGAGCGGAGAAGTTGACCCGTCCGTACCGAAATATCCGTTTAACACAAACGTAACGGATTTCTTTCCACTTCTATATGGCACGGACTTTTGGAACAATGGTAGTATGAAGAACAATTCAAACTTTGAGTTTGACTCCAGATGTCCGGATTCGAAATATGTCCCGGCCATTTCTGAAGCAATCAAAAAACTGGACAACAGCCTTTTACAGCAATCAGACTGTACTTGGGCTTATCTCGGCAGCGGAAAGGATGGGCAGCAGGCCAACCGATACCTTTTCTGGACATCTCTGAACACAGACAAAGTCGGAGCCGGAAAGAATATCCCTGTAATCATCCAAACCGGCGACGGAAAATACTATGTTTCCGAAACTACCACAGGAAAGCGAACGGGCAAAGACTACGTCACCGTTTCGGTACAGCTTGATCCAAAGAAGAATCAGTATCAGGAGATTCTGGATAAGGGAGAGAAATATAACTCCTTGGAAGCGGCCTATGACGCCTACCTCAAAGCCTTGGGTGGTTCCAAGTACGATTCGGTTCGTAATTCTTGATGGCGTATTCATGTTGTGCGGCACGTCTCACTTTCATCCCCAATTTCCTCAGCTTTTAACTGTTTCACATAAAACGTACTTTTTTGACATGAAATGTCATGATCTGCCGCTCACTATCTATTAGGAAGCTCATACCCAATCTTTGCTATGTGAAGCAGCAGGCAGTGAGGTTCCCCTATAGAGGATGCTCTGTCTGCTCTTGGTCTGCCAAAATAGGCGCGATACTGGAATGTGGTGCCTTGAGTGCAAGTGCAGCCTCGTAATAGCGGACATACCATTGCTGCTCTCAGCAACCTATTCCACAACTTTAGTATAGGCACCAGCAAATATGGATAATTGGGGTATCAAAATTTCCGTCTATGTAATCACGAAACTACCTCTGACCCACTTTTGACCCAGAATAGGATTGGAACAGACAGGGCTGGACGGAAACAACGGAAAATCCATCGAGCGAATAGTGGTAAAAAGCACAAATCGGAGCCAAAACGGTTCCGATTTGGCCTTGAGACAACCTACGGACCAGAAGGCCGGGGGTTCGAATCCCTCACGGCGTACCAAAACTCCTCGAAATCGTTTGATTTCGAGGAGTTTTGTTCTTTATAAGTTGCTGTTTTTGGATTCCACTTTTCCCTGACCCAAACGCTGACCCCAACGGGAGCGAGTAGCGGAAGCCATCAGACAGCACGGGAAAGGATATTCCCCATGGTTTGGGCTGCCTTGAGCTGCGCATCGGTGGTGACGTGGGCGTAGGTATCCAGCGTGAAGCCCGCCGAGTAGTGGCCCAGCATCGAAGATACTATTTTCACGTCCACTCCGTTTTGCAGCGCCATCGTTGCGAAAGTGTGTCTGAGGTCATGAAAGCGAATGCGGGGTAGTCCCGCCCGTTTCAGCACCCGCTGGAGCATGTGCAGGACACTGTCCGGGGACATGGAACCGCCCGTCGGGGACGGGAATACCCATTCGCTGTTTCCTGATTTTCTTCTCTGTTGCATCAGAACGTCTACCGCATCTGCCGACAACGGCAGGGTGCGGTAGGCGTTTTTTGTTTTCAATGGCGCTTCCACTACTCTGCCGTTTTGCCGTGAGATAGCTCGTTGGATTCTCAGCGTCCCACGCAGAAAGTCAATATCTGTCCACTTCAGCCCCAGCAGTTCACCGCGGCGCAGGCCGGTGGCAAGGTCGAGGTAGTAGAGCTCGTACACGCCGCTGTCTTTGGCTTCTTGGAAGAAGGCGCTGAGCTGGTCGGCAGTTAGGGTGTTCATTTCTTTGTGCTCCACTTTTGGCAGGGCGCAGCCCTGTGTGGGATTTTTCGTGACGAGGCGCTGCTCAATAGCGAGGTTATACGCCGAGCCAATCATCTGGTGGATGTTGCGGACGGTCTTGGGTGCGAGTCCTTTCGGTTTCTTTTTCGCTTCGATACGGTCTACTCGTCCGCCGTCCAGCAGGTGCTTGTAGAATCGCTGTAAATCCAGAGAGGTCAATTCCGCCAGCGGGACGTTGCCGATTTGCGGTTTGATGTGATTCTTGAGGAAGCCCTGCGAGGTTTTGAACGTAGATGGTCTGAGTTTTACTTTGGCGTAGTTCTCCATCCAGACCTCCAGCCAGCTTCCCACGGTGTAGGTTTTAGCTCTGCCGTAGTCGATGCCCACATTTTCCTCAATGGCTTTCTTCAGTTTTTCCTTGACTTCTGCCTGTGTCTTGCCGAGAACGTTCTTGATGATGGCTTTTCCGGTTTCGGGATCGTGACCGACGGTGTACCGTCCCTCCCATCGTCCATCCTTTCTCTTGCGGATGTTTCCCTCTCCGTTTGCTCGTCGCTTTGGCATGGTATCAGCCTCCTTTGCCAACGAACAATACCGTAACCAAGAGAGAAAAGCTATCCAAAAGCGGAACTGTTATCAGAAAGTTATCAATTGCTCTCGGGGCTGCGCTGCCCTTTTCTTTGTCTATGGCAACGCAATTCTTGCGCTGCCCAAAAGTCCTTTCATTGATTACAGCGGTGCAAAATATGCACACTTTGCGCTACCAGCTTTTGGGCGACACGATTACCTTGATTTTCTTCTGAAACGCTCATAAGGCGCCACCATAAACCGTTGAAGTACCTGTGTTCACGGAAACTAAGACGCCAGCCATTCGAAAATCTCCCGCAAAAGGCGCCACAACCGACTGACTTGAAAATCCCCGTAAACTGCCCGCACTGCGGGCAGAAGTGACTGGGCGAGGCGGCGGTTAAGACGCCAGCCCTTTATCCTGCTTTTTCTTTCGTCCTTGAAAAAGGCTTAAAAAGCATCGAAAGTCTACTCCAAAACCTCCTGCACGGTACGCTTCACACTATCGTTATACACGCAAACTTTTTCATTCTCACAGTTCCATTTCAATCCTACTTTGGACATCTTCCCACAAATGGCTCACGTTCGCTTTTACCCCTAAAATCGAGTACACACTCGGCTCTCCGAGAAAAATCGCACAAAACGGCTTACACGCCGAAACACGGGGCTTCACTCTTGTGCAGCCTTACAGAGCATTTGACCATCCCGCATCAGGCAGAAGAACAGCCGGAGAAAGCGGATGCACGCCCTACGGCGTGTGTCCGCTTTCTCCGGCGCCGCAGCCCCGCTGGGTTGCACATCTCTGTCGCTGGTCTGCTCATACTGCTTTTAGTGTGATGGCTACCACCATGCCAATACGCAGATATTTCTGCCTTTGAATCCTGTTGCAAACGCGCTTATGGTATGGTACGATAAGTCAGCTAATTGGAATCTGGAGGATAAGAGGCAAATGCGTGTAAACGAGTATCAAGAAGCTGCAATGACCACCCTGAATCCGGCGCTCGATAAAAAGGATGTTCTGATCAATAGCGTAATGGGCTTGTGCGGAGAGTCCGGTGAAGCCATTGATATTGTAAAAAAGTGGCTGATGCAGGGGCATGAGTTGGATAAAGATCATCTGATAAAAGAATTGGGCGATGTGGCGTGGTATCTCGCGGAGGCTGCGACTGCACTGGATGTTCCGTTGGAAATGGTATTGCAAGGGAATCTTGATAAGCTGCGCCAGCGTTTTCCTAATGGCTTTGATACGGAGGCTTCAGTACACCGCAAAGAGGACGATATTTAATGCAGGATTTAGGCGTATTTCATAGTCTCGGCGTTCTATGGATCAGAGTTCTTCAAGAGTTGGAACGCAGCGGTGTGACGACTGCCTATCCTGCTTCTTTTTCGGCGCACCGAAAGCTTGCTCAAATCTGCCCGAAAACGGCTCGAAATCCTCCTCCGGGGCAGGGATGCTACCCTCTCCTGAAGGTGGCCACACAACGGCTCACAAGGGCAAACAAGGGGTACTTTTGTGCCGAGGTCTTGCGGGATGATACAACAAGCCTGAGGAAGCGGATGTGCGCGTTTACAGCGTGCGTCCGCTTCCTCAGGCGTCGCGGCCCCGCAGGGCTGCGGAGTCTGTAGTATCCTACAGCAAGCTGGTATCCGAGTTGACGAAATGATTGACTTCACTGCAAAGTCATGATACACTAAAAATGTAAAGTTTTCTTCGGAAACGAGCGTGTTCTCTACTGGCGGTGACAGCCCGCGAGCGATCAGCTAATTCGGTGAAATTCCGAAGCCAACAGTTAGGTCTGGAAGGGAGAAGAAGGCTTTCTGGTATGTTGCCGGATGCCTCTTTCTGCTCGGATTCCGAGAACTGGAGATTTGCATCCGGCGCAGCTATACTCCCGTTGGGAGGATGTTGCCGCTGGATGCTTTTTACTTT
Source organism: uncultured Dysosmobacter sp. (assembly GCA_934565855.1). Classification (GTDB taxonomy): domain Bacteria; phylum Bacillota; class Clostridia; order Oscillospirales; family Oscillospiraceae; genus Oscillibacter. The sequence goes on from CAKTIO010000002.1 coordinate 136,408, forward strand.
GGCGGAATTCTTCTGTCGGGTAATCCAAAGACAGGAAAGGATGATGCGTCATGGAGAACACACAGAAAACCAGAAGCCCTTTGGAGACCGAGCCGCTATCCAGACTTTTGCTCCGCTACTCTGTTCCGACAACGCTGACCCTCATGGTCAATTATCTGTATAACGTTGTCGATCAGATTTTTGTAGGGCAAGGTGTGGGGATCACCGGCATGGCAGCGGTCAATGTTGCTTTTCCGGTATCCATTTTAGTCAATGCAATCGCCCTGCTGCTTGGGGATGGCTGCGCTGCCAATGTCAGCCTGTGCCTGGGACGCAAAGATCAGGAAACCGCGGATCGGATATTCGGTCATGCGGTTACATGGATCATTACCAGTGGCATTGTAATGGCGTTGGTCTGCGGTATTTTTACGCCGCAAATCGTAAGACTCTTTGGCTCCACCGACACCGCCTATGAGGAGTCGGCTGCTTATCTGCGTTCTATCGCCTGTGGTATCCCGTTCCAGCTTATCTGCCCTGCATTTACCGCCATGATACGGGCTGACGGTTCACCAAAGTATACGATGAAATGTATGATGACAGGTGCTGTCATCAATCTGATCCTCGACCCGGTATTTATCTTCGGGCTGAATATGGGTGTCGTGGGTGCCGGTATCGCTACCGTGATCGGAGAGGTTGCGGCCGGTGTGCTATGCCTGCTCTATCTGCGTCGGCTTCAAACTATCCATCTCACAAGAGAAGCACTACACCCGACTTGGGTGCTGACGCAGAGGATTTTGAAGCTGGGCTTTCCCAGCCTGCTGACCCAAAGTCTGACCGCGCTGGTGCAGATTGTCCTCAATAACCTGATGCGTGTCTATGGCGCAGCCAGTATTTACGGGAGCGATATTGCCCTGTCTGTGTACGGCATGATGATGAAGGTCTATCAAATTGCTCACTCCATGTTTGTCGGCGTATCCTCCGCCATCCAGCCTATCAACGGCTACAATTTCGGAGCAAAGAACTATGGCCGGGTGCGAAAAACCTACCGTATGGCGACGGGGATCGCGCTGGTCATCTCCGTATTGTGGTGCCTGATCTATCTGCTGTTCCCACGCCAGCTTGCCATGCTCTTTGTCTCCAACAATCCGCTTTATCTGGACTGTGCGGCACACTGTTTCCGACTTTACATGATGGCGTTCTTCCTGTACGGCGTACACATGACTACGGCATCTTTCTTTCAGGGCATCGGGAAGCCGACCTGCTCACTGCTGATCCCGCTGGTTCGGCAGGGTGTCCTATTGATCCCGCTGGCTCTGCTGCTGTCCCGCCATTGGGGATTGGACGGCGCACTTTTCGCTGTACCTATTGCGGACGTTCTGACCTGTGTGCTGTGCGTCATCATGGCACATTGGGAGTTCCGGGGCTGGAAAAAGCGCGGGTGGTTGGTTGAGTGATAGTAACTAATCGTCCTCGGTTCCAACTTTGACCCACTTTTGACCCAGAATGGAATTGGAGCGGGCAGGGGTGGACGGAAACAATGGGAAATCCGCTGAACGAATAGTGGTAAAAAGAGCGAATCGGAGCCGAAACAGCTCCGATTTTGCTTTGAGACAACCTACGGACCAGAAGGCCGGGGGTTCGAATCCCTCACGGCGTACCAAAACTCCTCGAAATCGTCTGATTTCGAGGAGTTTTGTTTTTCATAAGTTATCATTTCTTGACTGCGCTTTTTCCTGACCCAAACGCTGACCCCAACGGGAGCGGATAGCGGAAACCATCAGACAGTACGGGAGAGTATGTTTCCCATCGTCTGTGCCGCTTTCATCTGGGCGTCGGTGGTGACGTGGGCGTAGGTGTCCAGCGTGAAGCCCGCCGAGTAGTGACCCAGCATCGAGGACACCGTTTTCACGTCCACGCCGTTCTGGAGCGCCATGGTTGCGAAAGTGTGGCGCAGGTCATGAAAGCGGATGCGGGGCAATCCCGCCCTCTTTAGGACTCTTTGGAGCATGTGCAGGACGCTGTCCGGTGACATGGGGCTGCCTGCTGGCGAGGGGAACACCCATTCGCTGCCGCCCACCTTGCATTTTTGTGCTTTCAGGACGTCTATCGCGTCTGCTGACAACGGCAGTGTGCGGTAGGCGTTTTTCGTTTTCAGCGGTGCTTCTACCACCTTGCCGTTTTGCCGTGAGATTGCCCTTTGGATTTTTAGCACGCCACGATTGAGGTCTATGTCTGTCCACTTCAGCCCCAGCAGTTCTCCCCGCCGCAGCCCTGTGGCAAGGTCGAGGTAGTAGAGTTCGTACACGCCGCTGTCCTTGGCTTCTTGGAAGAAGGTGCTGAGTTGGTCGGCAGTCAGTGTTTTCATCTCTTTGTGCTCCACCTTTGGCAGGGCACAGCCCTGTGTCGGATTGCGGTTTACCAGCTTCTGCTCCATAGCGAGGTTGTACGCCGAGCCGATCATCTGGTGGATGTTCCGCACGGTTTTCGGTGCCAGTCCTTTGGGCTTCTTTTTCACTTCGATGCGGTCAACTCTGCCGCCATCCAGCAGGTGCTTGTAGAAGCGTTGTAAGTCCAGAGAGGTTAGGTCTGCCAGTGGGATGCTGCCGATTTGCGGTTTGATGTGGTTTTCCAGAAACCCCTGCGAGGTTTTGAACGTGGATGGGCGCAATTTCACCTTGGCGTAGTTCTCCATCCAGACCTCCAGCCATGTTCCCACCGTGTAGGTCTTGGCTCGCCCGTAGTCGATGCCGACGTTTTCCTCGATAGCTTTTTTCAGTTTTTCCTTGACTTCGGCCTGCGTCTTGCCGAGGACATTCTTGATAATTGCTTTCCCGGTTTCGGGATCGTGTCCAACGGTATATCTGCCCTCCCAGCGCCCATCTTTTCGCTTTCTGATATTGCCCTCGCCGTTTGCTCGTCGCTTTGGCATGGTACCAACTCCTTTCGCCAACGAACAGTACCGTAACCAAGAGAGAAAAGCTATCCCAAAGCGGAACAGTTATCAAAAAGTTATCATTTGCGCTCTGAGCCGCGCTGCCTTTTCTTTGTCTATTGCGACTCAATTCTTGCGCCACCGGAAAGCCTTTTCTTTGATTACAGCAACGCAAAATATACACACTTTGCGCCCAAAAACGCCGCTGCGCAGAAATCACTTTTTCGGACAGTTGAAACCAGCGTTTTTGCTGACCGACTGCGAAACGACCACCTCGAAAAGGCTGGAGATATCGGCGTTTCACGTTCGTTACCTCCGTTTCTGACTGCGATTACTCACCTGAATCGTGTAAACCGACTGCGGCCTTGAAATCGTGAAAAGCCCCGCACTGCGGGGCTTTGTGGGCGGACCGCTGGCGCTTGCGACTGCGGTCCTTTATCTCGTGCTAAAATCGAACGGCTTTCACCATCCAAAAAAACGGCATAAAAAGTTCTGTTTTTTACCCAAAACCACTTCCATGAATCTCGCCCAAAAATTACCGTAACAAGCACTCTGAAAACCATTTCTTATCTCGATTTTTAACTTCGCTCACAAATGCCTCACGTTCGTTTTCACTCACGAAAGCGGGTACACACTCGACTCTTCCAGAAAAATCGCACACAGTGGCTCACACGCCGAAACACAGGGCTTCACTCTTGTGCAGCCGTGCAGAGCATTTGACCGTCCCTCATCACGCAAAAGAAAAGCCGGAGGAAGCGGATGCACGCCTACGGCGTGTGTCCGCTTCTTCCGGCGCCGCAGCCCCGCTGGGCTGCGTGATCCTTTTCACTTCTGCCGAAATTGCGGTTTTCACACCCCGTGCGCAGGGCTTTCTGCGTGTACGAGGCTGGGGTGGTATCACTACTCTCGATGTGTTTCGCACGTAGTCGAAACGCCCGGTGCCCGCTTGCCCAAACGACTCATTTGCCGTTTTTCGAGGCCGGGCAGCCATCATTGATTCCGGCGGCGCAAAATATGTCCCGTTTCCTGCAGGAACAGGATTGTCACACCCAAACAGCTCCGGTTCCCTTTTGTGGAAAGGGACCGGAGCTGTTTTTTGCATCACTTCATGGAGCGCGCTAGAAATGTGGCGATCTGTGCTCTGGTGCAGGTGGCGTTCGGGTCAAATCTCCCATTGCCTACGCCGGCAGTGATGCCGTTTTCAACCGCCCATGCGACAGCCTGCGCATAGTAGCTGCCCGCCGGTACATCGGTGAAGCCGGTCTTGCTCTCCGCAGCAGCGGAACCTGCCGTGCGCCACAGCATCGTTACCATCTGCGCGCGGGTAATGGTTCCGTTGGGATTGGTGCCGTCGGAAATGCCGTTGGCCACGGACCACGCCTGTGCCTTTTCATACCAAGTATTGCCGCCGGTAAGGTTGGCATCACTCTGACGGGCCAGGATCGTCCAGAGTTGGGCACGGGTGGTGGAGGCGTTGGGAGCGTACATCGTTGCGCTCACACCGTTCACCAGCCCGCGGGCGCTGACAAAGTCAATGGCGGCCTTGGCCCAGTGGTCCCTGGTGTCGATAAAGTCCTTGGAGTTGTCCATGATCTTCACGGTCGTATTGCCGCTTACCGTAAGCTGAATACCGTTCTCGGTGGGAACAGAATTCTTCACGATCTCCTCGGTACCGTCCGGATGTACGATAACGGCCACCGTGCCGCTGCTGACATCCTTTACGGGAATTTCGACCTTGGTTTCCCCTGCGTTCTTCGGCAGTTCAATTTTGACAGTGGGTGCGGAGTCGGAATTCTCGCCCGCCTTGACCTCGACAGGAACCTTGACGGCTTCGCCGGACTTCTTCGCATCCTCAACGGCCTTTTCGCTGATCTTGGCCTCTGCCTCGGTACTGCCGTTCTTGTCGGTTTTTACCGTGGCTGTAGAGCCACTGGCATCCTTATTTTCGGTCACGGAGCTGCCATCTTTCTTCGTCTCGGTCTTGGTGGTGGAGCCGTCCGGATTGGTGGTGGTTTCAGTCTTCGAGGTCGTAGAACCGCTGGAGGAGCCGCCGGTATAGGTCCAACGGGCGTACACGGTGGTATTTGCAGAGAACACGGTATCCGTTGTGACCCTCGCGCCGCCGCCCTGCTTGGTATACCAGCCGTCGAAGCTGTATCTACCGCTGCGGGAAGCACCTGGCAGAGAGACCAGTTTCTGATCAGTGGTGGTCATGCTGCCGACAGAGGGCGTACCGCCGTTGCCGTCAAAGGTGACGGTATACTCGATCGGCACAGGAGGTGCGTCCTCCTCGAAGATAGCCTTGACCCCCACATTGCCGTCCGGCATGTTGAACTTATCGTCCTTGATGGTCATACCGCCGCTGATGATCTGCCACTCCTTAAAGTGATAGCCCGCGTTTGGCGTGGCGGTCAGAGTGATTTCCGTACCAGCCTCAGCGGTGGAAGGACTTGCGGCGCCAGTGCCGTTTCCATCATTGGTAACGGTGACAGTGTAGGTTGTGGGTGTAATGATGCTGATTTCCCACAGGGCCTTGATCTCAGTATCCCCACTCACTGTGTAGGTATCTCCCACCTTGTACTCCGTGCTGTCGATCTCCCACGCCTTGAATTCCTGATTGGCGGGAGCAGTGAAGCCGCAGGTGGGCAGAATGTAATTTGTCCCTGCCTTGACGGTCACAGGATTCATACTTTCATCGCCGCCGTTGCCGTTGAAGGTGATCGTACAATCCGCAAGCGGCATACCCTCACCCACAGTGACCGCCGCATCGGGGCTTGCAAAGTGGTTGTTGTCTTCCGCATAGCGGACAAAGTAGGTGCCAGACGATAGATTCTCAATTTCCACGCCACTGCACGCCGTATAGCTGCTTTCGCCCGCCATACGGTATTCCATCTCGTTGGTCACGCCGGTGATCTTTCCATCGCTGCTGTCCTCGGTGGTGGGAGCAATACTACTCAAGCCACTGGGCACTTCTCGTGTGGCCTTGCCGATGTTCCACGCGGCGGTCACGGCTTCGGTGTCGCCGCCAGCCCATTTGCCGGTCTTGGACGTGACGCTAATGGTGTAATCACCCGCATCCGTGCCGGTGTTGCCGGAGATGTCCATTGTGGCCGAATCAAAACCCACTACGGTCGCAGTATGCTCGGAGCCATTGTAGGTGTAGGTTCCTGCGATGCTGATGTTGGGCTTGGCCGGATCAGTAGGTGTGGGAGGCGTATCCTCCTCGAAGATGGCTTTGACCTCCACATTGTCATTCAACATGGTGAACTTATTGTTAGTAATGGTCACGCCGCCGCTGATAACCTGCCACTCTTTGAAGCGATAGCCCGCGTCTGGCGTGGCAGTCAGGGAAATCTCCGTACCAGCCGCAGCGGTGGTGAGACTTACGGAAACCGTGCCGTTGCCGTCTGTGGTCACGGTAACGGTGTGCTCGGTGGGTGCAGGCGGGGTGGCAGTACGGTCATAGCCACAGATACTACAGATCGTATCCGCATCATCAGTGTAGATGTGAGCCTCTTTGTTCCTGATGCTTTCGGACTTATCCGGGCAGTCCGCATCGGTGCATTCGTGCCAGTGGTTCGCGGCATCATGGCTCCAGTCACCGTAGACATGCTCGTGGGCAGACGGGGTCACGGTGCGGTCATAGCCGCAGACATTGCAGATCATATCCGCATCATCGGCATAGATGTGGGGGCTATACGGCTGGTCTGGTGTGTTGCAGCAGTTCCATTTGCTTGTATGTCCACCATCATCGTGGCTCCAGACCGGTTTGCCGGTATGGTTCGTGTAGTTGAAGCCACCCTCGGATACGCCGCAGCCCTCACGCTGACAGGTCTTGACGGAGCGGCAGGTTGCCGCCTTCCAATCGTGACCGAGCGGCGCAAGCACACGCTCATCGACGTAGCCGCAGGCGGAGCAGGTAAAGACTTTACAGCCGACATCCGTGCAGTTTGCTTTGCTTGTCACTGTGCCCGCATCGAATTTGTGACCGTTGGCGGCGCAGCTGTACGTAACTGTCAGGGTGGCGTGCCAGGAACGGCGCAGACCGTTATAATCTTCATCGTTGGGCTGGTTTTTGACGATACAGCGGTACATATATCCGCTCATATCCTGCGATACATCGCTGATCGTCAGGGTGGTATACCAGTTGATGGAGCCGTTTACGCTTTCGGAATACACATTGACCGTGCCGTCCTCCGCCGTAACGTCCTGCATTGTCTTGCCGTCCTTGCTGACCTGCCAGATAACATCGGTGCCGTATGGGAGCCCCTGCGTGATGTCAACGCGGAAAACTGCGTCGGTGTGCTCGGGCACCGTCAGATCCCGCGGATTGCTGGTGGTCGGCGGATACAGCGTTCTTGTGGTTGCGACGTTGGAAATCACCGAACCGAAGTCATTGTACACGATACAGCGGTATTGCCAGGTCGTACCCGCAGCGACCTTGTACCAGCCTTTGGTTCTTGCTTCGTCTTCGTCCGGCAGATCTTCAAAGGTTCTGCCGTTGTCCTTACTTCTCTGCCATCGGTAATGCAGATTCTCCCCTTCCGCTTTTACGGAGAAACTATAATAGGTATCAATAGCGATCGTTATTTTATCCGGATCGGGCGGAAAATTGTCGTCGAGCACCTCCGTCAACCTGTGAACCACGCTTTTGGGGTGCTCGGTAATGACGGGCCGTTTTCCGATTGCATCAATGGTGACCGGGTCAGTAGTGCCCTCCGACAGCTTCTTGCCGTTTGCATAGATACTGTAGACGACACGGATCTGCCAGCCTTCCATGGCATCAGTGACGGCTGCCGTTTCATACACGGCGGAGGTGCCTTCCTGCACCGTTTCCCAACGGATGCCGCCACTACGGCTCAGCTCCCAGCGGTACCCGAAAGTAACGCCGTCAAGGGTTGTGCCGTGGGTCATCTCCAGGCGCGCCGACTGACCGTCGACATATCGATCCGGCTCCTTCAGCTGCGGCGTATCCACATACAGGGTGGCGTCATAGTAGTAAGAGGTTCTCTCCCACGTAAAGGCATCCCAATAGCAGACCTCGCACCGATAAATATATCCGTTCTGCTCCTCGGTGATCTCCGGGAGCACGTATTCAAAGCGGATTGTTTTTGACGCATAAGGACCGTCCGTATTATCCGCAGTCGGTCCCTGTGTTCTCTGGACAAGTTCGAAGCTCTCGCCGCCGTCCTTGCTGACATACCACTTGACCAAGGAGACAAAGGACTTCTGCAGATCGGTGGGATTGCCACCAGCAAGGGGGGAGAGCACCACATCGTCGCCCGCTTTGGCGACGAAAACCCCGTTCTCCTTCAGGGTAAAGGGCGTACCCGGCGCAAAGGTGTTGGTTCCGTACTTCAAGGAAAGCGTCTGCTCATCTTCCCGAATACAGTCCGCAGTCGGATAAGCACCTATCCGATGCGGACGGTCGGCTCTGTCCGTCCAGAGATACAGCATTTTGTCGCCGTTTTCCGCGATGTGGAATTTCCCTTCAAACCAAAGAAAATCCCGTTCCTCCACTTCACGGATAATGCATACCCGCCGGAAGTAGTCATATTCCGTTTCCGCCTTGTAGGCGAATTTGTGAACGGTGTTGCCGGTTCCGTCCATGACGTTGCCGTAATCGGGGATGTCAATATTGCCGCTCGAATATGTTTCGTTATCCATTACGACCTTGACGGTCTTTTCCACATCTCCGGAAACGGTACCCTTGTGGAAGATCACGGTACCGTTGCCACGGACATCCAGCCCTTTGATGATCCCGGAGCCAACGCCGCCGTTGATCTCTAAGGTACCGCCCTCCAGATAGATGGGCTTTGTAAAGGTATAGTCCCGGTCTTTATCGAATTTCAGTGTCAGCGTAGCTCCCGATTTCACGGTCATTTCGGGAATCTCAAATTCCTCATCGACATTGGGATTGACCATGTTTGTGCTGTTTTCCATCACCACCAGCTTGGAAACGTTCGGGGTCTTTGTCACAACGTCTTTCAGATTCAGCGCGTCACTTTTCAGGTCGACGGAACCGTAATATTCGCCGTAATGAGTCGGGTAGAGATTCTTTTCGCTGTAAGACCAGTATTGGTACACCCCTTTTGAAGTGAGGAAAATGCCGTCGCAGGTATAGGCGGTGATCTCTTCGCGGCAGCTGCCGTCGGTGTCCGTCCGGTACAGCAGGTTCTCCGCAAACGAAATGGAATCCGGGCGGAGCTGCTGAATCTTAGAGCTTCCATCCGGCTTTGCTGTGGACATTTTCAGGCGGAGAATGCCGGGGCCGTTGAATTTGACCTTGCCGCTGCCGCCGCTGAAACCGTACACAACGGAATTGACGTAATACTCGTTGGGATTATACCAGTTATAGATGTTGCCATCCACAACGCCGTCACCCTCAATATTCACGACCGGTGCGTCGATGGCATAGAGCGTTTTGTCTCCGATGTCGTAACCGGCTGGGTAGACCTGGGATCGGATCTCGCCGCCGTAGGCATAGACACCGCCGCCGTTTTTGCCGCTGATACATTTGATTCCGGCATAGTCGCTGCCGCTGGTGTCCGCGCCAAGCTCAAAGTCCGATTTGAGGGAGGAACCTGCATAGACCTTGACAGTATACGTCGCATAGATATTCATGGTAGGCACACCGGCGCCGGCATGACCCACAGTCGTATTGACATGGCTATTCCCCTTCACTGTGATGTCGCGGGCGTGCAGCGTATCGCCGCCGAATGTGACCACCTCGACATCCCTTGCATTGTCAAAGATAAGCGTACCGCTGTTGTCACAGAAAATCCCTCTGTAGTTTGCGCCGACGGTCAGTTTGGCATCGCCGGTGATCGTAACAGTGCCGCCGGAGTTATAAATGGCGGTGTACGCCCGCTTGCTCTTTTCATATGCCCGGTTTGCAAAATCGGGGTCGCCGATATAGCTTTCTTTCCCCTCCGTGCGGATGGTCAGGTCCATTTTGCCCTCGGCATAAATGATGGCAAACATGTTGACGTTCTGGGGATAATGGCCCAGAAAATCCTTGCCCATATTGTATCCCCAGGTGGCTAAGCCGAAACCGTTGAGCACCAGGGTATTGGTCTCCGGCTCGAACTTCCAGCCGTCTCCGGAAAGATTTTCGCTTGTAACACGGTCTCCGCCAATCCACAGGTTGTAGTTCTGAGTAGCTGCAAATGCAGTAGTGGGCAACATAGTTAACACCATGCAGCACATGAGCAGGACTCTGAGTAATCGTTTCTTCATCGTGATCCCTCCATGATGAAAGTGGTATGGTGCATCCAATGGATGCACCAAGGGGATATCCCCTTGCAAAAACTTTATTTTTCCGTCAGGGCTTCAAAGCCTTTTTCCGCCTGCTGGACGGTTTTCTGGATGATGCCAGTGGCCATTGTGTGCAGATTCATTCGCAGCACCGCCTCAGTGATGGTCTTACGCTTCTCCCTCGGAATGTCATAGAGCTTCAATGAGCAGTCCAGAAAACGGGCGATCTTTGCCTCTGTGGTGAAATACAGGTCACACGGCACCGACATGAAGCCGCGCATGATGCTGGCCGACGCGATCTCCATCTCATAAAAGTCCTTGGGCTGCGCATCCGGCAGATATGGGCCGAAAATAGCTTGCAGGCGCTTGGCCGTGCTGCGATAGAGATAATCCGACGTTGTGGGCAGGGAGTACGCCATAACGTACAGCTCACGCAGCGGCTCGGTCAGTTCGGCAATGTGGAGCTGCAGCGATGTCTCCACAGCGTAGAGAAACACGGGATCTTCTGTACCGCTGTGCTGTTCAGCGAGATTGAACTGTCCGCCGAACATCCGCTGCACCAGCTCCAGCAGCAGTGCCTCTTTACTGGGAAAGACATGGAAGAAAGAACTCTGCCCGATGCCTGCCGCCTTCGCGATCTCACCGGTTGTGGTTCTGGTGTAGCCCTTTTCCAGGAACAGCGCCACCGCTGCCCGCAATACTTTTTGCTGCGTTACCAGGCCATTTAACAATTTTCCTTTCGGCAAATTACCGCCTCCTTATAACCTCTCTTGCGATTGCACTTTTATAATAGCATACGCCATGCATTTGCACAAGGAAAATTTTCAGCGCTGTGCCGATAAAGTAGCATTCTCCGTTCCTGACCCACTTTTGACCCAGAATAGGATTGGAGTGGGCAGGACTGAACGGAAACAACGAAAAGTCCGCCGAGAAAACAGCGGCAAAAAGGGCAAATCGGAGCCGAAAGGGTTCTGATTTGCCCTTGAGACAACCTACGGACCAGAAGGCCGGGGGTTCGAATCCCTCACGGCGTACCAAAAGTCCTCGAAATCGTCCGATTTCGAGGACTTTTGTTTTATAATTCTTAATATTCTGATTGAAAGGAGCAGTATTTTGCGGAAAGTCACAATAGCTTTAACAATGTTGGCAGCGATCCTCCTTTTGAGCGCATGCAATGATGAAGACGATGCAGTGCTGTTCGACGATGGAAGTTTGCGTGCGGATGATCGATTGGAAGAAATATTGGTTGCCATTGATGAAAATAATAGTGATGAACTGGAAAATATGTTTTCTAAAACGACACGATCACAAGTGGATAATTTCCAAGAGTAAGCAGAGGAGTTGTTTCAACTATTTGAGGGATCTGTTGAATCTTGGGAACGTACCGGCTTTACAAGCCCCACAAGCATGGAAGATGGAGACAAAACAACTCAAAGTATTGCTTGGCACGATGTGACAACTGATAAAATGAAGTATGTATTTTTCATAATTGAATGCACCAAAGATACGAAGCAACCTGATCATATTGGACTGAATACTTTAGCGGTAGTAAAAAAGGCTGATGAAGAATCGAAATTCACATACTGGCAGGATATGCAAATCCCCGGCATATATATGCCATAGTTTCGTGTAAGTAGTGAGGTCAAAGGACATGGGATTCCGTCAAATGGTTCAGGAGCAGGAAAGAGACAGGGGTTCTTGTTTTTTCCTGTTCTCATGCAGTGTTGCATGATTGCATCCTCGCGCTTGCCCCACTTTTGCCCCAGAATAGAATGGAGTGGGTAGGGCTGGATGGAAACAATGGAAAATTCGTCGGACAAACAGCAGTAAAAGAAGAAATCGGAACCGAAATGGTTCTGATTTGCTCTTGAGAGAGGACTGGAAGTTCAAATTTCTCGCGGTATACCCTAAAACCTCGAAATCAAATGATTTCTCAAAATGGATTGACAAAAGAAGTATGATAGAATATATTAGTACAATATCAGACTAAATACTTTTGGGACAAATGGGGCGGTGCAATGCGGCAGGATATCAGAGAGCAGATTTGCGAATACTGTTCTTATTTACAGACATGGAATGCTTCATACGAGGAATACGCAAAATCGGTTGGACTGTCTTTCACTAGCCTTTCCATTCTCAGCGTGATCTACCGGACGGAAAAATGTACGCAAAAGCTGCTTTCGGAGCAGTGCTTTCTCCCTAAGCAGACTGTGAATGCGGTAATTACCTCCTTTTATAAAAAAGGATGGGTACAGCTTCGGGAACTGCCGGAGGACCGCAGGAACAAAACAGTACATCTTACCGAAACCGGAGCGGTCGAAGCGGAGCGGATCTTGCAAAAAGTACGCCAAAGCGAGCAGCAGGCGATGAGTCAGCTGACTGAGGAGGAACGGGCTGTACTGCTCTCCGCTACAAGGCGGTATGTCACTGGCTGCAAAAATGCCATGAAGGGGCTTTGACGCCCCTTCCTTTTTGAAAATTTCGTCCCAAAGCACGACGATCCTGTAATTTTACTGACTGCACTGGAAAGGAGTTTTTCCGTGGAAACACACATGAAGCTGGAGCATGAAATCAGCTTTTGCTGGCTGATCCTATTTGCCCTGCCCACCATTTTCTCCAGTATTTTCGCAAATCTCTACACCACGGTGGACGGTGTTTTTGTTGCCCGTTGGGTCAATACTGACGCGCTTTCCGCCATTAACATCACCTTGCCGATGACCTACCTTGCTTCGGCGCTGGGAATCATGTTTGGCACTGGCGGCAACGCACTGGTGGCGAAAAAAATCGGTGAGGGCAGGGGAGAGGAGGCTCGTGAGGATTTCTCACTCCTGATGGCAACAGCATTTTTGTTCAGCATTGTACTGTCGACCCTGTGCTTTTTCTTCCTGGACACACTGTGCCGTTTCCTTGGTTCGGATGACGCATTGCTGCCGTATTGCCGGGAATATATGGTGCCGGTGCTGCTGTCAGTTCCCTTTGCTGTGTTCGGCATGGTGTTTCAGTTGAGCTTTATTACTGTTGGAAAAGCGGGACTGGGGGCGCTGCTGTCCGTCATTGGCGGTGTGCTGAACATTGTGCTGGACTGGTTGTTTATGGGCGTTTTCCATTGGGGGCTTATGGGTGCAGCCATTGCCACCGGCATTGGCTATGCGTTTCCTTCTGTGGTGGGGACGGTTTGGTTCTGCATCAATCGAAAGCAGGCACTTTATGTGGTGCGCCCAAGATGGCGGCTGCAAACCATTCTGCAAAGCTGTGCCAATGGCTCATCGGAAATGGTCAGCGTATTGGCATTTTCAGTGGTTACCATTCTGTTTAACCGGATTCTGATGGACCTTGGCGGTTCGGACGGTGTGGCGTCTCTTACCATTATCTGGTATGCACAGGGGCTGTTCGGCGGACTGTTTCGCGGATATATTAATGGTATTTCCTCCGTCATCAGCTACAATCTGGGACGCGGGGATACTGCACGGCTCCACAGGCTCTTTCATATCAGCGTGTGGACACTGGGTGTCACGGCAGCTGCTGTTACCGCTGTAAGCTATCTCTTTGGCGGTATAGTGGTCGATATTTTCGCCAAGGGCAATGCCCACGTTGCCGCTGTTGCCTTGCATGGCTTCCACATTGCCGCAGCCAGTTTCCTGATGATGTCCTACAATATTTTTGCATCCGGATGGTTTACCGCACTCAATGACGGCAAAACCTCCGCCATGCTTTCTTTCTGCCGGACTATTCTTTTTATGGTGGTTCCTGTACTGGTGCTGCCGGGATTTTTTGGAATGAATGGCGTTTGGATGTCTCTTGCCGCCGGTGAAATACTGAGCATTGTTATGAGTATCTATTATTTTGGAAAGTACCGTGCGATGTGGCAGGAGCCGAAAATGGCTGCCGCCGCAGACTGATGCGGACAGAAAGGAATTTACCATGAAAAGAGTTGTGATTTTTGGAGCTGCCGGACGCACCGGCAAATACCTTACCCGTAAAATGCAGTCGCTCAAGGACGTGGAGCTGTCTGTATTTGTCCGGAATCCGCAGAAATTTGAGGGCATGGATCTGAATGGCGTTCGCATCATCACGGGCGACGCCCTTAAGTCCGATGAGGTGAAGCAGGCGATGGATGAACAGGATATTCTGCTCTGCTCATTGGAGGGTGATGTGCTGACGATGGCGAAGAACATCGTCTCTGCGCTGGCGGAAACCTCCGTCAAGCGCATTATCTGGATCACTGGCATGGGCATCCATCACGAGATCAGGGGTGTGCATGGGATCATGCTGAACCAGCTGGCGAAAAAGATGCCGGAGTATATCAAGGCGGCGGACACCATCGCTGCCAGCTCTGCTGTGACCACGTTGCTGCGTTGCCCAGGTATCCGGGATGGTGAAGGAGAGACCTACAATCTGACACGGGAGGGTGAAAAGCCTACCTGCTGGAGTGTGGACCGCGCCGCCATTGCCCAGTGCATGGCGGATATGATCCAGGACGAGAGCCTTGGCGCCAACGAAAGCCTTGGTATTACGAATTGAGAGGGATTGTGATGAAAAAAGCTTTGATTTTAGAGGGAAGCCCTCGGCTCAAGGGAAATTCCTTCATTTTAAGCGATGAGTTCGCCCGTGGAGCAGAGGAAGCTGGCTATCAGGTTGAGAAGATTGCTGTCGCGCGGAAAAAGGTCGGAGGCTGCCTTGGCTGTAATGCCTGCTACCGGAACAATGGTGTCTGCGTCCAAAAGGATGATATGGAAGAGATCCGTGAGAAGATGCTGGAAGCCGATGTGATCGTTTTGGCTTCCCCAATCTACTTCTATTCCATGACTGCCCAGCTTAAGGCGGTCATAGACCGCACCTACGCTTTCTTTTCCCAGCTGACCGGAAAGACCTTCTACTTTATCATCTCCTGCGCTGCACCGGACAGTGCGCTGACGGAGACCATGCAGGCTGCGCTTCGGGGCTTTACCTGCTGTGTGCCGGATTCTGTGGAGGGCGGTGTGGTTCTCGGGACAGGTGTCAACGATCCGGGAGATGTCCGTAATTCTCCGGCAATGGAGCAAGCCTATCAAATGGGTCGCAGCCTTGCCAATTAAAGAACGGACTACTAAAGTATATGTTATCTTTGAAGCGCAGCCCCTATTTTATAGGGGCTGCGCTTTTGATAGGAATAGGAATTTGTTTTCGGAATATTTAGAGGTACTGAAAAGAGACCAGCGGAAGCAGAACTGCGCCTTACGGCGCGTGTCCGTTTCCGCTGGTACTGCATAAAATTGTAGTGTAGAATATGTGTTTTTCTCAGTGCAGCTTGAGATCCACGACGGGGTTCTTCAGCGGTTCCATCTCAAAGCCGTTGGGACCGACAATGCGGCACTCGGCAATGTCGCCGTCCTGAATGTGGAAGGCGCGCGGGGTACCGGTAGAGAGTACGTCACCGGCGTACCAACCCTGAATGCTGGAGTGCAGAGAGACGAGACGGGAAGGAACGTGCGTCATGTGGTCAACAGTGTTCTTTGCGTGGATCTCGCCATTGTGAACGCTCTGGACCTCGAGCTTGAGGACATCAGGCACCTCGTCCGGCGTAACAAGCTGGGGACCAAAGGAGAAAAATGTGGGGAAGTTTTTGACAATGGTCAGGTAGCGGGGATTGCCGGGAACGAAGTCGTTGCCCTTAAGGATGGATTCCTCGGTCATATCAAGAATGGTGGTATAGCCGACAATAGCGGATTCCCAATCCTCCTCGGAAACGTCGCGGCAGTCACGCCCAATAATGATGCCAAGCTCCGCCTCCGCCGTAGTCTTCTGTGCTTCCTTGAGCTTGGGCAGCAGAATGTCATCGTTGGGACCGATGAGGGTATCAGCCATCTTGAAAAAGCTGCCGGGGAAGCCGGTGGGTGCGGCGTTGCCGATATCCTTGGCGTGGTCGGCGTAGTTCAGACCGATGCCGAAGATGCGCTTGGGATTGCGGTACAGCGGGGCATAAACGATCTCCTCGGTCGGGACGATGCCGGGGATGGTTTCCAGCACATCCTTACCGCCTTCGTTGTACCATTTGGTCAAGCCGGGGATGTGATTTGCCTGAATGAGGCTCATCATGTCCTCTTTCCAGCCGGTGCCTTTGGCGGCATTAAGGGCAGCAACAGGCAGGATGCCTTTCTTGGTGACGATGCCGGCGACTTCCGCACCGTGCAGCTTGATGGTTGCAAGTCTCATGAGTGGTTCCTCCTCTTATGTTGATCAGACAATGCGCCCTACCGGCTCTTTACCGGCAAGCACGGCGTTGATGTTTTCGGCTGCAATCTTGGAGACGCGTGTAGCGGATTCCAGCGTCGTGGGTGCGTAGTGAGGGGTGACGATGACGTTAGGCAGCTTGAACAGTGGGCTTTCAGGGTCCACAGGCTCCGGATCGGTGACATCCAGTCCGGCACCGGCAAGCTTACCGTTTTCCAGCGCTTCAATGAGCGCCGTTTCGTCCACGATGGGACCGCGGGCACAGTTGATGAGCAGGGCAGTGGGCTTCATCAGCGCCAGACGTTCCCGGTTGATCATTTTCCGGGTTTCATCTGTCAGCAGGCAGTGCAGTGTTACAACGTCCGAACGGCGCAGCAGCTCGGAAAGATCGTCCACGCGCTCCACGCCCTCGGGAACACTGTCAATATAGGGATCATACACGATGACGTGCATATCCAGACCTTCCTTACACATATGCAGAATGTGCTTGCCGATGCGTCCCATACCGATCAATCCCAGCGTCTTTCCGGTCATCTCAATGCCAGGTGCGTGGTTTTTGGCAGAGAAGCCCTTTTCCCGGTATTCGTTGGAGACAGGGATGATGTTCTTTGCCAGTGTCAGCATCAGGGTGAAGGCATGCTCAGCGACGGACAGGCTGTTTGCACCCGGCGCAATGGTCACGGCAATGCCGTGGCTCTTGCAGTAGTCGAGGTCGATGTTGTCATAGCCCACACCGTGCTTGGAAACGATCTTCAGATTCTTTGCCGTTGCCAGCAGGGAACCGGGCAGCTCAATAATACGCACAAACACGGCATCTGCATCCACGATTTCCCGGCGGATGATATCCATGTCACGGTCTGCGTAGACAACGGTGTGTCCTGCTGCGGTCAGCAGCTCAGGACCAATGGGATGAACCGATTCAGTAATCAAAATCTTAGACATTGTTACGTTTTCCTTTCCTCTGTTATGCTTGTGACAGGCGTTTTATTATGCAATGAAAAGATCTTGCTCAAAGGGTAAGTCCATAGGGCTTGCCAAGTCCCAAAAGCTCCTGATAGACCTGCTCGGGCAGCTCAATGCCGTTGGCTTCATTAACGGCGCGCTTGTTTGCCTCCAGATCGCCGGGCATCAGGATCTCTTCCACGCCGGGCGCCTTTTTCAGTGCCTTGATCTCAGCGGACATTTCACTGACCTTCTCTTTGAAGGTTTCCAGATCGGTAAAGTGGGAGACATCAATAGCGCCCATGAAGTGTCCGACGCCCTGAGGACCGGTCATCTCATAAAGACCGGTGAGGTGGTTGCCGAAGCTGCCGCCAGAGAGAATGCCGCTGGCAATGTCGATCATGATGGCAATGCCGCTGCCTTTAGGACCGCCGAAGGGAGTGAGCATTCCCTTGCGCCCCTCCGCCGGATCGGTGGTGGGGTTGCCGTTCACATCCAGCGCCCAGCCCTCGGGAATGGATTTCCCCAACTTCTGCGCCAGGATCAGTTTGCCCAGTGCCACAGTGCTGGTGGCGATATCCGTCACCAGCGGACGGGTCTTGGTGGGGCAGGAAAGGGACAGGGGGTTGGTGCCCAGATACGGGGCGGCTGCACCGAAGGGAGCCACATTTCCCTTGAGGTTGGCGCAGCAAAGTCCCATCATTCCTGCTTCAGCTGCCATCTTTGTGTAGTAGGCGGCGGTGCCGAAATGGTTGGAATTGCGCACAGCGGCGAAGCACACGCCTGTTTCCCGTGCCTTTTCAATGCACTTGTTCATGGTGAACTTAGCCGCAGCCGCACCCAGAGAGTTGCCGGCATCCACCGTCAGGGCAGAGGGGCTTTCCTGCACAATGTGGATGTTGTTATGGGGGGACATGATCCCTGCCTGAATGCGCTCCATATAGATGCTCAGGCGGCTGACGCCGTGGGTGGACATACCGGTGACTTCTGCGTCTACCAACATCTCAGCCGTAGCCTCGGCGCAGTCAGCGTCCACACCGGAGGCAGTCAGAACATCACGGCAATACTGGCGAAGAACGGAAGGAGTAAATTTTGACATATGATCACCTTTTTCTTTTATTTTTAAGGGGTCCCTTTCATTGCTCACATCATAAAATGTTCTGCCTAAAACGTCAAAGATTTAAAAATAACTACCTATATAGTATTTTTGCTATAGGATTCTTGACTTGCCGCAGAGTCCCTTTTATAATTTTTCCCAGAGAGGTGATACAATGTTTCAGGACCGGAATCCCGAATATTTTCTTACCGTCGCCTTGGAGCGCAGCATATCCAAGGCTGCTGACCGGCTGCATATCTCTCAGCCCTATCTCAGCCAGTATATCATCCACTTGGAAAAGATTTTTGATGTTCAGCTGCTGGACCGCAAGAAAACACCTTTGGAGCTGACGCTTGCCGGTAATGTCTATTTAAATTATCTGGAAAATTGCAGCCAGCTTTACGAGCAGCTTCTTCAGGATTTTTCCCGTCTTAGTCCAACCCGGAAGCAAACGCTCCGCATTGCAATGAGCAACTGGCGTGCAAGTACACTGCTGCCGAACATTCTACAGCAATTTTCTCAAAAGCATCCGGAAGCTCATTTGGAGCTGTTTGAGCAGCCCACCAGTGAACTGTACCATCTCGTGTCAGAGAATACGGTAGATTTCGCAATTATGAACACCAATCTGGACACGCCTGACCATCTGATCGCAGAGACTCTGTTCTATGAGAAAATTCTTCTGGTAGGCAACCGGAACAACCCCGCGGCGCAAATGCTGCTGTCAACGATTCAGAGCGGAAAACAACCGGACTTGTCTGTCTTAGAGCGTGAGCGGTTGATCCTGCTGCGGCCTGAGCTGATGCTTGCCGTTCGCGTTAACAATTATTTGGAACGGCATCACATTGTGCCGCAGAATTTTATTTATAGCTCCAATGCAACTACCGCATTGAATTTGACAGCGGGGAACTATGGCTTCTGTTTTGTGAATGAGACTGCGATTCACAACGCTCCCAACCGGGATGAACTGATTTTTTATGATCTCAATTCACCGGATCTGAAGCATCCCTTGAGTGTGATTTACAAGAAAAAGAGCTATCTGCTGCCGATTGCCCGGGATTTTATTGATATCGTCAGCCTTTTTTCCCAGTCCCATGAATGGCGTGCCGAGTGTGACTGCTGTGTAGGCAGTAAAATGGAATCTGGTTTCTCAACGGATTCGGAATAGAACTGAAAGGGACAGATGCGGTGAAGGAGTTCCAGAGTAAATAGTACGAACAAGGACCCCGGAACCCAAATAGTTCCGGAGTCCTTGTTTGCAAGTGTTATGGAGAGCCCACTTATGCGGTCGGTACTTCGTAGCTGACATTGTATTCGGTCCACTGGATGCGGACAGACGTGCGGGCGCCCCCAGCGGAAAGAAAGGAATGCACCTCGCACAGGGACCAGAGCTTGGTGACAGGGTCCTGCTGGCGGATTTTCATATTATGAGTCTCCTGGGACTGCGTATAGACGATGTCATCCAGTACGGTTCGGCTGGCAATAGAGGCATTGTTCATGGTCAGCGTTTCGATCGTACTGCTGTTGTAAATGGATGTCCGGCGGATATCTGCCAGAACCGCAGTGTCTTTTGGAGTGATCACAATGCGGATGGCAGTGGCAGAGGTGGTCTGGTAGGTCAGCACCCGATCTTTCAATGGGATTGTCAGGGTGCTGTTTACCGCAGAAAGGTCGGCATGGTATTCAACGAACGGCGCAAAGAGGTTTGGGGTCGTTAATTCCTGTTCGCTTGTTTGAAAATGCAGCCTATAGCTGAGAGGAGTATCCTCTGCAACGGTGATAGCGGGGGTTTCTCCGGTTTCCCCTTTGGGACCCTGTTCTCCCTGCTCGCCCTTTTCGCCTGGTTCACCCTTTTCTCCCTGAGGACCTTGAATGCCCTGCTCGCCTTTGGGACCCGGTTCTCCCTGCTTACCCTTTTCACCTGGGTCGCCTTTTTCTCCCTGAGGACCTTGAATGCCCTGCTCGCCTTTGGGACCCTGTTCTCCCTGTTCACCCTTTTCGCCTGGGTCGCCCTTTTCTCCCTGAGGACCTTGGATACCCTGTTCCCCTTGCGGACCGGGACATCCCCGGTCTCCCTGTACGCCCTGAGGACCGAGTTCTCCCTGGGGTCCCTGTTCTCCAGCAGGTCCCTGCTCTCCGACCGGTCCTCGTTCACCTTTTTCTCCGCGTTCCCCTCGGAGACCGATGGGACCTTGCGGACCGGGATCACCCTTTGGACCCACTGGTCCCCGGTCCCCCTTTGGACCCACCGGACCGGGATCGCCTCGTACACCCTGAAGTCCGATGCTGCCTGGGTCGCCCTTGGGACCAGTGTCTCCACGCACGCCCTGCGGTCCCCGGGGTCCCATTGGACCAACTGCGCTGCGGGGACCAGTGGGTCCCGGACAGCCCTGCTCTCCCTTGACACCGCGGGGACCCATGGGACCCTGCTCTCCGCGCACACCCTGTTCTCCGCGGGGACCCTCCGGACCCATTGGACCGACAGGACCCTGAATGGTGACATAAGCCCCACAGGCGTCTGACGGGCGGCAGCTGTTTCCCCTGTAAGCTCCGGTATAGTAATTCATAGGCATCTCCCTTTATGAAAGTCGTAGGTCACGATATCATAACATTGTATGCGGCGGAGAGAAAATGTGAGAGACCTGTATATGCAGCAGAAGGCGGACCTTTACGTCCGCCTCCTGTCATATTATATTTAAAATTAAGTCGGGATCAAACCAGCGAGTACCGACCATCGGCTTCCGCACGGACCGCGGTTTCAAAAAACGTTTTCAGAGCTGTCAGGAGATACTGGGTGTCCTTGATGCCGCCGGTCTCAAAGCTGGAGTGCATGGCAAGCTGTGCCAGACCGATATCCACTGTATTCAGGGAAAGATGGCTGTTGGAGATGTTTCCCAGAGTGGAGCCGCCGGGCATATCGGAACGGTTCAGAAAAACCTGCACGGGTACATTGGCTTTTTTGCAGATATATCGGAAGATCCCAGAGGAAACGGCGTCAGTTGTATATTTCTGGTTTGCACTGGATTTGATAACAACGCCGCCGTTGAGAACAGGGAAGTTGCTCTGGTCAGACTTTTCAGGATGGTTGGGGTGGATGGCGTGACCGTTGTCGGCGGAGACCATAAAGCTGGAGGCAAGAGCCGCGTACTGCTGTTCCCTTGTCAGACCGAGGTTTTCCCGGATCCGGTCCAGTACGTCCTGCAGGAAGGTAGAATCCGCGCCCTGCTTTGTGGCGCTGCCGACCTCCTCGTTATCGAAAATGGCGCAAACAGGCAGGACCTCTGCCGTGTCAGCGGCGATCAATCCCTGCACAGCGCTCCAGGCGCATTGCAAATCATCCAGCCTGGGGGAGGAGAGAAATTCTCTGTGAGCGCCCCAGATTCGTCCGGACTCCCGTAGATACAGGAACAGGTCTGCGGAAAGGACCTGCTGCGGTTCGACTTTGGCGGAAGCGGTGAGGGCTTCCATCAGCTGGGCAGAGGAATTAGCTTCTCCGAAAAGAGGGAGCAGGTCTACCTGCGGATTGAGCGGAACGCCGGAATTTACCTGTGGGTTCATGTGGATTGCCAGATTGGGGATCAGGGCAAGGTCCCGTCCAGCATCCACCAGATGGGAGACCAGAACGCCGTTTTCCTCTGTGATGATCCTTCCGGCAACGGACAGCGGACGGTCCAGCCAGGTGGAGAGAATGCCGCCGCCGTATTTTTCCACATTGAACCGGGTGTAATGGGTATCCTCCAGACAGGGATGCTCCTTCAAGCGGAAGGTGGGGGAGTCGCTGTGAGCAGCGGCAATGGCATATCCGGCGGACCAGTGCTGCGGAATACGGAAGGCGATCAGGGAAGAGCCATTTCGGGTGGTGTAATACCCGTGACCTGGCTGCAAAGCCCATACATGGCTTTCCTGTAAAGGGGAAAAGCCTGCCTGCTGTAGCTGCTGGGAAAGCTGTGCAACGGCGTGAAAGCAGCTGGGGGAGGAGTGAATGAAATCTATCAGCTGCTGTGATGTCTGCTCAAACATGAAAAAAGCTCCCTTCTGGAAATGACATGATCGAGCTTATTTTATGTTGCCGGTGTAATATAAGTCAAGAGAAATCGGAAAACAGGGCTTGCCGGAAAGGGAAGTCCCCATTGACAGAGGAGAAGGCAGTTAGTATGATAGAAATACAGATTCTGGATGTATGGGGCATCCGGAGAGAAGCACTGAAAATTTTACCGCAGGGAGAAAGGCGGGATAGCTTCTTATAAGTGGGGAAGAGTTTCCGTAGCTACCGGTCATAGGAGTGCAGTTTTCTATTTGAAAAATGCAGAAAGAGGGAGAAATATGGAGAAGATATTTCATCTGAAGGATAATGGAACAACGGTCCGGACAGAATTGATGGCAGGCGTCACAACATTTATGACGATGGCGTACATCATTGCGTTGAACCCCAATTTGCTGACAGGCTTTGATGTGGGCTCCGCGCTTTGGAACGGTGTTTTTATGGCGACCTGTGTGGCATCCGCCATTGCCATGTTCTGCATGGCGTTTCTGGCGAACAAGCCGTTTGCTCTGGCACCGGGTATGGGTCTGAACAGCTTTTTTGCGGTTGTGGTGGCAAATATCGCCGGGCTGACGGGCATGAGCTATGTTGCCAGCTTCCAGTCGGCGCTGGTCATTATTTTGATCGAGGGTATTGTATTCCTCATTCTCTCGGTGCTGAACATCCGGGAGAAGATCGTGGATGCCATTCCTCTTGGCGTTCGCTTGGGAATTTCTCCCGCCATTGGTCTGATGCTGATGAATATTGGTCTCGGCTCCAACGCGGGCGTTTATTCTGAAACCGGAGGTCCCTTCTATGCCATGCGGGATTTCTTTGGCGCGTTGACGCCCAGCGTGGCGCAGACCTCAATGGGTTCCGGCTATGCGGGAATGGTGCTGACGGTGGTGACCATGTTCATTGGCTTGCTGGTCATTGTAATTTTGGCAAAAAGAGGCGTGAAGGCGGCGGTCCTGCTGGGAATGCTGGTCGCTTCCATTGTCTATTGGATCGGTGAGGCAGCGGTCATGGGTGTGAATCCATTTGCATCCCTGAAGGCGGCATCCTTTGTTCCTCCCGTGGCGGACATGGTTTCCACAACGCTGTTCCATTTCAATTTCCGGGGCTTCTTGGAGATCGGTTGGTTCACCGCGGTCACGTTGGTGCTGACCTTCTGCATGATCGATATGTTTGATACCATAGGAACACTGGTGGGTACGGCATCCCGCGCGGGTATGGTGGACAAGGATGGAAACATGCCGAACATGAAGGAAGCATTGCTGTCGGATGCCATCGGCACGGTTGCAGGTGCCTGCTGCGGTACCTCTACGGTAACGACCTTTGTGGAATCTGCTTCCGGCGTGGAAGCTGGCGGACGGACCGGACTAACGGCTCTGACTACTGGCGTACTGTTCCTGGCGTGTATGTTCATCGCTCCGGTTGCCGCAATCATTCCGGCTCCCGCAACGTCGGCTGCCTTGATCTATGTCGGCGTTCTGATGCTGATGGGCTTGAAGAACGTGGACTTTGACGATTTGGACCAGATGGTACCCGTGGCGCTGATGCTGATCGGCATGCCCATCTCCGGTTCTATTGGACATGCCATTGGATTGGGAATGATTTCCTATACAGCCATCAAGGTATTCAGTGGAAAGGCAAAGGAGGTCTCCCTGCTGACTTATATTATTGCAGTGCTCTTCCTGGTGAAGTTCTTCCTGGTGGTGTAAATCCAAATCAACGTTCAAAAGCATAAAAGTATAAAGGCGAGCAGCCACAGGATCAGAAGTCCTGTGGCTGCTCGTTTGCAGGCAGTAAAATAGCGAATAGCAGAACAGCGATACCGGTGTTCTTTTTCATATCAGCATATCCTAAGGAATTTCCAGAAAAAATTCTGGACAAATAGTGGGAAATTGCTACAATGAAGAAAAGGGGTTCTACCGCGGGCAGGAAAAAAGGGGAAAAGGAGTATCAGAAATGGCAAAATCAAAGGTATATTTTACGGATTTCCGGACGAAATTGGGAGAGGGATTGCCCTCTAAGCTGCAAAGACTGATTCGTGCCGCTGGAATCGGAGACATTGACATGGAGGGAAAGTTCGTTGCCATCAAGATGCACTTCGGTGAGCTGGGCAATCTGGGCTTTCTGCGCCCCAACTATGCCCGGGCGGTGGCGGACGTTGTGCGCGGTCAGGGAGGAAATCCGTTTTTGATAGACTGCAACACCCTGTATGTAGGCAGCCGCAAAAACGCGCTGGAGCATCTGTACTGTGCTTGGGAAAACGGCTTCACGCCGCTGACGGTGGGCTGCCCGATCCTGATCGGTGATGGACTGAAGGGAACGGATGATGTCGCGGTGCCTGTGAAGAACGGCGAATATATTAAGGAAGCGAAGATCGGTCATGCCGTAATGGATGCCGATGTGTTTATTTCGCTGACACACTTTAAGGGACATGAGATGGCAGGCTTTGGCGGAGCCATCAAGAATATTGGCATGGGCTGCGG
This sequence comes from uncultured Dysosmobacter sp., assembly GCA_934565855.1. Classification (GTDB taxonomy): domain Bacteria; phylum Bacillota; class Clostridia; order Oscillospirales; family Oscillospiraceae; genus Oscillibacter. Next base: position 161,340 of record CAKTIO010000002.1, read on the forward strand.
CTCCCGGGCTGGAAAAAAGGAGATGCACTGCAACGGAAAGCCGACCATTCACGAAGACCTGTGCCGTGGCTGCCGCCGCTGCCAGAAGGAGTGTGCAAATGGCGCCCTGCGCTTTGACGAGACGAAGCGGAAGATGAGCATTGATCCAGTGGCGTGTGCCGGCTGCGGACGTTGCATTGGCGCGTGTAATTTTGACGCCATTGAATTCCAGAACTGGGCGGCAGTGAAGGAAATGAACTGCCGGATGGCGGAATATGCGAAGGCAGTGCTGGATGGACGTCCCAGCTTCCACATTTCTCTGGTGATTGACGTCAGTCCCAACTGTGACTGCCATGCGGAAAATGATGCGGCGATCCTGCCGAATATCGGCATGTTTGCGTCCTTTGATCCTTTGGCACTGGATCAGGCATGTGTAGATGCCTGCTTGAAGGCGCAGCCGCTTCCCGGCTCCCAGTTGACCGATCAGATGGCAAAGGCGGATTTCCATGACCATCATGACCATTTTGAGAACACCTCTCCCAACGCGGAGTACAAGACCTGCTTGGAGCATTCTGAAAAGATCGGGATCGGCAGCCGGGAATACGAGCTGGTCACCATTCATTGATTTTTATGGAAAAAGAGTTTGATTTCGACAGACGGATCCAGCGGAGGGGAACGCATTCCGTCAAGTGGCATGTTCCCGAAAACGAGCTGCCCATGTGGGTGGCGGATATGGATTTCGAGACAGCGCCTGCGGTGCTGGAAGCAATTCAGACCCGCGCCGCACATGGCGTGTTCGGATACACCTATCTTCCGGAAGAGTGGTACGCTGCCATTCAGAGCTGGTGGCAGGACCGGCACCAGTTTTCAATTTCCAAAGAGTGGCTGCTGTTTTCCACCGGAGTGATCCCATCTGTATCCAGCATTATCCGTCATATGACGGCGGAGGGAAGCCGGATTCTGGTGCAGACGCCGGTTTATCACGCCTTTTTCCATTCGATTCAGGACAATGGGCGTGAGATTCTGGAAAGCCCGCTGGAGAATACAGACGGAGTGTATTCCATCTGTTATGAGCGCCTGGAGCGGGATTTGGCGGATGAAAAGACGCAGATGATGATTCTGTGCAATCCCCACAATCCCATCGGAAGATTTTGGAGCGCGGAGGAATTGAAAAAAATCGGAGCGCTGTGTGACCGGTATGGCGTGACGGTGCTGTCGGATGAGATTCACTGTGATTTGGCAGATCACGGATACGCCTATGTTCCCTTCGCATCGGTAAACCGTGAATGCGCGGAGAACAGCATCACCTGCATCGCACCGACAAAGGCGTTTAATCTGGCAGGGATCCAAAGCTCTGCGGTAATCATTCCAAACACAGAGCTGCGCAGCAGGGTGCGCAAAGCGCTGAGAACGGATCACATTGCCAGTCCCAACTGCTTTGCGGTGGAGGCTGCGATTGCCGCCTTTGCCAAGGGAGGTCCCTGGCTGGATGCATTGTGTGCCTATGTTACGGAGAACAAGCGGCTGGTCAGATCCTTCGTAGAGAGGGAGCTGCAGGATATTCGGGTAACGCCATCTGCGGCGACATATCTGCTTTGGCTGGATTGCGGACAACTGACGGAGGATTCAGAGGAATTTGCCAAGTTTCTCCGGAAGGAGACAGGACTTTATGTCAATGCCGGAAGTATATACAACGGTGATGGAAACCGTTTCCTGCGTATGAATGTGGCGTGTCCCAGAAGCATGGTGGAGGACGGCTTGCAGCGCCTTCAGAGGGGAGTGCTTCTCTGGAAGCAGACGCATCAGTAAAAAGTACTTTTATAAAAAGTCCGGAATTCTGTGTTGCAGCGGTGTTCCGGATTTTTTCTGTTTTGTGACGCAGGGGGCGCAAGGAAGGGATTGCAAGGGCTGTCCGGATATGGTATAGTAAAAAGCTAACAAAGATACTATGTTTATCGCGCATGGTATGGAAGCGGGATCATGGAAGGGAAAAGCTCGCTCTATGCCTGCGAATCAAACAGCAGATATGGAGGATACCTGAACAATGCAGGAATGTAAGGGAAATCACTGCGGCAGCTGCTGCGGAGGCAGCTGTGGCGGCGGTGGCTGTGGTCAGACCGTTTATATTACGAAAGAAGAGCTGAAGCTTTTACGGGAATTTTCACAGCTTCCCTTTCTTCCGGTCGCTTTGAGCATGGGCAAGGGGACTCCGGTTTATCTGCGTGAGGGAGAAACGCAGCCATCAGAAGAGGTTGCCACTGCGATTCAGATGCTGCAGCAGAAAGGCTGGATTCGGGTGGATTACAGCATTCCACTGCAAAATTATGACTATGCCGCTTATTCCGGCTATCTGCAGAAGGGCAGTATGGCGCTGACAGCAAGGGGAATCGACCTGCTGGAGCAGTTGGAAATTACAGGGATCGAGGAAGAGTGAGAATATGCTGAATCAGTTTTCAAGAACAGAGCTGCTGTTGGGCAACGATGGGATGCAGAAGCTTCACAATGCCAGAGTTGCCGTATTCGGTATCGGCGGCGTGGGCGGCTATACGGTAGAGGCGCTGGCAAGAAGCGGCGTGGGGGAATTGGACCTGATCGATGATGACCGTGTCTGTCTGACGAACATCAATCGTCAGATCTTTGCTACCAGAAAGACGGTGGGACAGTATAAGGTGGATGTTGCAAGGGAGCGCATACTGGACATCAACCCGGATGCGCAGGTGCATATCTGCAAAACCTTTTACGCTCTGGATACGGCGGCGCAGTTTGACTTTACCCAGTATGACTATGTAGTGGATGCCATTGATACGGTAACAGGTAAGCTGGAGTTGATCCAGCAGGCGCAGTCTGCCGGAACACCGATCATCAGCTCCATGGGGGCGGGAAACAAGATGGACCCGACCGCTTTTGAGGTGACGGATATTTATAAGACATCGGTGTGTCCATTGGCGCGGGTCATGCGCCGGGAGCTGAAGCGTCGGGGCATCCGTAGCCTGAAGGTGGTTTATTCCAGAGAACCGGCAATGACGCCGATTGAGGATATGTCCATCAGCTGCCGCGCCCACTGCATCTGCCCGCCGGGAACGGTGCGGAAATGCACACAGCGGCGGCAGGTGCCGGGCAGCAATGCGTTTGTGCCGTCGGTGGCGGGATTGATCATCGCGGGTGAGGTGGTAAAGGACCTGACCGGCGTACGGGGGGAAGCATGATCTATCTGGATTATGCAGCCAACACCCCGGCGGACCGCAGGGTGCTGGAGGAATACCTTCGCTTGGAAACGGCGCTGATCGGAAATGCGAATTCTCACCATCAGGCGGGACGGACTGCATTGGCACAAATGGATCAGGCAGTCCATCAGGTGGCGGACGTACTGTCTGCCAAACCCGGGGAGGTCATTTTTACCTCGGGCGCCAGCGAGTCCAACAACTTGGCGCTGAAGGGGCTTACACGGATGATGCGGCACACCGGGCGGCATATTATCTCTACCGCGCTGGAGCATTCCTCTGTCAGCGGCTGTCTGACCGCCCTGCAGGAGCAGGGCTATGAGATTGATCTGGTGGATATCCGGAGAGATGGGACGGTGGATCTGGAGCATCTTCGGGAATTGCTGCGGCAGGACACGGTGATGGTGGTGGTCAGTGCGGTGGACAGCGAGTTGGGGACCATACAGCCTGTGGATAAGATTGTGAAAATTTTGAAAGGATACCCGAATTGCCATCTGCATGTAGATGCAACACAGGCAATCGGAAAGATTCCGTTTTCCTTTTCCGGTATAGATACCATGAGCTTTACGGCGCATAAGTTTTACGGATTGAATGGCGTGGGAGTTCTGCTGAAAAGAGAAGGGCTGGCAATAGAGCCGCTGATTCACGGCGGAGCCAGCACCACGATTTACCGCAGCGGAACGCCTGCGGTAGCGCTGGCATCGTCTTTAGCATATGCGCTGAGCATGGCGCAGGAGGAAATGACTGCCCGGACAGAGGTGGTCCGGCAGTGGAACCAGATGCTGAGAAGGGAATTGGAACAGTATCCGGATGTGGTCATCAACAGTCCGGAGACAGCGGTGCCGCACATTCTGAATCTCAGTGTACGGGGGATCCGGGGCGCTGCGTTTCAAAAGGCGCTGGATGAGCAGGGGGTCTGCGTGTCCGTGAAATCCGCCTGTTCCTCGGATGGACTGCCCTCCCGTGCGGTCATGGCGGTGAGCCGGGACCGGCGGACGGCAATGTCCTCCTGGCGGATCAGTCTGAGCCACCGGACAACAGGGGAGGAGATCCAGCGCTTTCTGAGCATATTTGATAGTTGCTATACGGCACTCCACAGTGTAAACTAAGGGGAGAAGATTTTACAAGTACAGAGACAGTTGGGGGAACGTGGGAATGGAGCGAACATTTGATGCCTGTCAGCAGATTGAACGCAGCATCATCAAAAAATTCAGAAAAGAGCTGTGGAATCCGTTCATTGTTGCCATCAAGCGGTATGAACTGATTTCTCCTGGTGACAAGATCGCCGTGTGTATCTCTGGCGGAAAGGATTCCATGCTGATGGCAAAGCTGATGCAGGAGCTGCACCGCCATACAGAGGTCCCGTTTGAGCTGGTTTTTCTGGTAATGGACCCGGGCTACAATGAGATCAACCGGAAAAAGATCGAGCAGAATGCGGAGCTGCTAAAGATTCCTGTGACAATTTTTGAAACAAATATCTTTGAAGTGGCGAACAGCAGTGAGAAATCCCCGTGCTATCTGTGCGCCAGAATGCGGAGGGGACACCTGTATAGTAAGGCACGAGAGCTGGGGTGCAATAAGATCGCGCTGGGACACCACTTCAACGATGTGATCGAGACCACGGTGATGGGAATGTTTTATGGGTCCCAGATCCAGGCAATGCCGCCGAAGCTGCACAGCACAAACTTTAAGGGAATGGAGCTGATCCGTCCACTGTATTGCATCCATGAGGATGATATTCTGGCGTGGAAGCGGTATAACGATTTGGAGTTTATTCAGTGTGCCTGCCGGTTCACGGAAAACTGCACCATGTGCGACAACGGCGGCGGAGGTTCCAAGCGGCAGGAGATTAAGATTCTGCTGCGCCGGCTGAAAAGGGATAGCCCGAATATTGAGAAAAGCATTTTCCGCAGCATCCATGCGGTGTCATTGGATACGATGGTCGGCTATAAGACGGATGGAGAAGAGCATACCTTCCTGGAGCGCTACCACCGGATTGATGAAGAGCTGCGGAAGCAGAATGATTGAAAAGACAGAGCCGGGAGTTCCCGGCTCTGCCTTTTTATCTGGTTATCTGGAAAAAATGACGACTTGCAATTATTTATGGAAGAAAAGATTGGCTTATCTGACAGAATCTGATAATTTGTTAAAAAAATAAACCTATATTATTGACAGGTAAATAGAATAGTGGTATAAAATAGAAGAACAAACAGAACTGATATGTTTATGGAAGGAAGGTACGGCGTATGACTCGAATGTCTTGTATGATGTGTGAGATGTGCATGAGCGGAATGATGCTGATGTGCGCGGTGCGCCATACCATCCGGACGGTTGGAGATTTGCTTGGAACTGCCGCATGTGCTTGAGAAGAGTGCGTGCAGGACTGTTCTGAGCCGATTTTTCTGAGCGGAGAGCCGGATGGCTCCCCGCTTTTTTGCGTCTAAACGACAGGAGGAATTTGTGTGATAGAGCTCAGTCATGTTTCAAAGGAATTTGGCTCTGGGGAAAACCGGGTGCTGGCGGTCAATGATGTTTCCCTGACCATTGCAGACGGCGATATCTTCGGTGTCATCGGATTTTCCGGAGCTGGTAAATCCACGCTGGTGCGGTGTATCAATCTGCTGGAGCGTCCTACATCAGGAACGGTAACGGTGGATGGGAAAGAGCTGACCGGGCTTTCTCCGGCAGAGCTGCGGCAGACCCGAAAAAAAATCGGCATGATCTTTCAGCATTTTAACCTGATGCGTTCCAGAACCGTGTTTGACAATGTGGCATATCCTCTGCGGGGCAGCGGGTTGAGCCAGCAGCAGGTGAGGGACAAGGTAAAGAAGCTGCTGGAGCTGGTGGACATTGCAGATAAGGCAAAGGCGTATCCCAGCCAGCTGTCCGGCGGACAAAAGCAGCGTGTGGCAATCGCCCGGGCGCTGGCAAATGATCCGGGAGTGCTGCTGTGCGATGAAGCAACATCCGCGCTGGACCCTCAGACGACGAAGGCAATTTTACATCTGCTGAAGGACTTGAACCGGAAGCTGGGGATCACCATTGTGCTGATTACCCATGAGATGGCAGTGGTCAAGGAGATCTGCAACCGGGTGGCGGTGATGGAACACGGCAATGTGGTAGAACAGGGGGATGTCTTCTCCATCTTTGTTGCACCAAAGCAGCCGGTTACACAGAACTTTATCCGGACTACCTCCAATCTGCAAAAGATCGAGGAGCTGATCGCGGAGAACGCTCCTATCGCGCAGCTGAAGCCGGGAGAACTGATCGTCCGCCTTTCCTATGTGGAGAGAAATGCGTCGGAGGCACTGATTTCCTCTATTTCCAGAAAATTTGATATTGATGTCAATATTATTTTTGCCAATATTGAAATCGTGCAGGACGCGCCAATCGGCGGTACAGTTGCCATCATCAGCGGCGCACGGGAAAAGATCACGGCAGCGATTGAATATCTGATTGAAAAGAATGTAGGAGTGGAGGTGATGAAGGATGCAAGAGTGGATTGAGACTTATCTGCCCAACGTTGCGGATTCCTTTTCGATATTGCAGCAGAGCATTGTGGAAACCGTGGAAATGGTTTTGACGGCGGGGTTGATTTCGTTTGTCCTGGGTATGATTTTAGGCACAATTTTGACGGTGACCAGACAGGATGGCATCATGCCGAACACAGCGGTCTATCAGGTGTTGGATAAGATCATCAACCTGTTTCGGTCGATTCCGTTTATCATTTTACTGTTCTGTCTGCTGCCGCTGACCCGGCTGCTGGTGGGTACCGCGATTGGCGTTCGGGGTGCGATCGTGCCGCTGGTGTTTGGCACGACTCCGTTTTTTGCCCGGCAGATCGAAGCGGCGCTGTGGGAAGTAGAACCCGGTTTGGTGGAAGCCGCACAGGCAATGGGCAACAGCAATTTTGAAATCATCTTCCATGTGTATTGGAAAGAAAGCATCGCGGGAATCGCCCGCGGCACGACGATCACGCTTATCAGCCTGGTCGGGTTGACAGCGATGGCTGGCGCGGTGGGCGCCGGCGGCTTGGGCAACTACGCCTATATTTACGGACAGCAGAGAAACCGGATGGACATCATCTATGTCACAGTGGTGATCCTGGTCCTGATGGTCTCAGTGATTCAAATCATTGGCAATACCATTGCAAAGCGCAGTACACACTAACAACAGAAACACAATATATTTTAGGAGGATTTTTCAATGAAACGTATTTCTGCTATTGTTGCAACTACTTTACTGGCACTGTCCCTGACTGCCTGCGGCGCATCCGGAAACAATTCGGCTGCCTCCGTATCCTCTGCGGCTTCTTCCTCTGCGGCGTCCGGTGAGGATGTTACGGTCCGCATCGGCTTGACGGGAACCTTTAACGAGGACATCTGGGCGCCTGCCGCGGCGGAGCTGGAGAAGGAGGGAATTCATCTGGAATATGTCCAGTTCTCGAACTTCTCTCTGCCTAATGATGCTCTGAACAGCGGTGATATTGACCTGAACGCTTTCCAGCATCATGCCTTCCTGGAAAATGAGATCGCCAATTACGGCTATGATATTACTGCCATCGGCGATACCTATATCGTGGCAATGAGCATTTATTCGGACAAGATCAATGACCTTTCCGAACTGAAGGATGGAGATAAAATCGCTGTTCCCAACGATGCGACCAATGAGGGACGCGCACTGAAGTTGTTGGAATCTGCCGGAATTCTGGAGATCGACCCCGCTGCCGGAGCATCTCCCTCCATTGCGGATATTACAAATTATAAGGTGCAGGTTGAGTTTGTGGAGGTAGATGCAAATCTGGTGTACTCCACCATGCCGGATGTGACGCTGGCAGTTATCAACGGAAACTATGCTCTGGACAGCGGTCTCACTGCGGATGAAGCGCTTTACAAGGAAAGCGAGTATACCGACAATAGTTATTTCGGTTTGATCGCTGCACGCACGGAGGATGCGGAGAACCCGGTGTATCAGCGCGTTGTGGAAGCTTATCAGTCTCAGCAGACCATTGATGTGTTCAATGATGAATTTGCAGGCTTCTTCCTACCTGCATGGGAAATGAACGTGGGCTGAACAGCGGAAACAGATTGACGGAATAAAGAAGGAGGGCATGAATATGCCGGAAATTCAGGTTTCCAAAGAGAAAGCCGCGGAGCTTTACCGCACGATGAAGCTGATCCGCTGCTTTGAGGAGAGCGTAAAGCGGGATTATCTGAACAAGGAGCTTCCCGGGTTTGTGCATCTGTATATCGGCGAAGAGGCAATCGCCACCGGTGTCTGCGCAGCGTTGAGAAAGGACGATCTGATCGAATCAACACACCGCGGTCATGGTCACTGTATTGCCAAGGGAGCGGATATCGACCGGATGATGGCGGAGATCTATGGCAAGGAGACCGGACTGTGCCACGGCAGAGGCGGTTCCATGCACATTGCTGATTTTTCAGTTGGAATGCTGGGTGCCAACGGTGTTGTTGGCGGCGGCTACAACCTGGCAGTAGGCGCGGCGCTGGCGAATCATACGATTTTTCACAACGACAAGGTGTCGGTGGTGTTCTTCGGTGACGGTGCTGCGAACCGGGGAACGTTTCATGAAGCACTGAATGTGGCATCGGCGTGGAAGCTTCCAGTGGTATTCGTCAATGAAATGAACCACTGGGCATCTACAACTCCCTACCGCACTACCTGCAATCTGGAGTATATTGCCGAGAGGGCTGCGGGCTATCAGATTCCCGGTGTTACAGTGGATGGACAGGATGTCTTTGCGGTATATGCCGCGGCACAGGAAGCGGTGGACCGCGCCCGCCGCGGAGAGGGTCCGACGCTGATCGAGGCGCGGACCTACCGGATCGAGGGACATTTTATCGGAGATCCGGAGGTATACCGGGACCATGACGAAACTCTGCGCATCTTCCATGAGACGGATCCGCTGAAGCGCTTCCGTGAAAAAACTGTGAAAGATAAAAGCTTTACAGATGCTGAACTGGATGAATTAGACGCGGCATGTGTGCAGCGCATTGCGGATGCAAAGCAGTTTGCGCTGGAAAGTCCGTATCCGGATGCCGCCGATTACCAGAAGTATCTCTATGCGGACTGAGGGGAGGGAAATTTCTTGCGTACAATTACTTTTGCACAGGCAACATTAGAGGCTATGGCTGTAACTATGGCGGAAGATCCCACCGTGTTTGTCATGGGAGAGGATCTGGCGCGCCAGGGCGGTATTTTCGGTCAGTTTAAGGGCTTGGCAAGCCAGTTTCCAAACCGTGTGATCGACACACCGATTTCTGAGACCTTTATTGTCGGCGGCGGTGTCGGCGCGGCGCTGGCAGGCGCCCGCCCGGTGGTGGATATGCACTATGCGGATTTCCTCAGCGTTGCGATGGACGAAGTGTTCAACCAGATGGCAAAGGCACGGTTCATGTTCGGCGGTCAGGCAAAAATGCCCATTGTGCTGCGGGCACCGGACGGTCAGCTGACCAATGGCGCAGCCCAGCACACGCAGTCGGTGGAAGCCTGGTTCACCCATATTCCGGGATTGAAGGTTGTTTCTCCCTCCAATCCCTATGACGCCAAGATGACGCTGATTGCCGCGATTCGCTCGGATGATCCGGTGATTTATTTTGAGAATAAGACTCTGCTGAAGGAAAGCGGAGAGGTGCCGGAGACTGCGGATGAAGCTCCCTATGAACTGGGAAAAGCACGGGTGGAGCGGGAAGGAACGGATGTGACCATTGTTTCCTATTCCATCGGTATGAAGCATGCTCGCGCAGCTGCGGATGCTTTGGAGAAAAAGGGCTACCACGCGGAGGTGATCGATCTGATTTCTCTGCTGCCGTGGGACCGGGAAACAGTGCTGCGTTCTGTGCGGAAGACCCACCGCCTGTGCGTTCTGCATGAGTCCATTAAGCAGGGCGGCTTTGGCGGAGAAATTGCCGCGACGGTGGCGGAGGAAGCCTTTGACGCGCTGAAGGCGCCTATCCTGCGGATCGGCGCACCGTTCTGTCCCTCACCGTTTTCTCCGGCGCTGGAACCGCAGGTCCGTCTGTCGGATGAGAAAATCATCCGGGATTTGCTGAATCTGCTGGAATACCGCTGAATTTTGCGGTATAATTTGTGTTGAAAAAGAAAAGGCAGCCAAATAAAACCGCCGGACCAACGGTTCGGCGGTTTTCAGGGATGGAGGAATGACCCTTGCGTACATTGGAAGAGGCGCTAAGAAAGATCATACAGGACGAGGACCGGCTGGTATTCAGCGGAATCGAGGAGAAGTATCTCAGTGACACGCTGGGACGGCGGAAGGGAACAGCGGATGCGCTGGTATTTCCCACCTCTACAAGGGAGGTCAGTGAGCTGCTGCGGTATGCGCACTCGCAGGAAATTCCTGTAACGCCCCGGGGGGCGGGTACCAATCTGGTGGGTTCGACAGTACCCTTGAAGGGCGGCATCATTCTGGACCTTTCCAGGATGAACCGCATTCTGGAATTGGACCGGGAGACAATGACCGTTACAGTGGAACCGGGAATCTGGTTGAAGGACCTGCAGGCATATGTAGAGAATGAGGGCTTGTTTTATCCGCCGGACCCTGGTGAAAAGGAATCCTCTATCGGCGGAAACATCAGCACCAATGCCGGAGGAATGCGCGCGGTGAAGTACGGCGTGACCCGGGACTATGTGCGTGGACTGGAGATCGTTCTGGCAGACGGTACAGTGGTGCAGGCTGGAGGAAAGAACGTGAAGGATGCCAGCGGTCTTTCTTTGAAGAACCTGATCGTGGGTTCCGAGGGAACGTTGGCGGTCATTACTAAGTGTATTTTGAAGCTGATTCCCAAGCCGGAGGCATCTGTCAGCGTATTGGTGCCGTATCCGGATCTGAGGACCGGTATTTCCAGTGTGTTGACCATTTTACAGGCAGATGCCAATCCCACCGCTGTGGAGTTTATTGAGCGGAAGGTCGTGGAGCTGGGAGAGAAATTTTCCGGGATTCATTATCCATGCCCGGAGGCAGGGTCTTATATCCTGTTGACATTTGACGGACACCGCTCCGAGGTGGAGGCGAACGCGGAACGGATTCGCAGCCTGGCGCTGGATCACGGCGCTATGGATTATGTGGTGCTGCGGGATGCACAGCAGGCGGCGGACATCTGGAAGGTCCGCGGTGCACTGGTTAAGGCGGTAGAGGCATTTTCGGAGCAGGAGCCGGTGGATATTGTGGTACCCATTAGCAAGACTGCGGAGTTTATCGCCTTCATCAACCAGTTGGAGATCACCTCCGGAATGCAGATGGTCAGTTTTGGACACGCTGGGGACGGAAATGTGCATCTGTGCGTTGTGCGCGGAAAGCGGGATGAAGAGACCTGGCACAGGGAATTGACCCGGAATATGGAGCAGGCGTATGCAAAAGCCTATGAGCTGGGCGGTGTGACCTCCGGCGAGCACGGGATTGGCTTAAGCAAGCGGCACTATTTCCTGCATGAAACCGCGCCGGAAAATCTGCGGGTCATGAACCAGATTAAGGACGCATTGGATCCGAAGCATATTTTAAATGACGAAAAATCCTATATTATAACAGGAGGAACGACCCATGCAGCCACTCTCTAACCGAACCGACAGCTTTACAGACTCTGTGATTCGCCGGATGACCCGGATCTCAGCCAAATATGGCGCGGTCAACCTTTCCCAGGGCTTTCCGGACTTTGAACCGCCCAGAGAAATTCTGGACCGGCTGGCGCAGGTTGCCTATGAGGATTTTCACCAGTACTCTATCACCTGGGGCGCCCAGAATTTCCGCGAGGCACTGGCGGCAAAGCAGTCCCGCCTGATGGGACGAACCGTCGATCCCAACAGTGAGATCGTGACCACCTGCGGCAGCACGGAAGCCATGATGGCAGCCATGATGACGGTGGCGAATCCCGGGGATAAGGTGATCGTCTTTTCTCCCTTTTATGAAAACTATGGCGCGGATACGATCCTTTCCGGCGCGGAGCCCATCTATGTTCCGCTGCATCCGCCCACGTTCCATTTTGAATTGGAGGAGCTGGAGGCGGCGTTCCGCCAGCATCCCAAGGCGTTGATCCTCTGCAATCCGTCCAATCCCTGCGGAAAGGTGTTTACCCGGCAGGAGTTGGAGACCATTGCCGCCCTTGCGGAAAAGTACGATGCCTATGTAATTACGGATGAGGTTTACGAGCATATTGTCTATGCGCCCCATCAGCATATCTACTTCGCGTCTCTGCCCGGAATGTGGGAGCGGACCATCTCCTGCAGTTCTCTGTCCAAGACCTATTCTATTACCGGCTGGCGTTTGGGCTATACTATTGCGCCTGCTGAAATTACGGAGCGGCTGAAGAAGGTACATGACTTTCTGACGGTGGGCGCGGCCGCACCGCTGCAGGAAGCCATTGTTCCCGCATTGAAGTTCGGGCAGGATTATTACGATGGACTTTTGGAAAAGTATACGCATAAGAGAGACCTTTTCCTGAAGGGATTAGATGATATCGGTCTGGAGCACACGGTGCCGGAGGGTGCATACTACATTTTAATGGATATCTCGGAGTTTGGCTTTGACAGCGATTTGGAATTCTGTGAGGTTCTGGCACGGGATGTCGGCGTGGGTGCTGTTCCTGGCTCCAGCTTCTTCCGGGAGCCGGTCAATCACCTGATTCGCTTCCATTTTGCGAAGAAGGACGAGACGTTGAATGAAGCACTGAACCGTTTGGAGAGCATTCGGAAGAAGATTCCGGCACGAAAGTGATAAAAAGGAGACCTGTGCGGCGAATGGCGGCACAGGTCTCTTTTTGTTGATTGATAAGAAAATGGAAGTTAGCGGGTGGTTTGGTAAAAGAAAGGACCATCTGCTGTCTCCTCCGGCTGCACATAGACCCAGGAAAGGTCTTTTCCAATCAGATAGAGATTTTCCTTGGTATCCAGAACTACTGCGGGTACCTTGGTGGTTTCGCGGACATAGGGAAGAATATTTTCAGCGCCCTCGTAAAAGAAATATGCCATCGTATCCGGAAGTGCATCCAATGCCTGCCGTGCATCATCGCCCTTTAGACAGGGAAGAGAAGCAGAGGAAAGAAATTTCCAGAGAGGGAGCTTATGATCGGATGAGGCTGTTTGGGGAGTGATTCCAAGGTGTGCAGAAAGGTTCTGACAAAAACCATCATAGGGAATTTCATCAGGCAGGGACCAGGGAATCATTGTGGCGACACAGCGGTTGATGGGCTGTCCAAGCTCATGAAATTTTGCCTCGTAGTCTGTCATCACGCCGACAGGACCGTTTCCGTGAAGGTTTCTGGTAACCTCGGAAAGCGTAAATCCAAATTGAGGAATTTCTTCCACAGAGAATTCAAACAATCCCTGATTGTCTGTTTTGAAATGGATCTGACCGCCATCCTTCAGGACCTTGCGGTACAGCTGAAGAAAATTCCCATGAGTCAGGCGGCGCTTGGCGTGGCGGCGGGTGGGCCAGGGATCGCAGAAGTTGATATAGATCCGGTCAATTTCCTGGGGCTGGAAGAACAGCGGAAGCTGATCCGCATTGGCAGATACGAAAAATACGTTGTGAAGACCGGCAGTCTTGCAGCGCTCCATAGCGACCACCATAGCGTCCGGCACCATTTCCACGGCGATGAACAGAACACCAGGCTCCGCCTGTGCGGTCCCCACGGTAAAGCGTCCCTTTCCGCAGCCGAGCTCCACCCGAAGCTCCTGTGCCTCCGGCATCAGTGCGCGCCACTTGCCGGGCATCTCATAGGGATTTTCAATTAGATAGGTCTTACAGCGCTCCATCCGGGGAAGCAGGTTCTTTTTCTTACGCATTCGCATCGACGGGATCCCTCCAAAATATCGCGTTTTCTTTTGCTGAAAGAATGTACGTTCTATTCTACCATAGGTTAAAACCGGTGTAAATCACAAAAAAACGGATTCAATTTCTGATAATATATACAATATGACGAACAAATTGTTAATAGATTAACATATCCGTAAAAAAATTAACGAGCAATTTGTGTGAAGTGTAAAAAAGCAAAAAAGGCATATTTTGTAGCAGGATTTGGACTTGATAAATGTTAAAAGAATCACTATAATAAAGCTGTGCATTTAGGGATGTCTTACCTATTTCATAGAACTCAAATCGAAGAAGGAGGAGCATCATGGCGTTTGTTGAATTGGAAGCCAAGGGACAGGTCGGAATTCTGACCATCAACCGTCCGGAGGCGTTGAATGCACTGAACGATCAGGTAATCTCCCAGCTGGATAAGGTGCTGGATGAGATCGACCTGAACACTGTACGCTGCCTGATCGTGACAGGTGCCGGTAAGAAGGCGTTTGTTGCGGGAGCGGATATCGCACAGATGAGCGGTTTGACAAAGCAGGAGGGCGAGGCTTTCGGAAAGCTTGGCAACGATGTGTTCCGTAAGCTAGAAGCGTTCCCGATTCCCACGATTGCGGCAGTAAACGGATTTGCTCTGGGCGGCGGCTGCGAGCTTTCCATGAGCTGCGATATCCGTTTGGCATCGGATACGGCAGTGTTTGGTCAGCCGGAGGTCGGTCTGGGCATTACCCCGGGCTTTGGCGGTACGCAGAGAATGGCACGTCTGGTCGGTATGGGCAAGGCGAAAGAGTTGATCTATACGGCAAGAAATATCAAGGCACCCGAGGCGCTGGCAATCGGTCTGGTGCAGGCGGTGTATCCCGCGGAAGAGCTGATGGCGGAAGCCATGAAGATGGCAGAGCGCATTGCCGGAAATGCTCCCATTGCTGTAAGAGCCTGCAAGAAGGCAATTAACGATGGTCTGCAGGTGAATATTGAACAGGCTGTTGCTATTGAGGAGAAGCTGTTTGGTTCCTGCTTTGAGACGAAGGACCAGAAGAACGCAATGACCGCTTTTGTGGAAAAGCGGAAGCATGACCCGTTTGTAAATTGCTGAGTAATTGGCGTTTATAAATAATAACAATAATTTCAATTAGGAGGATTCGTTATGAAGGTAGCAATCTTTGGCGCCGGCACAATGGGTTCCGGCATCGCTCAGGTATTTGCCGCAAAGGGACACACTGCACTGATGTATGCAAGCAGTGTCGCCTCTGCACAGAAGCACAAGGATAAGCTGGCTGCATCCTTGGAGAAGCGCGTCCAGAAGGGCAAAATGACCGAGGAAGCAAAGCAGGCGATCCTGAACAACATCTTGGTGGAAGAGAAGTCTGCCGCTGCAGATGCAGATCTGGTGATCGAGTGCGTCAAGGAAGACATGGCAACCAAGAAGGTCCTGCTGAATGAACTGGACGCCATGTGCAAGCCCGAGACGGTGTTTGCTTCCAATACATCCTCTCTGTCTGTCACTGAGATGGGCAACGGTCTGAAGCATCCCGTGATCGGTATGCACTTCTTCAATCCCGTTCCCAGCATGAAGCTGGTGGAAGTCATCCGCGGCGCCAACACGACCCAGGAGACTTTCGATTTCATCTACAACCTGTCCAAGGAGATCGGCAAGGATCCCGTTGAGGTCGCCGAGGCTCCCGGCTTTGTTGTGAATAAGATCCTGATCCCCATGATCAACGAGGCAATCGGTCTGGTAGAGACCGGCGTTGCATCCGTTGAAGACATTGATAAGGCAATGCAGCTGGGTGCAAACCATCCCATGGGTCCTCTGGCTCTGGGCGATTTCATCGGTCTGGATGTCTGCCTGGCAATCATGGAGACGCTGTTCAACGAGACGGGCGATCCCAAGTATCGTCCCGCACTGCTTCTGCGTAAGATGGTCCGCGGCGGTCTTCTGGGTAAGAAGAGCGGCAAGGGCTTCTACGATTATACAAAGTAATTTTTAGTGAAGGAGTTTAAGGTATGGATTTTCATCTGACTAAAGAGCAGCAGATGCTCCGTAAGATGTACCGTGAGTTCGCCGAGAACGAAGTCAAGCCTCTGGCTGAGGAAATCGACGAAGAAGAGCGGTTCCCCATGGAAACCGTCGAGAAGATGGCGAAGCTGGGCATGATGGGCATTTACTTCCCCAAGGAGTACGGCGGTGCAGGCGGCGACGTCCTGTCCTACGCTATGGCTGTTGAGGAATTGGCAAAGGTCTGCGGCACCACCGCAGTTATCCTGTCCGCCCACACCTCTCTGTGCTGCGCACCTATCTTTGAGCACGGCACTGAGGAGCAGAAGAAGAAGTATCTGCCCGATCTGCTGAGCGGTCGTAAGATCGGTGCTTTCGGTCTGACCGAGCCCGGCGCAGGCACGGACGCTTCCGGTCAGCAGACCACTGCTGTTCTGGAAGGCGACCATTACGTCCTGAACGGTTCCAAGTGCTTCATCACCAACGGCAACGTGGCTGACACCTTCGTTGTGTTCGCTATGACCGATAAGAAGGCTGGCAACCACGGCATTTCTGCTTTCATCGTGGAGAAGGACTTCCCCGGATTCTCTCAGGGCAAGCATGAGAAGAAGATGGGTATCCGCGGCTCTTCCACCTGCGACCTGATCTTTGAGGACTGCATCGTTCCCAAGGAGAACCTGCTGGGCAAGGAAGGCAAGGGCTTCAAGATCGCTATGATGACTCTGGATGGCGGTCGTATTGGTATCGCTTCCCAGGCTCTGGGTCTGGCAGAAGGCGCTATCGACGAGGCTGTGAAGTACACCAAGGAGCGTGTCCAGTTCGGTCGTCCGCTGAGCAAGTTCCAGAACACTCAGTTCCAGCTGGCTGATATGGCTTGCCGCACGCAGGCTGCCCAGTTCCTGGTGTATTCTGCCGCTATGAAGAAGCAGAACCATGAGGACTACAATGAGGCTGCTGCTATGGCTAAGTTGTTCGCCGCAGAAACCGCTTCCGATGTGACCCGCCGCGCAGTCCAGCTGTTTGGTGGTTATGGTTACACCCGTGAGTATCCCGTGGAGCGCATGATGCGTGACGCAAAGATCACTGAGATCTACGAGGGTACTTCCGAGGTCCAGCGCATGGTCATTGCCAAGCACCTGGGTCTGTGATAAAAGAGGAGGGTAAGGTAAAATGAAAATTATCGTTTGTGTCAAGCAGGTTCCTGATACCTCCGGTAAGGTGGCAGTGAACCCCGATGGTACTCTGGATCGTGCATCCATGCAGACCATCACCAACCCCGATGACTTGAACGCTGTCGAGGCTGCTCTGAAGCTGAAGGACGAGACCGGCTGCAAGGTCATTGTCGTCACCATGGGTCCCCCTCCCGCAGAGGGAATGCTGCGTGAGATCCTGGCTCGCGGCGCAGATGAGGCTGTTCTGGTCTCCGCTCGTGAGTTCGGTGGTTCCGATACCTATGCTACTTCTCAGATCATCGCTGCTGCTATCAACCGCATCGGCGTGGAGAAGGACGACATCGTGATGTGCGGTCGTCAGGCAATCGACGGTGATACCGCTCAGGTTGGTCCCCAGATCGCTGAGAAGCTGCATCTGCCCCAGGTTACTTATGTTGCTGATATCCAGAAGAGCGGCGATACCATCACCGTGAAGCGTATGCTGGAAGACGGCTATATGACCATCAAGGTTCAGACTCCCTGCCTGCTGACCTGCATCAAGGAGCTGAACGAGCCGCGTTACATGAGCGTTGGCGGCATCTTCGAGGCTTATTCCAAGCCCATGCAGGTGTTCGACTACAACGCACTGAAGGATGATCCCCTGATCGATGCAACTACCATTGGTCTGAAGGGTTCTCCCACCAACATTCTGACTTCCTTCACTCCTCCCCAGAAGGGTGCTGGCATGATGCTGGATGAGGGCGATGACAAGGCTAACTGCGATAAGCTGGCTGGCATTCTGGCTGCCAAACACATCATCTAAGAGAGGAGATAGATAGTAATGGCTACTTTTAACAATACCGAGCTGGCTGCTTTCAAGGATGTATGGGTATTCTGTGAGCAGCGTCAGGGCAAGCTGATGCCCACCGATTTCGAGCTGATTTCCGAAGGTCGTAAGCTGGCTGACGAGCTGGGCGTAAAGCTCTGCGGTCTGCTGCTGGGCGACAACGTTGAGGGTCTGGCAAAGGAGCTGGGCGGCTACGGCGCTGACGAAGTCATCGTTTGCGAGAGCCCCCTGCTGAAGGACTACACCACCGATGCTTATGCAAAGGTTATTTGCGAAGTGATCGAGGAGCTGAAGCCCGAGGCATTCCTGATTGGCGCAACCAACATTGGTCGTGACCTGGGTCCCCGTTGCGCAGCCCGCCTGCACACCGGTCTGTGCGCAGACTGCACGCACCTGGATGTGGATATGCCCATCTACAAGAACTTCCTGCGTGAGAGCTCCACTCTGGCAGAGGCTAAGATTGACGGTATGAACTCCGCAATCGTTCTGGGTCAGAAGCACGATGTTTCCCGCGACCTGAAGATGACCCGTCCTGCATTCGGCGGTCACCTGATGGCAACCATCATCTGCCCCCGTTTCCGTCCCACGATGGCAACAGTCCGTCCGGGCGTTATGAAGAAGGCTGCTTTCGATCAGGCTAAGGCTGATGCCTGCAAGATCGTGAAGCCCGCATTCTCCCTGTCCGAGTCCGACATCCAGACCGAGGTCGTTGAGATCGTCAAGGCTGCTAAGAAGCTGGTTGATCTGGTTGGCGCTGACTACATTGTCTCCGTTGGTCGTGGTATTTCCAAGGACGTCGAGAAGGGCATTCAGCTGGCTGAAGAGCTGGCTGCTGAGCTGGGCGGCGTTGTCGGCGGCTCTCGTGCAACCATCGACTCCGGCTGGCTGTCTGCTGACCATCAGGTCGGTCAGACCGGCAAGACTGTGCATCCGAAGGTGTATGTTGCTCTGGGTATTTCCGGTGCTATCCAGCATAAGGCTGGCATGCAGGATTCCGAGTGCATTATTGCTGTCAACAAGAACGACACCGCTCCCATCTTCGAGATTGCCGATTACGGTATCTGCGGTGACCTGTTCAAGGTGACCCCGCTGCTGATTGAGGCTGTTCGCGCTGCAAAGGCTGCGAAGTAAGCTTTGATTTACTGAGTAAAGAGAGGACTGTTTCTTAGGAAGCAGTCCTCTTTTTTACAGGAAAGAATTTGATGGAGAATTAAAAAATCTCCTTGACAGAAGTTGAAATTTTTCATATAATGTTCACGTTGCTTCGGGGCGTGGCGAAGCTTGGTATCGCGCTTGGTTCGGGACCAAGAGGCCGCGGGTTCGAATCCCGCCGCTCCGACCAAAAAGACATGACAGTTGTCATGTCTTTTTTCCTTTTTATAAAGCCTATGGTGCATAGGATGAAGCGTGTAGCTAATTTATGTTGAGACGATGAAATGACAGGCAGAAACAAGTTGGGGGAACGTTCCTACTTTGTTATATTTGTCGATTGTTGTTACAGGATTGTCTTTACTTTGTTGTTTTTTAAATGAAGGTCCTTGTTAAAATCGAAAATATGCAGAGAATCAATTTGCATTATGACGATCAGGAGGAATTTGAAATGAGAAAGGCACGAATTACCTTTTTGGCGCTTACCATGATACTGTCACTGTCGGTTTATTCGCAAGCGTTTGCTTCCGATGTGCGGCAGGAGACGGATAGTTTAGCACAGAGAGAAACAGCTTACGATGACGGAGGTAATACAACGCCGGAGCTATTGCTGAATGCAGAGCCTTATACCCCGGTAAATGATATGGAGGCAGATGAAGTCTCTGCCGATACGATGGGGGAAGTTTTGTGCGATGAGACCATGCCGGATGGAACTCGAATCGTTTGCTATCAGGACCAGGAAGATGCGATGGTCAAATATTGGGCAGTCCGGAAGGGAGATATGCTGACACGCTTCTGTCAGGAGGAAAGTGCATATCGTGATGGCTATGCAGTGGAGCCATTTTCGGATGTCCTGGGCGAGAGCGGATTTCGGATTCTTGCTCCCCGGGGAGCGGCGTATTTCGCATATGACTACTATGTTCTGGATGAAAACGGCATTCCAAAGCTGCTGGCAGACTGTGCGAATCAGGTGGATGAGGTGGATCTGAACGGAGACGGTGAGACGGATCTGCGGTGGTATTATCATGGCGGTCAGGAGGTCTTTGCGTACTTCCGCAGCGATGGTGTGCTGTACTCTTCCTGCTTACGGGAGCCAGCATAAAATTTTCCTTCTCAGCATAGTTTTTAGTAATCAATATGCTGAGGAGGGACCTCTATATGGTATCCGAACGGGTTGGGAAAAGTCGGAAGGAATCTATCAAGCGGGCGCCGCGAGGGACCTCATGGAAGGCTGACCGGACAGAATTGGCTGGGAAAGAAAAGGCGCGGTTGATCCAGCTGCTGATTTGCGGAGGCGCTTTTGTTTTACTGGTTGCCGCCAAGTTTCTGTTGCCATCGGAAAAGACTGCGTGGCAAACGGCTTTATCGGACGCTATGCAGAAAAATATGGACATGGAGCAGGTATTTTCTGCGGCGGGACAAATCTTTTCCGGAGAAGATTCAGTTTCGGACGGGCTGGGGGAGCTATATCAGGCGGTTTTTCAACCAGAAGACAATGCGGTAAAAACGGCGGCACTTTTACCGGAAGAAAATGTGGGATTTGGAGATGGTGCGGTAAAGACCGCGGTGTGGTCCATGAGCCGTTTTTCTATGGGAACTGGAAGCAGCACAGATTGGCTTACCGACTGTGAACAGGAGGACTTGAGTACATCTGATGTTCAAGATACAGAAGCGGTGGCGCAGGAGCAAAGTACCTTTGCGCAGAAGCTGCAAATCGTCTATTCCGAGGGGAACTTGCCTGCGCATACCAATTTACAGCAGGTAGTTTTGGGCTTTGATTACAGTGTTCCGGTTGTCGGTACGGTTTCTTCCGGTTTCGGATACCGGGAACATCCGGTAGAGGGAGAAGAAAAATTCCACTATGGAGTAGATATTGCCGCAGATATGGGGACGAAGATTCACAGCTTTGCCGCTGGTACTGTAAAGGCAGTAGGGGAGAGCAGTAGCTACGGAAAGTATTTGATGCTGGAACACCAGAATGGATATTGGACCCTTTATGCCCATTGTAGCAAGATATTGGTTACATCTGATACACAGGTACAAAAGGATGCGGTCATTGCCGAAGTAGGGGAGACTGGAATGGCAACTGGTCCACACCTTCACTTTGAGCTGCATCATGGAGAGGATTATCTGAACCCCATTTATTATGTTGAACAGGCGTGATCCGCCCGGCTGGGACGCATTGGGGGCAGTGCTGCTCTGGTGCTGGTTCGGGATGATGAATGGAAGAAAACCGCTGCTGATGCTTCTGTCGGCAGCGGTCATTCACGAAGCGGGGCATTTATTGGTACTGAAGTGCTATGGCGTTCCGGTGACAGGACTTCGGCTGACCATGTTGGGTGCGGAGATCAGAACAGAGAACATGCGCTTGAAGTACGGACAGGAGCTGCTTGCCGTGCTGGCAGGACCACTGTTTAATTTTCTCAGCGCAGGACTTCTGCTGCAGGCTCCGGCTGAGTACGAAGACCTGCATGTGGCGGCGGGAGCGCATCTGGTATTAGGAATTTTCAATATCCTGCCCCTTCCTGCACTGGATGGCTGGCGGGTGCTGAACTTGCTTTTCTTATGGCGGTGGGGACCGGACCGGGGAGAGCAGTGGTCTGATAATATTGGAAAAGTGGTTTCCGTGTGCGTTTTGACAGCGCTTGCGTATCTGATGTGGAAAACCGGAGGAAACCTCTGGCTGCTGCTGCCTGTGTGGGGAATTGTGCAGTCAAAGAAAAGATGAGGTCGAGAAAGAAAAAAGACTTGCAAATAATCTGCATCTGTGATATCCTACTACGGTATGAAAGGGTGGTCCTCTGCCGTGTATACGGATGTATACTTGAAAAGACGGTATGAACGCCTATATTAAACAGGAGGATATATCCATGGATTTGATTAAGGAACTGAACAAAGAGCAGCTGCAGAAGGAAACGGCAACTGTGCATGTGGGCGACACGGTTCGTGTGCATGTTAAGGTGAAGGAAGGCTCCCGCGAGAGAATTCAGGTTTTCGAGGGTACTGTCATTGCAAAGAAGCATGGCGGCATTGAGGAGACCTTCACGGTTCGCCGCCTGTCCTATGGTGTTGGCGTGGAGAAGATTTTCCCGGTGCACTCTCCCTCTATTGACAAGGTAGAGGTTGTCCGTGGCGGCGATGTCCGTCGTGCCAAGCTGTACTATCTGCGTGGTCGTGTTGGCAAGGGCGCTAAGGTCAAGGAGAAGCTGTAATTTTTGTCCGAGAAAAGAGAGGCGCGTGCGCCTCTCTTTTTAATTTTACTGCGATATGCAAAAATTTCTCCTTTTCCGGCAGAATCACTTGTGAGAAAGTGTTTTTTTTGCTATACTTCTTCTGGCTCGATAAAATCCGGAAGAAATTTGAACCGCTGAGGCGGCTGAGATAAGTTGGGTGAAGGCAATGGAAGAACAAAAACAGAAGGATCGGAATTTATATGAATGGACACAGGCACTGGTCTGCTCTGTTTTGACGGTTGTGCTGGTCTTTACATTTTTGGTCCGGCTGATTGGTGTGGATGGACATTCCATGGTGCCGACCCTGCAGGATGGAGACCGGCTGTTAGTGGTGAATTCGCTGCTGCACCATGACTATCAGTACGGCGATATTGTGGTTCTGCGGAAAAGCTCTTTTATGACGGAACCGATCGTAAAGCGTGTGATTGCAACAGCGGGGCAGACGGTAGACATTGACTTTACCACTGGCAGCGTTTATGTGGATGACATCCTTTTAGAAGAAGATTATATTGCGGAGCTGACGTTCCAGCAGGAAGGAACGGAGTTTCCTCTGACTGTTCCGGAGGGTTCCGTGTTTGTTATGGGTGACAACCGGAACCATTCCAATGACAGCCGGGATTCTCACCTGGGAACGGTGGATACACGGTATATTATTGGAAAGGCAGTGTTTATCCTGTTTCCCGGAGCAGATGAGGAGACAGAAAAAAGAGATTTTTCCAGAATTGGAATCATTTCCTGACGTGAGGAGAGACGAATGAATATCCAGTGGTATCCTGGTCACATGACAAAGACCCGGCGTATGATTGTGGACCAGATCAAAAATGTGGACGCTGTGTGTGAGATTCTGGATTCCCGGATCCCCATTTCCAGCCGAAATCCGGATGTGGATGAACTGACAGCCGGAAAACCGCGTCTGGTTGTGCTGAACCGGGTCGATCAGGCAGATCCCGCTGCAACTAAGCAGTGGGCGGCGTATTTTCGGAGCCGTGGATATGCCGTAATGGAGTCCAATGCCAAGGAAGGAAACGGAACCAAGTGGTTTGCGGCAGAGGTCCGGGAGCTGCTGTCTGATAAGCTGAAGGCTTATGCAGAAAAGGGACAGGTTGGACGGGTTGTCCGGGTCATGATTCTCGGAATTCCCAATGTTGGAAAATCAACTTTTATCAATCAGGTTGCCCGGCGCAAAACGGCACAGACAGGGGACCGCCCGGGAGTGACGCGCTCCAGACAGTGGGTCCCCATTGATAACCAGCTGGAACTGATGGACACACCGGGTATTCTATGGCCAAAGTTTGAAGATCAGAGTGTGGGGCTGAATCTGGCGTTTACCGGAGCGATAAAGGATGAGGTCGTGGATATGGAGGAGCTGGCGTGCCATCTGATGTCCTATCTGGCACTTCGCTATCCGGCAGCATTGACAGAACGCTATAAGATCGAGAGCGCGGAGGATGATTCCGGCTATGATTTGTTGCAAAAGGCAGGGCGAAAGCGTGGATTTTTGATTTCCGGCGGTGAGATCGACACGGAGCGGATGGCAAAAATCCTGATGGACGAGTATCGTGCCGGCAAGCTTGGACGCTTTACATTAGAGATGCCGGAGGATCTGAAGTGATGGAGCAGATGACGCATCCTTGGGAGTTTGAGGAGCAGGCTTTCGCAAAAGGATACCGGAATATCTGCGGTGTGGATGAGGCTGGCGCAGGACCGTTGGCAGGTCCTGTATATGCGGCTGCGGTGGTCCTGCCCAGAGGATGGACTGTGGAGGGACTGAACGACTCCAAGAAGCTGACGGAAAAACAGCGGGAAAAGCTGTATGCTTCCATTTGCGAGCATGCCATCGCATATTCGGTGGCTTTTGTAGAGGCGGCGGAGATCGATGAAATAGATATTCTGAACGCCAGAATAAAGGCGATGCAGTTGGCAATCGATGATTTGCCGATTCCGGCAGAATTTGCGCTGGTGGATGGGAACCGGGACCACGGAAGTATGTGTGATCTTCACACGCCCCATGAATTGATCGTTGGCGGAGATGGAAGGAGTGCGTCTATTGCCGCAGCGTCCATTTTGGCAAAGGTCAGCCGGGACCACTTTGTTGCAAAGACATTAGACGAAAGATATCCACAGTATCAGTTCGCAAGGCATAAGGGTTACGGAACAAAGCTGCACTATGCCATGCTGGACCAGTATGGTCCCTGCCCGGAGCACCGGAAGACCTTTCTGAAAAAGTGGGAACAGAGGAAGCCGCAGTGAAGGACGCAAAGAGCAGGGGAGACCGTGGCGAAGCGGAGGTTGCCAAATATCTCCGAGGGCGGAAATACACCTTATTGGAGAGTCAGTGGCGCTGCCGTTTTGGCGAGATCGACCTGGTGGCAAAGAGCCCGGAGGGGTGCCTGTGTTTTGTAGAGGTCAAGCTGCGCAGCCGCTTTGATGTGGGGCTTCCGAGGGAGTTTGTAGATGCCAGAAAACAGCAGAAGCTTCGGACTGCGGCAGAGCTGTATTTAAGCCTGCATGAATGGAATGGACCTGTGCGCTTCGATGTGGCGGAGGTTTACGAATATTCCAATCCGCGGAGAGCGGAGATCACATATATTCCAAATGCGTTTGAATGAAATTTCCTGTAAAGTGAGGAATGGATTATGAAGTATTACAGTACAAGAGACGTCAGCTTGCGGTATGATGCTGCGGACGCCATCAAAATGGGATTAAGCCGGGACGGTGGACTGTTAACCCCCTGTGAGATTCCGCAGATTGATGAAGCGTTTTTGCAGTCTCTGGTTTCCGCGTCTTATCAGGAGCGGGCGGCAAGGGTCATGGCTTTGTACCTGACGGATTACACGGTGGAAGAGCTGAAGGGCTTTGCCGACCGTGCCTATGGTCCGGATAAATTCGATACAGAGACGGTGGCGCCAGTCCGCATGGTGGATGACAGTACCCACTGCCTGGAGCTGTGGCACGGTCCTACCAGTGCCTTCAAGGATATGGCACTGCAAATGCTGCCGCAGCTGCTGTCTGCCGCTTTACAGAAGACTGGTGAGAAAAAGACGGTGTGCATTCTGGTGGCAACCTCCGGCGATACCGGTAAGGCGGCAATGGAGGGCTTTGCTGATGTCCCGCAGACGAAGATTATGGTGTTTTATCCTAAGCATGGCGTTTCTGCCGTTCAGGAGCTGCAGATGGTCACGCAGGAGGGCGAAAATGTCGGCGTTTGTGCGGTTGTTGGTAATTTCGATGATGCACAGGCAGGTGTAAAGCGCATTTTCTCCGATGAAAAAATGCGGGAGACGCTGGCGCAGCGCGGATTCTTCCTGTCCTCCGCAAACTCCATCAACTGGGGGCGGATCCTGCCCCAGGTCGTGTATTATATTTCCGCATACTGCGACCTGCTGCGAGATGGCAGAATCACGATGGGCGAGAAGGTAAACTTCTGCGTTCCCACAGGCAACTTCGGTGATATTCTGGCAGCTTATTACGCAAAGCGAATGGGACTGCCGGTTGGGAAGCTGATCTGTGCCTCTAACTGCAACGATGTGCTGACTGACTTCCTCCGGACGGGTGTGTATGACCGGAACCGTCCCTTCCATACGACAATGAGTCCCTCTATGGATATTCTGGTTTCCAGCAATCTGGAACGGCTGCTGTTTGACCTCTCCGGAGAGAATGACGCACAGGTCCGTGATTACATGGAGCAGCTGTCCAAAACAGGAAGGTATGAGGTCTCTGACGAGATTAAGCGCCAACTGAAGGAGCTGTATTGGGGAGGCTTCTGTGACGAGGCAGGAACGGCGGCAACCATTGCGGAGTACTATCAGAAGCATGACTATCTGATCGACACCCATACAGCAGTGGCAGCCAATGTAATGGAGCAGTACCGCACAGAGACCGGAGACAAGACGTTGACAGTGTTCGTCTCTACGGCTTCTCCGTATAAGTTCTGCAATCATGTGCTGATATCCATCGGTGAAAAGCTGGAGGGTGACGGTGTGGAGCTGATCGACCAACTGCAAAGAGTATCCGGTGTGACTGCACCGAAGCGGCTGGCGGCTTTGAAAGGCAAGACCCGCAGATTTGACCTGAGCTGCGAAAAGGCAGGAATGGACGGCGTTGTGCTGGATTTCCTGAAATAAACACGCTGACATACCGTCAGATTAGAAGGAGGAACGCATGGCACTATACGCCATTGGAGATCTGCATCTTTCTTTGAGCGGAAACAAATCCATGGAAGTATTTGGCGATGCATGGAAGGGCTATGTGTCCCGGATCGAGCAGTCCCTGTCACAGCTGACGGAGGAGGATGTGCTGGTCCTGGCAGGGGATACGTCCTGGGGAATGTCCATGCCGGAGGCGGAGGCTGACTTCCGGTTTCTGGAGCAATTTCCCTGTCAGAAGTATTTGATTAAGGGAAATCATGATTATTGGTGGACAACGGTTTCCAAAATGCGGCATTATCTGGAGGAAGCGGGAATCCACACTATTGACTTTCTGCATAACAACTGTGTAGAATATAAAAAGTATGCACTGTGCGGGACCCGTGGCTGGTTTTTGGAGGAAGCACAGAAACCACATGATGCAAAGGTTCTGAACCGGGAGGTCATGCGGCTGGATGCTTCGCTGCGTGCGGCAGATGGAAGGGAGATCTTTTGTTTTCTCCACTATCCGCCCCTGTATCAGGGCTACCGGTGTCCGGAGATTTTGGAAGTGCTGGAAAAATATCCTGTTCAGCGGTGCTGCTATGGGCATTTGCATGGTCCCACGATTCGCCGCAGATTCGAGGGCGTTTTTCAAAACACAGAGTTTTCTCTGATTTCTGCGGATTATTTAGGATTTGTTCCTAAAAAAATTTGCGAATAAAGAAAAAAGGGATAGCTTTTTCAGAGAATATCTGATAAAATTAATTGTTGCATCGGCTGAGAGCCGACGATGAACGGAGGAATAAACAAAATGAGTGTGAAGAGCTGCGAAAAATTAGAAAAGAACGAAGTCGCCCTGACAATCGAAGTGGGTGCAGAGGCATTTGAAGCTGGCGTGGAAAAGGCATACCGCCAGAAGCGCAAAGATATCCGTGTTCCTGGTTTCCGTCCTGGAAAGGCACCCCGTCAGCTGATCGAGAAGATGTATGGCGAAGCGGTGTTCTATTCTGACGCAATCGACAACGTTTGGTTTGATGCATATAAGGAAGCGGTGGAAGCAGAGAAGCTGCAGGTCGTTGGCGACCCGAAGGTGGAGCTGGTCGGCGAAGTGACCAAGGAGGGCTTTACCTTTAAGGCAGTGGTTCCCGTTTATCCCGAGGTTACTCTGGGTGCATACAAGGGACTGTCCGCTCCCAAGGCAGAGGTCAAGGTCACCGCTGCGGATGTGGATGAGAAGCTGAAGGAGCTGACAGACCGGAACACCCGCTTGGTATCTGTGGACCGTGCCATTGAGACCGGTGATACTGCTGTGATCGACTACAAGGGCTTTGACGGTGATAAGCAGTTCGATGGCGGCACGGCAGAGAACTATAGCCTGGAGATCGGCTCCGGTACCTTTGTCCCCGGCTTTGAGGATCAGCTGATTGGCATGAAGGCTGGAGAAGAAAAGGACATCAACATCACCTTCCCCGAAGAGTATCACGCAGACCTCGCAGGCAAGGCAGTGGTGTTCCATGTCAAGGTCAATGAAGTGAAGGCAAAGGAAGTTCCCGAGCTGGACGATGAGTTCGCAAAGGACGTTTCCGAGTTTGATACGCTGAAGGAACTGAAGGCAGACCTGAAGAAGAAGGTTGCTGAGGAGCGCGAGAAGGAAGCGCAGCAGAGCTTTGAGGACGAGCTGATGAAGCAGGTTGCAGAGAACATTACCTGTGATGTCCCCGAGGCAATGGTGGAGACCCAGGCAAAGCGCTTTGTGGAAAACTTCCGGATGCAGATTCAGCAGCAGGGCATTCCCTATGACCAGTACCTGAAGATTACTGGTGTGGATGAGGCAAAGCTGCTGGAGGACGCCAAGGAGCCGGCACTGCGCCAGGTCCGTCTGGATGTGGCTCTGAACGCCATCATCAAGGCAGAGAAGCTGGAAGCAACGGATGAGGATGTGGAATCCGAGTACAAGAGAATGGCTGAGACCTACAACATGGATGTGGATACCGTCAAGAAGTATCTGACCCGCGAGGTTGTGGAGGATCAGGTCAAGACGCAGAAGGCAATCGCCGTCGTGACCGAGAGTGCTACGGCAACGAAGCCTGAAAAGAAGACCGCCGCAAAGAAGTCTACCAAGAAGGTTGCTGAAGACGGCGAGGAGAAGCCTGCAAAGAAAACTGCCGCAAAGAAGTCTGCTGCAAAGAAGACGGAGGAAGAATCCAAATAATTCCGGGCATACTATGCAGGGAAAAGCGAGCTCCTTACATGAATTCGACAAGATTTCTCACAGCAAGGTAGTATCATGGCGGAAGTAGCTTCTGTGATGCTGCATGGCATAGCGCCGGTCCCTCACAGGGCTGAGGCGCTTTTGCCATATTTTCGCCGGACAGTGTGTGACCGGGAGAGAATGCAGAAGACGGGGAGCATTGTTTCAAGGAGGTTTTACCAATGAGTTTAGTTCCTTATGTAGTTGAGCAGACCAGCCGGGGAGAGCGGTCCTATGATATCTATTCCCGTCTGCTCAATGACCGCATCATCTTCTTAGGCGAGGAAGTCAATGCGACCACAGCCAGCTTGGTTGTCGCACAGCTTCTCTATCTGGAAGCACAGGACCCGGATAAGGATATCCAGCTGTATATCAACAGCCCCGGCGGCAGTGTGACCGATGGTATGGCGATTTATGACACGATGCAGTATATCAAGTGCGATGTGTCTACGATCTGCGTGGGTATGGCTGCCAGCATGGGTGCTTTCCTGCTTTCCTCCGGTACGAAGGGGAAGCGGATCGCATTGCCCAATGCGGAGATTATGATTCACCAGCCCTCTGCCGGCACTCAGGGACAGATTACGGATATGGCGATCCATCTGAAGCGCTTGGAGATCATCAAGAAGCGGATGAACCGCATCCTGTCTGAAAATACTGGAAAGCCGGTTGAGGTCGTAACGGCTGCCTGTGAGCGGGATAACTTCATGAGTGTAGAGGAAGCAAAGGAATTCGGCTTGATCGATAAAGTGATCTATAAGAGATAAACTGAGGTATCACCATGAACGACGAGGGTAAAAAGTCACTTCGCTGCTCTTTTTGCGGAAAGCATGAGCAGCAGGTGCACAGAATGATACAGGGACCGGGTGTCCGGATCTGCGATGAGTGTGTGCAGCTTTGCATGAGTATCTTGAATGACGGCTATGAGGAGAGCACGCACAGCACGTTGGAGGAGATTCCGGATAAGCTTCCGACTCCGCAGGAGATCAAGGCGGTGCTGGACCAATATGTGATCGGTCAGGATGAAGCCAAAATGGCACTGTCTGTGGCTGTTTACAACCACTACAAGCGGATCTATTTTGGCGGAGATGAGGATGTTGAGCTGCAAAAGAGCAACATCCTGCTGATTGGTCCAACAGGCTCCGGAAAGACGCTGTTTGCACAGACACTGGCGCGGATCCTTCAGGTCCCCTTTGCCATTGCGGACGCGACTACGCTGACAGAGGCAGGCTATGTGGGCGACGATGTGGAAAATATTCTGCTTCGCCTGCTGCAAGCGGCTGATTTCGATGTAGAGCGGGCAGAGCATGGCATTATTTATGTGGATGAGATCGATAAAATTGCCCGGAAGAGTGAAAATACTTCCATTACCCGGGATGTTTCCGGCGAGGGAGTACAGCAGGCACTGCTGAAGATCGTGGAGGGAACGGTTGCAAACGTTCCCCCGCAGGGAGGACGCAAGCACCCCCATCAGGAGTTTATCCAACTGAATACAAAGAACATCCTGTTTATCTGCGGCGGTGCGTTTGACGGTCTGGACAAGATCATTGAGCGACGTGTGGAGCAGAAGAGTATCGGTTTTGACGCTCCGGTCTCCAGCAGAAGGAATCGGGATGTGGGTGAGCTGTTCCGTCAGGTACAGCCGCATGATCTGCTGAAATTCGGCATCATTCCGGAGTTGGTGGGTCGTTTGCCTGTCGTGGCATCGTTGAACAGCCTGACGCGGGATGATCTGGTTCAAATTCTGACCCAGCCGAAAAATGCGCTGGTCAAGCAGTATCAAAAGCTGTTTGAGTATGACGATGTTGAGCTGTCCTTTGAGCAGGAGGCTCTGGAGGCAGTGGCAGACAAAGCAATCGAACGGAACATTGGCGCTCGGGGACTTCGCGCGGTGATGGAAGGAATGCTGACAGGAATCATGTATGAGATCCCCTCGGATCCGACCATTGAGAAGGTCCTAATTACGAAGGCGTGCGTGGAGGGAAACGGTAAACCGGTTTTGACACGGAATCCGGATAAAGTCAATCACGCAGTGAAGTTGAACACCGGCAAGGGCGAAAAAGCCGCAGGCGCGGAAACCTCGTCTCCTGCCTCGGCGTCGTGAGCTTCAGCGTCTGACCGTAATGACGCATGAAAGAGGGCGCTTCTGGCGCCCTCTTTTTTACAACAGAAAGGAACACCTATGGAATTAACAACTTGGAATATCCCGGTTCTGGCTCTGCGTGGTCTGACGGTGTTTCCGCATATGAATCTGACTTTCGATGTGGAACGCCCGATTTCAACACGAGCGCTGGAACACGCGATGGAGACCGACCAGCGTATTTTTCTGGTTACACAGAAAGAGGTTGGCGTCACGGATCCAGAGGAAAAGGATCTCTATACAGTAGGCACGATTTCCCATATCAGTCAGATCCTGCGGATTGCACCCACAACGGTGCGCGTTATGGTAGAGGGTGAACAGCGTGCCCGCATGAAGCGCCTGTGGCAGACAGAGCCGTATTTGCAGGCAAATGTGGAGGTCATTCCGGAGGAGGAAGAGTCGGAGGCATTTCAGCGCAGTCCCCGGACAGAGGCGCTGCTGCGGCAGACGGCAACGCTGTTCAATGAATATGCGGAAATGGTCGGCGGTATCGCGGAAGAGGTGCGCTCTACAGTGCTGGATTGCCGGGATTTGGGATATCTTGCAGATTATCTGGCACAGAATATCAATATCCGATCTGGAGAAAAGCAGGAAATTTTAGATGAGATTAATCCCTTTTTGCGGTTGAAGCGCTTGAATTCTTTCCTGGCACGGGAGAACAACGTGCTGGAATTTGAGCACGAAATGGAGAGCAAGGTTCGGGAGCATTTGGAGCAGTCCCAGCGGGAGCAAATCCTCCGTACACAGATCCGCGTCATGCAGAATGAGTTGGGCGAATCGGATGACGACGATGAACTGGAGACATACCGCAAGAGGATCACGGCACTTGGTTTGCCGGAGGATGCAGAGCAGCACCTTCTGAAAGAGGTTAACCGGATCGCAAAGCAGCCCTTTGGAAGTGCGGAGGCGGCGGTATCCCGGAATTATCTGGATGTCTGTCTGGAAATGCCGTGGAACACGGTTACGAAGGAACGGCTGAATGTGGAAGCGACCAGAAAGATTCTGGACCATGACCATTTCGGCTTGGAGAAGGTTAAGGAACGGATCTTGGAGGCACTGGCAGTCCGGCAGATGAATCCGGAGGGGAAGGGACAGATCATCTGTCTGGTAGGTCCTCCCGGCGTGGGAAAGACGTCCATTGCCATTTCCGTGGCAAAGGCACTGAACCGGAAGCTTGCCCGTTTGAGCCTCGGCGGTATCAGGGACGAAGCAGATATTCGGGGGCACCGGAAAACATACATTGGTGCCATGCCGGGACGCATTGTGGAGGCAATCAGCCGGAGCGGTTCGATGAATCCGCTGCTGCTGCTGGATGAGATCGACAAAATGGGAAATGACTATCGGGGCGATCCGGCTGCGGCTTTGCTGGAGGTTCTGGATTCGGAGCAGAACAGCAGCTTCAGAGACCATTTCCTGGAAATCCCCTTGGATCTCAGCAAGGTTCTATTTATTACTACTGCAAATACCACCAGCACGATTTCCCGCCCACTGCTGGACCGTATGGAGGTCATTGAACTGTCCAGCTATACAGATGAGGAAAAGCTGCAGATCGCAAAGCAGCACCTACTGCCCAAGCAGCTGACAGAGCATGGATTGAAGAAGACGCAGCTGCGGATCAGCGATGATGCCATCCGTTCTGTCATCTGCGACTATACACGGGAGTCTGGTGTTCGCCAGCTGGAACGCCAGCTGGGAAAACTGTGCAGAAAGGCAGATATGTCTTTTCTCACAAAGAATGTAAAGCGAATTACCATTACAAATAAAAACCTGAAGGACTACCTTGGCGCACAGCCCTTTGCCCCGGCGCTACATACGGAAAATGAAGAGGTCGGCGTGGTGAACGGTCTGGCGTGGACGGAAGTCGGCGGAGAGATCCTGGAAGTGGAAGTCAATGTGATGGACGGGACTGGAAAGCTGGAGCTTACCGGAAATCTGGGTGATGTGATGAAGGAATCAGTCCAAGCTGCGCTCAGCTGTCTGCGCAGCCGTGCGGCTGAATGGGGGATTGACGCGGATTTCTATAAAAATAAGGACATTCATGTGCATTTCCCGGAGGGTGCGGTTCCGAAGGATGGTCCTTCTGCGGGAATTGCCATTGCAACGGCGTTGACTTCGGCCTTGACTGGAAGGAGGATCCGGGCGCATCTGGCAATGACTGGTGAGATCACGATTCGTGGACGGGTGCTTGCTATTGGCGGACTGAAGGAAAAGACGATGGCAGCGCTGCGAAACGGCGTGAAAACCGTACTGATTCCCAAGGATAACCTGCGGGATCTGGATGAGATTGACCAGACTGTCCGTGCAGGCTTGAGCTTCATTCCGGTAAGCAGTGTGGATGAGGTGTTGAGCCAGGCATTGTGTCCTGTGGAGAAAACCGTTGCCCATGAAAAGGATGTGGCAGCGTTCGCACCGGCTTCCGGGCATCGGGAGAACGGCGAAAATACCGCCCTGCGGCAGTGAGGAAAACAGATGAGCTTGAATTTTGGAAAAGCGGAATTTGTTCGCGCGGCGACGAAGCGGAGTGATTTTCTGCGGGACCCTTTGCCGCAGTTTGCATTTGCAGGGCGGTCCAATGTGGGAAAATCTTCGGTGATCAACCGGGTGGTTGGGCGAAAGAAGCTGGCTTATGTCGGCGCGACTCCCGGAAAAACAACGCAGATCAATTATTTTAAAATTGATGGCGGAGCATATTTGGTGGACCTGCCTGGATATGGATATGCCAAAGTCAGCCGCAGCGAAAAAGAGCGCTGGGGACGACTGATGGAGGATTACTTTCAGGATGAACAGGGGCTTATCACACTGGGGGTTCTGATTGTGGATATCCGCCATAAACCAACGGCGGATGACATTACTATGCATACTTGGTTTCGGGAAACCGGATGTCCGGAAATTATCGTGGCAAATAAGCTGGACAAGCTGAAAAAAAGCCAGGTGGAACCGGCGCTTCAGCTGATTCGTGAGACGCTTCAGCTGTGGGAAGAGGATGTTCTCATTCCGTTTTCTGCGGAGAAGGGCGATGGTAAGGAGCAACTGCTGGAGCAGCTGAACCGGATCTACGGCAAATAAACAGAGAGAAGTAGGGAAGCCCTCTAAGAGACTTCCCTACTTTTTTCAGAAAACTTTCGCTACCCCCTATGCAAAGCGGGGAAAATACGGTAAAATAGCAGGCAGGAAATTATAGATAATTGGAGGGTTCATCCAATGGAAAAACCTGTGTATCATCGAGTTCTTCTGAAAATCAGCGGCGAAGCACTGGCTGGCGATAAGCATACGGGACTGGACTTCGATGTGATCGGAAAGGTCTGCGACGTTGTCAAGCAGGCAGTGGAAATGGGCGTACAGGTAGGCATTGTGATCGGCGGCGGAAACTTCTGGCGCGGCGTAAAGGACGGCGGCGGTAAGATGGAGCGTACCCGTGCCGATCACATGGGCATGCTGGCAACGGTATTGAACTGCCTGGCAGTTGCTGATGTGATGGAGCAGAAGGGAATTGAAGTCCGCGTGCAGACCGCAGTAGAAATGCGTGCGGTGGCGGAGCCGTATATCCGCTCCAGAGCGATCCGGCATTTGGAGAAGGGACGTGTGGTGATTTTCGGCTGCGGCACGGGCAATCCTTTCTTCTCTACGGATACAGCCGCAGTGCTGCGTGCCGCGGAGATTGGTGCGGATGTGATCCTTCTGGCAAAGAATGTGGACGGTGTTTATTCTGCGGATCCGCTGAAGGACCCCACTGCGGTGAAGTATGATTCCATCAGCTATGATGACGTATTGGCACAGCATCTGATGGTAATGGATTCCACGGCGACCTCTCTGTCGATGGATAATCATATTCCGGTGCTGCTGTTTGCACTGAAGGACCCCGAAAATATTCTCCGTGCATTACGCGGTGAAAAAATCGGAACGATTGTAAAGGAGTGACCCACCATGTTGAAAGAAGATTATAAGGTTTACGAAGAGAAGATGGAGAAGAGCATCGACTCTACCGCAGCAGATTTTGCATCTGTCCGTGCTGGTCGTGCCAACGCCGCAGTGCTGGACCGGATCACAGTTGATTATTATGGAACGGCGACCCCCATTCAGCAGATCGCCTCGATTTCCTCTCCGGATCCCCGGTCTCTGGTGATTCAGCCCTGGGATACCTCTGCGGTGAAGCTGATCAAGAAGGCAATCGAGACCTCTGACCTGGGCATCAATCCTCAGGACGATGGACGGACGCTCCGGCTGAATTTCCCGCAGCTGACGGAGGAACGCCGTAAGGAACTGGTGAAGCAGATCCATAAGTATGCGGAAAACGGCAAGATCGCTATTCGCAATATCCGCCGGGACGCAATGGATGTATTTAAGAAGAAAGCAAAGGCATCCGAAATCACGGAGGATGACCTGAAGAGTGCAGAAAAGGATCTTCAGAAGCTGACCGATGACAGCTGCAAGAAGATCGACGAACTGTTGAACAAAAAAGAAAAGGAATTGATGGCGGTCTGATGGCGGACATCCTGAAAAAAAGTGCGACGGCGGGGCAGGCAGAATCCAAGCGCCTGCCTCGCCACATCGCTATTATCATGGACGGCAACGGTCGCTGGGCGACCCGGCGGGGACTGCCGAGAACTGCCGGACATAAGGCGGGAGCAGAGACCTTCCGCCGAATCGCCACATACTGCAAAAACATCGGTGTGCAGTATTTGACGGTATATGCGTTTTCTACGGAAAATTGGAAGCGTTCCGCAGACGAGGTCAACGCCATTATGGCACTGCTGAAAAAATATTTACTGGAAGCAGTGGACACGATGGAGCGGGACCATATCCGCCTGCACTTTTTTGGTGACATGACGCCAATCTCTCCGGAACTGCGGGCGTTGGCAAAAGAAACGGATGAGATTACCGAGCATTTGTCGGCGGATTCCTTCCAGGCAAATGTTTGCTTGAACTACGGTGGCCGTGATGAAATTCTGCGGGCGGTCCGGCGATTTACGCAGGATTGCTTAGATGGAAAAAAGACGCTGGAGGAACTGAATGAATCTATTTTTTCCGGATATCTGGATTCCGCAGGAATCCCGGACCCGGATCTGATTATCCGTCCGTCCGGAGAACAGCGTCTCAGTAACTTTTTGCTGTGGCAGTGCGCGTATTCGGAGTTTTATTATACGGACACCCTGTGGCCGGACTTTGATGAAACGGAGTTGGACCGTGCCATCGAAAGTTTTCAAAAAAGAAACCGCAGATATGGCGGTGTAAAGAAATAAACCTTTACAGAAAAAGGATGGTTTTCCATGTTGAAGCGAGTTCTGGTAGCGGTGGTTGGCATTCCTGCGCTGTTGTGTATTTTCAGCGCGGCGCCTGCGTGGGCAACGATGCTGCTGTTGTCAGCGATTTGTGCTGTTGGTGTTTATGAGCTGTTAAATGCTGTGGTGAGCGAAGCTCTGCGCGGCATGATACTGCCCGTGGCTGTCGTGGTGGCGGTGTTGATTCCCATATGCATTGGCTTTGACTGGCAGTGGCTTCCTCTGCTGGCAATGTGCTATGTGTTTTTGCTGTTCTGGAAATCCATCCGGCATTATGGCGGAGAACGTGCCATTCCGTTTTCTGATGTGACGGCTGCGATTTTTGCAGGTTTGGTCTTTCCGCTGATGATCAGCTGCCTGCTTCGGCTGCGCCTGATGCAGAATGGAACCGTTCTGGTTTGGGTACCGCTGGCAATTTCCTTTGGTAGCGATACCTTTGCGCTGTTTGGCGGAATGCTGTGCGGCAAACACAAGCTGGCGCCCCTGGTCAGTCCGAAAAAAACAGTGGAAGGCGGTATTGGAGGTTTGCTGGGCGGCGTGATCGGCTTGTCATTGTTACATGTGGTTTCTGCGCTGGTCACAGGAAAAGGCTTCTTCACTTGGTGGGAAATCGTAATATTCGGCGTTGTGGGAAGCGTGGTCAGTCAGATTGGAGACCTGAGCTTTTCTGTCATTAAGCGGGAGTTTGGCGTAAAGGACTACGGAAATCTTCTGCCGGGACACGGTGGAGTGCTGGACCGCTTTGACAGCGTGACCTTTGTTGCACCGTTTGTTTGGTTTATTTTCAGTATTTTATGAGAAACTGGAGAATAGAATGACGAAGACGATTTCTTTACTTGGTTCTACCGGTTCTATTGGGCGGCAGACATTAGATGTTGCGGAACAGATGGGACTGCGCGTAGCAGCGTTAACGGCAAACAGCAGTGTAGACCGGATGGAACGGCAGGTACGCCAGTTTCATCCAGAGCTTGCAGTTCTGTTTCAGGAAGAGGCTGCTGAGGAACTGCGGGGAAAAATTGCAGATACAGATACCCGTGTGCTGTCCGGCATGGACGGATTGCTGGAGGCGGCGACACTGCCATCGGCGGATACAGTGGTTACGGCGGTTGTTGGAATGATCGGATTAAAACCGACCCTGGCTGCCATTCGGGAAAAAAAGCGGATTGCGCTTGCCAATAAGGAGACGCTGGTCTGTGCCGGCGAGTTGGTTATGGAAGAGGCAGACCGCTGCGGCGCGGAGATCATTCCCGTGGACTCCGAGCATTCCGCGATTTTCCAGTGCCTTCAAGGATGCCGGAGTAGGGAAGAGATCAAACGTATTCTGCTGACCTGTTCCGGAGGACCTTTTTATGGAAAACATTTGGAAGAGCTGGCTGGAATGACGCGGGCGGACGCGCTGAAGCACCCAAATTGGAAGATGGGCGCGAAGATTACTGTGGATTGCGCAACGCTGATGAACAAGGGGCTGGAAGTGATCGAGGCAATGCGGCTGTACCATCTGCCGCTGGAGCAGGTCTCTGTGGTTATTCACAGGCAGAGCATCGTTCACTCAATGGTAGAATTTCAGGATGGTGCGGTGTTGGCACAGCTGGGTACTCCGGACATGCGCCTTCCGATCCGGTATGCGCTGACTTATCCAAACCGCGGTGTGAACCCGGCAGAACCGCTGGACCTGCTGACGTGTCCTCCGCTGACCTTTGCCGCGCCGGATTTGCAGGCATTTCCCTGCCTGAAACTGGCAATGGATGCCGTGCAGGAGGGCGGTACGGCGTGTGCCGTCCTAAACGGTGCTAACGAAGCTGCGGTGGGACTGTTTTTGCATGACCAGATCGGGTTTAATGATATCCCAAAGCTGGTTGCCAAAGCGCGGGAGCATGTGGCAGTGTTCCAGAACCCGGATTTGGAACAGATTCTGGAAGCAGACCATTTGGCACGGCTTGCTGTGTTAGAGGGAAGGTAAGGAGTTTTTTCTCGCATGAAGCTAATTTATATCCTTGCAGCTGTTTTGATTTTCGGTATTCTGATCGCTCTGCACGAGTTGGGACATTTTATGGCAGCAAAGCTCTGCGGCGTACAGGTAAACGAGTTTTCCATTGGAATGGGACCGTGCGTCTGGCAGCGACAGTACGGAGAAACACAATATTCCCTGAGGGCGCTTCCCGTGGGGGGATTCTGTGCGATGGAGGGAGAAGAGGAGGCTTCAGAAAATCCAAGAGCCTTGAATCAGCAGGGGTTCTGGAAGAAGCTTTTGATTTTCGCCGCAGGTGCTGCCATGAATTTTCTGACGGGACTTGTGATTCTGCTGGTTTTATACAGTGGAACGAAAAGCATTCTCGTTCCCTCCATAGCCGGTACGGCACCGGAGTTTTCAACTGTGAACTCCGGCGCGGTGTTGGAGGAGGGAGATGTGTTCTGGTCCATCAACGGAGAGCGGGTCTATCTCTTTGGTGACGTCAGCCTGCTGATGGGCTTGAAAAGCGGAGAGCCGTTGGACCTTGTCGTCCTTCGGGATGGGCAGAAGGTGGAATTTCCAGGGCTACAATGGAGTACATTCACATCCACGGATGGAACCACACAATACGATGGCTACGGAATTTACCGTTCTCAGAATACAACGGTTCCAGCAACGCTGGGCAAGAAACTGGAAACCAGCTGGATGAATACGCTGGATTTTGTACGGTTGGTAAGGCTCAGCCTGCAAATGCTGTCGTCAGGACAGGCGGGAATGGATGATGTCAGCGGTCCGGTAGGAATCGTTTCTGAAATTACAGAAGTGGGGGAAAATGCGAAAAATATCCGGGATGCCGTAGACAATATTCTTTATATGGCGGCTTTGATTGCGGTCAATCTGGCGGTGATGAATCTGCTGCCGATTCCTGCTCTGGATGGAGGACATATCCTGTTTCTGGTGCTGGATGCCATTGCCTTCGCGGTGCTGAAAAAGAGAATTCCGGAGCGGTATAAGAATGCCATCAGCAGCGCATTCTTTGCCTTGCTCATGGCGTTTATGCTGCTGATAACATTTCACGATGTGTTCAAGCTTTTCCAATAAGGAGGCTTTTTACAAATGACAAAACAGGTCATGGTGGGAAAGGTCGCTGTAGGCGGCGGAGCGCCGGTTTCCATTCAATCCATGTGCAACACCAAAACCAATGACGTGGCGGCAACTGTTGCTCAAATTCGCCAATTACAGGCGGCTGGCTGTGAGATCGTGCGGGTGGCAATCCCTGACGAGGCGGCAGCGCAGGCAATCGATCAGATTAAGGCACAGATCGACATTCCTCTGATTGCGGATATTCATTTTAACTATAGGTATGCGCTGGAATGTGCGGAGCGGGGAATCGATGCGATCCGGATCAATCCGGGGAATATCGGTGGGGCGGATCGTGTCAAGGCTGTGGCAGATATGTGCCGTCAGAAAAAGATTCCCATCCGCATCGGAGTCAATGGCGGCTCACTGGAGAAAGAGCTGCGTCAGCGTTACGGCGGCGTTACGGCAGAAGCACTGGTGGAAAGTGCAATGGGACACGTTCGGCTGCTGAATCAATTTGATTATGATGACATCTGCATTTCTGTGAAATGCTCCGATGTACCTTTGACCATGGCGGCTTATCGTTTACTGAGCGAGCGTACAAACTATCCACTGCATCTGGGAGTGACAGAGGCTGGAACACCCTCAATGGGGATGATCAAGTCCGCTATGGGAATTGGCGGCTTGCTGTGTATGGGAATCGGTGATACCATTCGGGTAACGCTGACCGCCGATCCGGTGGAAGAGGTTTTTGCAGCAAAAAAGATTTTGAAGGCTGCCGGATTGCGTAAGGAGGGTGTCAACCTGATTGCATGTCCTACCTGCGGCAGAACGAGAATCGATTTGATCCCTATGGCAGAGGAAGTAGAGCGCCGTTTGCAGAACTGTCATAAAAATATCACGGTCGCGGTGATGGGCTGTGCGGTCAACGGTCCTGGAGAAGCAGCCGCAGCGGATATCGGTATTGCGGGCGGTAATGGAGAAGGATTACTATTCCGAAAAGGAAAAATACTTTACAAGGTGCCGCAGGAGCAGCTGGTAGACGCTTTGATGAAGGAAATTGACCGCCTCTGAGGCGAAGTCGTTACGCGAAAAAGGGTGCGGCGCTTGCAGCGCCGCTTCCTTGCTGTTTGGATGTGGAGTGAGGGTAGTTCATGATGCAGAAGATCCCATTTTTTAAATTATTTGCGGCATTGCAGCCGCCTGCGGAATGGAAAGCAAAGCTGGTCGGTGCGGAGATCGGAAATGCGGTGATTCAGCAGAAGACATTTTCCATGAAGCTTCAGTTGACGACGCGGATGCCGTTGGAAGCGGCAGAGGTGGCGGAGCTGGAACGCATGATTGCTGTGACATATGGGATGTCTGCCGTATCCATTGATGCACAGAGCGCAGAGAAAACCACTGGAAGAACCGCTGCGCCTGCTGCTCCGCAGCGTACGGCGGAGGAGCATGGTTCAGCCGCAGAGGTTCTGTATGGAAACCACATCAAGGGAAGACCGGTCCCTATGAAGACTCTGAACCTGAAAATGGGAACGGCAACCGTAGCAGGAAAGGTCTTTTCTGCGGACTGTCACGAGACCCGCAGACCAGGTATGTGGCGTTTGTCCTTTGATATGACCGACTATACCAATTCGGTTTCTGTTCAGAAAAATCTGACGGCAAAGGAAGCGGAAAAGGTTGGAAAGGCGATTCAGCCAGGAATGTGGCTGCTGGTGCAGGGACGGATGGAGCCGACCTGGGACGGAAAGGATATTCAGCTGAATCCGTACCATATCAATCTTTATCAGCACCCCGAGCGGGAGGATACCGCGCCGGAAAAGCGAGTAGAGCTGCATCTGCATACAAAGATGTCCAACATGGACGCCCTGACGGATACCGGAGAGGTCGTAAAGGAAGCCATCCGGTGGGGACATCCCGCCATTGCTATCACGGACCATGGTGTGGCGCAGTCTTTCCCAGACGCTGCAAAGGCGTCTGGAGGAAAAATCAAAATCCTCTATGGTATGGAGGGCTATTTCCTGAATAACCTGGATGACCGGATCGCCGTTCATGGAGACTTTGACTGTGACCTGGATGAGGAATTTGTCTGTTTTGATATTGAAACCACCGGATTAAAGGTCAACCGGGAAGCCATCACAGAGATCGGTGCAGTGATACTCAGTCATGGAGAAATCAAGGAGCGCTTCCAGACCTTTGTCAATCCAAACCGGAAGCTGACGCCGGAGATCATAGGTTTAACCGGAATCACGGACGAGATGCTGAAGGGTGCGCCGGAGCTGAAGGAAGCGTTGACCGAATTTTTAAAATTTGTCGATGGCAGACCGCTGGCAGCACATAATGCGGAATTTGATATTGGATTTATTCGTGCTGGATGCAGGAAGGTGGGACTGGAGTTCCACCCAACCTATGTAGACAGCCTGATTTTGGCACAGAATTTACTGCCGCATCTGAGCAAGTACAAGCTGGATATTGTAGCAGAGGAACTGGATCTTCCGGCGTTCCAGCACCACCGTGCCAGCGATGATGGTGCGACGGTGGGGTATATGCTGATCCCATTCTGGAAAATGCTGCGGGAGCGCGGAATTCACCGCTTGCAGGATATCAATGCGGAGATGGAAAAGCTGCGTCCCTTAGGCAGCAAGACCAACCGCTTTCCAAAGCATATTATTTTACTGGCACGAAATAAGCTGGGACTAAAGAACCTGTATCAGTTGATTTCCCTATCCAACCTGAAGTATTTTAAGCGGGTTCCGACCATTCCTAAAACGGAACTGATCAAGCACCGGGAGGGACTGATCATCGGCTCTGCCTGTGAGGCAGGCGAGCTGTTCCGTGCGGTTGTGGACCATAAGGACTGGGACGAGCTGAAGCGTATCGCTTCCTTTTATGATTTCCTTGAGATCCAGCCGATCTGCAATAATATGTTCATGCTGCGAAATGGAGAGGTGAAGTCAGAGGAGGAGCTACGGGACTTCAACCGCATAGTCGTTCGTTTGGGTGAGGAACTGGGAAAGCCGGTCTGTGCCACGGGCGACGTTCACTTCCGGGAGCCGGAGGATGAGGTTTACCGACATATCCTGCTGGCGTCCAAGAAATTTCCGGATGCAAACGCACCGCTTCCAATCTATTTCAAGACCACAGACGAAATGCTGCGGGAGTTTTCCTACTTGGGAAAGGAAAAAGCATATGAGGTAGTGGTAAAAAATACGCGCGCCATTGCGAATGCCTGTGAGAACATAGAGCTGCTGCCAAAGGGACAGCTATTTCCGCCGCGGCTGGAAAATTCCCGTGAGGACCTGTATAACATGGTTTGGGGAAAAGCCCACGAGCTGTATGGAGAGGAACTGCCCGAAATTGTGCAGAAGCGGTTGGAGGTTGAGCTGAACGGCATTCTTGGGCGGGGCTATGACGTGATTTACATGAGTGCGCAGAAGCTGGTGCAGCGCTCGTTGGAAAACGGATATCTGGTAGGTTCCCGAGGCAGCGTAGGGTCGTCTCTGGTTGCGTATATGGCGGGGATCACAGAGGTAAATTCTCTGGCGCCCCACTATCGCTGTCCCAAGTGCCGCCATTCAGAGTTTATACTGGATCACAGCTATGGCTGCGGTGTGGATATGCCGGACAAGCTTTGCCCGGTATGCGGAACGAAATACGCAAAGGAAGGGTTTGATATTCCTTTTGAGACCTTCCTGGGCTTTGGCGGTGATAAGGTCCCGGATATTGACCTGAACTTTTCTGGAGAATATCAGGCAAAGGCACACCGCCATGCAGTGGAAATGTTTGGAGAGACACAGGTTTTCCGGGCAGGAACCATTGGTACGCTGGCGGAAAAAACAGCTTATGGCTTTGTGCGGAAGTATCTGGAAGAGAACGGAATGACAGTCGGCAGGGCAGAGGAGAATCGTTTGACGCTGGGCTGTGTGGGAACCAGGCGGACCACGGGGCAGCACCCCGGCGGACTGGTAGTCGTCCCGGACGATCTGGATGTGGAGGATTTTTGCCCCGTGCAGCATCCGGCGGATTCAGAGGATTCTGATACCATCACAACGCATTTTGAATATCACTGCATGGAGGACAATCTGCTGAAGCTGGATATGCTGGGTCACGATGATCCGACGATGGTGCGCATGATGGAGGACCTGACTGGTGTCAACGCCCGAACAGATATCCCACTGGATGATCCGGATACGATGTCCATCTTTACCTCCAGCAAGGTTCTGGGCTATGAGAATGATGAGTTGCTGGGTCCCACGGGTGCCGTTGCCATTCCTGAGTTCAACACCCGTTTTACCAGACAGATGCTGGTGGACACCCAGCCGAAAGATTTCAATACGCTGGTGCGTCTATCCGGCTTCTCACACGGAACAGATGTGTGGCTGGGAAATGCCCGGGAACTGATTGTCAGCGGTACGGCAACGGTTACGGAAACTGTGGGCTGCCGTGACGATATTATGCTGTATCTGATTGCGCAGGGCGTGGATGCAAAAATGTCCT
Source organism: uncultured Dysosmobacter sp. (assembly GCA_934565855.1). Taxonomy (GTDB): domain Bacteria; phylum Bacillota; class Clostridia; order Oscillospirales; family Oscillospiraceae; genus Oscillibacter. The sequence continues at coordinate 205,069 of CAKTIO010000002.1, forward strand.
TTAAGATCATGGAAGCTGTCCGTAAGGGAAAGGTAAAGAAGGGTGGTTTTCAGGAGGGCTGGGTAGAGGCTATGAAGGAGCATGATGTTCCGGAATGGTATATTGGCTCCCTGGCGAAAATCGGCTATCTTTTCCCCAAGGCACATGCGGTGGCGTATGTGACGATGGCGTACCGGATTGCGTGGTTCAAGGTCCATGAGCCGCTGGCATTTTACGCTACGTTTTTCTCTATCCGCGCAAAGGCGTTTGATGCAAAATACTGCTGTGCCGGCTTGGATGAGGTAAAGAAAAAGATTCGGGAAATTGAAAATAATAAGGAAGCCTCTGCAGTGGAGCAGGACCTGATGGTAACGCTGGAGGTCTGCTACGAGTTCAATTTGAGAGGGTTTCATTTCCTCCCAATCGATATCTACGAATCCGACGCCACAAAGTTCAAGGTCGTGAAGGGAGGACTGCTGCCGCCCTTTAACTCTGTTCACGGTCTGGGAGATTCCGTTGCGCTGGATACCGTTGAAAAGCGGAAGGGGAAACGCTTTGTTTCCATTGAGGAATTTTCCATGTGCTGCAATAAGCTGTCCAAAACACATATTGAGCAGCTGAAAAGTCTGGGTGCCTTTGCAGGGATGGCAGACACCAGTCAGATTACATTGTTCTAAAAAACCAGGCGGTTAAAACCGCCTGGTTTTCAATATGATATGGTTTAAAAAAGAGCAAGCAACCATTTATGGCTGCTTGCTCTGCATACTGCAAAGAGGGAAGGATCAATGCTCCAGCTTTGCGTTGCACTTTTCCAGAAAACGCTGGTTATTGATGATGGCGCGGGTATGGGTTCCCTTGCTGATAGGACCCTTTTCATCCCATGCGCGCACGTCAAAAACGACCATCTTTCCGTTTTCAGAAACGTCCTTGATCTCAGCTTCCGCAGTGACCTTCATGCCAATGGGAGTGGGAGCATCGTGGGAGATGTCCAGATGGGTGCCTACGCTGCCCTTTCCATCCTCCAGAAATTCCTGAAGGCAGGTCAAGGCGGCGTTTTCCATCATAGCGGCAAGGAAGGGAGTGCCAAAAACCGGCAGAGCACCAGAACCAACCTTGGCAGCGGTGATCTCATCCGTAACGACCTGTTCGATTTGGCATTTTGCACCGATAACGATCATATCAAAATCCTCCTGTTTTATTTAGATGCCCAATTCTGTCCACAGCTCATTATACAGAGCCAAGGTGTCCTCAGGCAGGTTGACATACAGCTCGCAACGGTCCAGAACCTCCTGCGGAGCAGCCATCGTTTCAAACCGCTTTTGCTCCAAAGGTTCTCCATAGGTCTCTTCATAATAGTCGGGATATTCGGCAAGGGCTTCTGCATTGGGGGAAGCGTATCCGATATAGTCCATATTAGCAAGGTTAGAGGAGGTGGAGGCAATGAAGTTGATCCATTCCTCAGCTTCTTCCTTGTGCTGTGCGTTCTTCAGAACACACATGGCGTCTACAAACCAGTTGGAACCCTCCTTGGGAACGACAAATGCCAGGTCGGGATTGTTGTCCAGCATGGTCAGGTAGTCGCCTGCATAATACATAGCGATAGCAGCGTTACCACCCTCCATTTTCTGGAATACCTGATCCATAACGAAAGCCTGATACACACCGTTGCTCTTGGCGTCAGCCAGCAGCTGATAGGCTTCCTGGATCTGCCCCTCGTCCGTTGTATTGATGGAGTAGCCCAGATCCAGCAGAGCAGCTGCCAAGGAATCCCGGGAATTGTTGATCATGAGTACGTTTCCGGCGTACTTGTCATCAAACATGGCGTCCCAGCTGGTAATGGGTTCATCGACCATTGTGGTATTGTAGATAATGCCCAGCGTACCCCAGGTGTAAGGAACGGTATATTTATTCTCCGGGTCGTAGCTCAATCCCTTATACTGGTCGTCGATCAGGTCATAATTCGGAATATTGCTGTAATCCAGCTCTGCCAGCATATCCTCGGAAATGAGCCGTGCAATCATATAGTCAGATGGGACGATTACGTCGAAGTCTCCTGCGCCGGTTTTCAGCAGGGAGTAGAGGGCTTCATTGCTTTCTGCGGTTTGGTAATTGACTTCAATGCCGGTCTCGTCCTCAAATTGATAGATCAAGTCCTCGTCAATGTATTCACCCCAGCTGCACACGTTTACAACACGCTTGCCGCTGCCGTTACTGCCGCTGGCTGCACTGGAGTTGGAACCAGTTCCGCCGCATCCAGTCAGGAACAGGCTTGCCGCCATTGTCATGACACAAGTCAAGGCTACTGTTTTTTTCAATTGATCATTCCTCCAATAAATTATGGTTTATTATCTCAAGCCCGAAAACGGGCATTGGGATCACTTCCGCCTGGCGGCGGTCTTTTTCTCCATATTCGCCTCTCGGATATTCACAATGGCAAGCAGGATCAGCACTGTAACAAACAGCAGGGTGGAGAGTGCATTGATTTGAGGGGTGACCCGCTTTTTTGTCATGCCATAGATGGTCATGGCAAGGGTAGAAGAGGAGGAGCCTGCTGTGAAATAGCTGATGATGAAATCATCAATGCTCATAGTAAACGCAGTCAAGGCACCTGATACAATACCGGGCTTGATCTCCGGAATGATGACCTTCCAGAACGCCTGCATCCAGGTGCAGCCCAGATCCATTGCCGCATCCACTAGATTTTTGTCCATTTGCCGCAACTTGGGGCTGACGGAGAGGATCACATAGGGGATATTGAATGTGATATGGGCAATCAGCAGGGTGCTGAAGCCCATTGTCAGGCGAACGGGAAGCTGAAACCATCCCAGCGTATTGAACCAGTTGGCAAAGCTACTCCAGCCATTGAAGAACGCAACGAAAAACAGGCACATGGCAACGCCGGTAACGATATCGGCATTCATCATGGGGATGTTGTTGACCGTCATCAGCGGGTTACGGTACCGGCGGCGCATGGCAAAAAAGCCAATCGCAGCAAAGGTGCCGGCAAAGGTAGCAATCACCGTTGCAAGGAAAGAGACCAGCAGGGTGGTGTATAAACTCTGCATAATGAGACGGTTCCGGAAGAGCTTACTATACCAATCCAGAGAAAAGCCTTTCCAGACAGAGGAACTGTTGCCCGCATTGAAAGAAAATACGATCAAGACAATGATCGGAGCGTAGAGGAACAGGAACGCCAGAAGCATAAACAGCCGGTTTCCCAGAGAGTTACGTCTTTTCATAGCATCACCGCCTGTTCCTCGCCCTCACCGAAGCGATTCATCAGCCACATGCAGATCACAACAATCAGCATCATCACCAGTGAGATCGCAGCGCCCAGCTGCGGGTTGTATGCGCCGCCCAGGAACTGCCGTTCAATCAGGTCGCCCAGCAGCAGCTCCGTTCCGCCGCCCAGCATGGTGCTGATGGCGAAGGTGGATACGGAGGGAACGAATACCATCGTGATTCCGGAAAGCACACCGGGCAGGCTCAGCGGCAGAATGACGCGGCGAAATACCTGAAAGGAGTTGGCACCCAGATCCCGCGCAGCGTCCAGCAGGGAGTGGTCCAGCTTTACGATAACAGAGTAGATGGGCAGGATCATAAATGGCAGGTAGTTATATACCATGCCCAGGACTACAGCTCCCTGTGTATTGATCATGTGGAACGCGGTCAGATTGGTGCCAAAGATATGGTTGTAGAGGGCAATCAAACCGATTTTCTGAAAGAACTGATTCAAAAGACCGTTGTTTTCCAACAGGGTCATCCAGGAATAGGTTCTTAAAAGGAAGTTCATCCACATGGGCAGCATGATCAGTACCATAGCGACGCGCTGAAAACGGGCGCCCTCCTTGCTCATAACATAGGAGAGAGGATATCCGATCAAAAGGCAGATGGCTGTGGCAATCAGTGCGAGCTTGAAGGAACGGGTGAACACCACGGTATAGGTCCCCATTTTTGCGAAGTTGGACAGGGTAAAGCCACCATCGGATGCGGAGAAGGCGTAAAGAACCACCATGATGATGGGTGCGACCACAAACAGCGCCATCCAGATGACGTAGGGGATGGCAAATCTGGAGAGCTTAGTTTTCATCCCCGCTCTCCTCCTCGTCCGGCTGGATACTGGCGTCATCCAGTTCATCATATTCCTCCGAGAAAGAGGAGTAGTCACCGTACATACCGGAATACTTGCTCTTCTTCATAACATGAATGCCGTCGGGGTCGATTTTGATGCCGATGCGGGATCCCTCCGGGCAATGGTCCGTAGTTTGGATCAGCCATTTGAAGCCCTTGAAATCCACGATGATATCATACTGCATTCCCTTGAAGGTGACGCTGGTGACGGTGCCGACCAGCTGTCCCTGTTCCACGGGAACGATGTCAATGTCCTCCGGACGGATAACAACATCCACAGGCTCATTTTCGGCAAAGCCGCTGTCCAGACAGGGGAATTGCTTTCCATACATCTGCACGACCTCATCCTTGACCATGATGCCGTCAATGATGTTGGATTCTCCGATGAAGTCTGCCACAAAGGCATTTTTCGGCTCGTTATAAATATCCTCCGGTGTACCGATCTGCTGAATGGAACCCTTGTCCATGACAACGATGGTATCAGACATGGTCAGGGCTTCTTCCTGATCGTGGGTGACATAAATAAAGGTGATGCCGACCTGCTGCTGAATTTTTTTCAGCTCGATCTGCATGTCCTTGCGGAGCTTCAGATCCAGAGCGCCCAGCGGCTCGTCCAGCAGCAGGACCTTGGGGCGGTTTACCAATGCCCGGGCAATGGCGACACGCTGCTGCTGTCCGCCGGAGAGAGCGTCCGGCTTGCGGTGTTCAAAGCCTTTGAGGCTGATGACCTCCAGCATTTCCATCACGCGGTCGTGGATCTCCTCCTCGGAGATTTTGACCTTACGCTTTCCAGAGGGATCATTGGGATCGGGAATGCGCTGCATGCGAAGACCAAAGGCAATATTTTCAAAGACGTTCAGGTGCGGAAACAGCGCGTATTTCTGGAAAACCGTATTGATCTGCCGCTGATATGGCGGAACGTCATTAATCCTCACACCGTCGAACAGGACGTCTCCGCTCGTAGGGGTAGCGAAGCCGCCGATAATCCGGAGTGTAGTGGTTTTACCGCACCCACTGGGACCAAGCAGTGTGAGGAATTCTTTATCATTGATATACAGATTTAAATGATCGAGAACCAGCTCGTCGTCGTACGCCATGCAGCAATCCCGCAGGCGAATCAACTCTTTGGACATGTATCCTCCCCCGTTTCTTTAAATAAAATCGTTTGTCTGGATGTAGACGCCTCTTTTCTCTGTTGAGGGGGAACCTTTCTCGTCGAAATTCAGCACTTTGAACTATATCGAAAGTGTCAGGGAATGTCAAGGGTGTTCCACTATTTCCTGATAATTTTACTGGATTTATGCGTGGGAAAAGTACTTTTCCCGGAAAGGAACATCCTGAACCTGAAAAACCTGACCGCGCAGGTAGTTCAGCAGACCGGCGTCGGTGGGAAAATCAAAATGCAGCTGATAGGAATACAGCGCCTGCCGGGTCTCGTGGTAGCGGCGGTTTACATCGCCGCGACCGTATTTACCGTCACCTAAAAGTGGGCATCCGATTTCAGCCATAGAGACACGGATCTGATGCGTTCTTCCAGTCAGAAGTCGGCATTCCACCAAAGATAATTCTCCCCGCCGCTCCAGTTCTTTATATAATGTAGCGGCGGATTTTCCGCCGGAAACGGGATGGTGATAAAAGGAAACTGTTTTTTTTGCCTCATTTTTCAGAAGGAAACCATCGATCCGCCCTTGAGTTGGCTTGGGATGTCCCACAGTGATACAAAGATAGGACTTTTCCAGCTCATGGTCCCGGATCTTTTCGTTAATGATCCGGAGGGTCTCCGCGTTTTTGGCAGCAATGACAATACCGCCGGTGTTCCGGTCGATCCGGTTGCACAGCGCCGGAGTAAAGGCGTTTTCCCATTTGGGGTTCCATTCCTTTTTCTGATACAGGTACGCCTGGATATGGTTGATCAGGGTATTGACCTTTTCTGTCTCGTCCGCGTGAACGACCAGACCGGGACGCTTATCCACCAGCAGCAGGTTTTCATCCTCATAAACGATATTCAGCTGCGGCTTGAAAACAGAAAGGAACAGATTTTCTTCTGTCGGCTTGTCAAAGAACTCATCGTTGATATATAATTGTAAAACATCGCCGCACTGTAGGCGGGCGTCCCGCTGTGAACCTTTGCCGTTGACCTTGATCCGCTTCAAACGGATGTACTTTTGCAGCAGGGCAGGGGGAAGCAGGGGCAGGGACTTGGATACAAAGCGGTCCAGCCGCTGTCCTGCGTCATTTTTTCCAATCGTGAGTTCCCGCATAAATCCCTCCGGAAATCATTTGATTTTTCAACTATTTTCATTCTAACAAGAATTAAAAATTTTGCAAGAAAATTTGAAAATAATGTTTGACATTGAATGGAATGTCTACTATAATAATACCCGTGTCATTGCGAGGTGTGATATGCAGCTTAGCGTAAGAACGATTATCAACTTTCCCGGGAAAGAGCTTCCGTTCCATTTTCTCATGGATTTGTCCGATATGGAATTTTACGGACAGTATCCGGCAAAGGAACCGATCCAAGTGAACGGCAGTATTCGAAACACTGCCGGAGTGCTGGAGCTTTCCCTGCGGGCTGAGACGATTCTGGACTGTGCTTGTGATCGGTGTGGAAAAGAGTTTCAGCGGGAAAAGGTCGTAGAGTTCCAATGTATGCTTGCCGACGAAAAACAGAACGAAGAAAACGATGAGATCGTTCTGTTGGAAAATGGCGAGTTCGTGGATGCAGAGGAGCTTGCGCGTACGGCATTTATCCTTGGAATGGACACGAAAATTTTGTGTTCAGAAGATTGCAAAGGACTTTGTCCCCGGTGCGGTGCTGACCTGAACCTCGGTCCGTGTTCCTGTAAAAAGGAAATTGATCCTCGGATGGCAGTCCTGGCAAAGCTTTTGGAGAAAAATAATAACGAATGAATAAGAGCGGCAACCGCTGCTTTTCAAGATCAAGGAGGTGTCAACATGGCAGTCCCTAAGGGAAAAGTATCTAAAGCAAGACGCGATAAGAGACGCAGCTCCACCTGGAAGCTGGCAACTCCCGGTCTCGTTGCATGCCCCAAGTGCGGTGCGCTGCATCTGCCTCACAGAATGTGTCCTGAGTGCGGCACTTACAAGGGCCGTGAAGTCAAGGTCGTCAAGTCTGTTGTGGCAAAATAAGTTTGCTATGCTTGAAAAGGAGGGAAGAGGTTCTTCCCTCCTTACTTTTTATGTTGCTCTTTTCTGTGATTTGTGCCTATAATAATTCATAGAACAGAGCTTATCCCGTCTCATATAATTGGAAGGACGGAGATTCCATAGGAAAGGGAAGGATACAACCGATGAAACCTATCGTCGCCATTGTGGGACGTCCGAATGTCGGAAAATCGATGCTGTTTAACAAGCTGATTGGGAAACGGCTTTCCATCGTAGAAGATACGCCGGGAGTAACGCGCGACCGTATTTATGGAGAGACGGATTGGAACGGTCGGAAGTTTACGCTCATTGACACCGGCGGTATCGAGCCGCGGACGGACAATCAGATTTTGGGCTTTATGCGCCAGCAGGCGCAGATCGCCATTGAAAACGCCACGGTGATCGTATTTTTGACGGATATCCGCACGGGCTTGACTGCTGCCGATCATGAGGTGGCAAATATGCTGCTGCGGTGCGGAAAGCCCATTGTGCTGGCAGTGAATAAAATGGATTCCACAGGTACGCCGGACCCGGATTTTTATGAGTTTTACAATCTGGGTCTGGGCGATCCCATCGCGGTATCCGCTGTGCATGGGCATGGTACCGGAGACCTGTTGGATGCTTGTGTGCAGTATTTTCCGCCGGAGGATGAAGAGGAAGACGAGGACGATGCCATTAAGGTTGCGCTGATCGGCAAGCCCAACGTGGGAAAATCCTCCTTGGTAAATAAAATTCTTGGAGAGAACCGGGTCATTGTCAGTAATGTTGCCGGTACGACCCGCGATGCCATTGACTCACGCTTTGAAAATGCAAAGGGAAAGTTTGTCCTGATCGACACAGCTGGTATGCGGCGGAAATCAAAGGTTGAGGAGGACATTGAAAAGTACAGTGTACTGCGTGCCACCATGGCAATCGAGCGCTCAGATGTCTGCCTGATTTTGATCGATGCACAGGAGGGTGTAACAGAACAGGACACAAAGGTTGCCGGTCTGGCGCATGAGGCAGGCAAGGCGTGTATCATTGTGGTCAACAAGTGGGATCTGATCGACAAGGATACGAAGACGATGGATCATATGACCGCAGATATTCGGAGAGACTTGGGCTTTATGACCTACGCGCCGATCCTGTTTATCTCTGCCCTGACGGGACAGCGTGTGGATAAGCTGTTTGATTTGATCGTGGCGGTCAGCAATCAGGCATCCATGCGTATTACGACCGGAATGCTGAACAATGTTCTGGCAGATGCGCAGACTCGTGTGCAGCCGCCCACAGATAAGGGACGCCGCTTGAAGATCTATTATATGACGCAGGTGGGTATTCGTCCGCCGCATTTTGTAGTTTTCTGTAATGATGCAAGGCTGTTCCATTTCTCCTATCAGCGCTATCTGGAAAACTGTATCCGCAATGTATTTGGTTTGACAGGAACTCCAATTATTCTATCTATCCGGCAAAAGGGAGATAAGGAGGAGTAAGCATGGAGCCATATATGAGCCTGTGTCAGCAGATCTCACAGTTGGGAGGGCGCTTTTGGCTGATTGCCTTGCTGGTGGCTGTGATCGCATATTTCTGCGGCTGCTTTAACGGCGCCGTGATTGTTTCCAAGTATATCCTTCGGGACGATGTACGGACGCATGGCAGCGGAAATGCCGGATTGACCAACTTCTACCGGACCTTCGGCGGACCTTTAACAGCGGTTGTGATTTTAACGGATGTTCTGAAGGCGGTTGTGGCTCTGCTGCTGGCAAAGGCTATTTTTGCGGCGGGAATTTCGGATAATGCGGAAATACTTTGTTTGGCAAAGTATTGGGCGGCACTTTGGTGCCTGCTGGGTCATATGTTTCCGTGTATGTTTCATTTCCGGGGCGGAAAGGGGATCCTTTCCGGAGGTACCATTGCCATTATGATCGACTGGCGCATTGCGCTGGTGGTCTGGGGCGGCTTTTTGATTTTGGCAGTCCTGACAAAATATGTGTCCTTGGGGTCGGTCTGGGCAGGCACCAGCTTTCCATTTGCCACCTGGTTTTGCTATTCGGATCCGGTGATTGTGGTTCTTGCGTTTTTGATAGGTGGTCTGGTGGTTTGGAAGCATCGGGGAAATATCAAGCGGCTGCTGAGCGGAACAGAATCTAAGTTCAGTTTTCACCATAAAAAAGCGGAGGGCTGATTATGAAAGCAGTTGTATTAGGCAGCGGCGGCTGGGGAACGGCATTGTCGCTGGTTTTATGTGACAATGGGCATGATGTAACGCTGTGGTCGCACAATCCGGAAAAAGCGCAGCTTTTGACGCAGACCAGGGAAAATCCACTGTTAAAGGGTGTAACACTGCCGGAAAATTTGAAGATTACATCGGATATTTCCTGTGTTGCGGATGCAGATCTGGTTGTGTCGGCATCTCCATCCTATGCGGTACGCGCTACCGGAAAAAAAGCCGCGCCCTATTTGAAGCCGGAGATGATTCTGGTGACCGTTTCCAAGGGCGTGGAAAGAAATACCAATCTGCGCATGAGCCAGATTTTGCAGGAGGAGACAAAAAATGTTTGTAAAGTAGTTGCACTTTCTGGTCCTTCTCATGCAGAGGAGGTAGGGATTCGGATGCCCACCGGATGTGTGGCGGCGTGTCCGGATGAGGCAGCGGCGCGGTTTGTGCAGGATGCCTTTATGAACGACTATTTCCGTATTTATACCAGCCCTGATATTGTGGGAGTTGAGCTTTCCGGTGCATTGAAAAATGTGATCGCGCTGTCCTGCGGCATCTGTGACGGCATGGGTTATCAGGATAACACTAAGGCATTGCTGATGACCCGGGCGATGGTTGAGCTGTCCCGCCTGGGAGAGAAACTGGGCGGAGACCGGCAGACCTTCGGAGGTCTGGCTGGCATGGGAGATCTGATCGTGACCTGCACATCCATGCACTCCCGCAACCGCAGAGCGGGAATCCTGATTGGAAAAGGCGAAAGCGCCCAGCAGGCAATGGAAGAGATCGGCGCGGTAGTGGAAGGCTACTATGCCGCAGAGAGCATTGAGCAGTTGGCGGCGAAGACCGGGGTTGAAATGCCCATCTGCCATTGTGCTTATGAAGTTCTCTATCACGGGAGAGGTGTCCGGGAAGTGGTGGCAGAACTGATGACCCGCTCTAAAAAGGGCGAGATCGAAAATGGCTGGCGCTACCCACTTCAGTAAAAAGCAGAAAATCAAAATAGGCAGGCAGCGGCTTAAGCCGCTGCCTGCCTATTTTTATAGCGGAGAAGTGTAAGGGATTATCCTTCCCAAAGGGTGACTTTTCCGGATGCTATGGTCTTCTTCAAATCAATCAGTCGCTGATTGGAGCTTCCACGAAACCGCAGACTGATATCATGCAGCTCTTGGACAAAGCGTCCGTCTACCAAAACATCTAAAAGAGACAGCAGAGGAAGGGTGTCTTCACAGTGCGGATAACTGCCTGGAGTGGTCAGTTCCTCATAAGTGAAGCCTGAGAATGCCCAGATGCTCTTCTGAGGAAGCTCCTTCCGCACCCGTTGAAGAAAGGGGAGAAGGACCTTTTGATTGAGTGGTTCAAAGGGCTCGCCGCCCAATACAGTGAGACCATTGATGTAGGAGGGACGCAGAAGCTCCAGTATGGAATCCTCTGTGGATTCCGTAAACGGCTGCCCATAGTCAAATGCCCAGGTTTGTGGCTGGAAGCAATGTTCACAATGGTTGGTACAGCCGGATACAAACAGACTGACCCGAACACCAATGCCATTGGCAATGTCACAGTTTTTGATTTCTCCGTAATACATGTGTTCCTCCGTTGTGGAAAAGACCTCTGCTTAAGCAGAGGTCTTTTGGATTTGCGCTTACAGGTGCAGGACCCGGTCACGAATCTCCTGTGTACGCCCCTGGTTCCAGAACTGTGTTCCGATATAACCGCAGGTGCGCCGGGCGACATTCATCTTGTCCTGATCGGTGTTGCCGCATTTGGGACATCTCCAAATCAGCTTTCCGTCCTCTTCCACGATCTGAATTTCTCCGTCATATCCACACACCTGACAGTAGTCCGACTTGGTATTCAGCTCTGCATAGATAATATTGTCATAGATGAACTTCATGACTTCCAGAACAGCGGGGATGTTGTCCTGCATATTGGGAACTTCCACATAGCTGATGGCACCGCCGGGGGACAGGTGCTGAAACTGTGCTTCAAACTTCAGCTTGTCAAAGGCGTTGATTTTTTCAGTCACATGGACATGGTAGCTGTTGGTGATGTACCCCTTGTCCGTGATGCCTTCGATCACACCAAAACGGCGCTGCAGGCATTTGGCAAACTTATAGGTAGTGGACTCCAATGGAGTGCCGTAAAGAGAGTAGTCGATGTTTTCTGCCTTTTTCCACTCCGCGCACTTGTCGTTCATCTTTTGCATGATTTGCAGGGCAAACGGCGTGGCAGAGGGGTCCGTGTGGCTCTTCCCGGTCATGTACTTGACGCATTCATAAAGACCGGCATACCCAAGAGAAATGGTGGAGTAGCCATTGTAAAGCAGCTTGTCGATGGTTTCGCCCTTTTTCAGGCGCGCCAGAGCGCCGTATTGCCAGAGAATGGGAGCCACATCGGAAGCAGTTCCCTTCAGGCGGTTGTGGCGGCATTGCAGCGCACGGTGGCAAAGCTCCAGACGATCCTCAAAAATTTCCCAGAACTTATTCAGATCACCGCCGGAGGACAAAGCGACATCCGGCAGATTGATGGTGACAACACCCTGATTAAAGCGACCGTAATACTTGTGCTTACCGGGTTCATAGTTGCCGGCATTGGCAACGTTACCGATTCCAGCGTCAGTGAAACGGTCAGGAGTCAGGAAGGAGCGGCAGCCCATGCAGGTATATACATCGCCCTTCAGCTCTTTCATCTTTTTCTCGGAGATGTAGTCAGGAACCATACGGCGCGCGGTACATTTGGCGGCGAGCTCCGTCAGGTACCAGTAGGGAGTACCCTCCTTGATATTATCTTCCTCTAAGGTATAGATCAGCTTTGGGAAGGCGGGAGTGACCCACACGCCGTCCTCGTTTTTCACGCCCTGATAGCGCTGAAGCAGCATCTCTTCAATGATCATGGCAAGGTCCTTCTTCTCCTGCTCGTTCCGTGCCTCGTTGAGGTACATAAAAACAGTGATAAAGGGTGCCTGTCCATTGGTAGTCAGCAGAGTGACGACCTGATATTGAATGGTTTGAACACCGCGGCGGATCTCTTCCCGCAAACGGGCTTCCACCAGTTCGGAAATTTTTTCCTCGCCGGGATCGGCACCAATGGAGGTCATCTCAGCTTCCACAATTTTACGGATCTTTTTCCGGCTGACCTCGACAAAGGGAGCCAGATGGGTCAAAGAGATGGACTGACCGCCGTATTGGTTACTGGCAACCTGCGCCACGATTTGAGTGGCGATATTGCAGGCAGTGGCAAAGCTGTGGGGACGCTCAATCAGAGTTCCGGTGATAACGGTCCCGTTTTGCAGCATATCATCCAGATTTACCAGATCGCAGTTGTGCATATGCTGGGCAAAATAGTCGGCATCGTGGAAGTGGATGATTCCCTCGCGGTGCGCCTCCACAATATCCTTTGGCAGAAGCATCCGCTCTGTCAGGTCCCGGGAGACTTCGCCTGCCATATAGTCCCGCTGCGTGGAGTTCACAATAGGATTCTTGTTGGAATTTTCCTGCTTGGCTTCCTCATTGCAGCACTCAATCAGGCTGAGAATCTTTTCATCCGTTGTGTTGCTCTGACGGACCAGAGAACGGGTGTAGCGGTAGGTGATGTACTGCTTGGCTACTTCAAAAGCGCCGTGAGCCATGATCTGATGCTCAACCAGGTCCTGAATTTCTTCAACAGAGGGAGAGCGGTTCATTTGCTGGCATGCAAGCTCAACGGACTGCGCGATCCGCTGAATCTGCATTGGAGTCATTCTCTGCGCTTCCGCGACAGCACCATTGGCTTTTCCAATCGCAACTAATATTTTTGTAATATCGAAGATCACTTCGGAGCCGTTGCGTTTAATGACTTTCATGACGATAAATCCTCTCCCTGTTTAAAATCCTATACAGAAAACACACAATATATAGGATTGGCATTAGTAAATACACGATATCTTGTTGTTTTTACCTTAGCAACCATAGCACGTTTTCCATCAGAACACAAGGCTTTCCTGAAAAAATAGTGACGAACTTCAAAGCGCCATTTTCGGAAAGAGGAACTTTTCTGTTAGGGAAAACAGAGTTAAGAGGTGGAATCTTCTGGATTTTTACGCATTCCAAAGAAAAAAATGCGATATTCCATCTCATAATGCCCCAGCAGGTCGTACTGATCACCTTGTAATACCCAGTCAAACAGCAGTCCCCGTACAAGCCGCATGACCAGGTCGGTCAACTCCGCTGGAGTGTATTGTGTGGAGATCATATTCTGGTCCATAGCCTGCTTTAAAATACGGCAAATCTCCTGACAGTATGGACGGTCCCGGTCATACCGGTGGACAGACGGATGGTTCAGTAAAACGCGGTAGTATTGACCGATTTCCGGTCCGATTTCGTCACGGACATAGCAGATATATTTTCGCAGCAGCCGGTCCAGCGCGTGCAGGGGAGGGAGCTGGCTGTATTCTGCCGTAAAATCATCCGTCAGCAGCCAGTCAACACTCTGATAGGCAGCCAATGCCAGACCATCCTTTGTGCCGAACTGATGGTAGAAGGAACCTGTGGAAACGCCGGCGGCACGGCATAGCTCCTGTACAGTGATCCTGTCATAGTTTTTTTTATGCGCCAACTGGATCATGGCGTCGATCAGCTTTCTCTGTGTTTCCATAGAGCATTGATACTGTGGACGGTGAATGGCATCCGCCTCCCTTGCATGGTGATGGATCCGGCTGAAAAGATTATTTGAAGACGATAGGAATGTTTTTTACAGACGATGGTAGTATAGCAAAATATCTACTTGTTTACCAGCTAAAATTGTGTTATATTCTAAATTAGAATGAAATTCTAATTTAGGAGTGTGCTACATGAAGATGGCAGCGATCGTAACGGATACCAACAGCGGGATCACTCCGGCGCAGGCGGAGCAGTATGGAGTCTATCTGGTTCCCATGCCATTTCTGGTAAACGGTGTCCAGCATTTGGAGGGTAGCTTTACACCGGAGGAGTTTTTCACAAATTTAAAAGCCGGGGCAGAGGTATCGACCTCACAGCCGGCACCGGGAGAAATCGTTGCTCTCTGGGAAAAGCTTTTAAAGGAGCATGAGGCAGTTCTGTATTTCCCAATGTCCTCCGGTCTCAGCGGCTCCTGTCAGACGGCAAAGGCATTGGCGCTGGATTATCCGAACCGGGTTTTTGTAGTAGACAACCATCGGATTTCCGTGACACAGATGCAGTCCGTTCTGGATGCCAAGCGGCTGCTGGAAGCGGGAATGCCCCCTGCGGAGGTTCACGCCGCACTGGAGAGGGAAGGATATGAATCCAGCATTTATATTGCAGTGAATACATTGGAGTATTTAAAAAGAAGCGGACGTGTGACAGCGGCGGGCGCTGCTATGGCAGCGGTTTTGAATCTGAAGCCTGTTCTTCAGATTCAGGGAGATAAGCTGGATGCTTTCAAAAAAGTGCGTGGAATGCCGCAGGCAAGAAAGACCATGCTGGCGGCGATCCGCAAGGATTTGGAAGAACGTTTTGCAGGCAAGAAGATGTACCTGTATTCGGCGTGGTCCGGTGATCCCGAGGCGGGTGCATCGTGGAATCAGGAGGTACAGGCTGCCTTCCCGGAATATCAGGTGGAAAGCTCTATGCTGCCATTAAGCATCTGTTGCCATGTTGGCGATGGCGCATTGGGTATTGGATGCGCAAAGGTTCTGGAATAATAGAAAAAACAAGGGATTAGGGGCAAGAGAGCTATGAAGGTGTTATTGATCAATGGCAGTCCCCACGCTGCGGGCTGCACTTATACAGCATTGCATGAGGTAGAGAAGACCCTGCAGGGACATGGAATTGAAACAGAGCTGATACAGTTGGGAACGAAGCCGGTTGCTGGATGCATTGCCTGCAAACAATGTATGAAGACTGGACGCTGTGTGTTTGATGATGCAGTCAATCAGATTCACCAGAGATTGGATGAATTTGACGCCATGGTAGTCGGGTCTCCAGTTTATTATGCCGGAGCTGCCGGACAGCTGACATCGTTTTTGGACCGCCTGTTTTACAGCAGCGGAAGTCAGATGTGGGGAAAGCTTGGCGCGGCGGTAGTTTCCTGCCGCAGAGGCGGTGCGTCCGCCGCATTTGACCAGTTGAATAAGTATTTTGCCATGAGCAATATGCCGATCGTACCGTCCCAGTATTGGAATCAAATCCACGGAAATGTTGCTGAAGAAGCGCTGCAGGACGGAGAAGGCTTGCAGACCATGCGGACCCTTGGTGAAAATATGGCATGGCTTTTAAAATGCATGGAAGCGGGGCGGAATGCAGGAATTCAGAAACCGCAGTACGAGGAAAAGATCCGGACAAATTTCATCCGTTAAAGTTCATTAAGTAAAGGACGCATTGGCGCAGTTTTTTGCGCCAATGCGTCCTTTGTGATTATTGGTCGAAGGAAGGATTGAGGTAATAAACGTTTTTTTCACCCAACCGGTCCTTTGCCAACCGAAGTCCTTCGCCAAAGCGTTGGAAATGAACAATTTCTCGAGCGCGTAAATAACGGATGGCGTCCGTGACATCGGGATCGTCAGAAAGCCGCAGAATATTGTCGTAGGTAACTCGCGCCTTCTGCTCTGCTGCGATCATATAAGAACAACATGAATCACCGAATCTTTTATAAAATGCAAGTTGTTTTTAATTCCTCTTCCGATACCCACTGGGCGACATTCCGGTTTTATCACGGAAGCACTTTCCGAAGTGGCTGGTTTGTCCAAAACCCACGCTGACGGCAATTTCGCTAATTGGCATGTCTGTATTTCGGAGCAATTCTGCTGCCTTGGAGAGCCGGTATTCCATCAGATATTGATATGGCGCGGTTTGCAGGGATGCCTTGAAGCAGCGTAGGCACTCTGATTTACTGACGTTAGCGCTTTTGGCAAGCATATCCAGTGATATGGGTTCCGGGTAATGCTGTTCGATGTAGCGCAGGAATATAGTCATGCGGGTCTCGGTGACGTTTTCAGAAAACGAGGTCTGCGGCAGTGTCACAATGTGGCATAGCTCCAACCAGAGACCGCAGAGTGTTGTCAGCACTTCGTAAGCGTATAGTGACGTTTTCTGCTGCTCTAGGTCAGATAATTTTTTTAATGCGTTTAGCACATCTTTGCAGTTCTCCCGGTTTTTCATGGGAAAAACCGGGAGACTTTTATTTTCCATCAGCCGCTCCACAATATTACCAGCCGGACTGCCAAAATAGAATTTCAAAAAATAGTCCGGAAAGATAAAGCTGTTGTAGTGGCAGGAGCCGCTTTTTTTCACCAGATGCACAACATTTTTATTGATGAAAATGCCTTCGCCTGTATGGAGCGAAATGCGTGTTTCCAGGGTTGCGACCTCGATTGCACCGGACAGTACATAAATGAACTGTAAATCCTCGTGCCAGTGCATGACCTGAAAACCGGGATTTTGCGGATAGCTGTTATTGTCTATCACATTTAAGACCAGATATGGAAAATCCGTATTCTGGTTTAGATTGATGGAATGGATATAATCCTGCTGCTTCATGGACATCTCGCCTTATCTCGGAGTGATTATGATAATTTTAGAATATTTTATAATAGTAATCCCTATATAATTGCAATATCATTATACTGCAACTAATGTGAAACGCAAGAAGGTGATGGAAGTGTATTTTGAATATGGAGAGAAGGAGCTGTCATACTTGCGGCAAAAGGACCAGCGGCTCCGAGAGGTCATTGACTGCATTGGGCATATCGACCGGGCGGCAGATACAGATTTGTTTTCATCTGTTATCCATCACATCATTGGGCAGCAGATTTCAACCAAGGCACAAGCAACCATCTGGCAGCGGATGCAGGATGCTTTAGGCGAAGTGAATGCTGAAACGATCCGCGCGGCGGGAGTTCCTAAGCTGCAATCCATAGGTATGATCTTTCGTAAAGCGGAGTATATTACGGATTTTGCTGAAAAGGTCCATAGTGGTTCATTTGATTTGAATGCAGTCTGGCATATGTCCAATGAAGCTGCGATTCGGGAATTGAGCAGCTTGAAGGGGATTGGTGTTTGGACAGCAGAGATGATTTTACTGTTCTGTATGCAGCGTCTGGATATCTTCAGCTACGATGACCTTGCCATCCAGCGTGGACTGCGGATGGTCTACCATCACCGTAGGATCGACCGCAGACTGTTTGAAAAGTATCGCCGCCGGTTTCATCCCTATTGCAGCGTGGCGAGCCTGTATTTGTGGGCAGTGGCAGGTGGTGCGATTCCGGAAATGAGGGATTATAGACCGAAATGCAAAAGAGGAGGAAGATAAATGGTAAATATCGTTGTCCTATTTGAAGTAAAGCCCACAGCAGCGGGAATGCAGAAATATCTGGATCTTGCTGCGATGCTGAAGCCCATGCTCGCTGGCTTTGAGGGATTTATCCGAGCTGAGCGCTTCTCCAGCCTGAATGAAGAGGGCAAGCTGCTTTCCATGAATGTTTGGACGGATGAAGCGGCTGTGGAGCGCTGGCGTAATGTAATGCAGCATCGCATGAGCCAGAAGGAAGGGCGGGAAAGATTGTTCGAGAGCTATAAAATCACGGATTGCTCTGAAATTCGTTCCTATTCAGATACCGACCGTACACAGGCTCCACAGGATTCCAATTTTTTCTTCGGGGTGTAAGCAATGACCTTTATTCAACATTACGAATCTCCGCTGGGCGGCATTCTGCTTGCGGCAGATGAGATAGGATTGACCGGCTTGTGGTTTGATGGGGAAAAGTACTTTGCCGACCACCTTCCAGCAGAACGCACGGAAAAGGAAACATCTATTCTTACAGAGACCAAACGCTGGTTAGATATTTATTTTGCCGGCAAGGAGCCGGACTTTTTGCCGCCGCTGCATCCCGTTGGTTCCGCGTTCCGAAAGTCTGTGTGGGAGATTCTTTTGAAAATTCCATACGGGCAAACCACTACCTATGGTGAGATTGCACGGCAGCTTGCTGAAAAGCAAGGACTTGTCCGGATGTCCGCGCAGGCAGTTGGCGGAGCTGTTGGACACAACGAAATTTCCATTATCATTCCTTGTCATCGTGTGGTTGGAACCAACGGAAGTTTGACTGGGTATGCTGGCGGAATCAGTAAAAAAGTGAAATTGCTGGAATTGGAACGTACCGATATGAGTGGTCTTTTTGTGCCGAAGAAGGGAACTGCACTCTGATGGATGAAAGGAATATGCTTGTTGCATTTGCAACGCAAAGGATGATTGAGTTTTATAAGGGAAACCTCCACGATATTGACCATTTTCTCAAAGTATGGGCAATGGCAAAAACGATTGGAGAGCTTGAGGTATTGGACAGCCGTACGCAGAAGCTTTTAGAGCTTGCTGCTGTGGTACATGACATTGCCTGTCCGCTGTGCCGGGAAAAGTACGGTGATACTAATGGAAAGCATCAGGAATTGGAAAGCCCACCGCTGGTAGAAGCATTTTTAGCAGAGCTGCCGATTACGCATTCTGATGTGGAACGGATTTCGTGGTTGGTGGCACATCATCATACCTATACGAATGTCGATGGTATGGACTACCAGATTTTACTGGAGGCGGATTTCCTGGTCAATGCAGGAGAGAGTGGTTATGCGCGGTCAGCGATTGAAAATTTTCGCCAGCGAGTGTTTCGTACTGTCACAGGCACGCGATTATTAGACAGTATTTATCTAAAAGGCATAGGCACAGGAGGGGCGTGAGAGCTTCCAGTGGAACTTGGACCCAACGGACGAAATTGGTTATTAGAGAAAATGCTCGTTTTTCACTGCAAACAGGCAATATGAAACGAAGGACTACGGACTTTGTAAAAATCGCTGTACTCAGAAAGAATCCGGCATTACGCTGTCAGCGCAATGCCGGATTTTTGTATCTTTTTTGTGTGTATTTTAAATAATCACGGTGTATTGGGATTGCATTTACTACTTGACAGAATACTAAAAAAGCTGGAAACAGATTTTTCTTGACAAATAGAGTTACTTCAGTATAATAGTCAATGTTATTTACCGTAATTAAATTGACCTTTGGAGGACTATATGGAGCAGCATGAGAATTCATTGGATATCAGAGCGTCGGTGGGCTCATTGCTGAAATATGTGCTGCCAACGATCCTATCCAATATCTTCATGAATATCTACAGCATTGTTGACCAACTTTTTGTGTCGAATTTGCTGGGAACAGCTGCACTTTCTGCGGTGAGCATTGCGGGACCGTTTCTTGCAATTGCGCTTGCCGTTGGCACAATGATTGCAACAGGCGGCTGTGCTTTGGTGTCCAATCAAATTGGAGAGAAAAAGAATGAAAAAGCACGGCAGAACTTTTCTTTTTTCATGCTGTTCAGCATAGCTATCAGCACGGCTTTTTGCGTGGCTGGCATTGTATTTCGGCAGCAAATTCTGTATGCTATGGGTGCAGACACCGCTTTATATGACCTTTGTGAGGCATATGCTGTGCCGATTTTCCTGCTGATTCCGTTTGCAATGGTCAGTATCGTGCTGCAAATTTTCTTTGTTGCGGCTGGAAAACCGGAGCTTGGATTTTGGCTATCGATTGCGGGTGGTGTGACGAATATTGGCTTGGATTATGTACTGCTTGCGGTATTTCCTCTGGGAGTGGCTGGGGCAGCTTATGCAACAGCGGCAGGATATGTTTTGCAGTCTGTCATCGGAGTGGTATTTTTCCTGACCAACCGACAGGGTTCGCTTTATTTTGTTTATCCACGGTTTGACGGAAGGGCATTACTAAAAGCCTGTTCCAACGGTATGAGCGAGATGGTAGGAATGCTGGCTGTTACTGTAACGATGATTGCCATGAACCTTATTTTAATGCGGCTTGCTGGCTCTGATGGTGTGGCGGCAGCAGCGATTATTCTCTCAGTGCAGACGATCCTTTCGGCTGGCTATGTCGGGTATGTGCAGGGGATTGCACCTGTGGTCAGTTATCACTATGGAGCAGGGAATGAGACAGAACTTCACAAGCTCTACCGGGCAGCACTGAAGACGATTGCCGTGATGTCCGTTGTTACTTTTATTACCGCATTTCCATTAGCAAAGCCGATTGCACGGCTATTTGCCGACGGGACAGAAAACGTCATCCGGATGGCTGTCCGTGGAACGGATATTTTTGCGGCGGCATTTTTGCTGATGGGATTTAATTTGTTTGCTTCCGGCTTTTTCACGGCACTGAACGATGGGAGGACTTCTGCGATTCTGTCTCTATTCCGCATACTGGTTTTCTTAATTGTTCCGTTGCTGTTTTTGCCGGCATGGATGGGCGTAGATGGCGTATGGATATCCATGCCAGCAGCTGAAGTGCTGAGCGCAGCACTTTCTGTGTTCTTTTTTCAAAAATACAAATCAAAATACCATTATGCGTAAGGAGGGGATATAATGGTTTCCATACAGGATAAACTTATGCAGCAATTTCAGCGTATGGATAAGGTTTACGAAAAATATGCAAAATCGAATGGCATGACCTATCTCAGCCTGATGGTTTTGGAAGAGATCTATGAACTGGGCAATGGCTGCACACAAAAGCAGATCAGTGAAGATATTCATTATCCAAAGCAGTCGATTAATTTAATTGTCAAGGCTTTTATGACAGATGGTATCGTTGAACTCAGGGAGCTGCCGGAAAATCGAAAGAATAAAGGCATTACACTGACAAAAAAAGGACAGGACCTTTGCAAAGCTGTGGTTGTTCCACTATTACAGCAGGAGGAGACGGCTATACAGAAAATGGGAGACGCGGAAAGCCGGGAATTGATTCGACTATTGGAGCTTTACGGAACCGAATACTGTGAACAAATCACTCAAATCTGTAAGTAAATTGGGGAGGACGGATTAATTCCCACTTCTGCCAGATAAACAGAAAACCTCCGGTACACATCTTGTACCGGAGGCTTATTTTTCCTGGTAGGAAAATTTGCGGCACAAAGACTGTGCAAACCCCGTGGCTTCCTTAGATGGGGAATTGGGTAACGCAACTCCTAACACCCGTTTTGTTGATGGGGTCAATTTTAGCACCCGGACCTGTTCCGGAAGATTTTGCAGACATAACTGCGGCATAGCCGTTACACCGATACCCTGTGCCACCATAGAGAGCAGAGTCGAATCATCATCACAGTTTACCCGGAGCTGATTGACCGGACAGACGGATAAATACCGGTCTAAAGCATTCATGGGCGCCATCACGAATGGGTACGCAGCAAGATCCTTCTGGGAGATGCTGTCACATTCTGGTGCCAGAGCTTTTGGCAGGACTGCAAAATAAGGATCATCCATCAATGGAAACCAGCGGAACGCCCGGCAGCGGACGGGGTCTCCCAGCGCTAAGTCAACAGCACCGTTGAGCAGCCAATCCGCCAATACATCGGTTCCCACCTGAATATCAAAGGTAGTCTTCGGATGCAGTGCATGATATTCCTGCAAAGCCCCTGGCAGCCATGTATTGGAGATGCTTGAAAATGTCCCGATCCGCAGGGGTGCCGATGTGCCGTCTGCCAACTGCTTTGCCCGTTCGGTCAAACGGGTGAGCGAGGCATCCGCTTCCATTAAGAGCGGTAAAAGCTCTTCTCCGTCAGGCGTCAGGCGGATTCCATTGTGATTTCGCTGCAATACCTTGCAGTTCAATTCATTTTCAAGGCTGTTCATTGCCTGCGTTACGGCGGACTGTGTGCAATTCAATTCCTGCGCGGCTTTGCGAAAGCTCCCTGTGCGGATAGAGGTCAGCAGAACGCGGATTTTATAGTCATCCATAGAATTCTCCAAGATAAATAAGACTTTCTTATACCCTGATCATACATTCTGTCTTTGCAAAATGCAACTCCTGCGTTACACTTTACTTTAAAACAGGAGGGTGATACAAATGATAACCATTGAGGATTTTGACAAGATACATATGTGCGTGGGAACTGTTACAGCGGTTTCCATGAACAAAAAAGCCAGAAAGCCGGCATATAAGGTCACGTTGGATTTCGGTCCGGAGCTGGGAGAGAAGACGTCCTCTGCACAGCTGACAAAGCTTTACCAGCCGGAGGACCTGATAGGAAAGCAGCTGATTTGCTGCGTCAACCTGGAGCCGATGCACATCGGGAGCGTAAAGAGTGAGGTGCGTATTCTTGGTACGGAGTCCAGTCAGGGGTGTGTGCTGCTCATGCCGATGGAAGCTGTAGAGAACGGAGACCGGATTTTTTGATGCTGCGTAGGAACACATTAGAACAGGGACCCGTGCTGGTTTTTATTGCTGGTGTCCTGTGGGGCAGCATCGGGCTGTTTATTCATCTAATGTCCGAGGCAGGTGCTTCCGCCGCGACAATCAGCTTTCTTCGCATGGCGTTTGCATTTGGGATCCTTTTCAGCATAACAGCGGTTTCCTCCGGCATTTCTGTATTTCGGGTCAGTCGAAAAACGCTTTTTTGCAGCGCGGCGCTCGGATTGGTCTGCCACGGCATTTACAATGTTTTTTACAGCTGGGCTGTGACGATGATCGGCGTAACGGTCAGCGCGGTTCTGCTGAACATTGCTCCAGTTTTTACAGCTATCATTTCAGCGCTGCTCTTTCATGAAAAAATGACTCTCCGTAAAGGAATCGCATTGGTCGTCAACGTGGTTGGGTGTGTGCTGGCAGCGACAGGCGGACATTTTGCGGATGCGCCGCTTTCCTTTGTGGGAATTTTATGTGGAGTTGCGGCGGGGCTTTGCTATGCGTTGACCGCGATTCTCGGGCGGCTTGCAGGGGAGGGGAGTAATCCCTTTGTAATCAGCACATACAGCTATTTCTTTGCGGCGCTGTTTTTGGCTATTTTTCAAAAACCGTGGGCAGTGCGGATTGTAATCACGCCCTCCATCGCAGGGCTTGGATTTTTGTATGCACTGATTCCGACAGCAATCGGCTATCTGCTTTATTATCAGGGAGTTCAGAGGATCAGGGAAAGCAGTAAGGTTCCCGTCATTGCATCAGTGGAGACTGTGACAGCAGCTTTGTTGGGTGTACTGGTATTGGGGGAGCAGCTGAGCCTCATTCACTACCTTGGCATTGCTGTTGTGCTTCTGTCCATCGTGCTGATGCAGTAAAACCGGAGTACCAGCAGAATATAAAATTGTTATCTGATAAAAGGGTGCAGTCTGGTCAACAGACTGCATCTTTTTTAGTAGTTAATGCTGAATGGTTCTTCAGATGCCAGCAGCATTTTCTTTAAAGCTTTCATAGCGATGCTCTGAGGGCGGGAGAGATCCTCAATCAGACTGACTGAACGCTCCGGAACCGGCTCCACCAGACGGATCTGGGTCACACTCCCGGCGGCAATGGCGGAGGATGCCATTGGCTCCGGGTAAAAGCCAATGCCAAGGTTGCTTTGAACCATAGGCAGGACCTGATCCATAGTGGCAGCCTCCATATCCACATGGAAGGTCAGGTCATGCTTCAGAAACAGCCGCTGATAAAAGGAAAACGTACTGGTCCCGTTGCCCATGCAGACGAATGGACAAAACTCCACATCCCGAAGCCGCCGCATTTCCGCTGCAAGATATTGAAAATCTGAGCCACAGATCAAAATTTCACGAAAGGAAAGCAGAGAGGTTTCCCGCAGGGGCTTTCTCACCTGAATCGGAGTTGTGACCACGGCGCAATCGACCTGCCCGTGAAACAGAGCTTCCATTGCACGGGGAGTAGAGTCGTTGGTAATCCGCAGATGAACGCCCGGATAGCGCTTATGAAAGGCGGCAAGGCGGTTCAAAAGGATCAGATGCAGAGCGGTTTCACTGGCGGCAATGGAAATACTGCCGGTTTCCAGACTGCAATCCTCCCGAATTTCATCCTCTCCCAACCGAAGCTGTTCAAATGCTACGGCGGCACGACCATAGAGGCGCTGTCCCTCTGGTGTCAGAGAAACGCCGTGGTTGGTACGGACGAACAGCTTGCAGCCCAGATCCTGCTCCAGATTGTTCATACAACGGGTAATGTTTGGCTGATTGTTGCCAAGAGCCTCCGCAGCCTTAGTAAAGCTTTTGTGCTGGGCAACATAGTAAAAAATGCGGTAATAGTCATAGGGAACCGCCATATTTTGCACCTCTTTGCCATATGATTTAGACATATACAATATATCAAATATACTTTTTACATCTTGCTGCCAGGACAGTATAATACGGACGTTCTCAAAAAGCAATGAAATTTTCCAGAAAGGCGGGATGTCAAATGTATCTGCAAAGGGGCAGGAGACGCATACCATGCTGACGGCAGTCACAGGAATCAACTGGGGCGATGAAGGCAAGGGACGCATCGTAGATCTGCTGGCAGAGCAGGCAGATGTTGTCGTGCGCTATCAAGGCGGCAGCAATGCGGGTCATACCGTTGTAACAGACAACGGAAGGTATGTTTTTAATCTGCTGCCCTCCGGAATCCTGCATCCAAAGGTTGTATGTGTGCTGGGTGACGGTATGGTGGTGGACCTGGAGCATCTGCGGCATGAGCTTTCCATGATGGAGTATTTCCATGTAAAGGTCAGTCCGGAAAACCTGAAGCTGTCGGCACGTGCCACGATTTGCATGCCGTTCCACGTCCGGCAGGATGTTCTGGAGGAAGAGCGCCTTTCCCGCAGCGGAAATGCGTTTGGCTCCACCCGGCGCGGGATCGCCTATGCCTACGGCGACAAGTACATGAAAAAGACTCTGCGGTTAGGGGATCTGCTTTACCTGAACGAACCGTCTGTTCGTCAGCGGCTGCGAATGATTTTGGACAGCAAAAATGAGATCATGACGAAGCTGTACGGGGAGTCTCCCCTGAGCGGAGAGGAGTGTATCCAATGGTGTGCGGATCAGGCGCGGTATTTTGCCCCCTATATCTGTGATACTGGCAGATGGCTGCGAAGGGCAGAAGCGGAGGAAAAGAATATCCTGCTGGAAGCGCAGCTGGGTGCCATGCGGGACATTGACCAGGGAATTTATCCCTTTACCTCCAGTTCCAGCACACTGGCAGCCTACGCGCCTATTGGCGCGGGAATCCCCGGCGCACAGCTGGATCATGTAGTAGGCGTTCTGAAAGCCTATTCCACCTGTGTGGGCGCTGGTCCCTTTGTTGTGGAAAAAGCAATGCCGAAGGAGTGGAATGACTTGCTGCGGCAGACAGGCGGCGAATATGGAGCGGCTACTGGTCGTCCCCGCCGGGTCGGTCCCTTTGACGCGGTTGCCAGCCGGTATGGGCTGGAATGTCAGCAGGCGGACCGGATTGCTTTGACTAAGCTGGATGTACTCAGTGGACCGGAGAAAATTCCGGTGGTCAACGCCTATCAGGTGGACGGACAGATTACCCAGGATTTTCCCGCGAATGCTATGCTGGAGTATGCGGACCCCGTGGTCACAGAGCTGCCGGGCTGGCAATGCGATATTTCCGGCTGCCGCAGCTGGAAAGAGTTGCCGGAAAATGCCCGGCGGTATGTGGAGGCATTGGAAACCATGATTGGACAGTCCATTGACTTGATTTCTGTCGGCGCGGACCGCGGCGCCTGCTTCCCAACGCGGAAAGAAAGCTGGTTATCTGCATGAAAAATCGAAAAAAGTTTTTATTTCTCTGGATTCTGCTGATGGTCGTCCTGTTTGCAGGCAGCTTATTGGCGGCTTCCCCAGAGAAAACGGAGACCATTCAGACGACGATGCGGGACGCTGTTCTGCATGAGGAAAATCAGATTAGTCTGTTTGGCTGGAAAAATGTCAATCCCGGCTTGATCTCCGGTATGACCGTTTCTATTCTCCTGCTGATCGCGGCAGCATGTATCCGGATTTTTGTGATCCCGCGGTTCAAAATGGTGCCGGGACGGTTCCAGATGCTGCTGGAACAGGCAGTGAACCTGTTTGACAATATGGCTAAAACCAGCAGCCCTCAGCGCAACGGTTTTCTGGGCGCTTACATCTTTGGCGCAGGCGCGTATATTTTTGTCGGTACGCTGTTTGAGCTTTTCGGATTTCAGGCAGTTACCACAATGGGACATTCCGTTACGCTTCCTGCTCCATTGTCGGATGTAAACGGTGCCATCGCATTAGGCTGTCTATCCTATCTGGTGATTTTGTCCGGCGGCATTGCGGGCAACGGTCTTAAAGGCGTTGGGAGCACCTTAAAAGAGTTCTCGCTTCCAATTTCTATGAGCTTCCGTTTGTTTGGCGCATTGCTCAGCGGCTTGCTGGTAACAGAGCTGGTTTATTACTATGTGCAGCTCAGCTATATACTTCCGGTTCTGGTGGGCATCTTGTTCACTCTGCTGCATGCGTTGATTCAGGCGTATGTTCTGACCATGCTGACAGCGCTGTTCTACGGCGAGGTATCAGAGCATTCGGAGACAGAAGCTGGTAAAGAAAAGCATTCCGCCCGGGTGGCTGCTTCAAATCAGGTGTGATTCACTTTATGTATTGAAAATAAAAATCTGGAGGCAATCAAAATGAAACTGTTCAAGAAAAGAATTCCTGCATTTTTGTTGATCATGCTGGTAGTGCTGGCATTGACCGTTCCTGCACTGGCGGCTTCTACCACAGCGGATGACACTGCCGCTGCTGCGACGGAAACAACACAGGCACAGCAGACCAACAGCACCGGCTCCAAATCGCTGGCAGCCGGTATTGCCATTGGTCTTGCTGCTGCGGGCGGTGCCATTGGTATGGGTTTGGTAGCCGGCAAGTCTGTGGAGGGCATTGCCCGTCAGCCGGAGGCGGAGAGTAAGATCCGCACCACGCTGATGCTGGGGCTGGTCTTTATCGAGACTGCCATCATTTATGCATTGCTGGTTGTCATTTTGATCATCTTCGTCCTGTAAAGGCAGGTGGGAAACCATGAATATCCCTTTGAATATTGACTGGCAGCAAATTCTGCTGCATCTGCTGAATTTCGTAATTCTGGCAGGCGGTCTGTATCTGCTGCTCTATAAGCCGGTGAAGGCGTTTATGGAAAAGCGGCAGAGCTATTATCAGGAGCAGGATGCACAGGCGGAGAAGAAGCTGGCAGAAGCTGAAAAAACAAAGGCGGAGGTACAGCAGCGGTTGAAAAATGCCGATACCGCCGCGGCGGAAAAAATTGCCCAGGCGGAAAAGGCGGCAAATGACGCCATTCAACAGCAGTTGTCTGACGCCAGAGCGCAGGCGAACCAGATCATTGCCGACGCTCATACTGCCGCACAGAGAGAGCATGATAAGCTTCTTGCCGACGCCCAGAGAGAATTGAAGGAGCTGGCGGTGGCAGCCACGGAAAGGCTGGTGCTTCAATCTGTCGGCGATGCCTTTGATCAGTTCCTGAATGAAGCGGAGAGAGGTGAGTCCCATGAGGAGTGAGGCGGCATTGGAAGCGGTACTGCACAGCACCGTGGAACCGACCGTGGAGCAAAGGACCCGCTTTGCAGACTTCCTGAAGAAAAAGTACCATAGGGAAATCACACTTAGCTGGGAAAGAGATCCTGCATTGGAAAACGGTTTTCGGCTGGAGGTTGGCGCAGACCTGTATGACTGGAGCTTGGAGGGGCGTCTACGCCAGTTCCGGGAACAGCTGGAACAGCTGAAGCCGACAGGCACATCTGTGATTCCGCTGATGCGGGAGGCTGTGCATAACTGGCAGCCGGCGGTAGCACCGGAAGAGGTTGGTAGTGTTCTGACAGTGGGGGATGAGATCGCTACGGTCAGTGGTCTGGAGCATGCCGTTTACGGTGAGATTTTACAGTTTTCCTCCGGCGTGAAGGGTATGGTACAGGATCTGCGTCCGGACCGTATTGGCTGTATCCTGTTCGGAAACAGTGAGGATATTGAAGAGGGCAGCATTGTCCGCCGTACTGGAAAAACAGCTGGCGTTCCCGTGAGTGACGGTTACCTTGGAAGGGTTGTAAATGCATTGGGAGAGCCCATTGACGGCAAGGGTGATATTCCAGCGGAGGATTATCTGCCCATAGAATCTCCGGCACCCGGCATTATCGACCGTCAGCCTGTAAACCGTCCGATGGAGACCGGACTGCTTGCCATTGACTCCATGTTTCCCATTGGTCGCGGTCAGCGGGAATTGATCATTGGCGACCGTCAGACCGGAAAGACCGCCATTGCGCTGGACACCATTCTCAACCAGAAGGGAAAGAATGTGGTCTGCATTTATGTTGCCATCGGACAGAAATCCAGCTCGGTAGCACAGCTGGTAGAAAATTTGAAGCGCCGCGGCGCAATGGAATATTCCATTGTGGTAAATGCGCCTGCCAGTGCATCAGCGTCCCTGCAGTATGTTGCACCTTACGCTGGAACGGCTCTTGGAGAATATTTTATGCGCAAGGGACAAGATGTGCTGATCGTCTATGATGATCTGTCCAAGCATGCAGTGGCTTACCGGACACTGAGCCTGCTGTTGGAGCGCTCTCCTGGACGGGAGGCGTATCCGGGCGATGTGTTCTATCTGCATTCCCGGCTGCTGGAGCGCTCTGCCCATCTCTCTGATGAGCAGGGCGGCGGCAGCATGACGGCGCTGCCCATTGTGGAGACCCAAGCGGGTGATGTGTCTGCATATATCCCGACCAATATTATTTCTATCACCGATGGTCAGATCTTTTTGGAGAGCAATTTGTTCTTCTCCGGTCAGAGACCCGCTGTCAATGTCGGCTTGTCGGTTTCCCGCGTAGGCGGAGATGCCCAAACAAAGGCAATGAAAAAAGCCTCTGGTGCGCTGCGGCTGGATTTGGCACAGTACCGGGAAATGGAGGTTTTTACCCAGTTCTCCAGTGATTTGGATGAAACGACAAAGCGCCAGCTGGTCTATGGGCAAGGATTGATGCGTTTGCTGCGCCAACCCCAGTATCATCCGTATGCACAGCATCAGCAGGTCATTTTGCTGGTGGCGGCGCTAAATCATGTGATGCAGACGGTGCCGCTGGCAAGCATGGATGATTTCCGCACACAGCTGCTGCAATATGTGGAGACACAAAATATGGTGCTGTGCCGGAAAGTGGATGAAAGCGGACAGATGAGCGATGACGACCGGGAGACGATTTTAAAATTGTCCAAGGATTTTCTGGCACAGTATCAGGGAACATCCGCGGAAAAGAACGGTGGTTGAGATGGCAAATACCCGAGAGATCAAAAATCATATCGAGAGCGTGCAGCAGACCCGGAAAATCACCAACGCTATGTACTTGATTGCGTCCACTAAGCTGCGGAAGGCAAGGGAAAATCTGGATCACACCAGACCGTATTTTGACACGCTGCGCAGCGAGATCAAGCGGATATTCCGTACCGCTGGAGATGTGGACAGTCCTTATTTTTATCCGCCGGACAGCACAACCCCTTTGGATGGAACGTATGGCTGTCTTGTAATCACAGCGGATAAGGGACTGGCTGGTGCGTATAACCAAAATGTCATCAAGGAAGCGCAGAAACTTCTTTCGCAGCATCCGGACACGAAGCTGTATGTGGTTGGAGAGTATGGACGCCGTTTTTTTGATCAGCACCATATTCCCATTCAGCATAGCTTTCTCTATACTGCTCAGAATCCCACGCTGGACCGCGCCCGTGAGATCAGCTCCTTGCTGTTGAATGGCTTTGACAAAGGAAAGCTAAAAGAAATTTTTGTGGTGTATACGGATATGGAAAGCAGTCTGCGTTCTGAAGCGAGATCCACACGGCTGCTGCCCTTCCACCGGACACATTTTGCGCCGCCTGCCAAGGAGAAGGCGGTACACGAACCATTTGAGTTTTATCCATCCATTGGGGCGGTTTTAAATAACGTGATTCCCAGCTATGTGACAGGGTTTATTTATAGCGCTCTGTTAGATAGCTTTTGCAGCGAACAAAACGCCCGGATGACCGCTATGGATGCCGCCAATCAAAACGCCGAGGAACTGTTGAGTACCTTAAAGCTGCAATATAACCGGGTTCGGCAGGCTGCGATTACACAGGAGATTACAGAAATCTCCGCAGGCGCGGCGGCACAGCGGGGAACCTTTGGAAAAGAGGTATAACGGAATGAAAATCGGAACGATCACACAAGTATCCGGTCCTGTGGTAGATGTGGAGTTTGAAGCCGGACATCTGCCCAGAATAAAGGAAGCCCTGTCTGTGGAGCTAAATGGACAGACCCGTGTTATGGAGGTCGCACAGCATGTAGGCGGCAGCAGAGTACGCTGCATCATGCTGGCAGGCAGCGAGGGGCTTGCCCGCGGCATGAAGGTATCTGCTCCCGGAAAGACCATTGAGGTCCCTGTGGGCGAGCAGACGCTGGGACGGATGTTCAATGTGCTGGGGCAGCCCATTGATGGGGGAGAACCGGTTCCGGCAGAAGCACCGCATAAGAGCATCTACAGGGAACCACCTTCCTTTGAGGATCAAAGTCCTGCCGTGGAGATTCTGGAAACAGGCATCAAGGTCATTGATTTGTTGGAGCCGTACCCCAAGGGCGGTAAGATCGGTTTGTTTGGCGGTGCAGGTGTGGGAAAGACAGTCCTGATCCAGGAACTGATCCATAATGTTGCGATGGAGCATAACGGATACTCCATCTTTACTGGTGTCGGCGAACGGAGCAGGGAGGGCAACGATCTCTGGCGGGAAATGCGGGAGAGCGGTGTAGCGGATAAAACAGCGCTGGTTTTCGGTCAGATGAATGAATCCCCTGGCGTTCGGATGCGGGTGGCGCTGTCTGGCTTAACGATGGCAGAGTACTTCCGGGATGTGGAGCATAAGGATGTGCTGCTGTTTATCGATAATATTTTCCGCTTTGTGCAGGCAGGCAGCGAGGTTTCCACGCTCCGGGGCAGAATGCCTTCCGCTGTGGGCTATCAGCCGACCCTTGCCAATGAGATGGGGCAGCTGCAGGAGCGCATTACCTCTACAAAGGATGGCTCTGTTACCTCTGTGCAGGCTGTTTATGTGCCTGCAGATGACCTGACCGATCCTGCTACGGCAACGACCTTTGCCCATTTGGACGCGACCACGGTTCTGAGCCGGAAAATCTCCGAGCAGGGTATTTATCCCGCTGTAGACCCGTTGGAATCCTCTTCACGAATTCTGGAGGCGGATATTGTAGGTGCAGAGCATTACCGTATTGCCCGGAAGGTGCAGGAGACCCTGCAGAAATACCGGGAATTGCAGGATATCATTGCTATTTTGGGTATGGATGAGCTGAGCGACGAGGACCGTCAGACAGTAAACCGCGCCCGGAGGATCCAGCGTTTTCTGGCGCAGCCGACGCATGTGGCAGAAAAATTCACCGGCATTCCGGGTGTCTATGTGCCTCTGAAGGAAACCCTGCGTGGCTTCGCCGCCATTGTGGATGGTGAAATGGATCAGTATCCCGAGGCTGCTTTCTATAATGTAGGTACACTGGAGGATGTTGTGGCAAAGGCGAAGAGGATCGAGGAGGGAGAAGTCTGATGAGCGCTTTTCATGCACGGATTCTCGCCTCGGATACTTCGTTTTTTGACGGCTCCTGCGAATTCATGGTTGTCCCCTGCGCAGATGGCACCTTAGGAATTCTGGCGCATCACAGCAATATGATTGCCGCTGTAGTACCGGGAGAACTGCGCTTTCAACCGGAAGGCGGTGAACTGCGGACAGCTGCAGTGTCTGCCGGATTGGTCAAGATCGAAGAGGGAGAGGTTCTGCTTCTAGTGGATACGGCAGAGCGTCCAGAGGATATTGATGCAAACCGGGCAAAACGCGCAGCGGATGCTGCCAAGGAAGAGCTTTTGCAAAAGAAAAGTATCCGGGAATATAAGAGCGCGCAGGCAAATCTGGCACGGGCGCTCAGCCGTCTGCGGGTTAAGGAGCATTGGAGCGGATCCGATTGACGGTACAGACAAGAAAATTGAAGAAGTGATTGATGGTGTATGTTCACAAACGTCATGGGCAGATGTCAGAATCTTTGCTAACGGCTGCTTTTATTATTCTTTCTGGCGGCTTACAGGATGCTTATACCTATCTTTGCCGGGGAAAGGTGTTCGCAAATGCCCAAACCGGAAACATTGTGCTGTTCAGCGCATATCTCTTTGGGGGGAGCTGGACACGCTGTGTCCGTTATCTCATTCCAGTGCTTTCGTTCATGCTTGGAATTTTCGCGGCGGAATGTGTCCACCGCCGTTATAAGCATATGGAAAAAGTGCATTGGCGGCAGTTGATCATTTTGGCGGAAATCATTCTGCT
Organism: uncultured Dysosmobacter sp.; assembly: GCA_934565855.1. Taxonomy (GTDB): domain Bacteria; phylum Bacillota; class Clostridia; order Oscillospirales; family Oscillospiraceae; genus Oscillibacter. The sequence goes on from CAKTIO010000002.1 coordinate 237,679, forward strand.
TTTTCTGGTAGGCTTTCTTCCGCAGAACATGAATACCTTTGCCAATGCGGTGGTGTCCTTTGTCTGTGCTATGCAGGTGCAGACCTTTCGTAAGGTACGGGGACATGCGTATGCCAGCACAATGTGTATTGGTAATATGCGCAGTGGCACGGAAGCATTGTGCGTTTACTTTCATACCCATGACCATGAGGTGTTGTATAAGGCACTGACCTATTTCGGCGTCATTGGACTGTTTGCCGTGGGGGCGGGAGTTGGCGCATTGCTGACAGGACGGTTTGCCGAACGCGGTATATGGGTTTCCTGCATATTGCTGGTAGTCAGCTTTTTGATTATGTTTATCCATGAGGAGGAAGAAAAGAAGTGAGCTGTTTTTTGCCGCCCATCGGAGATATGGATGCTTATGCCGCCAATAATCCCTTTATGGCATACAATCATATTCATCTTGTTACCATTGATATGGATGAGAAAGGGGAGTATCGGGCAAAGGCTTGCGTGGAGCTGCGTCCGGAATCTAAAAACCTGCATGGAGCTGTTCATGGCGGATTACTTTACGGTCTGGCAGACTGTGCGGCAGGGGCTGCTGCCCGCTGTGATGGCAATGACTATGTGACTCAAAGCGCACATATTGATTTTCTCCGCAATACCACATATGGAAAAGTTACCGCACGGGCTGCAGTAGTCCGGCGGGGGCGGCATGTCGTGGTTTTGCATGTAGAGATTTACGATGAGGAAAACATGCTTCTTGCTGATTGTGCGGTGGATATGATGCGCATAGAGAAAAAAGAGAAATAGAAAAATCAAAAGGAAGCTGTTCCAATTTATCGGAATAGCTTCCTTCTTTATTTCAGAAGTTCCAGTGAATCTCGATAGGGACGTTCTGTGTTCCGGGAATTCTTTTTCCAACTGTGATATAGTCAATTAGAATTTCTACTATCTCGCGAGTCAAGTGATCTACATGAGTGTAATGCTGTATAATTTCTTTTTGCTGGTCGCCTGTAAGTATTTGTGTTGCCAGTTCATTTAAGTTTCGATCGGTATCTTTGATTTGATTTTCTATGCGTTTTCGTTCTGCTGAAAAGTCATTTGCTATGGAATGATAGTCTTCCTCACTGACAATTCCTTTTACTTTATCCATGTATAAAATGCGCAGATAGGAGTGATTGCTCTCCAACTGCTTTTGAAGTATCGTTTTAGCTTTTTGCCAATTTTCTCTTTGTTGCTCCACATTTCGATTGAACTCTACGTTGCGTTCTAATTCTCTTTCATCCAAGTAACATTGCGAAAATTTGTTTAGCTCCTCAATTACGATTTTTTCCAGTTTATCGACTGCAATGAAGGATCCAATACAGGCGTCCTTTGCCACATGTCGGTTGGAACATTGCAGGTAGTGTTTTTCATGGCTTTTTGATGAACGCATGATATAGCCGCAGTTGGCGCAGCGTACCTTTTTAGCAAATAGCCCTATGGTTCCAATGTTAAATGGCTTTGATCGAGATGCGATAAGGGTCTGTACCCGCTCCCAAAGATTACGGTCAATAATGGCTTCATGAGTATTTTCGACACGATACCAGTCGCTTTGGGGGCGTGGTTTGTTCTGCTTGGTTTTGTAAGAAATGCTGCCATATTTACCTTGTATCATATTCCCTATGTAAATCTCGTTGGTTAGCATATCGGAAATTGAAAAATATTTCCACAGGGTACTGTTTTTCCGCCTTGGCTGTTGGTATCGAAGACCGTGAAGACGTTTATATTCCGTTGGATTTGGAATACCGCGGTCATTCAGCATTCGAGCGATCATTGTTTTCCCGTATCCTTGGGAAAAGAGAGTAAATATTTCTCGCACTACGGCGGCAGCCTCTTCATCAACTATGAGATGTCCTTGCTTTTCCGGATCTTTTTTATAACCATAAAGTGCAAAAGCACCGATATGAAATCCATTTTTGCGGCGGTTAGTCAACACGGCACGGATGTTTTCAGACATATCTTCCAGATACCATTCGTTGACCAGACCGTTGATTTGACGGGATTTTTTGTTGCCTTTGTTTGCCGTGTCTGCGTTGTCTACCAGACTGATAAAACGGATGCCCCAGACAGGAAATAGCCCGTTTATGTATTTTTCTACCAGTTCTAATTCGCGTGTGAAACGGGATTGACTCTTGCAGAGAATAATATCGAACTTATGTGTTTGGGCATCGTCTAATAAGCGCTTAAATTCTGGGCGGTTTCGGTCAGAGCCTGTGTAATTGTCATCACTGTAAATGTTATATACTTCCCAGTTTTGCTGAATAGAATATTCCAGAAGCATAGACTTTTGATTTTGGATGCTGTTACTATCATCTAATTCACTTTTTTTGTTACGGTCTTCTTCTGACAATCGGCAGTAAATCGCAGCCTTTTTCACTTACACAGCCTCCTATCAAACTTTCACAGGGATATAAAAAATCCGCTTTCATCGCAGTCTGAACGCGATGAAAACGGGGTTTATGTATTTGCACCAATATCTGATTATTTAATACCAAATAGGATTGCTTTAGAACGTTCCAACTGATTGATCAGTTGAATCCAGATGTTTGTGTAATTCTGAACGGTCGTATGGTTTTCACCGCTTTTAAAATAGTTCTTGCAGGTAGAGTCGCTCATCAAATAATTCCTCCTCGATTTAAAATATGCTGGGATTAAGTAGAGTAGAAGAAAAATTATTTGGAATAAACTGAAAATAATTGCAGAGTTTTATAGATTATCATTTTATTATTGAAAGAGCGGTTATTATATGTTGTCCTTACATGATCGCAGCATCTGCAGCCAAGTCCTCTGTAAGGTCCGCGATCGTGTCGCCAGTGACCTGCATAGTCGCAGCGGACCACGGATAGCCCGAAGCGAACTGTGGAAATACCCCCGTCGTGTGATCAACAAAGTAGCTGTCAAATCCGGATTCTTTAATTTGATCTTCTGTGAGATTTCTTGTCAGTTGATGGACAATGGTTCCGACCATCTCTAAATGTCCCAGTTCCTCTGTGCCGATATCGGTTAGCAGCCCTTTCAGTTCCGGATAGGGCATGGAGTAACGCTGGGACAAATACCGCAGGGAAGCGCCAAGTTCGCCGTCCGGTCCGCCATACTGTGTAATGATCAGTGCTGCCAATTTTGGATTTGGCGTTTTGATGTTGACCGGATATTGAAGCTTTTTTTCATAGACAAACATTAAGCGCGACCTCCCTCATCCCACGGCCATGGGTCTTTTAACCACGAAAAGCTTCCATCAGCAGTCAAGTCTGTTTGCTGCAAGGGACCGTATTCCTTCTCATATTTTGCGCGCCCTTCGTTTGCCAGTTGGACATATGACCAGTACAGCTCTAATGCTTCCTGGTCTTCTGGATGTGTTGTTAAATATAATCCCAGTTCATCGACTGCAAAGTCAAGCGCCATCAATTCGGCAAGGGCTGTGTTGGGAAGTTTTCCTTTTGCAGTCATCGCAGCACGAAAGGGCAGATTCAAACCGGGAAACAGCGTTCCATTTTCCAACGCTTCATTGCGCTGGTATCTGGCTGGTTGATTTTCCTGCATGGGAACATAGGGAAATGCAAGCGGAGCACAGGTCCCGGGTAGGGAACCATTATTTGTTCCGCAGGCTTTCTCATTTGGCTTACCCTGTTGCAAATGAAGCTCCTCCTTTGATGAATCATTGCAAAAAATTCAATCTTACAGATCACTGATTCAATGCTCTGCAACACATTTTATGCAAAAAACGGAGGATCGGGAACAGCACTTGAATCAATGACTGTACTCGGATATAATAAAAATTAGGGAATATTGAATGCGAAAGAAATCATACCCTTAAAAAAGGGGTGATGGAATGATATTGGTGTTGCGAAAAAAATGTCTGGCTTCCTTGGCGGCGTGTTGTACACTCGGAATTACTTTTATGAGTGTTCTGTATGAAGCGCAGCCAGTAGCAGTATCGTCTTCTGTCAAAGCACCGGAACAGCGAACTGTTTATGTCATTGATGCCGGGCACGGTGGGGAGGACGGCGGCGCCGTTGCAGCAGATGGAACGATAGAAAGCAGTATCAATCTGGATATTGCTATTCGTTTGAATGATTTGCTGCAATTTTGTGGGCAAGAATGTACTATGATACGAACAGAGGACCGGGCATTGTACTCTGATGGTGCGGTATCCCTGCGGGAAAAGAAAGCGTCTGATTTGAAAAACAGGGTACAACTGGTAAATCAATATCCCAAGGCAGTGTTAATTAGTATTCACCAAAATTATCTGGAATCAAACAGGACTGTGCATGGTGCGCAGGCGTTCTGTAACGCCGCAGAGCAGGCGGATGTATTAGCAAAACATGTGCAGTCTGCTTTGAATCAGACAATCAACGCGGAGCATCCGAAAGAAAGTAAACGAATTTCAGATTCGATTTATATTATGAAGAATGTAACTGTCCCAGCTGTCTTGATCGAATGCGGGTTTCTATCCAATGCAGAGGAAACTCAGTTATTAAAACAGGCGGCTTATCAGAAAAAAATGGCGGCTGTTATCACGGCGGGAATTTTGCAGAATGAATCCTATTCAACTGCGGGAGGAGACCCTATTTTATGAAGGCAAAGCAAAAGACTCTTTTTTATTGTACGGAATGTGGAAATGAATTTTCCAAATGGGCAGGGAAGTGTCCTTCCTGCGGAGCGTGGAATACCATTGTAGAACAGCCGGAATGCAAAAGCCCGAAGGCAGTTGGCGGAAGCAACCGAATGAAGGTGCAGCAGCACCGTGCCTGTCCGGTGACAGAGCTGCAATCTTCTGAAGAAATCCGCTTTCCCACAGGAATGGGGGAGTTGGATCGGGTTCTCGGCGGTGGTGCGGTGAAGGGCTCCTTAGTTTTGGTAGGCGGTGCCCCAGGCATTGGAAAGTCTACACTGATGCTGCAAATCTGCAATAAGCTCTGTGAATTTTCTAAGGTTCTTTACATATCCGGAGAGGAATCTGAGCATCAATTAAAGCTGCGGGCAAAGCGGCTGCAAGTGGAACGCGACCAATTATATGTGTTGTCTGAAACACGGTTGTCCAATATTTTAGATGCAGTCCAGGATGAAAAACCAGATGTTTTGATCGTAGACTCGATTCAGACCCTGTATAGCGATGAGGTGGAATCTACTGCAGGCAGTATTTCTCAGGTAAAGGGCTGCACAATGGCGTTGATGCAGCTTGCAAAAGGGGAAGGCATCACCATCTTTGTCATCGGTCATGTAAATAAGGAGGGGGCTATTGCGGGACCACGGGTACTGGAGCATATGGTGGATTGCGTGCTGTATTTTGAGGGAGACCAGCATTCGTCCTACCGGATTTTGCGCGCGGCAAAGAACCGTTTTGGCGCGACAAATGAGATCGGTGTTTTTGAAATGCGGGATATCGGTTTGGCAGAAGTTCCTAATCCATCGGAACTGCTGCTGTCGGAACGTCCGGAAAATGCGCCCGGAACATGCGTTACCTGTGTTATGGAGGGCGTTCGCCCGGTCCTTGCAGAGATTCAGGCGTTGGTGGTTCCAAGCAGCTATAGCTCTCCGCGGCGAACCAGCAATGGTTTTGATTATAACAGAGCTGCCATGCTGATGGCTGTGCTGGAAAAAAGGGGAGGACTGAAGGTCTCATCCTGTGACGCCTACATTAATATCATCGGCGGATTATACCTGGATGAACCTGCCGCAGACATTGCCGCAGTCGTTGCGATTGCGTCCAGCTATTTAGATCGCCCAGTCCCGAAGGACTTTGTGGCAATCGGAGAAGTTGGATTGACCGGAGAGCTGCGGAGCGTCAATCAACTGGAACAACGGATCTCAGAGGCACAGCGTCTGGGATTTCAAAAATGTCTCGTTCCTGCGTATCGCGCACAGCAGCTGAAAAACCAGTACACATTAGAATTACTTCCGGTTTACGATATTGGTGATGTTTTACGTTTGGCATTTCGGGCAGATAGTAAATGAATGCTTCTGCAGAGTAGATAACTGGAAAAACGTTGAAAGGGGTTAAAAGAGGAATATAGCGTTTTGAACAAAATAAAAATTTTGTTCAAAATAGGGGATGGATATTTTGGGCTATTCCCATTTTGCATCGGTTTTTAAGGGATTCCTCTGATATATAAGCTATGGCGAACTATCGTGAAGATGCACCAGAGATTCTGCGTGATTTTTTGGCGTATCATGAAACTATTAAAGGACATTCTCAACGAACTGTTGACGAATACTATTTGGATCTTAGAAATTTTTTTCGCTATTTAAAGCAAACCCGAGATCCGGCTTTAAAGAACTGCAAGTTAGACGAAATCTCGATCATGGATGTTGATTTAAATTTTGTTGGAAATGTTACCTTGACAGATATTTATGAGTATATGGCTTATTTAAGCCGTGACAGGATTCAGCATCAAAACAGCTCCCATTCTTCGTATGGTTTGAATGCGGCTTCCAGAGCCAGAAAAATTGCGACCATTCGGTCATTTTATAAGTATCTGACAAATAAAATGCATCTATTGGAGGAAAATCCAGTCAAGGACTTGGACTCTCCAAAGCTGAAAAAAACCTTGCCGAAATATCTGACTCTGGAAGAAAGTAAAAATCTGCTTCGTTCAGTCGATGGAAAAAACGCGGAAAGGGATTATTGCATTCTAACACTGTTTTTGAATTGTGGTTTGCGGATTTCTGAGTTAGTTGCGCTAAACCTAAATGATATCCAGGAGGAAGCTTTACGGATTTTAGGTAAAGGAAACAAAGTACGGATCGTCTATTTAAATGATGCGTGCCAGCAGGCCTTGCAGCAATACTTAGCGGTCCGGCGTCCAATTCAGGGACGTGATGAGAACGCATTGTTTTTGTCCACACAAAATGAACGAATCAGCCGCTCAGGAGTCCATGCGCTTGTCAAAAAACGGCTTGCCGAGGCTGGACTGGACAGCACACAGTATTCCTCACATAAGCTGCGCCATACAGCAGCGACCTTGATGCTGCAAAACGGTGTAGATGTGCGCGCTGTTCAGGAGGTTTTGGGTCATGAACATTTGAACACGACGGAGATTTATACTCATATTGATAATGATGACCTACGTACTGCTGCAAGAGCAAATCCATTGTCTGGTGTGCTGCGGAAAAAATCAGAAAAATCTGGTCAATAATCTGTAAAGCTTTATTACTTCCCTGCTATTTATTTTGGTCGGATTGCTCCTGTGATATGCAGAAAGCGGATATCTTCAAATTGGTATGTAGACAGTGGACGGTTATCTGCATCATAGCTGTGGGCGGCAACCAGAACATCTTCCAAGGTTTGCGCATGCGATGCCTGAACAACGACTGGCGTATGCTGGAAAACGGTCCCGTGAAAACGTAATTGAACCAGATCTCCGGGAAGAAGCTCCTCTAATTTGCAAACCCGTGCAACCGGTCCCACAGAAAATGATGACCGGGTCAAAAACTGGAATAAAAATGGCACACCTGTCCATGCGGGGGCTTTTTGATTTGAAGTAATGTAATACCATCCATAGTCTGGGGTAAAATTCATGCTCCCGCACCCAGCATAAAGGCACTGGGAAGCAAAGTTCGTACAATCCCCGCCAATCTCTTCATAATCGTAGAATCTGGGGTTGCGGCTGAACGCCCATTCGTGCGCATAAAGAACAGCTGCACGACGGTCATAATTTTCATCGAAACGCATCATATACAGCACTTCCCTTTTTGTGTTATTCCATACATTCTATGTTGAAATACCGCATATGGGAACTACGCAAGACTATTAAAAAGGACGCGCTTTTTATAGCGCGTCCTTTTTGGAGGTATCAAAGTAAATCCAAGCCGCTTCAAAATAGAAAGTTAAGCCTTTCCGTTGCAGCCCAGCACGTCTACCAGCTTATGACGGACCATTTCCTTAATGGCAGCTCTTGCGGGCTTCAGATACTGGCGGGGATCGAAATCAGCAGGATGCTCAGCCAAATACTGACGGATGGTTGCCGTCATTGCCAAACGCAGATCAGAGTCGATGTTGATCTTGCAAACGGACAGCTCTGCAGCATGGCGCAGCTGATCCTCCGGAACACCGATGGCACCGGGCATATTCCCACCAAACTGGTTGATCTTTTCAACAAATTCCTGAGGAACGGACGAAGAACCGTGCAGAACAATGGGGAATCCCGGCAGGCGCTTGGAAACCTCCTCCAGAACATCGAAGCGCAGCTGCGGCTTCGTACCCGGCTTGAACTTATATGCACCGTGGCTGGTTCCGATAGCGATTGCCAGGGAATCACAGCCAGTCTTAGAAACAAACTCCTCTACTTCCTCGGGATGTGTATAGGAAGAGTCCTCCGCAGAGACCTTTACTTCATCCTCGATGCCTGCCAAGGTACCCAGTTCAGCCTCGACTACCACACCGTGGTCGTGTGCATACTCCACGACCTTTCTGGTGATCTCGATATTTTCTGCAAACGGCTTGCTGCTGGCATCGATCATAACGGAGGTAAATCCGCCGTCAATGCAGGACTTACAGGTCTCAAAATCGGGACCATGGTCCAAATGCAGTGCAATGGGAATTTCCGGACACTCGATCACGGCAGCCTCTACCAGCTTGATCAGATAGGTGTGATTGGCGTAAACGCGTGCGCCCTTGGAGACCTGCAGGATCAGAGGAGCCTTTTCCTCGCGGGCAGCTTCGGTGATGCCCTGTACGATTTCCATATTGTTTACATTGAATGCACCGATTGCATAACCGCCATCGTAAGCTTTCTTAAACATTTCGGTAGTAGTAACTAATGGCATAGAATCATCTCCAAATCAATTATTCCGTATCCCACTTTCCGGCAGAGGTACTTTCTTACAAGAAACCACAATTTTCACCAGAAAATTACAGGAAAACGATTATCCAAATAGATAATATCACAAATAAAATAAATTGCAAGTATTTACATTTTATTTTCCAAATGCTATGATGAAAGAAATACAATGAGGAGGAAATCCTGTTATGAGTGAATTGAAGGGCGCATGTATTTTTGGACAATCCGGTGGACCAACCGCCGTGATCAATGCCAGTGCATACGGCGTGATCGACACTGCATTGAAAAATCCCAATATTACCCGCGTTTTGGGTGCGGAGCATGGCATCAAGGGTGTCCTGAATGATCGCCTTTTTGATATGGGTGCTGAGGACCCAAAGGAATTAGAGCTTCTTAAGTATACACCTTCCTCCGCACTTGGTTCCTGCCGCTATAAAATGGCAGATCCGGATGTGGATGACACGGATTACCGGCGCATCCTTGAGATTTTCAAGAAGCATGATGTTCGTTACTTCTTCTATAACGGCGGCAATGACTCAATGGATACCTGCAATAAAATCTCAAAATACATGCAGAAGGTCGGATATGACTGCCGTGTCATGGGTGTTCCCAAGACCATTGATAATGACCTGTTTGGCACAGACCATTGTCCGGGATACGCTTCTGCTGCAAAGTACATTGCCACGACCTGTATGGAGGTGTATCTGGATGCCCGGGTATATGACACGGGTATGATCTGCATTATGGAAATTATGGGTCGCCACGCCGGCTGGCTGGCAGGCTCTGCCGCCTTGGCAACCGCATATGGCGCAGGTCCGGACTTGGTTTATCTTCCGGAGACTACCTTCGATATGGAACAGTTCCTGTCTGATGTGGAGCGCATCTATAAGGAAAAGGGCAACTGTATGGTGGCTGTATCCGAGGGAATTCATTATGCAGATGGCAGCTTTGTCTCAGAAGCAAAGACGTCTGCAACAGATGGCTTTGGTCATGCACAGTTGGGCGGACTGGCAGCAACTCTGGCAGCAATTGTCAAAGAGCGGACCGGTGCCAAGGTTCGTGGAATCGAGTTGAGTTTGCTGCAGCGCTGTGGCGCGCATATTGCCTCTGAAACCGATATTGAAGAATCGTTTATGGCAGGAAAAGCAGCGGTAGAAAATGCAGTGGCTGGTATCACCGATAAAATGGTAGGCTTTGAGCGTGGAATTCGCAATGGAAAATACGCATGCAAAACCAAGCTACTGAATCTGACGGATGTTGCCAATACGGAAAAGAAGGTTCCGTTAGAATGGATCAACAGTAAAGGAAATGGCGTGGAACAGGCATTTATCGACTATGTGCTGCCCTTGATTCAGGGAGAGCCCGTTCTTCCCAAGGAGGATTCTCTTCCTCGCTTTGCAAAGCTGAAAAAGGTGCTTGCGAAATAAGAAGCACAGTAAAGAGACCCTCCATGAGTGATCACTCATGGAGGGTCTTATTTTATAAGTCACTCTAAAACACAAAAAGACGTCCGAATATAGACGTCTTTTTGTTAGAAAACATATGTTATCTCTGCTGCTCTCTCATCTTTGCAAAGCACTCGCTGCAATAGACGGGACGATCAGACTTCGGCTCGAAAGGAACCTTTGCCTCGCCGCCGCAGGCAGCGCACACTGCAGTGAAGTACTCACGGGGACCACGAGCAGCCGCCTTGCGGGCATCGCGGCATGCCTTGCAGCGCTGGGGCTCATTCTGGAAACCACGCTCAGCATAGAACTCCTGCTCACCAGCGGTGAACACGAACTCCTGACCGCACTCCTTGCAAACTAAAGTCTTGTCTTCGTACATGATTTTACCCTCTCTTTGATAGAAAAATATATTGCGTTCAGCTCCTGCTGATATCGCCGGAAAGAAGTTGCCGTGCCAATTTTCGCCGAATCCGCTGCACAGCGTTGTCCACGGACTTTGGGGATTTGCCAACAGCCTTGGCAATCTCCCTACAGGAAAGACCGTCTAAATAGTACCCTAAAATCTTCGCTTCGAACTCGGACAACTGTTTCCGGACACAGGATAAAAGGCTCTTCGTGTGTTCCCTGTCGATCAAAAAATCTTCGGGATTGCGCTGTGCCAAATGACTGGTTCCAGAGGTGTAGGAATTACTATCAAAGAAGGGTGTATCCAAAGGAACCGACTGATTCAAAGGGGAATGCCTCTCCCCTGCCGCATTTCGCAACACAGAATACAGACGATTGCGTATACAAATCTCTGCGAATGTCCGAAAGGATGCCGCCTTTCCGCTATCGTATTCCCTAACGGCATTCATCAATCCAAACATTCCCTCCTGTGTCAGGTCCTCACTATCTCCACCAATGAGAAAAAACGGACGGGCACAGGTACGGACCAGCCGGTGATACCGGGTAACTAACAGCTCCTCTGCGAAGCGGTTCTCCTGTTTGACGAGAACACATAGTTCTTCATCAGACAGTGTATTCAGGTATTCCATGCGATCCTCATTGCTTTTATTCATATAATATTATACCTATTTTGAGCGGCGATTGTCAAGCTGATTTGTCAAAAATATTCAGCCGAAACGTCAGATTTTTAGTGATTTTATGAAATTTACCAGCCGCTCTGCCACCTCTTGCGCGACCTGCGTAGTTTTTGCTTCGACCATGACGCGGATAAGTGCTTCTGTGCCGGAGGCGCGGACCAGAACTCTTCCCTCTCCGTCCAGCTGCTCCTCCTCTTTCTGTACCGCCTGCTGCAGTTCTCTGGAAGCCATGATTTTTTCCTTAACGCCACCCGTGTGCGGAACCTCCACATTGATCAGAACCTGTGGATAGGTATTGCAGCAGGAAACCAGCTCAGAAGCTTTTTTACCGGAGCTTTTCAGCACCTGCAAAAATTGAAGGGCACTCACCTCTCCATCGCCTGTGGTTTCCAACTCTGTGAAAATGGTGTGTCCGGACTGCTCACCGCCAATTCGGTAATCATTTTTCAGCATTTCCTCCAGAACATTCCGGTCACCCACATTGGTGCAGACCATGTCAATACCGTTGTTTCGGCAAAACTCATGCAGCCCCAAATTGGACATGACTGTGGCAACAATGGTGTTTCCATTCAGTTTTCCGCGTCGCTTCATATCTGCGGCACATACGGCAATCACCTTGTCTCCATCAATGACTGCACCGGTTTCGTCTACCAGCAGACAGCGGTCCGCGTCTCCGTCAAAAGCAACGCCAATATCATATTTTCCATTTACAACGCTTCTGGACAGATCCTCCAGATGGGTAGATCCACAGCGGCTGTTGATATTGATCCCGTCTGGTGCCCGGTGAATGAAGTCTGTATGCGCCTTGAAACGGCCGAACAGTTCCGGAGCCGTTGCAGACGCGGCACCATTTGCACAGTCTACCAGAATGTGCAGCCCAGCCAAGTCGCTCTCAACGGTAGATGCGACGAAATTGATATAATCCTGCTTCAACTGCCGCATACCGTGATGCCGGCGTCCAATTTCACCGCGGGTCTTGGCAGGCAGCGGTTCATCAGATAGAATTTTTTCTTCAATGCGGGCTTCCGTTTCATCAGAGAGCTTGTACCCGTGCGCATTGAATACTTTGATTCCGTTGTGTTCATACGGATTGTGGGAAGCGGAAATCACAATTCCAGCATCAGCCTTTTCCTGAATCGTCAGATATGCCACTGCCGGCGTGGGAATTGTGCCAAGAGGCTTGACATCTCCTCCTGCCGAGCAGATACCTGCCATTAACGCAGATTCCAGCATATCAGAAGAAATGCGGGTATCCTTACCGATCATGATCACAGGACGTCTTCCAGTTTCCTCGCTGAGTACAGACGCAACTGCCTGCCCCACCCGAAATGCCTGCTCTGCTGTCAGGTTTTCACCGACAACACCGCGGATACCATCTGTTCCAAATAACTTCCCCATAAAAAGGTTCTCCTTTAGTGTGTTAATTTATAGTGACAACTGTTCCGGAACGTCTGTTCCGCCGGGAATACTTAACCCCAGATGTGCATACGCCTTTTGCGTTACACAGCGCCCCCGCGGCGTTCTGGTCAAAAATCCAAGCTGCATCAGATACGGTTCGTAAACGTCCTCCATTGTTACAGATTCTTCACCAATCGTTGCAGCCAGAGTTTCCAATCCCACGGGTCCACCACCATAGTTCTCAATGATTGCCATCAGCATTCTCCGGTCCACGGGATCCAAGCCCAGATAGTCGATTTCCAATGCGCAGAGAGACTCATCCGCTACTTCCTTTGTAATCACACCGTCTGCTTTTACCTGGGCAAAGTCCCGGACCCGCCGCAGCATCCGGTTCGCAATTCGCGGCGTCCCACGGGAACGGCGTGCGATTTCATAGGCGCCTCCCTCTTCGATAGGAACGTTTAAAATCCCAGCGCTACGGGTAACGATTTTAGATAATTCTTCTGGTGTATATAGCTCCAAACGTAGAGTAACGCCAAAACGGTCCCGCAGAGGGGCGGACAGCTGTCCTGCCCTCGTGGTTGCTCCGATCAGAGTGAACTTCGGCAGATCCAAGCGGATGGAATTGGCAGAGGGACCCTTTCCAACAATGATATCCAGTGCATAGTCTTCCATCGCAGGATAGAGAATTTCCTCCACAGAACGGTTCAATCGGTGGATCTCATCCACAAACAAAATGTCATTTTCTGACAGGTTTGTCAACAGTGCGGCAAGATCCCCTGGCTTTTCGATAGCGGGACCGGAGGTGATCCGGATATTGACACCCATCTCCTGTGCAATGATCCCGGCTAAGGTGGTTTTTCCGAGACCGGGAGGACCGTGCAGCAGCACATGATCCAGCGGTTCCGTTCGCTTTCTGGCAGCTTCAATAAAAACAGCCAGATTTTGCTTGGCTTTTTCTTGCCCAATGTATTCCTTCAGGCTTTTCGGACGAAGTGTGACCTCGCCGGCATCCTCTTCCAAAAAGGTCTTTGCCACGATAGGCTCTTCATAAATATCATTTCCAAAGTCAATGCTCAAGTTTTCACTTCCCTGATCGTCTGTTTTTGCTGGGATTCTTTATTTCACCATATGCTTCAAGCTCTGGCGGATAATTTCCTCCAGAGACAGGCGTTCCACATCAATGCCCCTCAGAGCAACGGAAATCTCTTGACTGGAATAACCCAGAACAGCCAAAGCCTCTGCTGCTTCTGCCGCTTTGCTGGTGGTACCGGAAAACGCTGGGACTCCTTTTCCGCTGGAAAGGTCAATGCTTCCACCGGAATGCTCCTTGGATACCTTGTCTTTCAGTTCCAGAATGATCCGCTGTGCGATTTTCTTCCCAACGCCGGGCGCTGCTGTCAGTGCTTTTTCATCTCCAGTAACGATTGCCAGTGCCAATGCGTCCGGAGTGCCGGAGGATAGAATGGCAAGAGCGGCCTTCGGTCCCACACCGGAAACACCAATCAGCATTTTGAAGCTGTTCAGTTCTGCCTGTGTTGCAAAGCCGTATAGATCAAACACATCCTCACCGACATTTAAATAGGTATACAGACGATGCTTTTCGCCCTTTTTTAACTGTGAAAGTGTGTAGTTCGTTGTCTTGCAGGCGTAGCCAATCCCCTGACAGTCAATAACTGCCAGATAAGGCAAAATTTCTGCGACAACTCCGTTCAAGTAATAGAACACGGAACTCCCTCCTATATCGTCTCCTTGACGTTTTGCAGCCTTGGCAGCAGGGACGTGGCGCTCCTGGCATGGCAGATTGCCAATGCCAGCGCGTCTGCGGCGTCATCCGGACGTGGAACTGCCCTTAGCTTCAACAGGCGCCGCACCATATCCATGACCTGACGTTTTTCCGCCTTTCCATATCCCACAACACTCTGCTTTACCTGAGACGGTGTGTATTCATACAATGGGATACCACATTTTTCCGCTGAGTATAAAATAACTCCCCTGCCGTGTGCAACAGCGATTCCTGTTGTAATATTGTTATTGAAGAACAGTTCTTCAATAGAAATCACATCCGGCTTTAATTGCCCAATCAGCTCATCCATATCATTGGCAATTTGATAAAGGCGTTTAGAAAGCGGAAGCCCTGCCGGTGTGGTAATTGCCCCGTAGTTCAGCATATGGATCTGACCACGACCGCTTTCAATCAACCCAAATCCAATGGTTGCCACTCCGGGGTCGATCCCTAAAATCTTCAGAAGAGACGCCCCCTATTTACAATTAAAAATTAGTATACCAAATTTTTGAGAAAGTTTCAATAAAGGCGCGCTCCTTTTTGACTATCTAAAGCGGGTTTCTAAAAAACAGCCGCCGCCCAATTTCGGGGCGGCGGCTGTTTTTTATTTGATGATGATTCTTACTGGCGTTTCCTGCTGGGAAATGTCTGTAAATGCAGGACACAGCCATACAGTATCCTCGGTATAATCCACCAAGGGCAGTTCCACCAGAAAATACCCGTCTGGAATTGCTTCGTAAGCATTCTTATCGGCATCCCAGTAGCTTCCGTCGGTAAGTGTGCTTCCACTTGAGAGAGAATATTCTGTAACGCCATCTCCGCCGTAATAGCTCCAATCCCAGACCTGATAAAACGAATTTTCACTATGTCTGTGAGCCAGGAAGGAAACGATCCATCCGTTTTTCTTTTTCTCTGCGTTCAATAGCTTTACACCGGACGGGAGAGTTTCTGCGGTGTTGTTTTTCAAGTCAATGCGTACCTTTTCCATTGATTTTTCCAGCCATGTTGCACGGGTGATATACATGGTGAGATGCTGGCTATTTGAGAAAAAGTCACTATTCGCCCAATAGGATACCATTGCAGGACTGTCCGGTTCCCCAGTGGCGGAGATTCCATTTTGAATCGTATCGAACCGTTCGCCATTTTCGTTTTCCAAATAAAATTCTAATCCCTTTAACCAGCTTGAATTTTCGGAGGCAAAATCAAAATTCAACCGCATATGCGTGGGGTAAATATCAGCGGTACGCAGTGTCAATGTCTGTTCGTCCATTTGGAAGGTCTGAGAAATGGGAAGGGTAGTTCCCTGCTCGGTATAATGTGGGTCAAATTCCAGATAAAAGCGGACGGAAGCAAGCGGTTCCTTAACGGGCTCTTCGTCCGCTTCTGCCAGCATATCCTGCTGCGCATTTTCTATGGTGGCTTCTTCTTGTGACTTTCTGGCATAGATATTCATAACGACCTGCATTCCGTCCGGAACTTGTGTATCTATAAAATCCGCGGTAAAGGATTGGATCTCATTCGTCTGCTCGCTAAGACTGCCAAATTGGAGCGAATAACCGCTCAGTTCAGATCCGTCCAGATGATAGATCTGTGGATTTGCTTCCAAGGGAAAAAACGACTGATCCGCATCCAGCGTATAAAATACATTGACCTGCTTTTGATCCACAATGACGTATTCCATACGGATAGTGATTCCGTTTTTGCTCTGCTCCTGTCCGATGTTCTGCACATACTCGTTTTCCACAGCAGCGGACAGGGACTGTGACCAGGCGACTGCCTTTGCAAGTTCCTTCAGAAGCGGTACTTTTCCGCAGGCATAGGCAAAGCTTGGGAGGAAATTTATCATGAGTACAAATGCGGAAAAGCATCCGATCAGGCTGCCAAGAGATATCCCGCAGCGGAGATTGAAGCGGCGGCGCTTTTTTTGACGCGTACTGGCGCGCTGTACGACATATTCCAATTCTACCGGAGGATGCTCCAGTCTGCTGTGCAGCTCCTCCCATTCCATACGACGGTCACTCATACGTTTTCCTCCTTTCCCAAATCCAATCTTAAAAGAGACAATGCTTTGCTTTGACGGGTAGTAACGGTTCCCCGCGGAATCTTTAGACACTGTGCAGTTTCTTCTATGGTATAACCTCCGAAAAAGCGGAGAATAATGACCTGGCGAAGCTTTTCTGGAAGCTTTTCAACAGCTTCCCGCAGATGGAAAGCGTCGTAATCCTCTGCAACGGCATCATCCGGTAAGCTGTCTTCACCTAATATCCGTTTTCTTCTGCGTAGCTCCCGGTGACATTCATTTAACAGAATGCGGGTGATCCAGGTCTCAAAGAACTCTGGATGTCTCAGCTTTTTTAAAGCGCGCAGCGCTTGATAAACTGCTTCGTCCACCGCTTCCAACGCATCCGCTTCGCTGCCCAGATAGAGATACGCTGTTCGGTATAACCGAACCTTGATACTCTCTACTCTTTGAGAAAACTCTTCAAAATTCATAGCAGTCCTCCCGTCTCTTTCTAACAATTAGAGTCGCAGCTGTTCATTTTTGCTTGCGTGGAAGCATAAAAATTTAAGAGCCAGTGCGGTCATCCGTACTGGCTCCTTTGAGTTATGCCCGTGGGTGTGCTTTATTATAAATATCCTTTAGCTGATTTTTGACTACATGCGTATAGATCTGCGTGGAGGAAATGTCAGCGTGTCCCAACATTTCCTGAATGGAACGCAGGTCTGCCCCATTCTCCAATAAATGTACCGCAAAGGAATGCCGCAGGGTGTGTGGCGTGATGTCCTTTTCAATTCCGGCTTTTTCCTGATAATATTTGATGATTTTCCAGAAGCCTTGGCGGCTCATGCGCTCGCCGTTCATGTTTACAAACAGTGCATTTTCATCCTTGTCTGCGATGATCTGCGGTCGGATATCCCGCACATAATCCTTCAGAGCTTTGATCGCTGTATGGTACATGGGAATCAGCCGCTCCCTTCCTCTGCTGTTGCAGCGGATAAAGCCGGCGGCTAAATTCAAATCCTCCAGATTTAAGGATATCAGTTCGCTGACACGGATGCCGGTGGCATAGAGAAGCTCCAGCATGGCATGATCCCGGTATCCCTTTGCATCAATACACTGTGGCTGCTCCAAAAACAGCTCGACCTCTTTGTTGGAGAGAATCTCCGGATATTTTCTTTCTGCCCGGACAGCAGTGATTTCCTTTGCGGGGTTTTGCTCGACGATATGGTTTGCAAGAAGATAGTTGTAAAACGACTTGGCTGAAGCTAAAAAACGGGTAACGGATGACGCGGATTTTCCATGGGAGGTCATCCATTTCATATATCCCTGTACCATTTCGGGCTGGGCGGTTTCCAGTTCTATGTTCTGCTCTGTTTTTAAATACTGTTCAAACTGGGAAATATCTCTTAAGTAGGAGCTGATGGTGTTTGCTGAGGAGTGCTTTTCTTCCAGATATTGACCATATTTTTCAATACAATTCATTTTCCAAAAACACTCCTTTGTTCCATCAGCCTGTATAATATGCCAATACTCTTTTTAAAACGGAATCCAGCAGATATGGTGAAAGCGTCTGTTCCAACAAAACACCGCATAGCAATGCCAGTGCCGCGATAGCAAAGCAAATCCACCGTTCTTTTCCGCGGATGGGCTGCAGGATTCGTTTGCCATTTCCGGTAGAAAATGGTACAAGAGCCAATGCGTATTGAAACGACATCGCCGCCATCCAGAAGTAGCAGGGCAATGTCAAAAGACACCGGATGCCAAACATCGCCAGAGCAATCAGAATTCCATACTCTCCAAAAACAGTGACCACACAGCAGGCGGAAAACGCAAGAAAAAAACCATATGCAACTGTTAAAAGTGGGATCAGTATACTGCCTGCAAAAATAAATCCCAATAGAAATGCAAGTACTGGGTAGCGGTAATAAATCATTGCGGCGGAAAGGAGCGATGCCCCGGATACTCCGTGTTCCCGATTGATAGAAAGATAACTCTCCAAGTATTTTGTCATTTCCTGACCGACATCAGGAGAAATTTGTTCTGCGGCAACCTGTCCCAAAATAATGCCGAATACAAAGAAGGCAGAAAGCAATAACAGATGTGGAAAGAGTTTCCTTTCTGTTCCAGAGTTCTTTGCGTAATTCCGGCGTGGTATCCTCATGTTTTTCACCTCGTGTTTACTTGTATGCGAGTGAAAATATGAGTATGCCAAATTTTTGTAAACTGGTTGTACTTATTACTATATGCCTGTATCAGCGATTTCGCAAGCAATTCCAACGCGATACCGCATTTTTTGTACGTTATGCACAAATGTTATGTTAATAATATTATGTAAACTATAGAAACGAAAATGCGGAAGTGGTGTTCCACTGAAAGTCACACCCATATATTGTTTTTAGCATATCAGAATTTCACTACATCTGCGGTAATGGTAAAATAAGTAAATTTTATGTCAGCATATGTGAAGGCTGTTGACGTATGCTGTATTTGTTTAAAATCACTATCTTTATTTTTTGCGTTTGGCAGCTCGACGCTTACCATGAACACTTTTCTTCTTCCCTGTCCTTATAAAAACGGGTAGAATACTGCCAAGCACAGCTGCTATTACCAGCCAGAGACTATACTTAGACCATTCCAAATGTTCAAACAGCATCATACCAAGAATACCCTGTATTACCGGAACACCAATCCCAATAAAGGCAGCTACACCAATCGGCGGAAACCCTGGTGCCGTTTTATAAAGAACATAGGTGCTTGCAAGGCAGCATAGAACTCCCAGCAGCAGCGGCTGAATGATACCGAGCATTCCCTCATTGATTATGGAATGCAAAACCATTAAAGAAAGAAGAAGCTGGAACAATATATTTCCAAGTACGGGACCAAGAATCCCTCCAGCGAAGTATATCCATCGTTTGCTTTCCTTTTTCATATAAAAAGCCCCCTCCGCAAATGTTCAATAGAACATATTGCGAAGGGGGTGTTTTTATGCTTGCTTAAGAAATTACTGCTCGTCCTTTGCAGTGTCTGTCTTTTCTTCCTCTGCCTTTGCTGCATCGGGAGTCTCTGCAGTCTCTTCAGAGGACTTCTTCTTGCTGCTCTGCGCTTCAGCAGAGGTCTGCACGCCAGTAGTGGAAACAGCCCACTTGGTGAATTCCATACGCACACGGTCTTCGCTGGTCTCAATAACGATCGTATCGTCGTTTACAGCAACAATCACACCGACAACGCCGCCGATTGTGGTGATCTTATCTCCCTTTTTCAAGCTGTTCCGCAACTGCTCTGCCTGCTTTTTCCGCTTATTTTCTGGACGAATCAGCATGAAGTAGAAAATCACCAGCAGCAGGACCAGCATAACGAGAGAGGAAGTATTAGCGTTCATAGTTAGAAGCTCCTTTATTAATACAGAATAATATTATTTTATCTCATATTGCCATGTTTGGCAAGCCCTTTCAGGCACGTTCTTCCAGCTTTCCGCTGTATCTGCTGCGGAATTCCGCAAATGCTCCCTGATCCAGTGCCTCGCGGATTTTTGCAGCCAGTTCGTTGTAAAAATACAGATTGTGAAGGACTGCCAGACGCAGTGCCAGAACCTCGTCCGCCTTGAAAAGATGACGCAGATATGCACGGGAGAAATTCTGACAAACCGGACAGTGACAGCTTTCGCTGATTGGACGGTCATCGGTGATATATTTTTCATTCAGGATGTTCACTGTTCCCTCCCAAGTAAACAGCTTTCCATGTCGCCCGTTTCTGGAAGGCATCACACAGTCAAAGAAGTCCACTCCGCGGGACACAGCTTCAATAATATTAGACGGTGTGCCGACGCCCATCAAATAGCGAGGCTTATCCTTGGGCATATACGGTTCTACTGCGTCAATGATCTCATACATCACATCGGTCGGTTCTCCGACTGCCAATCCACCGATTGCATATCCATCGCAGTCAAGCTTTGCAATCTGCTGCATATGCCAGATCCGGAGGTCTGTGAAGGTAGCACCCTGATTGATTCCGAACAGCAGCTGTCCCGGGTTGACGGTATCCGGAAGGCTGTTCAAGCGGTCATGCTCCACTTTGCAGCGCTGAAGCCAGCGGAAAGTCCGCTCACAGGACGCCTTTGCATATTCATAGGTCGCCGGATTTTCCACGCATTCATCAAACGCCATGGCAATATCACTGCCCAGATTGGACTGAATCTGCATACTCTCTTCCGGTCCCATAAAGATCTTATGCCCATCGATATGCGAGGAAAAATGGACACCCTCCTCTTTGATCTTTCGGAGAGACGCCAGAGAAAACACCTGAAATCCGCCGGAATCAGTGAGGATCGGTCCATCCCAGTGAATAAACCGGTGCAGTCCGCCCATTTGTCGCACGATCTTATCGCCGGGTCTTAGATGCAGATGGTAGGTGTTGGAAAGCTCGATCTGGCATCCAATCTCCTTCAAGTCCAATGCGGAAACGCCGCCCTTGATTGCCCCTTGGGTTCCAACATTCATGAATACGGGCGTTTGGACGCTTCCGCCGTGGGCGCAGGAAAATTCACCGCGGCGTGCGTGTCCCTCCGTTTTTATTACCTTAAACATAGTCTCTCCTTCAAATGAAAAATATCAGTGTATGAACATTGCATCGCCAAAAGAAAAGAAGCGATACCTTTTTTCCACCGCCTCACGATAGGCAGACAGGATATGCTCCCGTCCGGCAAAAGCCGAAACCAGCATAATTAACGTAGATTCCGGTAAATGGAAGTTGGTAATCAACGCATCCATGACCTTGAAACGGTAACCGGGGTAAATGTAAATGCTGGTCCAACCAGCACTTGCCTTCATGGTTCCATCATCTGCTGCCCAAGATTCCAATGTCCGGCATGACGTGGTTCCCACGCAAATCACACGCCCGCCGTTTGCTTTTGTACGATTGATCAAATCCGCTGTTTCCTGTGAGATCACACAGTATTCGCTGTGCATCTCGTGATTTTCAATCGCATCTTCTTTTACGGGACGGAATGTTCCCAACCCAACGTGCAGTGTAACGTATCCAATCTGGACGCCCATATCCCGGATCTTCTGCAAAAGCTCCTCTGTGAAATGCAGTCCTGCCGTGGGGGCAGCCGCACTGCCCAGAACCTTGGAATAGACCGTCTGATACCGTTCCCGGTCCTGGAGTTCCTCTTTTATATAGGGCGGCAGCGGCATTTTTCCTAAATGCTCCAATACCTCCAGGAAAATGCCATCGTATTCAAATTTGACCAGTCGGTTTCCGCCTTCCACTTCTCCGACCACTTCCGCAGTCAGTTCACCATTTCCAAAGGAAAGCCGTGCACCTGTGTGCATTTTCTTTCCTGGACGGACCAGACATTCCCACATATTTTCTCCACGGTCGATCAGCAGAAGCACCTCACAGGCACCTCCACCGGGAAGTCTTTGCCCCAATAGTCTTGCGGGCAGGACCCGAGAGTCATTCAAAATCAAACAGTCTTTTTCAGTCAAAAACTGCGGAAGCTCATAAAAATGATGGTCCTCTGTTTCTCCCGTCTGCTTGTCCAATGTCAGCAGACGGGATTCATCCCGGCGCTGCAGTGGAGTCTGAGCAATCAATTCCTTTGGCAGCTCATAGTAAAAATCGCTTGTTTTCATAACTGTTCTTCCTGTCTCCTTACCCAATGGTAACGTTTGAGTAATAAAAATTCAAAATATCTTGGTAATCATAGCCCTGCTTTGCCATTGCATTGGCGCCGTACTGGCTCATGCCAACATTATGTCCGCTGCCGGTTCCGGTAATTGTAAATACATCTTCATCGGAGCCTGAAGCAGCTATTCCAAGATCCGCAAGTGCCGCTGTTCCAGAGGCTGTGATCACATAGGGCGCTGCTCCGCGAAGCTGTGAAACTGTTCCACTGCCCGAAATGACAGAAGCACCGGACAACGAATCCAGCGGGTTGGACGCGCTGTTCACATA
This sequence comes from uncultured Dysosmobacter sp., assembly GCA_934565855.1. Lineage (GTDB taxonomy): Bacteria > Bacillota > Clostridia > Oscillospirales > Oscillospiraceae > Oscillibacter. The sequence continues at coordinate 260,154 of CAKTIO010000002.1, forward strand.
GTATGCCGTTGATGGCGCTGCTCCTCCGGTAATTTGAAAGCGCATACTTTTGACCGACTTCCCATAGGTGCTGCTGTAAAACACCGTGCGTGCTTTTTCTCCCTTTACAGTCATACTCTTTCCGTTGGTATCTACAAAGGTGACCTTATAAACATTCCCCTGCGGTGTATACTCCGATACATAAACATTTTGAATTGTTCCAATAGAATATCCACTGTTTTGCAGGACCCACGTTAATTGTGCAGGTGTATAAGAAACGGTATAGGTGTAATTGGGAATGGAGATCGTGGCTTCATACGGATCTTCCTTTCCCAAAAGATATCCAAAGGCAGTTCCCCAGACATTTTCTGCGTCCTCTGTTGCTCCTCCATCCGAGGAAGAATATACCGCATTCACACCGATGATAGATCCATCATAATAGATGCACTCCCCTGCCGTATTTTCAACTGCTGTATCACTCTGTTCTGTTGCCAGAGATATTCCGTTATACACCTGGCAGTCCGTTGTGGCACAGACATCAAAGCCATACGCAGACAGGTGCTTGGTTTGTCCGCACACATAGGTCCTGGCGCAGACTGCCTGTGCCTCCAGCGCCGCCAGAGGCCAGCTCCCGCTCATTTCATAGGGGACGACACCTTTTACATAATCCTCTAATGAAACAACATTCAGCACATTGATGCTTCCACCAGTAATCCGGTCATATTCAAAGCCGCCCCTGTAGCGGTACCCCTTGAACCAGGTAACCGCCGTGCCGCCATTTCCGTTTGGCTCGATTCCTAAACTGGATGCACCCTTACAGTCATATTCAAAAAGTGGTGTTCCTGTCTTCGTTGCCACTACCAGTACGCTTGTCCGGCTGGCAGAAAGAACGCTGCCGGAACCAGCGAAGCGCTCCGCCTCATCCTGTGTTTCAAAAGTGCCAAGCCGCACAACAAACGCCCCGGAAATATAAGCGGGATAAGCCTGGTCATACGTTTCTGCCAATTGGGCGGCATCTTCAAAATCGCTGAAGCTTTCATCTAATTGAACACAGTACCCGCTACGTCCTTTCATGGATATCTGTGTTTCAGAAGTGCTTCCCAAAGCAACAAAAGACCTGTCTACATCGTAATAGCCAAAAGAATAGCCCCGTCCCTCTGCATTCTCCAGATTAGCCACAGAGAGCGCACTGCTGCCATATCGCAAACCTACCTTAACGGTATCATTGCTGACTGCAGAAGCGCCTGTATAATCCAGTCCAAAAAATGTCACAACAAAAAAGAGCATCAAAAGGAATTTTTTCATGCATCCTCCCTAATACCCCTCCCTTGACGAACAAAAGGAAGTGTGCTAATATAAATACAAATGTCCGTGATTGAGATACACAATATTCAATCTTTGACACTAATAATTTATTATAGTACATGGAAGCGTCATATTGCAACCTTATTTGACAAAAGGATCGCTTTCCAGTAAAGCACAGGAGGAGAAAAGCATGAAGCAGTATAAAGTAGGCGTCATCGGTGGAACGGGAATGGTCGGTCAGCGGTTTGTTACCCTGATGGAAAATCACCCCTGGTTCCAGCTCACCGTGATTGCTGCCAGCGCACGGAGTGCGGGCAAGACCTATGAAGAAGCTATTTCCGGACGTTGGGCATTGGATATTCCCCTGCCGGAAGAGGCAAAGAAGCTTGTTGTGATGGATGCAGAAGCAGATGCCGAAAAGATCGCAGAGGCTGTGGACTTCTGCTTCTGTGCCGTGGATATGAAGAAGGATGAGATCCGGGCTTTGGAAGAGAAGTATGCAAAGCTGGAATGCCCCATCGTCTCCAACAACTCCGCAAACCGCTGGACAGACGATGTTCCTATGGTCGTTCCTGAGATCAATGCCGACCATATTTCCATTATTGATGCACAGCGGAAGCGTTTGGGCACCAAGCGTGGCTTTATTGCCGTAAAGTCCAACTGTTCTCTGCAGAGCTACGTTCCCGCCCTACATCCCCTCCGGAAGTATGGTTTGGAGCAGGTTCTGGTATGTACCTATCAGGCAATTTCCGGCGCCGGAAAGACCTTTGCCCGCTGGCCTGAGATGGTAGATAACTGCATCCCCTATATCGGTGGTGAGGAAGAAAAGTCCGAGCAGGAGCCGCTGAAGCTGTGGGGACACATTGATGGAGATAAGATCGTCAAGGCAGAGGGTCCCTCTATCACGGCACAGTGCTTCCGCGTGGCTTGCCAGGACGGTCATATGGCTGCCTGCTTCATGAAGTTCAAGAATGGCTGCAAACCCTCTATCGAGCAGATCAAGGAGGACTGGGCAACCTTCCGTGGTCCCGCGCAGGAGCTGGAGCTGCCCTCTGCACCAAAGCAGTTCCTGCATTACTTTGAGGAAAATGACCGTCCGCAGACCAAGCTGGACCGGAATCTGGAGCATGGCATGGCAGTTTCCATTGGTCGCCTGCGGGACGATACCCAGTATGATTATAAATTCGTTTGCCTTTCCCACAACACCCTGCGCGGTGCTGCCGGCGGTGCGGTGCTGCTGGCAGAGCTGCTGTGCAAGAAGGGCTATATCACCGCAAAGTAATCTTCCCCTTTTCCTAATTGAATCAAAAGTGCGGATGTCAAATGACATCCGCACTTTTTTATATTTTTATGAAATTATTCTTTGTCGGCTTCAGCCATTGTTGAGCTGTGCCAGCATTTTCTCCCTCTGTTCCTGGATATAATCATCATAGGTGCAGGGCTTATCGATCATGCCCTCGGGGACAAACTCAATGATACGGTTTGCTATCGTCTGAACAAACTCGTGGTCATGAGATGCAAACAGCACCACGCCCTTGAAATCGATCAAACCGTCGTTGACCGCAGTGATAGATTCCAGATCCAGATGGTTTGTGGGCTGATCCAGAACCAACACGTTGGAACCGTACAGCATCATCCGGGAGAGCATGCATCGGACCTTTTCACCACCGGACAGAACCTTAACAGGCTTATAAACATCGTCGCCAGAAAACAGCATTCTGCCCAAAAAGCTTCGCATAAACGATTCGGTAGTTTCCTTGGTATACTGTCCCAGCCACTGTACCAGATTCAGGTCGCAGTCATTGAAAAATTCCGAATTGTCCAGAGGAAAATAGCTGGTAGTGATGGTGGTTCCCCACTTATAACTGCCCTCGTCCGGTTCCATTTCGCCCATAATGATTTTGAAGAGCGTTGTTTTTGCCAGCTCGTTTTCTCCTACAAAGGCGATTTTATCCCCGCGGTTGACACGGAAGGACACATGGTCCAAGAGCTTGACTCCATCAACGGTTTTACTCAGATTCTCTACTGTCAGGATCTCTTTTCCGCATTCACGGTCCATCGTGAAGCCAACAAAGGGGTACCGGCGAGAAGAAGCAGGCATTTCCTCCACAGTCAGCTTATCCAGCAGCTTCCGACGCGCAGTCGCCTGCTTGGACTTGGATTTATTGGCGGAAAACCGTTCAATAAAGCTCTGCAGTTCCTTGATCTTCTCTTCATTCTTCTTGTTCTGATCCCGCATCATCCGCTGGACCATCTGGCTGGACTGGTACCAGAAATCATAGTTACCCACATACATCTTGATTTGACCATAGTCCACATCAACGATGTTTGTGCAGACTGTATTCAGAAAATAGCGGTCGTGGGAGACAACGATGATCAGTCCCTCGTAGTCCATCAGGAAGTCTTCCAGCCACTCGATTGCCTGCAGGTCCAAATGGTTGGTGGGTTCGTCCAACAGGATAATATCCGGCTTTCCAAATAGTGCCTGTGCCAACAGGACCTTCACCTTTTCCTTGGCAGTCAGTGTACTCATTTCACTATAGAGAATGTCGTTGGACAGTCCAAGCCCTTGAATCAACCGGCTGACATTGGATTCTGCTTCCCAGCCATCCATTTCCGCGAATTCCGCTTCCAGCTCAGATGCCTTTACGCCGTCCTCATCTGTAAAGTCTTCCTTTTCATACAGGGCATCCTTTTCCTTCATCACGTCGTACAGGTGCTGATTTCCCATAATAACGGTATCCAGCACAGTGAAAGCGTCATACTGGAAGTGGTCCTGCTTCAAAACAGACATCCGTTCATCCGCCGGAATAATTACCTCGCCGGAAGACGGCTCCAGTTCTCCGGAAAGAATCCGAAGAAAGGTGGTCTTTCCTGCACCGTTGGCACCGATGATACCATAGCAGTTTCCGGGAGTAAACTTCAAATCAACATGCTTGAACAGGGACTGTCCTGTAAAATTCAAGCTTACATCGTTTACTGTAATCATGGATCGTATCCTCTAAATCCTTTATTCTTTATTTCAACAGGAACAGCAGGCACCGTTTTCCGGCGTCTGCTGTTCCGATTGATATCACTTTAAAATCGCGCGGTGATAAACCTTTTTGCCTTTTTTGATGATCACGCCGTCACCCTCAAAGACGGATTGGTCGAATACAGCGTCTGCCGCATCCACCTTCTTGTCATCTACTGCGATTCCGCCCTGCTGAACCAGACGCCGTGCCTCTCCGTTAGAAGCGCAGAGTCCGCAGGCAACCAGCAACCGCAGCACGCCGATTTTTCCGTTTTCAAACTGTTCATTCGTCAAAACAGAGGTCGGCATATTTTCCAGAGAACCCTTGCCGGAGAAAAGTCCCTTCGCCGTTTCCTCTGCCTTTTTGGCTTCCTCTTCTCCGTGAACGAGCTTTGTCAACTCATACGCCAAAATCTCTTTTGCACGGTTCAGCTGGCTGCCTTCCCAATGATCCATCTCATCGATCTGCTCCAGCGGCAGGAACGTCAGCATGCGGATACACTTCAAAACATCGGCATCGCCAACATTTCTCCAGTACTGATAGAAATCAAACGGAGAGGTTTTATTGGGATCCAGCCATACAGCGCCGCTGGCGGTCTTGCCCATCTTCTTGCCCTCACTGTTCAGCAGCAGGGTAATTGTCATTGCATAGGCATCCTTCCCCAGCTTTCTGCGGATTAACTCCGTTCCTCCCAGCATGTTGGACCACTGGTCGTCCCCGCCAAACTGCATATTGCAGCCCACAGTCTGGAACATATGATAAAAGTCATAGGACTGCATGATCATATAGTTGAATTCCAGGAAGCTGAGACCCTTTTCCATGCGCTGCTCATAGCACTTAGCACGCAGCATATTGTTCACAGAGAAGCATGCGCCCACTTCCCGCAGAAGGTCGATATAGTTCAGCTTCAGCAGCCAGTCTGCGTTGTTCATCATCATGGCCTTGCCTTCTCCAAAGTCGATGAACTTCTCCATCTGCTTTTTAAAGCAATCGCAGTTGTGCTGAATGGTCTCGGGCGTCATCATCGAACGCATATCTGTCCGTCCGGAGGGGTCGCCGATATATCCGGTGCCGCCGCCGATCAGCGCGATGGGACGGTTGCCTGCCATCTGAAGCCGCTTCATCAGGCAGAGTGCCATAAAATGTCCTACATGCAGGCTGTCCGCTGTGGGGTCAAAGCCAATATAGAATACAGCCTTTCCGTTGTTGATCAGTTCCTTGATTTCCTCTTCGTCTGTTACCTGTGCGATCAATCCACGGGCAACCAATTCATCATAGCAAGTCATGTTCTACTCCTTTAGTAAAATATTGACAGAGAAAACGCCCTCTGTCCCGGCTTAGGACAGAGGGCGTAAATTTCTAAATTACGCGGTACCACCTCTGATTCACGCCGCCTTCACAGACGTCGCCTCAGGTCGTGAATAGCACGACTGCGCAGTAACGGGCGCTCCCGGGACAGACCTACTAAGCTGTTTTGGCAATTCAGTCGCCAGCTCCACGGTGTATTCTGCAAATAACCTTCTCCTCTTTTCACCGACCAGAGGTTCTCTTTACAAGGTCCTACATGCGTACTTCTCCGCTTCCTCGCTGTACTCGGCATTTATCTTACTGGATTTTTCCCTCTTTGTCAACTTAAATATGTAGTCTCTGCCCTTATAAAGTTTTGCGGTATGCCTCTGCCTCATCCAGCAATTCACCTGCACTGTGCAGCAGCGCATCGGTAACCTTACTTCCGCCGGTGATCCGCGCCAATTCCGCCATTCTCTGCTGACGGTCCATGCAGACCACCTGTGTATAGGTCCGCCCGTTCCGTTCGCCCTTTGCCACGGAAAAATGTGTATCTGCCATAGCCGCCAGCTGCGGCAAATGTGTGACACAGAGGACCTGCTTTTGTCTGGAGACCTGCGCCAGCTTCTCCGCAACCTTTTGTGCAGCCCGCCCGGAAACACCGGTATCAACCTCGTCAAACACCAGTGTTCCAACCATCTCCTGCTCTGCCAGCACATTTTTCAGCGCCAGCATGATTCGCGCCAACTCACCGCCGGATGCGATCTTTGCAATAGGCTTCAAATCCTCTCCGGCATTTGCAGACATCAGGAATCGAATCGCATCGCAGCCATCCGGTCCCGGTTCACAGGGAGATAATTCAATGGAAAAACGGACCCGGTTCATATCCAGATCCCGCAGTTCCCGCAAAATACGCTGTTCCAGATCTTTTGCAGCAGACAGTCTGGCTTTTGTCAACGTACTTCCTGCAGAGAGGACCTTCTGGTAAGCAGCCTTCTTTTTTTGCTCCAGCTCCGCCAGCAAATCATCCGCAGTCTCCATCTGGTCCAATTCCTCATGGCAGTTGTGCAAATAGGTCAGTATATCCTCAATCGTTGCGCCATATTTCTTTTTCAGACGGTAAAGCAGATCACAGCGCTCCTCTACCGCATCAAGCTCTGCGGGTGAAAACCGAAATTCTTCGCATTTATCTCGAATAATTGTAGCAAGGTCATATACTTCACAGCGTACTTGCTCCAATCGCTTATGAATATCTTCCATTTCTGCGCCCAGATTTTTAATAGATGCTGCAGCATCCTCTCCCTGTCTCAAAAGAGATACTGCGCCACCGCTATCATCCCCGCCATTCAGGCAGTAATCTGCTGCTTGCAAAGCAGAAAGGTACCTTTCCCCATTCCGGAGAAGATTTCTCCGTTCCTGCAGATCTGCCTCTTCGCCGGGCTGCAGCTCCGCCCGCTCTATCTCGGCAATTTGAAAACGCAGGCTATCCATCCGGCGCTCTTTTTCCGCTTCATCCATTTGTAGGCTTCGAATCTGCTCCTGTAGCTGATGCATCGCCTGATACTGTGCCTGATATGCTTTCAGCTGTGGATCGGTTTTTCCAAAACGATCCAAGTAAGCGCCATGCTGTTCTTCATCCAGCAGCTGTTGACCATCATGCTGACCATGGATGTTCAGCAGCTCCTTGCCGATCTCTCTTAACTGTGCAACGGTAACTGGTCTTCCGTTTATACGGCACACATTTTTTCCATCGGAGAAAATCTCCCGCTGTAAGAGCAATGTTCCATCATCCGTAGCGATTCCCTGCCTCTGTAGCGCAGGAAGATTCTCTGGCACCTGGACAAACTCCGCGCTGACAAACGCCTTTGCAGATCCGGTCCGAATTAAATCCCTGGAGATCCGTCCACCCAGAACAGCGCCCATCGCATCGATCACAATCGATTTTCCTGCGCCTGTTTCACCTGTCAAGGCATTAAATCCTCGTTGAAACTCAATGTCGGCTTCTTCAATTACCGCGATGTTTTCAATATGCAGCAGCAAAAGCATCGTCTCTTACCTCCTGCCTGGATATTTTTCAGAGCATTTCCCGGATTTCACTGCAAAAGTCAATCGCTGACTCCGTGTCCCGCATAACAAGGAACGCTGTGTCGTCTCCCGCCAGACTTCCTACCATATAGGTAATATTCATATCATCCAGAGCGGCGCAGGCAGCGGATGCCAACCCGGGCATGGTCTTCACGACCACAATGTTCTGTGCGCTTTCCACGCTGGTAATGCTCTCACGAAAAATAGTACGCAGCTTTTCTGCAAAATTCAGCTTGGTGCGGTTTCCGGAAACCGCATATTTATAAACTCCCTGCCCTACAGGCTCCTTGATCAGGTGCATTTGCTTGATATCTCTGGAGATCGTCGCCTGTGTGCTGTTGATTCCCCGGGCATGCAGCCGGTCCAGCAATTGCTCCTGTGTCTCAATATTTTCCTCAGAAATGATTTCCAGAATTTTATTCTGACGGTCATTTTTCATCTTCTCGACCTCCCGGGAGCATCTTTTTGGCAAAAATTTCACAGAAGCTTTTCTCTGATAAACGAACAAGCTTTGTGACGTATTTGGACTTCCGAACAAGAACCTGGTCTCCCTGCTTCAATGCGAACGCGCGGCTTTCGTCCACGCAGAGATATACAGGCTTTTTTCCGTTTCGTACCATCTCTACTTTCAGAATGTGCTCTGGTGACAATACATACGAGGAAAAGCGCATATTGTGCGTACAGATGGGGCAAACGACCATCGCCTCTGCCACAGGCTCAACCACCGGTCCTCCGGCAGACAGAGAATATGCAGTAGAACCAGTAGGCGTGGCGATGATGACACCATCTCCGGCAATATCCGCCAGATGGTGTCCATCTGAAGAAATGCTCAAATGAATGACATGGGAAATGGGACCTTCCCGGATAACGGCGTCATTTAACCCGAGATTCTGATAGATCTGCTTTCCGTCCCGCAATACAGTAACATCCAGCATCATTCTGGATTCCATTTCAAAATCCCAATTCTTCAATCGTTGAAGGCGGTTCATCTCTGACGCCTCCAATTCCGCGATAAAGCCCAGACTTCCCATATTGATCCCAAGCACTGGAATTTTATTCAGCGCAGCCAGCTTTGCCAGATGCAAAATGGTGCCGTCTCCTCCAAATGTGATTAACAGATGACTGGATTTCAGTTCTGGAAGCAGCGGCTTCAGCTCCGAGCTTCCGGAGGGTTCTCTGGAATCCTTAAAGGGAGAGCAAACCACTGTTTCAAATCCCAGATTCCGCAGGATTCCTTCCGCTTCTCTGGTCGCCCTCATGTCCCGGTCTCTGCTGGGATTGGGACAGAGAATAATTTTTTTCACTGATGGTCTCCTCCGTGTTCTTTCAGTGTCGCATGAGATTCTTCGACCAATGCGCGTAAATCAAATTCCCGTTCCGGAAGCGTTCCCTTTTCCAGATATCCAAGATACTCAATATTTCCTTCCGGTCCACGAATAGGAGAATATGTAATTCCAAGGACTGTAAAGTCAGATTCCTTTGCATGGATAAGAAAACTTTGCAAAACCTCCAGATGCACCGCAGGATCTCTGACTACACCCTTTTTTCCAACCTTCTCTTTTCCTGCTTCGAACTGCGGCTTGATTAGGCAAGCCACATGCCCGTTTTCCTTCAATACGCCGCAAACAGCTGGAAGAATCAGCTTCAAAGAGATAAAGCTGACGTCAATTGATGCGAAGTCCAATTCATCCGGAATCTGCTCATGTGTCAGATAGCGTGCATTTGTCCGCTCCAGGCAAATCACCCGTGGATCACTACGCAACTTCCAAGCCAGCTGACCATAGCCCACATCTACAGAGTATACCCGTTCCGCGCCATTTTGCAGCATACAGTCTGTAAAACCGCCTGTAGAAGCTCCAATATCACCGCAGATACTGCCATGCAGATCTATGGGGAAAGTCGCCATCGCCTTTTCCAGCTTTAAGCCGCCCCGGCTTACATATTGCAATGTATTTCCGCGGATCTCCACAACGGCGTCATTGCTCACTGCGGTACCAGGCTTATCCACACGCTGCTGATTTACAAATACGAGACCGCTCATGATCGTTGCCTGCGCCCTTTGCCGGCTTTCCTGAAGTCCGCGCTCTACCAGCAATACATCCAAACGTGTTTTATTACTCATGTGTCCCTCTCCTTTAAAATGGAACGGGCGATTCCATCCGCATCCAGTTCAAACCGGCTTTGTAGCTGTGCGACCGTTCCCTCCGGCGCAAAGGTCTCCTTGAGATTCTTCAGAATCAATTTTCGGGGAGCCAGACCGTGCTCTTCCAGAATCGCTGCGATCCGTTGACCGACAGAACCAGTCTCGAAGGAATCCTCTACAATAAGCACCGGGCGGGTATCCTGAAAGTATGGCGCAAGCATTCCAAATTGCAGCGGTACAATCTGGTTCAGCTTCAGGACTTCTGCGGAAACACCCTGCTGCTCCAGCAAGCGGGCAGCATCGATCACGTTTTGAATCAGCGTCCCATACGAAATGAGCGTGACATCTGCTCCGTTTTTTAAACGTACGACCGGTTCAATTCCAGTGTCCGTCTTTAGCGCCCCTTCCCCTCCTCGGGGATACCGGACCGCAACGGGACCGTCGCACTCCTCAATCGCCCATTTTAGCATCCTTCGCAGCTCCGCGAAGTTTGAAGGACATAGTACGGTAAAGCCGGGAATTTCCGGTAAAAACAAAGCGTCAAAGCAGCCATGATGAGTTTCTCCGTCTGCCCCAACTAATCCGGCTCTGTCCACTGCCAGCACAACATGCAGATGCTGCAGGGCAATATCATGAATCAGCATATCATATCCACGCTGTAAAAACGTGGAATACATCGCTACAACTGGAATCATTCCCTGCTTGGCAAGACCTGCCGCCATGGCAATGGCGTGTCCCTCTGCAATGCCGACATCAAAAAAGCGCTCTGGATATTCTTTTGCAAATTCCGTCAGTCCTGTTCCGTCTCCCATTGCCGCCGTGATCGCGCAGATCTTTTTGTTGACAGCGGCACAGTCAACCAGCTTTTTCCCAAACACTGCGGAAAAGCTTTCCGAGGATGGTTTTTTTGCCAATCCCGTATCTGGGTCAAAGGGAGATACTCCGTGGAATTTTCCAGGATTTTGCTCCGCAAAAGGATAACCCTTCCCCTTTACTGTATTGACATGGACAACCACTGGACCATGCAGCTCCTTTGCCCATTCCAAAATGTTACACAGGCGCTCTAAATCATGTCCGTCAACTGGACCAAGATAGGTAAAGCCCATATCCTCAAACCAGATGCTACCGGGCCAAATTGTCTTTTTAGCGAGGCTTTTCAGCTTATGATTAAAGCGGTAAAGCATATGCCTGGAGGGATGTTCTCCAAACAATCCCCGATACCATTTTTTGAAATGGTAATACGCGGGCTTGGACCGGAGACGGCTCAAATGCTTCGACATTGCGCCCACGTTGGGATTAATTGACATCCCATTGTCATTCAAAATTACAATCAACGGCTCTTTAGAGGCACCGGCATTATTTAGTCCCTCATATGCCAAACCACCGGACAGTGCACCATCGCCGATCAGTGCCAGCACATGGTAATCCTTATGCTGCAGGGTCCGCGCCCGCGCCATACCCAGTGCCACGGAAACGGAGTTGGAAGCGTGACCTGCAATAAATGCGTCGTGTACGCTTTCCTTTGGTTTGGGAAAACCAGACAAGCCATCCAACTGGCGAAGGGTCGAAAACAGAGCCTGCCGTCCTGTCAACGCTTTATGAACATAACACTGGTGTCCCACGTCAAATACCAGCCGGTCCTCCTCTGTGTCGAACACCCGGTGGATCGCCACCGTCAACTCCACGGCACCCAGATTAGACGCCAGATGCCCTCCGGTTTCAGACACACTTTTTATTAAAAATTCCCGCATCTCCTGACAAAGGACTGGAAGCTCTTCTTTTTTCAGTGCTTTCACATCCCTGGGAGACTGCATTTTCTCTAATAACACGTTTGGATACCCCTTTTACCGCTTGGAGGAGCGGTGAAAAATATGCAAAAAACGACCTGTCCAGAAAACAACTGCCGTGCTCTTACTGATTGCAATGTTTTTTCCAATAGCTTTTCCGCCAATAGTCAATCCGGAAATCAGTGCTGTCATGGAAACAGAAATCAGGACGGAATTGAGATCAATGGATGCCTGTAATCTGGAGACGATCACCGCAGCGGTAGAGCCACTGACAATGCCACAGATATCCCCTACCACATCATTGCAGAAGCTGCTGACATGGCTGGCATTGTGCAGCAGACCAAGCGCTTCCGTAGCTCCAGCTTCCCTATGCGCCGCCATGGAGTGAAATGGCTTTTCATCAGCAGCCGTAACGGCAACGCCAATGATGTCAAACACAATGCCGAGCAAAATAAACAGAGCCAAAACCAAAACAGCCACCGCGGTCCCAGCCCCCTCCAGCGTCGATTCCGACAAAAGGCTCAAGGTTGCCGACAGCGCGATGGCGATAAGAAAAACTCGAATCGTCCAATTCCAACTGGAAGCTTCTGATTTCTTCTGTTTCTTTCTTTGACCTTTCAAATGAAACATACCTCCATTGAGCTAAGGCAGCGGCAGCAAAAAAAGTAAATCTTACGGCTTAGGTCCGGGTTGGATTTCCCCGCGGCACACCTCTCGTTGCCGATAGAGGCGGTTTCCCTTTCGGCACCGCGGCACAATGTCGCCAATTCATGCGACCCGACTGCCACTTAGTCCGCACTGCAATCCTTTTTCTGCCTGCGAAGAACAGCCTAGGTGTTTTCCACTACAGCCTGTCCGTCTCTTAGCCTCTTTTGCAGCTATGGTTTCAAAGAGCAAAGGGACAGTTTTACTCCGGCCGGAACAACAGCTGTCTGACCTCTTATCCACCATATCCACGCAAGGCAGGCTACGTCTGCACACAGCGTTACGGAAATTCATCCCGATGCACCGCATTGCAGGTTCTAATCTGCTTCGTACATAGGCCGGGATACCACATGGGAGTTCGTCTATGCACAAGAGCAGGTCTCCACGAAAGCAGGGTCGGGTTAACCATGCCATTGGAAATCGCCCTGAATTCGCAAGCGCAGATTCTGCGCTTCCCCCCAGCACCCACCCGAAACTGGGCGTATCAAGCAAGCACCAGAGGTTTCATCGATATGCCCTTTAAAGGATTTTTAGGCCCTCTTTCGGAGACGGCAGTTCTGACTAGAATACTGCGCCGCCGCTTAGCGTTCCTTGATTTTACTACATTTCCCCGGTCTTTGCAACTATTTTGTATATTCTTACATATCTATGCGTTTATTCACACAGTCTATGGTTATATCTAAAAAATATGAAAAACCGGGAGGACGGGCATACCCGTCCTCCCAGTCCTATCATACAGGATTCTTATGCGTCTTCCTCTGCGATCTTTCGACCCATCAGAACACCCATTACGGATGCCATCATCAAACCGCGGGTCCAACCGGAGGAATCTCCCAAGCAGTGAAGACCCTTCAGATTTGTGTTGAAATCTGTATCCATTTTTACCCGGTTGGAGTAAAACTTCAGCTCCGGAGAATACAGCAGGGTTTCCGTGGCGGCAAAACCGGGAACTACATAATCCATCGCCTGAATAAAGCCAATGATATTGACCATAGCACGGTAAGGCATTGCCGCAGTAATATCGCCAGCAACGGCATCCGGCAGAGTAGGACGCAGATTAGACTGTGCCAACTCCTTCTGCCAGGTACGCTTGCCATCCAGAATATCACCGAAGCGCTGCACCAAAATCTGACCGTTTGCCAGCATATTGGTCAACTCGCCCACCTTTTGGGCGTATGCAATGGGCTGGTTGAACGGAATACTGAAGTTGTGAGAGCAAAGAATTGCCAAGTTGGTATTGTCACTCTTCATTTCCTTGTAGGAATGTCCATTAACCACAGCCAGGTTATTATCATAATTTTCCTGGCTGACAAAGCCGCCCGGATTCTGGCAGAAGGTACGCACCTTGTTTTTGAAGGGACGCGGATAGCCTACCAACTTGGATTCATAAAGGACCCGGTTCACGGTCTCCATGATCTCGTTGCGGACCTCTACGCGGACACCAATATCTACCGTGCCGGGAGCATGGGCAATGCCATGCTCCGCACAGAGCTTCTCCAGCCAATCTGCTCCACGGCGACCAGTTGCCACCACTGTATGCTTGGCATAGATCTCCATATCGACCTTACCGTTAGAAACAGAAACGCCCTTACAAATGCTCCCATCCAGAATGATGTTGCTGCACTCATATCCAAAGTACATTTCCACACCGTGATCCTGCAAATAGCGCTCGATTGCCAGATAGATGCCCTGTGCCTTTTCCGTACCCATGTGACGAATGGGGCAATCTACCAGCTTCAGTCCTGCTTGAATAGCACGCTTGCGAATCTCTTTGCGCTCCTCATCATTTCCGAGACCTTCGATGTGCTCATCTGCTCCAAAATCCAGATAAATCTTATCGGCATAGTTGATTGTTTCCTGTGCCAACTCTTCTCCAATCAGGGTCGGCAGATCTCCGCCGACCTCATAGGAAAGAGACAGCTTTCCATCAGAGAAAGCACCCGCACCGGAAAATCCGGTGGTGATATGGCAATACGGCTTGCAGTTTACGCATTTGCGTGTCTTATCCTTAGGGCAGTGGCGGTTTTCAACAGCCTGTCCCTTTTCAACCATCACGATTTTCTGCTTGCTTCCCTTTTTGATCATTTCCAATGCGGTGAAAATACCAGCCGGACCCGCGCCGACAATCACAACGTCTGCATTCATGGTTGCATCCTCCTCTTATTTTGCTGACAGCTCCACTGCATGGCGCACCAACGAATATGCCGGTACTGCCTGCGGGAGCTTCATTTGAAATGTCATCTGCGGATTTTTCGGCTCTGTCAGTTCTTCACCGTCCGCATTCTGCATAATAGGAACCGTCATGGCAAAGGGACGGCTATCCGGACCCACAACCTCTACCGTATCTCCTGTTTTAAACTTGTTGCGCAGAGAAAGAACCGCGTTCCCGTCCGCATCACAACTCTCTACAACGGCGACTACCTGCCAGTCCCGAATATATCTGGAGTTTTCATAATACTGTCCCGGCTGTCCATAAAAGAATCCGGTGGAATAATGCCGGTGGCTCACATGCTCGACTTCATCACGCCAGACAGGGTCAGGCTTTTCCTTCAAAAACGCACGGTCCAGACAGTGCCGGTATGCCCCCGTTACGATGGCAGCATAATATGCCGACTTGGCGCGCCCCTCGATTTTCAGACTGGCAAGTCCTGCATCGCAAAGGTCCTCCAAATGGTCAATCATACACATGTCATTGGAGTTCATGATGTACGTTCCCTTTTCGTCCTCAAAGACGGGGAAATATTCTCCCGGGCGCTTCTCCTCCATCAGTGCATATTGATACCGGCACGGCTGCGCACAGGCGCCGCGGTTACTGTCCCGTCCCGTCATATAGCCGGAC
Organism: uncultured Dysosmobacter sp.; assembly: GCA_934565855.1. Lineage (GTDB taxonomy): Bacteria > Bacillota > Clostridia > Oscillospirales > Oscillospiraceae > Oscillibacter. The sequence continues at coordinate 275,298 of CAKTIO010000002.1, forward strand.
AGCAGGCAGCGACCGGAATAGCTGACGCACATGGCACCGTGAACAAAGCACTCCAGTTCCAGTTCCTGCGGTGTTTTTGCCCGGATCTCCCGGATCTCCTCCAGGCTTAATTCCCGCGCCAGGATCACACGGGAAGCTCCCTGCTCATACCACGCTCTGGCACACTCATAATTGGAAATGCTCGCCTGCGTGCTGATATGCCGCTGGCAGTGCGGCGCATATTTTCCAGCAAGCGTAAACACGCCCAGATCTGCGCAAATGATGGCGTCTACTCCTGCCGCGTTCAGCTTTTCCAGATGGGCAGGAAGGCACGCTGCTTCATGATTCCGCGGCATAGTGTTAACCGTACAATGCACACGCACACCGTGTTCGTGTGCAAACTGTACTGCCTTCGGCAATTCTTCGTCCGAAAAATTACCGGCAAAGGAGCGCATACCAAAGCTGGTCCCGGCAAGATAGACCGCATCCGCTCCGTACAGCACCGCCATGTGCAGCCGTTCCATATCCCCTGCCGGCGCTAAAAGCTCCGGTTTTTTTTGAATCATATGATCTCTTATCCCCCATATTCGTTACTGTTGATAAAGTTTGTCTGTTCTTTCAGCGTCTCAAAATAGTGGTGAACGCCATCTTTTCCCAAAGCGTAGTAATAGTACGGTGTATGCTCCGGACTCAATGCCGCGTTCAGGGAATCCATGCCGGGATTTGCAATAGGCGTAGGAGGCAGCCCGGAATATTTGTAAAGGTTATAGGGTGTATCCACTTTTTTATCTGCATTGGTCAGAGCACCCTCGTGATCAGGCAATCCATATAGCAGCGCCGCATCAATGTTCAGCACACCATAGGTGCCATGCTCTCCCTTATCTGCCAACCGGTTGTAAATCACCGAGGCGATCTTTGCCTGATCGCTTCCATCTGTCTCCTTTTCGATCAAGGATGCGATGGTTACGATCTGCTTCAAGCTATAATCACTGCCTTCGATCTCACTTTGCAGATCTGCAATTTTTGCAGCAAAGTTATTCAGCAGACGATTCAGAGCACTGCTGCTTTTTTCATTGAGATAAAAATCATAGGTGTCCGGGAACAGGTATCCCTCCAAACGGGAGATGTCAGCGGACGTATTGTCAACAAAGTCATAATCAAATGCGTATGTCTTTGCCGCTTCCGTCAGTGCTTCTTCTGTGTTTACACCCTTGGACGCCAGCAGAGAAATAATCTGCTGTACCGTGTATCCCTCCGGAATGGTAACACGCACCGTGTCTGCCGTCAGGTTTCCAGAGGAATTGTGCATTGCTGTAATCAACGCAATATAGTCCATATTGCTGTTCAGCTCATAGGTTCCAATTCCGATTTTTTCCTCCGCCTTATCAACTCTTCCGAAAATCTTGAAGAACCATTTATAGCTTACAAGACCAGCATCGTGCAGCTTGTCTGCAATGCTGCCCAGATCGTCATCGGAGGTTACCTCAATCGTAACGTCTGTATACGGCTTATTCAACGAGCAAAAGTCATTCATCAGCAGCCAGCCGACTCCCGCCAAAATTGCGGAGACTACCAGCACAAAAAGCACATATGTGAGACAGCCCGCCTTCCGGTTCCGCGGCTTTCTTGGACGCGGTGCATTTGCCCTGCGGCTCTCTGCCTCCGCCCGCGCCTGACTGGCATCCCAACTGGCTGTATCTCCATTCCGATAATTGGACATAAAAAACCTCCTGCCTCTTCCGGGACTGTTTTTACAGGAGCAGAACTCCTTTATTTTTTGGACCTATTTTAATGGGTCAAGTTTCCTTTTCCTACTCTCCAGCATAGAATAGCATAGATTTAAAGTGAGGTGACAGATTATGTGTTTCAATTCTGGAAACAACAGTTGTTCCTGCCTGTGGTGGATCATTATCATCCTTCTTCTGCTGTGCTGCTGCGGCGGCTGGAGCGGTAATGGATGCGGATGCGGGAACGACCACTGCAACTGCGGAAATTCCTGCTGCTGATGTTACATGACCGGGTGGGGCGCGTTATGCGTCCCACTCCTGCTTTTTCATCATAGCTTTTGTCAGAGCAGTTCTTTTGCCGCCTTCCAAACCTCTTGCTGGATCGTTTCAATTTTCTTTGGCTGACCTCCAGCTTCACAGGAAATCATTTTCCAGCCGCATTTTACAGCGACATCCAAAGCGTTTTCCTGACATTTTTTCAAATACTCTGCATCCTGCTCATGGATATCTGCCGTGGTACCCGTCTCCTGCTCCCTCTTACGCATCATCTTCTGCGTGATTTCCACCGGCATATTCAAATAAAAAACCAGATCCGGACGCGGCAGTTCCAGCAAACGGTATTCCAAATCGAACAACCACTCCAGGTACTCTGCTCTCACATCCTGTGCCAATTTAGATGCCTGATGCACAGCATTTGATGTCGTATAACGGTCCGCAATGATAATACCGCCGCTTTTGTAAAATTCTCCCCAATCCTGTCGGTAGGATGCGTACCGGTCCATCGCATAGAACATAGATGCCGCATAGGCATTGACATCCTCCGGTCTTTTCCCGAGATTTCCGTGCAGATACTCCTCTACCATTGCGGCAGATGGCTTTCCATACCGCGGAAAATCAATTTTTTTAGCCGGAAATCCTTCCTGCTGAAGCCGCTGAAACAGCAGAGTAGACTGGGTAGCTTTTCCGGAACCATCCGTTCCCTCAAACACGATCAGCTTTCCACTCATTTCCGTGTCCTCTTTTCCTTTCGGACATGCAGTAAAAAGAGGGGAAGCTTCATCATCCGTCCAATTCGCTTCGGGTCCTTACACAAACGGTAGAACCACTCCAAGCCATGATCGCACCAGAATGCCGGCGCACGCTCCACCACTCCGGCAAACACATCCAGACTACCGCCCAAGCCGCATAGCAGATGCGCACCTGTTGCCGCACCGTTTTTCTGCATCCATAGCTCCTGCTTCGGCGCGCCCAGGCAGACCAGCACCACATCCGCATGGCTCTCTGCAATCTTCTGAATAACCGGAGCATCCTCCTTGAAATACCCGTCATGGGTCCCGGCAATCTGCAATCCCGGGTGCTTTTTCTGAAGATTTTCCGCAGCTTTTTCCGCAATGCCCGGCTTTGCCCCCAGCAGATAAACAGACAGCTGCTCCTCTGCCAGTTTTCCCATCAAGCGGTCCGCGAATTCGATTCCCGGCGTCCGCTCCTTCAAGGGCGTTCCAAGAATCGCCGCTCCCTTGATTATACCGATGCCATCCGGTAAAACCAGAGATGCCTGATTGACTGCCGCATTTGCCGCCGGATTTTCCCGGCAGACTTCAACAATTTCCGGATTGGGAGTCACGACATAGTGTGCGCCGGGGGTATGGACAAGCCGCATTCCCTCCGCTACAGCCTCTTCCAATGTCAGATTATCGAACCCTACGCCCAATACGTCGATTCGCATAAGAACACCTCACAGTAGCTTGCATATTCATACAGTGTAGAATTATAGCATATTTTATTGCAACACTTCAAGCCATAATTAAGCGAGAATCCCCACTTATCCGGGATTCCCGCTTTTTACAGGCTTGTAAAATTATATTTCCTGCTTTTTTCCTCCGGAAGTTGGCAGCTGTGCCAGAACCACAGCGCCCAGCATTAAAATGCAGCCGAAATATTCCCGTCCAGACATGCGGTCCTTTAAAATTACGGCGCCGCCAATGGTGGCAAACACAGATTCCAGACTTAACAGCAGGGATACGACCGTTGGATTAGAACCCTTCTGTGCCAAAATTTGCAGCGTATACGCAATTCCGCTGGAGAAAATGCCAACATATAAAATCGGAAACATTGCTACCTTGATTGCGAACCAGGAGGGTGTTTCCATCAAAAGCATTCCTACCGTTGAAAAAATAGTCACCACCAGCAACTGCGCACAGGATAGCTCTACACCTCTGACCCTTTCCCCATAATGGTCAATCAGTAAAATCTGGGCGGAATAGCAAAAGGAGCAAAGCACGATATAAAAATCGCCCTTGGCAATAGAGAACCCGTCTTGAACACACAGACAATACAGACCTACCACAGCAATGGCAACGCTGACCCATACTGTCCACGGAATTTTCTTCTTCAGAAAAATCCCAAAAATCGGAACGATCACAATGTAAAGTGCTGTAATAAAGCCGGCTTTTCCAGAACTGGTGGTTTCCAGCCCCTTTTGCTGCAAATTGGTCGCAACCGCCAACGCCAATCCACACAGGCAGCCGCCTGCCAAAAGGTCTTTACGGTACTGTTGTCCCGATTCCTCTGGAGCCTTCCGGCTGCTCTCTCCCCTGTCCAGTCTCCGCATGATAATACAAACGATCAGCATTGCCAGAAAGCCGACAAAGGATCTTGCCGCACTAAAGGTAAACGCCTCTACATGCTCCGCCCCTACGCTCTGGGCAACAAATGCCGTTCCCCAAATCAATGCAGCCAATACTGCACAGGAATTTTGTCGAATATGGTTCTCTCTCATACGCCTTGCCTCTATCCCAAAATCATGCTATGATAAATCACAACACAAGTTGATACTATAGCATTGAGGTGAAAAAATGGCAAGACTTTCTCGAGATTTCTACACCGGAGACACGGTACAAATTGCGCGGGACCTGCTTGGAAAATACCTTGTCCGCCGGTGGAAGCAAGAGCTTCTGGTCTGCCAAATCACGGAAACCGAGGCGTATGTTGGAAGATGCGACAAAGCCTGCCATGCATACGGATACCGTAAAACCGACCGAAATGCCGTTATGTTCGGTCCACCGGGACATGCGTATATTTACCTCATTTATGGAATGCACCACTGCCTGAATTTTGTCACCGAACCAGAGGGAGAGCCATCCGCCGTACTCCTGCGCGGTGTTCGTCCAATTTCTGGTATGGACACCATATCCAAACTGCGTTTCGGAAAACCGGTCCATACGCTGTCTGCCTATCAACGGAAAAATTTCATGAATGGTCCCGGAAAAGTCTGTAAAGGTTTATTACTTTCACGCAATGAAAACGGAATGGATCTAACGGGTAACACATTATTTATTTGCACAGAATTGCGCGATGTAGGTCTTGCAGACAATGAAGCCGCAACAGCATTAAAAATTCACCAGAGTACGCGCATTGGTATTGATTATGCGGAGGAAGCCACAGCATTTCCGTGGCGCTTTTATCTTGAGTAAGGAGATATTTTTCAGCATGCTGTTTTTTGATTTAGACGGAACCCTGATTGACTCTAACGGAATCTGGAAGGATGTGGACCGTACCTTTTTAAAACGACGGGGGCTTCCCTATACGCACGCCTATTACGAGGGAGTGGCGCATACCATTTTCCCGAAAGCCGCACAGTTCACAAAAGAATACTGTCATCTGCCGGAGTCCTGTGAGGAGATTATGTCAGAGTGGATGGAGCTTGCTCAGGGACTATACAACAAGGTTGAACTGAAGCCAGGTGTCCGTGCCTACTTAAAGCAGTGTCAATCCGAGGAACGCAGAATGGCAATCGTAACCTCCAGCGTTCCGGAGCATTGCCTCACCGCTTTGAAGCATCTGAATCTGGAAAAGTATTTTGAAAACATCACCTTTGCTCAAAGGCTTGGTCTGGATAAGGAACAGCCGCAGGTTTGGCTCCATGCCGCTGCTGAAAATCATGTACGCCCGGAGGATTGTACTATTTTTGATGATAGTATTGCCGCTTGCCGCGGCGCGCGAGCAGCCAGAATGCGTGTCGTAGGTGTTTACGATGATTATTTTGCAAAGAACCAGCAGGAAATGCAAGACTTCTGCGATGTTTATATCAAAAGCTTTGAAGAACTGCTCCTTCCTGTCCGATAAAACAGAAAAGACAGACCGCACAGGTGTTTATAAATGTCTGTGCGGTCTGTTTTTTATAATTTTTTCATATGTACGCCTGCAGATTTCAGCATCAATTTCTTACTTCCAACATTGTCAAAAGCAACCTCTACCAATGCGTCACCGCCCATAGGACGAATAGACAGAACCATGCCCTTTCCAAATGCGGTATGCTCTACCATATCTCCCTGCTGCAGCTGCATAGGCAGTCCGGCAGATCTCGGTTTGGTCGATACAGATTTCAACGGACGGGGAGCTGGTGTCGGAGAAGCCTTATAGGAATGCACACCGTCGCTGCTCCAACTGCCCCGGCGGCTTTCCGCCGAAGCATAACGCAGTCCGTCTCCCCCGCCATAGCCACCAGATGGAGGCTCTTTTGTATAAGCAGAAGTATCACTGTACCCAACGCTGTAGCTGCCATCCTCCCAGCGCTCCGAAGCAGTATATGGCGCAGGCTTCCCCTGCCAATCCGAATTCTTTTCCGGGATTTCTTCCAAAAAACGAGACGGACGGCACGGCGACGTTTTACCATAAAGCATTCTTTGCCGGGCATTCGTCAGGGTCAACCGCTCCTTGGCGCGCGTCAGTGCCACATAGCACAGCCGCCGCTCCTCTTCCAGCTCCTCCTCATTGTATGCCGCATTCATATTAGGAAACAATCCCTCCTCCATGCCCACTACATACACAGAGGGAAATTCCAGCCCCTTTGCCGCATGCATGGTCATCAGAGTAACGCAGTCCTCACTGCCATCCATAGAATCCAGATCCGTATACAGAGCGATTTCATTCAAGAAACCGGACAGCGTCGGGTCCTCCGGATCCTGTTCCAGGAATCCTAAAATATTGGATTTTAGCTCTTTTACGTTTTCAATGCGTCCACGGCTTTCTATATCGTTCTTTTCTTCCAACACACGGATATATCCAGTCCGTTCACATACCGCGTCATAAAATTCCGGCAGAGCCAATTCTCCACCCAGCTTTCTCAGGGAGTCGATCAAATCGGCAAACTTCAGTAGCTTTGCCGCCGCGGATTTCAGTTCGGGGAAATAATCCGCATTCCGGATAATCTCATAAAGAGATGCACCCTGCACAGCCGCTACATTCTGCACCTTCTCGACCGTTGCCGTGCCAATGGACCGGGCAGGAACATTGATGATCCGGCGCAGGCGGAGATCGTCCAGCGGATTATTCAACACACATAGATACGCCAAAATATCCTTGATTTCCGCCCGGTCAAAAAATTTGGTTCCACCCACGATTTTATAAGGGATTCCGTTCCGTTTCAAGGCATATTCCAACGCATTGGACTGGGCATTGGTCCGGTACAAAACAGCGTTGTCACGGAAGCTGCGCCCACGGTTGGCACCCATCAGGATATCACCCACAACAAAATTGGCTTCATCGCTTTCGTTGAAGACCGTCCGAATCTGCACCTTTTCGCCATCGCCGTTTTTGGTCCAGAGCGTTTTTCCCTTTCGTCCCTGATTATTCTGGATCACTGCGTTTGCTGCATCCAAAATATTCTGAGTGGAGCGGTAATTCTGCTCCAGCCGGATCACACGCGCATTTTTATACTGCTTTTCAAAGCTGAGAATATTCTCAATGTTTGCGCCGCGGAAACGGTAAATGCTCTGATCATCATCGCCGACCACACAGAGGTTTTTTCGTCCGCCTGCCAAAAGCGCCGTTAACAAATACTGCAAATGGTTTGTGTCCTGATACTCATCTACCAGAACATAGCGGAACTTATTCTGATAGTATTCCAGAACCTCCGGCTCTTTTTTCAAAAGCGTGACGGTATGGAAAATCAGGTCGTCAAAATCCAGCGCATTTGCAGCCTTCAGCTTTTCCGTATAACGTGTGTAAATTTTTGCGATTCGGGTCATTTTCCAATCTCCGGATTCTCCCTCACGTTCGGTAAACTGTGCCGCCGTTTCGTACCGGTCCTTAGCGCTGCTGATGATGCTGAGAACCTCCCGCGGCTGGAAGGCTTTTTCCTCCAATTCCAGTTCCCTCACGATATCCTTTACAACACGTTTGCAATCATCGGTATCATAAATCGTAAAGTCCTTTTCATAGCCCAGACGATCAATATCTCTCCGCAGAATGCGCACACAGGCGGAGTGGAATGTAGACGCCCAGACATCATTTGCCGCAGGTCCCAATTTTGCCGCCAGACGGTCCTTCAGTTCCCCTGCCGCTTTATTTGTAAAGGTAATTGCCAGTACAGACCACGGCATTGCCGGATCCGTAGAGCACAGGCGAACCGCACGGGTCCGCTCCTCTGGAGATGGCTGCTGCGGATAATTTTCCAAAAACTCCAGATCCGCCTCTGTCGCCCACTCCGGAATCTCCTCACTGTCGCTGCCGCGACCATAAGTCAGCAGATTATATACTCTCTGGATCAAAACTGTCGTCTTACCGGAACCGGCTCCCGCCAATAGCAGAAGCGGTCCCTCTGTCGTCATCGCAGCCTTTCTCTGCTCCGGATTTAATTTTTGAAAGTCCCGCGCGATCACAGCCCGCCGCGCGGAAAGATACCGTTCCTTGAAATCTACCATTTTTTCACCAGTTTCTTTCCCATCTTCTTCTGCCTGTTTTTCTTGCTTCCAACATAATGAACCCATTGTAGGCGAAATCAAAACACACGTCAACCTTCTTCGGACCTACTTTTCTAAAAACACCAGGTTCACATCCGTGATGAAATTTGGAATGCTATACAGCACCACAACTGTGTCGATGCCATTTTCCGCCACATAGTCCGCAACAGACGCACGATAATATCGCAGGTCCACCAGATGGACCTCTGAAAAACTTTGCGCTAAAAATGGTGCCAGAGAATCTGAATAGCTGTCACGCACCAGAAGCAGCTTCCGCTGGCTGTCGGCGGCTTCATTTTTCAGGACGCACAGCGGCTGGTTTCCACCTAAAAATGCGGAATACTGATCTTTTTTGCTCAAATACTCTCTGTGATACAGCGAATCCCTTTGCCGACTGCCGCTGCGCCAGGAAAACACCTGCAATCCGGAATCCTGCACCCAGAACTCTATGGAATCTGGCGGGAGCCAATGAATCCCTGAGGAGGAATACAGCGTTCCATTGAAGCTCTGGCTGACAATCTCCGGTGAAAAGCTTTCTTTTGCAAGCACTTCATCCTGTAATCCCAAAGCCTGCAGTACCGCCGTATATCCGTAATATGCTCCCAAGCTGGTCCAATGGTGATCGGTCCGGTAAAAGATATCCTCCTGACTGTGCTGCTGCAGGACCGATGCAAAATCTACTGATTTTGGAAACCGTTCTTCTATCTGCTGTAAAAACGCCTGCTGGTCCCAGCTTTCTGCTCCAGCGGGAAGCTTGTCCCGCCAGATCCCTGCAGCAGACGGAATCATGCCGATATACACATCAGCGGAGGTCTTTTCCTGCAAACGTTCCACATAACCGAGATTTTTTTCCACAAGGCTTTTGTTCGGAGCCGGAACCTTTGCAATCAGCAGATCTTGTTTGCAGAGGTAGACGTCGTGAAAATCCGTTTTTCCAAGCAGCTGCTCCGTCCGCGCCTTCATTCCGGTCCATTGGTCACGAAATGGAAACTGATCTGAAAAATAAGTCTCTATATCCTCCATAAAGCTTCCGTCCAGTACCGCATCCAATGAAAACTTCGGAAACTGCGCAAGTGTTCTGTTTTCCACCTCCGAGCTTTTCCGGTCCGGTATCAAAACGGACAGGAGAAAAAGTCCTACAAGAAACAGACAGAAGAAGCCTGTCAAAAACCGACTGTATGCTTTGCTCATATGCTCTCCTCAAAACCGAAAATATAAAAACGGGTTATAGCTTCCATCCACCAGATATGCAGTGCAAAGTACCAATCCCGCAAGCATCAGCGCAGGCGTCAGCACTCTTTGAGCCTGCGTTGGCAGCCACTGCCAAAGGCGTTTTCCAAGCTCCGTTGATGCAGCTGCCAGAATCACCAATGTCACTGCATAGCTGCGCAGATCATATCCATTTACTGCGCTCCACAGCGCTCCGCCGCCAAAGCAGGTTTTCAGATACGTTCCGCACTGGCTTAAATCTTCAATGGCAAAAATCCCCCAGCCGACTGCCGCGATCACCAGTGTGTACCCATGCCGCACCCATCCGGGAAGCTTTGGCAAAAGGGATTGGAATATATATTTTTCCACCAAAAGCAGTATGGCAAAGTAAAGTCCCCACAGAATAAAATTCCAGTTTGCACCGTGCCAGAAGCCTGTGCAAAGCCACACGATCAGAATATTCCGCACAGTCTTCCAGGTGCCGCCGCGGTTTCCGCCCAATGGAATATACAAATAATCCCGGAACCAGGATGTCAGCGAAATATGCCATCTGCGCCAGAAGTCCGTCACAGAGTCTGCCTGATAGGGGTAGCGGAAATTTTCCAGAAAATGAAAGCCCAGCATTCTGCCCAATCCAATCGCCATATCGGAATAGCCGGAAAAATCAAAATAAATCTGAAAAGAATACGCCACTAAACCCAACCAGCCGCCAAATACCGTCAGCTGCCCGGTTTGACTATAGGCTAAAGAGGTATCCCACAGGGTTCCGATGGCATTTGCCAGCAGGACCTTCTTTGCCAGTCCCACACAAAAGCGCCTTGCGCCCAGCGCGAAATTTTCCGTTGTATAGGTCCGGTGGTCCAGTGCAGCGGCAACTGTTTTATACTGCACGATTGGTCCCGCAATCAACTGAGGAAACATCGTAACAAAGGTTCCAAATGTAATCAGGTTTTTCTGTGCCGGTGCATCCTTCCGGTAAACGTCAATGGTGTAGCTCATGGTCTGAAAGGTGAAAAAGGAGATTCCAATGGGAAGCCGGATGCCGAGCTGTGGAACACTGATTCCCGGGATCTGTGAGAGTGCTCCCGCAAAAAAATCATAGTATTTGAAAAAGCCCAGCAGCAGGAGATTAAATACGACACTCTCTCCCACGAACCATCGGGCTTTTGCATCATCAGCCCGGTATTTTTCCACCAATAAGCCATGCGTGTAGTCAATTAAAATTGACAACAGCATGATCAAAATGTAAACTGGCTCTCCCCACCCGTAAAAGAACAGGCTGACAAGCAGCAAAACAGCATTTCTCCAGCGCAGCGGCGCAAGAAAATAAACTGCCATTGTGATGGGCAAATAACCGAACAAAAACGTTAAACTGCTGAAATACATATCGTTTCCTCTCATAGAAATGCCCGCAGCGGTCACCACTGCGGGTATTTTTACAGCTTACGCAAACAGATCCCGGAAGGCATTCTCAACCTCATCCTGAATGTCCGCACAGGCGATCATCGCCACATAGTTTCCCTCCTGGATCACATCCGCATTTCCCCATGCTTCCATTGACTCCGGATACCATGCACCGCCATTTGCCTGATCTGTGACCCGCTGGCGCAGAATTTCCGCCGCTTTTTCCGTATCGCCTTCATCCTTGCACTCCAGGAACACCAGTTCATTTACAACAGATGACATCATCGGCGTTTTTGCCACCAGCTGCGTCGTCTCGATCTCATTCAGTCCCGGATAATAGCTATCCCGCATTTCTGCATCAATATCCACCATATAGTTGTTCCAGTCATACTTCTCCTCTAAGGACTGGTAAAAGTCCGTAAGGGATACCTCCTTCTGGTCTGCCTGAGAGGACCCGCATCCCGTCATCGCACCAACCAATAGCATCATACTGCAACAAACGCTGAGCAACCGCTTCATATGCTTCTCCTTTGATTCCATTTATAAAACTATTTGCAGACAGAACCTCCTGTCTTTTCCGTCTCTTGCATTATGCCCTTTTTTTACATGGAATTGCAAGACTTCCATCTATTTTTTCTGAAATAATTCTATGCTTTTTGATGGAAGGCTACGAAATAAGGAAAAACTTCTCTTTCATTCTCTTGACAAGAACAAATGTTCGAGTTATGATGTAGCCAATATAAAACATATGTTCGATTGGAGGATATCATATGAGCAGTTGGACACTCTTCTTTCTCTGCGTAGGCATTACCTTTCTCACCATTCAGCTATTCCGGATCATCGAGTTGATCGAACGTCCCAATGACAGACGCCGGTCCCGGCACTCCTCCGCGTTGCGCTGATCTGTTGAAATGGAGCTTCTGGAAAAGCTGACGATTCTATCTGACGCAGCAAAATATGATGCAGCATGTACCTCCAGCGGTGCAAAACGCGGATTTCAAAAGGGTAAAATTGGCTGTACGTCCTCTTCCATTGTTGGCTGCTGCCACTCCTTTTCCACGGATGGGCGCTGTGTTACCCTGCTGAAGGTCCTTTTGACCAACCGCTGCGTTTTTGACTGCAAATACTGTGTCAATCGCAGAAGCAACGATACCCGGCGGGCAATGTTTACCCCCAGAGAACTGGCAGAATTGACCATCGGTTTTTACCGTAGAAATTATATTGAAGGGTTGTTTCTCTCCTCCGGAGTCTTTCGTTCTCCAGACTATACGACAGAGCTGATGATTCAAGCCCTCCGCATTCTCCGGGAGGAATACCGTTTCAACGGCTACATCCATGCAAAGGCGATTCCAGGAACTGCGCCGGAATTGATTGAGCAGCTGGGACTCTTAGCGGACCGCTTGTCTGTGAATATCGAGCTTCCATCGGAGCATGGCTTGAAAATGCTGGCTCCTGAAAAAAGCAAACAGACAATTCTCGCCCCCATGCGGCAGATTCAGACACGGACCGTACAGAACCGGGAGGAACTGGTCAAATACCGTCATGCACCGGCGTTTGCACCAGCCGGTCAAAGTACACAGCTGATCATCGGAGCTACGCAGGACAATGATCTCCATATTCTCCGGCTGACACAGGGGCTTTATGACCGCTACCATCTGAAACGTGTGTTCTATTCCGCCTATATTCCAGTGGTCGAGAATACCCTGCTGCCGTCAAAGGACACCAAGCCCCCTCTGTTGCGGGAGCATCGGCTGTATCAGGCGGATTGGCTTCTCCGGTTTTATGGTTTCCGGGCAGAGGAGCTGCTGGACGAACAGACACCGGACTTCAATCCATTGGTAGACCCAAAGTGCAGTTGGGCTTTGTCTCATCTGGATTTCTTTCCGGTAGAGATCAATACGGCAGATTATGAAACCCTGCTTCGGGTTCCGGGAATCGGAGTGCTTTCCGCCAAACGGATTCTTGCCTCCAGAAGAAGCCGGAACCTGCGCTGTGACCAGCTTCGCCGCTTGGGCGTTGTGATGAAGCGCGCCCAGTATTTTATCACTGCAAGCGGGAAGATTCCGGAAGGACTGCGCTTCACACAGGATAGCCTGCTCCGCAATCTCATCGCGGCAGAGCGTCCCTATCTCCCGGCAGCTGATTTGCAGCAGCAGCTTTCCCTATTTGATCCTTCTCCAGCAGGAGTTTGATGTTATGCAGGAAATGATTTACCATTATGATGGCAGCTTTGAAGGCTTCCTCTGCTGCATCTATGAGAGCTACGCAAACAAAGAAGTCCCCACCGCAATAGACTGCGATGGGGACTGTATGGATTCCCTGTTTTCTTCCCGCGATATTCTCTCTGACCACAGTCATGCGCTTCGGGTTTACCGGAAGCTCCGTCAGCTATCGCCGGAGGGAGCCTTCTTTTTACGGCGTGGATTTCTTACCTGTCTCCCGGAAAAGGAAATGCACTTATACCGGTTCATCCGAAGACTCTTACGGGATGGTCCCTGTTTTCTGAGGGACCCATCCGATGATACTGCTTATCCAATCCGTAAGGCTGTCCGGCACTTGCAGGCAGAGGTGGAAAAATATCGTGGCTTTGTCCGCTTTTCTGAATTACAGGGAGGTATTCTCGGAAGTGAAATCGAACCGAAAAACCGGGTCCTCCCTGTTTTAAAAAGTCATTTTTGCACCAGATTTCAGAATGAAACCTTTTTCATTTACGATATTACACATCAGGAAGCCCTGTTCTACACAAATGGAACCGCCCGGTTGTTCCACCTGGAATCCTTTCAAATGGCTGCTCCGGATGCCGAAGAACAGGCATACCGGAAGTTCTGGAAAAGCTTTTATGATACCATTGCCATCCGGGAACGGGAAAATCCCCGCGGCAGAATGACTCATATGCCCAAGCGCTATTGGTCCCATTTAACAGAGATGCAGCCGCTCTCCCTCAATGCTCCATCAGCTGACGCAGCCGTTGAAGCCCCTTCCGCTCCAGACGGGATATCTGCACCTGTGATACCCGAAGGATCCGCGCCACCTGCTGCTGTGTCATCCCTTTGAAATACCGCAGAAGAATCGTCATCCGTTCCTTTTCCGGCAGTTGTTCAATGGCTTCTCTCAAAGCAATCTGCTCAACGAGCCGTTCCTCCGGTGATTCTGTTCCAAGCATTCCGTCTAACGATAGACCATCCTCATTTTCTGCCTGCAGTGAATCCGGCGTTCCCGCGGCAATATGTATCTGCGCAATATCCTCCACAGACAGCCCCGTTGCTTCAGACAGCTCGGACAGTGTAGGTTCTCTGCCCAGACGCTGCTGCAGGATGTCCCGCTGCGTATACAGCAGCTGTCCCTTCTCCTTCAGTGTCCGTCCAACCTTTACAGCACCATCATCCCTTAAAAAGCGGCGGATTTCCCCTGCAATTTTGGGCACAGCATAGGTGGAAAAACAGGTTCCGTAAGAGAAATCAAATCCGCGGATCGCTTTTAAAAATCCGACGCATCCCAGTTGAAAAAGATCGTCCGGCTCTACACCTCGTCCGTAGTATCTTCGCACGATGCTCCAGATCAGCCCGCTGTTTTCCAACACAATCTGCTCACAGGCGTCTTGATCTCCCTCCTGCGCCGCCTGCAATAAAAGCTCATTCATTTTTTAGGAAAGCGTGTTGCGATTTTTTTGCGGAGAAGAACGGTTGTCCCCTTTCCAACCATGGATTTCACGGAAATCTGATCTGTAAAGCTTTCCATAATCGTGAATCCCATACCGCTGCGCTCCTCGCCGCCTGTTGTGAACATGGGTTCCCGTGCCTTTTCAACATCTGGAATTCCTTTTCCATGGTCCTTGATGGATATTTCCAGAATATTTCCATTGCAGATCCGTGCTTTCAACTGTATTTTTCCAATGTGGTCCGGATAGGCGTGAACGATTGCATTTGTCACAGCCTCACTGACAGCGGTCTTAATATCCTCCAGCTCATTCAACGTTGGGTCCATCTGTGCTGCAAAGCACGCGACTGCTGACCGGGAAAAGCTTTCATTGCTGCTGCAGCTGGGAAATTCCAGCAGGATGTAATTGGACGCTTTGCTTCTCATGCTTCATTCTCCTTTCCCTGCAATGGCATCAGCCGCCCGATCCCAGCCGCATCCAGCACACGCTTTGCCTGCTTGGGAATATGGCATACGACTATGCTACCGCTCAGGTTCTGCATCCTTCGCTGCATCCGCAGCAGCACAGCAATTCCTGAACTATCCATGAATGTAACGGATGAAAAATCAACGACCAGCTTTTTCGGCAGCGCCGCATCAATCCAGCGCTCCGCTTCCTCTATGGCACATCTTGCACCGTGATGGTCCAACTCGCCGGAGAACTCCAAAAGCAAATTTCGTTCCACACTCTTTGCTATGATTTCCATAAGCATCGTTCCTTTGTATCATGTATAAAAAAATCACCGTAAGGTTATCCCTTACGGTGATTTTATCATGCTTGCTTTTATGCTTTCTGTCGAAGACACAGAACTTTCAAAAAAAGTTGCAAACCGATTGATTAAAAACAGCTGTATTGTAAAATTCCTTTACAGATTATTTCTGCAACGCCTTTGCGGATTCCTCCAGCTTGGCAATCAATTCCTTGTATTTGACAACCTTTTCCCGCTCTACATTCACAACTGCTTCTGGAGCGTTTGCAACAAACTTCTCGTTCTTCAGCTTTCCCTCTGTGATGCGCAAGCCGTTTTTCGCCTTGTCAAGCTCCTTGGAGATTCGCTCCAGCTCTGCCTTAAAGTCCACCAATTCATTCAGCGGAATATAGGCATTGGCTTTCCGTGTCACGATACTGACCAGTCCATTCAGATCCTCCGGTGCATGATCGGTAATCTGCACCTCAGAAGCGAATGCCAGTCTTGTAATGAAATGCGCGCCCTGTTCGTAAATAGCAGGCTCCTCTGTCACCAGAATCAATTCAGCCTTCTTAGAGGGCGGAACATTCATTTCCGCGCGGCGGGTCCGAATCGCCTTGATGGTATCCATCACTGCCTCCATTGCTGCGGTTTCCTCGGGGAAATTCAGGGCTTCCTGATAAACCGGCCAATGAGAGGTCATCAGATACTCGCCGTCATCCACGTCCGCTCTGCGTGGCAGCGCCTGCCAAATTTCTTCCGTGATAAACGGCATAAACGGATGCAACAGCTTCAAAACCTCGGTCAGCACATAGCACAGCACGTTTTCCGCAGCCAGCTTAGATGCCTGATCCTCTCCGTTCATCCGGGTTTTGGTCAGTTCGATATACCAGTCACAATAGGTGTCCCAAATGAAATCGTATACCTTCGCAGACGCCACACCGATTTCAAAGCTGTCCAGATTCTCTGTCACTTCCTTGATAAGTGTGTTCAGCTTTGTCAGGACCCATTTATCCTCCTGCTCCAGCTTTTCAGGCAGTTGACAGGAATCAATGGTTAGATTCATTTGCAGGAAACGAGATGCGTTCCAAATTTTATTGGCAAAGTTCCGCATCGCCTCGCACTTTTCCGTGTAGAAGCGAGTGTCATTTCCAGGGCTGTTTCCGGTAATCAGATTGAACCGCAGTGCATCGGCACCATACTTTTCCGCCATTTCCAACGGATCAATGCCGTTGCCCAGGGATTTCGACATCTTCCGTCCCTTATCATCCCGCACCAGACCGTGGATCAGCACCGTGGAGAAGGGAATCTTCTTCATCTGCTCACAGCCGGAGAAAATCATACGGGCAACCCAGAAGAAAATAATATCATATCCGGTAACCATCACTGATGTGGGATAGTAGAAATCCAGATCCTTGGTCTTCTCCGGCCAGCCCAACGTGGAGAAGGGCCAAAGCGCAGAGGAGAACCAGGTGTCCAACACATCCGGATCGCGGGTCAGGTGCGTACAGCCGCACTTTTCACACTTAGTCGGATCCTCACGGCTGACATTGATGTGTCCGCACTCATCGCAGTACCATGCGGGAATCTGGTGCCCCCACCAGAGCTGGCGGGAAATGCACCAGTCATGCACATTCTCCATCCAGTTGATATAGGTCTTGGAGAAGCGCTCCGGAACGAACTTGACCTCTCCGTCCTTTACCACTCTCAAGGCTTCCTTTGCCAACGGCTCCATTTTTACAAACCACTGGGCGGAAATCAGCGGCTCCACATCATTATGGCAGCGGTAGCAGGTTCCCACATTATGGTTATACGGCTCTGTCTTGACCAGATAGCCCTGCTCCTCCAAATCCTTTACAATGGCTTTCCGGCACTCATAGCGGTCCATTCCATTGTAGGGTCCACCGTTTTCGTTGATTTTTCCATCATCGGCGATCACCCGGATCACTTCCAGATTATGGCGCAGACCTACCTCAAAGTCGTTAGGATCATGAGCGGGGGTCATCTTCACAGCACCCGTGCCGAAGCCGATCTCGCAGTATTCATCTCCCACAATGGGAATCTCGCGGTTCATGATGGGCAGAATGCACTTCTTGCCGATCAGGTGCTTGAACTTCTCGTCATTGGGGTTCACTGCCACGCCGGTATCACCCATCATGGTCTCAGGACGGGTAGTTGCCACCACAATATCTCCGGAGCCATCTGCCAGTGGATAACGGATATACCACAGGTGACCCGGCTTATCCACATACTCTACCTCTGCGTCGGACAGGGCCGTGACACAGTGGGGACACCAGTTAATGATACGGCTGCCCTTATAGATCAGCCCCTTGTCATATAGCTCGCAGAAGGTCTCCCGGACCGCTTTGGAACAGCCCTCGTCCATTGTGAATCTGGAGCGGCTCCAATCGCAGGAAACACCCATCTTCTTCTGCTGCTCTACAATACGTCCGCCGTATTTTTCCTTCCACTGCCACACACGCTCCAGGAACTTCTCCCGTCCCAGATCGTAACGGGTCTTCCCTTCCTTGACACGCAGCTCTTCCTCCACCTTGATCTGCGTTGCAATGCCGGCATGGTCCGTGCCAGGCACCCACAGCGTGGAGTACCCCTGCATCCGCTTGAAGCGGGTCAGAATATCCTGCAGCGTGGAGTCCAGCGCATGTCCCATGTGAAGCTGTCCCGTTACGTTGGGAGGCGGCATCACGATGGAAAACGGCGGCTTCTTCGGATCCGGATCCCCGTTGAAGCAGTCCCCGTCCATCCACATTTGGTAGATGCGGTTTTCCACGTCCTTGGGATCATACACCTTCGGCAATTCTTTGCTCATACTGATTCTCCTTTATTTCCGAGATTCTCCCGGTTGTGTCATTTTAATCTGATCGGATTTTTTGTTTTTTTCAGCCAGAAATCCGCAAAGGCATACGGATCACCGGATACCAGCGCCGCCTTCGGCAGAACCAATGCTCCCCCATTCATAAAGAGGAACCAGCGGTTCCGGTAGTCCCAAGCTTCGGAAAAAGCATCGTATTTGTACTGTGCTGTCCCCTGCCGGGTCTCCACCGTCACACCTTCCTTGTCTGCCGTGATATGGATCGCGCCAATATTTTTCCGGCTTCGTCTGCTGGAAAGCCATGCCGATACAAACGGGTTAAACAATCCAAGATAAAGCCACAGCAGCCCAAACAGCATCGTAAATATCATGACCCGCTGAAGCTCCGCGTCCCCGGTACTAATGCCAAGCCACGAGATTCCAGAGCCAAGCATGGCGATTCCCACCACAGTCATACACACCCGGAACACCGGCGTCAGCAGCCGGCTCAGCTTTCCCCGGTGGACATACATCTGGTTCATTGCCAGCTGGTCCTGAAAGGAATAGCTCTGTGGGAGTTCAAATTGAAAAGACATCTCCACCTCCACAAATAACATTAGCATTGATTTTCTCGGAACCGCAAACAGCAAAAACGCCCTGAGCCTTTTGTAAAGCTCAGGGCGAACAAATGTCCGCGGTACCACCTGAATTCGGAGTTTTCCGCACTCATCAGCATTCCATAGAGAATCCTGTGTTCCTGATAACGGAGGAACCCGCTGCGGCTTACTTCTTCCTTCAGCCGCAAAGCTCCGGGACGACTTCATTGCGCTTCTCCCAAGAACTTCCACCAACCGTTCTCTCTCTTTGCATCCAAGCGGCAATTACTGCTTCCCATCTTCGCAGTTTATTGATATCTTGGTTTATTTTATGCCGCTCCATCTGGAAAGTCAAGATAAACGCAAAATTTCTTTTTTCAGTCTGGATATGATCCGTTTTTCCAATCTGGATATGTAGGACTGGGAAATCCCAAGACTGTCTGCCACCTCCTTTTGTGTCTGCTCCTGCCTCCCACCTAAACCAAAGCGCATGGTAATGATCTTCCGTTCCCGCGGCGACAGTATTTCCAATGCGGCACGAAGCAAATTTCGGTCCACATCCTCCTCAATCGGGCGCATAACCGTGTCTCCATCTGTTCCCAGCACATCTGAAAGCAGCAACTCATTTCCATCCCAGTCTGTATTCAGTGGTTCATCAATGGATACCTCTCCCTTTCTGGAAGCATTCTTCCGCAGATACATCAAAATCTCATTTTCAATGCACCGGGAAGCATAGGTCGCCAGCTTGATATTTTTCGATGGCTGATAGGTTCCCACCGCCTTGATCAAACCAATCGTCCCTATGGAGATCAAGTCCTCAATATTGATGCCAGTGTTCTCAAACCGCTTGGCAATATACACAACCAGCCGTAAATTATGCTCAATCAGCTTCTGCCGCACTTCGGTCTCTCCCAGCCTGGACAGCAGCAGTGCTTCCTCCTCTTTCGATAACGGTGCCGGCAATGTGTCACTTCCGCCGATATAGTGAATGGCTTCCTCTGGTAAAAGTCCCAGCTTTTTCAGCAGCTGCTTCCATATGTCCTTGAACCGCTTCTCCATCCCGATAACTCCTTTCCGCTTTTCCCCATAACGCCCCATATCCGTTTCCAAGCTCTGTGGGTGAGATCGCAATTAAGAGATTGGAATACATCCTCCTTCCGATTTTCGTCCAATCGCTCCGAAATGCCAATAAGAGTCCACCGGAGGTTCCTACCGCCCGGTAGGGCAGCAGCTGAAACCGAAGCGCAGAGTCCGCATCCAGTGATCCCAACACCTGCGGCGGGTCCCGCAGGCGGTCCGCTGTCAATAATTTACCAAGCCTTTCCTGCCAGAGTCCCGTCAAATGTTCCAATGACGCTACTAAAACAGGGCGTCCCGTCAGAGGATCCCTCACTTCGTTTCCGGTATCGCACAGGGCTGTCAGAAATACTCTTCGCTCTCCACAGCAAATAACCACAGGAAGAAGCTCTTTGGAGACAGCATGGGCGGCTCTTGCCCGAAATGCTACAGTCAACAGCAGATAAACGGCAACCGCAGACAACAGCAGTGTTTGCAACCCTATATTGGTATAAAAAATTCCTCGCACTACCGGGACCGCTCCGCCGGACAGCATTCCCAATCCCATTACACAGCCGGCAAAGCCGCAGGAAACTGCCGCAGTCAGCAGCGCCATCCGAAGACACCTTCCGGTGCCGGCAAACGCAATTCCACAGAGAAGCGCCCCTGCCGCCAGCTTTCCCTGCCACGAGGATAGCAGCTCCATGCCCGGGAAGAAAACTGCCGCCGCATAGCCTCCACCCAGCAAAGCCGCAATCAAATACCGGCGCCGCTGCAGTGGAATTCCCGCCAGATATGCCGCTGTCAACAGCAGCAGATAATCAATCAAAGCGTTCAGCACAAAGACACTGTCGATGTAGACTACCGTCACAGCCATCCCCCCTGTCCGTCCATCTCATTATAAAACGCGGCGCCGCAAAATACCGTCGCAAAAAAAGTTCTGCAAGGAATTGCAGGATACCCGCATTTCATTGCTTTTCTCTCATGTTTCATGCCAGTTAAAAAATGACCTCCCGGCAACCGCCGGGAGGTCATTTTCTTTATGTCCTTTAATATGCCAAATACGGCAAAACCATCGATGCCAGCAATGCCAGCACCATAACGACCACCAGCAGCAACGCCACCAGTCGTGTCCGCTTATTCATGGGTATCCTCCTTTGTCAGTATCTTCCGTATGCTTTTTTCCGCCCGGCTGCGGGGAAGCATCAGCTCATGACCGCAGCCCAGACATTTGAGCTTGATGTCCATACCTACCCGCAGAATCTCCCATGTGGTACTGCCGCAGGGGTGCTGCTTCTTTAATTCTACCTTGTCATGCAGATGTAGATCCATTCTGGTTCCTCCTGTCAAGCTGCCGGTTTCCGGCGCATAAGATAATAAAAACAGATGCCGCTTCAGCGGCAGTAAGGATGGTAAGCATGCCTGAAAATCGAATTTATTTGCCGGAAGGACTCCGTCCTCATCCTCCGCTCTCTATGGAATTACTTCAAGCTGCCATGAAAAACCACACCATTTTGGAGGGAATGGTCCTCCGCTGTGACGCTGCCCATACCCTCTTTGTATCCCTTGGAGAGCTGGTCGGTTTGATTCCGCAGGAAGAAGCTGTCGCTCCCTGGATCAACGGCGCGGAACGTGAAATTTCCCTGCTTTCTCTGGTTGGAAAGCCTGTCTGCTTTTATGTCCAGTCTATCAGCACGGGCGCAAAGGGTGCACCTGTGATCATGCTCTCACGCCGCCATGTCCAGGAGGATGCCAAGTCTTTCTTCTTACAGCACTGGTCATCCGGCTCCGTCATCACTGCCAGAGTGACACGGCTGGAAACCTTCGGTGCCTTTGTGGACATTGGATGCGGCATTATTTCCATGCTGCCTTTGAAAAATATTTCCGTCTCCAGAATCGCACATTCCAATCAGCGGTTTCAGCCTGGTCAGAAAATTCTCGCCGTGATCTCCGCAATGGATCCCACCCTGTCCCGTTTCTACCTTACACACAAGGAGTTATTAGGAACATGGATGGAAAACGCCACCCGTTTTCATCCGGGAGATACTGTTACCGGAATCGTCCGCAGCGTTCAAAGCTACGGCTGCTTTGTGGAATTGACGCCAAACCTCTGCGGTCTGGCTGAACGGCATACCGGAATTGAAGAGGGCGACCGCGTATCCGTTTATCTGAAGGGCATCCATCCGGAATCCATGAAAATCAAGCTGCAAATCATTGAAAAGCTTCCGGCAGAGCCATTTCTTCCCCGGCTGCATTATCAGATCACCGACGGACAAATGGACCGGTGGTGCTATTCGCCTGCCAATTACGAAAGAGCCGCCATTGAAACGGTGTTTACCCCTTCTTGATCTCCTCCCAATAGCGCTTTGCCGCCTGCTCTGTTTTATTGGGACCATACTCATAATAGTGTGCATTTTTCAAAGCATCCGGCAGATACTGCTGCTCGACCCAATGCCCGGGATAGCTGTGAGGATATTTATAGTGCTGGCGGTTATCAAAGCCCGTCGTATCCGCATGAACATTTTGCAGCTGACGGGGAATCTCTCCCGTCTTTCCCCGCTTCAAATCCGACATGGCTGCGTCAATCGCCGCCTCTGCCGAATTGGATTTTGGTGCGGTTGCCAGCAGCAGCGCTGCTTCCGCTAAGGGAATCCTTGCTTCAGGAAGACCCAACTGCAACGCGGCATCCACACAGGCTTTTGTCACAACGATTGCCTGCGGATATGCCAGACCGATATCCTCTGTCGCGATCACTAACAGCCGTCGGCAAGGAGACAGCAGATCCCCCGCCTCCAGAAGGCGCCCCAGATAATGCACAGCTGCATCCGGGTCCGATCCGCGAATGGATTTTTGCAAGGCGGAGAGAATGTCATAATGCGCATCACCGTCCCGGTCATAGCGCATGGCGCTGCGCTGCGAAACCTGTAAGGCATCTTCACCTGTCAATATCAACTGTCCCGCACTGGGGCGTGCCGCCTGACAGAGAATCTCCACCGCATTGATCGCCTTTCGCACATCACCGCCGCAGGCTGTAGCAATTTGAAGCGGAACGCCATCCTCCCATGACAGTGGCAGAGCACAGCGCTCCTGTTCGATTTTTAACGCCCGGCGCACAGCAAACTCCGCTTCCTCCGGCTGTACGGCTTTGAACTCAAATACCGTGCTGCGGGAAAGCAGCGCGCTGTATACATAAAAATAAGGGTTTTCCGTTGTGGACGCAATCAATGTCAGCTGCCCGTTTTCCATAAATTCCAACAGGCTTTGCTGCTGCTTTTTATTGAAATACTGAATCTCATCCAGATAGAGCAGCACCCCGCCGGGAGCCATCAGTGTTCCAACATCTGCAATGATGTCCTTGATATCCTGTAGGGACGCTGTAGTTGCGTTCAACCGGTACAATCTCTTCTGCGTCTTCTTTGCAATGATATTTGCAATCGTAGTCTTTCCGGTGCCAGAGGGACCATAAAATACCATGTTTCCCTCTGCTCCGCTTTCAATCAGGCGGCGCAGCACCGCATTGGGACCAATCAGATGCTTTTGTCCAACAACTTCATCCAGCGTTTTAGGGCGTATTTCATCAGCCAACGGCTGTTTCAAGGCAATCGTCCTCCTGCATTCTCAGTCTGCTGTGTATTTTACCATATCTCAATCATTTTTTCTATGGTTTTTCCTCGCACTTCCGCATTTTTCGTGTTATGATAGAAATATACATATTTCGGGGGAACTACATATGAAATCAAAAGCTTCCGTTGGTCGGATCATCGATATTTTGAAGGGAATTTATCCAGATGCACTCTGTTCGCTGGAATACAAAAAAGATTACGAGCTGCTGTTTGCCGTCCGTTTAAGCGCCCAATGCACTGATGCGCGGGTCAATCAGGTCACTCCCGCCCTGTTTGACCGTTTTCCCACACTGGAAAGCTTCGCGGAAGCCGATCCTGCCGAGGTCGGAAAATACATTCACTCCTGCGGCTTTTTCAATGGCAAAGCCCGGGACATGGTTGCCTGCGCGCAAAGGCTTATCTCTGACTATAACGGAAAAGTTCCCGGAACAATGGAGGACCTGGTCTCCCTGCCGGGCGTAGGCAGAAAAACCGCCAATTTGATCTTGGGCGATATCTACCATCAGCCTGCCTATGTCTGCGATACGCACTGCATCCGCATCACCGGACGCTTGGGAATTACAGACGGAAGCAAGGACCCGGTCCAGGTAGAGCGCCAGCTGCGCCAAATCCTCCCTCCGGCAGAATCCTCGGATTTTTGCCACCGGATGGTGCTGTTTGGGCGGGATACCTGCACGGCGCGGTCACCTAAGTGTGAACAATGCCCTCTGCAAAAGGAATGCAACACATGGAAAGCTTCTGGAAAAAAGCATACGGTAAACCCAGACTGCAGGTAAGCGTGTATCCTTTCTTATTAATCGGAAAAGCATTTCCCCCCGCCGCATGGAATATACGGCGGGGGGAAATATTTCTTCACATCCGTATAAATCGTTTTTCACGCAGAGATCCCTGTCACATTTCTCGCTTCAATCTCATATACTGCAATGAACCGTTGAAACGAAACGATCAGGAGGAATGGATATGGATGAAAAGACCATGCGTATCATGGAGACATTCAAGAAAAATCCGCAGGCAGCACAGGCTTTATTTCAAACACAGGACGGGCAGGCTTTGCTGCATATGCTGACTGCGTCGGACCAAGGCGCTTCCCTTCAGCACGCTGCCCAAAATGCCGAAAAAGGCAACCCCGCGGAAATGATTCAGATGCTCTCCCGGGTCATGAAAAGCAAGGAGGGTGCAGAGCTGATTTCCCGTATCCAAAGGTCTGTGCGGAAATAACCGTTTTAAGGAGGCGCCGGCATGTCTGAATTAGATGAAAAACTGAATGCTCTGCTCTCTAATCCAGAAAGTATGGCGCAAATTATGCAGCTGGCGCAGTCTCTTTCCGGAAAATCTCCGGAACCGGCATCCACGCCTGTGCCACCGCCAGCTCCCCCGCCACCCTCTGCTCCTACGGCACCACTATCCTCCTTACCCGGCAGCTTGGACCCCAAGCTGTTGGCACGGATGCTCCCTATCATTCAGGAGCTGGGTCAGGAGCCAAACCAACAGGCACGGCAGCTGCTGTACGCCCTTCGCCCATACCTGAAATCTGAGCGGCAGGAGCGGATAGAACGCGCTTTACAGCTTGCGCGCCTGATCCACGTTGGAAAAAAGTTTCTATCCGGATGGGGGGACTTCCATGTATAACCGCTATATTCGGAATGAACAGGGAACATACACACGCATCCCAGAGGAAGATTCTCCCGGCGGTAGTACCACTGCGGAAGCCCCTCCCCCTTCTGGTTCTCCTCCACACTCAAACGGCAGTTCTGCACCTGTCCAGGGTCCCGACCTGATTCGGGACTCTCTGCAAAAGCTGCTGGACCGTCTCCATCTGGAGCATATTGACACCGGAGATCTCTTATTATTGCTGATGATCCTTCTGCTTTTCAAAGAGGACGCAGATGAGGAGCTTTTAATCGCTCTGGGACTGCTGCTGATTCTATAAAATAAGTCACTTAGCAAACAAGCAGCGCACTATTTCTGTGCGCTGCTTGTCCCTTATTTATCCATTATATCTGTACCGTCCGGCAACGTGAAGTCTGATGCGGTCGGAGCAGTTTCCGCTACAGGATAAGCTGCCATCCGGTAAACTGCCGTTCCATCCTGAAGCCTTTCCGCTCCTACCAGCAGCCCAGAGGTAACACTGACCCAATAACGAAGCAAGCTCCCCTCTGCATTCTCTTCCGTTTCCACATAGATACAATTTTCATCCGCAAAGGTTCGATAATCCGCTGTCTGAATCATCTGCGGCGGCAATTCCAGCACATCCTCATATGTGGGAATACCCTGTTCTTCATCCCCGGTCATACTCCCGGAAACACCGCTGTAATACGTTTTTTCCGAATCATACCAAATATAGACCATATCCTCGGTCCGAATAGTATGCCGCACTCTCCCGCCGGGCAATTCCGTATCCATCCGCATCAGGTCGTTCATCGCGGTCACTGTAACCTTTTCTGTCCCGCTGCCGCTTCCCCATAGCCTTTCAATGGTCATTGTCCGGACATATTCTGCCGGTCTGTTCAGTGTTTCTATGGCAGTCTGTACCGTCTGCGGAGTAATCTCTACCCGCATCAGACCGTCCTCCCCCGGCTGTTCTCCACTTGAAACCGCCGCCGAGGACACCGGTGTGTAATCCGGAAGAACCACATGGCTGGAGCGGCGCAGACTGTTGAAGATCAGAATGATGACCACCAAAATGATCAGAGCAAGGACCCAAATCGTCAGCATCCGGAACTTTCGCTTTTCCACACCGCTCCTCCTTTTGCTATATTATCCCTCTGCTGTATAGTCTGCAGGACGCTCGTCTCTGCGGTGAAAATACCACAGGATCGCATCGGTGATCCGGCGGCAGGCGTAACCATCTCCATAGGGGTTAACTGCGTGTGCCATCCGGTCATAGGCTTTCCGGTCCTGAATCAGGCGGTTTGCCATTGTTACAATGTCATCCTGTACAACTCCAGCCAAGCGGACCGTACCGGCAGCCACAGCCTCCGGTCTCTCCGTTTCCCGTCTCAGCACCAGCACCGGTTTTCCCAGTGCGGGCGCCTCCTCCTGCAGTCCGCCGGAATCCGTCAGAACCATATAGCAGCGCGACATCAGATTGTGCATCTCATCCGCGGGAAGCGGGTCGATCAAATGCACCCGCGGCGCACCGCGCAGATAGCGGTCCACGTTCTCCCGGACAACCGGGCTCAAGTGAACCGGATATACCAACTCCACATCTTCATTTTCCTCCGCAATCTGCCGCAGTGCCAGCATGATATTACGCATCGGCTCTCCGTAGTTTTCCCGGCGGTGGCAGGTCACCAGACAAATCTTCTTTTCATCATACGGCAGTTGATTCAGCACCTCTGTCGAAAACCGGTAATTCTTCCGGACAGTGGTCTCCAATGCATCAATGACAGTATTTCCTGTAATGAAAATTCCCTGGTCGATCCCCTCCTTCAGGAGGTTCTTTTTGTTGTTTTCTGTAGGGCAAAAATACAGGTCCGCAATAGATGTTACCAACTTCCGGTTCATTTCCTCTGGAAAGGGAGAATACTTGTCATAGGTTCGTAATCCAGCCTCTACATGTCCAACGGGAACCTGATGGTAAAAGGCGGACAACGCCCCTGCAAATGTGGTAGACGTATCACCGTGAACCAGGATCATATCCGGCTTCAGCGCGTCAATGGCATCGTCCATCCCCAGCAGACATTTGCTGGTAATGGTAGACAGCGTCTGCCGCGGCGTCATGATATCCAGATCCCAGTCTGCCTTCAAATGGAATACCTCCATTACGCTGTCCAGCATCTGGCGGTGCTGTGCCGTTACGCAGCAAAGGCTTTCAATCTCCGGGCGGCTCGCCAGTTCCTTTACCAACGGCGCCATCTTAATTGCCTCCGGGCGCGTCCCGAAAACGCTCATAATACGCAGTTTTTCCATTTTACTTCTTATCCTCCTGTGCGGAATGGTCAGAGGAATGTGCTTCTTCCTCGTGATGACCATGCTCCTTCAGCTCTGTCATTTCCTCGTGCAGCTCTTCCTTGATTTCCTTTGGGAAAACCACCCGTGCCGCCACAACTGCCACGACACACAACGCCACAAATAGCAGCATTGCCTTCTGCTCTCCTCCGGTGGTCAAAACCACGGCGGACAGCCCCAGAATTGCAGAAATCACATACAGCGTCGCCACTGCCTGCTTCTGATTCAAGCCCATGTCAATCAGCCGATGGTGGATATGACTCCGGTCCGCCTGCATGGGACTCTGCCCGTGGGCGATCCGGCGGATAAACGCAAACGCTGTGTCAAAAATAGGCAGTCCCAGAATCAAAAACGGTACGGCGAAGGAGATCACTGCAAACATTTTAAATAATCCCTGAATGGACATTGTTGCCAGAATGAACCCAAGAAACGTTGCCCCGGTATCTCCCATAAACATTTTTGCCGGGTTCATGTTATACGGCATAAAGCCCACACAGGCACCAACCAGCGCCGCCATCACGATTGCTACCTGGCTTTCCGAAACCAGAATGGCAATGACCAGCATGGTGGTGGCGGAAATGGCGGAAACACCGTTTGCCAAGCCATCCAAGCCATCAATAAGATTCACAGAGTTTGTGATTGCCACGATCCACAGGACTGTAATGGGAATGGACAAATTCCCCAGCACCCAGTATGCCTGACTGGAAAACAGGTTTGGATTGGATACCGCTTGAACGACCACGCCGCTCATAGCAGGAATCAATGCGGCAATGATCTGAATGATGAATTTAAACATTGCCGGCAGCGGAGTAATATCGTCCACCACGCCCAGCACAACAATAATGACCGCGCCCAGCAGGATGCCCTGCATCTGCCGGTCTCCCCGCACATTGGCAAACAGCAGGATGCTGACCATAAAGCCGATAAAAATGGCAAGACCACCCAAACGCGGGATTGGAACCTTGTGCATTCTTCTGGCGTCCTTTGGCACATCAATGGCGCCTACCTTATAGGCAAAGGATTTCACCACCGGCGTCATCAGAAAGCTGACAATCAGTCCCACCACCAGTGCAAGGATCACATAAACGATCAACTGGTTATCGTAAGTCATCTCTGTTCCTCTTTACCGTTCAATAAATCCGATCTTTTTATAGACCTTATTCAGCGTCTTATAGGCAACCTTAGCGGCTTTTTCCGCACCAGCGCGGTAAACTCCCTGAAGGTATGCCTTGTCTCCCAAAATCCGTGCGGTCTCCTCCTGAATGGGACGAAGGGTCTCCACCACCGACTCACCAACGGCAGTCTTGAAATCTCCATAGCCACGACTAGCAAACTCTGCCTCGATCTCCTCAAAGCTCTTTCCGGTTGTGACAGAATAGATCTGCATCAGGTTAGACACGCCGGGCTTGGCAGCCGGATCGTAGCGCACACACGCCTCGGAGTCCGTAACCGCCTTTTTGAATTTCCGCATGATATCCTCCGGCTTCTCCAGCATATACACACAGCCGTTCTGGTCCTTGTCAGACTTGGACATCTTGTTTTCCGGGGTGGTCAGGGACATTACGCGGGCACCTACCTTCGGAATGTAGGGCTCCGGCAGCTTGAACACATCGCCGTAAATTCCGTTGAAGCGGGAAGCAATGTCGCGACAGATTTCCACATGCTGCTTCTGGTCTCCGCCAACCGGAACCAAGTCCGCTTGGTAAAGGAGAATATCCGCCGCCATCAAAGAGGGATAGGTAAACAGTCCCGCATTGATGTTATCCGCGTTCTTTGCCGATTTATCCTTAAACTGCGTCATGCGGGACAGCTCTCCAAACATGGTGTAGCAATCCAGCACCCAGCCCAGCTGTGCGTGTGCCGGAACGTGAGACTGCACAAACAGCACGTTTTTCTCCGGGTCCAGTCCGCAGGCAATGTACGCCGCCAGCTGTGTCAAAGTCCGGCGGCGCAGGTCTGCCGGCACCTGCCGGACGGTGATAGTGTGCATATCCGCCAGCATATAATAGCAGTCATACTCATCGGCAAGAGCCGCCCAGTTTTTGATCGCACCCAGATAAGACCCCAGCGTCAGATCGCCGGAGGGCTGAATTCCGCTTAAAATTCTCTTTTTCTGCACTTCGTTTTCCATAGGTAACACCTCGAATTTAAATTCTTTATCGAAAACCGTTTGAAATAGACACAATGTAACTTGTATAGTGTAGCACGAAGAATGGAAAAGTGCAATCTGTTCTTGACAATCCAATCCGCAAAAGAGATAATGCTATTTGTAAAAATGTGTATACGGAGGTATTTTCATGGCGATTGATATGGCTTTTTTCGATGAAATGGAAGCCCGTATTCCCAAGGGAAAGGTTCGGACCCGTTTCGCTCCCTCCCCCACTGGATATATGCATGTAGGAAATCTGCGCACGGCACTGTATACCTGGCTGATCGCCAAGCACGCTGGCGGAACCTTTATTCTCCGCATTGAGGACACCGACCAGGGACGTCTGGTGGACGGTGCTACGGACGTAATCTACAAAACGCTGGCGGAGTGCGGACTTACTCACGACGAAGGTCCCGATATCGGCGGTCCCGTAGGTCCCTATATTCAGACGGAGCGCCGGGAGCTGTATGGAAAATATGCCGAGCTGCTGATTGAGAAGGGCTTTGCATACCGCTGCTTCTGCGAAAAATCCGAGGACGACGCAGTTCAGGTAGCAGACGGAGTAACGATCCACCAGCATCAATGCGGCTGCTGCGACCTCTCTGCTGAGGAAATTCAGAAAAAGCTGGCGGATGGCGTTCCCTACGTCGTACGGCAGAAAATTCCCCGAGAGGGAACGACCACCTTCCATGACGTCACCTTTGGAGATATTACGGTGGAAAACGCCTCTCTGGACGATCAGGTTCTTATCAAATCCGATGGTCTGCCCACCTATAACTTTGCCAATGTGGTGGACGATCATCTCATGGGCATCACCCATGTGGTCCGTGGAAGTGAATACCTCTCCTCCGCCCCCAAGTATGATCTCCTTTATCAGGCATTCGGCTGGGAAATTCCCACATATGTTCACTGCTCTCCCGTAATGCGGGACGCGCAGAACAAAATGTCCAAGCGGCACGGCGACCCCTCTTATGAGGATCTGCTGGCACAGGGCTATTTGACTCCCGCCGTTTTAAACTATGTTGCTCTGCTGGGCTGGTCTCCCAAGGGCGACTTGGCTGAACAGGAAATCTTCTCTCTGGAGCAGTTGGTTGATGCCTTCGATATTGCCGGAATTTCCAAATCCCCCGCTATTTTTGACATTGCAAAGCTGGACTATTTCAACGCCACCTATCTGCGCGCTATGTCGCCGGAGGCTTTTGCTCTGGTTGCAGAGCCGTATATCCGGCAGGCGGTCCACAATCCCAATATCCACACAGCGGAGATCGCAGCCCTTCTACAGGCACGCTGTGAAAAGCTGTCTGAAATTCCAGAAAAGGTGGATTTCTTTGACACTCTTCCCGATTACAGCGTGGAATTCTTTACCAACAAGAAGTCCAAAACAAATGCTGAGGTCTCTCTGGAAATGCTGGAAAAAGCCGTTCCCGCTTTGGAGGCAATTCCTGAATGGACGACAGACGCAATCCATGACACTCTGATCGGTCTGGCAGTCCAGTTGGGCGTTAAGAATGCCACCCTGATGTGGCCGGTGCGCATTGCCGCGGCAGGAAAGCTGGTCACTCCCGGCGGAGCCGTGGAGATCTGCCATATTCTCGGCAAGGAAGAAACTCTGCGCCGTCTGCGTCTCGGCATGGACAAGCTGAAATGAGCCTTCTCCAAAAGAACTGGGAGCTTATCCATGTTTTCTGGAACCGGGACCGGTTCGGACGACAGCTTTTTCAGGCAGCGTTCTCCTTTCTTATTCTCGTTTTTCTCTCCTTCGGCATCTGCCTGCTTTTTCCAGATGTGCTGTCACGGATCATGGAGCAGGTGTTTGACTGGTTCCAGCAGCTTCAGGTCTCTGACAGCGAAGGTAAGCTTTCCGCCGCTGTCATCTTATCGAACAACGTGCGGGCATGCATTACAACCATCTGCTGCGGCTGTATTCCCTTTCTCTATCTCAGCGCTTTCTCAATGGGAATCAATGCTATGCTTCTTGGTGTGATGGCTGCCTACTATGTTGCAAGCGGGCATTCTCTTTTAATGTATGCCCTGGCAATTCTTCCTCATGGGATTTTCGAGATTCCTGCACTGGTCCTGTCCTTTTCTTTGGGACTGTACCTTTGCCGTCAGGTTTCCGGACGTCTTCGCAGTCTCTCCACTGCAATGCCGCTGTTTCTCTGCCTGCGGCAGATCTCACGGGTCCTCCTTCTTCTGGTGGTTCCCCTGCTGACCGTGGCAGCAGTCATCGAAGCACACATTACCCCTGCGCTTCTTACCGCAGCCGGTTTTTAAACATAATTACAAAGGATGTATCATTGATATGAGTAAAATTACCATTCCGGAGGCATATCAGATGCCTTTAAGCAACAACGAGCTTCAGTGCGCCATTGAACTGATCAAATCCGATTTTCAAAAAAATCTGTGCCAGCAGCTGAATCTTCACCGCGTCTCCGCTCCACTGTTTGTGGACGGTTCTACCGGTTTGAATGATGATCTGAATGGTGTGGAACGCCCGGTGTCCTTCGACATTCCCGATGTCGGCACTGACGGACAGGTGGTTCACTCTCTCGCCAAATGGAAGCGGCTGGCGCTGCAGCGCTATGAGTTCCCCGTGGGAACTGGTCTCTATACAGATATGAACGCCATCCGCCGGGATGAAGTGGTGGACAATCTGCATTCAATCTATGTCGATCAATGGGACTGGGAAAAGCACATCCGCCGCGAGGACAGAAATCTGGACTATCTGAAGGATACCGTCCAGAAGATCGTTTCTGCCATCTGCGATACCTCTGACGCTCTGCGCGCCATGTTTCCCGCCCTTACCTTCCGCCCCAGCCGGGACGTGTTCTTCATCACCACACAGGAACTGGAGGACCAGTTCCCGGAGCTCTCTCCCAGTGAGCGGGAAACTGAAATCTGCCGCCAGCACAGCACGGTATTCCTGATGCAGATCGGTGGAAAGCTCCGCTCCGGAAAGCCGCACGACGGTCGCGCACCGGATTACGATAACTGGTCTCTGAACGGCGACATTCTGATTTGGAACCCAGTCCTGAACCGCAGCTTTGAGGTCTCCTCCATGGGAATCCGTGTGGATGAGACCGCTCTGGACCACCAGCTGACCCTTGCCGACTGCAATGAGCGCCGGAAACTGCCCTTCCATAAAATGCTGCTGAACGGAGAGCTGCCGCAATCCATTGGCGGCGGAATCGGACAATCCCGTCTCTGCATGCTGCTGATCGGCACCTGCCACATCGGCGAGGTTCAGGTCAGCCTGTGGGATGATGATACTTTGAAAGCCTGCAAGAAAGCAGGAATTACTCTGCTGTAAAAGAAAACACAAAAAGAGGGGCGATGCCATAGGCATCGCCCCTCTTTTATTAACGCTGTCAACGGTTTTTCAGGTAAATCGCCAACAAGCCCTCCATCAAAAGGTACTTGTCATAAACGATTTTATTCTTACAGTATTTTACAATGACTGGCGCGTTTCCGCCCGTTGCCACAACGGAGAGGGAAGTAGTTCCCAGCTGTTCCCGAATACGGTCAATGATCCCGTCCAGCATTCCAGCTGTTCCATATACAATACCGGAGCGCATGCAGTCCTCTGTATTCTTTCCAATCAGGCTCTTGGGATATTGCAGGGAAATATCCGGAAGCTGAGCAGCCCTGCGGGACAGAGCATCCAGCGATACGTTCACGCCCGGCAGCAGTAATCCTCCCTCATAGGTTCGCCCCTCCGATATAACACCGATGGTCGTTGCCGTTCCCATATCAATGGTGACTATGGGCGGAGCAAACTTTTCCAACGCCGAAACAGCGTCCGCTACGATATCCGCCCCTACCTGCGTCTGAAAATCCATCCGGATATTCAAGCCAGTTTTCACACCTGGTCCCACAACCATTGGTGCCTTTCCAAGCAACCGTGTCAACGCCTTTTCCATCATAAAATTCAACGGCGGCACCACACTGCAAAAAATAGCGCCTGTCACCGTATGGTAATCAAAATGGTAGAGGGCAAACAGGTTCATCAGGTCCACACTGATCTGATCGGCTGTCTTCCGGCTGTCCGTGTCCATAGACGCCAGAAACTGCAGCTTTTTATGGTTGTCAAATAATCCGATAGAGGTAATGGAATTTCCCACATCAATAGCAAGAAGCATACAAAACACCCTTCTTTTGCAGGATTAGTCATTTTATTTTATGGTATCACGAATTTCCCGCAAGGGCAAGAAAAACACATTGCCTTTTTAGAGGATGATACAGATCAATCCGCCGCTTCCCTCGTTGATGATCCGCGTCAAGGTCTCCTGAAGCTTCTTTCTGGCATCCTCCGGCATACGCTGAAGCTTTCCCTGCAGGTCCTCACTGACCAGTTCATGGAAGCTTCGTCCAAAGATATTGGACTGCCAGATCTTCCTGGTGTCCCCCTCAAATTCCTGCAGCAGATAATTGACCATATCCTCCGACTGCTTTTCGTTGCCAACAATAGGCGATACCGCTGTTTCAATATCTGCCCGGATCATGTGAATGGACGGAGCACTGGCTTTCAGCCGGACGCCATAGCGTCCTCCCTGCTTCACAATTTCCGGTTCCTCCAGCTTCAGCTCCTCAATTCCGGGAACCACGATCCCATATCCCGTCTCCTTCACGTCCCGCAGTGCGCCTGCCACCTTATCGTATTCCGACTTTACAGCGGCAAGTTCTGTCAACAGCTCCATCAGATCTCCGTCATCCTGAACGGAAAAGCCAGACCGCTCTGACAGCGTGTGATAAAACAGCTCACGGGGCAGTCGAAGCTCCACTGTGGCAATGCCCGTTCCCAGGTCCACTCCTGTAATTTTCGCGCTCTGGATATCCTCGCAATTTTCCAGACAGGACACCATCTGCCCGGATTCCCGGATATGAAACAGATGGGTCGCGCCCTCCCGCACCGCAGCATACAGCTCACTCTTGATAGGATGCTCCGCCGGAAGCGCATCCACCCACGATGGCAGAAACAGATCCATTTCCTGCATGGGAAACTCATAAAGCACCGCTTTTAAAATGTCTGCCACCGCCTGCTCATCCAGCTCCAGGCAGTTTACCGGCATACACTGTACCCCATATCTGGAGGAGATATCCTTACTGATAGACACTGCCCGCTCTGAATCCGGTTCATCCGAGTTTAGCAATACAATAAACGGTTTCTTTAATTCCTGAAGCTCCCGGATCACACGCTCCTCCGCCTCCAGATAATCCTCTCTCGGAATCTCGGAAATCGTTCCATCTGTAGTAATCACGATGCCGATGGTGGAATGCTCCGCGATCACCTTTTTTGTACCAACCTCAGCTGCCTCTGTCAAAGGGATTTCATAATCAAACCAGGGTGTGGTCACCATACGGGGCGCGTCATTTTCATACTGTCCCATTGCCCCTTTGACCATGTAACCAACACAATCAATCAGGCGGACCGAGCAGGCAGCTCCATCCGGCAGCTGGATCTGCGCGGCCTCCTCCGGAACAAATTTAGGCTCTGCTGTCATGATCGTGCGTCCAGAGCCGCTTTGCGGCAGCTCATCCCGGGCACGCTCCTTCCGATAGACATTTTCAATGTTCGGGATCACCTGCGTCTCCATGAAACGCTTGATAAATGTGGACTTTCCCGTTCTTACCGGTCCAACGACCCCGATGTAGATATCTCCGGCTGTCCGCGTGGCAATGTTCTGGTAAATTGAAAGATTCGTCATATCATCCCGTCCTTTTCGGCGTTCCATGCGTTATGGTAAAACTGTATGTCATCCGGGTCTAAAATATGACAGGCTATCTATACACCCTGCAGGATTGTGTGATTTGTTGAAAACCGTTGAATATTCTTCTTTGTTCTTGCGTAAAATGCCATATTTACAACAGTGTTTTAGTATGGTAAACTGCTAATGAACTAAACGAGTAGAACATCTGCTCAAACGGGAGGATTGCAATATGAAAAAGAAATGGTTGGCATTGACCTGTGCCGTTGTTATGGTCGCTTCTCTGGCAGCATGCGGAAACAGCTCCAGCGGTTCCAGTGCCGCATCCGGCAACGCCGCTTCTTCGTCTGCTGCGGCATCCGGCAGCGAATTTGAAAGTGCCAAGTTCGTCATGCTGGACGATCCGATTTCCACAGAACAGTACGGTATTGCTTTCAAGAAGGGCAACACGGCTCTGGCAAACACGGTAAAGGGCGTTCTGGACGAAATGCTGGAGGACGGTACCTTTGCAGAGATCACGGAAAAGTGGGAGCTTTCCGACATGAGCTGCTATGAGGAAGCTACGGTAAAGACACCCGATGGTGCTGAAGAGGTTCCCGAGGATACGTCCCGCACTTCCCTGACCGTCGGCTTTGACGCAGAGTATCCCCCTTATGGCTACAAGGATGACAGCGGAAACTATGTAGGCTACGATCTGGACCTGGCTCAGGAGGTCTGTGACCGTCTGGGCTGGACCCTGAATCTTCAGCCTATTGATTGGGATTCCAAGGATCTGGAACTGGACTCCGGCAACATTGACGTCATCTGGAACGGCATGACCATGACTGGTCGTGAGTCTGAATACACCTGGATTGGGCCGTACGTTGATAACTCTATTGTCATCGTAGTGACCGGAGATTCCGGTATCACCTCTCTGGCAGACCTTGCCGGAAAGAATGTCATTACCCAGTCCGGTTCCTCCGCATTGACTGCACTGACCGATGATCCCGGTGATGGCAGCAACGACGCAAACCTGGAGCTTGCCGCTTCCTTCGCTGTGCTGGATCAGACGCCTGACTACAACACCGCCTTCATGAATCTGGAATCCGGCGTGGATGACGCCATTGCTGTGGATATCGGCGTTGCCAACTACCAGCTGGCAGCCCGTAATGGATAAGACCAAACAGCACTAAAAAACCGGAAGGGACGCAGGGTTTTCCCCTGCGCTCCTTTTCGGCGTTTTAAGGAGTTTACAAACTTATGAATTTATCAAGCCTGATCCTCCAGCTTTTGTCCGGTCTGGGCAATACGCTGCTCCTCTTCGTGATGACACTGGTACTTTCTCTGCCGCTGGGCTTGCTGGTCACCTTTGGGCGAATGTCCAAATGGAGTCCCCTCCGCTTCCTGCGGCACCCGGAAAAGCAGCAGGGTCGCTTTCTCATCTGGCTTTCCAACCTAAAGCCCATTCAGCTGATCTTTAAGTTTCTGATTTCCATTCTGCGCGGAACCCCGCTGATGCTTCAGATCATCGTTGTCTTTTTTGGTCCTTTTTACGTTTTCCGGATCAAGCTGTCCGCTTCTTACCGGATCATTGCTGTGATTCTCGCATTCTCCATCAACTACGCCGCTTATTTTGCCGAGATTTTCCGCTCCGGCATTGAATCCATTCCCGTTGGACAATACGAAGCCGCGCAGGTTTTGGGCTATAACAAGTATCAGACCTTTTTCAAGATCATTCTTCCTCAAATGATCAAGCGGGTCCTCCCTCCCGTTACCAATGAGGTCATCACACTGGTCAAGGACACCTCGCTGGCATTCGTCATTACCTATACGGAAATGTTTACCATTGCAAAGCAGATCGCAGCAGCACAGACAACGATCCTTCCCCTCTTTGTAGCAGGTGTTTTCTATTTTGTCTTTAATGCTGTGGTCGCCTGGGGAATGGAGCGCATCGAGCGCAGCCTATCCTACTATCAATAAGGAGGTGTGGATATTATGAAGGTCATGGAGCTAAACCACGTCAAAAAAACGTTTAACGGAAGTCTCAATGTTTTAAAGGACATCAGCCTGTCTGTGGAGAAGGGCGAGGTCGTTGCCATCATCGGTCCATCCGGTTCCGGAAAATCCACCCTGTTGCGCTGTGCCACCCTGCTGACGCCTATGGACAGTGGAGAGTTGACCTACCTGGATCAAAAAGCCGCATGGAATGATGAAAACGGCAATGCGGTATACGCACAGGATCTGAAAAAGATCCGTAGCACATTTGGTCTTGTTTTTCAGAACTTCAACCTGTTTCCCCACTACTCCGTTTTGAAGAATCTGACGGACGCTCCTGTTTCCGTCATGAAGCGAAACCCGGAAGAGGTCCGCAGCGAGGCAATGGAGCTGCTGAAAAAAATGGGACTTGCCAATAAAGCGGACGCCTATCCGTGCCAGCTGTCCGGTGGACAGCAGCAGCGTGTAGCAATCGCCCGGGCTTTGGCAATGAACCCTGAAATTCTGTTTTTCGATGAACCCACCTCTGCTTTGGACCCAGAGCTGACCGGAGAAATTCTGAAGGTCATCCGCCAACTGGCGCAGGAAAAAATGACGATGGTCATCGTCACTCACGAGATGGCATTTGCCCGGGATGTAGCAGACCGTGTGATTTTCATGGACGACGGCGTGATTGTTGAGCAGGGAGACCCGAAGGAAGTCATCAATCACCCCAAGGAAGAGCGCACGAAGCAGTTCCTTTCCAGATTCTCCAACCGGTAAAATGATTCCCTGTCCACTGACCCGGTTGCCCGCATTTCCCGTTGTCCTTCCGCAGAAACTATGCTATACTGAAGTCAATAACGAAAAGGAGAATCTGTCATGGACCCCATTTATGAAATTGATTTGGAAGACTGCCCTGTCTGCCGTGGAATCGGCGCAATGGAAGACGAACAGGGCTGGTGCGTATATGTCGCCTGTCTGGATTGCGGCTCGCAGACCGCACACGTCAGCTATGATACACCGGAGGAGCGTCTGGTCGCGGCACAGAAAGCCGCTCACCTTTGGAACATCGGAAAGGTCATCCATACCGGCGTTGGCGATTGATCTCATATCCATATCATAAAAAGACCTGGATGCATTCAAAGCATCCAGGTCTTTTTGCAATGTTCTCACTTTTTACGCGTTTCCAGCTGCTCTGCCAGACAGAACAAAAACGCTGTATCCGTATGCGCCCTTGCCAGCGCAGCCTTTGCCTTTTCCGTACACTCCCGCACTGCCTGATCGCAGCCATCCAGTCCCAGCACATCGACAAAAGTGATCTTACCCTCCTCCTGATCAGAGCCAATGGGCTTTCCGAAGGTGGACTCGTCACCGATCACATCCAGCATATCATCCCGGATCTGGAACGCCATTCCCAGCTGAGCAGCGTAATCCACTGCCGCCTGCCGCAGTTCCGCACTGCTACCGCCTGCCGCACAGCCCAATTCTGCAGCAGCGCAAATCATTGCTCCCGTTTTCAACTGGTGTACCTCGGTCAATTCTGCAACCGTTTTCGGTTCATGTAGCGTATCCAGCACCTGTCCTGCCACCATCCCATCTGCTCCGGCAGCCCTTGCCAAGATCAGTGCACAGTCT
Source organism: uncultured Dysosmobacter sp. (assembly GCA_934565855.1). Lineage (GTDB taxonomy): Bacteria > Bacillota > Clostridia > Oscillospirales > Oscillospiraceae > Oscillibacter. Next base: position 314,228 of record CAKTIO010000002.1, read on the forward strand.
GCGCGGCGGTCTGCAGAAAGCTGCGGTGCTTCTAAGATCAGACGGAATGCTTCCGGCTGCAGGGCATCACCTGCCAGAACTGCCAGCGTTTCCCCATAGACCTTATGGTTGGTGGGCTTTCCCCGCCGGAGGTCATCATCATCCATGCAGGGCAGGTCATCATGGATCAGGGAATAGGTATGTACCAGCTCCAAGCCGCAGGCAACCGGAAGTGCTGTATGCCAATCCGCGCCGCTGAGACGCGCAAATTCCAGCGTCATCACCGGACGGATCCGCTTTCCCCCTGCCAGTAGGCTGTACCGCATGGCTTCATAAAGATCCGCATAAGAGGGATTTCCAGTAAAGCGCTCCTGCAAAAAGGACTCCACCGCCTGCTGATACTCCTGATAGCGCTCCTGATATTGCTTCCACACACTCTGTTCCATGAATTTTTCTCTCCTCTCAGGTGTTTTCGCCTTCATCTGTTGTTGTAAACGGAAGCTCTACCGGAGAGCCATCCTCGCTTTTCATCAGCTTAACGACCTTCTGTTCAGCCTGCTCCAGTTCTTTGGAACAGCTGGAAACCAGCTTTGTTCCCTCTTCAAACAGTGCCAGAGAATCCGCCAGCTGTGCATCTCCCTGCTCCAACTGGGAAACGATCTCCTCCAGCCGTGCGATTTGCTGTTCAAAGGTCTTCTTTCGTGCGCTCATTACTTTTTCTCCTTTTCCCAAGCCTGCTGCACCGTGCAGGTCAATCCGCCCTGCCCCAGCAGCACGGTTACACGGCTACCAGCCGGGGCATCGCTCCATTTTTTTACGATTTCCCTCTGTTCATTCTGCACCATCGCGTATCCGCGTCCCAGCACCTTTAATGGACTCATGGCATCCAGCGCTGCGGCAAGCGCGGAGAACTGTCCCTTTTTCTGTGTAATCCGCTGTCCCTGCAAATCACACAGGCGCTGCTGCAAATGCAGCAACAGCATCCGCTTATCCTGCACATAAGCCATATGGTCCCGCAGGACCCGCTTTCCAGCCAATTCCTCAAGATGCTCCCTGCGGTTTCTCAAATAGCCCTCTACCGCATTTTCCAAACGGAGCTGGTCCTTCTGTAAAATTCTCCGCAGCTCCAACTGGTCCGGAACGGCAATCTCTGCCGCATTTGACGGGGTAGACGCCCGGGCATCTGCCACAAAGTCAGAAATTGTCACGTCCGGTTCATGCCCTACCGCGGAGATCACTGGAATTTCCGACGCATAAATGGCTCTGGCGACCCGTTCATCGTTAAACGCCCATAAATCCTCAATGGAGCCACCGCCGCGCCCTGTAATCAGTAGGTCTGCTACCTTCCACCGGTTCGCATAGCGGATGGCTCCCGCAATCTCCGCAGGCGCCTCTGTCCCCTGCACACGCACAGGCAGCAGCAGTACCTTTGCCGCAGGATACCTTCTGCGCAGAATCCGGAGCATGTCATGTACTGCGGCTCCCGCGGAGGAGGTCACAATCGCAATTCTCTCCGGATAGCGCGGCAGCGGCTTCTTATGCTCCTGAGCAAACAGCCCCTCCTCCTGCAGGCGTTCTTTCAACTGTTCATACGCCACATACAGGTCCCCCGTCCCCAGCGGGGTCAGTGCGCTGCAATACAGCTGATATGCACCGTCCCTAGGAAATACTGTGATTCTGCCGCTGGCAACGACCTGCATTCCATTTTCCGGGCGGAACCGAAGGCGTACTGCGGAGCTTTTAAACATCACGCAACGCAGCGCCCCTGTTGCATCCTTGAGGGTAAAGTAGTGGTGTCCTGACGGATACATTTTATAATTGGACAATTCCCCGGTAACAGCAATGCTTTGCAGCATGGGTTCTCCATCCAGCAAAAGCTTGACCAATTCATTGACTTCTGTTACCCGAAATACATGTTCCTGTTTCAAAGAAATTCCTCCATGCAATAGAAAAAAGCAGAGCCAGACGCAGTGACAGCTTCGCCACTCCGTCCCGCTCTGCGACAGGTAAATCATCCGTTGCTCTGCACGGAGGGGATCTCCTCTCTGACAAAGCTGCCCAAAATGCCATTGATAAACTTCACCGTCTCCGGCGTCTCATACTTCTTTGCAATCTCCACCGCCTCATTGATGGAAGCACCGTTGGGAATATCCGGCATGTAAAGAATTTCAAACATGGCTACCCGCATAATAGCGGACGCCACCAGAGGGATTCTTGCAAAATTCCAGCCCTTTGCATACTTTGCAATATAGGCATCCAGCTCCGCTGCATGCTCGCTGACACCGGACACGATCCGTCGGATATACGCCGCCTGCTTGGCATTGGGAGCCTCGCTATACAGCGCGTCTTCCTCTGCCAGCGCAGAGAAGGTTTCCTGCGACAGGCGCTCATCCAAAAGCTGCTCGATGGGATGGTTTGTAAAATTCATCTCGTAGGAGAGATGCACTGCAATCTCCCGTGCTGTATTTCTTGTCATTTTCTCCCGTCCCTCTGCCTTCAGGCGATCGTCACGCCGCCGACATGAATATTCACGGACCCTACCGGGCAGCCCGCCATTGCCTCTACCGCGCTGGCAACTGCCTTCTGCGCGTTTTCCGCCACCTCAGGAATGGCAAAGCCATACTTGACAGACAGATAGAGGTCCAGCTGCAGCTTCGGACCGGTCATGTCGATCCGAACACCCTTTGCCCCCTTCTGAGCATTTTTCTTATTGGCAAGATCGGTCACACTACCGCCCATGTTGGTCATCATACCGGAAACGCCCTCCACCTCGCGGACAGCTCCAACGGCAATCGCCGCAATGACTTCTTCCGATATATTGATACTGCCGTTTTCTTCTGGCATTGTCATATAATCCTTGCTCTCAGCCATAACGCAATACGCTCCTTATCCGCTGTATCCTTCGTACAAGCGTCTCGTAATTTTCTATTTTGTTATTTTACCATGAACCTTCGTAAAATACAACTGCTATTTTGCCGCCATGATTTTTATACTGTCAGCAGGATATCCCGTTTCTGTTTTTGCAATATCCGTGATCTTTGCCACATCGGCGCTGGTCAGTTCTCCACTGTCTGTTCCCACTACAACGCTAATGCTGTCCTCGTTCATGAATGCAACGCAGTCTGTATAGCCCTTTGCCGTCACCAGATTTTCGATTTGAGATTCCGTTAATGTATATGACGCCAGCACCTGAATGCTTTCCGATGCCTGATTGGCAACACTGGTATCCGCGTCTTCCTCCGCCGCTGCGTCCTGAAGCAGATGAATGGCGTTGTCCCTTGCCTGCTGCCGCGTCAGCCGCGCCGATGCGAAATAATCAGAACCGGTATAAACAGCGTCCTCCTCCGATGTTGCGGCAGTCTCCTCTGAAGACCCCGCCGCCTCATTAGACACCAGCGTGGATTCTCCCAGAATCTTTGTTCCTGTTTCCTGCGCTTCTTCAGAAGCCCCCTCTGCACCCTTTGTGTACTTCCAATTCAGAAATACCGCCGTTCCCACCAGCATCATGACCACTGCAGCCACAGCGCTTTGTTTCCAATTCCGTCTCACAGCCTGTTTCCTCCTCCAAATTATGATTGACATTCTACCACCACGATCCGTTCTGAACTTAAACCCGTCAGGGCGGCAATCGCCTGCGTCACCGCAAGCTTCACCTCCGCGCTGCCTGCCCCCTCGCATACGGCAAAAGCTCCCCGGTACACCGGATTGGTCTTCTGCACAGTAAGGGGAGCATCCGCGTTTCCATTGTCCGCAATTACTACATCTGACCGCCGCGTGTAATTTTCAGGGGCTGTCACCTCGCCGCTGTAGGACACCTCCGTGTCCAATGCAAATTCCCTCTTTTCTCCGCTTTCCACCGTCAGCATCAGCTGAACATTTCCCGCTCCCTTAATGCAGGACAACAGTTCCTGCATCCGTGTCTCCACTGCATCCAGATCCTCCATCGTCTCCTCCGCTGCTGCCTGATCTGTCCGCTTCGTTTTCTGCTGATCCGGCAGAAGCAGCAGAAGAATCCCCGCTGCCAGCACCAGCAGGACCCACTTTCCGTTTGTCCACAGCCTTTTCCACTGTTCCTGTTTGAACCTCTGCGTATTGATACACCTGCCTTTCCTCCGGAATTCCCAGATGCTCTTTGATATCCTGCCTCAGACGGTCCGGCGGAGCATTCCTGCATCGAAGCGTGACCTCATAGGGAACTGGAATCCCATTTTCCTCAGCTACGGAAACCTGAGCCTGACAGTCCTCTATTCCAAGCTCTAACGCTTTGTTTTCAATGTATGCCGCTGTCCGCGCCGCTATGAGTTCTCCCCACCGCCGGTTCCGTTCCTGCTCCAGCTCCGCTGTTCTCTCAGAAATGGACTGTATTTCTTCCTGCGTGGACTGGGGTACAAGCCTTCCCCTTACCACTGGTTGAAGTAAAACGCTGATCAGCAGCAATCCGCCGATCATGGACGCCACCTTACGGAGTGACCCATCTGGAACCAGACTTTCCACAACCGCCAGCAGAAGAGACAGCACCATCAGGGCTTCCAGCCACTTTCGCAGCAGCTCGATCATGGGACCACCACCGAAATAGACGACAGGATGGACACCAACAGCAGCACTGCGCAAGCGCCCGTCATTCCAAGAATCAGCCCAAACGCGCTGCCCAGCCCGTCGATCAGCTTACACAACTCTGCACTGCCCATCACAGCAGAGAGTGCGGCAGTCCCTTTATATAACAAATATTGAAGCCCCAGTTTCAAAAACGGCAGCATACAAATCGCCAGAACCGCCAGCATTCCAAAAATACCAATGGTATTTTTCAGCATTCCGGCTCCCGCCAGCACCGTTTCCGCTGTCTCTGACAAAATGCTGCCCACCACTGGAATCGTTCCGGCGATTGCCGCCTTGGTAACCTTCACCGCATTGCTGTCCACAGAACCGGAGATCACACGGACTACGGAAAGATACACGGTAAACGTCAAAAGCGTAATACTCAAGACCCAGGTAATGCCCTTCTTCCAATACTCTGCCAGGGTGAATAAGCGGCTCTGCGGCAGCATGGATGCTGCGGCAAGTACACCGATATACAGAGACACTGCCGGAAGCAGCAGACCGTCTATCAGACGCAGCAGACCATTTGCCAAAAGCACGGTGGTCACCTGCTGCATGGACGCTGTGCCTATTGCTCCCGCGGCGGCAGTTGCCCCTGCCAGCGCTGGAAGCAGAATTTTTGAAAAATCGTTCATGGAATGGACCGTTTCCATTCCCAGCTGAAGCATGGAATGGATATTTCCCACAGTCAACAGCAGCACAGAAAGCGTCCCGGCAATGGTAAGGCTATGCACTCCCATCTCTTTCCCCACACCCTTCTGCATTGCTTCCAAGGCTCCGCACAGAAGCACTACCAATAATATCTTTACATTTCCCTGCAGCTGTTCACGAAAAAGCTTCCGCCCCGCCTCTGCTGCGTCTCCGATGATTTTCTTGACCCCCTCTGGAAAGGACAGATCGCCTGTATTCACTTCCTCCGGCAGGAGCCTTTCTGCATCCCGCGGCAGCGCCTGCTGCAAGTCCTCCGGTACGGAAACAGCCTGTGCGCTGACCGGCAGGAGCAGCAGCAAAAGCACCGTTATGAGACATTTCTTCATCCGTTCATCAGCTCCAATAGAATATCCACCGCGCTTTGCAGCAGCGGCAGTGCCACCAACAGCGCGCAAAATGAACCAACCGTCTCCAATGTAGATGCCAGTCCGCTGGCTCCGGCATCCCTGCACAGTCCACCGCCGATTTTGACCGTCATTGCAATGCCCAGCGTCTTATACAGCGGCACAAATAATTCCTCCTGTGCGGACGCCGTTTTCATTAAGCTGGATAAAAACTCCATCAGCTGATGCACAGAGCTCCCGACCCATAGAAAGGACAGCACCGCGGCGGCAGCTGTTACCAGAAGCGCAAGCTCCGGAACCGCTTTTTTCAGCAGCAACGCGGTAATGGCGGCAATCAGACAGACACCTGTTACACGAAATATCATGTCCATGTCAGAAATCAAACAGCACCTTGACTAAATCGAACAGGCGGCTGATCTCCTGCACCATCATCATCAGGACCACCACCAGCCCTGCCAGAGTTGTCATCATCGCCTGTTCCTCACGTCCAGAACGGATCAACAGCTGATTCAGCACTGCCACCAAAATTCCGATTGCCGCAATCTTAAAAATCAGATCAACATCCATGACGTTTCCTCACATCAGTAAAATAATCAAAAACAGCGCCCCAGAAAGGCTGAGCGCGCCCCACCGCTTCTGCACATCCGGAAGCTGCTGACGAAGCTGCGCAATCTCCTTCCAAATTTCCTGCCGCACCTGTGCAAGCTGGCGGCAGGCTGTCTGCTCGTCCCCTGTCAGCGCTCCACCCAGTTCTCCAATATGAAGCTTCAGCGCACTGCTCATGGGAAGTCTCTGCACCGGAAGCTTCCACGCGGCTTGAAAAAGAACGCCTCGCCGCAGTTGTTCCAGCACGCTTTCATAAAAGGCTGAAACCGTCTGATCGCCAGCACTTTCGCACAGCTGCTTTAGAATTCTCGGAAGCGGCAATCTTCGGAACTGGATCTCCGTCCCCATCCTCTCCAGTGTTGCGGCAAACAGCTGCATCGTTTGCAGCTGCCTCCTGCAATACCTGCCATACTCCAGCCAGGACCAGACTCCAGCCCACAGAATACACAGGCTACCAAAGCATTTGATCACAGCAAGTCCTCCACCTGGTACGTCCGCTTTCCTCCATCCGGTTGGATTCGTACTGCTTTGGAAAACACATGCGTAGACAGCAGCTCTGCATATAATGGCTTCTGGAGCAGCTCCTGCACATCCGCCGCATGAATCGTTGCCAGCAGCCCCACACCACAGTGCGCCGCCATACTGATGGCACGCAGATCCTCCTGCATGGTGATCTCGTCCACCGCGATGATCTGAGGGTTCATGGAGCGCAGCAGCATCGGAATCGCCAGCGCCTTGGGACAGCCGTCCATAATGTCTGTCCGGCAGCCAAGATCCATCTGGGGAACGCCATGAAAGCACACCCCCACCTCTCCCCGCTCATCAGCAACACATACCCGCTGCGGCAAGTCTGTCCCAATTCCATTGGAAAGACAGCGGATCAGATCTCTCAGAAGCGTAGTTTTGCCGCCGCCCGGAACGGATAAAATCAGCGTGCTGCAATACCGCTCTCCTTCAAACAGCTTCCTCACAAGCTCTTCACCGATGCCGCGGTATTCTCTGGCAATCCGGATGGAAGCGGAGGAGAAATCCCGCAGATTGGTATTGACACCGTCTTTTATTACGGAGGTCCCGCAGAGACCAATGCGACAGCCGCCGCGCATTGGTAAATATCCATACCGCAAGGTCTCCACCGCAGCATAACGGGAAAAATCCGCAGCCAGATCACAGAGTATCTCCAAATCCTGCGTTTCCACGATCTCCGGTATCATCCTCTCATGACCATCTACTAAAACAGACATCCGGTGTCCTACCCGCAGGCGAATTTCTTCCGCTTCTGCACGCACCCCCTCCGGCAGGGTCAGCACTGCCTTGCGTAAACGCACCGGCAGGACATCCGCCGCCGTGTCAAAGCTTTGCAGCTTCTGCGTTTCTTTCATTTGCATCCCTCCATCCTGCTTCAATCTATGCGACCCTTGTCCCAGATATGACCGAAAAAAGCAGGGAGTGCTGACAGCACTCCCTGCTTTTCAGGTTCTCTGATATTAAGAAAGCATCTCTAAAAACTCCGCTTCGCTCAAAACCGGGATTCCCAGCTCCTGTGCCTTCCGCAGCTTGGAGCCAGCTTCCTCTCCTGCCACAACATAAGTTGTCCGCTTGCTGACAGAGCCAGCCGCCTTTCCTCCCCGGTCTTCAATCATCTTTTCCGCACTCTTCCGGTCAAGCTGAGAAAGCGTCCCCGTCAAAACGAAGGTCATTCCCTCAAACCGATGGTCCACCAGCTGAGCAGTCGTCTCCATATTCACTCCGGCATCCTTCAGGCGCTGAATCAGGTCCATCGACTGCGGACTTGCCAGCCAGTCTAAAATATACTGCGCCGTAATGGCACCCACATCGCTGATTTCTGTCAACTCCTCCAAGGAAGCGTGAGACAGTGCGTCAAAGCTGCGGAAATGATTTGCCAGAACCCTTGCCGCCTTGACGCCCACCTGCCGGATTCCCAAGGCATACAGCAGCTTGCTGAAGTCGTTCGCCTTTGAATTTTCCAATGCCTGCATGAGATTATCTGCGGATTTTGCCCCCATGCGGTCCAGCTGTGCAATATCCGGTGCATGCAGATAATACAGATCCGCTGCATTTTTTATGAAGCCCGCGTCGATCAGTTGCTGGATCACCGCCGGACCCAGCCCGTCAATGTCCATTGCATCTCGGCTTGCAAAGTGTGTAATATTTCGCAGCAGCTGCGCCGGGCATTCCGCTCCTGTGCAGCGAATCGCCGCGCCATCCTCATCACGGGTCACCCTTGCGCCGCACACCGGGCATACCTCCGGCATCTGAAACGGCACTGTTCCCTCCGGGCGCTTGCTGAAATCCACTTCCACGATCTCCGGAATGATCTCTCCCGCCTTCTGCACAATGACCGTATCGCCAATGCGGATATCCTTTTCCGTAATATAGTCCTGATTGTGCAGCGTGGCGCTCTGCACCGTGGTTCCAGCCAGATGCACCGGCTCAAATACCGCACGGGGCGTCAGAACTCCGGTCCGCCCTACTTGGATATCGATTGCAAGGATCTTGGACGGCTTCTTCTCAGGCGGATACTTATAAGCAACCGCCCACTTTGGATATTTCACAGTGCTTCCCAGCTTTTCCCGCTCAGAAAGGTCGTTGACCTTGACCACCGCGCCATCCATATCAAATGGATAGCTCATCCGCCGTTCGTTGATGTCAACGATCTCCTGCTGACACTCCGCAACCGTGTGGAACGCTTTATGGGGGATCACCTTAAAATGCTGGGACTCCAGATAATCCAGCGTTTCCGTATGGGTCCTGAACTCCTTTCCCTCCGCCAGCTGCAAATTGAATATCTGGATATCCAGCCGGCGCTGTGCAGCGATCTTGGGATTCAGCTGGCGCAGAGATCCTGCCGCCGCGTTTCTCGGATTCGCCAAAAGCGGCTCGCCCCGAATCTCCCGCTCAGCGTTAATTTCCTCAAAAACGCTGCGCGCCATGTAAACCTCTCCTCGCACGATCAAGCGCGGCAGCTTTTCCGGAAGCGACATGGGAATGGAGTAAATCGTTTTCAGATTTTCTGTAACGTCCTCGCCAACGTGTCCGTCTCCCCGGGTCGCCCCGCTGACAAACATACCGTCCCGGTACTCCAGGGCAACGGAAAGTCCATCCACCTTTGGTTCCACGGAATATTCCACCTGATGGGTCCCCAGCCCCTCTTCTACCCGTGCGCAGAAATCATCAATTTCCGCCGCACTGAAAACATCCTGCAGACTCTCCAGCGGGACAGCGTGAGGATAAGGTGTAAATCCCTCTAAAATACGGTCTCCTACTCTCTGGGTGGGAGAATCAGGGGTAATCTCCTCCGGATGCTCCCTCTCCAAATCCACCAATCTCCGGTTCAGCATGTCGTACTCATAGTCCGACATGGTCGGTGCATCCAGCACATAGTAAAGATACGCATTGCGGTTTAATTTTTCCCGCAGTTCTTTCATTTCCTCACGATAATCCATTGCCATCCCCTTTTCATCTTCCCCTTATTCAGGACATCGCTTCCGGCACGTCCTTCAGCGGAGTATCCGACTGAAAATACATATACGAATTCGGAACAGAGCCGACAATGATCGTCTCTGCCACCACCAGTGAATTGCTGACCACCGTTGCCGTTGTAAAGCCCGGCAGCAAAATACTGACGTACACATCGATATTCAGCAAAATCTGGTGCCTCGTCTGGTTGATTCCCGCCGAAGTAAACACATTTTTTAAATCCGATGTCGAAGTGCCGATGGTTTGCATCCGAACACTGATCATCGGACCGCGACCAGCCAGCAAATTCAGCCCGGTCAAGCTGCCCACCGGAATGGAGACCTCTCTGGTAGACACCTCTGAGATCCGTTCCAGTACGTCATCCAGAATCACTGATTGCAGCCGGTTGAACTCCGGCATATTGCTCTTGACCGCCGTTACCTTTCCGTCCTTATCCTTTTCAAAGGAAATCAGCTTCTCATATGCAAAATCTCCCCGCTCCACCGCATCATTCACTGCTTCACTGACGATCCGGTTTACGGTATTGGAGACCTTAGTCGTCGCAAGGCGGGACAAAATTGACTCCATCTGCACCCCGGCAACCACAATCACGCTCAAGCACAGCACAAATAAAAACAGTAACAGCAGCAGAAACCGCTTCTGTGACGGCGGCATATACCGGTGCTTCCACGCCATTTTCATCACATCCCTGCCAGAATCTATGCGTTTCCAGCATGACCCTATTCCGGATTCCGGCGGGATGCGGCTCCTTACTTTAGCTCGTTGACGATCTGCTTATAGACCTTACCGCGCTCCATAAAGTTTTTAAACTGGTCAAATGCTGCACAAGCGGGCGTCAATGTCACCACATCGCCTTCCTTTGCCCGTGCCGCCGCTGTTTCAACAGCCTCCCGGAAATTATCGATCACCAGGATCTCCGGTCGTCCCTGCTGATATCCCGGAGCATTGACAACGACCTGGCGAATCTTTTCCGCAGTCGCGCCGCAAAGAATCAGCAGCTTTACATGCTCCACAATCTCCGGTCCCAGCACCTCAAAAGGAATGTGCTTATCATATCCGCCGGCAATCATAATCAGCTTTTCCTGGAAGGAACGCAGTCCGGCGATTGCCCGGGAGGGGCTGGTAGCAATGGAATCGTTGTAATAGCGTACTCCTCTCAGCGTCCGCACCAGTTCAATACGGTGTTCCACCCCACCAAATTCACGGGCAAATTCCCGCAGCTTTTCATCCGGGACCAGCCCGTCCACCGCAGCGATTGCCGCCATATAATTTTCCACATTGTGTAAACCGGGCAGACGGATGTCCTGTGTCTTCATGACCTCCCTCTCTACGCCGTCTTTTCTGGAAACAATGGAATCCCCCCGTAGGAAAACACCTTCGGCAAGCTCCTGCCTTCTGGAAAACAGACGTACCCTTCCGGGTGCCTTTTTTGCCAGCGCACTTGTGATATCATTATCTGCATTAAATACGGAAATATCTTCAGCAGACTGATGTGTAAAGATATTTTCCTTTGCAGCAATATACTCTGCCATATCCTTGTGAACATCCAGATGATTGGGTGCCAGATTGGTCATCACTGCAATATGCGGACTCTTTTTTGTCATGGTCAGCAGTTGGAAGGAGGACAGCTCCAGAACTGCCACATCCTCCTTCCGCATCTCCCCTGCCTCTGCCAGCAATGGATGTCCAATATTTCCACCCACATAGACCTTCTTACCGGCAAGCTTCATAAATTCAGAAATGATCGTAGTCGTGGTGGTCTTTCCGTCAGAGCCGGTAACGGCAAAAATGGGACAGGGGCAAACCTGGAAAAACACTTCCATCTCTGATGTGATCTCACTACCGTTCTGTGCAGCTGCCAAAAGCTCCGGCACATCCGGACGCAAGCCGGGAGTCCGGAAGATAATATCCTGATCCAGCCCCTTCAGATAGTCCGGTCCCAACTGAAGGGTCACGCCAAGGCTTTCCAACCGTCCGGCTTCGTCTCCCAATGCCTCTCTCGTCTTCTTGTCGCAGGCTGTCACAGCGATTCCTGCGCGTGCCAGCAGTTCAATCAACGGTCGGTTGGAAACTCCAATTCCGATCACAGCAATACGCTTTCCCTGAATGGAATTCAAATACTCTGCCAACGTCATTCAAAAACGCTCCTTTTCTCCTATCATACCCCCGCTGATCCAGCGGTTCTATTATACGATTGACAGTTTTTATTATACTGCAAGCTTTTTGAAATAGCAATCTGAACCAATGGAAAAGACAAGGTCACCCGCGCATTCACGCGGATGACCTTATATATCATGAGCAAAACTGTAAGCCGGGTTCTGTATTTGGCAGTCATCTATCTCGACGAGCTGTTACCAGCACGCTCAAGCCACCCCGGGAGCGACCGGGTCAGTCTATATGCTCCCATACCGGTGTTGCTCCGGATAGAGTTTACAGCATCGCGATGTTCCCATGCGATGGGTGAGCTCTTACCTCGCCTTTCCACCCTTACCATGCAAAGCATGGCGGTATATCTCTGTTGCACTTTTCCTAAAGTCGCCTTTGGCGGGTGTTACCCGTTATCCTTACCCTGTGGAGCCCGGACTTTCCTCATGAACGACCTTTCGATCTGTTCACGCGACTGCCTGTTTTACTCAATTTTCTATTTTACTGGCTGGGCAAAAAATTGTCAACGATTATCCGATGGAAAATCCTCTAAAGTCAGTCCTGCTGCCAGTTGTGCCAGACGTTCTGGACATCGTCGTTGTCCTCCAGGAAGCCGATGAGCTTCTGCATATTATTGACATCGCCCTCGCTGGTCAGCGTGATGTAATTCTGGAGCTTCTGCCGCAAGGGTTTCGACGGTTTTCACCATACCAGAAAACTACTTTTTCACACATGAGCCAAAGTTGAATATTCATCATGAATACTCTGTTTTTTCCCGCAAAACACCAATGTATATCGCAACTGTTTTGCTTGTGATAAGTATAACAGATTCCCCATGATTTTACAAGCTTTTTCTATTGCTCCCTCCCCCCTGACCTATTATGGCAATATTGCAAAATATACGCACCGTAAAAATGTAAATTCGACTATTCAAGGACTGTATCAGTGTTCGTGCTGACATAGTTCTTTTTTTATATATCCACTACTCAAAGAAAGGAGGTCTTCCAATGGAACTCATATTCATCTATGGCTTCATCATGCTCTGGGTATCTGTCAACGGCATTACCCGCCCTTTTGATGACATTCTCTCGTTCTTCATGTGGGCGGCGGTTCTCGTCCCTGTGATTGCTGCCATTCTCTTTTTGCTCCACAGCGATGATGACCGAAAAAATTGAACCGCAATATTCAATCGAAGGGAGGTGTTTCCATGACTGGCGAAGGCATCTTGTTCTGCTTCTCCATGCTCTTTATCATCCTGTACCTGATGGGTAGTTGCTAATCACAAAATCAAAATTAGAAAGGAAAATCATTATGTCTCAAAACGAACTTATCGTCAAAATTGAAACCCTGCAAAACCTTGAAGCACTCATTGAGGAAACCAAGGCCGAAGCTGAAACTGTCCGCAACAGTATCAAGGCGGAAATGGAAGCAGCAGACACCGAAGAACTGTCTGCCGGGGGCTATATCGTGCGGTGGACTTCCGTTCTCACCACTCGCTTTGATACCAAGTCCTTTAAAGAAAAGTTCGGAGAGGAAGTCTACAAAGCCTTTACCAAGCAGGTTTCCTCCCGGCGCTTCTCTATTTCTGCATAAGAAAAGCCCCTTGTCTGACCGCACGCAAAGCACCAGACAAAGAGCCATATCCCACATCACAATGGAGCGGATACAGTTTAAGTATACTGTATCCGCTCCCCTTTTTCAAGGAGGATTTATTATGAAGCAACTGACTTCTTATAACCGTGTCGCTGGCTATCTCAATAAGCTATTCGACCTGTTGAACCAGCGTTTTTTTGAAAATGAACTTGCAAGACCAACACTGACTATCCAAAGTACCCCCAAAGCCTATGCCCATTTCTCTGTCCGGGATGATACTTGGGTTTCCACTGTTGGAGCCACCCACGAGATAAATATTGGAGCAGGAACATTAGCAAGACCTATTGAATTTATCTGCGCTGATTTGCTCCATGAAATGTGCCACTACTATTGCCAGCTCCACGGCATCAAGGACACCAGCAGAGGCAACACCTACCACAACAAGCGCTTCAAAGAGGTTGCGGAAGCCCACGGACTGAATGTAGCCCACCACGAGAAATATGGCTGGACGCTGACAACGCCAACGGATGAACTGCTTGACTTCGTACTTGAAAATGAACTTTCAGACATTCTTATCACCCGGAATGAGTTCTACGGCATCTCTGTCTCTGGCACAGGCAGTCGAAACGGCAATCCCACACCTCCGCCGCCGACCAAACCATCCAGCAGTCGCAAATATATCTGCCCCTGTTGCGGGAACTCTGTCCGGGCTACCAAATGCGTCCATATAGCGTGCATGGACTGTCAGACAGAAATGGTGACAGCGTGTTAAATAACAATAAAACTTCCTCCTAAAATCAACGCAAGGCCAGAGAGGTATCCCTATACCCCCATAGCCGCCAGAAGCGATTTTAGGAGGCTCTTTCTATTAAGTTCGTAAAACTGGAGGAATACGAACACCAAAAGCCAGCGTTTTCAATGCTTCTGTGATTTTTACATCTAAAGTTCGTTTAACACTGACCAGAAGTTCGTATTTTACCCCATCCAAAGGAGGAAATCAGCGTGAATATCAAAACCGTTGCTCTGACAAAGGAGCAGTATCAAGCCATCATCCAGACCATGAAACAGGGCTTTACTGGGTGCAGGCCAAATGAGCGGATTGCCACCGCTTTGACCCTTGAAGCAAATTTAGGCTTGCGTATCTCCGACATCATCCATCTGCGGCTTGCCGACATTGTAAGGGACGGTGACAGGTATCGCCTTTCTATCGTGGAGCAAAAAACGAAAAGGGTACGAAACTTCACTGTCCCGCTGGCTCTGTATCAGTACATTCGCTGCTATTGCCTTGACCACGGTATTCCATCCGGGGCAAGCATCTTCCCACTGTCTGAAAGAGCCATACAAAAGCAACTAAAGCTGGTGTGCGAATATCTGGGCTATCAGAGCATCAGCACACACAGCTTCCGCAAATTTTATGCTACAGAGATTTATAAGGACAGCGGCTATAATATTGCCCTTGTCCAGCAGCTTCTTCAACATTCCTCCGCCGCCGTGACCCAACGCTATATCGGTATCCAGCAGCAGGAAATAGAAAAGGCCATTGAGGGGCATTTGATGTTGGAGGTGTGAGAAATGAGAACGCCCCCAGCAACAGGATCGCTTCGCGATTCCTGTTGCATGGGGGCTAAAAGCGTCAACGCTTATATACCGTCTCGTAAACTTTGTTATTCCAGAAATAAAACACATGGGTTTCATCTAAAGTTCCCATGTTGCTCGTTTCTTTTTTACCCGTCATTTTAATGACATTTCCACTGACTTTGTATGTTCCTTGCTCTTTATCCACGCTTCCTAAAACATTAGAACGCATTGTATATGTTCCATCAAGTGAAAACTTATATGTTATTGATACTAAGCCACTTAATTTATCCGAAACACCCGGCGTAACCTCTATTTCAAACCTTTTTCCATTATCATAGATGTTACTTTCTGGAATCTCGAAATATTCCTTGCCAAAGAAATATCCGCAATAGTCATATTGGGCAGTTTGTTCCTTTCCATCTTCATCTGTTCCTGTAAAAAGTATGGCATCACCAGTACCATTAAAGGAATATGTACCTGTTACATTATGTTTTTCATCGCTGAAATAGGTATGCGTATATGTTCCGTCCTTGTTAAGAGTATAGGAATAGCCTGTATATTCAATGTTCGTGTAAGTATTTCCATTTGAGCCAAGGATAAAAAACGCAATAACAATGACAATAATTGCCAGAAGGCAAAAAGCCCATACCGGAATTCCTTTGTATTTTTTTAAAAAAAGCTCTTTCATTAGAAATCCTCCCGTGAATGGTCTTTCATCCATTCTACGCCAGCATCCGTCACTCTAACTACAGCACGCTCATAGTCTTGTCTGTCATTTAGGTCAATCTCAATAAGCCCTCTATGTCTGAGCTCCAAAACTGCGGCTTTGTACTGTTCTTCTGTGCCAGTATACGTTGGGCGTGCATCTTCGAAAAGATGAATCCCCCCTTGCCATTCAGTATCCCCCAACAGTTTATTTACGACCTTTTTGTGTGCAAAACGCCCCAGTAATGCCATGATTTCAGAATCGCTCATGTTTCTACCTCCAATTTTTGATTTTCGGTAAAATAAAAAAGTGCGCAGCAAGAAGCCACGCACCGAAAAACGCTGGCTCCTTGTTGCGACACAAGTTTAGCAATCCACATGAATATGCCAAAATAGAGCCTGCATTTTTACCAAAATGATAAAAACGCACACTCATGTGGGTTGCCATATCAACTTGTGTCGCAAATTCAGTGTACCACGCCTATACGAAAAAGACAAGCCAAAAAGAAAAATGCCTGATTAACCCCCTTTTCGGAAATCAATCAGACAATTTCTGTGATAACAAGTACGCCCTCTTTTCCGCTGATCGCGGAGCGACCAGCGGTGAGAGGGCTTCCTGTTCGTCGTAATTTTGAAACGTTCACTTCAAGGTGTTCGCTTCCTCTGGATGTGGTGGCTTTGGGATTGTATCTTGCTTGAAAAGTCAATATCAACACAAACCATACAGTTCTTTCAACTTTTCATGAAGCTTCATGGCTGATTCACTATCAGCTAATTTTTCTTTGGTATCTCGGCCATCTCCAAACGTCCTAAAGTCGCCTCTGAGGTCTTTGCTGGAAATATCGTACACCTTTTCCATCTGCCCATCCATGAACTCCACAAAGCGCTTAGACAGGGCAGCAGCGTCCTCCATCCGGTCATATTCCTTTGGACGGTATTTCAAGGCTTTTTCCGGGTCAATGACCTGATAGCTGATTTCTTTCCATGCCTTTATCCCCGCCAGTAAACGTTCTGTGTAAACCCTCTGTAACTGAGCAAATTGCTTTGCCAGATAGGGGTTTCCAAAGAAATCTCCACCTATCGGAACTTCGGCCATTGGCGCAAGTTCTTTTCTGTGCTGGTATTCTGTAAAAGCCTTTTGACGCAGAAAATCGCAAAAATTCTCTAACGCCTACTCCTGTCTTTCATTCGCTGTAAATGGCTGTATGCTCCCGTATCGGTTTTGCTCGTTTAGGTAATCTCGACGCTTTTCCTTTGCGTAAACCGATAACAGCAGGGAAATAACCAAATCTGCATCCAGACAGGAATTTTTCATAGCGGCCTGTTCTCGGATTTGCTCGATACATTCTGCGATACGCTCATCTGTTTCCGATTGTGCCTCCGGTCTTTCCTCTGCTCCCTCGTCTGTCTCTGTGCAAATGTCAGGGACAATGCGGATTATCTCTTTCCACCTAACAATACCCTGTCTCTGCAAGGAATCCAGAGCGTACTTGATTCTGCGCCTGAGATTGCCTTTCAAAATGCTTGCGTAATAGCGCTCTCCGATTTTGGGATAAAACTCTGGCTGCCAAATGTCCAATTCGTTGTCATTCTTGATGACTGCTAACTTTCTTTGGACTACTGGATTTTCTTGCAGCACCTCTATGTATGCGGCGAATAATCCCATCAGATTACAGAGGGCACATAGCTTCCCCTCAAAGGCAACTTGAGACAAAAGAAGTGGCCTTAACAGGTCAATATAGTCCCCATGACATCCCCTGTCTGTTTCCGCTGGTAATGGAGGGTCATATACCTCGGTCACGATAACAGGCTTCTTACGCTTCTCTGTGGGGTCTATCTCACAGGCTTTCTGATAGACCACATACCTATCCAGTTCTGCCTTTGCCGCCTTGATATTCTTTGCCCCGCTTTTGGGATAGGGCTTTCCTGTGACCTACTCATATAAAAACGATACGCCATTGAACTCTTGCCCTACTACTATATCAACACTCATATAAAAATCTCCTTAATATTTAAAATCTGGTATTTTTTCTGTTCTTATAAAGCAAATTATTAGTATATAGTGCAAGAAAAGATACCAGAAATGAATTTTACTTACTTGTAACCCAAGCGAAAAACTGGTACGTCTTACAGGCGTTATATATAAGAGCGCCTAAAAGAAAAGCAGTCCCGCCGATAAGACAGGACTGCTTTGAAAAATTTATTGAGCGCTCGTACAATGCCCGTTCCATCTCTAAAATCAGCACATCATCTCAAACTAAATTCATAATCTTTCAACCAAACAGCATCCTCAACCATCGGGCTTTGTATTTAAACCATAGCACACTATACAGTCTGTTGTCAATGACTTATGTAAAATTTCTTGAAACAGCGCTTTTAAAAACAAATAGTAAAATTGCTTTAAGCCCATATTTTTACTGGTGTTTGTGGACTTCAAATTTTTTTTAAATTTTTATCCCAGTGACATCAAAACACTCTTGCTTTTGGCTATCTCAATAACGTCCCTGTCCCGCAAGCTATTCAAATAGGTTTGTGTGATTTGGATATTCTCATGACCTAAGAGGCGTGAAATCGTGTAGAGGTCTGTTCCCATCTTGATTTGCTGTTGAGCAAAAAAATGCCTGCAAGTATGGGGCGATACACGAATCCCCTCTATCCCGCTTCCATACTTCTTCATCAAAACTTCCACCGCAGAAACCGTCAATGTACGTCCATGAAAGGACAAGAAATAGGTATCATCCGTGTTTTTATATCTAAAGTAACTTTCCTTTACAGCATCGTATTTTACAATGTTTTTTCGTAAAATCGGCGTGATAGGAACTACTCTCTGCTTGTGATTCTTCCCTTGAATGACGATATAGTCCTCATGAACATCTGACGGTCTGATACTGCACAATTCCAAGCACCGAATCCCTGTGTCAATCAGCATAGTTAGTATCGTTCTATCCCGTATCGCTTTGAAATCACCTCCACGGCAATTTTGAAACATAGTCTTTACCTGCTGCGGGGTAAATGCGGTGATAACTGTTCTTTCTTCTTTGCACCACGGAAAGCAGCACTTTGTATTAAAGGCTCCATAGCCCTCCTCATAGCAATACTGCAAAAAGGATTTTACGCCTTTCAAAATGCCATTGATATATGTCCCCTTTTTCTTACTGGCGGTCATGACCCGTGTGAATTGCTTGACCGTCACAAGGGTCACATTTTCTATAGCTACAATCTCATGTTCCGTACAAAAACGCAGAAAGAGATTGAGGTTATTCCGATACCCCCGGATAGTACGGGGCGTATACTTCCTAACCTCAATCTCAATCAAAAATTCCTTGATACCCTGCTGAATTTCCATGCAGAAAACCTCCCTACGTATGTCGCAACAGAGGTATTCATGTATGTCACAGCTCAGACCCTGTATGTCACAACTGGCGAATATGCAAATCCGCCAATCCATTGCGGCACAACGGTTTCAGTCCTGCTGCCAGTTGTGCCAGACGTTCTGGACATCGTCGTTGTCCTCCAGGAAGCCGATGAGCTTCTGCATATTATTGACATCGCCCTCACTGGTCAGCGTGATGTAATTCTGGGGAACCATCTCAATATCTGCATTCACAAAGGTATAGCCCTTTTCCTCCAGGGCCTTTACCACATCGTTGAAGGCATCCGGGTCCGTCGTGATCTCCAGAACGGTGCCATCTGCCTCAAAGTCCGCTGCGCCAGACTCCAGCGCATCCATCATAACCGTATCCTCATCCAGTTCGCCCTCTTCATTGTCGATGACAATAACACCCTTGCGGTCGAAGGACCAGGAAACGCAGCCGATTGCACCCAGGTTGCCGTTGCACTTATCGAAATAATGGCGAACCTCGGGTGCAGTTCTCTGGCGGTTATCCGTCAGAGCCTCTACGATCACAGCCACGCCGCCGGGACCGTATCCCTCATAGGTGACAGACTCGAAGTTATCTGTATTTCCGGAACCCAGCGCACGGTCAATGGTACGCTTGATGTTATCGTTAGGCATATTGACAGCCTTTGCCTTGGCAATGACCGTTGCCAGTTTGGAGTTATTATTGGGGTCACCGCTGCCGCCCTCTTTGACTGCTACGATCATCTCGCGGGCAATCTTGGTAAATGCCTGAGAACGCTTTGCATCCGCAGCGCCCTTGGTCTTTTGAATATTATGCCACTTGGAATGTCCAGACATGATTAAATTTCTCCTTCTTCTACATAATACTGAATCACTTCTCTGTGAGAAGTGGATTTTTGAAGCCACAACGTGGGAAATTCCTCTTGTAAGTACCGAATCAGCACTTCGCAGACCAAATCCTCTGTTGGGAAATGACCTGCATCAATCAAATTGATTCCCTTGGGAACCGCATCCAGAAATTCATGATACCGCAAATCTGCTGTAACAAATGTGTCACAGCCAACTGCGATTGCCTGCTCCACATAATCGCCGCAGGCACCGCCGCCCACTGCGATCCGGAAAACCTCTTTTCCAGCATCACAGTATCTCAGACCGTTTCCATGCAGCTTTTTTGAAACGATCCTAACAAAGCCGGAGAGCGGCATGGGACCATCCTTCAAAACGCCGAAACGCCCGATTCCCTCTGCTGTCAAGGGTTTCGTATCCATCACACCCAGCGTCTCCGCCAAAGCATCGTTGACGCCGCCCGGCGCGGCATCCAGATTGGTGTGCATACATATTGCGGCAACTCCAGCTTTTATCAGCCTCCGGAACAGGTGCCCCTGCGGGAAATCCTCCCGAATGGTCTGCACGGGATTCCATTTGCAGTTCATGACCGGATGATGTGCCACAATCAGCTCCGCTTTCTGCCGGATGGCTTCCTCCGCCACATCCTCTGTCACATCCAGCGCAACCAGCACCCGGTGAACCTCATCCTGCGGGTCTCCAATCAGCAGTCCCACATTGTCCCACGGCATTGCAAGCTCCTGAGGCGCCAGTCGGTAAAGGGCAGTCTCTATTTCATGTATCGTTGGCATAACGCCATTCCTCCCGCATCTGCATCAGCTGTGTAATGATCTCCCTGTAGGTATCCGCCTTTTGCTGCTCTTCTGGCTTGCGGGAATGGCTGGAACCGGTCACCGCCATCTGAAGACGAATAATCTTTTCAATCAGATACCGGTCCTGAAGCGGATCATGGGTCAACAGTCTGCCACCGTACAGCTGTCCTAAAGACAGCTGCATTTCGCCGCCCCATACCAGCATCACCGGATAAATCGTTCCGCGATCCCACACCAGTTGCTCCCTTTGGATCTCATAGCCGTGAAGCGCCAAAAATTCACGCAGAACCTCCGCGCGGGTCATCGGCTGGAGCAGCAGGCAGTGCGCGCCATCCGCTGTCCACGGTGCCGCCTCTAAAATGGAGACAATGTTCTCACCACCCATTCCGGCAATGACAACCGTATCTACCTCATTTGCGCAGATCCCGGACAGTCCGCTGCACAGGCGTGTTTCCACAAGACCTTCCACACCATACTCTGCGATGGTTTCCTGTCCCCGGGACAGCGGTCCCTTCCGCAGATCGCTGGCAATGGCAGAAAGCACTCTGCCATGCAGGGCAAGCCAGGTGGGAAGATACGCGTGATCCGTGCCAACGTCCGCCAAACGGCTTCCCTGCGGGACCCAATCTGCCAGTAATTGCAGCCGGGGGGTCAGTTCTAATTTAGAAGCTGCCATTCTGTTTCTCTCCTTGACACGGGTCCACGGAAAACGCATACGGAAAAACCGTATGCGTTCCCATTCTTACAGTATCTGATTGGGTTATTCCGCAGCCTTGTTGGCTTCCTCGTTGACCAGAGCCAGCAGCTTGTCCACATCCACGCCGTGAACTGCGCAGGCTTCCTCCACGGTCTCACCGCGGGAAGAGGGGCAGCCCAGGCAGTGCATACCGATAGAGAAGAAAATCGGTGCGGTCTGCGGTGCGACATCCAGAATATCGCCAATGATAGTATCTCTCTTAATTTCGATCATGGTTGTACTTCCTCCGAAATTATAAATGGTACGTCGATTTCTAATATAGAAATTGAGCAATCGTATTATACCCTGCTTTTTTGCAAAATTCAATAGAAAAGCGTACAAATTTTAACAAAATTACACAACCGGCACGGCTTATCCGCAAATACTGCCTTTTCTTCCAACAGAAGGCAGCAGGTCAGGCAGTAAACCGCCCGACCTGCTGTGCTTTACTTATATCCGTTTTTTCGGAATCAGCAGCATCTGGTCTCTCGGGACCTCGGTCTCCTCCGTCCAGCCGTTCGCTGCCAGAATGGACGGAACCGTCGTGTGGAAACGCTTTGCCAGCATCCAGAGCGTCTCCTGTCCGCTCAGGCTTCTCAGCACCAGAGACGGAAGACCGCTCATATCTCTGGGCGTCTCTGACAGCAGACGCACCGAGGAAATGGAAACGCACTTTTTCCGGCTGGAGACCTGCGCCTGGAATTCCACCGGGAACCGCACCTCAATTCCCCGCTCGCCAATGCTCGCCTGCACCTCATCCGGACATGCGGCTTTTGCCGACACACGGCAGTCCTCTCCCGCCTCCATCTGGCAGGATACATCCACACACCGCTCTGCCATCAGCGGTACGCCGCCCTCATCCAGATACAGGACGCGGATGGAAGCGCCTGTTCTCAATACAAAGGATTCTCCCTCCCGCGTGACAGAAACACTACCGCAACAAACATTGGCATCCAGAACAGAATCCGCCACCACGCCGATCTCCAGCACCTCCCGAACAGTCTGCCGCCGCACGACCACATCATGGTCATGGATCAGGCTGACAGGCTCCGCTTCATAGCCCAGCTCATACGCCGTGCTGTAAAGGTCATTCAGAAGCGTGACCGTCTGCTCCTGCCGCAAAATGGAGAACGCATGTAAGTATAAGGTCACGGTGATCTGCCGCCCCTCCCTGTCTGCGGCGCTTCCCACCTGAAAATCTGTCCCTGTAAATTGCAGCTGCACGCTTACCTGTGCGTTTTCCGACGCGCCCTCCACCTCTAAAATCTGGGAAAATGGCAGCTCTCCTCCGGAGGAGCAGCATGCCCCATCTGCCGTTCTATACAGTACATTCACCGGGAAAATACCCTTGACAATGAGCTTATTTCCGATAATTTTTGTTTCCGTAACCTCTGCGGAGACCCGGCTGGTCAAAATCTCTACCGCTCCGTCCTTTCCCGGAGAAATGCTCATTTCATCGGAAAATGTGAAATCCTTTTCCGCAATCTGCGTAATAAGGGTGGTGTGCTGCGTCTCCTGCTTTTTCTCCACACAGAGCGCCGCATCCGATTCCACATCCGAGCAAATCGTCAATGGTGCTCTCCGGTATCCGGTAAAGCGGGAAACCAGCTTGCAATGGGTAAATACCTTTCTCGGGTTCAGCACTCTGGTTTCCAAAAACTCCGCCTCCGTCTGCACAGAAAGGCAGACACAGTCCTCCCATGCCTTTCCATCAGACAGCGCGGAAAACGGCATTGCAAATTCCAATGTGCGGATGCCGCTCTCTTCATCCGGCGTATAGAGTACCGTGACCCGCACCGTTCCGGATACCTCTGCCTTACCGTCATGCAGTTCCCGGCTGTGAAGGAAAATCTTTCCCTCCGTGTCAATGATCCTTGCGATATCCGGACAGTAATCCGGAACAATGGTCTCCGCGGATTCCTCCTGGGTAACGATCAACTCCGTTCCCACTTCAAACGCTTCAAAGCAGTTCTTTTTCAGCTCCAGCTCCATCCAAAACCAATCCTTTCCCGCCTTCCATATTCTATGTGAAAGACTATGAAGGACTGGGACGGGTTATTCCTTTATTTTGAAAAAGTGGCGAAGAATCCCTCTCAGCGCCTTCGGCGATTTCCAAATCACGATCTGCATAAAAGCTCCTCCTTCTCTCCTTAAAACCGCCTGCAGCAGCTGATCCCGCAGGCAATCAAAAGGAACGCTACCAAAAACAACAGCGCTCCCACCGGAAAGATCGCCGCGATCATGATTCCTGCTCCCAACGCAATGGCGCAGACGCCAATGACCCAGCAGCCCCTTCCTCGAAACATTTCCGGCACGCTCCTTTCTGTAATCCAGTATACGCAGAAATGCTGGATTAGGAGACAAAATAGACCGCCAAAATTTGGCGGTCTATTTCCTGTAAAATCCCTATTTTTTCCGTTTCTCGACGTTCCAGTCCTGTAAGGGCTTCAATTCCTCAAATAACCGCAGATAGCTCTCATGCCGGCTTTTCGGAATTTTTCCTTCCCGAACCGCCTGCAAAACCGCACAACCCTTTTCCTTCGTATGGCTGCATCCCACAAAGCGGCAGCCATCCAGATAAGGACGGAACTCCAAAAAGGTTTCCGGCAGGTGGTGCTTCCACTCCAAGCTCAGCTCAGACGTCTCAAAGGAGGAAAAGCCGGGTGAATCCACCACATCCGCCCCAAAGGAGAGATGGTGCATTTCTACATGGCGGGTGGTGTGGCGTCCGCGTCCCAGCGCTTCGCTGACCTCCCCCACCTGCAAATGAAACTCCGGGTCCAGTGCATTCAGAATACTGGACTTCCCCACGCCGGAATTCCCGGTAAAGGCAGACAGCCTTCCCCGTAACAGCGGCTTCAGCTCCTCCAAGCCCTCGCCGGTCTCCGCGCTGATGCGCAGGGTCCGAAACCCCGCAGCCGTATAAATCTCATACAGCTGGTCCGCAGGATCCAAATCGCTTTTATTCAGCAGCAAAATCACATCGCATTCCTTCAATGCCGCAATACCAAAAACCCGATCAATAAGGAACGGCTCTGTACGGGGGATTGCGCCGGAGGCAATCACCACCAGCTGATCGATATTTGCCACAGCCGGACGCTCAAAAACATTTTTTCTCGGCAGAATGGCTTCTACAAAGCCCTCGCCGTTTTCCAGCTCCCGGATCTCCACCCAGTCGCCTACCAGCGGAGAGATTTTTTCCTTCCGGAATTTTCCCCGCGCTCGGCAGGTACGAAGCTCCTCACCGGTGTTCACATAGTAAAAGCCGCTGAGGGCTTTCTGTATTCTCCCTTTGCTCATGAGAACTGCACCGGGAAGGTTGCCTGAAGGCTGCCATCATAATAGTAGGAAATGGTCGCGGTGTCCGCCGCGCTGCGCAGGGTCACTTCCACGGACCCCAGAGAACAATCCTCGGTGTTTTCAAACGCCACCACTCCGTCTACCTCTACCCGGAGGACCACGCTGTCCCGGTCAGACGGCAGC
Source organism: uncultured Dysosmobacter sp. (assembly GCA_934565855.1). Classification (GTDB taxonomy): domain Bacteria; phylum Bacillota; class Clostridia; order Oscillospirales; family Oscillospiraceae; genus Oscillibacter. The sequence continues at coordinate 339,221 of CAKTIO010000002.1, forward strand.
TCAAAGCTGACGATCCGCTCATATTCCTGAGGTGCTGCGGAGGTCTGTCCGGAGCTGACTACAAAGTCGATCTTCGTTCCCACATCTACCATCGAATTGCTGTCGATGCTCTGGCTCAAAATCGTTCCGGCTTCCTCCTCGCTGTCCTTCTGCGTCACCTCGCCGCATTTCAGCTTCCAGGTATCCTCGATTTCCGCTTTTACCCGGTCAATATTCTGTCCCTTGAAGTTCGGCACCGGTGTAGACTGCGGTCCATCGCTGATGGTCAGAGTCACAGTATCTCCCTTTTTCAGCGGCTCGCCTGCCGCAGGATCAGTAGAGATCACATAGCCCTGGTTGATCTCGCTGGAATAATCATGGGAATAGGAAATTTTCAGATCGTACTCCTCAATCAGGCTCTTCAGCAGCACCTTCTCCGCGTTTCGCGCCTCCTGATTGACCACATCGATCATCTCTCCATTGTCCTCTCCCAGACTAACAGTCACATGGATTGTTGTATTGCTCTTTGTCACCGTTTCTGCAGAGGGCGACTGCTCCATGATCTCTCCCGCGGCATACTTGTCACTGTTTTTGCTATCATCCACCACAATGGTAAAGATGTCCTGTACCTCCGGCAGCTGCTGTGCCTCCTCTACCGTATAGCCCAGAACACTGGGAACCGTGTAGGACTGGTTCTGATCCGAGCCAAAGGAAGAAAAGATCGTCTTCATCAGCAGCACGATTACCACGATTGCCGCCGCAAATCCCGCGAAAATCAGTCCCAGCTTTTGCTTCTGCTTTTTTCCGGACGCCTGCTCCGGCTGAGACGGTTCCCTGTAAGCGGGCGTCTCTTCCCGGTCATATCTTACAGAAGGAGCGGGCTTTCTGCCTGCTCCCGCCGCAGCATGCGGCGCTGTTTTCAGCAGACGGGTCGGTTCGTCCGGTTCATCCGGACGCAGGTCATCCCGCCCAAAGCTCAGACTATTGACCTCCGGATTCTTCCGGAACATCTCCAGATCCGCGATCATGGCATCCGCCGAGGGATAGCGGCGGTCCAGATCCGGCGCCATTGCCTTCATGCAGATCAATTCCAACTGCTCCGGAATGTCCGGATTGATCTCTCTGGGAGCCAGCGGGATGGAGGACAGATGCTGAATGGCAACAGAAACCGCCGAGTCTCCCTCAAAGGGCAGACGGCTGGTCAGCATCTCATACAGCACCACACCGGCAGAATAAATATCCGACCGTGCATCCGTCCGGTCTCCCCGCGCCTGCTCCGGAGAGATATAGTGTACCGACCCCAGTGCCTCCTGCGTCAGCGTCTGCGCCGAATTTTCCAGACAGGCAATGCCAAAGTCCGTGACCTTCACGCTGCCATCCCGCAAAACCATGATGTTCTGAGGCTTGATATCCCGGTGTATGATGCCGCGGCTGTGGGCATGGGACAACGCCCGCATGATCTGCGTGATAAAATGCAGCGATTCCCGCCAGCTCAGCTGTCCACGCTTTTCCATATACTGCTTCAGCGTGATCCCGTCGATCAACTCCATGACGATATACTCCGTGTCTCCGCTTTTGGAAACGTCGTATACAGACACGATGTTCGGGTGGGAGAGCTGCGCTACCGCCTGTGATTCGGCGTTGAAGCGTCGGCGGAAATCCTCATCCTGCGCCAGATCGTTTTTCAAAATCTTGACCGCCACCAACCGGTTCAGCCAGTGGCACTTTGCCTTATATACCACCGCCATACCGCCGGTCCCGATGCGCTCCAGAATCTCATACCGGTTTCCAAGCATTTTTCCAATGTACTGGTCCATCTCTCTCCCTCCTTTACTCCTGCATCATCAGGACCGCCGTTACATTGTCCGGCGCCCCCTGGCTTTTGGCAATTTCCAGCAGGCGATTCAAACAGGAGTTTTTATCCTCCTCGTGGATCACCTCAAACAGCATTTCCTGATCGGTCACTGTGTCGATCAATCCGTCTGTGCAGAGCAGCAGATATTCGCCGGGCTTCATGGCTGTGATATAGCCGTCGCACAGTGTATGCTCCTCCGTTCCCAGCGCCCGGGTAATCAGGTTCCGGTTGGGATGCCTGCGTGCCTCCTCCGCCGTAATGTCTCCCCGGTCCACCATGCTTTCTACCAGAGAGTGGTCCTTAGTCACACGAACGATTCCCTCCGGTGTGATGTGATAGGCACGGCTGTCGCCCACATTGCTGATAACCACGCCGCCCTCGCAGGAAACCGCGGAAACCAGTGTGGTTCCCATGCCCTTGCAGTCCTCATTCTCCGCAGCAGCCCGGTGGATGGCTTCGTTTGCCAGTGAAACGGCATAGGAGGATGCCTCCCGGATCTGCTCCGGCGTCATGCCGGCAGTCAAAATCTTCTGCAGCTCCTGCTGATAAGTAGACACAGCGATCTGGCTCGCCAGCTTCCCACCAGCGGCTCCGCCCATTCCATCGCAAACCACGCAGACCGTATGTCCGCTGGACGCACAGGTGTGAACCGCGTAAGCGTCCTGATTGTCCTTACGGACAAGACCGGTATCGGTCATTCCCCAGACTTTCACAGAGTAACCTCCTCTTTTTTCCGCGCCTCCATCTCTTTTCGGCGGAGCTGACCGCAGGAAGCATCAATATCACCGCCCAAGCTGCGCCGCACCGTTGCTGTAATCCCGTGAGATTCCAGCCGCTTCTGAAAAGCGGCAACGCGCTTGGAGGGCTTCAGGGGACTTTCCACCACATCGTTCAACGGAATCAGGTTCACATGCCCCGGCATTCCCCGGATCTTCTTTGCAATCAGGTCTGCCTGCCAATCATGATCGTTGACCCCGTCAATCATGGCATACTCAAAGGATATCCGGCGTCCGGTCTTTTGGAAATACCGGTGACAGGCTTCAAACAGTGCCTCCACGTCATATGCCCGGTTGACCGGCATGATCCTGGAGCGGGTTTCCCGGTCCGGTGCATGGAGCGAAACAGACAGCGTTAATTGAAGCCCCAACTCCGCCAGCCGGTCAATACCGGGAATGACACCGCAGGTGGAAAGAGAGATGTGGCGCATTCCGATATTCAGCCCATCCGGATGGTTGACCAGCTGTAAAAAGCGCAGGACCGTATCCAGATTATCCATCGGCTCGCCGATTCCCATTAAAACAATGTTGGAAATCTCCAAGCCGGAATCCTTCTGTGTGAAAATCACCTGGTCCAGCATTTCAGAAGGTGTTAAGTCTCTGACCTTGCCAGCAATGGTGGAGGCGCAGAACGCACAGCCCATCCGGCAGCCCACCTGCGAGGAAATGCAGACTGTATTACCGTGGTGGTACTGCATTAAAACCGTCTCAATGCAGTTTCCATCCTGCAATTCCCACAGGTATTTCACTGTTCCATCCAGTCTGGATACCTGCTTCCGGGCAATCAGCGGATACGTCAGGGTAAAATTCTCCTTCAGCTTTTCACGCAGCGGTTTGGAGAGATTCGTCATCTCGTCAAAGGAGGTAACTCCTTTGTGCATCCATGTGAAAATCTGCTTTCCACGAAAAGCAGGCTCTCCCATTTCCCGGAGAACCGCTGTGATCTCCTCCAGCGTCATTGATTTTAAATCTGTCATAGAATATCCTCAAGCTTGCTTCCGCAGGCGGCACAGGTAAAATCCATCGGTCTGGTTCCGCTGTGGAAACAGTGTGATCTCACCCTCCACTATCCCTACTGGATCCGGGAGGGAAAAGCTTTCCCGGGAAAACTCCGGATGTTCGACAAGAAACGCATCCACTACCTGCCCGTTTTCCTCCGGAAGGATGGTGCAGGTAGAGTACAGCAGCGTTCCGCCCAGTTTTACATAGGCTGCCGCATTGTCCAGAATTGCTGTTTGGATCACCGGAAGTGCAAACAGCTCGTCCGGTTTTTTATAACGGATATCGGGCTTCTTCCGAATGATCCCCAAGCCGGAACAGGGTGCATCCACCAATACCAGATCAGCAGACCCTACCCATTCCGGGCGGCTGCAGCGTCCATCCGCCGCCGCTGTCTGGATACAGGACAATCCAAGCCGCTCCGCGCCCTCACGAATGCGCTTCAATTTGTTTTCATGCAAATCACAGGAAAGAATGCTTCCGTGGTTTTGCAGGGCGATTCCAGCGGCAAAGGACTTTCCTCCCGGTGCGGCGCAAAGATCCATTACATGAATCCCCGCCTCAGGTGCAGCCGCTGCCGTAACCAGCTTTGCCGCGGCATCCTGTACCCAGAACCATCCCTTTTGAAACGCCGGAAGCTTTGCCAGATTTCCCGTGCCGGACAGCTCCAAGCAGTCGGGGACCCACGCATGTGGGGTCACCTTGATCCCATTTGCCGCCAGCTCCTCTGTCAATTCCTGCGCCGTGGTCTTCATGGTATTGACCTGGATCGTGACAGGCGCTACCGCGTTATCCGCTTTCAGAAGCTCCTCCGCTTCCTGCTCTCCCAGCAGGGAAACCATCCGCTTTACCAGCCACTTGGGATGACTATAGCGGACAGACAGGTAGGATATCTTATCCCGTGCCGGAATCTCCGGCAGTGCCGCCCGGTTTTTGGAAATCTTGCGCAGAACCGCGTTTACCAGTCCTGCAGCCGGTCCTCTCCCGCATTCCCGGGTCATGTTGACCGCTTCATTGACAGCGGCAGAATCCGGAATTTTATCCAAAAATACGATCTGATAAGCACCCAAACGCAAAATATCCAGCAGAGGAAGCTGCAGGTGCTCCGGCTTTTGAGAGCAATACGCACCGATCCAGTGATCCAAAAGCATCCGGTTCTGCAAAACGCCGTATACCAAACGGGTCGCCAGTGCGGCATCCGGTCCCTGAAGTCCGTTTTTCTCAATCTGTGCTTTTAGACTGGCGTCCGCCCATGCGTCCGCTGTCCGAACTGCCTGCAAGACATACAGCGCGGTCATCCGCGCGGAGTTCTTCATCTTCCGTTCCCCCGTCTGCGTCCGCCGTTCCGGCTCATAAAAATCAACAGAAACCGGAGCAGCTGCAAAATGGACATCAGAAGAGCCGCCACATACGTCATTGCCGCCGCGCGCAGAACTCTACGCGCTCCGGGCAGCTCGTCATCTCCCAGCAGTCCTGTTTCCTCCAGCGTCACCAGCGCCCGGTGGGATGCGTTAAATTCCACCGGCAGCGTGACCAGCTGGAAAAAGGTGGTCAACGAGAACAAAATAACGCCAGCCAGAAACAACGTTTGACTGTATAAAAGCGTTCCCAGCACCAGCAGCAGGAAACAGAACTTGGAGCCAATCTGCGTCATAGGAACAATGGCGCTGCGCAGGCGGACCGGTGCATATCCCTCCGCATACTGCACGGCATGTCCAGCCTCGTGTGCCGCGACACCTACTGCGGCAATGGTCGGGGCGCCGTAAACAGAATCCGACAAATAGATCGTGCGGTCTCTGGGATCATAGTGGTCCGTCAGTTCTCCCCGACAACGCTGAATCTGCACGCCATAAACTCCATGTGCACGCAGAACGGCTTCCGCCGCCTCCGCTCCGCTCATGTGCCGGCGGTTATTGACCGCGCTGTACCTCCGGAAGTTTCCAGAGACTTGAACCTGCGCCACAAGAGAAAGCAGCAGCACCGGGATCAACAGCAGGCAGTACAGATTGTTCGCCAGAAAGTAGGAGTAGCTATTGTAATAATATGGCATTCCCTCATCCCCTATCTGCGATTTTCATGGGGTGTCCCAGCAGATACGCCGCCGCGGACATCCGCTTTCCGCCATCTGCCTGCAGTTCCGTAATGGTCAAGCTCGTTCCGTCTCCACAGGCTACCTGAATTCCCTGCTTTCCGGCAGACAGCAGAGTTCCAGCAGATGCGTCGGTCTTTTCACCGATCCGCGTCTCAAAAATCTTGAACTTCTTCCCATTCAGTTCCGTCGCTGCACAGGGCCAGGGAAGCAGTCCACGCACCTGATCGTGGATCTGCCGGCTGCTCCGGTTCCAGTCGATGGGCGACAGCTCTCGGGACAGCATCGGCGCATAGGTGAACCGGCTGTGGTCCTGCGGCGTCCGTGCCGCCGTCCCGTTTTCCAGCTTGGGAATCACAGCGGACAGTGTATCCGCCCCCAGCTTTGCCAAGCGCTGCCAAAGCTCCGGCGCGGTTTCGTCCGGTCCAATGGACAGTGTCTCCACCTGGATCACATCGCCCGCGTCCAGCTCCTTTGCCATATACATGATGGAAACGCCCGTTTCTGCCTCTCCATTCAAAATCGCCCAGTTGATAGGCGCCGCTCCCCGGTATTTGGGCAGGATGGACGCATGGACGTTGATGGCTCCGTACCTGGGCGCATTCAAAATCTCCTCCGGAAGGATTTTGCCATATGCAACCACCACAATCAGCTCCGGTGCCAGCTCCTGCACGATCCGCAGGGCTTCTCCGTCCCGCATTTTCAGCGGCTGGTACACGGGCAGTTTATGTGTAATGGCACATTCCTTTACAGGCGAAAATGTTACCTTGTTCCGGTTCCTGGGCTTGTCCGGCTGTGTGAATACCCCGCAGATGGTATGTCCATCTGCAATCAGCCGTTCCAGAGAGACCGCCGCAAAGTCCGGCGTTCCCATAAACAGAATTCTCATTCGCCCTCGTTCTCCTCAAGATAAGCCTGCAGCTCCTCTTCCGTCAGAATATGGTCCGCATGCTCCACAAACAGGTGTCCATCCAAATGCTCCGTCTCGTGGCAGAATGCCCGGGCAGTCAACCCCTCGCTTTCCGCCTCAAACCAGTTGCCATCCCGGTCCTGCGCCCGGACCCGCACCACATTCGGACGGGTGATAATGGCGTATTTCCCCGGAACGCTCAGACAGCCCTCCAGCCCACTCTGCTCTCCGCTCTGGGCGATGATCTCCGGATTGATCAGCTCAATGATCTCCTCCGTCTCTTCGTCCAGCACCACACACAATCTGCGCAGAACGCCAACCTGCGGCGCTGCCAGACCAACGCCGTTTGCTTCCGTCATCGTCTCCGCCATATCGTCCAGCAGCTCCCAGAGATGCTCGTTGAATTCCGTTACCGGACGGCAAACCTTATGCAGGCAGGGATCCCCCTGCGTTACGATCTTTCTAAGTGCCATGTCATTGACCTCCTTATTATCCTTGCGTACTATTCCATCGCGTTACAATCCGCGAAAATATTCAGTCCACGGTTTTCACTCCGGGAGGAAAAATCCTTCAGCAGCCACGCAAGTCTGCGCCGGAGCATTTTATCATTTTTCCCCACCAGTGTGATCCGGTAGCGAAATCGGTTGTTGACCTTCAGCACCGGAGCCGGAGCTGGTCCCAGTACCTCCGGGTCCATTTTCCGGAATTCTTCCCCTTGCAAAATCTGCCCCAGCGTTTCCTTCAACCGGACCGCTGCCCGCAGCACCGCGCCCTCGTCCAAACCGGAAACCGTCAGCGTAAACAGATCTGCAAACGGCGGATAACGGCGTATCCTTCTCAATCGGATCTCACCTTCATAAAAACGGTCATAATCCTGATGGGCTGCGCTTTGGATCACTTCATTTTCCGGTGTATACGTCTGAATTACCGCCCGACCCAGCTTACCGCCCCGACCAGCTCGTCCCACCACCTGTGTCAACAGGCTGAAGGTCCGTTCCGCCGCCCGGTAATGGTCCACATACAGCGACAAATCCGCTGACAACACGCCTACCAGCGTCACATTCTCAAAATCCAGACCCCTTGCGACCATTTGTGTTCCCAAAAGAATAGGGATTTTTTCTTTTTCAAACCTTTCCAAAAGCTGCATGTGGTTTCCGGAAACCGTATCTGCGTCCATGCGCAGAATCTTTGCTCCGGGAAACATCTGCCGCAGCTCCTCCTCCACCCTTTGGGTCCCGATGCCCACATGCTTCATCATGCCGCCGCAGTCCGGGCAGCGCTCGATCATGGGTTCCGAATAGCCGCAGTAGTGGCACATCAGACGATGGTTTGCCGAATGGTAAGTCAACGGGACACTGCACCGTCGGCATTCCGGGACCTTTCCGCATTCTCCGCAAAGGAGCATCCGGCTGTTTCCGCGCCGGTTGAGAAACAGAATCGTCTGTTCTCCTGCCGACAGATTTTTTCCGATCTCTTCCCGCAGCACCATGCTGACTGTTCCCGCATTTCCACTGCGAATCTCTTTCCGTAAATCGGCAATGGTCACCTGCGGAAGCGCCTGCTCATTATAACGCTTTCTGAGAAGCTGGTGGCGATAAATTCCTGTCTGCGCCGCATAAGCACTTTCCACCGCCGGAGTTGCAGAACCCAGTACCAGCACGGCGTGGCTCTGGGCGCAGCGAAACTTTGCAACGTCTCTGGCATGGTATCGGGGAGGGTTTTCTGACTGATAGCTCCCCTCCTGCTCCTCATCCAAAATCACCAAGCCCACCTTTTGCAGCGGAGCAAAAATCGCGGAGCGCGTACCCAGAACCACCTGCACCTCACCCCGCCGGATGCGCTTCCACTGGTCATATCTTTCGGACATTTTCAGTGAGCTATGCAGCATAACGACCCGGTCTCCGAAATGGGACACGAATTTCTGCATCATCTGCGGCGTCAGCACGATCTCCGGAACCAGAACGATTGCCTGCTTTCCGGTCTCAATCACCGATTTTACCAACTGAAGATACACTGCGGTCTTCCCGCTTCCGGTCACACCCTGCAGCAAAAATACCGCAGGCTGTTCCTCCTGCACAGCTTGGGAAATCGCTTCATACGCTTCCTGCTGCTCCTGATTCAGTTGAAGCGGCGGTGCTGATGCCGCCTGGTCCTCCACCCTTGGAATCCGTAGCTCCTCTTCCTCTGAAAAACGTAGAAATCCAGCTTTTTCCAATCCGCGCAGCGTCCGAAGGGTCGCGCCGGTATAATAGCAAAGCTCGGCAGAGGAAATCCTCCCGGCATCTGCCAGCATTTGCAGCGCTGCACTGCGCACCGGGGCAGTGCGTTTTTTCCGCTCTGCCTCTGCCGTTGCTTCCTCCGCATCGACTGCAAGCTCTGCCATGCGGCGGGTCTTGTCGCTAATTTTTCGCTGAGCGGCGGTCTCCACCGTTAAAACCTGTTCCTTTACCAGCAGCCTGACCGCACTCTTTCGCCTCTCATTCTGTTCTGCTCCCAGCTCTGCCAGCGATGCTTTGCCGCCGCATTCCCGCAGTGTCCGAAGAATCTCATCGGCGCCGCGGAGCTGTCCGCAGCGCGAAAGCAATTTCTCCCACGGCTCTGACGGATCGGTCAGGCGGTAGCTTTCCCGCAGCTGATACCACAGCCCCGAGGGCAGCACCGTCTTGAGCGCCTCATACATGGTGCAGAAATACCTCTGCCGCAGGAAAAATGCCAATGCGATCCCGTTCTCATCCAAAACAGGCTCCACATCCAAAACGGAGAGCAGTGACTTCAAGGACGCTGTCTTCTCTCCCTCTGCCCTGGCAAGAAGGAATCCCTCCGAGCTGCGATTACCATGCCCGAAGGGAACAGTGACCCGGACCCCGACCTGTGCTTTTTTCAGCAATTCCTCCGGGATTAGATAATCATAGGGCTTGTCAATGGAATACGGAGCCGCAGCTACAACGACCTTTGCTATCTCTGCGCGTTCCATACTCCATCCTCCCCCTATGTGTTGTGTGCTCAGACGTTGCCGCGGTCCTCTTCAATGGTCAGATCCATGCCCGCGGCATCAATCTTGCCCAAGGCAACCTCATCGATTGCCAGAGTTACGGGCTTTTCGTCCAGCTTCATGGACATTTCATCTGCTTCGTCCGCGATCTGACGCGCCCGGCGTGCCACCACGTTCACCAGCATATAACGGTTGGGAACATGAGAATTCAGCTTGCTCATTGCCGGATAAATCATACCTTTTTTCTCAGTAGCGATACTGGACATAATTAACAACCTTCCATTCTGCCAAAACGGCGATTCATTTATTCTGTCAACGGCGGATTTATCTGCCGCTGATGATCTCCATTCGTTCCTGGGGCTTGCAGTGCTCTGCTGTCATGATCGCTGTCAGCTCGTTCACTGCGTTTTCCACCGTGTCATTGATGACAAAGTAATCATAGGTGTGCGCTGTCTGGAACTCTACCTTTGCGCGCAGCAGCCGCTTCTGGATCTTGTCCGCGCTGTCTGTTCCACGTTCTGTCAACCGGCGCTCCAGCTCCGTCCAGGAGGGCGGCGCGATAAAAATGCGCACCGTATCCGGTCTCTTGCTACACACCTGAATGGCTCCCTGCACCTCAATGTCCAGAATAACATCCTGTCCCCGGTCCATTGCGGCGTCTACAAACTTCTTCGGGGTTCCGTAGAAATTTCCAACGTACTCCGCATACTCTAAAAACTCGTCCTTTGCGATCCAATCCCGGAATGTGTCCACGTCCAGAAAATGGTAATGCACACCGTCGATTTCTCCCGGACGCGCCTCCCGCGTGGTGGCGGAAACCGAAAAATAAACATCACTCCGTTTATCCAGCAGGGCTTTCAGCACCGTACTCTTTCCAACGCCGGACGGTCCAGAAATAATGAACGTCTTTCCCTTTCTTATCATTGCTCCTCATCCTCCCCCTGGGTCATGTCCACCTGCAGCCGGTTGGATACCTTCTCCAACGGCAGCGCGGAGAGTATCACATGGTCGCTGTCCATAATGAAAATGGACGCTGTTTTTCTCCCGTAGGTCGCGTCGATCAGCATGCCGCGTTCTCTGGATTCCTGGATCAGCCGCTTCATGGGCGCTGAATCCGGACTGACCACTGCCACCAGACGCTCCTCCGAAATCAAGTTTCCAAACCCGATATTGATCAGCTTCATCTGCTGTTACTCCACATTCTGGACCTGTTCCCGAATCTTTTCCACTTCCGCTTTCAGATTCACCACAACACGGGCAATGGCAACATCGTTGCACTTGGAGCCTGTGGTGTTCGCCTCGCGGTTGACCTCCTGAATCAGGAAATCCATCTTCCGTCCCATTGGATCATCAGATTCCAGCATCGTGCGCAGCTGCGCCACATGGCTGCGTAAGCGCACAGTCTCCTCATCCACAGCGATCTTGTCGGCATAAATCGCCGCCTCAGTCAAAATCCGCTGTTCATCGATATTTGCGGTTTGCAGGACCTCCTGCATCCGCGCTGTCAGCTTTTGGCGGTATTCCGTTACCGTCTCAGGCGACCGCTGCTCTACCTCTCCGGTCAGGATCTCAATGGTATTCAAGCGGCTTCCGATATCCTCCGCCAGCTTTTTGCCCTCTACCGCCCGCATGGCGTTATAGGACTCCAGCGCTTCATCCAGCACCTGGCACAGGTCTGCTGTCACCGTCTCCAGATCCTCGTCTTCCTTCGTCACCGTCAAAACATCCGGGAAGCGGGACAGCTGCTCCGGCGTGACCTTTGTCTCTATGCCGCACACCTCTGCCAGCTCCTGAAGAGCGGTCACATAGCTGGCAGCCAGCTCACGGTTCACGGAAACCTTCGCTACATCCGCAGCGGAAGCATCCACCGAAACAAATACATCGACCTTTCCCCGGGAAATCGCCTTCTGCACGCGCCCCTTGATGGCATCCTCCGCAAAGCCGTACATCCGCGGCAGCTTTACGCTGCAATCCAGATAACGGTTATTTACCGAACGGACCTCTACCGTAATATTCCGTTTGTTCAGCGTCTCCTTTGCCCGACCATAGCCGGTCATACTCTTGATCATACTTCCTCCTATCTGTCAACGGCAGAAGCCAAAATAGCCGCAGCCATTACACAGGAAATACGCGCAGCACATCCGTCCGCACAAATTTCCATCACTGACACAGACATCCGTTCCAAACGGACCGTCTCCCGGACGGTAGGCACCAGCCGCGCCGTTTACCATATAGTCCAGCGCTCTCCGGTACTCGCTGTTGCCCGGATCTATCTGGCAGGCGGTTTCATAATAGCGCTGTGCCTCGTCCATCCAGCCCCTGCGGAAGCAGACAAAGCCCTTGAGATAATTCCACTCCGCATTGTGGTCCTGATACGCTGCCAGCAATGCCTCCGCCCGGTTCAGGTCTCCCGAATTGATGGCAATACGCACCTGCTGCAGGACTGAGGACCCCGTTGTGGACGAGGACTGCCCACTCCAGCTGCTTCCTCCTGCACCATAGCTATACTGATAGCTCTGCTGCTGTTGCTGCTGGTATCCGCCATACCCTCTGGACTGCTGCCCACGCCCGCTGCGCGTCTTGGTGATCTCCTCATACGCCGCGTTGATCTCCTTCATTTTTTCCTGTGCGAGATCTGCCAGCGGGTTATCGTGATAGTTGTCCGGATGATATTTTCGCGCCAGCTTCAAATACGCTTTTTTTACTTCCTCATCTGTCGCCGTCTCCGGCACACCGAGAACCTGATAGGGATTGTTCATGCTGTTCCCCCAATAATCTTATCTTTCTTTTTTCCGGAAGAGGCAGCATGGAACGTTCCGTCTAAAACTGCTTTTCCAACTTGAAAAAGCCCCGTATAAAACGTTGCTTCCAAAACAGCTGACCAGCATCCAAAATCCCATAGCTCGTAAGCTGTTGTTATCATGTGAATCGAGTGGTCCAGCGTCCTGGTAAACGCCGCCCGCTGCTCCGCGTTCAGCGATGCCTCCTTCAGATCATACCGCAGGACCAGCGGATTATACCCGCCGCTTTTCATATCGTCCTTCAGGTCATCTGCCGCATCGATCAAATAGATCCAGCGTCCCAGATGATAGAGGATCTGATGCAGGATCCTTCTTTGTTCCTCGCTGGAAGCCTCTTCCGCCGCCCCAGCCAGCAGTACGCCAAAGGTATCTGCCGGTTCATCTAAAGATGGACACTTCCGTTTTTCCAGCTCCGCCAGTTTTTCCAGCTGAATGCGTGTTTTTTCAGCAAATTCCGGGCGGAATGCCGCAGCCCTTTGGTACGCAGAGCGAAGAGCGGCACTGGAGACCCGGTACTTCCAGCCGGAGGCTTTTCCATGATCCCTGATGCCGTCCATCAGCTGCCAGTATGCCAGAATCACGCTTTCATCCGCCGCCAATGCCAGTGCATCATCCGATGGGAGATAGTCCCGCTTTTTTATAGGACTGACTGGACAGCACCCGCTTTGCACCATTCTCTCTCCGCCGCCAGACAGCAGAATCGCCAGAAATGTAAAATCGTAATTCAAAATCATTCTGGCTACGAAGCCATACCGTTCCTTCAAGGTGTGGCACAGACCACAGTATATCCGCTGGAAGCGCTGCTTCTCCACGTCCTCCACTCCGGCAGGCGGCAATACATAACCAAACACGGTTTTTTAGAAAAGGCGTGTGATGGTAAAGGACAATCCGCCCACCTTCCGCACATGCCTGTCATAGGAGATTGCCGGCAGCAGCCCCACCAGAAATGCAGTTCCCGCAATCAAATATCGGGTCGATTCAGACGGGAGAAAGCCCGTCAAAAAGTATCCCAGCAGGAACAGAAGTACGGGAACGGCATAAACCAGACCCATGATCCCCAGTATATTTTTTGTGCTGCTCTCCACTACGACCTTCTGCCCAGGCTGTGCGCCGATCAGGTTTCTTGCCCGCGTATAAACTGCTGTTCCAGTCACGCCGCAACCGGCGCATTCCTCACAGTCATGCCCGCAGGCCGATTTTCTCGGCACGGAAATCTCCGCGTAATTGGGACCTAAAATACGTTCAACTGTTGCAATTTGTGTCATATGCTTCCCTGCTTCTTATCCTTCTGGAGTATTATTCTCATCCTCTGCCGGCTGGGAATGCTCCTCCTCGCTTAGTGTGATCTTGATTTGATATGTTCCCACAACGCCTACGTCTCCATCAGAACGGATCTGCACCTCTGCCGGAACTGTATAGCTGCCGCTGGCAGAGCTGACATCCTTCAAATCCGCCAGAATCACCAGATCCTCCGGCTGGACCGCTGCGACATCCGCGCTCTTTCCACGCAAAGTTACTGAAAGCTCCGAAGTCAGAACCGACACTACCTTTCCACTGGGAACATTTTCACATTGAAAATGTGTTGCCTCCAGTGTCCGGCTGGTCATGTCCTTATAGGAGATCTTCAGCGTTGCCCGGGAGGTACCGCTCAGATTTTCGCAGCCGTCCGGTATGGGAATATTGTAGTAATAGGTTGCCGAACTATTCAGCTCCGACAGGTCAAAATCATCCAGCACGATCTGGTCGATATCCTTCAGCAGTTCCGCATCTCCGGAAACTGTAATCTTTTCCGGCGTGATGGTGTAATCCGCATTGCTGAGACTGGAGCCTGGTGATTCAATGAAATTCAGTGCCAGCGGAAGCTCTTTGATTACATTGACCGGCAGTGTGACCTGAATCTGGTCCACTGTGGAGTGAATATTCGCATCCTCCACCACCTGGTCGTTTTCATCATAAAGCTTATAGTCCAGTGTCTGCGTTACCGTGGAGGTAGCATTGTCGATATTGACCTCCACTCTTGCGTAGCTGACCCGGTCAATGTCCGCCTGCTGTCCCCGGATCTCCAGTGTGGCAGGCTGGAATTGCAGCTCGCCCGCAATGTAACCGTCCGCCACATTACCGCTGATGTCATAGCGAATCTCCACATTTTTGCGGAACAGCTCGCCCACATCCACCGTCACGGAAAAGGAGCCTTTATTGGTCAGCCCGCTGAAATTTCCGCCATACGGATAAATGATGCTGTAGGTCAGCCGCTGCGAACCAGTGTTGGTGATCCCGGACAGGTCCACCTGTACGCGGATCTTATCCGGGTCCAGCTTCATCAGCGTAGACCGCACACCCTCCAGTTGCAGGTTAACGGTGGTATCACTGTCCTCCAGCAGCATCAGTCCACGGTCTGCCAGCGTATCCTCCCGGGTGAACTCGATGGGAACGTCACTGATGGAAACCGTGGTCTTATAGCCCTCCACGCTGTCCACATAAATCCAGATCCCCGCCGCGATCAGCAGAGATACGATGAAGTACAGCACATCCTTATACCGATAAGTCTTCTTCTCATTCATCGCCGCTGCCACCATCCTTTCTGGCACGCAGACGCTGAAGCAGTCCCGGGCGCTTGTCCTGCTCCTGTGTATCCTGCGGAAGCAACTCGTTCCGCAGAAGGTTTTCCAGAGTCTCCGGCATCAGATGGCGCTTGAGCATCCCGCCGATCGCCACGGAGATAGACCCCGTTTCCTCGGAAACAATCACCACCACGGCATCCGAATTTTCACTCATTCCGATACCCGCCCGGTGGCGCATTCCTAAATCTCTGGAAAGATTCACATTTTTACTTAACGGCAGCATACAGCCCGCACCCAGAATCCGTCCGTGCCGGACAATCACCGCGCCGTCGTGCATGGGCGCCTTTACAAAGAAAATGTTTTTCAGCAGCTCACTGGAAACGGCAGCGTCCAGAACCGTTCCGCTGCGCACCATATCATCCAATAGGATCTCCCGCTCAAAAACGATCAGCGCACCCGTTCTGGATTTTGACATCTCTGTGCAGGCAAGCACCGTCTGACCGATCGTATGCTCCATCGTAGACAGAACCTCGCCATGGGAAAACATTCCCAGCAGATTCAGCTTCCGGCTTCCGACCTCCTCCAGAATGCGGCGGATCTCCGGCTGGAACAGAATAATCAGCGCCAGCACACCCCAGTCTACCATTTTTCCCATGATATAACTGATGCCGTGCAGCCGCAGGATATTCGACAGCCACAGCGCCGCCAGGAAGATAAAGACGCCCTTCATCAGGTTCGCCGCCCGGGAGGTCCTTACCAGCGTCAGCATCTTGTAGATCACGACCGCCATGATCAGAATATCCAGTATATCTGTTATTTTAATCATCAGCAGATATCTGCCGATATTACTGACCCAGGTCGATACCATTTTATCATCTTCCCTCTCAGACCATGAATATAGTAATTATATTAAATACAGGCTGAAAAAGCAAGGTAATCTCCACTAAAATTCATGGTCTATTCAAGATTTCGCATGGAAAATATCCGCCGCAGCATTCAAAAACTGCTGGATCTCCTCCGGAGTATTCCAATCGGAAAAGCTGACCCGCACCGTTCCACTGGAAAGCGTTCCGGCGCTTTTGTGCGCTGCCGGAGCGCAGTGCAGCCCGGCTCTGACCGCGATTCCCCGCTTTGCCAGCTGTCCGCCGATCTCCTCCACATCCATGCCTTCCCGTGTAAACGACAGCACGCCCGTTTGGGCAAACAGGTCCGGCTCTGCATACACATGAACCCCGGGAAGCTGCCGCAGTCCCTCCGCCGCCACCGCAGCCAGCATTCTCTCCCGGGCGCAGATCCTTTCCGCCCCACGGGTCCTCACATAGCAAACCCCCGCCAAAAGTCCGGCGATTCCCGGCATATTGTGCGTGCCAGCCTCCAAACGGTCCGGCAGAAAATCCGGCATCTCCTGCTGTGCCGAGCGGCTCCCGGTCCCGCCCTCTATCAGCGGCTTTACCGCGGTCCCCTCTCCGCAGATCAGCACGCCCGTTCCCTGGGGACCATATAATCCCTTATGCCCGGGCATGGCGAGAAATGCCGTCCGCAGCCTTTCCGCGTCAATGGGCAGCACTCCGGCGGACTGCGAGGCATCCAGAATAAACGGGACCTCCCGGTCAGCACAAAGTGCCGCAATTTTCTCCACCGGCTGCACATAGCCGAACACATTGGACACATGGTTGCAAATCACAGCGGAAAGCCCCGGTCGGATCATTTTTTCAAAGCTCTCCTCCGCTTCCTCCGGGTGGAACAGGCGGCTGCCGGCAAACCGCACCCTTGCCCTGAGCGCGTACAATGGGCGTGTGACCGCATTATGCTCATATCCAGAAACCACCACGCTCCCACCTTCCGGAACAAGGCTTTTAATGGCAATGTTCAGCGCATGGGTCGCATTGCTGGTAAATGCGACCTGCTCCGGCGTGGAAACGTGGAACAGCTCCTGCAATTCTGTCCGGCACTGAAATGCCGCTTCCGCCGCAGACACCGCCGCGGCGTAGCCGCCCCGTCCAGGAGAGCTGTATTCCCGCATTGCGCGCAGGACCGCCTGCTCCACCTCTGGCGGCTTTTGAAAGCTGGTAGCCGCACTGTCCAGAAAAATCATACCGTCACCTCTTGAAAGCCGTCGGATGTTTTATAAAATATCTGGTCAGGGGACAGATTTCCCCTGCGAATCACTGTCATTGCGTCTGCAAGGTCCTTCTCCGCGACCTGCACAGCATACGAACAGCCGCGTCCGCCTGTCAATTCCATCGGAGCCCGAAAGATAGGAGTCCGCAGACCCGCTTTCAGGAACATCCGCTGGAGTCTCTGCGCATATGTGACGGAACGAACGATCAACCAATACTGTCCCAAGGGTACTCCTCCTTTCTATCCATACTATGTACCCGTTATGAAAAAGTGAAAGCGGACCTATCGGTCCGCTTTTCGTCATACTTCTGTTTTCTCCAACAGGACCACCGCATGAGCGCGCATTCCGGAACCGTCTCCGGTAAATCCCAGATGCTCCTCTGTGGTCGCCTTGACGTTGACCTGTCCACATTCGACACGAAGCGCAGCTGCGATCCTTTCCTCCATCGCCGCAGTATACGGCGAGATCTTCGGTGCCTGCGCAATCAAGGTAATATCCGCGTTGACCAGCTGGTATCCTGCAGCCTGCAATTTTTCCTGCACCAATCCCAACAGTGTCATGCTGGAAATCCCCTTATAATGCTCCTCCGTGTCCGGGAACAGCTTTCCGATATCTCCCAGCTTTGCCGCACCCAGCAGCGCGTCCATCAGGGCATGCAGCAGCACATCCGCATCGGAATGTCCCAAAAGTCCCCGGTCATAGGGAATTCTCATCCCGCCAAGAATCAGAGGTCTTCCCTCCACCAGCCGGTGAACGTCATATCCGTGTCCGATCCGTAAATTTGTCATCTCCGACGTCTCCGTTCCTCTAAAATTGCCGTTCCGATCACCAGATCCAGCGGTGTGGTAATCTTGATATTTTCCTCATCACCGTCTACCAGATACACGATCTTTCCCAGCCGTTCCACGGCGGAGCAGTCATCCGTCAGTGCAGCGCCGCTATCCAGCGCCGCCTGCAGTGCCGCTTTTAGAAGATCCGCCTCAAAAACCTGTGGCGTCTGAATAGCGCGAAGCTGACTGCGTTCTAAGGTAGCGGTCACCTGCTCTCCCTCTGCCTGCTTGATGGTGTCCTTTACCGGGATCGCGGGAGCTGCCGCATTGCACCTTGCTGCTTTTTGTATGACCCGGTCGATCAGTTCCGGCTCCGCAAAAGGACGCGCACCGTCATGCACTGCAATCAGACGAGTCTGCGGGTCTGCTTCCAGCGCCGCACACAATACAGATGCCTCCCGGTTTGCACCGCCCTTTACGATCTTCACAGGCTTACGGATGCCATAGGTCCTGCACAGCTCGGAAAAAGAAAGGATTTCTGCCTCCTGCGCAGCAATCACGATGGCATCGACCCACCCTGCTGCATCCAAAGCCATCAATGCTCTTGCCAATACAGGAATTCCATCCAGCTCCAGCAGCAGCTTGTTTCCCAGCGCTCCCATCCGGGAGGAGCTTCCTGCCGCCGCCACCACCGCTGTGCAGTAAGGACGCTGCGTCTCTCGAAATCTCTCAAAAAAATTCATCCTGTGGGACCTCCTTGCAACATCCCGTTTTTTTCATTATACTCCGGATATTCCTCCCGCACAAGAGAGACCCGTTGTCTTTCCCCGCAAATGCAAGAAGGAGACGGGGAAAATACCCCGTCTCCCAAAGCTCAGGTCGATCAGATCTTATTGCTTCTGCGCCAAATGCCCATCTTTTCGGCATCCTGGATCAGCTCATCCCGGAACTTCGGATGTGCAATGCTGATCAACGCCTCTGCACGCTGCCAGGTAGACATGCCCTTGACGTTCACCTTGCCGTATTCCGTCACCAGATAATGCAGGTTAGAACGGGTGCAGGTGGCGATAGAGCCCTCGATCAGCGTCGGGCGGATTCTGGAGGTTACCTCGCCGGTCTTTTTGTTGGTCACAGTGGAGGAGCAGCAGATGAAGCTCTTGCCGCCCTTGGACAGGTAAGCGCCCATCACGAAATCCTGCTGTCCGCCTGCGCCGCTGATGTGGTGGATACCGGAGGACTCAGAGGAGACCTGACCGAAGAGGTCAATGTCCACTGCACCGTTGATGGAAATGAAGTTGTCCAGCGTAGAAACGCGGGCAATGTCGTTGCAGTAATCCACCGGTGCGTTCATGCACTCCGGATTGTCATCCAGGAAGTCATACAGCTCCTGCGTACCGGCTGCGAACGCATAGGTCTGACGACCCTGGTCGAAATTCTTGCAGGCGCCGGTGATCTTACCAGCCTTGGACATCGCAACAAAAGCATCCACATACATTTCCGTGTGAACACCCAGATCCTTCAAATCGGACTCCGCGATCATCTGACCCACTGCGCCGGGCATAGAGCCAATACCCAGTTGCAGGCATGCACCGTTGGGGATCTCCTCCACCACCAGCTTCGCCACAGCCAGATCCAGCTCGGACGGAGTTGCCAAGCCGGGCATCGTCTCCATTGCCGGATTCTCGCCCTCAACGATCATGTTGACATCGCTGATGTGAACACCGTTCTGATAACCGCCCAAGCAGCGGGGCATATTCTTATTCACTTCCACAATGATGACCTTCGCCCGCTCACAGACCGCAGCCATATGGGAGGCGTTGGGACCAAAGTTGAAGTAGCCGTGAGAATCCATCGGTGCCACCTGGAACATCGCCACGTCAATGGGAGCCAGATTTTCCCGGTAATAACGGGGCAGCTCGGAATAGCGAATGGGAATGTAATATGCCATTCCCTCCTTTGCCATCTTCCGCTCAATGCCGGACATATGCCAGGAATTCCAGGTGAAATGCTCTGCCGCATTGGGTACGTCGGCAATCGCGGGACGGTGGATCAGAATGCCGCCGCGCAGCTTCACGTCCTTCAGCTCCTCGCTGCGCTTTGCCAGAGCCTTATCCAGTGCGTTTACCGTTCCGGTACACCAGCCGTAATCCACCCAATCACCGGATTTGACTACCTTAACAGCCTCATCCGCCGTAGTCAGCTTCTGCTGGTACTCTTCCTGATAACCCATATCTGTTACCTCCCATTTTTATGTATCATGTATGAAGATGTCCAAGCCATATGATCTTGCTGCATTCGATTATAGCATGGGGATTTTTGCAATGCAATTCCTGCGTGAAAAAAATCACAAATATTTTAAAAAGAGACAGACGATAGCGTCTGTCTCTTTTTTATCAAAGGAAATCTTACTCCTCGACAGGAGCCTCTTCCTGCTCGTCCTCTGCGGCGGGAGTCAGGAGAGCGCGGATAGACAGGGAAATCTTCTGCTTCTCCTCATCGATGGCAATGATCTTTGCGTCCACGACCTGACCCTCGGACAGAACATCCTCCGGCTTCTCGATGCGGCGGTCAGCGATCTGAGAAATGTGGATCAGACCATCCACACCGGGAACAACCTCGGCAAATGCGCCGAAGGTCATCAGCTTCACGATCTTCACGGAAGCCACATCACCCACGCTATACTTGTTCATGAAGACCTGCCAGGGATCGATGCTGCGGTCCTTGACGCCCAGAGAAATCTTGTGCTTCTCGGGATCGTAGGAGATCACATACACATCCAGCGTATCGCCGACCTTGCAGACCTCAGCGGGAT
Source organism: uncultured Dysosmobacter sp. (assembly GCA_934565855.1). GTDB lineage: Bacteria > Bacillota > Clostridia > Oscillospirales > Oscillospiraceae > Oscillibacter. The sequence goes on from CAKTIO010000002.1 coordinate 359,887, forward strand.
TCTTGATCCGGCTCCAGGACAGCTCGGAGATATGTACCATACCGTCCACACCGCCGATGTCCACGAACACACCGTAGGAGGTCATGGACTTCACAGTGCCGGTGTAGTGCTTGCCAACCTCGATGTTTGCCCACACCTCAGCCTGAGCAGCCTGACGCTCTTCGAACTGAACGGCGCGGATGGAACCCACCACGCGGCGGCGGGCACGGTTCACCTCGGTGATGCGCAGCTTCACCTTGGTCTTCAGCAGGCTGGACAGCTCCGCACCGCGGGGCAGACCGCTCTGAGAAGCGGGAACAAACACGCGGACGCCCTTGACGGACACAACGATGCCGCCCTTGTTCTCCTCGGTAACAGTACCCTCCATTACGGTCTTGTCTTCCACTGCCTTCTCGATGTTCTCCCACACCTTGACAGCGTCCAGACGCTTCTTGGACAGCTCTGCATAGCCCTCCACATCGTTCACGCGGACGATGTAGGTCTCGATCTCATCGCCGACCTTCACGATATCCTCGGGCTTTGCCGTGGGATCATCCGTCAGCTCGCTGAGCTTGATGTATGCCGCCTGCTTTGCGCCCACATCCACCTGCACCTCGGTCGGGGTGATAGCGGTGACGATACCGGTGACCTTCTCTCCTGTATTTAAAGTTTTAAAAGACTGATTCAGTAATTCCTCGAAGGACTCTTCCTTGCCCTCGGCCGCTTTGATTTCTTCACTCATGGTTGCATATACCTCCTTAATGATGCCCGCAGGCGTGGAAGCGCCGGCCGTAAGACCCGCGACAGAGCAACCATTGAACCAATCCGGCGAAAGCTCGTCCGCGTTTTCGATCTGGAAAACACGGGAACAGCCCTCTTTGCAAATTTCCGTCAAATGCTTGGTGTTCGCGCTTTTACGGTCTCCCACCACGACCATCACATCAACAGACGCAGCGATTTTTGCAGCCTCTGACTGACGTTTATGCGTAGCATTGCATATTGTATCAAATATTTTTACGTTTGTACACTCTTTTTTTATGATTTTTGAAGAAGTTTCAAAAAGTCCCCGAATACAGGTGGTCTGAGCCACTACTGTCACCGGCTGGGCGCGGCGTTCCGGGTCCTTCCGCAGCCACGCTTCCACTGCTGCCGGACCGTCCAGAATCACTGGATGCGTACACCAGCTGGCGATCCCCAGCACCTCCGGATGGTGGGTCTCTCCGATAATGACCGGCTGCCGTCCCTCCTGCTCCGCCTGCTCTACCAGGCGCTGGATCCGCACCACATTGGGGCACGTCGCATTGACACAGCGCGCCCCCTTTTTTTCCAGTGCCTCCAAGACCTCTTTCCGCTCCCCGTGAGAGCGGATTACCACCACATCCTCCGGCTGGATCTCCGCAAGACCGCCTGCCTTCCGGATGCCGCGTTCCTCCAGCTCCTTCACCACATATGCGTTGTGGATCAGGTCACCCAGCATCCAGCAGGCGCCCTCCTTCTGAGCGGTCTGCCCGGCAAGCTGCACCGCGCGCTCCACACCGTAGCAAAACCCGGCAGATCTGGCAAGAATCACTTCTGACACAGCGGTTTCCCTCCTACAGCCTGACCACCCAGGGCATATGCCTGACGCAAAACCTCATCCGCAATCTGCTGCATCTCCTCAGAGGTTCCGTGGCGTCCCGTATAGGTCGGTTCATAGGGCTTTCCAAAAATGATCCTTGTCCGGTGGAAGAATTTTTTCTCTCCATCCACAAAGACAGGCACCAGCTTTGCCCCTGTGCGAATCCCGATCATCGCCACGCCGGATTTTGCATGGGCAGGCAGCCCATCATGATATCCAACGCCGTTGCGGATAACGGTCCCCTCGGGAAAAATCAGCAGGTTATCTCCATCCTTAATGGCTTTCATCGCCGTTTTCACGGCATGGATATCCGTATTGTCCCGGTCCACGGGAAACGCGCCCACCTTTCGCAGAATCCAACCCAATATTGGATTCTTGAACAGTGGCTTCTTTGCCATGATATGAAGCCGGTAATTGATTGGCAGCTTCAGTGCAACCAGTATCGGATCCCAGTTGCTGGAATGGTTTGGGCAAAGCAGCGCTCCTCTTTTGGGCAGATTCTCCATGCCCTCTACTGTAACCGGATGCAGAATATCCGTGATCAAGCCCACGAAATAATATATAAAGACAAAAAAGCGATTCAACGGTTTCATATTCCGGTTTTCTCCTTAATGATCCCCAGCAGCTCTGCCTTGCTTTCCTCAAAGCTCAGCTCCGTCGTATCCAGCAGCACAGCATCCTCCGCCTGCTTCAATGGCGCGGTGGCACGGCTGGAATCCTGCCGGTCCCTCTGAAGAATGTCCTGCAGTACCTTTTCATAGGCTTCTGCAGTTCCGCGCTGCTGCAATTCCAGGCAGCGGCGGTGTGCCCGTGCCTCCGGTGAAGCGGTCAGGAAAATTTTCACATCCGCGTCCGGAAGCACCACCGTCCCAATGTCCCTGCCATCCATAATCACATTGTTTTTCCGGGCAAACTCCCGCTGCATCTCCAGCAGATAATGGCGCACCTCCGGATATGCTGACACCACGGAGGCATACATGGAGATTTCCGGAAGCCGGATCTCCTTTGTCACATCCTGCCCATTGAGGATCATGTGCTGAAGTCCATCCTCACCGTAAAGGATCTGCACGGAAAGCTGCGGCAGGAAGGCTATGACCGTCTGCCTCTCCTCCGGCTGGATTTTGCTCTGAAATGCGTAAAGCCCGATGGTCCGGTAAATGGCTCCGGTGTCCACATATAAAAATTTCAGCGTGGAGGCAAGGCTCTTCGCCAGGGTACTTTTCCCCGCACCGGAGGGACCGTCTATCGCAATGCTGATGGTATGCTTACTCAAACTCTCTCATTCCTTTTATTCCGTTTTTGCCGCGGATAATCCGGCAGCCCGTCCTGTCGCCCAGGCGATCTGTAAATTGAAACCGCCGGTATAGGCGTCGGCATCAATAATTTCTCCTGCAAAGTACAAAGACTTTACTCTCTTTGATTCCATTGTCGTTGGGTTGATTTCATTGATCCGGATACCGCCAGAGGTCACGATTGCCTCCTCTACCGGGCGCGTACCCGTCACGGAGACGGTAAAATGCTTCAGCGTGTACTCGATTTTTCTGCGCTGCTCTTTTGTGATGGAATGCACCTTGGTGTTGCCATCCAGACCGCATTTTTCAATCAGGACCGGGATCATGCTGTGCGGGACCAGACCTCCCACCAGCGCGGAGACGCTCTGGTTTTTCCGCTCCTCCATATCCCGCAGCAGCCGAAGCTCCAGCTTTTTCTCGTCCAGCGCGGGCTTTAAGTCAATGGAAAGGGTGTATTGATTGGTTTCAAAATCCCGCAGATGTGCACTGGCTGACAGAATCAGCGGTCCTGATACGCCAAAGTGCGTAAACAGCAGCTCGCCAAAGTCCTCAAAGACCTTTCGGTTCTTCCGGTCCCGCACAGTCAGTTGGATATTCTTCAGCGCCAAGCCCTGCATCGCTTTGCAGCTCGTATCCGGGCTGACCAGCGGCACCAGCGACGCCACCGGAGGAACCACAGTATGTCCCGCCTCCTGCGCCATCCGATAACCGTCTCCCGTGCTGCCTGTGGCGGGATAGGACACGCCTCCGGTCGCCAGAATCACCGCATCCGCGGAGTAGCTGCCCTTCTCTCCGGAAACCCCGGCTGCCACGCCTGTATCATCTATCAGCAAAGCGCAGGCACGGTCCCTGACCCAGCGGACATGCAGAGCGCGCATACGCCGTTCCAGCGCACCGCTGATGTCAAATGCCCGGTCTGACACCGGAAAGACCCGGTTGCCGCGCTCTACCTTCAGCGGCACCCCCAGCTTTTCAAAAAACGCCATCGTGTCCCTGCCGTCAAAGCTGGAAAAGGCGCTATATAAAAACTTGCCGTTTTTTGCGACATTTTCCATTAGAGTTTCCCGTCCTGCGCAGTTCGTCACGTTACAGCGGCCCTTTCCGGTGATGTTCAGTTTTTTCCCCAGCCGCTCGTTTGGTTCCAGCAAGGTTACCTCTGCTCCCTGTCCGGCGGCAGTGATCGCCGCCATCATCCCGGCAGGACCTCCACCGACAATCAGTATTTTTTTAGTCATCATCCGTCTTACCAAACACGCCGTAAGCGTTCCAGATGTTTTCCAATTCCGCAAAGGTCGCGGAGATATCCTTGCCCATCCGGTAGCCCAGACCAACGATCAGGGCGTTTATCATGGACATCGGCGCCACCATCGAATCCACAAAGGAAATCATTTCACTGGGAGACAGCAGCACGGCATCCGCCATCTGGTACAGAGGGGACAGCTCATTGTCTGTGATCGCAATGATATGCGCTCCCCGGTCCTTTGCAAACTTCACCGTATTCATAGTTACCTGAGAATACCGGGGGAAGCTCAGCGCGATCATCACATCCTCCGGTCCGATGCGGAACAGCTGCTCAAAAATCTCACCGGCAGCATTGGACTGCACCAGCGTCACATTTTCAAACAGCAGATGCAGATAGAAATTCAAATACCCTGCCAGGAAGGACGAGGAACGGGCGCCCAGAATATAAATTCTTCTGGCAGAGAGGATTTGATCCTCCGTCTTTTCAAATTCAGACCGGTTTGCCTCGTCCAGCAGTACCCGCAGCTTATCCATGTCTGACTGCACTACAGCGGACAGCACATCCTGCCCTGTCAGCAGGTCTCCCGCCGCCTGAATTCTCTGCGTAGACGTCAGGCGGCTGCGGATCATCTCCTGCAGCGCCCGCTGCATGCTGGGATATCCGTCATAGCCCAGCTCCGAAGCAAACCGCACCACCGTGGATTCACTGACACCCACCAGCCGTCCCAGCTTGCTTGCCGTCATAAACGCAGCCTTATCAAAATTCTCGAGAATATACGAGGCAATTTTTTTCTGTCCTTTGGAAAAACCGCCCATACTGCTCTCAATCACATGCAAAATACTCTTCGCCATAGGAACCCCCTTGTTTCTGTCTCCATCACCGCCAATCTCCATGATGTGAGCAGAATCTAATCAAATCGAACATAGTATACTACAACCTTTCACAAAAGGGAACTCTATTTTGCAAGATTTCTTTCATTTCCTGCATGAATTTTTTAAACAAAAATGCCAGACAGCCCTTTTCAACCGTCTGGCATTTCAGCTTCCTTTAATTTTTGAATTTCTTCCGCTGTCAAATACCGCCATTTTCCCGGCTTCAGACCACCCAGACGTACAGTGTCTTCCTCTACCCTTTGCAGGCGCCGCACTGTCAACCCACATTGGCTGCACATCCGGCGGATCTGGCGGTTTTTCCCCTCGTGGATCGTGACCTCCAGCTCTGCTTCCCGCTCCCTCTGAGACAGCAGACGGACCTGTGCCTGCCGGATCGGTTCTCCATCCAGGTCCCGGACCGATTCCAGCCTTTGAGCGGCGTGATCTACCGCTCCGCACACAGAAACATGATAGATCTTCGTCCGCTGATACCTGGGATGCGTCAGCTTCTGGATCAGCGCACCGTCATTGGTCATCAGAAGCAAGCCTTCGGAATCATAGTCCAGCCGCCCCACCGGAAGCACCCGGACTCCTACATCTCCTGTCAGGTCCGCAACGGTCTTTCTCCCCCGCTCATCTGACATGGTGGTAACATATCCCCGGGGCTTATTCAGCATCACATACACAAGCTTCAACGGACGTGTGACTGGGACACCGTCCAGCATGATCTCATCACTCTCTGTATCCGCTTTATCCCCCAGCGCCGCAGCTCTGCCATTGACGGTGACCCGTCCCTCAGACAGGTATGCCTCTGCCGCTCTCCGGGAGCATATTCCCGCAGCGGCAATGATTTTTTGCAGCCGTTCCTGCAAGAATACCATCTCCCCTTGATTTATTGGTAAAGCATTTGCTCCAACTGGTGAAACCTGGTCATGGGAAGCGTCAGCTCCGGCAGCACAGCGCTGCCGCACAGCAGCTGTATCCGACCGATCTCTTTACCGTTACAGGTTACAGTTATTTCTCCCACCTGCGCTCCAGTTGAAAGAGGCGCTTTCAGCGTCTCCGGCACATTCAGCACCGTACGCACCTTCTCCCCCTCGGCACAGGGCCAGGAGAAAGAGCTTCCGGCAACCAACGGCGCGGTCTGGGGCGCGGCATTGCTTACGGGGACCGTTCCCACGGTCTCCCCTGCCTGAACCACCCGTTTTACCGGAAAGGTTGAAAAGCCGTATTCATACAGCAGCTGGTGGTCCACCCAGTCGTTTCCATCCTGAAGCGTCACCGCCACCAGCCGCTGTCCATTTTTCACAGCGCAGGAAACCAGCGTCCGCCCCGCTGCCCTGGTATACCCGGTCTTCAGACCGATGCAGTGGTCCATATACGACAGCAGCTTGTTGTGGTTTTTCATTGTTCTGCCGCCCAGCGTAATGGACTTTGTCGAGGCGATCCGCACAAAATGTTCATTCTCCACCGCCGCGCATGCCAGCTTTGCCATATCCATTGCTGTGGAATAATGCTGTGCATCGTCCAAGCCATTGGGATTTGCAAAGCTGGTATCCATCATTCCCAATGCCTTGGCTTTTTCGTTCATCATGGCAACAAACTGCGCCTGACTGCCCCCTACCGCATCTGCCACCGCCAGAGCGGCATCGTTGCCGGAGCAGAGCAGCAGACCATATAGCAGCGTTTCCAGCGTCAGCTTTTCCCCTTCCCGCAGGTACATGGACGATCCTTCCACAAGCGTCTCCGACCGCTGCACCGTTACGACCTGGGAAAGGTCGCCCTCCTCCAGGGCTACCAGCGCTGTCATGATCTTCGTCGTGCTGGCAATCAGCATCTTTGCGTGGGCATTTTGCTCATACAGCACTCTCCCACTGTCCACATCCATCAGCACTGCCGCTGTGGCGGATGTGCTGATACACATACTGTGTAATGGAAAAATACTAAACGCAAAAACCGATGCCGCTATCAGCAGCACACAGCGCTTAACCTGTCTGAACAACCACAATCACCCTCTTATTTTCGTGATTGTAGTATACCCCAATCAGAATTCCTCTTTATCCTGTTTCCTGTCGAAATATTTTTCCACTTTATCCATAATATCCGGAACCATATCTATAATCCGGTCCGCGGTCGATACCGGTGGGACCGCTACCGGAAGCACCCGGGTCGTACCGTCCTTGACCACCAGAAAAGCCACTGGGTCGATCTTTACACCGGCGCCACTGCCGCCGCCGAAATTCTGCGTGGTCTTTCCGTAATCTCCACCGCCACTGCCAAAGCCGAAGGACACCCGTGAAATCGGGATCAGCGTCACACCGTCCGGCGTCTGGATTGGCTCCCCGACAATGGTATTGGTGTCCACCATCTCATGGATCTTATCCATTGTGGAACGCATCAAATCATTCAACGGCGTTTTCTTTTCCATGTTTTCCATACTTTTCTTCCTTTCTATGCGGCAGACTGCCGGGCATCCGGAGCCTTCTTTTCTCTTTCCTCTTCCGGCTGCGGTTTCTGATGTGCTTTTTGTACCAGACGGAGCCATTGGACCACAGGGATTACCATACAGATACCCACCGCAAGCAGGCTTCCGATCCTTGCGGAGATACCGACCTCCCCCTCGGTCCGTGTGCGGTCGGACTGAAAATCAATTTCTGTATGAAGTCTGATTCCTGAAATGTGGACCAGCTGCTCCAGTACGGGCATTCCCGTCCAGATCAGTGCCTGTAAGTACCCGTAGTTTTCCGCCGCCTGCGCTGGGTCATTCTGTCCGCCTAAAAATACCGCGCATTGCAGCGGCGAGATACGCAGCCTTTGCCGCAGACGCTGCAGCGTTCCCTGCAGCGCCGGAAGCAGTATCCTTACCGCCAGCCGGATATCCTCACGGCAGAGCCGTGGGAATCTGCTTCTACCCCTTCTCGCGTCCTTTTCCGACACTGGGTCCTGTTTTTTTTCAGGCTTCTTCTTTTTTGGCTTTTTCAAAAGCCGGAGCAGATCAACGGAAAACAGTCCCAGCCCGGCTTTTACCGTCGTCAGCGCCGAATCCTGCCACTGCACCGACACATGAATGGACAACAGGCACAAAATACCGATGAGACATAAAATAACCGCTATGACCCATAGGATGATCAACTGCTGTCCCTCCTCCCGCTCTACTTGCTTTTTTCCTCTGCCGCTTCTCCAACACCATCCAGACGCAGCTGTTCCCCTGTAATCAGGTCCGGAATCTCCGGCAATTCCTCCAGACTGGATAAATGAAACGCGCGGAGGAACAGCTTTGTCGTTCGGTAAAGCCGCGGTCTCCCCGGGACCTGCATTCTGCCGCACTCCTCGATCAGCCTTCGGTTCAGCAGAAGACCGATGGTATACGCGCTGTCCACGCCGCGGATCTGGTCTATATACGCTCTGGTTGTAGGTTGGTAATAGGCAATGATGCTCAAAACCTCCAACGCGGGCTGCGTCAGCTTTGCCGGCTTGCGGATCTCAAGGACCTTCCGCACTGTCTCTCCATAATCCGGCGCGGAACACAGCTGCCAGCAGTCATCCATATGCAGCAGCCGGATGCCCCGGCGTTCATACGCATAGGCGTCCATCAGCTTTTGAAGGAGCTGCCGGACTGTGGCACGGTCCAATTCCAGCGCGGCGCAGATTCGTTCCTCCTGGATAGGCTCTCCCGCGGCAAAAAGGACCGCCTCTATGGCAGCTTCCAGTTCTTTTCTATCCATTGTATCCATGCACGCGCTCCTTAAAACGTCAAATCCTCTGGAAGCTCCTTTTCCTGCCGGACCGTATACTGTCGCTCGGTTCCCGACAGGCGCAGCACACAGGCATGGCACAGCTCCAAAACAGCAAGAAAGGTTGCAACGATCTCACTTCGGCTCCGGTCGCCCCGAAACAGCGTCCGAAAGCTGACAGCATGTCCCAGCGTCAGCCGCCCTAAAATCTCTCTCGCCTTTCTTTCCACAGGATACGGCTCGTGGCGGACGATCTCTCCAAACGCGGTCCTCGGCGGCGGAAGGCGGCGCTCCGCCCGGCTCTGGACCTCCATCATGGCAAGCAGCAGGTCCTTTCTCTCGTGATGGTATTCCACAGACCTTTCCTGCTTTACCGGCTCCGGCATCCGGGTCTCTATGTTCCGCCCGAATTCTCCCAGCGGCTCCAGCAATGCCGCCGCCTGCTGGATGCGGGCATAGCTTTCATTCCTACGCCGTTCCTCCAGAGACTGGATCAGGGCATCCATCTCGTTCTTTGCCTCCTGATCCTCCAGAGAAAGCAGCATCCGTGTTTTGATATACATCAGGTGCGAAGCCATTGTGATAAACTCGCTGGCAACGTCCAGATCCATTTTTTTGCGGTAGTCCAGCCAATCCAGATACTGCTCCAAAATCGTGGCAATCGAGATATCCTGGATCTGCATCCGGTTTTTTCCCAACAGATATAAAATCAGGTCCAGCGGTCCCTCAAAATCCTGCATTTCCTCATTTGCCGGTGTATGCACTACCTTTTCCAACTTGAAAATTGGATTTTCCATATGCACCTCGTTAGCTGAACAGAATCCACTGCGATAAGAACGTATACACCGCAATGATCCCACGATTTATCAGTCCGCCGCCAATATCTGTCAGCGACAGCACCAGCAGAGGAAGCATTCCATACCGCTCATACCGCATCCAGGCAGCATAAACCCTGTCCGGGAAAAAGGCAGCCAGCACTTTGGAACCATCCAACGGCGGGATTGGTATCAGATTGAACAATCCCAGACCTATGGACAGTACCGCTGTGGATATCAAAAATTGAAAAACGGTGTTCCAACCATCTGTATAGGCAATATGCCGGTCGATCCCCCGCCCCAGCAGCATCAGCAGTACGGCAAACAGCAGATTGGACACCGGTCCTGCCAGCGCAGTTACCGCCATTCCACGCTTGGGATTTTTGAAATAGCGGGGATCCACGGGAACTGGCTTTGCCCAGCCAAAGCCCACCGTAAACATCAGCAAAAGCCCAAACCAGTCGATATGCCGCAGCGGGTTTAAGGACAGCCTGTGCTGGCGTTTTGCCGTTGGATCTCCCAGTGCATATGCGGCGATCCCGTGGCAGGTCTCGTGAATTGAAAGGCAGAGCAGTACGGAAAGTACACGCAGAGCTGCCCGGCACATTGCCGCATAGTCCAACTGATGCACCAGCTCCTGAAGATAGTTCAACTGTCCGCCCCCTCCGCAAGGTTTTCATTTTATTTTATCAATTTCATTGAGAAAATACAAGCCCATATCCCTGTTTCTGCCTTGCTGACAGCATGGACTCCTCCCAGCAAAAAAATGGAGCCGCTGCGGCTCCGTTTTCTGCTTTGAGATGTATTTCTTTTTTATAAATGGTCGCTGTACTCGTAGTTTTCCACTTCAATGTAGCATGCTGCTCCCACCACAGCCTGTGTGTAATACCCGCCAACATTGTCAAAGGTCACTGTGCCAAAGGGCAGTGCATAGCCCCACGCTGAATAGCCTTCAAACGCATCCTCTAAGGACCCCAGATAATACAGACAATAGGAATAGCCGGAATAATCCTGAATTTGCAGATAAGTGATCGTCCCCTGCTCCGTCTCATTTTCCTTACAGTCCACAATATCGCCGCCGATGCTCATAAGCTTGTCCGCATATTTTGCAGGATTTTTTGCAATATGAGGATAGTCCGCATCATAATCAACAAAATCACTCATGGCTCCGGTATTCTTATCACTTCCCGGGAAAAACTGGGGATTACTGTCTATAAATTCCATTGCTGCTTCGGGGACCGTGTAATCCAGCTCGTCATTTTCAGCGATCCACGCATAAACCTCTGACGCAGACATGGGTCCGCTGGTTTCCCCATCCGCACTGCTCTCTGCGCTCCCGCTGCCAGCGCTGGTGCTTCCCGTACTCTGAGATGCCGCAGGAGCCTGTGTGGAGGTGCTGGATGTCGCCGCATTTCCTCCGCAGGCTGTTGCAGTCAGTGCCATTGTCATGGCGAGCAGTATGGTTCCGATTTTTTTCATTGGATATGCCTCCCACTTTCTGTTTTCCCTTAATATATAACATTTTGTTTTACGAGTCAAGAAAACAAAATGTTATATCTATACTTTTTCGTATATACATACCCTGAGAAAGGAATCACGCGTCATGTATAGACGAATCCGGGATCTGCGGGAGGATGCAGATCTTCTGCAAAAGGATCTGGCGCAGTATCTGCACTGCACACAGGTCAGCTACTCGCACTATGAGCTTGGCAAGCGGGATATTCCCACTGACGTACTCATCCAGCTGGCAGCCCTGTACCACACCAGCATTGACTATCTGCTGGGCATTACCGACGTCAAGGCTCCGTATCCAAGGTCCACACAGCGGGAATCCCCCTGACCTGCTGCGTTTTATCAAAAAAGCTCCTGCCGTACGGCAGGAGCTTTTCCATGTAAAGCGTATAATCAGGCGTTTGCCTTCTTTGCGGTCTCCGTCAGCTGGGTGAATGCAGCAGCATCGTTGACAGCCAGCTCAGCCAGCATCTTGCGGTTGATCACGATACCAGCGGTCTTCAGTCCATGCATGAAGGTAGAATAGTTCATCCCGTTCAGCTTGCAGGCTGCGGAAATACGGGTGATCCACAGGGAACGGAAGTCACGCTTCTTCAGGCGGCGTCCAGTGTAAGCATAGCTCAGGGACTTCATCACCGCTTCATTTGCAATTCTGAAGTGCTTGGACTTGTCGCCCCAGTAACCCTTGGCCAGCTTCAGCGTCTTATTTCTTCTCTTGCGCGTCATCATCGCGCCCTTAACTCTTGCCATAGTTGATTAGCCTCCTATTCTAAACGTATCGTTATCTTACTTGTAGGGAATCATCTTGCGGACGGTATCTGCATTGGTAGCATCCGCATAGGCACCAGTACGCAGACGACGAGTACGCTTGGTATCCTTCTTGGTCAGGATGTGGCTCTTGAAAGCCTTTGCACGCTTGACCTTTCCGCTCTTGGTCAGGTTGAATCTCTTCTTTGCACCGCTATGGGTCTTCAGCTTCGGCATAATTGAAATCTCCTTCCGTATGTTTCAACAAAAATAACTGTTACTTGCCTGCCTTCGGGGAGAGGAAAATGGACATCATGCGTCCTTCCAGTTTGGCAGACTTATCCAAAGTTGCTGTCTCGGCGCACTGTTCCGCGAACCGATCCAGCAAGTCCTTGCCAATATCCGTGTGTGCCATTTCACGACCGCGGAACCGAACGGAAACCTTGACGCGGTTTCCATCAGCAATAAACTTCTGCGCGTTCCGGAGCTTGGTGTTGAAGTCTCCGATGTCAATGCCGGGAGACATCCGGATCTCCTTGATTTCCACCACATGCTGGTTCTTTTTTGCTTCCTTTTCCCGCTTGCCCTGCTCAAACTTGAACTTTCCATAGTTCATCATCTTGCAGACGGGCGGCACAGCCTGCGGAGAAATTTTTACCAGGTCCAAGCCCTTTTCATCGGCGATCCTCAATGCGTCTGCCGGTGCCATAATGCCCAGCTGTTCACCGTCGGCACCAATCAGCCGGATCTCCTTGTCCTTGATCTCCTCGTTCAGTTCATGCACTGCTTTACTAATGGTCGAAGCACCTCCATTCAAAATAACAAAACGCGGATACCATTTCGGCATCCGCGTAATCCACCGGACAGAACCAATCACTCCACAGAGCGGAGGATGGCTGTCAACAAACCGCTTCCGCGGTCTGATTACCGTGTTAACCTCTTTGCTGATGCGCAGGAGGTGAGGCGGATGCAATCAGCCTACTTTGTTTTGCTGGATTATTATATCAACCGCTTCACTGAATGTCAAGTCTAATTTTTCTATATTTTTTCGCAGCCGCCGCATAAATCCAGTGCAGCCGGTCCACAATAGCGGTGTACTCAGTCTTCATTGGAGAGGAGGTGTTCCTTCAATGTCTCAGAATCAGCAGCGTGAAAATCAGAACCAGAAGCAGAACAAAAATCAGCAGAACAACCAGAGCCAGCAGAACCAGCAGGAGAAAAAGCAGAATCAGACCAACCAGCAGAAGGACCGCTGACCTGCCCTTCCCCGCAAAAAGGAGACGGAAATTCCGTCTCCTTTTTTCTGTCAGCGCAGGAACTGAATGTTGGTATCCACCCTTCCCCCGATTCCATTGATAGAGGTCTTATCACTGTACTGCCAGTAATCCATCTGGTAATAGAAGCTGGGATACACCTTCTCCGCAGAAGTGGTGGTATATTTATACTCCGGATACCACAGCTGGTAATCGCTCAGCTGGCTCAGGTCAAACTTTACATACCCCACATATTTGCTGACGTACACCATCGCATCATATCCGGCTTCCTCAATGCGCTGGCAAAACGCCTTTGCTGCCGCGGTCGCCACTGCGGGGTCCGTGCCATACACCCGATAGGTGCTGTCCTTCATCTCCCAGTCAAACGCCACCGGACCGCTGATCTTATGTCCGTCCAGCAGAGAGATCACATAGTCTGCCTCCTCTACCGCCTCTTCCACAGAAATTGCCTGAGAGAAGATATACACACCCGTATCAATCCCGGCAGCCATTGCGCCATCAATATTCGCGGCGTAAAAGGCATCCGGATACAGAACACCTGTGGAGGTGCCGCGAAGGGCGACCCGCACCATTGCAAAGTCCACCCCATCCTGCCGGACTGCGTCCCAGTCGATGTCTCCAGTGGTATTCCGGTTCTGATACGCGGCTACGTCAATTCCGAAGCGGGTATCAAACTTTCCGCCGCTGTATACCAGCCTACCGTTTTCATCCCAGTAAAAATCACTTGCTGTCAGTTCATTTTTTTCCAGCTCCGGGTCAATGGAGATCTTCTGCCCGTTATACATAAAATAATCCTTCGGCTCCTCCGGTACTGACGGTTCCTCCGGCTCCGTATTATGGGACGGCTCCTCCGGCACCGGCACTGGCGTGGTCGTTCTCTCCACCGCCGCCTTGCCCAGGTTCTGGATCTGCCCCTGCACCGTCACATCCGTCAGCGTGACCGTGCCGCTGACGCCCGGTGCAATGATCAGGTCTCCGGAAATATCCATCCCCTTCAGGTTCGCGCCATTCGTTCCATTTACCATCAGGTTTCCATGCACATTTTCGTTGAATTCATTCTGGTTCTGAACCAGGACTGCGATCATATTGTTCAGGATATTGACGACCTCTGCACGGGTGATGGCTGCCGTAGGACGGAACATCTGGTCGCTGCCCACATCCGTAATGTATCCCCGCTGCTGCATCGTCATCAGATAGCCACGGGCATATTCCGCAATGGAGCCGGCATCTGCATAGGGCAGCGTTCCCGCCGTTTCCGGAATGCCAAACGCCCGGGCAATCATCGTTACTGCCTGCTGGCGGGTAATGTCATGGTTCACCAGCGCCTTGCCATCCGTCCCCAAATAAACGCCCGCGGCGTTCAGCTTCAGAATGGCACTCTCCCAATATTCGCCCTGAATGTCAGAAAACGTTTTCCGGTCCGCCTCCGCCTGATATTGAAGAAAACGGGACATGATGCCCGCAAAGGCGCCGCGGGTGATGGTGTTGTCCGGACGGAACGTACCGTCCTCATAGCCGGACAGAATGCCATAGCTGCCGCTCCATTTATCAATGGCGCCTTCCGCCCAATGCCCGGATGTATCTGAATAGGCTGCCTGCGCCGCTGTGGGAAGCAGCAGCGCCGCTGCCAAACCTAACGAAAAAATTCTTTTAAGCAATTCCTTTTTCTGCATGACCCTTTCCTCTCTGCATCGACCTGCTTCGTCAAATCTCGTCCAACTTTTGAAATTATAACAAATCTTTCTGGGCAGGACAACCTGCGTTCACAGATTCAGCCGGGTTTTCACAGAAAGTTCATAATTATCTGTCACGCAAAAGGAGGACCGCATTCCTGCGGTCCTCCTTCAGGCTTTTATTCCACGGTAACGGATTTTGCCAGATTCCGCGGCTTATCAATATCGCATCCGCGCTGCAAAGCCACATAATACGCAAACAGCTGCAGCGGCACTACCCCCAAAGAGGGCTGCAGAATGGCATGTGTCACAGGAACGGCAATGGTAGCGTCTGCCGTCTTCTCCATCTTGTCCTTGAAGTCCTCGGTGGTCACCGCCAGGACCTCCGCGCCCCGCGCCTTGACCTCCACCACGTTGCTCATCGCCTTGTCGAACAGCGGCGCATAGGTACCCAGCGCCACCACCAGTGTTCCCGGCTCGATCAGCGAGATCGTACCGTGCTTCAGCTCACCGGAAGCATACGCCTCCGAATGAATATAAGAGATCTCCTTCAGCTTTAGGGAGCCCTCCATGCCCATCGCGTAATCCAGATTCCTTCCGATGAAGAAAATGGAATCGTGGTTGAAGTACCGGGATGCAAAATACTGCACGTCACTGGTCTGTGCCAGTACCTTCTCCATCTTCTCCGGCAGCTGCTGCATTTCCGCGAGGATCGTGCGGTATTCATCTTCACGCACCGTTCCCAGCAGGTCCGCCAGATACAATCCTACCAGATCCATCAGAACCAGCTGTGTGGAGTACGCCTTAGTGGTTGCCACCGCGATCTCCGGTCCTGCCCAGGTATACAGAACATCATCTGCTTCCCGTGCAATAGAGGAACCGACCACATTGACGATCGCCAGGGTTCTTCCGCCCAGGCGCTTTGCCTCCCGCATGGCAGCCATTGTGTCCAGTGTCTCGCCGGACTGGCTGATAATGATCACCAGAGACCTTTCATCTACCAGCGGTTCGCAGTAACGGAATTCGGATGCCAGCACCACTTCCACCGGACGCCGCATCAGCCGCTCCCAGTTATATTTGCTGACCATGCCCACATGGTAAGAGGAGCCGCACGCCACGATAAATACCCGGGAAACATCCTTGATATAATCCGCGGTCAGAGAGATGTCGTCCAGCACCACGCGGTCATTCCGGATCCGGGGAGAGATGGTTTTCCGGATCGCCTCCGGCTGCTCCATGATCTCCTTCAGCATGAAGTGCGGATAGCCGCCCTTTTCCGCGGCGGACACATCCCAGTCCACAATGCGGTGCTTTTTCTCCACTGGGACCAGTTCATCGTCAAACACGTCAATGGAGTCCGGCGTGACCACGGCGATCTCTCCATCATCCATATAGGCAACATCCCGCGTATACTTGATGACTGCCGTTACGTCCGATGCGATGAAATTGCCGTTTTTGCCGTATCCCAGAATCAGCGGGCTGTCCTTTCTTGCCGCAATGAGGGCATCGGGATAATCCGAGCAGATGATGCCGAAGGCATACGAGCCCTCAATACGGCGCAGGACGCGCCCCACTGCCTCCAGCATATTGTGGCACTCGTTGTAATGGTATTCCAGCAGCTGTGCCACCACCTCGGAGTCCGTATCGGAGACAAACTGAACGCCCAGTTTGGTCAGGTGTTCCTTGATTTCCAGATAATTTTCAATGATGCCGTTATGCACCAGCGCGATCCGTCCGTTTTCGCTGACATGGGGATGGGCGTTGATATCGTTGGGCTCGCCGTGCGTTGCCCAGCGGGTGTGTCCAATTCCCAGCGTTCCGTCTAAATCCGCTCCGTCGTGGATCAGATCCCGCAGCACCTTTAGCCGTCCCTTGGTCTTTTTGACCTGCAAGCCCTTGGTTTCCGAGCGCACGGCAACACCGGCAGAGTCATAGCCGCGGTATTCCATCCGCTCCAGTCCGTCCAACAGAATCGGAGCAGCCTGTTCCTTTCCCGCAAAGCCGATAATTCCACACATATTTATGATCCTCCTGAAATGTTCAATATAGCATTCAAAAGGACAAACGCGCAGTCATTTGTCGCTTTTTCCATAGCCGCGGCACTTCTGTTCCACAGTTGCCCGTGTATTTGTATGCCGCATGACGTGCCTATGGGTACACGGAGGGGCATCCGCCGAACACTCGATTGCAGGGCATTGCCCTGACGCTCCCCTCTCCTCGTTATCCCTGCCAGCGGCAGGGAGCATGGCGCTGTTGATGGGGTTTCCCCATAATCTCCTTTCTTTTCTGCGCTGTTTATCATCAACCTCCACTGGAAGCTTGATTTTCCGTTGGATAATTTCCCCACCTGCCGCAGATACTCTGTGCATAAGGGGGAATTGACTTGGCGACGGCACTGATTCGCACCATCATTTTATATATACTCATCATGCTGGGGCTTCGTTTAATGGGAAAACGCCAGATCGGCGAGCTGGAGCCTGCGGAGCTGGTCCTGACCATGATGATCTCTGATCTTGCCACCGTTCCCATGCAGGATTTTGGCATCCCGCTTCTGGCAGGAATCATTCCCATTCTCACGCTGCTGGCAATGTCTATGCTGCTTTCCCAGCTGTCCTTGACCAGTCTCCGGTTCCGGGAGCTGGTTTGCGGACTTCCCACTATTTTGATCGATAACGGACGCATTTGTCAAGAGGCAATGCGAAAAAATCGTTTTACCATTGACGAACTGATGGAAGAGCTGCGTTCCCAGGGCTTTTGTGATCTGCAAGCCATCCAATATGCCGTACTGGAAAATTCCGGACAGCTTTCTATTCTTCCCTGGCCGCAGGAGCAGCCGCCCTCTGCAAAGCAGCTAAAGCTGAAGCCTGAACCGCCGCGCAGTCTTCCCATGATTTTGATCAACGACGGACGCACCCTGTCCAAAAACCTGAAGAAATGCGGCAAGGATACCGCCTGGCTGCAAACGCAGCTTTCCGCGCACGGCTTCTCCTCTCCCAGCGAGGTCTTTCTTCTAACGATCACGCCGGATGAGCAGCTGTATTTTCTGCCAAAGGAGTCTGCCTGATGAAACGCTTTCTCACTCCGGTCCTGCTGCTGGCTGGGCTGCTGCTGTTTTCCATCTGGAACAGCCTTTACTTCTCCCGGGAAACCGCCCGTTGGAGCGCTCAATTAGACACGGCGGAAGTCCTCTCCCTTTCCAACCGCTGGGAGGCTGCCGCCGCTGTTCTCGATGCCAGCTATCAGGACTGGGCAAAGCACCAGACCTGGCTGCACATCGCCACCCGGCATGACGCCATTGACGATGCCGAGGCAATGTACCACCGCGCAGCCGCCTTTGCCCGCACACAGGAGCCTTCCGAATTTCAGGCTGAGCTTGCCGACCTTCAGGCGCAGCTGCGTCTGCTTGCCGAAATGGAGCGGCTGGATATCAAAAATATACTCTAAGGAGCTTACTTGTCTGCCAGCAGCTTATTCAGCTCGGACATAAAAGTATCAATGTCCTTGAACTGGCGATATACCGAGGCAAACCGCACATATGCCACCTCGTCTACCTTTTTCAGCCGGGTCATGACCTGCTCGCCGATCAGCTCCGTGCTGATCTCCCGTTCCATAGAGTTTTGCAGATCCTGCTCGATCTCATCCGCGATCTTTTCCAGCTCTCCCATAGAGACCGGACGCTTTTCACAGGCACGGATCATTCCGCCCAAAACCTTCCGCTTTTCAAAGCTCTGGCGGCTGCCATCCTTCTTGATAACCACCATCGGCAGATTTTCCACCGTTTCATAAGTGGTAAAGCGCTTTTTGCAGGAGAGGCATTCTCTGCGGCGGCGGATGCTGCTGCCCTCGTCTGCCGGACGGGAATCGATCACTTTGCTTTCATTGAAACCACAATAGGGGCATTTCATAAGGAGACCTCCTGTTTTCCGGCGTTGCTTCTCCGCCGCGATTTCTGTCTATGTGGTTTACAGTATAGCATACTTTTGGGAAAGATGGTATCCCCATTTTACAGGCATCACCGGTAAAATACCGGATTTTCATTCCGGTCAAATACAAATACTGCATACTCCTGCCCATGTATCCGCACGACCCTTGCAAAGCAGAACAGCTCCGTCAGAAGAAACGGACGATTCTGGTGGTAAGGCAGCGCCAGATACCGCCGCCCGTCTTCCTGTCTGGTCAGCGCACCGGATGCCTGCCGAAGCCGCTCTTTCCAAAGCGTGCTGTGAAACAGCTCTCCCGGAGTGGGAGCCTCCTGCCAGACAGAATCCCCGCTCTGCGTCACGCCGCGCAGCTCTCCGCGCAGCAGCCTTCCACCGTTTTCACATCTTTTTCTGGAGATTCTTCGCAGCAGGCACAGCCTGCTTTCTTCCGGCTCCGGGATTCCCAACGGCAGCTCCTGCTTTTCGTACACGGCATACAGCCGCATCGGCATTCCGTCCTCCAGGACACAGTCTGCCTGATACCTCTCGTACAACCCATCCGCTTCCGCAGTCAATTCCCCCACCGGGCGTCCCTGCGAAAAAACCGGTACTCTCTCCATCGCTCCCTCCCCTTACCGCACAGCACAAAGCTCCTGCCGGCACATTGTACGCACCAGCAGGAGCCTTTATTCCCCATTCATGCACTTTTCAGGCAATACTGTATCCGCCGCGTACCAGAACCTTCACAGTGGTAGAGGTTGCCTTGACCCCTCTGTTTTCCACCGTCTGCATATACAGGTGGTTCTGCACCAGCGCACCACCGCCTGCCAGATTGCCGCCTGTTGTTTCGTCGATCAAACCGGGAGACGATGTTGCCACACAGGACGCGGTTCCCACCCGCAGCATCATTTCACAGCCGATGGTCCCCTTCAGGGTTTGTCCCTTGCTCAGCGTGACCACAGTATAGGTGGACGCGGTTCCTCCGCCGCTGGAGGAGACTCCTCCGCCCAGCTGATTGATCAATGCCGCGTTCCGGTCTGTGATCTTCGCATCCACCTTTGCCAGAAGATTTGGCAGATAGGTTTCATTCAGATAGCTCAGCGTGACCAGCGGGTCTCCAGAGGAGCCTGCATCCGCCGCCGCAGAAAAGGTTCCCGCCAGCACTCCCGAAATCACAAACAGCACCGCTGCCCGAAAAATCCATCTGTTCTTTTTCATATGTACCCCCAAAGGCTGAATTCTCTCCCGCAGGAGAAATGCTCTCCTGCGGGATCTCTTTTAAACCAGTCTG
Organism: uncultured Dysosmobacter sp.; assembly: GCA_934565855.1. GTDB lineage: Bacteria > Bacillota > Clostridia > Oscillospirales > Oscillospiraceae > Oscillibacter. Next base: position 379,857 of record CAKTIO010000002.1, read on the forward strand.
TCGTGCGGCAAGCCAAAGCTCACCGCGATTGCCGTGTCGATCTGCTCCATAATTGGATCATCCACCCGTCCCATTCGCTCCCGCAGCCGCTTCTTATCCAGCGTCCGCACCTGTTCCAGCAAAACCACAGAGTCCTTCGTCAGTCCGCAGCTTTGTGTAACTGGCAGCTCGATATGTGTCGGCAGCCGGGCTTTTCCGGTCTGTGAAGTGATGGCAGCCGCGATCACCGTCGGACTGTACCGGTTTCCGGTATCATTCTGGATGATCAGAACCGGTCGGATGCCTCCCTGCTCGCTGCCCACGACTGGAGAGAGGTCGGCATAGTAAATTTCACCGCGCTTGACACTCGTATCCACAAAGTTCACACTCCGCCGAAAGTAGTACCCATTTCCGCCCTCTTAGCGGTAAGGCCACTCTCATTGTCCCACACAGCCGCGGAATTTATACTCTGCTCTCTGAATTCCTGCCCCGCACTCATCCTATGCCGCAAAACCGTTTTTGGTTCCCGCTTCGCTTACAGCATCAGCTGCAAATGCCGTTCAACGACCTTTCCATTCTCAATATACACTCTCGGCACCCGCTTGGATACGGCGCACAGCAACTCATAGGTGATGGTCCCGGCGGCTTCCGCCATCTTTTCTACCGGATTGCCCTCTCCAAAAACCGTTACCTCGTCTCCGGTCTGAATATGCGGCAGTCCTGTCAGATCCACCATGCACATATCCATGCAGATCCGCCCGCAGATGGGAGCCGGTCCCTCCGCTGTCATCACCGACCAGCGGTTGGACAGGCAGCGCATCAGTCCGTCTGCATAGCCGATGGGAAGCACGCCGATCCGCCGCGGCTGATCTGTCACATAGGTTCTGCCGTAGCTGACCGATGTTCCCGGCGCGTATTCCTTAATGGGACCCACTGTGGTTTTCAGTGTCATCACCGGCTCCAATCCGAATTTTACGGACATAGGCTCCGTTCCGTACAGAACGATTCCCGGGCGGCACATATCCCACGCCCATTCCGGGTGGAACAGTACGCCGCCGCTGTTGCAGCAATGGTGGATCCGGAAGGAAATACCGCTGCGCTCCTCCACCTCCCGCACCATCTTTGCAAAACGCTCATACTGAAGCCTTGTAAATGCCTGACATTCCGGATCCTCCGGCTCGTCTGACACGCAGAAGTGCATGAATACGCCTTCCCAATTCAGATTGGGAAGCCGCAGCGCCTCTAAAATCTCCGCAAGGCTCTGCCGGGCATGGACCTCATCGCACTGAAAGCCCAGCCGTCCCATTCCGGTATCCAGCTTCAAATGGACTGTCAGCGTCTTGCCACAGGCAGCGGCAGCAGCAGAATATGCCCGCGCCATTTCCAGAGACGGAACATCCTGCGCCACGCGGTTGTCGATAAGCGCTTCCGTCATTTCCGCCGGCGTGTAGCCCAGCATCAGAATCGGCAGACGGATGCCGTGGCTCCGCAGCTCCTCCGCCTCTTCTACATTGGAAATTGCCAGATAATCCGCGCCCAGCTCCTGCAGCTTCTGCGCCACCCGAATCGCGCCGTGTCCATAGGCATCTGCCTTTACCACGCCCAGATATTTAGACTTAGGTCCCATCTGGCGGCGCAGCTTTTGATAATTATTGCTCAAATGATCCAGGTTGATCTCCGCCCAGGTCCGTTTCAAATACTCTTCCACATCCGGTCACCCTTACAACAGTGTTCCTGCCGTTCTTATGTTCGCGCAGTCCGGCGTTTCCGCCTTAGTTTTTGAGTATATCACCAAATTCAAACTTCGTAAACTCCGCGCACAAAATAATTTTGTCCTCCACTGCAATCTCTCCGTACAGTGGTTTCCCATCCTCTTCCCGCAACCACAGTGTGGAAACGAGCTTTCCACCATTTTCCCCACTTCTGTCCAGACTGAGCCGCACACACTCCGTATCCATCCATTTTTCACGGTTTTCCTCTAACAGCCAACCGTTTTGCAGGGCATCCATCAGGCAGGGCAGGCAGGCTGCCGGAGAAAGCTCCTCCCTGCTGATCGTTCCGGTATTCAGGCACTGCCCTTCATAAATCAGGGACATGCCCTCCTGATCAAAGGTTGCCTGCACCCCCTGCACCTCCTCCGGCGCCAGAATTTCCACGCTGCTGGTTCCATCCGCCCGGTAAGTGCAGCTCAGTTGAAAGCTCTCCTTCAGCGGGCTTCCGGTTCCGTTGGAGACCACCGCTTCCATCCGGCACTCCTCCATTTTCTGGTATGGCTCCCGGAACTGTTCTCCCAATCCGGTCTTTTCTCCTGTCTTTGCACAGCCGCTCAATATAAGCAGCAATATCATTGGTACGCATTGCCATCCGCGCACCTGTCCGCCTCCTTATTCTTTCACATTGTTATCTGCCTTGTTCCAGCACATTCCGAAACGCCGCAGGAAGAAACGCGATCACGTCCTCCGGCGTCATGGCATATTCGGTCAGCTGCTCCGCCGCCAAATCTCCCGCGCAGCCATGCAGCCAAACACCTGCCACCGCTGCCTGCACCGGTGTGGCTCCCTGACACAGCAGAGAAGCAATGATTCCCGTCAGCACATCCCCGCTGCCGCCCTTTGCCAGACCAGAGTTACCCGTTGTGTTAACCAGCGCGTTTCCCTCTGGCACCGCAATGATGGTCCGGTGTCCCTTCAGGACCAGAATGCAGCCATGCACAGCGGCAAACGCCTTCGCCGCCGATAGACGGTCCCCGCCGGACAGGTCCCCGCCCAGCCGGGCAAATTCTCCGTCGTGCGGCGTCAGGATCGTGGTTCTACCCCTTCGGGCATCCAACACATCTATATGCCCCTCCAGCGTATTGATTCCATCCGCATCCAGTACCACCGGGATATCCGCACTGCGCAGCAGCTCTATCACCAATGCTTCTGTATCTGCACTTCTGCCCAATCCCGGTCCCAGCGCCAGCACATCACAGGCATGGAGCCTTTGCCTGATTTCTTGTAATGCGTTTTCACTTAACATTCCGTTGCTTTCAACCTCTTGCAAGGGAAATGGCATCGCTGAGCTGCATTTTGCCGCTTCAACTGCCCAAATTCCTTTCGGAACCCCCAGATACACCAGTCCACAGCCGCTCCGCACAGCCGCGGATGCCGTCAGCACCGGGGCTCCGGTGAAGCTTCTGCTTCCACCGATGACCAACAGCTTCCCAAAGGTCCCCTTGTGTCCATCCGGCTTCCGCTTTGGCAATGCCTCCAGCACCAGGCTCCGTTCAATCGTCTGCACTGGGCAGCGCACACCGCGCACCATATCCTGAGGGATCCCGATAGATACTACCTGAACTGTGCCGGAGCTTTCCGCGCCTTGTCCAACAAACTGCCCGATCTTAGGAAGTGTAAAGGTAATTGTCCTGTCAGCCTTTACCGATGTGCCAAGCACATATCCGCTATCTGCCGACACACCGCTGGCGATATCTGCCGCCACTACCCTGCCCGGCGCACGGTTCATCAGAGAAACTGCCGCGGCAAATGTCGAATCCGGGGCAATTTCCCGGGAAAGTCCCACGCCAAACAGGGCATCCACCAGCACATGACAGCGGGAAATGAAGCGTTTTTGCTCCTCGTCCTCCGGTAGAAATGGCTCCAGTTCCACGCCGCATTCACTGAGCAGCCCCGTCTCTGCCAGCGCGTCCGGTGTCAGCTTTTCATAGCTGCCCACCAGAAATGCCCGGACCCGGACGCCTTTCAAAAACAGCATTCTGGCACAGGCGATCCCATCACCGCCGTTGTTTCCACTTCCACAGAATACCGCAGCCTGTCCCTGTGCCGGCTTTCCGGGCAGCAGCTCCAGCACTGCTTCCTGCACCGCCCGCGCGGCTTCCTCCATCAGCTCCAAAGCTGGAATCCCACGCTCCTGGATCGCTTCCCGGTCCAGCTCCCGCAGCTGCAGTGCCGTTGCCAGTTTCATATGCGTCCCTCCGTATCTTCTGATATTTCCCTATTATTATATGGAATTTCGGCTTGCATTTCAACAGCACTTATGCTATAAGTATAAGATGTTATCAGCTTGGAACAGGAAAATAACGAGTTTTCCCTGCGCAGAGAGAGCCGGTCGGCGGCTGTAAGCCGGCTTGCAGGGTGTCGTTTGGTTCGCCTGGGAGCCGCTGTGGAGACACAGCCGGGTTATTCCTCCGTTATCAGGAAAACGAGTGCGCGCAGTTCTGCGTGAATTTGGGTGGTACCGCGGAAGGAAACCTTTCGTCCCGAACAGCCGGGATGGGAGGTCTTTTTTTATTCCCATTTCCCGGATATCCGTTATCATTTATTTATTATATAAGGAGTACACACTATGAAGGAACAGCTGGAAGCAATCCGGAAAAGCGCCCTGGAATCCATCCATGCTACGGAAGCCGGTGCAGACCTTGAAGCCCTGCGTGTCAAGTACCTGGGAAAAAAGGGTGAGTTGACCGCCGTCTTGAAGCAGATGGGTTCTCTGTCCGCTGAAATGCGCCCCATTGTGGGACAGATGGCAAATGAGGTCCGCTCCACTGTGGAAAAGGCGATTGAGGAGCAGTCTGCCATTCTGAAAAAAGCGGCTTTGAACGCAAAGCTGGCGGCAGAAACCGTGGATGTCACCATTCCTGGAAAGAAGACCACCATCGGTCATAAGCACCCCATGTATACTGTGCTGGATGAGATCAAGGATATCTTCATCGGCATGGGCTTCGAGATCATGGACGGTCCCGAGGTCGAACAGGCAGACTACAACTTTACCAAATTGAACACCCCGGAGGACCATCCCGCCCGGGAGTGGAGCGATACCTTCTATCTGAGAGAGGATTCCAGCATTCTGCTGCGCACACAGACCTCCTCCATGCAGATCCGCGCTATGGAGACCCGGGGACTTCCCATCCGTATGATTGCTCCTGGTCGGGTATACCGGAAGGATGAGGTAGATGCCACCCATTCCCCCATGTTCCATCAGATCGAGGGTCTGGTGGTAGATAAGGGCATCACTATGGCAGACCTGAAGGGGACGCTGAACGCCGTTATCCGTCAGATCTACGGCGAGCGCACAGTGACCCGTTTCCGCCCCCACCACTTCCCCTTTACAGAGCCCTCCTGTGAAATGGACGTCCAGTGCCATAAGTGTGGCGGCAAGGGCTGTCCCACCTGCAAGGGCGAGGGCTGGATCGAGGTTCTGGGCGCCGGCATGGTCCATCCCAAGGTTCTGCGCAACTGCGGTATTGATCCGGATGTCTATTCCGGCTTTGCCTTTGGCTTCGGTCTGGAGCGACTTGCCATGGGTCAGTTCAAAATCAGCGACCTGCGTCTGATTTTTGAAAACGACGTCCGCTTCCTGGAGCAGTTCTGAGAGAGGAGTATTGTATTATGATTTTATCCCGTAAATGGCTGAACGAATTTGTTCAGGTTGACGCAAACGACCACGACTTCTGCGAGGCAATGACCCTCTCCGGCTCCAAGGTGGAAACCACCACGGATCTCAGCGCAGAACTGAAAAACGTTGTTGCCGGCAGGATCGTGGAGATGAAAAAGCATCCGGACTCTGACCATATGTGGGTCTGCCAGCTGGATGTCGGCGGCGAGGAGCCGGTTCAGATCGTGACCGGTGCCTGGAATATTCATCTGGGAGATCTGGTTCCCGTTGCCAAGCACAGCTCCCTGCTGCCCGGCGGCGTCAAAATTGAAAAGGGCAAGCTCCGTGGCATCCTGTCCAACGGCATGCTCTGCTCCTTGAAGGAGCTTGGACTGACTGCCGAGCATGACTATCCCTATGCTGTCATCACTCCCGCGGCTCTGCTGAATGACTACCACCCCATAGACAGGAGCAAGCCCTCTATCCCGGCTGATATCCAGCCCGGCGACAAGGTGTTTGGTCCCGTGGTCTGTGCCAGGGTTTTAGAATGCGAGACCCAGTCCTACGGCGTTTACCATACCTGTCTGGATATCGGCAGTGCTACAGCCGTGCCTGACACCGCCTGCTCCAACCTGCATGTGGGCGACCTGGTGGCATACAATACCAAGACGGACACCATCTGCACTCTGGAGGACCTGCATGCCGAGCAGAAGGAATTCCCTCACTGCATCAATGATGGCATCTGGATCCTGAATGAGGAGGGCGTAAAGCCCGGTGATGACATTGCAAAGGTCATCGGCGCGGATGACCATATCGTGGAATTTGAGATCACCCCCAACCGTCCCGACTGTCTCAGCGTGATCGGTCTGGCACGAGAAGCTTCCGCGACCTTCCACACTCCCCTGCATCTGCACACTCCGGAGATCAAAGGCTGCGGCGGCAGCGTGGCAGAGCTGGTAGATATTGAGATCGAAGACCCGGAGCTGTGTCCCCGCTACACGGCAAGAATGGTGAAAAACGTCAAGATCGCCCCCTCCCCCGCCTGGATGCGGGAGCGGCTGCGGAATTCCGGCGTCCGTCCCATCAACAACATTGTGGATATCACCAACTATGTGATGCTGGAGTACGGTCAGCCCATGCACGCCTTTGATTTCTCCTGCGTAGAGGGCGGCAAAATCGTGGTCCGTACCGCCCGGGAGGGCGAGGTCATCCAGACGCTGGATGGAAACGACCGCAAGCTGACCACCAGCATGCTCTGCATCTGCGATGAACACAAGCCCGTCTGTGTGGCAGGCGTGATGGGCGGTGCAAACTCTGAAATCGTCGGTGACACCGCAATGGTCCTGTTTGAATCCGCCAACTTCAACGGCGCTTCCGTCCGCCGGACCGCCGCCGCTCTGAACATGAGGACCGATGCCTCCGCCCGCTATGAAAAGGGTCTGGACCCCATGAACACTATGAAGGCTGTGCAGCGTGCCTGCGAGCTGGTGGAGCAGTTGGGCTGCGGCGAGGTGGTGGATGGCGTCATGGACGTCATTGCAAAGGACACCTATCCCACTACCGTTCAACTGGAGCCGGACAAGATCAACGCCCTGCTGGGTACGGAGATCAAGGAAGACGAAATGCGCAGCATTCTGCTGAGCCTGGGCTTTGAGCTGGATGGAAACACCATTCTGGTTCCCTCCTGGCGCGGAGATGTGGAGCATTACTCTGACATTGCGGAGGAGGTCGCCCGGTTCCACGGCTATAACGCCATTCCGGACACCCTCTCCGGCGGTGCTTCCGAGCACGCAGGCTACACGCCTGAGCAGCAGGCAGAACGCAGGGCTGGTGAGCTTTGCCGCACACTGGGCTATGATGAGATCATCACCTACTCCTTCATCAGCCCCACCTATTATGACAAAATCAATCTTCCGGCAGACTCTCCCCTGCGAAACTCCATGAAGATCCTGAACCCGCTGGGTGAGGACACCTCTATCATGCGCACCACCACCCTGCCCTCCATGCTGGAGATTCTGACCAGAAACTATAATTTCCGTAACAAGTCCGCCAAGCTGTATGAGCTGGGACGCACCTACTTCCAGCGGGAGGACGGCATGGCGAACGAGCCGAAGGTCCTCTCCCTGGGCGCCTATGGAGAGGACATGGACTTCTTCGCTCTGAAGGGTGCTGTGGAAACGATCCTTGGCGGTTTGCGCGTCAAGGAGCTGCATTTTGAGGCTGAGACGGAAAATCCCTCCTACCACCCCGGTCGCTGTGCCAAGGTCTATTGCGGTGACCGTCTGCTGGGTGTTCTGGGGCAGATTCATCCTCTGGTCACCGCCAACTATGGTGTAGATACGGAGTTCTATGCTGCGGAGCTAGATTTCGCAGCGATCTATGCCAGCGAGGCACCCTTCCCCGTGTATCAGCCGCTGCCCAAGTTCCCCGCTGTTACCCGTGACATTGCCGTGGTCTGTGACAAGGGCATCACTGTTGCCGCCTTGGAGGACTGCATCCGCCGCGGCGCCAAGGGACTGCTGAAGGACGTGTCCCTGTTTGATATCTACACCGGCGTTGGAATCGCTCCGGGAAAGAAGAGCGTTGCCTTCAATCTGACGCTTCGCGCCGATGACCGGAACCTGACCGCAGAGGAAGCGGACGCCGACGTCAAGAGCATCCTCGCTCTTTTGAAAGAGGAGTGCAGCGCCGTTCTGCGTTGAGTCTTTGAAAAAAATCCACGGAAACGCTTTACACCTTTTAAAAAAACGAGTATACTAACGTTTGTATATTAGTAAAATAGAAAGGTGGTGTCTGTATGGACGATTTTACCCGTAAATTCAGTCTTGCAATGGAAAAAGACGCTGAGATCCATCAGATCCTGTCAACCGTCTATCAGGCATTGGAGGAAAAGGGCTATAATCCTATCAATCAGATCGTTGGATATATCCTTTCGGAAGACCCTACCTATATTACCAATCATAACAATGCCCGCACGTTGATTCGCAAGATCGACCGGGATGAGCTGCTGCAGGTTTTGGTCCGGAAGTATCTGAACCAGTAACAATTTTGTTACGAATTCAAAGCCCCTCGCTTTCTTTTTGAAACAATTTGTTTTCAAGAAAAGCGAGGGGCTTTCAATTTTTTTTTGGAATTTTTCCACAAAAATATCACATTTTTCCATTTAACCCGTGAAAACGCCCAAAATTTTTATAATTTTTGCTGAATCCGGAAGGATTTTTCAACAGAAAACCAAGGTAATATTATTGACAGATTGGAAAAAATCTGTTACAATTTGGTTACAAACTTTTTGAAGGAGCAAATTATGGCTGAAGCAAAAACATCTCAGGCAGAAGGTCTTGTTTATCGCGGTCACCCACTGCGCCGCATTGACAATCTGATTTATTACGGCACGATGTCCGACAAATATATCATCATGATGCAGGTACTCGGTTCCAAAAAGGTCAAGGATCTGAACGTTGCCACCAAGGTATCCGTTCAGCTGCAGCTGACTGATCCGGAGCTGAAGTCTCGGGACAGAATTCTGAAGAAGAGCGAAAAAGACAGCCTGTACGCCGCTATGGATATCGGCGCTGTTTGGTTGGAACGTGCTCTTGCCGGTAAGGAAAAATAATTCCTGACTTGATTTTTTACAAAAGAAATTTGAAAGGAAGCGTACACCAATGATACAGTTCGCACATAAGGCAGCCCGTGTTCTTGTCCTCTCTGCTTTGTCCGCACTGATGCTGACCGCTGCTGCCTTTGCTGCCGATGTTGCAACAGGCGTTGGCGCAACGACAGGTTCCTCTGTCCGGCTGCGCGCGGAAGCTTCCACTTCCTCTTCCATTGTTACAACGCTGGATAAAAACGTTGCCGTGGCAGTGCTGGATACCTCCACTCCCGGCTGGTATAAGATCTCCTATTCCGGGAAAACCGGATTTATCTCTTCCGATTACGTCGTTCTGGATCAGGACGGTTTGTTTACCTCCTATGGTTCTGTGAATGCCGATGGTGTAAATGTCCGTTCGGACGCCTCTACGGAGTCCTCTGTTCTGGCAACGGTCAACAAGGGTGCTATTGTCTCTGTCAGTGAATTCGTAGATGGTTGGTACCGGGTGACCTGCCAGTACGGCACGGAGGGTTTTATCCGCAGTGACTTTCTGGATCTGACCGCATCCGCAACCTCTACCTCCTCTTCCAGCAGTCAGATCGTTTCCCTCGCCAAGCAGTATCTTGGAACTCGTTACTCCTACGGTGGTTCCTCCCCCAGCGGATTTGACTGCTCCGGCTTTACCATGTATGTGTTCAATCAGTTCGGCGTATCCCTCCCCCACTCCGCCACCAGCCAGTGGCAGAGCGGCAGCGGAACCAAGGTATGGTCTATTTCCGCTTTACAGGCAGGTGACCTGGTCTTCTTCTGTGACCCCAGCCGGTCTCTCGGAAAAGCCTGCTCTCATGCCGGTATTTATATCGGAAACGGTCAGTTTATTCACTCCTCCTCTTCTAAGAGCGGCGGCGTGATTGTCAGTTCTCTGACCAGCGGATATTACAATACATACTTCGTTGGCGGTATGCGCGTTCTCTAAGTTACCTTGTATCTTCGTATCTTCAGAACAGTCCCTTTTCAGGGACTGTTCTTTTTTATTGCCATGCTCTACCCCTTCCCTACCGCGTGATGTGGAAAAGCCGTGAAAACATAGGATAGCCATAGAACCGTGTTGTGTTCCGTATCAAGCTTTTAAGAGTTACATTCGCACGCATTGGAAAGGATGGTCGTCTTTATGTTCACTGCTCTGCTTCTTTTCGCCAACAGTCTGCTGTTTTCCTTAAGGTTATCTGGAAACAATTCGTTTCCAAAGCCTCTATCTGCTGAGGAGGAACGCCTCTATCTTCAACTTAACGCACAGGGAGATCTCTCTGCGAGAAACCTGCTGATTGAACACAACCTTCGTCTGGTTGCGCACATTGTAAAGAAATATTACGCGCAGAGCAAGGACCAGGAGGACCTCCTCTCTATCGGGACCATTGGACTGATGAAAGCAATCGCAAGCTTTGATATTTCCAAAGGCGCAAGACTTGCAACCTATGCAGCAAGATGTATTGAAAATGAAATTCTGATGTATTTCCGGAGTCAAAAAAAGCTACAGGGAGAAGTTTCCTTATCCGATTCCATTGAACCGGATAAAGACGGTAATGCCCTTCAATTAATGGATGTTGTCGGGGTAGACGATACTATGCTGGAGGATATCCACGCCCGGGACAGTGCACAGCAAATCCACCGTCTGATTCGAGAGTGCCTGACACACCGGGAAGCGGAGGTCATCCGCCTCCGCTATGGCTTGGGCGGGACCATTCCCCTGACGCAGAGAGAGGTCGCCGCATCATTTCACATTTCAAGAAGCTATGTATCGCGGATTGAGAAAAAAGCGCTGGAAAAGCTGCGTTCCGCATTGGAAAAGGGTTTCCAACCGTATAATCGCTCTCCCCTGCAGTAAAGTCTTCTGAACCACGGCAACAAGCATATATAACTATATAAAAAGAAGTCCTGAAACCTTACGATTTCGAGGAGTTTTGGTACGCCGTGAGGGATTCGAACCCCCGGCCTTCTGGTCCGTAGGTTGTCTCAAGGGCGAATCGGAGCCATTTCGGCTCCGATTTGCCCTTTTTAGCGCCATTCGCTCGGCGGATTTTCCGTTGTTTCCGTCCAGCTCTATCCGCTCCAATTCTATTCTGGGTCAAAAGTGGGTCAGGCGTTCATTTTTATGACCACATTTCCGGCATGGTCAACATCGCCCGCTGTGCGGATGGCCTGTTCCAATTCATTCAATGAAAACTCATGGGTGATGATACGCTCCAAGTCCCACTTGCCGCTCGCCATGATCTCCAGCACATCCCGCACGTCCTCCGGCATATAACCGCCGGAGCCGATGATACTCTGCTGGGCATAGGTCATGTGGAGCAGGTCGATGGTGCGGGGCTTATTGTTGACCGCCACGGAGACAAAGCGGCTCTCGATTTTTCCAAGCCGAAGGAAATCATCCAGAATACTCTCCGCACCGGCGGCATCCAGCCAGCAGTCAATGTTGGCAACTGCACCATTTAAGGACGGAGCTGTGCCGAAATAGTGGGCGGCTGTTGCTTCAAAATCCTCTGACGCTGTATTGCAGACTGCAAAGCCCAACTGCTCTGCCAAACTTAGGCGAAAATCTGAGCGGTCACAAATCATCACTTTCTCCATACCGAAGTGCTTGAAGGCGACTGCGGCAGCAATGCCCCTAAAAGCTGGTAGCGCAAGGTGTGCATATTTTGCGCCGCTGTAATCAATGAAAAGACTTTCCGGCAACGCAAAAATTGCGCGGCTATAGACAAAGATAAGGCGGTGCAACTCCAAGCGCAGATGATAACTTTCTGATAACAGTTCCGCTTTTCGGTAGCTTTTCCCCCTTGGTTACGGTATTGTTCGTTGGCGAAAGGAGTTGGTACTATGCCAAAGCGACGAGCAAACGGCGAGGGCAATATCAGAAAACGCAAGGATGGACGATGGGAGGGACGGTACACCGTCGGTCATGATCCCGAAACCGGAAAAGCCATCATCAAGAACGTCCTCAGTAAGACGCAGACAGAAGTCAAGGAAAAACTAAAAAAGGCCATCGAGGAAAACGTCGGCATCGACTACGGCAAAGCCAAGGCCTACACGGTAGGAACATGGTTAGAGGTCTGGACGGAAAATTACGCCAAAGTGAAGCTGCGCCCATCCACGTTCAAAACCAGCCAGGGCTTTCTCAAAAACCACATCAAGCCACAGATCGGCAGCATCCCGCTGGCAGAATTAACCTCTCTGGACTTACAGAGATTCTACAAGCACCTGCTGGACGGTGGCCGGGTAGACCGCATCGAAGCGAAAAAGAAGCCGAAAGGACTTGCACCCAAGACCGTCCGAAACATCCATCAAATGATTGGCTCGGCGTACAACCTCGCTATCGAGCAACACCTCGTTACAAAAAATCCAACACAGGGCTGTGCCTTGCCAAAGGTGGAACACAAAGAGATGAAAACCCTGACAGTTGACCAGCTCAGCGCCTTCTTCCAAGAAGCCAGGGATAGCGGCGTGTACGAACTCTACTACCTCGACCTTGCCACCGGACTTCGGCGGGGCGAACTGCTTGGGCTGAAGTGGACAGACATAGATTTTCAGCGTGGTGCGCTGAAAATCCAACGGGCGATTTCAAGACAAAACGGCAAAGTGGTAGAAGCGCCGCTGAAAACGAAAAACGCCTACCGCACACTGCCGCTGTCGGCAGATGCGATAAGCGTTCTGAAAATGCAGAAATGTAAGGTTGGCAGCAGCGAATGGGTATTCCCATCCCCGATGGGCGGTCCCATGTCCCCAGACAGCGTCCTGCACATGCTACAAAGAGTCCTAAAGAGAGCGGGGCTGCCGCGCATTCGCTTCCATGACCTCAGACACACCTTCGCAACCATGGCACTGCAAAATGGCGTGGACGTAAAAACGGTCAGCAGTATGCTGGGTCACTACTCCGCAGGCTTCACACTGGACACCTACGCCCATGTCACTACCGACGCCCAACTAAAAGCAGCACAAACAATGGGGAATATCCTTTCCCGTGCGGTATAGTCCTTTCCGCTGCCCGTTCCCGTTGGGGTCAGCGTTTGGGTCAAGGAAAAGCACAACTGTGAAATGAGAACTTATGAAAAACAAAACTCCTCGAAATCAGACGATTTCGAGGAGTTTTGGTACGCCGTGAGGGATTCGAACCCCCGGCCTTCTGGTCCGTAGGTTGTCTCAAGGGCGAAGCGGAGCCGTTTCGGCTCCGTTTTGCCCTTTTTGCCACTATTCGCTCGACGGATTTCCATTATTTCCGTCCGGACATACCCGCTCCAATTCCATTCTGGGTCAAAAGTGGGTCAGCGGAAATTTTATGGTGGTGCTTTGAAGACATTTGTGAGAGTGTCCCCAGCGAGAAAGAAGGTCAAAGTTCCACATTGTCAGTGGCGAAAAGCGGTGCATATTTTGCTCCGCTATAGTCAATAAAAGGGCTTTCTGGCGATGTAAAAGTTGCGCCGCCATAAGCAAAGATATGACTGTATGGACTGGACACTGTTGCTCTTGAAACTCTTTTACATGGCAGACGGGAACGGGGAACAGTACTTGCATTATGAAAGAATTCTCGATGGTAACAGATGTGGCAGGAATGTACCAGCCGCCGCATTCTGCGATACTGCCGGTAGTCTATGACGGGGATAATGGGAATCTGCGACACTTGATTGACCTCCAAAAATGAAATTAGCGTGAATTGTTCGTGCAAAGCATTGATTTCTTCGTGCGAACAGCATATACTATACTCACCAGCAGGAAAGGAGATGGTTTTATGGCTGGCTCCACCACGAATATCAGCATCCGCATGGATTCGGATTTGAAAACACAGGCCGATGAATTTTTTGGAGAACTCGGCATGAACCTGTCCACGGCGTTCAATATCTTTGTCCGCCAGTCGCTCCGCGAGGGCCGTATCCCGTTTGACATTTCTCTCAATCAGCCCAACAAGGAAACGATTGCCGCCATGTTGGAGGCAGAAAGGATTGCAAAAGATCCGTCCGTGAAAGGGTACAACGATCTGGATGAACTCTTTGCAGACCTGAAAGCATGAGAAAAACAAAATACACCGTTAAGCCCACCACACAGTTCAAAAAGGATTTCAAGTTGGCGATGAAGCGCGGCCTGAAAATCGAGCTGCTGGAGGAAGTGATCGCCGCCCTTGCAATGGGCGAAACACTCCCCGAAAAGCACAAGGATCACGCGCTGACCGGAAATTGGGTTGGACACCGTGAGTGTCACGTCCTCCCGGATTGGCTGTTGATCTACCGCATCGAGGATGAGGTGCTGGTGCTGACCTTATCCCGCACCGGAACGCACAGCGACCTGTTCGGAAAATAACGCCTGCCGCCGTATGGAAGTCATTCTGTACGGCGTTTTTCCAAGTTTAGCGGATTATTTTGAGGTCCGGCCCATGAGCCCGTGGTTTCCCATTCTCCCTGTGGACTATGAATTATTCAGTAAAATTACCTGCGCGGCCGTGGAGGCAAGGAATCAGAAAATTCAAAAAAGCGCAAATGATTGATTTTGAGAGGCTGTCTGTGTCATCTTGGTACAGGCAGCCTTTTGCGTTGAGAGGGAGTAAGGGGGAATAGTGTGTGGGAAGGATTTTGTCATAAGAATGTAAAACCTGCTAAAATGATTGACAATTACCATGGCCGTATATTATAGTAAGGGAGGTGTGAAAATGAAACCAAGGAGGATTTTTGCCTATGGGTTAGATTTCTCTAACTATAAAGCTGGCTTGTGGCTGCCGATACATATTTTCCGCAGATTCCCGCTGTATCTGGCAGGCATAGCGTAAAAGCAGACTGCCTCAGTTCGCTGAGGTCACTTTTTGAGACACTAGTTAGATTGCTCTAACTAATGCGCTGAAACCAAGGGAGACTGCGGCCTTTTATCACCGGCGGTTAGAGTACGCTAACTAGCGGCGAAATACAATGACCATTTTAATATGACAATCGACAAAAAAGGAGGAACTTTGTGAAAAATAAAAAGATGCAGCGTATTTTAGCGGCGGCGCTGTCGGCACAGCTGATGGTTTCCTGCATGGGAACGGCTGTGTTTGCAACAGATAATACGTTTGATAGTGATGGCTTAACTTATAAGGTTCTGTCGGAGCCGGCAGATAATACGCCGGGAACGGTTCAGGTGGGCAACGGCTGGGGGTCCGTGAGTACCAACAAATCCAATGTTGTCATCCCGGAGACTGTAAAAGATGGCGATGATACTTACACGGTCGTTTCGATCGCGCCAAACGCTTTTAGTAACTCGTCTGGCGATCTCAGCATTAGCAGTGTAGAGATCCCGGCTACCGTTACCGCCATTGGTAAATCCGCATTTTCTGACTTGACCTCTCTGACCAGTGTCACCTTTGCAGAGGGCAGTCAGTTAAAGTCTATCGGAGATAATGCGTTTGACACGACCAGATTTAGTTCCATTACACTCCCTGCTTCTCTGGAAACCATTGGCGAAGAAGCCTTTAAAAATTGCACATATCTAAACTCCGTAACAATGCAGGAAGGTGTCACTTCGATTGGTAACAGTGCATTTTCCAGAGACAGCTATCTGAGCTCCATTACATTGCCGGCCAGCTTGACAGAACTGGGCAGCAACGTATTTGATAGTTGTACATATTTGAAAACAATTGCGGTTGCAGGCGAAAGTACCGCCTTTTCCAGCGAGGATGGCGTGCTGTTCTCCAAGGACAAAAGTACACTGGTTACCTATCCCGCCGGAAAGACCGATGCAGATTATACGGCTCCCGCTTCTGTGATGGCCGTAGGCGATTATGCGTTTGCAAACAACACGAAAATTCAGAATGTGGTTTTGCCGGACGGAGTGAAAACGCTGGGGAAATATGCGTTCTCCAAGGCAACGAATTTAACAACTCTGAACTTGGGAACCAGTCTGGAAACGATTGGAACACTGGCGTTCTGGAACTGCTCCAAGTTAGAGAGTCTGACTATTCCGGCTACTGTGACAGAAATCGGCAGTACGGCATTTTATAATTGCTATGATACCAAATTTATTGTGCCTTCCGAAGAATTGAAGGCCATGGTGAAAACCGCCGGCGCCTCTGAGGACAACATTACGGTCGTTGCGCCGTCTGCCGATGTGACCTTTGCCGTGGATGGTGTAACCTACAAGGTTCTGACGGAGCCTGCGGATGGCCAGAACGGCAACGTGCAGATCGGTGACGGCGACAATGCTGCCGCGCCCTCCGCTACCGGCACGCTGACCATTCCGGCCACTGTGGAGAGCGACGGAAAGACATATCATGTTGTTTCTGTGGCAGACAGGGCATTTATGGATTCCAAGATCACCGGGATTACGCTGCCGGATGGTATCACCACCATTGGAGATCATGCGTTCCGCAGTTCCGCACTGACTGGTTTCACCATGCCTTCTGCCGTAACGGAGATTGGTGTATATAGCTTCTGCGATACGGCGAGTATGAGCAGCATTACGCTTTCGTCCAATCTGACTAAGATTGCTGCCAATTCGTTTTCCGGCAGCGGTCTGCGGACCATTGCAATTCCGGAAGGTGTGACGGAGATCGACACACTGGCATTTTATTCCTGCGGCAGCCTGCAAACCGTGTCTTTGCCGGCCAGTCTGGTGACCATTCAGAAACAGGCGTTCTGGTCGAACGAAGCACTTCGGGAAGTTACCATTGCAGAAAACAGTCAGCTGCAGACCATTGGTGAAATCGCTTTCCAGTGGTGCAGTACCTTGAAAAGCATTCAGTTGCCGGATACCCTGAAAGAAATTGACAAAGAAGCGTTCAGCAACTGCACCTCTTTGACGGATATTGGCCTGACGGAGAACAGCCAGTTGGAGCGCCTTGGAGACAGTGCTTTTGCCTCTACGAAACTCATCAGTTTCTATTATCCCGCAACGTTACAGACCATCGGTGAAAATATTTTGAACGGCTGCACCTCTCTGGCAGAGATCAAGGTTGCAGAGAATCAACCGGATTATAAGTCCGTCGATGGCGTGCTGTTCAATAAAGATGGCACCACACTGATCCGGTATCCTGCAAACCGGAAAGCGGCGGAGTACACCACGCCCGCAGGGGTCAAGACCATCGGCAGCTACGCATTTCAGGGGACCTCCTCCCGCCTGAAGGATATTGCGATTGGGGAGGGCGTTGAAACCATCAAGGCATTTGCGTTCCAGAATTCAGAGGCAGAAAGCATTACCATTGCCGATACGGTAACCTCTATGGAAAAGCTGTGTTTCTACGGCTGCCCGTATCTGGAAACCGTAAAACTCTCCTCCGGCATGGACACACTGGTCACAAGCGCCTTTTGGAACTGCGAAAGCCTGAGTGCGCTTCAGATTCCTGCTTCTGTAAGCACGATTGAATCCAGTGCAGTTGGGAATTGCCAGAAGCTCGAATCCATTGAAATTCTGAGTGAAAATCTGACTTCCGTCAGCAGCAACGCATTTTCTAACCTTTCTTCTGCCCTGACAGTTACCGTTGCCAATGAAGCGGCAAGGGCTCTGGTGGTTGCCAGCGGCATCAGCGAAGATCAGGTGATTGTCAAGAGCGTTACGCCGCCTGAACCCAGCGGTTCTGCCTTTACCGTCAACGGCGTTCTCTATCAGATTATCACGGACCCCGCAGATGGAAAGAACGGCACCGTGCAGATCGGTGATGGCAAGAATGGCATCACGGCCAGCGGCGTGGTGACGATTCCTGCCGTTATCCAGAATGGTGGCAATTCCTATGACGTGGTTTCTGTTGCGTCCAATGCCCTGAAAGACAGCGCGGTTACGGAACTGCACCTGCCCGCCAGCATTAAAACACTGGCCGATCAGGCCCTGTATGAAGCACCTGAACTGACCGTTTTTGAGATTCCCTCCGGTGTGGAGATCATTGGGGTGAACGCAATTGCCGGCTGCGCCAAACTGAAGTCCATTACCTACCAGTCTGGCAGCAGCCTGAAGAAGCTGGGTAATGGCGCCCTGAGCGACAACCCGATTCTGGAAACCATTGCTCTGCCCAATACGCTGGTGGATATCGGTACGCACACGATGTTCTATAACTACAAGCTTCGGGAGGTCGCCTTCCAGGAGGGAGCCACGTGGACTGAGCTGCCGACGGGCACCTTCCAGCGTGATAGCGCCTTGGAGCGTGTGACTCTGCCTTCTTCCGTAACGGCAATCGGGGAAGATGCATTCTGGAACTGCAATGCTCTGGCACAGATCGATCTTTCCCATGTGGACGAGATTGGCGCAAAGGCTTTCTATCACTGCACCACTTTGAAGACCATTACCCTCAGCGACAGCCTTGAAAAGCTGGAGGGCGGAACCTTTGAAGGCTGCACTGGCCTTACCTCGGTGCATCTTGGAACCGGGCTGAAAACGCTGGGTGACCTGCGGCAGACCGGAGAAGATGCTCTGACCGGTGTCTTTGAGGGCTGCACCTCCTTGACCAGCATCCGGATTCCCGCGGCAACCACGGTGATCGGCAAGAACGCATTCAAGGATTGCACTGCACTGAGCAAGATCACCATTCTGGCCTCCGCTCTAAGCGAGGTCGGCGCCAATCCGTTCTATGGTTTGGCAGATGATTACATGATCACGGTCCAGAATGAGGACGTGAAGAATACGCTGGTCAACGTCGCATTGGTTGAGTCTTCTCACATTCAGGTTGGTATCAGCGAAGATCCCACGGCCCCCAAGGTTGCTTTGACGGATCAGGGCAGCGGCGGCCTCGGCAAGCTGGCGCAGGTCACGGTCACAAACGGCCAGAGCGGATACTATCTGCTGGTGCAGATCACCAATGGGGCCGGAGTCAATTCCGTGTACGCTGTGCCCGTCCCGCAGACCGGGGCTATGAATATCTCTTACGCCAGCGGCAGCCATATTCAGGTGTGGCTGACGGAGCGCCAGCCGGAAATGACCGCCGGAACACCCAACGCAGGCGGTCAGGTGTTCGGCTCCGCCTCGCTGTAAGGATGGGGGAGTGTTCATGAAAACAACTTGCAAACAAGCGGCGTCCCTCTTTACGGGACTCATTTTAGCCGTTCTGCTTCTGACGATTTCCGCCTTTGCGGCAGAGCCCAGTGTGCAGGCAACTTACGGTAACGGTACCGTTACCGTATCCGCCCAAAGTCTTTGGGCGGATACGGAATATCATCTGATTTCCGTACAAAAAAGCGATTCTGTAGTGGCGCTGAAAAGCGGCAGTACAAACGGTTCCGGCATTATGAGCCTTCAAATCCCCACCGGAACGCTGGAAAATGGAACCTATCAGGTCTATATCTTCAAAAATGAGGACGGCTCTGTTGCGGCCAGTGGCAGCTTTACTGTACGGAGCAGCAATTCCAACAGCAGTTCCGGCTCCAACTCTTCCGGTTCCGGTGACAGCAACTACACTGTCTCGATTCCCGGTACGAAAAACGGTGATGTAAGCGTTACACCCAAGAATGCCTCCAAGGGGGATACCGTGACCGTTACGGTAAAGCCTGACAGCGGGTATGAGTTGGGGATGATCTCAGTAAAGGATGCCAGCGGAAACACTGTGAAGCTTACCGATAAGGGTGATGGAACATATACCTTTACCATGCCCGGCTCCATGGTGACAATTTCCGCAGAGTTTGTTGAAGCACAGGCGGGTTCCACTTTTGCGGATGTTCCGAGTAGCGCGTATTATGCCAAGGCTGTGAAATGGGCCGTAAAGAACGGCATTACCAACGGAAAGGCCAATGGCCTGTTTGGCGCCAATGATCCTTGCACCCGGGGCCAGATCGTCACGTTCCTCTGGCGGGCCGCTGGCAGTTCGGAGCCGAAGAGCACCGCCAGCTTCACCGATGTCCCCGCTGACGCTTATTACGCCAAGGCCGTGGCGTGGGCCATTGAAAACGGCATCACCCTGGGCACCACGGATACCACGTTCAGCCCGGATGCCGCCTGCACGAGAGCCCAAAGTGTGACGTTCCTGTACCGGGCCCTGGGCAAGCTGGCTGGCAGCAAGGCCGCGTTCAGCGACGTCCCCGCCGGTAGCTATTATGCCGACGCGGTGGCCTGGGCGGTGGAGAACGGCGTGACTAACGGCACCACCGACACCACGTTCAGCCCCAACAACGGCTGCACCCGTGCCCAGATCGTCACGTTCCTCTATCGTGCCTATCAGAGCAAGTAAGGGAAATACAGACAAAAGCGAAAGAACCAGCGGGTTGCCCGCTGGTTCTTCCGGTATCTGTAAAGAAAAAAGGATAATATTTTGTGCTGCTGGAATCAAAGAAGAATCTGTCAGACCAAGGAAATAGCAAATTAGTCGTTTTGACAAGCGGGTACCGGGAGTTTCGACAATATGCGGAGTACGCCGAGGGTAGTGATACCGCCTTCACCTCGCACACGCAGAAATCCCCGTGTGCCGAGCGCGAGAATGCAACATAGGTAGATCGAAAAGAGTGCTGCGCAGCCCAGCGGGGCTGCGGCGCCGAAGAAAGCGGACACACGCCATAGGCGTGCATCCGCTTCCTCCGGCTGTTCTTTTGCCTGATGCGGAACGGTCAAATGCTCTGTACGGCTACACAAGAGTGAAGCCCCGTGTTTCGGCGTGTAAGCCGCTGTGTGCGATTTTTCTCAGAGAGCCGAGTGTGTACTCGATTTCAGGTGTGAAAGCGAATGTGAGACATTTGTGAGAGAATATACAAAGTGGGATTGAAATGGAACTGTGAGAATGAAAATGTTTGCGTGTATAACGGTAGTGTGAAGCGTACCGTGCAGGAGGTTTTGGGGGAGACTTTCGGTGCTTTTCAAGCCTTCTTCGAGGACGAAAGAAAAAGCAGGATAAAGGGCTGGCGTCTTAACCAACGCTCTGCCCGGTCACTTCTGCCCGCAGTGCGGGCAGTTTACGGGGATTTTCAAGGCAGTCGGCTGTGGCGCCTTTTTGGCGGACTTTTAGAACAGATGGCGTCTTAGTTTCCGTGAACACAGGTACTTCAACGGTTTATGGTGGCGCCTTATGAGCGTTTTAGAAGAGAATCAAGGTAATCGTGCCCGCCAAAAGCTGGTAGCGCAAAATACGTATATTTTGCGTCGCTGTAGTCAATGAAAAGGCTTTTCGGCAACGCAAGAATTGCGCCGCCATAGACAAAGAAAAGGCAGCGCGGCTCCGAGCGCAATTGATAACTTTCTGATAACTGTTCAGCTTTCGGGTAGCTTTTCTCTCTTGGTTACGATATTGTTCGTTGACAAAGGAGGCTGATATCATGCCAAAGCGACGAGCGAACGGCGAGGGAAATATCCGCAAGAGAAAGGATGGACGATGGGAGGGACGGTACACCGTCGGCCACGATCCCGAAACTGGCAAGGCCATCATCAAGAACGTCCTCGGCAAGACGCAGGCGGAGGTCAAGGAAAAGCTGAAGAAAGCCATCGAGGAAAATGTCGGTATCGACTACGGCAGAGCCAAGACCTACACGGTGGGGAGTTGGCTGGAAGTGTGGATGGAGAACTATGCCAAGGTGAAGCTACGTCCGTCCACATTCATAACCAGCCAAGGTTTTCTGAAGAATCACATCAAGCCGCAGATCGGCAGCATCCCGCTGGCGGAACTCACTTCTCTGGACTTACAACGGTTCTACAAGCATTTGCTGGACGGCGGCCGGGTTGACCGCATCGAAGCAAAGAAAAAGCCGAAAGGACTTGCACCGAAAACCGTTCGCAACATCCATCAAATGATCGGCTCGGCGTACAACCTTGCCATCGAGCAACACATCGTCACGAAAAATCCGACACAGGGCTGTGCTCTACCCAAGGTGGAGCACAAAGAGATGAAGACGCTGACCGCCAACCAACTCAGCGCCTTCTTCCAGGAAGCCAAAGACAGCGGCGTGTACGAACTCTACTACCTCGACCTTGCGACTGGGTTAAGGCGTGGGGAACTGCTGGGGCTGAAGTGGACGGACGTTGACCTAAACCGCGGTATGCTGAAAATTCAGCGGGCCATCTCACGGCAAAACGGCAAGGTAGTCGAAGCGCCGCTGAAAACGAAAAACGCCTACCGTACCCTGCCACTGTCTGCAGACGCGGTAGACGTACTGAAAGCACAGAAATGCAAAGAGGGCGGCAGCGAGTGGGTGTTCCCCTCGCCAGCAGGCGGTCCCATGTCACCGGACAGCGTCCTGCACATGCTCCAGCGGGTGCTGAAACGGGCGGGACTGCCGCGCATTCGCTTTCATGACCTGCGCCACACCTTCGCAACGATGGCGCTCCAGAACGGCGTCGACGTGAAAATGGTGTCTTCCATGCTGGGACACTACTCCGCAGGCTTCACGCTGGACACTTACGCCCACGTTACCACCGACGCACAACTGAAAGCGGCGCAAACAATGGGCAATATCCTATCCCGTGCTGTCTGAACCTTTCCGCTACTCGCTCCCGTTGGGGTCAGCGTTTGGGTCAGGAAAAAGCATAGTCAAAAAATGATAACTTATGAAAAACAAAACTCCCCGAAATCAGACGATTTCGAGGAGTTTTGGTACGCCGTGAGGGATTCGAACCCCCGGCCTTCTGGTCCGTAGCCAGACGCTCTATCCAGCTGAGCTAACGGCGCATTTCGCTGCCTCACTGACAGCTCTTATATATTAGCACACCGTTTTCTTAAATGCAACCCCTTTTTTAATTTTATAAAAATTTTTTCACAGGTCAGAACGATATCTTCATAAACAACGCCACACCGCAGAGGATCACCGCAATGGGGACATATACATACCTCCCCACCGCATACCAGAAAGCTCCCCTTTTCCGCTTGCTGCCACAGTTTATCGCTGCCAGCAGATCATCCTTTTTCATAATATAGAACCAGGAAACAGCCCCCAGCGTCGCGCCAATGGGAATGATATAAATAGAAATTACATCCATCCACGGTCCCCATTTGGAAATTGGCTCCATGCCGATCCCGCAACCCAGGCAAAGTACACACAAAATCAGCAGCACTGCTTTTCGACTGAGCTTCGGGAACTTGTGAAGCAGTGACTCCGCCACTGCTTCAAACATATTCTGCAGGGAACTGACCCCGGCAAAAATCATTGCCACATATAAAATCACGGCAAACAGCCGCCCCAACGGAATATCCTGCAATATAGTAGGCAGGGTGACAAACAGCAGTCCGGGACCCGCGCCGACATCCAGTCCGTAGGCAAAGCACGCCGGAATGATCACCAGTGCCGCAACCACCGCCGCAATGGTGTCAAACAGCGCCGTATGCCGTGCCACGCCGACCACATCCTCCTCTTTGGAAAGATACGCGCCATAGACGATCATACCGCTGCCTGTGACGGACAGAGAGAAAAACGCCTGTCCCATTGCCCAGATCCAGATCATTGGGTCCCGCAGCCGCTCCCATTGGGGGGCAAACATGAACCGGTAGCCCTCCGCCACCCCCGGCAGCAGCGCCACCCGTACCGCCAAAATCAAAAAAATCAGGAAAAACAGCGGCATCATGACCCGGTTGGTCTTTTCAATACTGTGCGCCCCTAAAAACAGCGTCAGCAGCGTTCCAACCACCACAATCACATGGTAAGGCACCACGGAAAAGGGGTCTCCAGAAAACGCGGAAAACCATGCCGCCGTGTCTGTCGTCATCAGGATTCCCAGCAGAGAGTCCACCAACGCCTTCAGTACATATGTGACAATAATCGCATATCCAATCGCAATGCACAGGGAACCAGCCAGTGGGAGCCAGCCCAACCATCCGCCGATCCTGCCCATCCGCTCTCCCCTCGTGCGCCAGGCATTTTCATATGCACCTAAGGTGCCGGTTCCCGCGCGCCGCCCAATGGCAAACTCTGTCGGAAGTCCCACATAGCTGAAGATCACCACAAACAGCAGATAAATCAGGAGAAAAGCCCCGCCGCCGTTGCTGCCCATTTTATTGGAAAATCCCCAAACGTTCGCCATTCCAACAGCGGACCCCACGGAAGCAAGGATAAAGCCCCACCGGCTTGCAAAACCCTTCGCATTCTGATGCTTCATTTCCATTCCGGCGCCACTTTTAAGTCATTCCTTGCGGCGCTTTTCCTTTCATCATTTCTCACACAGCAGAGGAAAAATATCCCATCACTTTTGTAAAAGTTTTCACACTTTTTTATTTTAAAGCTTTGCTGTGAGGAAGTCAAGCTCCGTCTTTGTCCTTCCTGGAAATACATTCGCTCTGTTCCCGCTTCCTTCTCCATTTTCTTCCTGTTTTCAGGACCTCCACTCTTGCGTGCTGCCATTTCCATTGCTAAAATAAGATGGAAATCACAGAAGGAGACCTATGCTATGACCAAACAGGAAACCTATGATTACCTTCACACCCACGGCGTGGCATTTGAAATCACAGAGCATCCCGCTGTTTACAACATGGCGGAATGTGCAGAGCTGGATCTACCCTATCCGGAGGATGATGCCAAGAACCTTTTCGTCCGGGATGATAAAAAGCGGAACTACTATTTAATCACTGTGCGCGGAGACAAGCGGGTGAATTTAAAAGACTTCCGCCGCGCGCACGGTACCCGTCCGCTGACCTTTGCTTCCCCGGATGAACTGCTGCAATTCTTAAAGCTGACACCTGGCTCTGTAACACCGTTGGGGCTTTTGAACGATCCTGACCACTCCGTACAGTTTTTTCTGGACGAGGAATTCCTGCTGCCGCCCGGACGCATCGGCGTACACCCAAACGACAACACCGCCACTGTCTGGCTGCACACAGAGGAGTTGCTGCGACTTTTAAAGGAATACGGGACCACTCTGGAACTGATTCGGCTGGAACCTCCCACTCAAGCAAAGGAGGACACTCAGAAATGAAGCTGGTGGTAAAAGCCTTTTCAGAACTGACAGCGGAGGAATTGTTTGAAATCTACCGACTGCGGGTATCCGTTTTTGTAGTTGAGCAGGCTTGCCCGTATCAGGAGGTAGACTGTGCCGATAAAAGCGCATATCACCTCTGGCTTCAAGACGAGGACGGTATACAGGCATATGCCCGTGTCCTTCCCCCAGGTGCCGTTTTTCCCGATGTCTCCATTGGTCGTGTCATTGCCGTAAAGCGGCGCTGCGGACTTGGCAGCCGAATCGTTTCCGCCGCCATTCATACTGCGGAGAAACAATTTTCCGCCCAACACATCACCATTGAGGCACAATCCTATGCAAAACCGCTGTACGAAAAGCTGGGGTTTGTGCAGACCTCCAAGGAATTTTTAGAGGACGGCATCCCTCATATTCAAATGACCCTCTCCCTGCCGCCCCACCATGATAGCTGCGCAGCAGTTGAATAAAAGAAAAGAAGGATATTAAATATGTGGTTCTGGCTGGCATTGACCGCTCTTTTATGCTGGAGCGGTTCGGATCTGTTCTCTAAAATTGGCTGTCGGGGAAGTGATCCCCATGCACACCTGAAAATGGTCGTTGCCGTGGGGACCGTGATGGGATTGCATGCAGCTTACAACATCTTCGTTGGAGGAACGGTAGTCACCTGGCACATCCTGCTCATTTATCTTCCCGTGGCATTTTTGTATATCGCTTCCATGACGCTCGGTTACATTGGACTGCGGTATATTGAACTGTCCATCTCCTCCCCCATCTGCAACTCCTCCGGAGCGTTGGTCGCCGTGACCTGTTTTCTGACAGGTACACTGGATGATAGTATCCAGGGCACCATGCGGCTGGCTGTGATAGGTGCGGTAGCGCTGGTCTGCGCCGGCGTGATTGGCTTGGGCATCGTAGAATCCCGCGAGGATGATGACCTGCGCCGCGCACGTCAGGAAGCCTCCAACTACCATTACGCCAAATCCTGGCTGGCGCTCTGCCTCCCCGTAGCATACTGCCTTCTGGATGCCGCCGGCACCTTTGCAGACACCCGGGTTCTGAGCCGGCTCGCAGGCGAAGCGGAAGCCGCCGGAATGTTCTCCACTGCGGAAGAATGCGCCTCCTATGCCGCCTCCGTATCCAACTGCGCCTATGAGCTGACCTTCCTGTTCGCTGCCGTCTGCTGTCTGCTCTACCTGACCGTTATCCGGAGAGAGCACTTAACGCTTCGCGAAGATGGTCCGAAATACTTGGGCGCACTCTGTGAAACTGCCGGGCAGTTTGCTTATATCTTTGCTCTTTCCGACACCGCCCATGCCGCCATTGCCGCACCTATTATCTCTGCCTACTGCGTCGCTTCCGTCCTGTGGAGCCGTATTTTCCTGAAGGAAAAGCTATCCTGGAAGCACTATGCCATGATCGCACTGGTCGTCATTGGTATTATTCTGCTGGGTGTGTTCGATATCTGACCAGAATCATATAATCCAGCAGAATAGACAAGGCAGCATATACCACCCAGAAAAGCAAAAAACTGCCAATAGAATTTCCCAGCATGGGAAATGGCGAGAATATCCCCACATAGCCGTCTATCAGTCCGCTTAAAAAATTGAACCCGCAGGACATCGGCAGAAATAACAATAGCCATACATTCGGCAGCAGGAAGGCTCTTCGTGCCTCCTGCTGCTTTTTTGTATCCAGACGCTGTCCCATCAAATAGATTCCGCTTCCCACAAGCAGCAGGATCCATCCCGCACCTGTTGCCAGCGGCGTCTGCCACTCCATCCACATAACAATGGACGCAACCAAACCGATGATATTTACCAGTGTGCCGACGGTAGCAAATACCACCGCGTTCCATCTCCTATCCCCTTCCTGCGTTGGCTCTACACCCTTCAAAAGATAGTCCGTAGTCGTCTCAAAGCAGTTACTCAGCAAAATGATTTTCTCTACATCCGGCATACTCTGTCCACTCTCCCATTTGGAAACCGCCTGTCTGGACACGCCGATCCTCTCTGCAAGCTCCTCCTGCGAAAGTCCCTGTCTTTTTCTCAGATTCTGAATCCGTTCCGCAATCATCTGGTCCATGATGCTCCCTCCTCTGTTGGAATATCCTTATCTTATCAGACTATACGCCTGTCATACCACCATGTCTGCCTGCCGATTTCGCAACCAGCCGTTGCATAGTCCCCTGAAATGAGGATTTTTTCTATTTTAGCAGGGATTTTCTTTTCCGTCCAGAAAATACACGGCAAGTCTCATTCCCATACAAATTACATGTTATATGGAATATAGTCAGGCAGGCTACCGGAGATTTTCCGGCAGCCTGCCTGTGCTTTATCTTATGCTTTATCCGGTCAGCCAATCCAATGGACCGCGCCGTTCACTTTTCAGCAAATCCTGCGCCGCCACCAGCATCTGTGCCGCTGCTGCCCGCGTTACCGGATTTTCCAGCGTACTGCTGCCAAAGCTGCCAGCCGCCAGAACCTGCTCTGCCTCCATGTTCCCAACAGCCTGTGCTGCCCAGGATGGAACAGCCTCCCGGTCAGTATACCAGCTCTTCAAATCCACATCCCGCACAGATAGCACCCGGTCCAAAACGGAAGCTGCTTCATTATATGTGATGGGATCCTCTCCACGAAAGGCGATTCCATCTGCTGTTTCACTTCCCTGCACAACCCCGCTGGAAAGTCCCGCAGATGCATATGCCTTCGCCCACACCGGAATGCTGCTGTCATCACAGAACCCGGTCATAGTAACCGCCATGGCAGCTACACCGGCAGCTTCCATCGTCATTGCCAAAAATTCGCTTCGTGAAACCGTTCGGTCCGGTTCAAAGAAAAACTTTTCTCCGATCCTGCAGCCTGTAAAGATTCCCGTCTCCGCCAGTTGCTGCGCCGCAGCCGCAGCCGGATTCTCTTCCATGTCCGAATACGTTACATCGCTTTTCACCTTGCTGATGGTCACAGTTACCGTTGCCGGAGCGGATTCGTTCCCCTCTGTGTCGATGGCAACATAGGTAAAGCTGTCCGTTCCTGTCTTTCCATTCAACGGAGTATAAGTGAAATTCGCACCATCAATCTCAACGGAACCACGCTTTGGTTCCTGCTTCAGCGCATAGGTCACATCGTCCCCTTCATAATCCGTAGACAAGAATTGTGTTCTGTACGGAATATTTTTGTAGGTGTGAATTTCCAGCTCCCTTGCGACTGGTGCACCGTCTGCAGGTACTGCCGCCGCTTCTGTTTCACGGGCTGAAAACAGCGCTGCCGCCGGTGTTGCCATCAGCATTGCCGCAGTCAGCACCGCCGCTGCATACCGACGTTTTTGAAGTCTCTTCTGCATGATAGACCCCTCCCCTGTTCTTGATTCCAGAGGTAGTCTGCGCAGATTTCCGTCTGCTATGCAGTTGTTTTAACGGTATCCTCTTACAGAAGTGGACAACGCCCGTTTCTTAATGCCGGATATGATGCCCATAGCAGTATACAGCGTCACAATAGAGGAACCGCCGTAGCTGAAAAACGGCAGAGTCAGTCCAATGACCGGCATGATAAACAGGCACATTCCCACATTTTCAATGATCTGAAAAATCAGCATGCCTGCCATTCCGACGCACACATACTCCGACAACGGCGTTTTTGCGTGATGGGCTATTTGCAGGCAGCGAAACACAATGGCAAACAACAGCGCAAGAATCACCAAGCAGCCTATGAAGCCCAGCTCTTCTCCCGCCACAGCAAAAATGAAGTCCGTGTGCCGCTCCGGCAGAGAGGTAGATGCCGCACTCTGCGTCTGTGTACCATGAAACAATCCCTGCCCCCACCAGCCGCCGGACCCAAGTGCCAGCAATCCGCGCGTTTGCTGCCAGCCAGCGCCAAGCGGCTGGTAGCTATGGTCCGCGATTGCCCGGAAGCGGTCCAGCATATAGGAGGGAATCTTTCCGATTTTATAGACCAGATAGATCATACCGCCGCCGCCAATGACTCCCACCGCAAACCAGCGCCATGCAACTCCTGCCGCCAGTGCCATGCAGATAAACACAAACACATAGACCAGCGCACTACCCATATCGCTGGAGATCACATAAATCAGCCCCACCATAAACAGCAGATGCGCTGTTGGAGGGAATACGGAACGAAAGCTCTTCAGTTCCCGCCGTTCGTTTCCGATCCATTCCAGCTGCTTTGCCAGCAGCAAAATAAATGTGATTTTTACGATTTCCGCCGGCTGGATGGATACCGGCACCCCGGGAAACTTCAGCCAGGCACGGTTGCCCGTATTATCCGCCACGCCAAACGGCG
Source organism: uncultured Dysosmobacter sp. (assembly GCA_934565855.1). Classification (GTDB taxonomy): domain Bacteria; phylum Bacillota; class Clostridia; order Oscillospirales; family Oscillospiraceae; genus Oscillibacter. The sequence goes on from CAKTIO010000002.1 coordinate 408,906, forward strand.
TACGGAGCAGACAGATAAATCCCACATTAAAGACGCAGATCCACTTCCACTTCCGAACCAGGACCTCTACGTCGATCATAGTCATCAAAACATACATACAGATTCCCAGCAGCAGTGCCACTCCCTGTACGCTCAAATACCGCAGGGAGCTGCTCATCCCCCGGTAATGGGTGGCACTGGCAATCAGTACCATCCCATACAATGTCGATATCAGACACAATCCCAACAGCAGCATATCTGCCTGCTGAAAAAATTCTGAGGTTGTATTTTTCAGACGGTTGAGCATGCGTTCGCTCCTCCACATTTGAATTTTCGGAATGCAGGAAATTTTCCTGTCAGTCGTGATTTAGTATAACACAGAGGATTTTTTCTGTAAACCAGACAAGAACCATCCTATAAAAAACAATTTCTGCTGTGAAACAGTTTCTTGCATTCCCTATCGTTCCAGCGGTTGAAAACGAAATTACCGGAGAAAATGAATGTTGTATTCCATATCATTTTTTTCAAATCATCAGTATTTGCTTTACCTTCGCTGCAAGCTTTATAAATAATGTATAAAATTTCTCCCCATTTCATCCGCTTTTTCATTTATATTTTCCATTTGATTTAAGTTGAAATATTTTTAAAATCGTATAATATGGTATTGTAAACTATATTTAAAAATTATAGATATTAAATATTTTTGTACGTCAAAGGAGCGGTTTATGAAAGCTTTCTTTTCCAAAGCTCAGGATCCCGTCAGCTGCGGTACTCACACATATGGGGCAGTCGCAGCTCTGACAGGCGGATTTCTGATGCTGATCCGTGCCGTTTTCTGCCACGCCTCCATGTTGGCGCTGGCAGGTGCCATGTGCTTCTGCCTGTCCACCTTAGCGCTGTATTCTGCCAGCGCTGTTTACCACTTCTATCCTGGAAATGTGATGACTGGCGGCGTCAAGCGCCTGCTGCGGAAAATGGACCACAGCATGATCTACGTTATGATCGCAGGCAGCTACACCCCCTTTGCCATCGTCCTGCTCCCTCAGCCAAAAGGACTTCACTTCTGCATGGTTCTGTGGGGCATTGCACTGGTGGGAATTCTGGCAAAAATGCTCTGGCTGAACGCCCCCAGAATTCTCTCCACAGCGATCTACCTCATGATGGGGTGGGCAATCCTATTCGTGGCAAAGGATTTTTCCGCAGTGGGACAGCTCTGCCTGACCTGGATCGCCTTAGGCGGCATTTGCTACTCCGTGGGCGCGGTGTTCTACGCCATCAAAAAGCCCAATACCTCTCCCCGCTGGACCTTTCATGAATGGTTTCACCTGTTGATTTTGGCGGGGTCCCTGTTTCATTATATCGCTGTCTTTTTCTATGTTTTGTAAGGAGCATTGCTATGGAAGGAATTATCCGTCAAACACAAAGAAACATTTCCTGGGACCGGGCGGCACGCAAAGCGCTGATCTCCGCCAGAAATGAACCGCCCCGCCTGACTGTGCAGGAGGAGGTCATCAACGCCGTAACACACGGGTTTGGCGCACTGCTGGCAGCGGCAGCATTGGTCCTACTGCTGGTTCAGTCGAATACTCCCGCTAAAATCACCGCTTCCTGCTTTTACGGAATCAGTCTCTTTCTCATGATGCTGATGAGCTGCCTGTATCACGCCATGCCGGCAGGCTCACAAGCCAAACGTGTTTTGCGCCGGTTTGACTACTCCTCCATCTACCTTTTGATTGGCGGGACATTTGCTCCCATTCTGCTGGTATTTCTGGGGGGAAGGCTTGGTGTCATCGTGTTCTGCATCCAGTGGGCAGTCATTTTCACCGGCATTCTTTTGATCGCCATTTTCGGTCCCGGGCGCTGGCGTCCGCTACACTACACCCTGTATTTTCTGATTGGATGGAGTGGACTGACGCTGGTTCCCACGTTTTACCACAACGCCCGTCCCCTGCTCTGGCTGATTCTGCTGGGCGGACTTGCCTACACTCTCGGCATGATCCCCTTTGCCAGAAAAAAGGCATATAACCACTGCATCTGGCATGTATTTGTACTGGCTGGTGCGGCATTGCAGTGGATTGGGATCTACACGCAGATCTATCTGGCTCATTGAAAAAAGTCCGGCTGGAAAACCAGCCGGACCTTTCTATGCGGATATTTCACTCAAAGCTTACTTTGTACCGAAAATTCGGTCGCCAGCGTCGCCCAAGCCGGGAACAATGTAGCCATGGTCATTCAGGCACTGATCTACGCAGGCAATATACATCTCCACATCGGGGTGCTCCTTCTGCACACGCTCGATTCCCTCGGGTGCGGCAAGAATGTTCATCATCTTGATGTGCTTGCAGCCGTATTCCTTCATGAACTGAATAGCGGCACAGGCGGAGCCGCCGGTCGCCAGCATGGGATCTACGATCAAAATATCCCGGTCCGCGATGTCAGCGGGCATCTTGCAGTAATATTTCACGGGAGCCAGGGTTTCCGGATCCCGGTACAGTCCGATATGACCCACACGGGCGGCGGGAACCATTTTCAACACACCGTCTACCATGCCCAGACCTGCCCGAAGAATAGGTACAATCGCAATTTTCTTACCCGCGATCATCTGGAACGTACCGGTTGCCACAGGTGTTTTTACCTCCACATCCTGAAGAGGCAGGTCGCGGGTGGCTTCATATGCCATCAGCATGGCAATTTCAGAGACGATCTCCCGGAAATCCTTGGTACTGGTCTCCTCATTCCGGAGGATGGTAAGCTTGTGCTGCAGCATGGGGTGGTTCAAAATATGCACTTTCTCGTTCATTTTGACAGCTCCTTTTGTGTTGTTGGTTGGTTTTTCAACCGGTCCGCCTGCGCCTGCCGCAGATAAACCGGCGCCAAATTCTGAGCGGAACACGCCTTACCCTCCCGCATCAGCCGTTCTGCCGCCAGCGCAACGGTCACAGCGCTCTGCTGAACCAGATGCGGCGGAGCCATGATACAGGGAATATTTTGCTCTGACAAATAATTATAGCACAGCAGCGCACCATCGCCAACAATTATTTTCCGCTGGGAAAAGCTTTCCAATTCCCGGCTCAAATCCGCCAGCGCAATGGGACGGTCCTCTGTCAGACGGGTCAGCTGTCCGTTTTCAGCGGAAAACACCGCATTGTAGATCTGCTGCCGCCGGGCATCCATCGAGCAGACGATCAGCCCGTCCATGCAGGCGGCGCCAGTTGCCATCGCCTCCAGCGTGGAAACGCCTACCGCGGGCTTTCCCGCAGCAAACGCCAGCCCCTTGGCAGCGGCGATCCCAATGCGGATGCCTGTAAAGGAGCCGGGACCACAGGCAACGGCAATGGCATCACAGCCATCTACTGTCAACTCCGCGTTTTTCAGCATCGCCTCTACCATAGGCATCAGCGTCCGGCTGTGCGTCAAGCCGGTGGATTGAAAGGCGGAGGCTATGATGCTGCCATCACTGCTGACAGCGGCGGAGCATGCCTTCGCAGAGGTTTCAAGCGCTAAAATTTTCATGAGGTCGGTCCTCCTGTAATCGTGATCGTCCGCCAATGGTCACAGTCCGGATGGCGGGTAATGGTGACCCAGACCGTATCCTCTGGCAGTGCATCCTCTACCCGCTCGCTCCACTCCACCGCGCAGACACCGCCGCGGGCGAGGTAATCCTCCCAGCCGATATCAAACAGCGCGTCTGAATCCTCCAGCCGGTACATATCGAAATGAAACAGGGGCACCGGACCCTCGTATTCATTGACGATCGTAAAGGTCGGGCTGGTCACGCGCCCGGAACAGCCAAGCCCCCGCGCCAATCCGCGGGTAAAGGCGGTCTTTCCCATTCCTAGCCCACCACGGTACGCCAGCACGGTATTGGGGGAAAGCCGCTTTGCAAGGTCTGCGCCGATCTGTTCTGTTTCCAGCTCGTTATGGGACAAGAATTCCATATCCGACGTCTCCTCATCTGTAAACCACGAAGGCTTTCACAATCTGAGTTACAGTATAGCATAGATTCTTCACAGTGTAAAAATAAAAAATCAGATTTTTTTATCTGCCGGATTGCTTTTTTTCAGAAGTTACGGTATAGTAATCTTACAAGCAAAGAATGATGGCTGGAACGAAGTGCTGCGCGCACGGGCTGACACCTGTCTTCCTCTGCTTTTGTCTGATGGGTGTTTCAAACCAATGCCGGTTTGAGGCACCTTTTTTCTATTATCTTTTTCGATCCAACAACGTTCGTAGGAGGTATTCGTATGATACTACTGGCAAACGGCAAGGTCATCACCCGGGATCCTGACGGGACAGGCTATATTCCGGACGGCGGCATTGTTGCAGACGGCAGCAAAATCATTGCGGTCGGCACTACCGCAGAACTGAAAAAAGGCTATCCGCAGGCAGAGTTTGTGGACGCCCACGGCGGCGTCATCATGCCCGGACTTATCAACGCCCACACACATATTTACTCCGCTTTGGCGCGTGGTCTGTCCATCGCCGGAAACAATCCCACGAGCTTCTATGAGGTTCTGGACGGGACCTGGTGGGCAATCGACCGCCACCTGGATCTGGAAGCCACCCGTGCCTCCGCGCAGGCGCTGATCATCGACTCCATCAAGCAGGGTGTCACCACGATCTTCGACCACCATGCTTCCTTCTGCCAAATCCCCGGCTCGCTGATGAAAATTGCAGAGGTGGCACAGGAGTATGGCATGCGCGCCTGTCTGTGCTACGAGGTGTCGGACCGGGATGGCGAGGAAAAATCCCTCCAGTCCATTCAGGAAAATGCTGACTTCATTTCCTATTGCGAAGCCCATCCCAGTGAAATGCTGAAGCCCATGTTCGGTGGACACGCGCTTTTCACCATTTCCGATCAGACGTTCGACCGCATGGTAGCCGCCAATGATGGACGTGTGGGCTATCATATCCATGTGTCCGAGGGAATGAACGACGTTTACGACAGTTTGCAGAATTACGGACGCCGTCCGGTGCAGCGTCTGCAGGATCACGGTATCCTCGGTCCCAAAACGATTCTGGGGCACTGCATCCATGTAAATACGGCAGAAATGGATATCATCAAGGAAACAGATACCATGTGCGTGAACAATCCGGAATCCAACATGGGAAACGCTGTTGGCATCTCTCCTGTTTTGCAGCTTTACAAAAAGGGCATTCTGGTCGGTATGGGTACTGACGCCTACACCAACGATATGCTGGAATCCCTGAAGGTCGCGCTCTGTTCTCAGCGCCACAATGCCTGCGCTCCCAACGTAGGCTGGTGTGAGGTGACGGACATGCTGTTCAAAAACAATGCCAAAATGGCACAGCGCTGCGGCTTCCCCACTCTGGGTGTTTTGAAGCCCGGTGCCGCCGCCGATGTCATCGTTATGGATTACAAGCCCTTCACTCCCTTCTCTGACGCCAATATCAACGGACACATGATCTTCGGCATGACGGGGCGTCAATGCCAGACCACCATGATCAACGGAAAGCTTCTGATGCGTGACCGGCAGCTGACAGAGATCGACGAGGAAGCCGTCAACGCAAAGGTGCTGGAATCCGCCAAGCGGCTGTGGGGACAGCTGAACCACTGCCAGTATTGAGACTTTTTTCAGGAGCACCGCAGCGCTCCGTCTCTGCTGCGGGGAGTAAACATTGAGATAAGAGGTACAGGAGGAATCGCCCATGTCTGAATTGATGAGTCCGATCCCGTTTCGGGAGCTAATGACCTGGATCACTACGGAATACCAGCGGGATGGCTCGGTATTCGGGGTACACCGTCCCTATATCGCAGGAACCAAAAGCCTGCCCATCTTCCACGAAAAAATTGAAACTCCCTTTGGTCCGGCTGCGGGTCCCAATACCCAGCTGGCACAGAATATCATCGCCAGCTACTTTGGCGGCGCCCGCTTCTTTGAGCTGAAAACCGTGCAGAAAATGGATGGTGCGGAAATGGTGGCATGCATCAACCGGCCCTGCATTCTGGCGGAGGATGAGTGCTATAACTGCGAATGGTCCACAGAGCTGTATGTCCAGCAGGCATTTGAGGAATATGTCAAGGCGTGGTGCGCTTTGAAAATTCTCTCCCATGTCTATGGTCTGGGTGATCCCAACGGTTTTGTTTTCAATATGTCCGTGGGCTATGACCTGGAGGGAATCCGCGGCGAAAAAATCGACCGCTTCCTCAATGGAATGATCGATGCCGGAGACACACCTGTTTTCCAGGAATGCATCCGTGTTTTGAAGGAGCTTTTCCCACAGGAAACAACCTATATCGACACCATTACACCGCATGTTTCCGGCAGCGTCACGGTTTCCACGCTGCACGGCTGTCCCCCGGACGAGATTGAGCGGATTGCCTCCTACCTTATCCGGGAAAAGCATCTGCACACCTTCGTCAAGTGCAACCCGACCATTCTGGGATATGAGACCGCCCGCTCCGTGCTGGATTCTATGGGCTATGACTATGTTGCCTTCGATGACCACCATTTCAAGGAAGACCTGCAATATGAGGACGCGATTCCCATGTTCCGCCGTTTGCTGGCTCTGGCTGGCGACCATCATCTGGAATTCGGATTAAAGCTCTCCAACACCTTCCCTGTTGACGTCAAGGCTGGCGAGCTGCCCTCTGCTGAAATGTATATGGCAGGCAAGGCGCTGTTCCCGCTAACCACTCTGATGGCAGCCAAAATTGCCCGGGAGTTTGACGGAAAGCTGCGGATCTCCTATGCAGGCGGCGCAGACGCGCTCAACATTGACAAGCTGTTCGCCTGCGGTATCTGGCCCATTACAATGGCGACCACCGAGTTGAAGCCCGGCGGCTATCAGCGGTTCCTGCAAATCGGTGAAAAGCTGGACGCTATGGAATTCAAGCCCTTCTCCGGCGTAAATGTCTCTGCCATTGAGGCGCTGTCTATAGCTGCCCGGTCGGACCCCTATCATGTGAAGGCTGTAAAGCCGCTGCCCAGCCGCAAGCTGGACCAAAGAGTTCCCCTGATTGACTGCTTCACCGCTCCCTGTCAGGGTGGCTGTCCCATTGGGCAGGATATTCCGGAGTATATCGAGCTGGTGGGAAAGCGGGATTACGTCTCTGCCCTTCGGGTCATTACGGAGAAGAATCCCCTGCCCTTTATCACCGGCACCATCTGCGCCCACCGCTGTATGGGCAAATGTACCCGAAACTTTTATGAAAGACCTGTGCAGATCCGGGAAAGCAAGCTGGTTGCTGCACAGCGGGGCTATGAGGAATTCCTGCGTCAGCTTTCCAAGCCGGTCCCCTCTGCCCTGCCTGTCCGGGCTGCCATCATCGGCGGCGGTCCGACCGGAATTGCCGCAGGCTATTTCCTGGGACGCGCCGGAATCTCCTGCACCATTTTTGAACGATCCCAGCAGCTGGGCGGTGTGGTCCGTCAGGTCATTCCCTCCTTCCGCATTTCCGAGGAAGCCATTGAAAAGGACATCCAGCTGATGCTCCGCATGGGTGTAGAGGTCCGCTGCGGCGCTCCCGCCCCCTCTGTCAGCACCCTGAGGGAAATGGGCTATACGCACATTTTCTTCGCCTGCGGCGCATGGAAGCCCGGAACGCTTTCCATCCCCGGCAACGTTGTGCCCGTGATCGGCTGGCTGAGGGATCTGAAGGCGGGAAAGTCCGTTTCCCTCGGTCACGTTGCCGTGGTCGGCGGCGGCAATACGGCAATGGACGCGGCGCGTGCCGCCCTTCGCGCCGGTGCAAGCTCCTCTACCCTGGTCTATCGGCGCACAAAAAAGTATATGCCCGCCGATGCGGAGGAATTGGAACTGGCTATGGCTGACGGTGTGGAATTTCTGGAGCTGGTCTCTCCCGTCCGGCAGGAGAACGGTCGTCTGCTCTGCCAGAAAATGAAGCTGGGTGAACCGGATGCTTCTGGACGCCGCCGCCCCATAGAAACCGGAGAAACTGTGGAAATCCCCTGCGACACTGTTATTGCCGCGGTGGGTGAACAGGTAGATTCGGAGCTGTTTACCTCCAATGGTATTCAGGTCAACACCAAGGGAACTCCTGCCTTTGAGACCAATCTGGAAAATGTATACGCCGGCGGCGACGCCATGCGGGGACCTGCTACTGTTGTGGAGGGCATCGCCGATGCTGCCGCCTTTGCTGAAAGGATAATCGGCGCTGCCCACAGCTTCCAGATGCCCGATGGCGCTGCTGCCACCCGTCAGGAGGCGCTGGCAAGGAAGGGCATTCTCTGTGAGTCTGCCAAATGTGAGAGCGACCGTTGCCTTAAGTGCAGCACCGTCTGCGAGTGCTGTGCCGATGTCTGCCCCAACCGCGCCAACGTATCCATCCGGATGCCTGATGGACGCTATGAGATCCTGCATGTGGACCGGATGTGCAATGAGTGCGGAAACTGCGCGGTATTCTGTCCTTATAGCTCCGCGCCGTATCTGGATAAGTGGACTCTGTTCTCTACCCGCCAGGGCTTTGATGACAGCCGTCAGCAGGGCTTCCTGCCGCTGGGCGGACACCGGATACTGGTCCGGTGGAACGGAGAGGTTTCGGAAATGGACCTGGATGCCGCCAATCCCCTTCCGGCGGATCTGGAAATTCTGACGCTCACAGTCCTGACGCAATATGGATATCTGATTGGCTGATTTCAAAAGCTCCGGAGTTCTTTTACGAACTCCGGAGCTTTTTTATCCCTTTCGGACCGCTTCCACAAATTGCTTCATCTTTTCGGAATCCTTATATCCATCCGTTTCCACACCGCCGGAGACATCCAGCAGCACCGCCGCGGTTTGCAGCGCCGCAGGCAGGTTTTCCTGCCGTAAGCCGCCTGCCAATCCAAAGGGACGAGTTATTCTTTTCAAAAGCGTCCAGTCAAAGGTTTTCCCGCTGCCCTGCCCGGCGTCTAACAGCACCAAATCAGCCAGACTGTCATTTGCCCGCTGCACATCCGCCTCTGTCCGAATCTGAAACGCCTGCCAAATGGGACTTTCCGTTTGCCGCCGCAGAAACTGAATATAGCAGCGGTCCTCCGTTCCATGCAGCTGCGCCACAGAGATCACACGCTCCCGCAGCAGCGCTGCGATGCTTTCCACAGGCTCATCCACAAAAACGCCTACCGGACATACCGAATCACAAAGTCCGGCACGCAGCTGCCGCAGACGGTCAGCAGAAATACTGCGCCTGCTTTTTGGAAAATGAATGATAAAGCCGCAAAAGTCCGGCTGCACCGCGTTGACTGCCTGAATATCCTGCTCTCTGGACAGTCCGCATATTTTGACCCTTTTCATAACCGGCTCTTCAGCTCTTCCAGCGCGGTACGCTTGTTCTCCGCGCGCATCAGCGTCTCTCCAATCAGCACTGCATCTACCCTTTCCCGGGACAGAGCAGCAACCTCCTCCGGCGTGCGGATCCCGCTTTCCGCCACAAACAGGACCCCATCCGGCACCAAGCTCCGAAGCCGTCCGCTGTTGCCCACGTCCACGGAAAAGTCCTTCAGATTCCGGTTGTTCACACCGATGATCTGTGCGCCTGCCGCAACGGCGTCCGCGATCTCTTTGTCGTCATGTGCCTCTACCAAAGCCGCCAGCCCCAGCTCCCGGCAGATACAGAGGTACTCCTCCAGGGTCTTGCGTCCCAGCACCGCGCAGATCAGCAAAACCGCGTTGGCTCCCATGACCTTCGCCTGATAAATCTGATAGGCATCCACCACGAAATCCTTCCGGAGCATGGGAATGGAAACCTCTTTACGGATCTCCTGAAAGATCCTGTCCGATCCCAAAAACCACTTTGGCTCCGTCAGGCAGGAAATACAATCCGCTCCGGCGTCAGCATATTCCCGTGCAATCTGCAAATACGGAAATTTCTCGTCGATCACGCCCTTGGAGGGCGAGGCTTTTTTCACCTCGCAGATAAAGGACAGTCCCGGCTTTTGAAGCGCCTGCACAAAGGCTTCCCCATTTCCGGCAGCCCCCCCACAGGCACGTTCCTTCATTTCCTCCAAGGAAACCAGTTGCCTATCTGCCTCTACCCGTGTCTTTGCGTACTCCGCAATGGTCTGGAGAATGGTCTGCATGGTTTTCACTCCTCACTGCGACACGGTAATCAGCTGCTCCAGCGTACGCATGGCTGCGCCGGAGTCGATCAGATCTGCCGCCAGCTGGATCCCCGCCTTCATGCTGTCTGCCTTTCCAGCAAGGTACAGCGCCGCTCCGGCGTTCATCAGGACAGCATCTCTCTTGGGACCCGCCGCGCCACTTAAAATCTGCCGGGTAATCTCAGCATTTTCTGCCGGAAGTCCGCCCTTCAGATCCTCCTTTTTACAACGGGTCAGCCCGAACTCCTCCGGTGTGATCGTATAAGTACGGTAAGAGCCGTTATTGAACTCACAAACGGTTGTTGGAGCACTCATGGAGATCTCATCCAGCTTGTCCTGCCCGTATACCACCATTCCCCGGCGAATACCCAGCGCCGTTAAAACCTGGGCGAGCGGCTCCACCAGAGATTCGTCATACACGCCCAGCAGCTGCATTTTCGGAGCTGCCGGATTGGTCAGCGGTCCCAGAATGTTGAACACCGTCCGGATGCCCAGCTCCTTCCGGATGCTGCCGACATATTTCATGGAGGTGTGGTATTTCTGTGCAAAGAAGAAGCACATTCCCACCTTCTGCAAAAGCTCCACACACTTTTCCGGCGTCTGGTCGATGTTCACTCCCAGCGCTTCCAAACAATCTGCCGTTCCGCACTTGGAGGATGCCGCCCGGTTGCCGTGCTTTGCCACCTTAACGCCGCCCGCCGCAGCAACCAGTGCCGCTGTTGTGGAAATATTGAAGCTGTTCGCACCATCGCCGCCTGTTCCGACGATCTCCAGCACCTCCATATCATGGTCCACCTTGGTGGCATGGTCTCTCATTGCCGCCGCGCAGCCGGAGATCTCATCAATGGTCTCCGCCTTTGTGCTTTTGGTGGACAGCGCCGCCAGAAACGCCGCGTTCTGGACCTGCGTGGTCTCGCCGCTCATGATCTCGTTCATCACATCGTAGGCTTCCTGATAGGTCAGGTCCTGCTTATCCACAATTCTCTTAATAGCTTCCTGAATCATTTTTTACTCTCCTTTGCAAGCTCTAAAAAATTCCTTACGATCTGTTCTCCATCCGGTGTCATGATGGATTCCGGATGGAACTGCAAACCATAAATTTCATAGTCCGTATGTCGGACTGCCATGATCTCGCCGTCGTCCGCCTTTGCAATGACCCGCAGACATGTTGGCAGCGTTTCCTCTATCGCGGCAAGCGAGTGATACCGCGCCACTGGGATCACGGACGGGCAGCCGCGGAACAAGCGGCAGTCCGTATCTACCGTAGTGGGCGACTGTTTTCCATGCATCAACGTTTTTGCGTAGGAGACCGTTGCACCAAATGCCGTGCAGATTGCCTGATGTCCCAGACATACACCCAGCATGGGGATCTCTCCACCCAGCTCCTTCACCACGTCCACACAGACACCGGCATCCTCCGGTCTCCCCGGTCCCGGGGAGAGGATCACTGCCTGCGGTGCAAGCTCCCGGATCTCCTGTACGGTCAGCTCATCATTCCGAACCACACGGATATCCGACTGAATAGAACCCACCAGCTGATAGAGATTATAGGAAAAGCTGTCATAATTGTCGATCAAAAGGATCATTCCTGCACCTCCTCCGCAGTTTTCAGCGCCTTTACCACAGCGGCGGCTTTATTGAGGCATTCCTGATATTCTGACTCCGGGACCGAATCCGCCACGATGCCCGCTCCGCTTCGGATGAAAACCTTTCCGTTTTTCTTATAGGCAATGCGAATAGCAATGCAGGTGTCCAGATTTCCAGTGAAATCCAAATAGCCAATGGCTCCGCCATAAATACCGCGTTTATTATTTTCAATGTCATTGATCAGCTGACAGGCGCGCAGCTTCGGCGCTCCAGACAGGGTTCCCGCTGGGAGAACGGAGCTGACGGCATCCAATGCCTGCTTGTCCTCCCGAAGCTCTCCGCGAACCGTAGAGCCAATGTGCATCACATGAGAATAGCGCTCAATGCAGTGGTATTTTTCCACCCTTACGCTGCCAAACCTGCTGATGCGTCCCAGATCGTTCCGTCCCAGATCCACCAGCATGTTATGCTCTGCCAGCTCCTTTTCGTCTGCCAGCAGCTCCTGCTCCAGACGCTGGTCCTCTTCCCGGTCCTTTCCCCGGGGGCGTGTGCCTGCCAACGGGAACGTGTGCAGCACACCATCCTGCAATTTTACCAGCGTCTCTGGAGAAGCACCTGCCACCTCCAGATCCGAGCTGGAAAAATAGAACATATACGGCGATGGATTCACCGTCCGCAGGACCCGATAGGTATTCAGCAGAGTCCCTTCATACTCTGCCTCCAGCCGGTTGGAAAGAACGATCTGAAAAATATCGCCCTCCCGGATGTAGTGCTTTGCCTTTTCCACCATCGCACAGTAGGCATCCTTGTCGAACAGCGCGGTCATTTCAGACTTCAGCCTCCCTGGAGCATCCTTCTGCGGCTTGCCCGTGCGCAGCAGCTGCGCCATCTGCCGCAGCTCCAGCATCGCCCGGTTATATTCCACCTCCGCGTTTTCCAGGGAGATGTTCACAATCAACACGATCTTCTGCCGATAGTTATCAAAGGCAATCACCCGGTCAAACAGCATCAGATCCACATCCTGAAATCCCTCTGTGTCCGCGGCATCCAGTCTTAGTGACGGCTCCGCGTATTTCAGGTAATCATAGGAGAAGTAGCCTACCAGTCCCCCGGTAAAGGGCGGCAGTCCCTCAAATTTCGGACTTTTATGCTCCTGTAAAATCTGTGCGATGTATTTTCCCGGAGCATCCGTTTGGAAGGTCAGGTCGCCCACCTTCATCCGACCGTTCAGACAGGTGATCTCCAGCTTGGGCTCATACCCCAGGAAGGTGTAACGCCCCCAGTTTTCATGGTCTGAAATGGATTCCAGCATATAGCAGTGCTTGGAAATATTTTTCAGGATCCGCAGCACCTCCATCGGTGTCCGGATATCCGACAGGATCTCCAGGCTCACCGGCGCAGTCCGGTACGCTCCGGAAGCCGCCACCTGGCGAATTTTTTCTAAGCTCGGGTAAAACAAAATTCCATCATTCCTTTCTCTTCGTCAGAGAACAAAAAAATCGTCCTTGACAGAAATCTTTCTTCTGTCAAGGACGAATCTATAATCCGCGGTGCCACCTTGATTTATGGTCTATGACCATACACTTAGCAGGATACCAACATATCCCCGGCAACTGACGTATGCCTGCACGTTACAGAATACTCTCACCGAATCCCGGCAATTTCCCTGTACCCTCAGCGGTCCATTTGATGACTTGTTTTCCATCTGACTCTCAGCAACGCAGACTCTCTGTGGGAGCATCATCATCGTTATCTCCGCCTCAACGGTTTTCCCCTATTCATTTTTTATTGTTGTAACACAAAGTGCCCCGTCTGTCAATCCCTATTTTTCTTCTGCGCTTATGCCAGCGGCTTTCCGCTGAACACCGGGAAAATGCTGAAGTCTCCATAATCCCGGATGTGTTCCATCCGCATCAGCTCCGCCATATCCGCATCAGAGATCACAAAATCGACCTCTGCGTTATTCTTCATATGGGCAGGATCCGCCGTTTTGGGCAGAGCCACTGCTCCCAGCTGGAGCACATAGCGGATACACAGCTGCGCAGCGGACACGCCGTATTTCTCTGCCATCCTGACGATAGAGGGATTTTTCAGTGCTTCACCGTGTGCGATGGGAGAATACGCCTCTACCTGAATGCCCTGCTCCTTGCAGAAGTCCAGCAGAGTAGTGTCCGTATTACTGATGTGCAGCAAAATCTGGTTTACCATCGGTTTTACCCGGCAGTCAGCCAGCAGATTTTCCAGATCATCCTTCAGGAAATTGGAAACCCCAATGACACGCACCTTACCGGCAGCTCTGGCATCCTCCAGCGCACGCCAGACTGCCCGGTTCTCCTCAAAATAACGCTTCTCCACACGGAATTCCTTCCAGGGCTGCGGAGAGTGAATGATGATCTGGTCCAGATAGTCCAGCTCCATCTTTTTCAACGTCTCGTCGATTGAGGCTGCGGCTTCCTCATAGGTCTTCCATTCCGCCGCCACCTTGCTGGCAACAAACAGCTCCTCCCTGGGAATTCCGCAGGTGCGCACACCTTCGCCTACGCCGTGTTCGTTACCGTAAGCCTGCGCCGTATCAATGAGCCGGTAACCCAGTCCAACCGCCGCACGGACAGCCTCCGCCGCCTTATCATCTTCAATGAACCACGTTCCCAGCCCCAGCTTTGGAAGCTTGATGCCATTTGCCAGTGTATACGTTTCGTTCAGAATCATTTCCGGTCCTCCTCATCCGCCCAGATCTCTTTCGCCATACGGAATACCGCCCATGCCTTCGGCCATCCACAGTAAAATGCGGCATGGGTCACGATCTCCGCGATCTCTTCCTTGGTAATGCCGTTTTTCTTCGCCGTAGTCAGATGATACCGGAAGGATTCATCCGTCAGTCCCTGTGCCATCAGCGCCACCACCGTGACCAGTGAGCGGTCCCGAAGGGAAAGCTTGTCCTCCCGGCTCCACACCTCGCCAAACAGGACGTCATCGTTCAGCTCTGCAAATTTCGGGGCAAATTCACCCAAGGCATCTCTGCCAGCTGTCTGTTTCACTGCCATTGCACCATTCCTCCTTAAAGCTTTCCGTATTCTTCGTCAGATACCGGTTCGCACCACTCGTTTTTGCAGCCCTCGCCGGGAACCTCTACGGCGATATGGCTGAACCAGCTGTCCTTTTTCGCGCCATGCCAATGCTTGACATTGGCGGGAATCATCACCACGCTGCCCTCATGCAGGCTGACGGCGGGCTTGCCCTCCTCCTGATACCAGCCCTCTCCGGCTGTGCAAAGCAGAAGCTGACCGCCGCCCTTGACCGCATGGTGGATATGCCAGTTGTTGCGGCAGCCCGGTTCAAAGGTCACATTGGCTGCAAACAGTCCGCCCTTGGGATCGGTCAGCGGATTCAAGAAGGAATCTCCCACAAAATACTGCGCATAGGCAGTATTGGGCGCTCCGGTACCAAAGGCATTCTTCTGTTCAAACGTCTCCTGATTGCTGTACTTCATATCAAAAAAACCTCCTGATGTTTTATTTTTCAACCTGATACCGCAGCCATACGGCACCGCTGCCATACGGCTGTACGCTGGTAAGCTTCAGCGGAGTAACTGCCCTGTCCCTGGGCAAACCGTCAAATACTGCGGGCTCTCCTCCGCGACCGTCAATGCCGGCGCCCACCAGAATGCTGACCTCGTCTAAAAGTCCTGCCGCCAAAAAGCCCGCGTTGATGTGTCCGCCGCCGACCACTGCCATCTTTTCCACACCAAACTCCTGATACAAAATCTCGCAGGCGCGGGACAGGTCCACCCTTTCGCCGCCGCAGGCAATCCAGGAAATATGGCATTCATTCAGATAATCCAGATACTCCTGACTGACCTGCTGGCTGGTCAAGATTAACAACGGACGTTCTCCCTCATCCTTTCCCCACAGCAGCGTTCCATGTGTATCCACCACGACCTCATATCCGTTGGCATCCTGTGCCTTGGAAAAAGCCTCTCTTGCCAGAGGCTTCGGCTGCTCTTTACCGTGAAAGACGCCCGGCTGTGCCATCTCCAGCTGCGCTGTCACACGACCGCTGACGCGGGTCGGTGCCTGCAAGGCGTCCAGTGTATCATAATACTCCTGCACACCGGGCAAATGCTCTGTCATGGCGCAGTCAATCCGTCCATCCACAGAGGTCATCATATGGCAGACAATATATGGTTTTTTCATGATGTGACTCCTCCTGTTGCTTTTCCGTCTGGTCAAGCCGCTTGACAGTCACGGTCCCAAACGATATGATGTTCTTAAAGTTCATGTATACTCTACAACTTAAAGTATACTTTCAGTCAAGGGTATTTTTAAAAAAATCGGAGGAATTTATATGGTTTATACTGTGGGAGAAATGGCAAAGCTTCTGGAGGTCCCTGCTTCCACTCTGCGTTATTACGATAAGGAAGGTCTGCTTCCCTTTGTAGAGCGTTCCTCCGGTGGCATTCGGATGTTTCAGGACTCTGACTTTGAGTGGCTGCAAATCATTGGCTGCATGAAAAAAGCCGGTATGCCCATCAAGGATATCCGGCAGTATATTCAGCTTGCCCTGCAGGGCGATGACACTATTGACCTGCGGCTTCAGCTGTTTCAGCATCAGCGGGAGGTGCTGAAGGCACAGCTGAAGGAAATGCAACACACCCTGGAAATGGTTGAATACAAATGCTGGTATTACGAGACCGCCAAAGCTGCCGGAAGCATTGCCATTCCCCAGCATATGGAAGAACAGGAAATTCCCCAGCGCTTCCGCGCAGTCCGGCAGGAGTTGAAGCGTCTGCCCAAAAAAGAAGACTGAATCCCCTTTACAGAGTCTCCCGTATACACGAAAAAAGAGTGCAGGATATGAAACATATCCCGCACTCTTCACAAATACACAGATTCAGCAAATACTGATTACTTCACCATAGAAGCAATCTCAGCCGCGAAGTTCTCCTGCTTCTTCTCAATGCCCTCGCCCTTCTCAAAACGAACAGCATCCTTGAAGGTGATCTTACCGCCCAGAGCCTTTGCTGCGGAAGCGATATACTTCTCAACGCTCATGGAGTTATCCTTCACGAACTCCTGCTGCAGCAGGCAGTTCTCAGCATAGAACTTGTTCAGCTTGCCCAGAACGATCTTCTCACGGACCTGCTCCGGCTTGGAAGCCATCTTCGGGTCGTTCTCCATCTGGACCATCATGATCTTCTTCTCTTCGTCCAGAACATCCTGAGTGACCTGAGACTTATCCCAGAAACGGGGGTTCAGTGCGGCGATCTGCATGGCGACATCCTTGCCGACCTCAGTGGCGTCCACACCGCCCTCAACTTCCAGATTCACCAGAACGCCGATCTTGCCGCCAGCGTGAATATAGGGAACGGACACACCATCGGTGAAAATGGCAAAGCGGCGGACCTTGATGTTCTCGCCGATGACCAGAACCATCTCCTGCTGCTGCTGGGTCACAGTCAGGTCGGTGCCATTATACTTGCACTCCATCAGAGCGTCCAGATCAGCGGGCTTGTTTGCAGCCACCGTTGCGGCAACGCCCTTCACGAAGTCAACGAACTTCTCGTTCTTGCCGACGAAGTCGGTCTCTGCATTGACCTCAACCGCCACACCGACACCGTCGATGACAGTTGCATAAGCCATGCCCTCTGCGGCAATACGGGATGCCTTCTTTGCAGAAGCAGCCATGCCCTTTTCCCGCAGCCATTCGATTGCCTTATCCATATCGCCGTCGCAGGCAGACAGTGCCTTCTTGCAGTCCATCATGCCGACGCC
The DNA here is from genome assembly GCA_934565855.1 of uncultured Dysosmobacter sp. GTDB lineage: Bacteria > Bacillota > Clostridia > Oscillospirales > Oscillospiraceae > Oscillibacter. The sequence goes on from CAKTIO010000002.1 coordinate 426,310, forward strand.
GGTCATTTCCCGCAGGTTCTTAACATCTGCAGCAGTAAAAGCCATTTTGAATTCCTCCATTTATTCTAACAAGAGCGAAACGCTCTCCGGTTGTTTTGGAAAAAGATTATTCAGCAGCCTTCTCTTCAGCAGCCTCTTCCATCTGCTCACCCTGCTTGCCCTCCAGCACGGCGTTTGCCATGACAGAGGAGATCAGCTTAATGGCGCGGATAGCATCGTCGTTGCCGGGGATAACGTAATCGATCTCATCGGGATCGCAGTTGGTATCAGCGATAGCGACCACAGGAATGCCCAGCTTGTGAGCCTCAGCGATGGCGTTGCGCTCCTTGCGGGTATCCACGATGAACAGTGCGCCGGGCAGGACCTTCATGTCCTTCACGCCGCCCAGATACTTCTCCAGCTTTGCGATCTCGCCCAGGTGCTTCATGACTTCCTTCTTGGGCAGCATATCAAAGGTGCCGTCCTCCTGCATGGTCTTCAGCTGATGCAGACGGTCCACACGGGTACGCATGGTCTTGAAGTTGGTCATCATACCGCCCAGCCAACGAGCGTTGACATAGTACTGACCGCAGCGGGTAGCTTCCTCACGAATGGCATCCTGAGCCTGCTTCTTGGTGCCGACAAACAGCAGGGACTTGCCGTTTGCGGACAGCTCACGCACGAAGCTGTAAGCCTCTTCCAGCTTGCGGACGGTCTTCTGCAGGTCCACAATGTAAATGCCGTTGCGCTCGGTGTAGATATAGGGAGCCATCTTGGGGTTCCAGCGGCGGGTCTGGTGACCGAAGTGGACGCCTGCTTCCAGCAGTGCCTTCATGGATACAACGTTAGAATTTGCCATTGTTTTGAATTCCTCCAATAAATTTAGTTTCTGCCTCTAACTGCATCATTCTCCCTGCCAACCCATTCGTGGGCACAGACAAAAAGTCCGCAGCTATGCGGAATGCTGAAATATAATAACATGATCCACCTGTAAATGCAAGTATTATTTGCAAAAATCCCCATATTATCTATTTTTCACTGCACCGCAGCTGCTGGAGAACGGGAAAAGCGCCGGAAGCCTGTAAAGCCTCCGGCGCTCTGCAAAACGCTTGTATTTATTGATACTCACACAGCAGGAAAATGGGCTTGATCGCCACAACCTCGTTGTACTCCGATTCTTCCACCTGTACGCTGGAATTCAAAGCCTTCAAATCTGCCTTTAAAACCTCCAGCGCCTGCCCGCAGGTCTCCGCTCTTCCCTCCCGGATGATGCGGATCATCCGTTCCAGCACCACCGGATGTGCATAGCGTCCGGGAACCGGAAAGGAGGGAAATGCTTCCACATACTCCTCCGCCCCGCGTTTAGCGGCTTCCCATTCCCTTGTGATCGTATGACGGTTGTTCTTTGCCGTTGGCAGGATCTGCGCCCCGGAAAAGAAGAAGATCGCGGCAAAGCCGAACAGGGCGAAATAAATTCCAGTCTGGTTTCCGGTGACCACCGTATACAATCCATATAGCAGCGCTGCGATGCCAGCCAGAACAATGACCAGCGCCACCCATTTATATGCCGGATGGGTGCGGTCGCTGGACCGCTTCGCCTTCGCGGCTTCCGACAGCCGGTCTCCGATCTCCGGTTTTGCCTTCAGAAATTTTTCCGCCCGCTCCAGCTTCTTTTTGGCAGCTTCCGCCTCCGGCGTCAGCTCCTTGAGATACCGGTTGGCTTCCTGCTCCTCCCGCGCCCTCAGCCGCTCTGCGGCAGCCGTGCTGACCCGGGGGATCTCCGGATACTTCTTTTCCAGATACGCCAGCAGCTGGTCTACCTCTTCTTCTCTGCGGAAGGTACACTGAAGCTGGGCATGGTCATCGTACTCTACCACCAGATACGGAATTGCGCCGAAGGCTCCCTTTCCGGTGAAGCCGCCCTTGCTCATGGCGATCCGCTTGAAAGCTCTGCGGACCGAGCAGATGGGAACGGCATAATACCGGTCCAGAAAATAGCTGTTTAAGTACAACGCCTGATCTCCAACGCCGCAGGGACCAAACCGGCGGCATTTTTTCCGGTCTGCCTTCAGCAGCGCATCCTCCAGCCGGTTCTGGCTCAGTTGTCTCATTCCAAATACCATTCTTTACCTCCGGGCAAATTCCATATCTGGGGCAGTCTTATACGATCAATGATTCAGGGTGTTATACTGGGGATGAATGTCACGCTTCTTAATGCTGAACAGGAAGATACCCAGGAACAGGGCTGCCAGCAGAATGCCCACAGGATAGCCCACAGAGGTGCTCAGACCCAGGCACTCGGGAGCAATGAAGAAGTAGGTCATGGACACAGCGCTCATGAAGGTGGCAGGCACCGCGGTGATCCAGTAATTCTTCTTTTCATAGAAGAGGTACATGGAAGCGGACCACAGAACGATCATTGCCAGCGTCTGGTTGGTCCAGCTGAAGTAACGCCACACCACGCTGTAGTCCAGCTGGCTGACAAACGCACCCACCAGCAGCAGGGGAACGCACAGCACCAGACGGTTCTTGAAGGACTTCTGGTCCAGCTTGAACCAGTCGGAAATGACCAGACGTGCGGAACGGAATGCCGTATCGCCGGAGGTGATGGGGCAGGCAATGACGCCCAGCATTGCCAGAGCAACACCAACGCCGCCCATCGTCTTTACGCAGACATCATAGATGGCAGCGGACTGACCGTTTGCCAGAGCTGCCTGCAGGCCGGTGGACAAACCGCCGGTGACTTCATAGATCGAGCAGCCTGCAGCAGCCCAAATCAGGGCGATCACACCCTCGCAGACCATTGCACCGTAGAATACGAAGTGACCCTGACGCTCACTCTTCATGCAGCGCGCCATCAGAGGGCTCTGGGTAGCATGGAAGCCGGAAATTGCACCGCAGGCGACGGTGATGAACATAAAGCTCCAGATGGGCTTGCCAGTGGGCTCCATGTTGCGGAAGTTCTCCCAGATCTCAGGAATCACATAATTGGAGTTCGTGAAAATACCGATTGCAACACCCACTGCCATGACAATCAGGCAAATGCCAAACAGCGGATAGATCTTACCAATGATCTTATCAATGGAAATGAACGTTGCGATGAAGTAATAAATCAGAACGACTGCCAGCCAGAAGGTGGTGTTGACCACGATGCCGGAGGCATTGCTGTTCTTGAACAGTGTCACGATCAGACCGGCAGGACCCACGGCGAACACTGTACCTACCATTACCAGCAGGACCACGCTGAACACACGCATCACGTTCTTCATGAAACCGCCCAGGTAAATACCGGAGATCTCAGAGATGGAAGCGCCGTTGTTCCGCTCACTCATCATACCGGAGAAGAAGTCGTGAACGCCGCCTGCGAAAATCGTACCGAAGGTGATCCACAGGAACACCACAGGTCCCCACAGTGCGCCCTGCATGGCGCCGAAAATGGGACCCAGTCCGGCGATATTCAGCAGCTGGACCAAAAACAACTTCCACTGAGGCATGACAACATAGTCCACGCCATCGTTGATCTTGACCGCCGGGGTTTCACGGTCATCCGGACCAAAGGTGTTTTCCACAACCTTGCCGTAAGTGAAATACCCGCCGACCAGAAGTGCCAAACAAACTAAGAAACTGATCATAGGTTTTTTGCTCTCCCTTTCTTTACGCTTTCCCGCGTTTTAAATTTCGGACCTCATGCTCCCGCCTGATTTTATTTGGAGCACGGATCCTACCGGCGCCGTTACCACCCATTTTACACACTTGCCTTTCTCTGTTTTTTACACATATTCAGACCCAATGGTCTGGTTCTTTTTTGCAGCCACAGCGTCCGCAGCACCGCCTGCGCCGCATAGGAGATATTTTGTCCGGCAAAATCCGCTGCAAATTCCGCCAGCAGCGCGGACCGCTCTTCCGCATCCTGCGCAGGCAGCCTTTCACCCGTCTCCTGAAGGACGCGCTCCGCCCTTTCCGTATATTCCAGCTGTGCCTTCGCCAAATCCCGTGCTATCGGTGATCTGCTGTGACATACCTGCTGCTGCAGCTCTGACAGAGCTTCCTCCCGCTTCTGTCCAATCTGCCGGTAAAGCTGCTCCAGCTGGTCCTCTGGCATTGCATCGCAGCATTCCAGGCACTTCATCAGCCAGTCCCATTGAGACCGCAGCTCCCGCAGCTTTGCATCAAAGGTTTTCTGCTCCAAACCGCTTTCACCATCCCTCCTGTTTCCGGAGATTATTATAGCAAGCGGTTTTCAAACTTCCAGTTGCAATTTCTGGAAGCTGTCCTTACAAAAGCGCCCATGTGTAAAACACATCGGCGCTTTTCTAAGCCTTATGCGATTCCATTCCATTGCGCATCAAATGATCGATCCTGGCAGCGACTGCCTCTATGGAAACCGTTTCTCTGCGGGACCAGACGGAAAAGACCGTTCCAGTGATGGCATAGGAATAAAATTCCAAATCAAACTGGAACTCCGCGGGAGCAGCCTCTATAGACCAGTCCGCTTCCTCCATCCACTTTTCCAAATAACGATGCACTGCATTTTTGAAAAGCGTTTCCGCCCACTCCCGATGCTCCGACTCCACCAGCTTTCCCACCAGCCTCTGCCGGTGCAGCATGGATTCCAACAGTGCCTGAAGCATCTGCAGCAGCGTCTGTTTCTCCGGCGCTTCCTCAGCCAGCCGCTGCATGAACTGCTGCAGCGTCCACTCGACCACTTCGGTCAGATCCTGAAAATGATAGTAAAACGTCTGCCGGGATATCCCGCAGGCTCCCACAAGGTCTTTTACCGTAACTCTGTCAATATTCTTTTTCTGTGAGAGGGCAAAAAGTGCCTGTGAAATCTCGGTACGAACGTCGGACATCAGCAGCACCCCCCCTCGCATTTTGGTATCATAACACAAAATGCGGCACATTGTCACTCAACGGAACATACGGTAAATTTTTAACAAATTACACATTTTTTGTCTGTTTTAACGACTATGTTTCAAAATTTTACATTTTTGAAACGTTTTGAATACTATTGATACTTTTTTCACGAGTTTGACGGCTCCTGCTCCGCCTGTTTCAAAAATTGCCGCAGTCCCTGCATTTGCTGCTCCGCGTCCCATAGTCCCATCTGATATACACGGTACAGCTCCTTTGGGTCCTTTTCCATCCTCCTGATCGTGATCGGTTCCGAGGGACGGATCACAAAGGCGATTCCCTGCTGTTCCAACGCTTCCAAATGCTGCACACTCTCATTGTACTCCACATGTCGCCGTTTCAGATCCTCTGCAAACGCCTTCTTTTTTCCATAGCACAGTTGGATCAAAGCCGGAGACATTGCTTTTTTCCGGTAAGAACGGTCCCGGGTCAGAATCACGACCAGTTTTTCATACCCTAAGCTCAACATTTTCTGATAGGGAATGCTGTCCGCCACGCCGCCGTCCAAATACCACTGGTTCCCGACCCGGACCGGCTTGGATACAAAAGGCATGGACGCGGATGCCCGAAGAGCGTCCATCTGTGCAAAGCCGCTCTTGATCTGCACATACTCCGCTTTCCCCGTGTCCAAATTGGTCATTCCGCAGTAAAACGGGATTCCGGAATCCTGAAATGCTTGATCGTCAAACGGATCCAATGTCTTGGGAACCGTTCCATACGCGAATTCTGTATTTACGATATTTCCCGTTTTCAGCAGAGAACCCAATCCCATATAACGCCGGTCACCGTTAAATCTCTGATTATAGCGGATCACCCTTCCCTTCTGCCCAGAGAGGTAATTGACTCCAAAAACTGCCCCGGCAGAAATTCCAATCACACCATCCAACAGAATGTGCTGGTCCAAAAATGTATCCAGCACACCGGCTGTATACATTCCGCGCATCGCGCCGCCCTCTAACACCAGTCCGATTTTCATTCCTTATCTCCTACCTTTGATCGCTGGCAATTACACAGCATAAGAATACACATATATTTATTTTAACAGTATACTCCGTCCGTCATTTTCCGCAAGTCCCATTCTCCTGCCGACAGCATAAAATAAAAAGAGCGTTCCATACGGAACGCTCTTTTTGAGAAGCAAAGAAACTTACTTCAGCTCGATCTTTGCGCCAGCCTCTTCCAGCTGTGCCTTCAGAGCCTCAGCGTCAGCCTTAGCAACGCCTTCCTTCAGGGTCTTGGGAGCACCCTCGACAGTTGCCTTAGCCTCAGCCAGACCCTGACCGGTGACCTCACGGACAGCCTTGATGACCTTGATCTTAGCAGCAGCATCAAAGCCGGTCAGAACAACGTCGAAATCAGTCTTCTCCTCAGCAGCGGGAGCAGCAGCGCCAGCAGCGGGAGCAGCCATAGCAGCAGCGGAAACACCGAACTCTTCCTCCAGAGCGTGAACCAGCTCGGACAGCTCCAGAACGGTCAGAGCCTTGATCTCTTCGATCATAGCAGTAACTTTCTCAGACATGATAATTGCCTCCTATTAGTTATTTAAAATGTGGTGCTGATTATTCAGCAGCGGGAGCAGCCTCTTCAGCTGCGGATTCGGCTTCTGCGGGAGCGCCGTTCTTCTCGGCGATCTGCTTCAGCACGACAGCCAAACCAGTGATGGGAGCCAGCATGGTACCCAGCACCTGAGCCTGCAGAACAGGCAGAGCGGGAATGGAAGCCAGGGACTTGATGGTGTCCAGATCGACGGGCTTACCGTCCATAAAGCCACCCTTAATCTCAAACTTGCCTTCCAGCTTCTTTGCGTAGTCAGACATTACGCGAGCGGGAGCCACAACATCCTCGCACAGAGCCAGAGAAGTAGTGCCGTTCAGCAGGTCGTCCAGGTCGCCCAGACCGGTGTTGTTGAAAGCAAAGCGCAGCAGAGTGTTCTTGACAACGGCATAGTCAATGGAATTTGCGCGGCATTCCTTACGGAGAGCCGTATCTTCCTCGACCGTGATGCCCTTATAGTCAACGATCACGCCTGCGGAGGCTTTCTGGATCTTCTCGGTCAGCTCGGCAACAACTGCCTGCTTCTCGCTCAAGACTTTTGCGTTAGGCATTCTTGGTTTCACCTCCATTGGAATTATCGGTGCGTTCAAAAAGAAAACCGTCCTTATGCCAAAGGACATAAGGACGGATAAGCAATCTTACGATTTGCCGCCCTCGGCAGGATTTACGCATAAAGCACCTGCTGTCTTTGGAACGCATCCATTATTATATCAAACCTTAAAAATTTGTCAAGCAATTTTTCAAGGTTTCATATACTTTTCGGCAATTAAGCCATCTTGGCAGTGCTCATCTTCACGCCGGGACCCATAGTGGAAGCCACTACACAGCTCTTGATATACTGACCCTTGGCGGAAGCGGGCTTTGCCTTTACGATTGCACCCATGATGGCATTGAAGTTTTCGGTCAGCTTCTCAGAGCCGAAGGAAACCTTGCCGATGGGGCAGTGAATGATATTGGTCTTGTCCAGACGGTACTCAATCTTACCAGCCTTGACTTCCTTCACAGCCTTTGCCACGTCGGGAGTCACAGTGCCAGCCTTGGGAGAGGGCATCAAGCCCTTGGGACCCAGGACCTTACCGAGACGACCAACCACACCCATCATATCCGGGCTGGCAACCACCACGTCAAAGTCGAACCAGTTTTCCTTCTGGATCTTCTCCACCATGTCCATATCGCCGACATAGTCTGCACCAGCTTCGCGGGCAGCCTCTGCCTTGTCGCCCTTGGCGAACACCAGGACGCGGACCGTCTTACCGGTTCCGTGGGGCAGAACGATGGCGCCACGGACCTGCTGGTCTGCGTGACGGGAGTCCACACCCAGCTTTACATGCAGCTCGACAGTTTCGTCAAACTTTGCGCTTGCAGTCTTGCAAACAAGCTCCATGCCTTCAGCAGCCTCATACTGGGTATTCTTATCGATCTGCTTGGCACTATCCTTATATTTCTTGCCTCTAAACAATGTTACTTCCTCCTCATAGTGGTTCTTCGGAATTTATCCTCCCACTGTCTGCGGCGGCGTACAGCCGCTCAGTGAATCTTACTTACTCTTCGACGGTAACGCCCATGCTGCGGCAGGTACCTGCGATCATGCTCATTGCAGTCTCCAGGTTGGCAGCGTTCAGGTCGGGCATCTTGATCTCAGCGATCTTCTGCAGGGAAGCCTTGCTGATCTTGGCGACCTTGGTCTTGTTGGGGACGCCGGAACCAGACTCAATGTTGCATTCCTTCTTGATCAGGACTGCAGCGGGGGGAGTCTTGGTAATGAAGGAGAAAGAACGGTCAGCGTACACGGTGATAACGACGGGAATGATCATACCCATTTCGTTCTTCGTGCGCTCGTTGAACTCCTTAGTGAATGCGGCAATGTTAATGCCGTGCTGACCCAGAGCGGGACCAACGGGGGGTGCAGGGGTTGCCTTGCCTGCGGGAATCTGCAGCTTTACATAGCCTGTAACTTTCTGTGCCACGGAGTAGCACCTCCTAAATCAAAGAATGTGGTGACGGATGCCTTGCGGCATTCCGGATTTGGCGGAGTTCTGAAACTCCTCCCACTTGCACTGGCTTTCACCAGCCTTGCGTTTGCGTTATTCCTGAACTTCTACCTGGTCCAGTTCCAACTCGACGGGGGTTTCCCGTCCGAACATGGACACTATGACGGAAACGCGGTTCTTCTCCGGTTCGATCTCTTCCACCACGCCGGTGAAAGTGGTCAGCGGACCATCGACGATCCGAACATGATCGCCCACCGCGTATTTGACAACGACCTCGTGCTTTTCCATTCCCATGGCAAGCACCTCTTCCTCGGTCAGGGGGATCGGCTTGTTCTCGGAGCCGACAAAGCCGGTCACTCCGCGGACATTCCGCACCAGATGCCAAGTGTCGTCTGTCATGACCATTTTGACAAGCACGTACCCGGGGAACACCTTCCGCTCAACCTCTTTGGTTGCACCGGAATCGGTGACCTCCGTCACAGTCTCCAGGGGGATCTCGATCCGCAGGATCATATCCTCCATACCGCGACCGTTCACGAACTTTTCAATGCTGGTTTTGACGGCATTCTCATAGCCGGAATAGGTATGAATCACATACCACTTCGCGCTGTCTGACATTTCTTCTACCTCTTAGCCGCCCAGGACGCTGATGAGCATCTGAATGGCACTCACAGCCACATAGTCGAAGATCCAGATGCAGGCGCCGATCAGCAGTGAGCACAGCAGCACCGTTCCGGTGTTCTTTGCCACCGTCTGCTTATCAGGCCAAACAACCTTCTTCAATTCGCTTTTCATCTCGCGGAACCAAACGCCGCGATCCTTTTTCTTCTTGACTTCTTCTGCCATAACTTTACACGCCCTTTCTCAACGTTCGTTCCAGTTACTTGGTTTCGCTGTGGAGCGTGTGCTTGCGGCAGAAGGGGCAATACTTATTCAGTTCAAGCTTGTCCGGTGTGTTCTTTTTGTTCTTCATCGTATTGTAGTTTCTCTGCTTGCACTCGTTGCATCTCAGTGTGACTTTAACGCGCATCTAACGGCACCTCCTTATTATTGGTGTCCGGTCCGGCTTCAGCCGGCGGCACCGATTGCCTCCCTGCGGTTATCAAAGCGACCTGCTGCTGCACAGGAAAAGCGAAAAATGCGCATGACAACGAAGCCCTTTTTCACAGGTAAGTATGATTTTAGCACACCAACCTCTCCCGGTCAACTCTTTTTTTCTGTTTTTTTACTGCTTTTCTTGCTATTTCCTCTTCCCTTCCAGTATAATAGGACATCATAGATGATCTGGAGGCTTTTCCATGCGTATTATGGCTATTGATTATGGCGATGCCCACACCGGTATTGCCATTTCCGATCCCACCGGTCTTCTCACCGGCTTTTCCACAACCATTCAAGCCTACCGCCCAGAGGTCGTTGTGCAGCAGGTCTCAAGTCTGGCGGAGGAGCACCAGGTGGAGGAGCTGGTGCTGGGGCACCCCATCAACATGGACGGGACTCGTGGTCCCCGCTCCGAAAAAGCCCGGACCCTGGCTGCCCTTTTAGAGGAAGCAACCTCTCTCCCCGTCATTCTTTGGGATGAGCGCCGCACTACCATTGATGCCCACCACATTCTTTTTCAAAACGGAAAAAATGGAAAGCAGCGAAAAAAGACTGTGGACGCCGTTGCCGCCGCACTGATTCTGGAAGGGTATCTGACCTACAAGCGCTCCCATCCCTGATTAACCGCAATTTCATACGAATAACGGAAGCCGCCTGTAAGGTGGCTTCCGTTATTCGTTAACCGGCAAGCAGCTGTAAAATCCAGCAAACGATCGGCATGGTAATTATGGAATACAGCGTGGTCACACACACGCCCCCAGTAGCATAATCCGCATCAGAACCGGAAGCCCCTGCCATCATTACCACAGAGGTCATGGATGGCAGTGAGGCGATCAGGCTCAGCACCATGCGTACGTCTCCCGCAATGGGAAACAGTCCCGTCAGTAGATAGAACAGCACCGGGAACAGCAGCATCTTTGCCAGCACGATCCCGTAATACTCCTTTTTCAAAACATACCGCTTCACATCCATACAGGCAACCGTTCCGCCCAAATAAATCATTGCCAATGGCGTCGTGGTGGACCCAACCTTGGTAAATGCCGTTTGCAGAAGTGCCGGCATCGGCAGCTCCAGTAAAATCATCACCATTGCCACCACAATCGCCACTGTCACTGGATTCACCAGCTTTTTCGGGCGAAAGCGATTCTCACCGCCTATCGGGCTGCTGAATTTCACGCCCACCGTCCACAGCAAAAATTGATCCAATGTTGTAAACAGCGAGATATACAGCATTCCTTTCTCCGGATACATGCTGGTCACCACGGGAATTCCCATAAATCCCACATTGCTGAACACACCCATCGCCCGGAATAAATTCCGGTGCTCTCCCTCCAAATGAAAGCACCTTGCCAGAAGAAGCAGCAGGAGCATCAGCAGCAGGAACATTACAAAGGCAACCACTGGAACAATGAAGGAAGAATAGAGCGTTTCCTGGGTCACACCCGTTGTTGTGTTGATAAACACCATCATGGGAAGTCCCATCTTCACCACAAAACGAGAAAGCACATCCAGACTCTGCTGGTTCATAACCTTTGTTTTTACCAGCACTACTCCCAGCAGCATATATACAACGAATAATTCGATCTGTTCCATCAAAATCCAAAAAGCACTCATTCTCTTCTCCCTAATTTCCAAGTGGTTCACCAGATATTTGTATCTTTTTGATTATACGAAGCATCTTTTCCCTTGTCAATTCCCAGAATTTCCTTTTTTACCCTTCTTTCGACATATAAACAGCAAAAGAGACGGGAAAATCCCGTCTCTTTTCAATATCCTTTTTGCCTTTACTTTGCCGCACCAACACCATGTGTGGATGCTACTACAACACCTGTCAAAGCAAACAGCGCAATGGCATTAGGAATGACCATCAAGTTATTGAACATGTCCGTCAGCTCCCACACCAGATCATTCGACATCAGCGTTCCCACAAAGATGAATACCAGCGCAATCACCGTGTAAATCACTGTTGCTGTCTTCTGCCCGATCCTCTTACCGAACAGATAGACCATGTTGATCTTTCCGAACAGGTTCCAGCTAAGAATCGTAGAAAAGGCAAAGAAGAACAGACATACTGCTACAAAGATAGCTCCCATTTCCTGTCCAAAAACGGTGCCAAATGCAGTCTGTGCCAAATTGGTTTTCCCGATTCCATCCGGAATAACGCCGGAACTCAGCACACCGTCCGAGGTATACATCGTTGCAATAATTACCAGCGCATTCAGCGTCAGTACAATAAAGGTATCCACAAACACACCGATCATTGCGACTACACCCTGCTCGTGTGGATCCTTGACATTTGCCTGTGCATGTGCATGGGGTGTAGAACCCATACCAGCCTCATTAGAAAAGAGTCCCCGCTTTGCACCCTGGCTGATTGCCGTTTTAATCGCATAGCCGAGGCTTCCGCCAATAATCGCCTGCGGCTGAAAAGCGTACCGGAAAATCATCCCAAAGGCCTCCGGCAGAAAGCGAATCCGAAGCACCAGAACCGCCAAACCACCCAGTAGGAAAATTACCGCCATAATGGGAACAATTTTTTCGGTAACTGCCGCCAAACGCTGCACTCCACCAAGGAAAATCACACCGCAGATCACCACCAGCACTATGCCCACAATCCAGGAGGGAATATGGAACGCTGTTTGGAAGGTGGAACCGATGGAGTTAGACTGCACCATGCAGCCCATAAAGCCCAGCGCCAAAATGATTGCCACCGCAAAAAATCCCGCCAAGAATTTTCCAAAGGCTCCCTTAAATGCCGTTGTAATGTAATACACTGGTCCACCGTGGATTGAGCCATCCGGGAACACCTTGCGCGTTTTGATTGCTAACGTCGCCTCTGCATAAATGGTAGCCATTCCAAAGAATGCGATGACCCACATCCAGAAAATGGCTCCTGGTCCGCCTGTCAAAATAGCTCCGGATGCACCTACGATATTACCGGTTCCTACCTGCGCTGCAATCGCGGTTGTCAGTGCCTGAAAGGAACTCATTCCCTTCTCCTGCTTTCCGCCCCGCAACGACAGATTGCCAAAAACTCTTTGAACACCCTCACCAAAGCAACGGATCTGGACAAAATGTGTTTTAAAAGAATACCATAAACCGACCGCAATCAGCAAAAATACCAAAATGTAGCTGGAAAGGTAGTTGTTGATGTTACAGACGATTGGATAAAGTTTCTCCTCAAATGATTCAAATATTGCTTCCATCTCTTTCTCCTCCAAAAAATAAATTGAACGGCTGAGAATCCTCAGCCGCTCTGAAAAAGAAAGTACAGAATTACAGGCATACACGCCCGTTTCTTTCTACTCTGTCCTTTTACCTGAGAGATTCAGCAGATATGTCTGCCTTGCACCTTCGGTACTCATACGAGCTTCTCCAGAGTCACATCCGTTCTTAGTCCCTACCTGTTCAGGCACCTGAGAGTTTTACTCCTTCGGTATGCTTTCGCATTCCCCTAAGAACTTCACATGTCCTTCTTAAATTGTAGATTTACCATACCACGGATTTCTACACTTGTCAACAGCCTGTAGTTCTCTTGTTTGTCCATTCCGGGCGATAAAAAAGCGACCTGCGTAAGCAAGTCGCTTCATGTTGGCACTACCTATCTTTCCGGACCGTCACCAGTCAAGTAT
>CAKTIO010000003.1 GCA_934565855.1 uncultured Dysosmobacter sp.
TTCGTCCCGCATTCGCTTCGCTGGATTGCGGCACGAGTTAGGACGGGGGCTGCGTCAGGGCAAACTACGCTACGCTGTGGGACGCCCTGCGGGAAAGGGCATCCCTCCGCCCGCTCCGTTGCCCCTCCTCTTTCGTCCCGCATTCGCTTCGCTGGATTGCGGCACGAGTTAGGACGGGGGCTGCGTCAGGGCAAACTACGCTACGCTGCGTGACATCCTGCGGGAGAGGGCATCCCTCCGCCCGCTCCGTTGCCCCTCCTCTTTCGTCCCGCATTCGCTTCGCTGGGTTTTTGAGGGAGTTCAAGGCGAGTTAGTTCTCTGCCGCAGCAGCGCCAGCGGGTGTTATGTGGGAGGGTATCGTTTTGGCGCCCTCGGATAAACACCGGGGAAACAGCTGCGGCGGTGCAGTATTTCTACAGGAAAGCCCCGGCGCACCCGGCAGAAGACTGGCAGAACACCGGGAGCAGTCCGTGGCGGCAGGAATAGAAAAAGCGCTTTTCTTTTGTACCGTGTCCGGCACGTTTTCTTTTGGCAAGACAAAAGAAAATGTGGGGGACATGGCGTCGGGATGGACTACGCTCAGTCGCTTTCCCCTCCGTGGAATGGGAAAAGCTCCTCCGCTCCGTCATCCCTCCGCTTTCGTCCCGCATTCGCTCCGCTGGGCTGCGGGACGAACTGTGGCTCCGGTCGATCCCCTCCGGCGGGGACGTGCCCCCGTTCTCCCATACCCCATATCAATACAAAAAGGAAAGGGTTTCCCCTTTCCTTTTTTTCATACCAGCCATGCCACGCCGCAGGTGATGGCTGTGGTGATGGCGGCGGAGATCACCAGCCCCGCGAAAATGGCGGGCAGCGCCACCCGCATCCGGATGTCCAGAATATCCGCCACCAGCGCGCCGGTCCAGGCGCCTGTGCCGGGCAGCGGCACGCCCACCAGCAGCACCAGTCCCAGCACCCGGCAGCGCCTTACCATGCGCCCCTTCAGATGTGCCCGGGCGGTCAGCCGCCGGATCCTTTCCCGGCACCATGCATTGCGCCGCAGCAGAGCAAACACCCGGCGGATCAGCAGCATGATGACCGGGGCAGGCACAAAATTGCCCAGCACCGCCGTCACCGCCGCTGCCGCCGGGGAAAGCCCCGCCGCCACGCCCATTGGAATGGCGCCCCGCAGCTCCACCACCGGAGCCATAGCGATGAAAAACGTCACCGCCAGCTTTGCAATCATCGTCTCCACACAGTTCCTCTTTCTGTTGTCTCCCTTGCGCGGCACACACGCCGCAGTGGGTCCATTCTATCATTTTTTGCCCACTGCCACAACCGCAGAAAAAAATTTTCAGAAAATTTCGCCCTCTGTTGCACGTTTTCGTGCAACAAACCGCCCATTTGCCCCTATTTATGAGAAGAACTTCTTTGAAGAACTTCTTCCAAAGCCCCTGCCTGTCCCTTCCGGTATGCTGAAAAAAAACGAAAGGAGCAACAACCTATGGAACCACATGAGATCATTTCCCTTGGCGCGGGACTGCTGGCAGGCTGTATGGGCTTTTTCCTGCGGCGGCTCATCCGGGAGCTGGACGAGCTGAAGCAGACCGTGGCGGCGGACCGCCGGGACCGCCAGCGGGAAACCGCCCGCATCCGGGAGACCTACGTCAAATACGAGGACTTCGTCCGGCTGCAAACCTCCATTGACAAGAAGCTCAGCCAGATCTACGAGCTGCTGGCGGGAGGGCGGCGATGACGGACTGCCAGCGCGCTGCCGCGGACCCCGGCTACTTCGGCGCGTACTATCTGCCCCACTACTTCACCCGGACCTCTCCCGCCTTTCACCGGGAGCTGGACCGTCTGTGGCGCCGGCGGGTAATGCACGGAAAGGACCCCCTGACCCAGCGGACGGAGATGCTTTCCGCCCGGGGGCGGCGCAGCGCCGTGGCAGCACCCCGGGGACACGCCAAATCCACGGTCATGAGCCTGAAAAACGTGCTGCACGCCGCCCTGTACGGCTATAAGCGCTACATCCTGCTGATCTCCGACACGGAAAGCCAGGCGGCGGGGTTTCTGGACGCCATCAAAAACGAGCTGGAGACCAATGAGCGCATTCTGTCGGATTTCGGCGCCCAGGCAGGGAAGAGGACCTGGAAATCCAGCAGCATCCTGCTGGAAAACGGCTGCCGCATCGACGCGGTGGGCAGCGGGCAGAAAATCCGGGGACGCCGGAATCTTGAGCGCCGCCCGGACCTGATCCTCTGCGACGACATCGAAAACGATGAGGGCGTCCGTACGGCGGAGCAGCGGCAGAAAACCGCCGCCTGGTTCTGGAAGGCGGTGTGCAAGTCCGGCGACAGCTACACGGATATTCTGGTCATCGGCACCATCCTGCACCACGATTCCCTGCTTGCCAACCTGCTGGAAAACCCGGGCTTTTCCGCCCTGCGCTACCGGGCGGTGCTGGCGGACTCCCCCTCGCCCCTGTGGCAGCAGTGGGAAGCCCTGTTCACCGACCTGTCGGACCCCCGCCGGGAGGACACGGCGGAAGCCTTTTTCAAGTCCCACCGGCGGGAGATGCTGGCGGGCAGCCGGGTGCTGTGGCGGCAGAAGCTCAGCTACTACGACCTGCGGGTCATGCGCCTGACCGAGGGCGAAGCCGCCTTCCACTCCGAGATGCAGAACCAGCCCGTCAACCCGGCGGACTGCCTGTTCTCCCCGGACTGGTTCCGGTTCTACAACCCCTGCGAGGTAGACTTCCGCGCCCCGTCCTTCCGGTTTTACGGCTACTGTGACCCCTCGCTGGGGCAGAGCGGACGGGGCGACTACTCCGCCATCCTGACGCTGGCGGTGGACGGGGACACGGGCATCGGCTATGTATGGGACGCGGACCTCCGCCGCCGCCATCCGGACGCCATCCTGTCGGACATTCTGGAAAAGGAGCGGCTGCTGCGCCGGGAGACCGGGCGGGGCTACACCCTCTTCGGGGCGGAAACCAACCAGTTCCAGTGGTTTTTCAAGGAGCAGCTGGTGAAGGAATCCGCCCGGCAGGGGCTGTATCTGCCCATTGCCGGCGTCCGCAGCACGGAGGACAAGCGCCTGCGGGTGGAATCCCTCCAGCCGGACGTGAAAAACGGCTATCTGCTGTTCCGGCGGGACCAGACGCTGCTGCTTCAGCAGCTCTCCCAGTTTCCCCTGGGCGCTCACGACGATGGTCCCGACGCTCTGGAGGGCGTACGCACCCTGGCGCGCCGCCAGAGCAGAAGCGCCGCCCTGTCCGGTCTGCGGCTGTGACGATACCCCCACGCAGCCCCGTCCTAACTCGTCCCGCAATCCAGCGAAGCGAATGCGGGACGAAAGAGGAGGGATGACGGAGCGGAGGAGCTTTCTCCGTTCCACGGAGGAGAAAGCGACTGAGCGTAGTCCATCCCGACGCCATGTCCCCCACATTTTCTTTTGTCTTGTCAAAAGAAAACGTGCCGGACACGGTACAAAAGAAAAGCGCTTTTTCTATTCCTGCCGCCACGGACTGCTTCCGGTGTTTTGCCAGTCTTTTACCGGGTGCGCCGGAGCTTTCCTGTAAAAATACTGCACCGCCGCAGCTGTTTCCCCGGTGTTTATCCGAGGAGGAAAAAACGATACCCTTCGCACAACACCCGCTGCCGCTGCTGCGGCAGAAAACCAGCACCGCCCCACTCCCTCGAAAACCCAGCGAAGCGGATTTCGAGGGAAAAAGGAGGGATGACGGAGCAGTAGTTGGAACGCCCTCCCGACACAGGGCGTTTCAACGGCAGCGCAGTCCATCCAAACGTCCCCCGTCCTAACTCGTCCCGCAACCCAGCGGAGCGGATGCGGGACGAAAAAGGAGGGATGACGGAGCGGAGGAGCTTTCTCCGTTCCACGGAGGAGAAAGCGACTGAGCGCAGTCCATCCCGACGCCAGACTCATGTGAGTTTTGTCCATCCTCATTCCTACCCATTCACCATACGATATCAGAAAGGAGCCAACCATGTTTGACCTGCAACCAACCTATTCCCTTCAACTCTCGGACATTTCCCCGGAATACCGGGACATTGCCGAAGCCATCGGCATGGACGCCTTTGACCAGCTGACCCTGCTGTGCGGCGGGCAGAACCTCTACATTCCCAAGCGGGAATCTCTGGAGCGCGCCGCCCGGGACCGGGAGATCCGCACCCGCTTCAACGGCGGCAACCAGCGCCAGCTTGCCAGCCAGTACCGACTGACCGAGCGGCAGGTCCGAAGGATCCTGAAGCGGCAGCAGGAGGACAGCAGGAGCGGACCGCCCTCCTGACAGCTTCTCTGCCGCCACTCTACCCGCTTTGAACGGTAGGATTCCATCGAATTCCGGCGGCGGAAGAAAATTTTCCCACGGCAGGGGAGGGGAAGCGGACAAAACTCATGTGAGTTTTGTCCGCCCCGCATTCGCTCCGCTGAGCTTTCCATAGCGCGGAGCGATGCCGGAGGGATTCGACCACCCAGGCAAGCCGCGGGGGGAACTGCACCACACCTTTTTTTACCGCGGCAAAGGAAAATGGGGGTGGAAAAATCCCTCCGGAAATGCTATGATACTCTATTATCAAAGACCTTTCCCCGGCGGCGCACTCTGCCGGGTTTTTTCAAGCCGGAGCGGGCGGCTGCCGCCCCCGTCTCCAGTCCGCTCCGTGTCCGCCCTGCCGGACCGCGGAGCAAAGCCAGCCCAACGGCAATACCACCCTACAAGGAGGATCTCCCATATGGCAAACTCGCAACTGCCGGAGCCTGCGGAGGAGCTGAAGGACGCTCCCACGCAGTTTCTCCTGACGGACCAGTTCCAGGAGATGATGAATACATACCGCACGCTGAAGCCCCTGTCCTCCGGCGCGCCGGAAAAGTTCAAAAAGCAGCTGACCAAATACGACTTCGCTGCGGTCTATCCCATCATCGACGTGTTCTCCCAGAGCCACGACCTCTCCACGCCGGAGGCGGTCGCCGCCCTGGCGGCAACGGACGCGCCGGAGGTGAAGACCTTCTCCGCCACGCTGCTGCAAATTTTTGAAACCACCCTGTCCACCCATATGACGGAATACGACGTGCTGGGTAACAGCCCCGCCACCTATTTTATCTGCGGCGTGTGGGCAAATATGAAGCGGGGCAGGGAATTCCACCCCGCCAGCAACGGCATCACCGTCACCTACGACCAGCCGGACGCCTTCGGCAACCAGAAGATCCGCTACCGCAACAAGGACTATGAAATGACCCTGCTGTTCGAGGCGGTGCAGGAATACACCAAAAAGCTCAGCTGGACGGCGCACCGCCTGCTGGTGTACTCCCTGATGAAGGGCAACGTGCAGAACTGGCGGAACAACTCCGTCACCTTTAACATCACCGAGTACATGGAGTGGGTGGGGCTGAAATCCCGGGACGCCACCTACCGCCAGCTGAAAAACGACGTGCAGAGCATCACCGGCGTGAAGCTCACCGCCGAATCCTTCAAGAAATATTTTGAATCCTTCTACACCACCCACCTTGCCACCGAGGCGGAGATCAAGAAGTACACCGGAGAGGTGCGCATCACCTTCGCGGAAAATGTCCGGCACTTCCTGACCCAGTTCTACCAGCTCATCCCCGACTGGATGGGACACCTCAGCGAAAACGCCTACCGCATGGCGTTCTACCTGTTCTACCGGGCGCGGAAGGACCCCCGGGTGGCAGACGGAAACTTCCGGGTGGGCATTGAGGACATCATCAACTACATCGGTCTGCCCACCAAGGCGGAGGTCAAGAACCGCAACTATGACGAAGCCATCATGAAGCCCTTCAACAAGGCGGTGGAGGAGATCGAGGCGTGGTCCGGCGGCTCCTTCCAGATGTCCTTTGAGTATACCAATATCAACACCTTCCTGTCCGGGCAAATGGACATCCATGTGGACAGCTCCATGTCCCAGTACATCGAAAAGCTGGAAAATACCAAGGCGGCAAAGCAGCTGGAAAGCAAAAAGAAGCGCACCGCCCGGAGAAAAAAGACCGATCCCCCCGCGGACGAGCCCTGACTATGGGCAGTGGAAACACCCCGCCCTTTACACGGCTGCCCCGGAACCCGCACCCCCGCAAACCCCTCACCTATACAGGGAAAAGGCTCTCTTTACCAGAAGGGGAGCCTTTTTCATAGCGCGCCCCCACAGCTCCCGTCTCCCCGTCCCGCAATCCAGCAAAGCGAATGCGGGACGAAAAAGGAGGGGCAACGAAGCGGATGAAGGGATGCCCTCTCCCGCAGGGCGTCCCGTAACAGAGCGCAGTTTGCCCCGACGCCTTTGCACGATTCCATGTCGGTTCTCCCGGACCTACTTCCTCCATTCCGGACCCATCTGTGGAGAAACTGCCGCTGTCTTTTCCACAGCCTCTGCTCTGCCGGGGCAGAAAACCCCGTAAAAACACAGAATCCTGATAGCAGAACTGCAATTTACAAGCTTCTTTGTCAATTCCGTGGAAAACGCCGCCGAACTTTCCCCAGAGGGCTGTCCGGCTCCGACCTGAAACCGTGCGGAGACGCACCCGCTTCTGTGCAAGCCCGACTCCTTTCCGTGCATTCCCGACCTCCCCCCGTGCCGGAGACCGCCATTTTCACCTCCGGATTTCTCCACTTTCGGCAACCTTTTCACAAAAAACTACCGGGATTTTTCCACATTTTCCACGGAATCCCTGCCAAAATAATTTTTTCCATTTTCCCACGAAAAGCCCCTTATAGATATATGATAGATATATTACGCTCACCGCCCACTCCGGCGGGCGGAAAGCGATGTGCTACAATATTCCTGAAAAGTCCCTCTGAATGGAAAGGAGAACCTCATGCCGGACGATTTCGACACTCTGCGCCCCTACCTTGCCTCCTATCTGCAAGGAAAGGGCATTTCCCTGCGGAAGCGGTTCCGCTGCCTGAACCCAGACCATCCCGACCGGAACCCCTCTATGGGCTACGATGCCCGGCGGGAAAAGGTCCACTGCTTTGCCTGCGGGGCGGATTACGACCTATTTGACCTGCTTCAGATCGAACACCACCTGTCCTCGCCGGGAGAAGCGCTGCACCTGGCGGCACAGCTGTACGGCGGGGGAGACGGAAAAGAAAAAACGCCTCCGGCGAAAAGGAAAAGCGCCCCGGAAGGGAAAGGGGCGCAGCCGCAGAGCGGCGAAGCAGTTGATTTTTTTTCTGACAAGTCTTCGCAAAGTACCTCTGAAAGCGCAGCAACCGGCAGGGAGGAGCAGCTTCCCGTGTTGGAACAGCCCGCTCCCCAGACCCCGGAGGAGTACCTCGCCGCCCGGAGCATCTCGCCGGAGACTGCCGCCCGGTTCGGCGTCCGGGGCAGCGAGGACGGCTCTGCCGTGGTCCTGCCCTGCGATGGAAACAGCCAGGTCCTTCGCAGCATCGCGGGCAAGCAGTACAGGAATCCCTCCGGTGTTCCCTCGCCGCTGTTTCAGGCAGAGCGCCTGACCTCCGGTGAGCCGGTGCTGGTGGTGGAGGGGGTATTCGACGCCCTGTCCGCCTATGAGCTGGGCTTTACCGCCTGCGCCATGAACGGCAGCGGCAACCGGGAGAAGATCGCCGCCTGCCTGCGCGCTCTGCCCCGTCCCGCCCCGGTGCTGCTGCTGCCGGACAACGACCGCGCCGGAGACGAGTGGTCCGCCGCCCTGCTGGCGGAGTTCCCGTGGCTGTACCGCTGCCCGGCTCTACCGGTGGGAAAGGACCTGAACGAGTTCCTCTGCGCAGACCGGGCGGCGGCGAAGGCGTTTCTGTCTGCCGCCGTGGCGGAGTGCCTGACCCAGCTGCCGCCCCCCTATGAGGAGACCTCCGCCGCCGGACAGCTGTCCGCCTTTGACGACTATATCGCCGCCCAGGCGCTGCGACCGCCCCTGTGTACCGGCTTCCCCCGGCTGGACGCCCTGCTGGACGGCGGGCTGTATGACGGTCTGTACGTCCTGGGCGCGGTCAGCTCTCTGGGCAAGACCGCCTTCTGTATGCAGATCGCGGACCAGCTGGCGCAGTCCGGGCGGGACGTGCTGGTGTTCACGCTGGAAATGACTGCCTATGAGCTGATGGCGCGCTCCATCTCCCGGGAGAGCTTCCTGCTGGACACCACCTCCGGCAAGGGACTGTCCCGGACCATCCGGGGCGTGCTGGACGGGCGGCGCTACCCCCGCTACTCCCAGGCGGAGCAGGACAACCTCCGCGCCGCCCGGGACCGCTACGCCGCCTATGCAAAGCACCTTTACTTCCGGGAGGGCGACCACGAGACGGGAGTGGACTACATCTCCCGGGAGGTCCGCCGCCACATCGCGGAGACCGGGCAGCGCCCGGTGGTGCTGGTGGACTATCTGCAGATCCTTGCCCCGGTGGACGTCCACTTCACCGACAAGCAGAATCTGGACCGCACCGTCTGCGCCCTGAAAAAGCTCTCCCGGCAGGAGGGGCTGACCATCCTTGCCATCTCCTCCTTCAACCGGGAGAATTACAACGTGGAGGCGACCATGTCCGCCTTTAAGGAATCCGGCGGCATCGACTACTCCGCCGACGTGCTGATAGGTTTGCAGGCGCGGGGAGCGGGGAAGCGCAGCTTCAACATGGAGGAGGAGAAGCGCAAGAACCCCCGGGAGCTGGAGCTGAAGATCCTGAAAAACCGCACCGGAGCCATCCCGGACGCCCTGTCCTACCGCTATTACCCCGCCTATTCCTGCTTTGAAGAGGGCTGACCCGGAAAAAATTTTGTCTTTTGAAGCGGAATTCGACATTTGTAACCGAATTTGTAACCTTCGTCTGCTATACTGCTTGACAAGATAGTATGATGAAGTATGGAAAGGAAGGTGCCTGCCTATGATGCAGCCAATGACCGGAAACCAGTACCGTACCACCGTGGTCTGCGTGGACTCCTATGACCGCCGCATTCCGGAGGGGCGTTTGTATAACCCGGCGCTGCAGGATGGCGCGGAGTTTCACGGCGTCATGGACTTTCTGCTGCAGGTGGAAAAGCTGCTGGACGGCATGAACTGCCCCCAGTCCTTCACCGCCCGGCGCAGCTTCCGCCCCGGTGAGACGGTGGCGACCGTTACCCCCGCGGAGGCAGGTCATTCCGGCAAGCTGGCGACCTTCAATCTCCGGGTGCTGTTCCGCCAGAACGCCAGCTGGCAGGGCAGCGTCTCCTGGCTGGAGGGCAAAAGCGAGGAGAGCTTCCGCTCCGCGCTGGAGCTGCTGTTCCTGCTGGACAGCGCCTGCACGGGGGAATAATGGAAAGAAAAACAGCGCCCCGCCGGAAAAACCCCGGCAGGGGCGCTTGACATCCATGAGAACGCAGGTATAATAAAGATAGCAAAGGCGCTGCGACAAGCGGTCAGCCTTCACGTTCTATTTCTTGCGAAATGACCGTCCGGGCGAGGGGCGGTCATTTTCTTTTGCAGATCTGAATGATCAGACCGGCAAAGCCAATCAGGACTAAGCAAAGCTGGAAAAGCTCTGAATAAGTAACCATTGGCGCCACCTCCCTTCGGGGAGAGTGGCTGACCGCCTGCCGTTGTGCAGCGCCGGGGATATTTTAACATGGAATTTGTCGAAAAGCAATGCGGAGGTTTTCATTTCGGCGCTTGACATCCGCGAGAACGCAGGTATAATAAAGATAGCAAAGGCGCTGCGACAAGCGGTCAGCCCTTATGTGTCATTTTTTGTGAAATGACCGTCCGGACCAGGGGCGGTCATTTTCTTTTGCAGATCTGAATAATCAGACCGGCAAAGCCAATCAAGACTAAGCAAAGCTGGAAAAGCTCTGAATAAGTAACCATTGGCGCCACCTCCCTTCGGGGAGAGTGGCTGACCGCCTGCCGTTGTGCAGCGCCGGGAACATTTTAACATGAAGTTTGTCGAAAAGCAATGCGGAGGTTTTCATGCTACTATATAAAGCAGGACCGCTCTCTCCGAAGGGGGGGCGGTCCTGTCCCTTTGCCGGACGCTGCACGTTGTTTCCCGTAATATTACAGCTTTGTTACATTCCCCGCAAACCTCTTGCAAACGGGTTTGACATTTGCTAAGATTCAAACCGTGGAACACCACGGTTCGACGTGTCTCCCGATTCAGATACGGGAATGACATGTCACGGTATGTGATCCGGGAGAACCGGAGGAACGTGACTGTTTCGCGCAATACGCCATACGGGGCGTTACCCGTAAATTTTAAAGGAGGAAAACCAACCATGAAGAAGTTTCTTTCCATGGTGCTGGCACTGGCTCTGAGCGCATCTCTGTTCACCGTCGGTGCAAGCGCAAAGGACTTCACGGACGACAGCAAGATCACCTATAACGAAGCTGTTGACGTGATCTCCGAGATCGGCGTTGTCGACGGTTACACCGACGGCTCCTTCGGTCCCACCACCGAGCTGACCCGTGGCGCTGCTGCAAAGATCATTTGCAACCTGCTGCTGGGTCCCACCACCGCATCCGCACTGGGCGCAGACACTGCTCCCTACAAGGATGTCCCCACCTCTAACGTGTTCGCTGGCTACATTGCATACTGCAAGCAGCAGAACATCATCTCCGGCTATGCAGACGGCTCCTTCCGTCCCGCTGCTCCTCTGACTGGCTATGCCTTCATGAAGATGCTGCTGGGCGCTCTGGGCTATGACTCTGCTATCGAGGGCTACACTGGCGCTAACTGGTCCGTTGCAGTTGCCAAGCAGGCACTGAACATCGGTCTGGATGATGGCAACGACAACTTCGTTGGCACCAAGGCTGTTACCCGTGAGGAAGCTGCTCTGTACGCTTTCAACATGCTGCAGGCAGACATGGTCGAGTATGATTCCAAGACCCAGGTTTCCGTTGGCGGCGCAACTGTCGTTGTTGGCTCCAACAAGGCTGAGTCCCGTAAGTGGGAGTCCTCCGCTACCAAGAAGGACAACATCAAGAAGGACGATATCGTTCAGTTCGCTGAAGAGTACTTCAACAAGCTGGTCAAGTCCGCTGACACCACCGACGTCTTCGGTCGTCCCGCTACCCGCTGGGATTACAAGGGCGTGAAGGTTGGCACCTATGCTAACAAGGCTGACAAGACCTATGTTGGTTCTGTGAAGCTGAACGCTATCTACAACGATCTGGGTATGTCCACCAAGGACGAGACCGCTAACATCTATGTAAACGGTGTCGAGATGGGTACTACCAAGACTGTTGAGGGCAAGGATGTTTTCACTGCTACCGAGTTTGTTGTTTCCAAGTCTAATGATAAGGCTCTGAAGGATATCAACACCAAGGTTGGCGATGGCACCATCGTTGAGGTTTACCGCGACGATGACAACAACCATGTTGACATCATTGCTATTTCCGTTTATGGCGGCAAGGTTGCTTCCGTGAAGGCTGCAACCTCCAAGAAGGATGCTTACGTTACCATCGAGAAGACCGATGCTAACAAGGCTATGTTCAAGGATTCCGGCACGAACGAGTTCGAGACCACCGATTTCTCTGAGGATGATATCGTTGCTTTCACCTTCTCTGAGAAGGAGAACGAGATCGAGACCATGTACAAGATGGACTCTGTCGAGGGTTCTCTGACCAAGAAGATCATTGGCAAGAGCATCACTCTGGGCGACACCACCTATAAGTATGCTAAGGAGTACACCTTCGACGGCACTACTGAGGGTGCTCTGTCCAACAAGTCCGACTACACTGTTTACACTGATGCTAACGGCTACGCTCTGTACATCGAAGAGACCGATGCTAACGTTGCTGATTACGCAGTGGTTCTGAAGGTTGCTGGCGAGAACGCTACCAGCTGGGTTGATGGCAACCGTGCAAAGATGGTCTTCTCTGATGGTTCTGTCAAGACTGTGACCCTGAACAAGGATTACACTGCTCTGGAGGAGAAAGATCCTAACTATCTGAATGCTACCTCCATCAATGGTACTCCAGCTAATGGTGATACTCCCGCAGTTGCCGGTAAGCCCGTCATGGTCACCTACAAGGTGGAGTCCGATGGTGAGTACAAGCTGACCGTGAAGGGTGAGGCTGTTGCCAACTCCTACATTGTCAACAAGTCCTTCCATAACGATAAGAGCTACAATGCTGATTCTAAGACCGTCTTCGTGGTCAACAAGAACGGCAAGACCGATGATTACAATGTGTACACCGGTATCAAGAATGCTCCCACCATCACTGCTGCTGATAAGACCACTGCATACGTCTTCGCTAAGAACGGCGTTGCAAAGATCATCTACTTCGTGAATGCTACTTCTGTCAACACCAGCAAGGATGTTACCTTCATCGCTGCACGTTCTGTGACCAACCTGGTTGATGCAACCGATACGGATGCATACTATCAGTACAACGCAGTTGTTAAGGGCGAAATCACCACCATCATGGTGAAGCAGGGTGCTTCTGTTGAAGATCTGGTTGTTGGCGATAAGCCCGCTAAGACTGGCTATGGCAACGCTATCGTTGATACTACCACCACCGATGATGACGACATCATCACTGTGGCTTCCTTCGAGAGCACCGTTGTCAGCAACAAGTATGCTCAGGGCATTAAGCGCCAGAGCGATACCGAAGTGAAGGTTGGTACTCACGCTGGTAACAACGCTGGTTCCATCCTGGCACTGGCAAACGATGCTAAGATCTACCTGGTCGATACCGATGGTAACATCGAGAAGATCACTGTTTCTGACATCGTGTCTGATCCCGATAACCATGTTTCCTACACCATGGAAGATGGCGAGATCACCAACCTGTTCATCCAGGAAGTTGACGACTAATCTGCTCACCTAATAAGTGACGATTAACTGTCATTCCCACTGGCTTAACAGCTGAAAACGTCCCCCGGGTTCGTCCCGGGGGCGTTTTTTGTGCATTTCCGCATGGACATTTCCCTTCATCTCTGCTATCATAAACGGTGTATAAGAAAAATTTCCCGGCGGGTCCTCCGCCGTTTGTGTAAAGGAGCCTGTACATGAAATTCCGTTCCGCCCCCGCGCCTGCCGCTCCGGCAGTCTCCGTGCTGCCCTCTGCCCAGCCCTTTACCCTGCTGGACAAGCTGTTTCCCTTTGTGTTCCCGGTGCTGCTGTTTGCCGCCATGACCATCCAGACCCCCGGCATGGCGTTTGTGCTGGCGGCGCTGGCGCTGGTCAGCTTTGTGGGGCGCGCCCCCTTTGCCGCCCTCCGGTCCCGGGTCACCGTGGCGTCCGTGGGCTTTCTGCTGTTCCTGCTGGCGCAGCTTGCCGCCGCCCTGTATGCGTCGGACGGGGCGGACGCCGCCAACGGGCTGGTGAAGCTGGTGGCTTCCGGCTCCGTGGGGGTGCTGGTGCTCACCCGTCTGCACAGGGACAATGTCCGCAGGCTGCTGTGGGGGCTGTGCGCCGTGTGCGCCGTGGTGGCGCTGCTGTGCGTGTCCGTGGGCGTCGGCGGCAGTCTGTTTCAGGCGTTCAACTCCCTGATGCACGTCTTCGGCGCCAGCTATGACAATCTGCTGGACGCCGGCTTGTCCGCCGCCAACAACTCCCGCTTCAACGGCATTTACCGGGACGGCAACGTTTCCGCCGCCCTGCTGTCCCTGTCCGCCCTGCTGTCTCTGCATCTGGCGCTGACGGAGGAAAAAAAGCCCCTCCGGGCGCTGGCGGTCCTGCTGGCGGGGGTCAACGCCATGAGCTTCTTCCTGTCCCTCAGCCGCGGCGCCCTGCTGTGCATGGTCCCCGCCGTGCTGGTCTATCTGCTGGCGGTGGGTCCGGACCGCCGCCTGTCCCTGTTCTTTCTGGGTGTCTGCACCCTGCTGCCCACGGTGGCGCTGTCCGCCCTGTCCATGAAATTTTTGCAGGAGGGCAGCCCCGTTCCCACTCTGCTGACCCTTGCCTGCGGCGTCCTCGCCGCCGTGCTGGACCTGCTGCTGGGTCGCCGCCTGACCGCCGCCCTTGCCGGGCATGGCAAGGCGTTCGCCCTGTCGCTGGCGGCGCTGGCAGTGGTGTGCGTGGGCTATGCCGTCGCCGCGGTGAACGTCACCGGCAGCCTGACTCTGGCGGGCAATAACCGGGTCCTCCGCGCCGTGGACCTGCCCGCCGGGACCTACACCGTCTCCGTGGACATGACCTATACGGAGCGGGAGCCGCAGCTGACCTTCCTGACCCAGAGCTACCAGCAGTCGGCGGAGAACACCGCCACCGTGCTGTACCGGGGCGGCGTGGAGGGCGCGTCCTTTACGCTGGAGCAGGACGCCCACGTTCTGGTGCAGCTGGACGCGCTGGACGAATATGACGTGGTTTTCCGTGCCGTCACCGTCACGGACGGCGCACAGACCTACGCCGTGAAGCTGGGTTATCCGCTGCTGCCGTCCTTCGTGGCAAACCGCCTGCAGGACAACCTGCTGCAAAGCTACTCCCTCCAGCAGCGCTTCCGCTATGACGCGGACGGCTGGAAGCTGTTCACCCGCCGCCCCCTGACGGGCTACGGTCTGGGCGGCTCCACCCCGTGGATCTACTCCGTCCAGCCCTACTATTACGAGAGCCTGTTCCTCCACAACCACATTTTACAGGTGGCGGTGGACAACGGCGTGATAGGTCTGGCGCCCTTCCTCATGCTGCTGCTGGGCGCGCTGGCGCTGTGCCTGCGGGGCAGAAAGCAGGGGGACCCCCTTGCCGCCGCCCTGCTTGCCTGCTGGACCATGATGAATCTGCACAGCCTGATGGAGATCAGCTTCTCTATCCGCGCCTACCAGTGCGTGGCGTGGGTCCTGCTGCTGCTTCCCGCCGTGCTGTACGCCAAGCCGCTGGAAAGGCATGCCGTTGCCGCCGGGCGGGTGACTGCCGCGCTGGCGTTTGCCGTGCTTGCCGCCGTCACCGCCGTGGACGGGCTGCACTACCGCGCCCAGTCCTATTGGGCGGACTATTCCCCCAGTGACGCATATGCGTATATGGACACCCTCGGCTCCCTGATCCGGCAGGACCGTCTGGACCACCAGACCTACCAGCTGAACTACATCGCCCAGTGGGTGGGCATGGACCGTCCCAGCCGCTACAGCGCCAACGCCAACCGCTACATCCGGGAGCTGCGCGCCAAGGGGACCTACTACGGCTGCACGTCTCTGGCGGTGTACCAGTACCTGCCCGCCGGAGATCTGGACGAGGCGTTTGCCGCCTCCCGCCAGGGCATCGCCCAGCTGGCAAGCAATCCCCAGGTGTGGGATCAGGAGGTGGAGACGTACCGCACCGTCTACCTGAGCTCCATCCAGCCGGAGCAGGCGGAGGACTTCGTGTCCGGCGTGCTGGCGCTTCAGTCCCTGCTGGAGGATTACCGCGCCAATGTCTGGCAGGACTATGACGTGACCCTCTCCGACGCCAACGCGGCGTTCCTCACCAGTGTTTCCCAGCTGGCGCAGCAGGACCTCTCCGGCGCCGCGCTGTATACCGCCCTGACGGTGCTGGCGCAGTCCGCTGGAGCGCAGGGGTAACGGGAAAAACGGCAATTCCCGGCGAAAACGGGGCATTTGGGTAAAATACTGACGAAAATGGAAAAGGCACCCAGCAAAGTTTGTGTAAGATGCCAGTAAATTTTGAAAGCTACTTGTCGAAATGTAACCCTTTTTGTAACCGGTGTGTGATATACTACGAGTAAGCTAAGAGGAAATGATGACAACGGCAAACCAGTGGAAACGCTGGGACGCAAAGCTATGGGGACTAAAGCGCAAGCCAAGTCAGCCCGGTCACCAAGCATTTCGGACTCTGAAACACGGAAAGGAGACGAGATGATGAGAAGCAAAGCAACCGCAAAGCACCGCATTGCAGCCCTGGGTATGGCTGCGGCTCTGATCCTGAGCATTGCCCCTGTTAACGCATTGGCAGTCGACGAGACGTGGGAGGTAGGCAAGGAGTTTACTTCCGATAGCGTTGACAAAACACCTTACGACAAAAAGATCCCGGAAAATACAAAGTGGGTAGGACCGGAGGCGAAGTATACCTACGCAGAGGAACCCTCCTGCGAGATGGATGAGGGCGAGGTCAAGTGGTCTGAGGAATGGACAGAGATTTCTGAGGCAGATTACAAGGCACTGGACACAACCCTCTACACCGATGATCAGCACAAGAAAGTGGAAACCACGACTTCGTATACCTACACCTATACGGTGACAGAATGGGACCATCATAAGCCTGTTGAGGTAGAGAAGGAATATACTGGTACCATTTACCGTTGGGATAATGGACGTTGGGAAGAAATTCCGAATCCTGAAATCTACAATGGGAAAATGTATGCTGTGTGGGGTTGGAATTATGAGGAACTGACCCGCCACGAAAATATCAAGACGGTGTATTCTGTGCAGACACCCAGCGTTCACCGTCATAGTAAAGAAGCTGGCTGCTATAAGCTGCTCAAGACAGAGTACGTCTGGACTCTGACGGGCTACACCGTAGATTCCGTGACCATTGAGGATCACATTGCCGATCAGGGCAAGCTGGTGGCAGTGACTACTGGTGATACCCCGGTCAGCTATCAGTGGTACATGGATAACTACGATACGGCTATTGAAGGTGCGACTTCCGCAGAGCTGAATGCTTTCAATGGAAATGAAGCAGTTGTTACCGCTGGTCACACCTATATCGTAAAGGCTTTTGGCTATGAGGATAATGAGGGCAAGAGCGCATCGATAGACGGTCAGTATTACACCGAACTGCAAAACGGCGGCTTTGAGACCCCATATGTTGGTATGAGAGATCAGTTGCCCAATGGTACGCCGAATCTCTACTGGCAGACTACGGGTGTAGACCCTGCTGGTTTGGGACGTGATGTGGAGCTGTTCAGCAATGCCTCTCGTCTTCACTTTGCTAAGGGTGGAGAAGAAATCAATCAAGGCAACAGCTATGTTTCCGGCAGCAATAAGCAGGCAGCGGAAATCAACGCAGAAGCTTACGGCGCACTCTATCAGGATGTGCTGACCA
This sequence comes from uncultured Dysosmobacter sp., assembly GCA_934565855.1. Taxonomy (GTDB): domain Bacteria; phylum Bacillota; class Clostridia; order Oscillospirales; family Oscillospiraceae; genus Oscillibacter. Next base: position 16,917 of record CAKTIO010000003.1, read on the forward strand.
AGCCCGGCTCCACCCTGCATTGGAGCTTTGTCCACCGTGGACGTGATGGCGATGACACAATGTCTCTGGTCATCGACAATGCTGTGAACGGTTTTACGAACATCAAAGACCGTAAGAACGTTCCTGATGAATATGTACAGGTTACGGCAACGGATTTCCGTACCTGGGGCTACTATCAGGGCAGTTATACAGTTCCTGAGGGACAGTATGTCACCCGCTTCTACTTTGTATCAGTCGATGCCAAGGGTCAAGCGACACAGGGCAACTACCTGGATAATGTGTCGTTCTCCGCAACGATGCCTACGCCTCCCCCGCAGACCTATCAATATGAGATTAACTATTTCGTAGATGGTGAAAAGCAGAGTGAATCTGAGACAGGTACTGCGACTGCTGGCAACCGTGTAAGTCCCAGCAGGATGAATAGCTATCTGGATAGCTATGACCCTGCAGCAGGCTATGATTACAGCACGACCCCGGTAATGGAAATCAGCGCTACGGGAAAGAACGTCCTGGATGTCTATTTCGTAACTCCCAGCTACACTGTGGAGTATTACACCAAGGAAAACGACACGACTTCCCAGATTACTGATTCCGATTCTATCCCCGAACTTAGAAATGCTCCTTGGGGTGGTAAGGCTGCATATGGCACACCTGTTTTTGCCCGTAGCTTGACCCCCAATGTCCCCCAGACCTTGACTGTGGGTGACAGCGTTTATCAGCTTACCAATCCCGATGAATCGCTGACCATGACCAAAGGTGAGGAGAATGTGCTGAAGGTGTACTATACCTTCCTGAAGCACACCTACGCGACCATTCATTATGACTGGACCACGGACAGCAAGGCAGCCGACAAGCACCCTGCTTCTGATAAAAACCTGCCCTTTACCGATACCAATATCACGAACCTGAACAATGGCTATCAGACAGCGAAGCTGCCCGTCTCCGCAGAGAGGGACTGGACTATCAGTGGCTGGTACAAGGATGCAGAAGGCAAGGACAAGTTTGTGGCTACCAGCGATACGCTGAAGGATGGCGATACTTTGTACGCCAAGGCAACCTACACGGCTCCTACTCTGTACTATGTCCATTATGAGTATGCGCCCGGTTCTGAGCAGGTGGGTACTTTGCCCGAGGATGCAAACAACATTACGCTGGAAGCCTTGCAGGGAACCACGGTCTCTGCCATCACTGGTCTGCCCGAGGGCTACACCTTCCAGGGCTGGTATGTGGATGCAGAGGACGGCGTACAGCTGAAGCCCTTCCATGCAGAAAATCTGTCCGGCGTAACCAAGAGTATTACCCTCTATGCGAACATCACCTACAAGGCTCCCGAACATCCCTACACCGTGGTGTATGAGTATTATCAGACCATCAACGGAAAGACCTCCCGAATCGGTGAGGAGACAATCGTTGATAAGGAACTGATTACCGAGGAAGCGGCAAAGGGTATCACCACCGATACCATTCGGGAAGCTGCTCCTGCGGAGAAAGAATACAAGAGTGTGATGTATGCAAAGAGCTCTATGGCTACCGACTGTGAGAAGTTTGGTACCTGGGCTGGCGGTAATCTGACCTATAAGCTCAAGTATTTCTACAGCACCTACACCGAAGGCAGCCTGACCATCAAAAAGACCGTATCCGGTCTGTCCGACACCAAGCTGCTGAAGGACCTGACCTTCTCTGTCTACGCAGGGAACAATGAAACTCTGGTGGCAGATGAAACCCCGGTGGCAACGGTCTCCTATAAGGACTTCCGCGATGGCAAGTACATCATTAAGGACCTGCCCGTCGGCACCTATATTGTCACCGAGACCAACGGCGAAGTAGCTGGCTACACTTGGAATGCGGAGACCACCTCTCATGTGGCAAGGATTCTCGACACCACTGGCGTTGGCGAAGCATACTTCCTGAACAAGTACACCGAGAAGACCTATAACATCTACTTCGATGGTAATGAACGCGGCACCATTACCTATGGCGGTCAGCGTTGGACCATTCAGGAGGATTATGAAGAAGTGAACGGCGAGAGCCGCTCCACCGGCAAAGAAGCCTGGACCCATAACACCGATGATGCCACAGTTGCAGGTGCCGTGGCTGGCGAGAACCAGACCCGCTATATCCTGCCCTTCTCCAAGCTGAACGGCGTCGGCAAGAGCATCCCCATGCCCACCGTCACCGCAAAGGAAGGCTACAAGGTCCTGGACGGTTGGTTCACTGGTGCGGATGGCAGCGGTGAGAAGTTCACCAGTCCCGCAGAGGCAGTGGCATACATGGATGCCAAGGGCGAGACCAGCGTTGTCTACTATGCACAGTATGATGAGATTAAGAATCCCCCTGTTGATCCGATAGACCCCGTTGACCCGGTGGACCCTGTTGACCCGGTGGATCCTGTTGACCCGGTAGACCCCGTTGACCCGGTAGATCCTGTTGACCCAGTGGATCCCACTCCCAGTACTCCCAGCGGTCCCGCAGATGACGGTCACCTGATCGAGACCCTGCCCGACGCAGATGTTCCCAAGTCTGAGATCCCCGATGACGATGTGCCTCTGACGGATGTTCCCGAAGAGAACGTCCCTATGGAGGAACTGCCCGACGGTGATATTCCTCTGGCAGATGTTCCCCAAACTGGCGATCCCTCCGCATGGCTTCTGCTGGCTGCCGCTGTCTCCGGCTGCGGTCTGGCTCTGCTGATGAACAAGCGGAAGAAGGCAGAGTAATTTTTCCCCTACGCATTAGGTCCCCGAGCTTTTGCTCGGGGACCTTTTTTGCGCTTTTCTGTCGGGGTGAGAAAGGAGAAAACCTGTAAAATGCAGTGTAAAGAAGGGAAGTGGTATCATGGAAAACGGAGGGGTTCTCCGGCGGCTACCGTTGATTTTTACAGAAACACCTGGGGCAAAACAGGTTTTCCAAGGAAATCGGTTGCAACATCGGTAGATTAGTGATAAAATAAATCAGATTATGGGAGTTTTTCACGTTTCCTGAAGGGACGAAGCATATAGGTTCCCCGGCAGGAAAACAGAAGGGAGCATCCGATGAAAAACATACCTTTTTCCCCGCCGGATATTACTCAGGCGGAAATAGATGAGGTTGCCGCGGCACTGCGCTCCGGCTGGATCACTACAGGTCCCAGAACCAAGGAATTTGAAAAGCAGATCGCGGCGTATTGTGGAACAGAATACGCGGTGTGCCTGAACAGTGCCACCGCAGCGCTGGAGCTGACGCTGCGGGCGCTGGGCATTGGACCGGGGGATGAGGTCATTACCTCCGCCTATACATACACGGCTTCCGCCAGCCCTATCGTCCATGTGGGGGCAACTCCCGTGCTGGTGGATACTGCGAAGGATTCCTTTGAAATGGATTATGATGCGTTGTCCGTTGCCATTACGGAAAGGACCAAGGCAATCATTCCGGTCGATATCGGCGGTATGCTCTGTGACTACGACCGGATCTTCGCCGTGGCAGAAGAAAAAAAGGCGCTGTTCCAGCCAGCCAACGCCACTCAGAAGCAAATAGGGCGGGTGGCAGTCGTAGCGGATGGCGCGCACAGCTTTGGTGCGGTCCGGCGGGGAAAACGCTCTGGCAGCATTGCCGATTTCACGACCTTCTCCTTTCACGCGGTCAAGAATTTGACTACGGCGGAGGGGGGAGCCGCTGTCTGGCGGACGGATCTGGGTCTGGACGGTGACGCACTGTACCGGGAATATATGCTCATGAGCCTTCACGGGCAAAGCAAGGACGCACTGGCAAAAACCAAGCTGGGCGCATGGGAATATGACGTGGTGGCACCTTACTATAAGTGCAATATGACGGATATTATGGCAGCCATTGGGCTGGTACAGCTCAAGCGCTATCCGGAGCTGCTGAAGCGGCGTTATGACATGGTGCGCCAATATGATGCCCAACTGCCGCAGAAGATCCTGCGCCCCGCACATCTGGGACCGGACAGAGCTTCCAGCTGCCATCTCTATCTGGCAAGACTGCCAGGAAAGACCAACGAACAGCGCTCGGAAGTGATTACGAAAATGGCAGAGTGGAGAGTAGCATGCAATGTCCACTATAAGCCCTTGCCCCTGCTGACAGCTTATAAAAATCTGGACTTCCGGATAGAGGATTATCCCAATGCCTATGCCCAGTTTGAAAATGAGATCACGCTGCCGCTGCACACGCTGTTGTCGGATGAAGATATCGCTTATGTATGCGATTGTCTAAAGGAGTGCTTGTAATGCCAGCAGTAGAGCAGGAGCAGTCAGTTTGCCTTCCGTCTCGGGGACGGTTGGCAAGAAAACGCCTGTTTGATGTAGTCTGTTCCGCTTTAGGGCTGTTGCTCCTCAGTCCGGTACTGATACTGTGTGCCCTGTCAGTAGGACTGACCTCTCCCGGCGGCGTGATTTTCCGGCAGGAGCGCATCGGAAAAGACGGAAGACCCTTTATTATTTATAAATTCCGCACAATGCGGAAAGACAACGCAGGATTGAAAATTTCAACCAGTGATGATATCCGCATTACTTCAGTGGGAAGAATTTTAAGAAAAACCAAATTAGATGAACTGCCGCAGCTGTGGAATGTTTTAAAAGGAAATATGAGCTTTGTAGGTCCCCGACCGGAGGTCCGGGAGTACGCAGAGCTTTACACCCCGGAGCAGCGGCAGGCACTGCTGGTGCGTCCCGGTATTACGGGCTTGGCATCTATCCGCTACCGGAATGAAAACGACCTGCTTTCTGCCAGTGCGGACCCCAACCGCACCTATATCGAGGAGGTCATGCCGGCAAAGCTGGCACTGGATCTGGAATATATTCCCCGCGCCTGTGTCAGCTATGACATCCGGCTAATTCTGGAAACATTGGTCACGGTGGCGCGGGATTGAATAGAGAATATAGGAATTGAACGATTTTATCTGACGGACAAGTTGATCTCCGTGATTGAGCACGTTCCTGAAAAGTGACCGCAAATACATAAGAAAGCGTGAAATTATGCAATTTATTGACCTAAAAGCCCAATATGCCGCGCTGAAAGATGATATCGACGCCAATATCCAGTCCGTACTCTCCTCCGCCCAGTTCATCGGCGGCAGCTATGTGAAGGAGCTGGAGCAGCAGCTTGCCGCTTTCACCGGCCGCAGGCACTGCATTACCTGTGCCAACGGCACGGATGCCCTCCAGCTGGCATTTATGGCGATTGGCATCAAGGCAGGCGACGCGGTGTTTGCTCCCGACATGACCTTCATTTCCTCCACGGAGCCTGCCGCCATGTTCGGCGCGGTGTCCGTGTTCTGTGACATTACCCCCGACACCTACACCCTCTGTCCGGAGAGTCTGGAGCGTCAAATCAAAGCCGTGATTACCGAGGGAAAGTACACTCCCAAGGCAGTGGTCGCGGTGGATATTCTGGGCAATCCCTGCGATTACGACGCCATCTCCGCTGTCTGCGAAAGGTACGGTCTCACCCTCATTGAGGATGCCGCACAGGGCTTCGGCGGAGAGTACCACGGCAGAAGGGCTGGCTCCTTCGGGCGCATCGCCACCACGTCCTTTTTCCCGGCAAAGCCTCTGGGCTGCTACGGTGATGGCGGCGCGGTGTTCACAGACGATGATGAGCTCAATACCCTGATCCGCTCCCTGTGCGTCCACGGCAAGGGTCCCGGCGGCAAATATGACAACATCCGGGTGGGCATGAACTCCCGGCTGGACAATTTGCAGGCGGGTGTGCTGCTGCCCAAGCTGAAGGCTCTGGCAGACTATGAGATGGACGCCCGCCAGACCGTGGCGGGACGGTATAGCGCCGCCTTTGCCGGAACACTCACCACGCCCTTTGTGGCGGAGGGCTGCGTGTCCGCCTGGGCGCAGTACGCGCTTTTGGCACAGGATACGGCGCAGCGGGACCGCATCATCGCCCACCTGACGGAAAAGGGCATTCCCAACATGGTCTATTACCCCACGCCCCAGCATGCCCTGCCGGTGTTCCGGGACGAGCCCCGCTACGGCGAGGACTTCAAAAACGCCAATGACTACTGTGCCCGGACGTTCTCCCTGCCCATGCACCCCTACCTGACGGAGGCGGAGCAGCAGACCGTCATTGACGCGGTACTGGAGGCGCTGTAATGGCGGAGAAGAACTATTTTGTCCACCCGTCCTCCTATATCGACGAGACTGTGGAGATCGGGGAGGGGACGAAGATCTGGCACTTCTGCCATATCCAGAGCGGCGCGCACATCGGAAAGCACTGCTCTCTGGGGCAGAACGTCAACGTCAGCAATCATGTCAGAGTGGGAGATGGCTGCAAGCTGCAAAACAACGTCTCCCTGTACGAGGGTGTGGAGCTGGAGGACGGCGTGTTCTGCGGTCCCAGCTGCGTGTTCACCAATGACCTGACCCCCCGCGCCAGATATCCCAAGGGCAGCGCGGGCTACAAGCGGACGCTTGTAAAAGAGGGCGCGTCTATCGGCGCCAATGCCACCATCGTCTGCGGACACACCGTGGGGCGCTGGGCGCTGATCGGGGCAGGCGCGGTGGTCGCCTGCAATGTGCCGGACCATGCCCTGATGCTGGGTGTTCCGGCAAAGCAGGCGGGTTGGGTCTGCGAGTGCGGACAGCGCCTGCAAAGGGATACCGCCCCCGTCTACCGCTGTCCGGACTGCGGGCGGCGCTACCGGGCGGAAGGCGGGCAGATCCGGGAAGTTGAAAATGACCGCTGACAGTGCCTTCGCGGGCACATCAGGGGAGAGGGAGCAAAGAAAAGGATATGGAGTTTGATTCGATTTATGACGGACTGATCACCGGTACGGAAAAGCTGGCGCTGGTGGGTCTGGGCTATGTGGGTATGCCCATCGCCGTGGAATTTGCCAAGCACGTCCCGGTCATTGGCTTTGATATCAATGAAAAGCGGGTAAACGAGTATGCCAACGGCATCGACGCCACCAACGAGGTGGGCGATGCCATCAAGAATACCACCGTGGACTTTACCTCGGACCCCGCCCGCCTGAAGGAGGCGAGGTTCCTCATCGTGGCGGTCCCCACGCCGGTGAATCCGGACACCACGCCGGATCTGCGCCCCATCGAGGGCGCCTCCCGCACCGTGGGGCAGAACCTGACCCCTGGCAGCATCGTGGTGTTTGAGTCCACGGTTTACCCCGGCGTGACGGAGGATATCTGTGTTCCCATCATCGAGCGGGAATCCGGTCTGAAATGCGGCGTGGACTGGAAGATCGGCTACAGTCCCGAGCGCATCAATCCCGGCGACCGGGTACATACCCTGACGAACATCCGCAAGATCGTCTCCGGCATGGACGAAGAGTCCGCCCGGGAGATCCAGCGGGTCTATGATATCGTCATCAAGGCGGGGACCTTCCCCGTCTCCACCATCAAGACCGCTGAGGCGGTGAAGGTGGTGGAAAACAGCCAGCGGGACATCAATATTGCCTTCATGAATGAGATCGCCATGATCTGCGACCGGATGCACATCGACACGGATGAGGTCCTTGCCGGCATGAACACCAAGTGGAACGCCCTGGGCTTCCGTCCCGGTCTGGTGGGCGGTCACTGCATCGGCGTGGACCCCTACTATCTCACCAACGCCGCCGAGGCACTGGGCTATCACAGCCAGATCATCCTCAACGGGCGCAAGGTCAACGACAGCATGGGCGCTTTTGTGGCGGATGCCGCCATCAAGCAGATGATCGAGGCGGGCATGGCTCCCAAGAAGGCTACAGTCGTTATTCTGGGCATCACCTTCAAGGAGAATTGCCCGGACACCCGCAACAGCAAGGTGGTGGATATCATCGACCGCCTGCGGGAGTATGATATCCAGCCCATCGTCACCGACCCCTGGGCGGACGCCGCCGTGGCGAAGCAGGCGTACGGCGTGGATCTGACGCCCTATGACCAGATTCCCAAGGCGGACTGCGTGATCGTTGCCGTGGGTCATAATGAGTTCCGCTCCCTGTCCATGATGCAGCTGAAGGAGCTGTTCAGGGAGGATCTGCCCAACGGAGAGCGGGTCCTGATCGACGTAAAGAGCCTGTACCGCATGGACGAGTTGAAGGCGTCCGGACTGCGGTTCTGGCGGCTGTGATAAAAACAAAAGAAAAAGAAAGGCAAACGAGCGGTATGAAAAAGATCGTTACCGTGGTGGGCGCGCGCCCGCAGTTCATCAAGCTGGCGGTGGTTTCCAGGGTGCTGCGCCGCCAGCCGGACTTTCAGGAGGTGCTGGTCCACACCGGGCAGCACTATGACCACAACATGTCCGACGTGTTCTTTGAGGAAATGGACATCCCCAAGCCGGACTACAATCTCGGCATTTCCGGCGGAAGCCACGGACAGATGACCGGTCAGATGCTGATGGAAATTGAGAAGGTCCTGATGAAGGAGCAGCCGGATATGCTCCTTGTCTTTGGAGATACCAATTCCACCATGGCGGCGGCGCTGGCGGCGGTGAAGCTGCACATCCCCGTGTGCCATGTGGAGGCGGGCAACCGCTTCGGTACGCTGGACAGCCCCGAGGAGGTCAACCGCACGGTGACAGACCACGTCTCCGCTATCAACCTGCCCTGCACAGAATCCAGCCTCCGTTTTCTGGAGCGGGAGGGGCTGGGGAAGACCGCCACGGTGGTGGGCGACCCCATGTATGATGCCTTCCGGTATTACACGGACCGTCTGGATGGCAGCGAGCTTGCGGAGATCGTGGATTTTGACGGCAAGCCTGCCGCGCTGCCCCCGGAGTTTTATTACATGACCTGCCACCGGCAGGAGAATACAGACACGGATGAAAAGCTCCGCAGCATCTTCGACGCAATGGAAGCGCTGGATGCGCCCACCGTATATCCCGTCCATCCCCGCAACCGTGACCGCGCCGCCCGTTTGGTGGGGGAGGGCGGCTATGAAAGGCTGCTCCTTACCCAGCCCGTGGGCTACCAGACCTCCATCTCGCTGGTCAACCACGCCAAAAAGATCGTCACAGACTCCGGCGGTGTCCAGCGGGAGGCGTTTTTTGCTGGGAAGCCCTGTGTCACCGTGCTGGACTTTGTGGTCTGGCCTGAGACCATGCGGGATGGCTGCAACCGGCTGGCAAAGCCGGACAAGGCGGATATTCTCGCCAAGCTGTCCGCCCCTGTGACCTTTGACCCTGCCTACCAACCCTTTGGAGACGGACACAGCGCGGAAAAAATCGTGGAGATCATCAAGGAGTTTTTGCAATGACGAAGGTCTGTCACATGACCAGCGTACACGGCGCGGAGGATGTGCGTATTTTCCGGAAGGAGTGCGTCTCCCTTGCCAAAGCCGGATATGAGGTCTATCTGGTGGAGCGCGGCGAGAGCTACGAGAAAAATGGCGTCCACATCATCGGAGTAGGGGATATTCCCGCCAGCCGCCGCAGGCGCATGATCGAAGGCGCAAAAAAGGTCTACGAAGCCGCGAAAGCCGTGGACGCAGATATCTACCATCTCCACGACCCAGAGCTTCTGCCCTACGGTCTCAAGCTGAAAAAGGCAGGCAAAAAGGTCATCTTCGACAGCCATGAGGACGTTCCAGCGGATATTCTGGAGAAGCCTTGGATTCCCACACAGCTGCGCAAGCCAGTTTCCCGACTGTATACGTGTTATGAAAACGGTTTTTTAAGAAAGATCGACGGTGTGATCGGCGTTACCCCGTCCCTGTGCGACCGCCTACGGACGGTAAACACAAATGCGGAAATGATTACTAATTATCCAATCTGGGAAAACGGATTGCCGCAGCCCCGGTTTCGGGAGAACAAGGTGATTTTTCCGGGACTGCTGTCCAATTTATGGAGCATAGACACACTGGTACAGGCGGCAGAGCAGCTGCCGGGACTGACGATTGAACTGCGTTCCGGCAACGTTGAGAACGGTTTGCTTCCCAGCCTGCAGGCAATGCCAGGATGGAGCCAGGTACATTTTCCCGGCAGAGCATCCCATGAAGAAGTGATGTGTCTGATGACGGAATGCCTGTGCGGTATGGCGCTGTGCCGCCCCTGTCCCAATACCGGCGGGAAGCTGGGGACCTTGGGGAATACCAAGATCTTTGAGTACATGATGGCGGGGATTCCCGTAGTCTGTACGGACTTTGTTCTCTGGAGGGAGATTGTGGAGGATTGGAATTGCGGCATCTGCGTCAAGCCGGACGATGTGGATGCTGTTGTCAATGCCATCCGTTTTTTCATGGACCATCCGGACCAGGCGCGTGAGATGGGAGCCAACGGTCGCTGCGCCGTGAAAGAGAAATTCAACTGGGGTGCAGAGGAAAAAAAGCTGCTGTCTTTTTACGAAAAAATCGTGTAAGGGGAGACCTATGCCAGATTCCTTAAAATTATCCGTTATCGTTCCCATTTTTAACGAGGAACGCTTTATAGAAAGCTGTGTAACGTCTCTCTTGAAACAGGATTTTCCTCACGAGGAAATGGAACTGCTTCTGGTGGACGGTGCGTCCACAGACCGGACACCAATTTTGTTGGCACAGCTGGCAAAAGCACATCCGGATGTGATCCGGGTACTGCAAAACCCCCGGCGCATTCAGGCTGCGGCTATGAATTTAGGAGCAAAGGCTGCCAGAGGAACCTATCTTATTCGTGTGGATGCGCATGCTGATTATCCATCGAATTACTTCTCTCGCTGTGTGGAGCTGATGGAGGAGACCGGAGCGCAGAACGTAGGCTGTATATGGGATACACAGGGAAAGACGCCAAAAGCGCAGGTGATTGCCATGATGCTGACCTCGCCCTTTGGCGTTGGTGGTGCGGCATTCCGTACAGGCGGCAAAAGCGGCTGGGTAGACACTGTCCCCTTCGGCACGTTTCGTAAGGACTATTACAAAGCCATTGGAGGCTTTGACGAGCGTCTGGCGCGCAGCGAGGACAATGAGATCAATTACCGCATCCGGAAAAACGGCGGCAGGATCTATATGACGGATGAAATGGCAGTGATCTATTACTGTCGGGAAACCGTAGCGGCTTTGTCCCGGATGGCATATGCCAACGGTAAATGGAATGTCATTGCGGCAAGGCTTTGCCCCGGTTCCATGTCTCTGAAATACTTTGTTCCACTGACCTTTGTGCTGTCTCTGATCGTGATGCCCTTGCTGTGCCTGCTGCACCCCTTATTCCGTTGGCTGTTTGCGGCAGAACTGCTGCTGTATCTGGGGTTGAGTCTGTATTTTGCCCTGCGAAAGACCCGAAATCTCAAGAAGCTGCTGTTTTTGTGGTTTTTGTTTCCGGCATTTCACATTCCGTACGGTGTAGGCTCCCTTGCCGGATTGGGTAGCTTGCTGACAGGAGAATGGAAGAAACCGTAAGGTACGCATTTTTTAGAACATCATTCACAGAAGAGAGGACGACATCATGAACTATGCACTTATCGGCTGCGGACGCATTGCCGTGAACCATATCAAAGCCGCGCTCAACAACCATCTGCATATTACCGCTGTATGCGATGTGCTGCCGGAGAAAATGGAGGCGCTGTTGACCAAATACGATCTCCAGAACGACATCTCCATCGCCCGTTATACGGACTACAAGCAGATGCTCACGGAGCATCCCGAAATCCAGCTGGCTTCCATCGCCACGGAGAGCGGCATCCACGCGGAGATCGCCCTTACCTGCATCGACCGCGGCGTGAACGTCATTATTGAAAAACCCATGGCGATGAACATGGATGATGCGGAGGAGATCATCCGCCGCAGCGAGGAAAAGCATGTCAAGGTCTCCGCCTGTCACCAGAACCGCTTCAATGTGGCAGTGCAGGAGCTGCGTCGCGCCCTGGAGGCCGGGCGCTTCGGCAGGATTTCCCACGGCAGCATCCACGTCCGCTGGAACCGGAACCGGGATTATTATGATCAGGCACCCTGGCGGGGTACCTGGGCACAGGACGGCGGCTGTCTGATGAACCAGTGCATCCACGGCATCGATCTGCTGCGGTGGATGATGGGCGATGAGGTGGACGAGGTCTACGGCGTCACGAAGCAGCAGTTCCACGATTATCTCCAGTGCGAGGACATCGGCATGGCGGTGGTGAAATTTAAGAACGGGGCAGTCGGCACCATTGAGGGCACCACCAATGTCTATCCCAAAAATCTGGAGGAAACGCTGTACCTCTTCGGTGAGAACGGCACGGTGAAGCTGGGCGGCACGTCCACCAATAACATCGACGTTTGGAATTTTGCCGACGAAAGCAGCGATGACGCAAAAAACAAGGGCTTGCAGGAGGTCACCAGCAACGTCTACGGCAACGGGCATACCAGCCTGTTTGCCGATATGGTGGACGCCATCGAGCATGACCGTAAGCCCTATGTGGACGCGGTGGCAGGGCGCAACGCGCTGGAAATGATTCTGGCAGTCTACCAGTCCGCCGCCACTGGCAAGCCGGTGAAGCTGCCGCTGAAGCATGTTGCCAGCACGGATTTTGAAGGAAGATTTGACCGGTGAATATCCTGATTGTTGCGAGAGGATATCCATCTGAACGGTACCCGCTGAATGGAATTTTTGAGTGGGACCAGGCAAAGGCACTGGCTGCATTGGGACATAAAGTGGTTTATGCCTCGGTGGACCTCCGCTCTCTTCGCCGCAGGCGCCACTGGGGCTATGAATCCTTCCAGCGTGACGGAGTACAGGTACGGGCGGTCAATGTTCCCGTCGGCGCTGTTCCCAAGACGGTTCTTCAAGGTGCCGGGAGGATTGCGCTGCGCCGCCTGTATGCAAGGCTTCAAAAAGAATTAGGTGCTCCTGATGTGGTTCATGCCCACTTTTTGGAGAGCGCTGCCAGCGCGGCGGTACTCTGCCAGTATGAGCAGCTACCTCTGGTGATTACCGAACACACCTCCTCCATGAACGTTCCGCAGCTTCCGGCAGCTGTGCTTGCCTGTGCCAAGCGGACATATGCCCAGGCGGATATCTGTCTGGCAGTCAGTTCGGTATTTTGCCGGAACCTGAGTGCTGCCACAGGCTTTCCCTTTCAGGTGGTCGAAAATATTGTGGATACCGGGGCATTTTGCCAACTGCCCTCCTCTCAGAGGGGGGACGCAGAGTTCCGCTTTGTTGCCGCTGGAGGACTGAGTCACCGGAAAGGTTATGATTTGCTGCTGTCTTCCTTTGCAGAAGTAGTGCGGGAAAACCCGCAATGCACATTGACTGTGTTTGGCGGAGGGGAAGAGGCGAACCGCCTTTTGCAGCAGGCAGCCGATTTGGAAATATCAGAAAAGGTACGGTTCCGTGGACTGAGAAACCGGATGGAAATTGCCAGAGAATACAGGAACTCAGATGCGTTTGTTCTGCCCAGTCGGTTGGAAACCTTTGGTGTTGTATATATTGAAGCGATGGCGGCAGGACTGCCGGTGATTGCGACCCGCTGCGGCGGACCGGAGGATTTCGTTACGCCGGAGACTGGCATCCTGATTGATGTGGATGATGGTGCAGCTCTGACTGCTGCAATGAAGCGGATGGCAGCGGATCGGGCGCATTATGATTCCGCAAAGATTGCCGCCTATGCGAGACAAAGCTTTTCTCCGGAACGGGTAGCAACGCACCTGACGGAGATATATCAGCAGGCGATCGCTTTACACGGGATATAAATCAAGAGGAGTATTTTGGTATTTTATGAAATTTATTTCTCAACAATGGAAGCAGGACAAACTGCGCTGTGCGCTGGTGGTCTGCTGGCTGCTGACGGTGGCGGCATCCTTTTTCAATTCCTATCTGCTTCCTGTTCAACTGCCGGGCGTTGGCACCTGGTATGCCTTCCGCACACTTTTACCGCTGACGGTACTGCTGTATGTGGTTTATGCTATCCGAACCAGAACGTTTTTCTGGAAGGACAGTACCACGCTGGAGAAGTGGTGCTATGTGTTCATTGCAGTGCTGCTGCTCTATGGCGCGGCATCGCTGCCCCGGGCGCTGGATGTTGCCTGGACATTCCGCAGGCTTTTTAACCTCTGCTTCGATCTGTGCTTTTTCTTCCTGCTGCTGCGGCTGTGCCGTAAGAAGGATATCCGAAGGCTGACGATAGCAGTTTATACCGCAGTTTTAGCACTGTATATTGTATTGGGTATCTATGAGGTGTTTTTTGGCGGTTTAGTGAACCCTGTGTATAACGGTTTTAAACGGTTTTATGTTTTAAACGGACTGTTTCAGGAGCCTATTGTGTTTACAGAAAACATGAACGACTATGCGTCCGTTTTATTCTTTTCCTACGCCGTGCTTTCTCTGTGGAGCTGGAAACGCCCTGCCTGGAGAAACGTTCTGCTGACTGCTGGAACATACTTTTTACTGTTGGCTACCATGAGCCGTTTATGTACTCTCTCTTTTGTGGTTTTGCTGGTTGTGCAGATTTTTTGTGCTCTGCTACAGCATCGAAAAGCAGCCCGAAAAACCGCGGCATGGATGCTGCTATGCGTCTGCTGCGTCCAGTTCTGCACACAGTATCGCTACATCATCTCGCCAATCCAGTCCTATCTGGCGCAGCGCGCCGCCTACGAGGAGGTCCTGAAGGAGCAGTCCTCCGCGTCCGGAGCGGAACCGTTGAAAAAGCCAGAGCTTCAGTTGGGCGATCCCCAAAAGGAATCTCTGGATGAGCAGTTTTTTGAAACGGATGCGGCAACGGGGGAAAAGGTGCTTCGTGAGGAGGGAAGCGCCGGTGTGCGCTCACACCTGCTCCTGTTTGCGTTTCATTGCATCTCCCAATCTCATGGCTTGGGTGTAGGACTTGGAAATACGGAAACGATGGCAGCCCGGCAGGCGGTGGTTCCCCAATGGGCAGATAAACCGCAGAACTCCATCCATTGCTTTTTGATGAGAATTGCCGCCGATTACGGCATATTTGCCCTGCTTCCGCTGTGTGCCATTGCGTTTCTGCTGCTTAAGCGTATTTTCACCAGCCTGTCTGCCGCATGGCGGCGGAAGGACGGACAGGCAGGGGCAGGGGCGCTGCTGTTCTTTGTCGTGCTGCTGACCTATCCCATTGTCTCTACCGCCTCCTCTGATGCACAGGACGATATTGCCATGTGGTTTTATCTTGCGATGATGGTACTTTACGCGGTACAGGAATTGGAGACAGGAGAGCATCTTCTGACGGAGGAGACTCATGCCTAAAATCATTTTTATCACGACTCTGACACTCTGGTCTATGGGCAGGGGACATGGCGGTCCCGCCTTTACTCAGACGGTAAAAAAATATATGGATGAGGGCTGGGACGTTTACCTGATCTCCGATGAACCGTCCAACGCGGAGGGAGCGGAGCTGGACAGCGCCCATAACATCTGCCTGAAGCCCAGTATTTTCAAGAGGTATGGGCAGATCCGCAAGCTGGGTCTGCTATTCCGCTGGCTGGACCATAGGGTCATGACCCGCCGGTTCATTCAGGCGGCGGAGCGGCTTCTATCAGAGAACGCGGCGGAAACGGTGCTTTATGCCTATGAGGTTTTCGGCGTGGAAGCCTGCCGCCGTTTGGCTGAGACGTCCGGCGCTCCCTTTGTCACCCGCTTTCAGGGAACGATCCTCAGTCAATACGCCAATACCACGGCAAACCATATCCGCCGCTATCCTCATTATCAGGCGCTGTCCTGCCCGTCCAAGCTGGTCATCATGACGGACGACGGTACCCAGGGGGACCGCGTTCTGCGGGAACTGGGCAACGCCAGCCCCACGCTGTTTCTCCGCAACGGTCTGGACCTGATGGGCTGGGACATTCCCGCCCGGACCGCTGCCTTTGACGCTGCCGCGTTCCGCGCCTCCCTGGGTGTTGGCGAGGGAGAGACCCTGTTTTTAACGGTCAGCCGCCTGGAGGGCTGGAAAAGGGTGGACCGTGCCATCCGGGGCTTTGCGGAATTCTGCCGTTCCGGCGGAGCAGGACGGTTGGTCATCGTGGGTGACGGTGCCTCCCGGACGGAATTGGAGACGCTGGCATCATCGCTGGGCGTTGCCGGACAGGTGCTTTTCACCGGCTCCGTGGCGCACGATGCCGTTTATGATTACATGATGGCGGCGGATGTGTTCCTGTCTCTTTACGACCTCTCCAATGTGGGCAATCCGCTGCTGGAGGCAATGGCGCTGGGCAGGTGCATCGTCACATTGGATGTGGGGGATACCCGCAGCCTGATCCATGACCGGGAAAACGGCATCCTGTTGACTATGGAGACCCTGCCCACGCTGGGCGCAGTCCTGCGGGAGCTGTCCGGTGATTTTGCCCTGCGGCAGCGGCTGGGCAGTGCCGCCGCAAAGTACGCGCAGGAAAATTTCTGTACCTGGGCGCAGCGCATGGACCGGGAATTTCAGGCAGTCCGCGCCCTGCTGAAGCAATAAGGATCAAGAAACGGAGATGGATTTGCGTAATTCAGTCGGAAAAAGCACCCTGCTTATTACAGCCTCCAAGCTGACCAGCTTGGGAATCAATATGGCATGTGTGATGATCCTTTCCCGCATCCGCACACTGGAGGAATATGGAACCTATTCCCAGATTCTCATGGCGGTCAGTCTGGTGTCCACATTGTTCATTTTGGGGCTGCCAAACAGCATCAATTATTTTCTTGCCCGAGAGGAAACTGCGGAGGGAAAGCGTTCCTACCTCAGTCACTATTTTACGCTGAATCTTCTGCTGTCCTGCTTTGCCGGGGTGGTACTGTTTCTTGGTGTTCCAGTGCTGGAACTGTATTTTCATAATGAAGCAATCGGCACCTACTCCTTTTTCCTCCTGTTTTATCCCTTTGCCTCTATCACCATGTCCGCGGTGGAGAGCTTGCTGGTGGTATATGAGCGCCCCCGCACACTGGTGCTTTACCGTTTACTCAACAGCCTGTCCCTGCTGGGCATCCTGATTGTGGTCGATGCGCTGGGAATGACCTTCCAGCAGTATATGGTGCTGTATCTGCTGACGGAACTGCTGTTTGCCGCTGCGGTCTATGCCATCGCAGGCAGATTGTCCGGAGGGCTGCGGCTGGCATTCTCTGCCGCAAAGCTGCGGGAAATTGCGGTGTTCTGCATTCCTATTGGTCTTGCTTCCGCGGTGGGTACGCTTTCAGCGGAGTTGGATAAGCTGGTCATTTCGGCATTTTTTACCACATCGGAGTATGCCATTTATACCAACGCAGCGAAGGAACTGCCATTGACGGTGCTGTCCTCTGCCACCACAATGGTCATTATGCCAAGGGTGGTGCAGTATCTCCACCGCGGTGAAAAGGGGAGGGCAATTTCCCTCTGGAAGGACGCTTTTTTACTCAATTACGCGGTCATGGCGGTGATGGTATTCGGCATTGTTGCTTATGCGCCGGAGGTCGTTACCATCCTGTATTCAGAAAAATATCTTCCCGGTATCACGGTATTCCGAATTTATGCACTGCTGCTGCTTCAGCGTACGACCTACTGGGGAATGTTCCTCAATGCGACAGGTAATACAAGGTATATTTTCAGAGTTTCCGTTTTTACATTGATCGGAAACTTCTTTATGAATATCCTTATGTGTAAAGCATTTGGATTTGTTGGTCCGGCAGTTGCATCGGTTCTGGTTGAATGTATGGGCAATTATATGTTATTAAGAACAACAGCAAAAAAATTGCAAATATCAGTTGTGTCACTATTTCCAGCAAAAACTTCAACAATGGTGACTATTATAAATCTGATCCTCATGGTGTTTTTTGTGTGGTTGAAAAACGTACTGCCATTAGAAACTGTTTTTGCAAATATAATTGGAAACAGATTTTCTACACAGAATACTGCCATAGTGGGACAATGCATGGAATCTATAACATTGGGTATTCTCTGGGTTGTGGCATATGTTATTATTCTACGAGGACCAATACAGAGACAATGGAGAAAAATTAATGAAATTTAACATAGAAAGCACGATTATCGCTCCTATTGTTGCTTATCTTATCAGCTTTTTATTGGGAGAGGATAACGAAGAATTTGTAGGCACCGTGTCTTATGGTTCGTCAGAAAATGCTGCTGTGGTTATTCAACCTTCTCACTTTTTTGAATCTGAGGTATATCTCACGCTCAAAAGTATGCCTATGCTTCCGTTAGCGAAATGGGAGGGAGTACCGATACTGTACGGTAAACCTTATGTCACAGAGAAAAATGGACAGACGATTCTTCATGCCGATTTGGTAGCTTCGGCGTATTTTCTGTTGACCAGATATGAGGAATGCATCGCTCGGGAACAGCGAGATGCGCATGGTCGCTTTCCAGTAGAGCAGTCGTTACCTATGCGTGCAGGCTTTCTGCATCGTCCGGTAGTAGAAGAGTATGGAGTGCTGTTGCGCCACTGCCTACGCCAGCATGGTGTTCCAGTGCGGGAACCCAAGGCAGGTTTTGCTTGCGTATATTTAACGCATGACGTGGATCATATTTCAACTTGGAGGGGATTTTTACCAGCGTTGCGCTCAACAATCAAACGTGTGATGTTAAATCTTCCGGGAAAGTCAGTACCATTTTCAGCACTCCACCACTTGGACAAGGATCCCATTTACACATTTCCTTGGCTTTTGGAATTAGACGGCACTCTCGCGGCAAAGTTGACTGATGTACCGGTGAGGCAGATTTATTTTTTGTTGGGTGCCTCCAAAGGACCGATAGACGATGAATATTTGGATTCGGATAAGTTCCGACAACTTTTGAAGTTATTGAAAGATCATCACGTTATATTAGGATTGCATAACAGTTATCAGGCATCTCGGATTTTTACCCGTACAGCAGAGGAAAAGCGTCGAATAGAAGACACTATTGGCATGCCGATTACTTATAATCGCAGCCATGTGTTGGCAAGCCGAGAACCGGAGGATTTGCGCGTTTTAGTAGATGCAGGGATTACAGACGATTTTACTATGGCATATGCTGGGCATATTGGATTTCGATTGGGTACATGCCGTGCTGTACATTGGATCGACCCATTAAGGCGGGAATTGACACCATTGATGTTACACCCAATGACTGTTATGGATTGTTCGTTAGATCGTTACATGGAATTGCCGGATGCAGAGAGTGCTTTGGAAGCTGTAATGGTTTTACTACATAACATCTACCGTTACCACGGGGAGGTCTGCCTGCTGTGGCATAACAGTTCAGTGGCGACTGGTGATATGACCTATCAGCGCCGCTTGTATCCAATGGTGCTAAATGCTATAGCAGATATACAGCTGTTTTCAGAGTGAAATAATTGTATATAGCAAAAAAGGAAGCAGGGCTTGCCCCTGCTTCCTTTCCTATTTCCCCTCGAATCTTCTCCTGATGCTCTCCCGTTCCTCCTCTGTCATCCTGGGATAATCCCTCAGCACGGCGTCCAATTCCTCGCCACCTTCCATCCGGCGCTGCACCACGCGGAGCAGCAGCCTGAAGCTCAGCGTCATTCGTCCTCACCTCCATACAGCAGTGCTGCCATCAGCGCTTCCAGCTCCGCGATGCGCGTTTTCTCATCCGGATGTGTCTCCCGCCAGTCCGCTCGCAGCGTCTCCGTGCAGTCCGCCCTGCCAGACAGCTCGCAGTCCTCGCCCAGCGGCGCATAGGTGACGGAGTTCCCCTCCGGGTCCAGAGCAGTTATGCGGTCCGCTGTGTAGCCCTGTACGTTTTTCACGGTCAGCAGCGGTGTGTGGGTCCCTGTTTTGTAAAGATAAAGTGTCATGCGTTCCTCCTTAGCTCCATGTACCGTCCGCCCGGGCGATGGCGCCGCCCTGCTTGATGTTGACGCTGCCGCCCAGCAGCTCCGGCGTGGTCCCTGCCAGCAGCAGAAGGGCGCCGCGGATGACCCGCCCGCCCACGGTGTTTCCGCTGGCTGCCGCATCGACCACATGGGCAAAGGAGCCCTCCTCGCTGGACAGGGCACTGTAATTTCCGGTAAAGGTGCAGCTGTAAGCCGCGCAGCGTCCCACCGAGCGGCAGCGGATGGCGTGGTCATAGCCCTGCCCGGTAAAGGTACAGGACGAAAAGGTCACCCGCTGGCAGCCAGAGACATAGCAGGAGGCGGCAACGCTGCCGCTGGTCTGCGTGGATGCTACGGTAAGGTTTTGCAGGGTGATAGGCACGGCGCAGCCGGACAGGTACACGGCGGCGTCCCCGCCGGAGATGACCAGGGCATTTTCCCCGTCAATGGTCAGCGAGCCGCTGCCGTAAAACCCGGCAAGAGCGAGCTGGCTGTCCAATGCTCCGGCAGCCTTCAGAGTAATATGCTCTGTCAACAGCCGGGGCAGGGCATTGAGATACGCCTGCAATTCCGCAGCCGCCACCGTAACGGTCCGGCTGGCGGTCCGGGTTGCCATCACCTGGCTCCGCACCGGCTCAAACTCCCCCTGCGTCACCAGTCCGGCGGGGGTCACCTGTATGGGGACCTCCTCCGGCGCGGCGCACAGCTGTAAGAAAAACCGCAGCACCAGCGGCGAAGCCTTTGCAATGGGGATCGGGGCGTCCATGCAGTAGCGGCAGAACAGCACCTCGCCCGCGTCCGGGTCCCGGACGTAAACGCCCAGCTCCGTCAGGGCATAGTCCGCCTGTGCCTCCGCGGCGGTCAGGGTGACGGGCAGGACCGCCGAGGTCCCCTCCCGCCGGACGGCGGACAGGCTCAGCGTCTGCTGCGGTCCGGACAGCGCGGCGGCGGAAAGCGGCGTGTCTCCGCTGCCGGACAGCACCCGGGTGATGCGCAGCGTGCCGCCTGTCAGCAGCTTGGCGGACAAGCTCCGCCCGGCGTCTGTTAAAGAGCCATTCAAGTTCATCAGATCCATTCCTCCTTCAGTTGTTTTCATCAGTATCCCGTGAAAGCGGGACCGGATAGACGGAAACGGTTCAGGAAAACAGGACCGGAGAAAAGCCCCTTTTCTTTTGGCAGCAGATATGCTATAGTAGTTGAGAATGATTCGACGGGATTTTACATTCCAACAATAGACGGTAAGGGAGCTTCCCATGAAACGTTTTCGGAAACAGCTTTTATTTCTCTGTGATGCCGTGATCCTTCTGGCAGTCACAGTCTTTTTTGTGTTGTATTCCTCCCGGGTGGAGGAGACGAAGGTCATGATCGGCGATGCGCTGCTGCCCAATCTGCTGCTGCTGTATGGCTGCATCGCCGTGTTCCAGCTGATCTTTCACACCTATGACAGTCTCTGGCGCTATGCAGAAAGCCGGGAGTACCTGTCGCTGCTGACAGCGGCGCTGAGCGGCTTTTTTGTTTACGAGGTCCTGAGCCGCATTCTCATCGGACCGGTGATCTCCTTCCTGCTGCTGGCGGATATCGCGGGCGTATGGGTGCTGGGAATGCTGCTGATGCGCTTCGTCTACCGCACCTTCCGGGGGCGGATGATGTCCGGCGGCGGGCAGAGGATCCCCACCGCCATCATCGGCGCGGGAGCTGCCGGTGTGCAGCTGCTGGAGGAGCTTCAGCGCAATCCCAACAGCCGCTACCGGGTGCAGTGCTTTTTTGACGACGACCCCTGGAAGCAGCATAAATATGTCCACGGCATCGAGGTCAAGGGCAGTGTGCGGGATATTCCCAGCCGGATCAAGGCGATGGAGCTCCGGCAGGTCATCGTCGCCATTCCCTCCATCAGTGACAGCCGCCGCCATGAGATCCTCCGGGACCTGTCCGGGATTCCGGAGCTGCGCATCAGTGTGCTGCCCAGCACGGTGGAGCTGCTGGACCGCAAGCCCATCCGCTCCCAGCTGCGGGATGTGCGCATTGAGGATCTGCTGGGCAGAGAGCCCATCCAGCTGGATGCCGCCCCGGTGGACGCCTTTCTGGGGGGCAAGGTGGTGCTGGTGACGGGCGGCGGTGGCTCCATCGGCTCGGAGCTGTGCCGCCAGATCGTCCGGCACCATCCCAAGCGGCTGGTCATTGTGGATATTTACGAGAACAACGCCTATGACATTCAGCAGGAGCTGCGCTATCAGTATGGCAGCGGGCTGAACCTGTCGGTGGAGATCGCCTCCATCCGGGACCGGGAGCGGCTGCGGCAGCTGTTTGCCAAATACCGTCCGCAGGTGGTGTTTCACGCCGCCGCCCATAAGCATGTTCC
This sequence comes from uncultured Dysosmobacter sp., assembly GCA_934565855.1. Taxonomy (GTDB): domain Bacteria; phylum Bacillota; class Clostridia; order Oscillospirales; family Oscillospiraceae; genus Oscillibacter. Next base: position 38,901 of record CAKTIO010000003.1, read on the forward strand.
TTTGATGGAGGTCAGCCCCCAGGAGGCGGTGCGCAACAACGTCTTCGGCACCTGGAACCTGGTGCGGGCGGCGGACGAGTTCGGTGTGCAGAAGTTTATCCAGATCTCCACGGACAAGGCGGTGAACCCCACCTCCGTAATGGGCGCCACCAAGCGGCTGTGCGAAATGGAGCTGCAATCCATGAAGGGGCGCAGCCAGACGTGCTTTGCCGCCGTGCGCTTCGGCAATGTGCTGGGCAGCAACGGCTCCGTGGTGCCGCTGTTCCAGCGGCAGATCGCCGCGGGCGGTCCCGTCACCGTGACGGACAAGCGCATCATCCGCTATTTCATGACCATTGCCGAGGCGGCGCAGCTGGTGCTGCAGGCTGGCGCGATGGCGCGGCAGAACGAGCTGTATGTGCTGGACATGGGACAGCCGGTGAAGATTCTGGATCTGGCGGAGAACATGATCCGTCTGTCCGGCTACCGCCCCTATCAGGACATCGACATCGTGGAGATCGGTCTGCGCCCCGGCGAAAAGCTGTATGAGGAGCTGCTGGTGGCAAGCCGGGACATTGAGAAGACGGAAAACGACCTGATTTTTGTAGAGCGCCAGCCGGGGCTGACGCAGGAGGCGCTGTACGGCAAGCTGGCGGTGCTGGAGGCGGCGCTGGAGAAAAACGACCCCAGCATCATCCGGGACGCGCTGCATAAGGTGGTCCCCACCTTCCACGAGCCGGAGGACCTGAATCAGGAGCAGGGCAGCGAGGTAAAGATCCCGCCCCAGCAGCAGACCGCCGCCGTTTAACGACCTTTATTGAAAAAATTGCTTGCAGGGACCGCGAAGGCGGTCCCTTTTTTTATCCCGTGTCCTTTTTTTCAGAACCGCTTCCCGGGAAGGAGACCGGGCTTTCCGGGATACTTTTCCACAGAGCAGCCCGGCGGAGACGCACCCGCGTTCCGGCGAATAGAATGAACAGGAGGGAAGCGGGGCGCGCCCTCTGCCCATCCCGGGCTGTGGGAAAGGAGAATGAGCAATGAATTTCTGGCTGAGAAAGCTGACCAGTCGCAAGCTGTGGCTGGCACTGGCAGGCGCTGCCACCGGGGCGGCGCTGGCTCTTGGGGTGGACGCGGGAGAGATCTCCCGGGTGGCGGGAGCCGTTACTACCCTGCTGAGTGTGATGACCTATGTAGTGACGGAGGGCGCGGCGGATGCCCGCCGCATTTCCGGTGGGGGAGACCCCCCGGCAAAGGAGGGCGGCAATGGCGTCGGCAGGTGATCTCATCGCCCTTGCCCGGCGGGAGCTTCTGATCAAGGAGGAGCCGTCCGGCAGCAACCGGGTGAAGTACAACACGGAGTATTACGGAAGAGAGGTATCCGGCAGCCCCTACCCCTGGTGCGTGACCTTTTTGTGGTGGCTGTTCCGGCAGGCTGGCGCGCCGGAGCTGTTTTACGGCGGCGGAAAAACTGCCAGCTGCTCCGCTCTGGTGTCCTACGCCAAGTCCCACGGGCTGTGGGTAAGCGGAACTTACCAGCCCGGCGATCTGGTGTTCCTCCGGTTTTCCGGCGGCGTTATCCAGCATGCGGGACTGGTGGTAGAGAACCGGGGAAAGACCCTGCTGACCATTGAGGGCAACACCGGCGTGGGCAGTGATGCCAACGGCGGACAGGTGCAGCAGCGGGTGCGGGACCTGTCCCTGACGGCGGGGGCATACCGCCCCGCGTACCGCGCCGTCCCGGCGGCGGAGCCGGTATACCGGACCGTAAAGGAGGTCCCCGGGGCATACCGTCCGCTGGTGGAGACGCTGCTGCGGGCGGACATCCTGCGGGGAGACGGATCTGCCCCGGCAGGCGGTGAAGCGGTCGTCTCTCTGACGCACTCCCAGCTGCGGACGCTGATGCTGGTCTACCGGGGCGGCGGCTTCGACCGGAAGCTGTCGGCACAGGGACTGCCGCCCGCTGTGCCGGACCCCTCCGCTGGAAAAGCGTGAAAACACCGGAATTTCCGGTGAAAAACAGAGGATTCCACTGGCGAACCGAAAAAAAGGGGAGCCGGTGGAATTTTTTTGTAAGAAAAAACGGAAAATGTAACCAGTGCTGTAACCTTGGTATGGTATGATGTAGTCAAACAGAGGGAGGATCGGCGAGCCATCGACCGGTCGATGGCTGTCTTGCACGCAAGACAGCAGTCCCTTCTGTATTTCCGCGCGGGGAGCCGCGTATCATACACTGTAAGGGCAAACCGCTCCGAAAGGGCGGGACGCAAAGTCAGGGAGCTAAAGCGGACCCTTCCGCCATGCCTGCCCGACCGCCAGGATTTCACTCTTATGAAATGGAGATTGAGAAAATGGCAAAGAAGAAACTGCAAAAAGCATTGGCGCTGCTCATGGCGTTCAGTATGACCATGAGCCTGCTCAGCGTCACCGCCTTCGCCGAGGGCGGAGAGGACAGCTCTGAAGAAACCGCGGAGGTCGTCCATGAGCACAACCGGGTCAAATGTAAGACCTGTGATGGTACCCATCAGGTACAGAAAACGCAGTCCTGTCCGGATTGCGACGGCGAGGTCGCGGATGTTCCTATGGTGACTTGTCCTGACTGTGACGGAGAAAAGGGGTATAAAACATGGGACTTCAAGCATCCCTGTCCCATCTGCAATGAGCATGGCTGTGAAAATAATCCAAATTGTAATTCTGGCTATGAAATTTATTGGGTCGACTGTAAGACCTGCGGAGGTACCGGGGAAGTTCCCGCCCCCGGTAGCAATGTTTGTTCTACCTGCAAAGGCAAGGGAGAAATCTCTGTAGCAGTGGAATGTCCCGACTGCGAGGATGGTAAGGTCGATTGCCCCAGAAAGGGTCAGGACTTTGGCGAGGGTGTGCTGGTGTCCGTCAATGAAGACGGGGAAGGAACTCTCCGCTACACCTGCCCGGACTGCGGCGCTTCCTACGATGAGGAGGATATCTTAGACGCGGAGGAGACGGAAGCGCTCATCGCCAGCCATGTGGATGTGACGATAGCGCCGGAAAAGACCTCTCTGGATGTGCCTGCCGCTTCTGCCGGAGAAGACGAAGAAGTGCCGAAGCGCAGCGCGGCGGGACAGGAGGTTGCCTACATTCTGAAGGTGACCAATGGCAATCAGGTGGCGGCGAAGAACATCACCGTGACCGTTGCGCTGGATGACACTGCCTGTGAGGTGGCGGCAAGTCCCTCTGCCAATGTAGTGGTAGACGAGGAAACCAACACCGTGACCTGGACCATTGAGGAACTGGCGAAGGGCGGAGAGGTCCAGCTTAAAATTACCGCCAAGACCTCGGAAAACGCCCAACTGGGCGGCAACGTCCAGGCGGAGCTGACTGCGGCGATGGGCGAGCGCACCCTGACCTCCGGTACAGCCAGTGTACACATCAATAAGTACGCCGCTACGAAGACAATTTATCTGGCTGGTGCCAATCAGGGTTATCATCACGGAAGTACCGCCAGCAGGGAAGTTCCCACCCGTGTGGCGAACAAATCCGGTATGACACTGGATGACTTTGAGAACGCCGTGTTCTCCTTTGATGGAAATGGCGTATTCTACGATTATAATATTGATCCCCGCACCGATGCCGCAGGCGTGGTAGTCAACGGCTATGATGGACGCATCTGGCGGTGTGTGGGCTTTGTTCCCTATGCGGGCTATAGCTTGAACTACGAGGCGGCACAGCAGGAAAAGTATTTCTTCAGTGAAAGTGAAGAGGATGGTTTCCGGTCCGGTTCCTTTGAGGAAGCACAGGCTTACGTTGTGGAACAGGGCGGTGTGCTGTACGGCGAGAAAGCCAACGAGGACAACATCCACGCATTGGAAAATAATCTCAAGGATGGGTATGTCACCGTCATGTCCGTCTGGTCCATTGCTGCGCAGAGCGAGCTGGAGCATAAGAACTACGGCGAACTGACCATCGATCCCGTGGACGCTGTGGACTATCAGCCCACCAGCAGCGGTGTTAAAGTGGAAGCTGGAGCTGTGACCGTCCCGGAGGGCGGTATCAACGGCAAGCACGGCTTTGACTGCCAGCTGACCATCACCATCTCCGCCGATGCGCCGGAGAAGCTCCATGTGAACCTCTGCGATGCGTTGGAGGATCTCAGCGAAAAGATCAACGCTGTGGACCACAACGGCGTTCAGCCCGGCGATGTCATCCGTTACCAGGTGCAGGTGGTGAACAACAGCGGCAAGAACTACAGCTATACCGCAGGCTCCGCCGCCGTGGGTACGCTGCCGGATGCAGCCGCCACGGAGACCAGCAATCTCGGCACGGGCTTTGAGGGCTATCTCATTGCCAGTGATAACAGCTATTGCCCCATTCCCCGCCGGGTGCTGAATCCCCTGCTGAAGGAGCTGGGCGTGACCATTTACACATTGGACGATGAAAGCATCGGCAAGCTGCTGCGGGCAAGGGGCTACGGTCCCGCAGAGGGCGAGGACCCCATGACCGACGCGGAGATCACGCAGAGCTATTTGGGCTGGTACTATCTGGACTGCCTGAACTGCAACCGCGGTGAGGACGAACAGGCGACCAGCTTCCAGGACCTGCAGGGCTATGAGCTGGCACAGCTCACCAATGCCGTTACCGGAAGAGCCGTTCTGGAGACCTGCCCCGATGTGGCGGAGGGCTTCTATTACTTCTTCTATGGTGTGAATTACACCTTCAACGGGCAGGGCATTTACCAGTGCATGGCGGAGAACGGCAAGACCGGCTCTCCCGCAGACCGTGCGCTGTCTGCTGCCCTCTCCGGTAAGGGGGACGCAATCCTGTTCACCAGTATGGCGGGAGAGACTACCAACAACGGCTTCCAGAACACCCGCTTTGGTATGGGCGTCCAGTTTGATATGGGTGTAACGGCGGATCCCCCCAAGCCCACTCCCGATCCGGGTCCCGGACCCAGCGATGACGGACATCCCGTGGACGATCCCACCGACATTCCGGAGGACCCCACCCCGCTGGACCCCGGTCCCCAGCCGGAGGACCCGGAAACACCCGATCTGCCTGACATCCCCGATGAGGACGTTCCGCTGACGGACATTCCCAAGACCGGAGACGCTGCCGCCATGTGGCTGGCGCTGTCCGCTGTGTCTGCCGCAGGGCTGTTCATCGTGACCTGGAAGCGCAGAGAAAAGACGTAGGAATAAAGCAGAAACCCCTTCAGCCCCCGGCGGTATCAGCCGGGGGCTTTTCCTGCGCGGCTATGGAAAGGACCCGTCCCCCACGGCAAAGCGGGGACGGGTCCCTTCTTTTTTGTATTTACCGGCTTGAAAAAACAGACTCCAGAGCGGTCCCGGCGGTCAAGCGCAGGGCTTCTGCCAGCGCCTCCTGCCGTGAAAGGGACCCGCTGACAAGGAAATGTCCCGTCTGTGGGCAGAACGAAGCGGAAAAACTGCCGGTCGCCGCATCGGGCTCTATCACCTGAAGCAGAGCGACGGTGTGTTCCCAGGACCGGTCCGGCAGAAGAGACAGGATCTCCGTTGGCGTATGGTAATTTTCCGGAGACCGTGCAAAAACATTCCAGAGCTGCCCCGGAACAGGAAGCGTGACCACCAGTGTCCAGTCATTTTCCTCCGGCAGCTGATCGCCATCTATGGAGAGCGTTCCCTCATAGGACCCATGTCCCAGTAAATTGCGCCTGTCACAGCCCCTTACGGCAATGGTGTGTGTAACGGCATAGCCGGGGTCGCTGAAGGAATATTCCGTGGCTTCAAAGGTTCGGTCAATGCGTTTGGATTCGGGTATCAGCACAATGGCTGCGATGAGCAGAACGGCAATGCCCAGAAACGCGATTCGCTGCTTCATGGAACTCCTCCTTTGCGAAGTAGGTGAAATGGTTTTCGCAACCGGAAGCCGGCAGGCTTAATCAGCAAGGATCAGGTCCACAAGGGTGTTGATATGCACCTGCATGACATCAATGTAGGGAACAGGCAGCTGGACTGCGTGGAAGATCAGCGGCAGCTCGGTGCATCCAAGCACCACCGCCTGCACCTGCTCCTCCCGGATGCTCCGTTCCGCGATTCGCCGGAAGGCGTCCCGCGTGTCCGGCAGGACCCTTCCAAGCTCCAGCTCGGTCTCGATCTTGGCGCCAATGTAATTTTTTTCATCCTCCGCCGGGGTAACGACCTCCACGCCGCGGGCGGCAAAGGACCGCTGGAAGAAGGAGCCGTTCATGGTGGGCAGGGTCCCTAAAAGACAGACCTTGCGATAGCCCTGCCTTGCGGCGTAGTCCCGCGCTGCATCGACCATGCTGACCAGCGGGATGGGCGATTGCTCCGCCAGTCTGTCAAAAACGATATGGGGAGTGATGCCAGTCAGCGCGGCATACTGCGCGCCCGCAGCCGCCAGATTTTGGATGCCCCGAAGGAGATATGCCGCCAGTCCCTCGTAGTCCTGCCGTTCACAAAAGCTCAGTACCTCAAACACGCTGAGACTTTCAATAGTGAGGTTCGGAAAAAAATTCCGCCCGGATTTCCGCTGCACCCCGTATTCGATCCCTTTGTAATATGCAATGGTCGATTCCGGCCCGGTCCCGCCGATCAAGCCCAATTTGTTCATATGCTCTACCTCTTTCCGTAGCTTCTGATAACTGATTGTATCATACCGCCGTCCGTTGTGGAAGCGGATGCCGGAAAACTGTTCCAAATCCCTAACCATTGGTTAATATTTTTCCGGAATACTTTCCCATACAATGGTCTTACAGTGGAACCCCTATTTCAAAGAAAGGAGGATATACAGCTTGTACCGGAAATACATATCAGCCGTTGCGCCGCTTGCCAACAATATTTTACAGGTTGATTTTGCATCCGGCAGCCGCCTGCTTCTGGATATGAAGCCCTATCTGGATAAGCTTCGCTTTCGGGCGCTGGCAGACCCCGCTGTCTGGGACAGCGCCGTGACCAACGGCATTTTTGTCCGCTTCGGCGATGTGGAGCTGAGCCATGATGAGCTTTTGTTCATGGCAGAGCGGGAACACTGATGAGATCATGGAAGGAAGGGAGAAGCATATGAGTAAGAACCGACCGGCCCCACGCTGGACCCGGCGGATGTGCAGTCTGCTGGTTAGCCTGGCGCTGGGCGTCAGCCTGCTGCCTGCCCCTGCGCTGGCGGCGGACAGCGGCGGCGATGCCGACCGCACCGTTTTTGACGCACTGGGCTTTGACACCAAAGCGCCGGAGGGCTACCAGCAGGACGAGGGGCTTTCCGGCACCCCCTACGGCAAGACCTATACCACAATGGCGGAGGTGGATGAGCTGTTCACCTTTGAGCCGAAGCGGAATTCCGGAGCCAAAAGCGACGCCCTGTATAGCGGACTTTATGGACATGAGCGGGACCTGCTGGAGGATGCGGTGGACACCCTGGGCAGCCCCAGCTCAGCCGCGGTGAACCTGAACGGGAGGGGCAGCTATAACGGTCCCATTTCCCTGCAGGTAGAGGGCAATTTTTCCCGGGACAACCGCGGGCAGAAAAAGAACACGGCGTTCATCAATATCAACTTTGTTTCTGTGTCGGCAGATGACACGGAGGTTTGGAACAAGGTACAGCAGAACAAGGGCGCTCTGGTGAACCTGGACCTGGGTGTGATGGACCCCGTCAGCGGAAGCCTGGACGTGTTCTACCGTGCTACCCAGAACGCGGCGAAGTTTGACAGCGATATGGGAAATCTGCACCCGGAGAACGCCGGGGACGCTGTGCCGCTGTATTTGGGCAATCCGGGCGACGCTGTGCAGAAGACGTACTCGGACAGATCAACGACCGGGGAATACCTCTGGGAGTTCAAAAGCGCCTATATGGCGCAGAACTACATCGAGCTTGCCGCGGGTGATTTTGACGGGGACTCCGTGGATGAAATCGCCGTGTATCTGGGCGAGACCGGCAATCCCCGGGTAGAGGTCTGGAAGCTCCAGGACCAGACCGGAGACGGCTACCTCAACCCCGGACATTATGAGAAGAATATCATGGACATGTATGTTGATACCGGAACGCGCACCTGGAGGGTGGCATGGTCCTATCCGCTGAACCAGTACGGCACCAGCATTGTGCCCAACATGGTCAGCCTTGCCGCCGCCGACTACGACAAGGACGGGATCGACGATCTGGCGGTCTCCTGGGGCTATTTCGGCGGCGGGACCATTCAGCCCAGCCATGCGGTCATTATGATGGGTGCGGATAACAACAGGATGCTGACCCGCAGCTATACCTTCCCCCTGACGGCAAACGGCACGGACGTCTACCGCGCCAGCTTTACCGCCGGAGACGTGGACAACGATGGATACAACGAGCTGGTCATGGGCGGCAGTCTTGCCAATTCCACCCTCAACAGCCGCTATCTCGCCATTTACGAGTGGCAGGGCGATGGCTTTGCCGTTTCCGCGCAGGAAAATTTCAATCTGTTTGAAGAGGAAAACGGTGTGCGGAAGTGGCAGAACATCAAGGATGAGAAGACCTATTACAGCATGCCCTATGCGCCTGCCAACATCGCCGTGGGCAAGCTCTACGGCGTCAGCGAAGCCCCCTGCATCTATCTGGACAGTATCGTGATCCAGTACGGCAGCGATGGCTTCGACATTCTGGACCTGCTGACAAGACAGGTTTACCCGCAGGAGGGGACCGCCCAGGCGGCGCTGTGTCCCTATGTGGAGTGGGGCGCCCGGACGGCGGACCTCACCGGCAGCGGGCAGGACCTGCTCTTCACAATGGCAAATGTCACAAAAACCACCAGTTACCGCAATATTTACGAGCTGCTTCAGGTCACCTTTTCTGAGGCTTATCAGAACCTTTACAGCCTGCGGGGCGTTCGCCTGTCCAGAAGCGGCGATGCCTACAGCGCAGAGGCGGTATATACCCGGACAGCGGAATACAATGCAGACGGCAGCAACGTCCGCAACTTTGCGTCTCTGTCCTTCTGTCTGCCCAATACGGACAGTGACACCACCATCCTCCGCTACACCGGGGAGCATTCCTATACCTATGCCGATCCCGAGGTGCTGGCGGTGCTGGCGTCTCCACCCTACTTTGCCGATCTGGCGAACGGGGATGATGACAGCCAGATGATCGAGTCCTCCACCTCCTACAGCAGCACCCGGGGCAGCGGCAGCGGGACCAGCTACTCCAACTCCTTCTCCGTGGGCGTGTATACCAGCTGGGAGAAGAGCTTCAAGATCTTCGGCGTGGAGCTGTTCTCCGCCGAGGCGGAGGCGTCCATCAACAACACCTTTACCTGGGAGACCCAGAAGACCTCCTCGCTGGAATATGAGGTCACCTATTCCACCATGGCGGGACTGGACACCGTGGTGCTGTATTCCATGCCCATCGAGACGTATGTCTATGAGGCGCAGGTCCCTGATGGCAGCGGCGGCTATGATACCCAGACCATGACGGTGAACATCCCCTATGAGCCATCTGTCCAGACGCTGCCGCTGGCAGCGTATCAGGAGATCCAGCGGGAGTACGGCGGACTGCTGCCGGATGTGTCTCCCGCCCTGACCCACACCATCGGTGATCCCGGCAGCTATGCCTCCAGCGTGGGTAGCCTGCCTGCCGGGCGGACCCAGACGCTGGTTTATCAGGGCAATCCCTTCACCATCGGGCAGGGCAGCCAGAACACCCAGGAGCAGAGCATTGCCATGACCCATGAGGAGGAGAACAGCTTCAACTATGAGTTCGCCGTGGAGACGAAGGCGGGCGTAGGCGCCGGGGGCGTCACCGTGGGCATCACCGCGGGCTACAGCCACGGCGCGGGCAAGGTCCATATCTCTACCGCCGGGTCCAGTTATATCGGCACCATGAACGGACTGCCCACCCAGGCGGAGCAGTATGGCTACAGCTTTAACTGGCGGCTGGTGGGCTTCCTTTATCAGGACCGCTATCCCGTGGTGACATATCTGGTCACCGGCGTTAAGGAGCCGCCCCTGCTGCCGGAGAATTTCGGCGCGGACGAGGACGGGACTACCACGGACCGGATCACTCTGGAGTGGGATTATCCGGGAAACGCGGCAGGCTTTGTGCTGTACCGCTATTTCCAGTCTCCCTCCGCCTCTGGCTTTTATAAGCTCGGCACGGTCCAGGGCGGCGACTTTACCGTGGAAAACGGCGTGAAGCATTACCGCTATACGGATGAGGGACTCAGTCCCAACACGGGCTACCAGTACCGCATCCAGACCATCGGAATGTCCCTGCCCAATACCAGCATTCCCAGCGAAGCCTACAGCACCTACACCAAGCCGGAGACCGGCGTGCCGCAGGTGGCGGTCAGCGAGACCCGGCTGAACGCCTATCCGGACACGGTGGTCTGGACCTCCGCCAATGTGACCAACCGGGCGGACCTGCCCGATGGCGCGAAGCTTTACTACCAGTGGCAGAAGCGGACCGCCCGGGGCGGCTGGGAGGATGCCGGCGGCGAGACCGGGCAGAGCCTGACGTTCCGCTATCCCTCCGCCGGAGTGGAGGGTGTCTACCGCTGCAAGGTCAGCGCCCTTGCCGACCAGAATCTGGTCACGGCATACTCGCCGGAGGTCACCGTCGCCTTCCAGCGCCGGGCGGCGGAGATCACGTCGGTTACTGTCAGCGGCGATACCGTCACCGCTGTGGTGCGGGGCGCGGACGTGACCACCATCCCTGCCGGAACGGTCCGCTTTACTCTGAAGTCTGCCGGAGCGGAATCCGTTTACACCGCCAAGCTGGATGCCCGCGGTACGGCATCTGTGCATGTCAGCCCCGCGGACGGTGTTTACAAGGTCACTGCCAGCTACGGCGGCAGCAAGGTCTTCCTGCCAGCGGCATACGATCCGGAGACTCCGGTGTTTCTGGTCCGGGGCGTTGCCGGCGGGACCTATGTGGATGTGCAGGACAGCTATACCTATGGCGATACCTTTGATTTCGTCCGGTACACCGTGGACGGGACCGGAGCCATCACCGGGCAGGCGGCGTTCCAGCCGGATGCCGCAGCCTATCAGGTACAGATCAGACGGAGCTGGAAAGCGGCAGGCGCCAACGCCTTCTATCTGTTCGGAGACGGATCAGACGCGGACGCATCCAAAGCGGTGCAGGCACGCTTTGCGGCAGGCTACGCCGGATGGGTGGGCAGCTACCGCCTGACAGACGGCGGCAATACCTATGCCTTTACCGTCAAGCCCCGCGCTGCTGCCTTTACGGGGCTGCGGGACCAGACCTTCACGATGGACACCGTCAACGGGATTGCCTCCGGCGCGAACCCTAACTATTTAAGCTCTTTGCTGACCTTTGAAAACTGTGCCGGATGGGAAAGCGACCGGACCATTCAAAGGCTGCAAAGCGGCACGTCCAATGACGGCGGTTGGCTGCGGCTGGAGATCTTCGACACTGCCGGAAAGGCAGTGGAGCTTCCCATTCAGCATCCGGGCGTTTACGCGCTGCGCTATGAAAACGGACTGCAAAGCGGCACCGTGGTGGATAATTACGACCTGACGCTGCCTGCGGCGACCCTGATCGTCACCGGGTCCACATACCCCGTCAGCGCGGCGGTGGCTGCGGGACAGGATACCTACGGTTCTGTGTCCGTGGAAAGCCCGGCGGGAGCCTCGGCTGCTCCGGTGGGGCAGACGCTGATCCTCCGCGCCGTGCCCAACGCGGGCTATGAGGTGGCTGGTTGGACCCTGAACGGTGCAGCCGTTTCCGGCAGCGCCGGACAGGAGACCCTGACCGTCACCCAAACGGCGGCGGGTACGGCAGCGGAGGTGTCCTTCCGGACGAAGGAGAACCGCCTGACCGTCACCACCCTGCCGGAGACGCCCACCGTCAACGGCGCGCCTGTGACCAACACCGTTACAGCGGACGACAGCTATTTCCAGAGCGGAAATTCCTATTCCACCGGCTACGAGGTCACGTTCACTCCCGTGGCGGCAGAGGGCTGGCACTTTACCGGATGGGAATACCATACCGGCGGGCAATCGCCCCAGTACAGCAGCGAGCCTGCCTTCACTGTCCGGATGCCGGACGGCAGCGTACAGCTGTATGCCAAGTTTGAGCGGGATACCTACGCCCTGACCCTGGGCGAACACCTGAACGCCTTTGTGGGCGGCAAGCCTGTGGAGATTCCTGCCGCTATCCCCGGCGATTCCGTCGTTACCGTCATGCCTGCGGCAGGCTACCATCTGGAAAGCGTTGATGGCTGGACCCTTACAGGCGGCACGGCGTTAGACCAGAGTGAAACGGCGCTGACCTTCGTTCTGCTGCAAAATGCCGGGGTCACCGCCCAGGTGACGGCAGGTACCTACACCGTGGAGCTGGACGCGGAAAATCTCACCGGAGGAACGGCGGAAGCCACCCAAACCGGAGAGGTCTCCGGCGGCACACAGCTGACGTTTACCGCGGCGGCGGACCGGGGCTATGCCTTTGACGGCTGGTATGCCGGCAGCAGCCGCGTCAGCGGCGATGCCTGCTATACCTTTACCGTCAGTGAGGATGTGACCCTGACCCCCGTGTTCCGGCAGGAGACCGGAAGGTCCCTGACCTTTGGAGCAGGGGAGAACGGCTCTCTCAGCTGGACCATTCCCGGCGTGGACGGGGACGAATACCCCGGCAGCGAGGTGACCCTCTACCCCGGCGAGACCGTTACCTTTACCGCCGTTCCCAGGGGCGGCTACATGGTGGCTGGCTGGTCCAGAAATGGGCGCTTTACCCAGGGGACCCATAAGACTGCCGCCTATGCGTATGAGGACGTGGAGGATGGTACAGACATTTCCGTGACCTTCAAGCCTGTGACCTATTTCACAGTTTCCTTTACGGCAGATGTCACCGCTGAGGCGGACGGAGCGGACATTTCCTCCGGTGCCTCCGTGGCGGCAGGCAGCCGGGTGGTGTTTACCTATCCTGGCACGGACCGGTATGTCAGCCAGTGGAGAAACGGGGAGGAGCTGCTCCAGGGTCCCGCACCGCAGCTGGTGGTGGAGGACCTGACCGGAGCCTTGGATATCTCCATCACCACGGAATTCGCCACGGTATACACCATTTCAGATGACAGCGCGTCCTCCAATGGTTATCAGGCGGAGATCTCCGGCTACACTCTGAACGGCGGCTATGTGGCGGAGTGTCCCATTTCCATCGTTGTGATGCCAGCGGACGGCTTCCGCGTTGCGGAGACCGCCAGCAGCGAGGTGGACTTTGTCCGGGACCGGGACGGCTCCTGGAGTTGGACTGCGGACAGCTGGAATGACGGAGATATTTCCTTTACCGTGCGGGTAGCTCCTCTTACCGCCGTGACCTTTGACGCCGCGGGCGGCACACTGTCCGAGGGGACCACCGCCGTGGCAGACCAGACCGGCAGGCTGCCGGAGCTGCCTGTTCCCTCCCGGGAGGGCTACAGCTTCGCAGGCTGGTTCACCGAAGCGGAGAACGGAGAAAAGGTCACGGAGGATACCGTCTTTGACGCAGACGCTGTGACTCTTTACGCCCATTGGACGCAGGACATTACCCCACCTGCATCCCAGACCTTTACCATCACCTTTGACGCCGAAGGTGGCGTGCTGCCGGGCGCAGCCACCGCGGAGACGGATGAAAACGGCAGGCTGGCAGAGCTGCCCACCCCGGCACGGGAGGGCTATACCTTCCAGGGCTGGTACACCGCGCAGGAGGGCGGCGTGCAGGCGGATGTGTCCACGGTCTTCACCGCAGATGCCACGCTGTACGCCCACTGGACGCAAAACTCCACCGGCGGCGGTTCCTCCTCCGGCGGAGGAGGTGGCGGCGGAGCCGCGACTCCCGTTACCGTTTCCCAGATCACACTGACAAAGCCCGAGCACGGGACCCTTACCAGCAGCGCCAAACGGGCGGAGGCGGGCGATCTTGTCACCGTCACCGCCGCTCCGGACAGTGGCTACCAGCTCTCCCGGCTCCATGTCACTGACCAGAATGGCAGGGACCTTACCGTTCAGGAGCTGGGCGGCGGAAGGTACACTTTCCGGATGCCCGCCGGTCCCATCACGGTCACGGCGAAATTTGCCCCGCTGACAGCGGAGACGCCGGTACTTTTCACCGACGTACCCGTGGATGCCTATTACGCCGAAGCAGTGGCATGGGCGGTCCGGCAGGGCATCACCTCTGGTAAAACGGCGGCGGTCTTCGCCCCCAACGCTCCCTGCACCCGCGCCCAGATCGTCACCTTCCTGTGGCGTGCCGCAGGCAGCCCGGAGCCGAAGACCTCCAATCCCTTCGGGGATGTAGCGGCGGATGCCTATTATGTGAAAGCAGTGGTATGGGCGGTGGAAAACGGCGTTACCACCGGCATCCGTGCGGATGCCTTTGCCCCCGATATCCCCTGCATCCGCGCTCAGGCGGTGGCGTTCCTGTACCGCTATGCGGCGGCACAGGGAATGAACGCCGTAACACTGCAGGAGCTGGTATCCGGCTTCCAGGACGCGGCGGAGGTCCCGGCATATGCCATCCCCGCCATGAACTGGGCGCTGGCTTCCGGCATTATGCAGGGCAGCGGCGGGCGGCTGCTTCCCAGCAGTCCCTGTACCCGTGCCCAGATCGTCACCTTCCTCTACCGGCAGCACGCCGGAAAATAAAAGCTCCCATTCGGAAAAAGCAAAAGGACAGCGGCTCGAAAGAGCCGCTGTCCTTTGCGCTGAACCGGATCAAGTTTCATGCCTACAGGCGGAAGCAGGTCAGAACCGTTCCAAAAATGCCCGTGCTTTCAGCTGAGGCTTCCGGCAATGGCATCCTCAAGGATGCCAGCCAGTGTTTCCGTTGTTACCGGCATGATGCGGCAGGGCAGCGGACCAAAGGCGCTGATGATCTCCCGCAGCCGTGCGGGGTCCATAGGGTCCTTCGCCAGCTCGCCATAGGTAAACGCCACGCCGAACTCCCGGTACAGCGCCCGAAGGACGGACAGCGCTTCCTGCAAAAGCGCCTCCGGCTCCTTTCCCTCCGGGGAGACGCGGAGGATTTCGGCAAAGTAGCGATAAAACACCGCCTTGTCGGAGCTTGCGCGGTAGATCTCCTTCAGCCAGTAGGGGAATAGTCCGGTCAGCGCCCGGGGATAGTCCAGCCCCAGATAGATCTGCGCAAAGGACTGCAGGGGATAGGGCAGAAACTCCGGCTCCCGTCCCAGGTCGTTGATACCGGACAGGGCGAGGGCGCTGTTCAAAAGCAGGGTCCCGCGGGCATCCAGATCTCCGGGGTCTGCCAGACTGCGCCGCAGGCATTCTACAACGGTTTTCATGGATGCCTCCGCGTAATGCTCCGCCAGGGGAGAGCGGCTGGTATTCAGGTAGTTGATGGACAGCTGCACGAATGCCGTCATCTGCCCGTATACCAGAACACGGTCCGGCAGGGACGCCGCGTAAACGGGATTCAGCCAGGTGAACACCGGCTTTCCCACCGGACAGCCCGTCTGTACGCCGGTTTCATCCAGCGTGATCTGCACGTCCGCGTTGGTCTCCGAGCCGGACATGGGGTTGGTGGGAATGGTGACCACCGGAAGCTGGGAAAGCCCTGAAGTGGACTGCTGCCCGGTAAGGTATGCTTCCATTGGCGTGTCCGGGTGCATGGCGCTGAAGGCGATGGCTTTCGCCAGATCCATGCTGACGCCCCCGCCGATACCCAGGACCACCTGAATTTTTTCCCGGGCGCAGAGGACCGCGCCCTCCCGGACCCTGCTGAGCAGGGGCTTCCTTCCGGCGCGCAGGCAGAAAACGCGGATGCCCGCCGAGGTCAGACGCTGCTCCAGCGCCGCGTAATGTCCGCCGGAGACAAAGCTCCCGGTGGGGACCACCAGCAGGCGCGTGCCCAGCCTTGCGATCTCCTCCACCACCAGCGGAAGCTGGTCTGCTCCGTAAAGGATCCGGGGACCGCCGTCATATACAAAGCTTTTCATTTAAACACCGCCGGCTTGCCAACCGGAAGCCGGCTTCTCCTTGCTTACAGATTTTACAGGGAAGGGTTCCCGCAGAAAATGCTACCAGCTTCCGGTGCTTCTGTCAAATCCCCTTGTTGTTCAAACAGCTTTCCCGGAACGCGGCGGTCCGATACGGCGCAGAGTTTAATTTCTGTTTAAAATAAATCTCCGCCGTGTGCTATAATAAAATTCTGATTTCGCAGGGGGAGGTCTGACCTATGACCATCAAAAAGCGGCTGGCGCGGTCCAATATTGCCATGTTTGTCATTCCGGTGCTGGCGGCGGCGGTTTTATTGCTCATCGGCATGGGCATTGCGTTCTGGCTGCTGGAGCGGGTCTGGCTGCCGCAGCTGGGCATTTCCCTGAAGGAGCTGCACCAGACCGGAGAACAGCTCGAGGCGCTGCTGTCCAGCTCGGCGGCGGTCCTCTGCGTTTATGGCGGCGCGGTGGCGGCAGCGCTGCTGCTGGTCATCGCGTGGACGAATTTTTACCTGACACGGAACCTCTTCCGTCACATTTCCCAGCCGCTGGACGCGCTGACGGCAGGAGTTGCCCGCATCCGGGACGGTGATTTGGACACACCCATTGCCTATGGCGGAGAGGATGAGTTCCGCGCTGCCTGCGATGCAGTGGACGAGATGGCGGCGCGCCTGAAGACGTCTCTGGACCAGCAACAGCTTCAGCAGCAGAAAAGGCAGGAGCTGATGGCGGGAATGTCCCACGACCTGAAAAGCCCCCTGACTTCCATCCGGGCGTATACAGAGGCGCTGATGGACGGTGTGGCGCGGGATGCGGAGGCACAGCAGCGGTATCTGCAAACCATCCATGCCAAGGAGCTGGACATGGAGGTTCTGGTAAACCGCCTGTTTCAGCTGGCAAAGCTGGATGTCAGCGCCTATCCAGCGCATCTGGAGCCGCTGCCGCTGCTTCAGACCATGCAGGCGCTGACCCGGACATGGAACACGGGGGATATGGACGTTACACTGGAGATCCCGCCGGAGCTGGCTGTCACGGCAGACCGGGAGC
This sequence comes from uncultured Dysosmobacter sp., assembly GCA_934565855.1. Lineage (GTDB taxonomy): Bacteria > Bacillota > Clostridia > Oscillospirales > Oscillospiraceae > Oscillibacter. The sequence goes on from CAKTIO010000003.1 coordinate 55,807, forward strand.
TACTGAACCGCGTTGCGGAAAATCTGCTGGGTAACAGCTGCAAATACGGCGGACAGGAGCGGACCTGCGTCCGCATCTCTGCCCGGGAGAGCGGCGGTATGGCGGAGCTTTCCTTTGCCGACAACGGCACCGGTGTTCCGCCGGAACAGCTGTCCCGGATCTTTGACGCGTTTTACCGGGGAGACGCCGCCCGCACCGCGCCGGGCAATGGCAGTGGACTGGGGCTTGCTGTGGTGAAAAAGGCGGCGGAGGAGATGCACGGCAGTGTCCGGGCGGAAAACGAACCGGAGGGCGGTCTGCGGATCACGCTGACCCTGCCCCTTGGAAAGGAGGAACCCCATGCCTGAAAAAATTCTCATCATTGAGGACGATCCTGCCATTGCCGCTATCGAGCGGGACTATCTGGAGCTGAGCGGCTATGAGGTGACCCACTGTGCCGACGGTACGGAGGGGCTGCGCACGGCGCTGGAGGGACCGTGGGATCTCCTGCTGCTGGATCTGATGCTGCCGGGAACGGACGGCTTTGCCATCTGCCGTGCGGTCCGGGAGAAGAAGGACCTTCCCATCCTGATGGTCACGGCGCTGGACAAGGATGTGGATAAGATCCGTGGTCTGGGCTTCGGCGCGGACGATTATGTGGAAAAGCCCTTTTCTCCCAGTGTTCTGGTGGCGCGGGTCAAGGCGCATCTGGCGCAATATAAGCGTTTGAAGCCCCAGGTGCCGGAGGCGCCCCGGCTTTTGACCGTCGGCGCGCTGACCGCGGACCCGGAGCAGCGGCTCATTTTCAAAAACGGCGCGGAGCTGCCGCTGAAAAACAAGGAGTATGAGCTGCTGCTGTTTCTCATGCGCCACCCGGGGCAGGTGTTCAGCCGGGAGGACCTGTATGAGATGATCTGGGGGCTGGAGTCTCTGGGAGACAATGTCACCGTAGCAGTGCATGTCAACCGCCTGCGGGAGAAGATCGAGGAGGACCCCGCCCATCCCCGGCTGCTGCAAACCGTCTGGGGTGTGGGCTACCGCCTGAGCCGCGGAGAGGCGCAGCCGGTTTAAATTTGGTTTAAATCCTGTTTATACGGAGTTTTACGGGTTCCTTTACAATGACCTTATCATGGATGAAGGAACCCCATTTTGCGTGAAAACGGAGGAATTCATCATGCGTGAAAGAAGCAGCGGAAAGAGGAGCGTACGCAGGGCAGCGGTCCGCTCCGGCGGTGTGCCGGGGTGGTCCCATGAATAAGTATCAGACTCTTGCCGCCAACACGGTGCTGATGAGCATCGGCACCTTCGGGTCCAAGCTGCTGGTGTTTTTAATGGTGCGGTTTTACACCGGCTATCTCACCCCGGCGGAATACGGCACCGCGGACCTCATCACCCAAACCGCAAATCTGCTGATCCCGCTGGTGTCACTGGACATTACGGACGGGGTGTTCCGCTTCGCGGCGGACCGCCGGGGCGGACGGGCGGACGCCTTTTCCGTGGGACTGCGGACCGTCACCGCCGGGTCGCTGGCACTGCTGCTGGCAGTCCTGCTGCTGCAGGGAGTGGTCCCATCGGTCCGGGCGTATGGGCTGCTGCTGGCGTCCTTTGTCGCCGCCTCCTGCTACCATGCCCTCTGCGCTCATTTTGTGCGCGCTAAGGGCAACACGGCGCTGTTTGCCGCCCAGGGACTGTTCAACACGGCACTGTTCATTGGGCTGAACGTGCTGTTTCTGGCGGTGTTCCACTGGGGCATCCGGGGCTATGTGCTGTCTACCACCGTGGCAAACCTGATCACAACGGGGATGCTGGTCTGGCGGGCGCAGCTGTGGCGGGATGTGCGGCTGGCGCCCAAGCGCAGCCTGCGACGGCAGATGCTCCGCTACTGCGTACCCCTGATCCCCACGGCAGTGTTCTGGTGGATCATGGGGGTATCGGACCGGTATATGGTGAAGTATTTCATGGGCAGCGACGCCAACGGCATTTATGCCGTTGCCTACAAGATTCCCACCATCCTCACCATCTTAGCCACGGTATTCATGGATGCCTGGCAGCTGTCCGCCATTGCGGAAAGCAGCGGCGACCGAAAGGCGCACCTACGGTTTTACGGCAGGGTGTGGGACACCTTCGCCTCGGCGGTGCTGCTGGGGGCGGGAGGCATCATTGCCCTGTCCCCGGTGCTGATCCGTGTGCTGGCGGAGGAGACCTACTACTCCGCGTGGCGGTATATCCCCATGCTGACACTGTCCATGGCGGCAGCGGCGTTTTCCAACTTCATGGGCAGCGTCTATGTGGTGACCAAGAAAAGCACCGCCTCCTTCTGGACCTCGCTGGTGGGCGCGGTGACAAACGTTGTGCTGAACCTGCTGCTTATCCCGCGGATAGGCATTCAGGGCGCGGCGGCAGCCACCTTTGTAAGCTGCCTGGCAGTGTTTCTGATCCGGCTGGTCAACGCCCGGCGGCTGCTGCCCTTTCCGCTCTCCGGCGGCAGGCTGGCGGCAGGCGTTGCCGCTCTGCTGGTGCAGACCGCGTTTCTGCTGATGGGCTGGCGGGGCTGGCTGGCGGTACAGGTGGCGGCGCTGCTGGTGCTGTTGGCGCTGGGACTTCCCGCTCTTCTTTCCACGCTTCATGTCATTTTGCATAGAAAGCAGGCATAGATATGATTTTGACGGCATTTCATGGCTTTTGCATGGCGCTGGCGGACAGCGTTCCCGGCGTTTCCGGCGGGACCATTGCGTTCATTCTGGGCTTTTATGAGCGGTTTATCAACGCGCTGCACAGCCTGTTTCGCGGCGGCGGGAGGGAGCGGCGGAATGCCCTGCGGTATCTGATCCGGCTGGGGCTGGGCTGGGGTGTGGGCATGGCGGTCTGCGTCACGCTGCTGAACGGTCTGTTTACCAAAAACATCTATTTCATGAGCTCCCTGTTTCTGGGACTGACGGTCTGCTCGCTTCCGTTTGTCACCGTGGCGGAGCGGAGCACCCTGCGGCAGTCTCTGCGCTGCGGATGGTTCACCCTGCTGGGCGCGGCGCTTGTGGTAGGACTGACGCTTCTGCGCACCGGGACCGGCGCTCTGGGCGGCGTGGATTACGCGCAGCTTCAGCCTTTGCAATTCATTTACCTGTTCCTCTCCGGCGCGGCAGCCATCACCGCAATGGTGCTGCCGGGGATCTCCGGCTCGTCCCTGCTGCTCATCGCGGGAGTCTATCTGCCCACCGTGCAGGCGGTTCACAGCTTTCTGCGCCTGCGGCTGGAGGTTCTGCCGGGACTGTGCGCGCTGGGCTTCGGCGTGCTGGCAGGCGTGGGGCTTTCCATCCACGCCCTCCGCACCGCTCTGCGGAGGTACCGCGGGCAGCTGGTATGGTTGATTCTGGGACTGATGGCAGGCTCTCTGTACGCCATTGTAAACGGTCCTGCCAGCCTGGCGGAGCCGCTGCCGCCGCTGAGCGCCGCTGTCTTTCAGCCCTCCGCCTTTCTGCTGGGCGTGGGTATTCTGCTGGCGCTGGAACTGCTGAAAAAGGTTACGGAGCAGCGGGGACAAAAGCCCCGCGTGCTTTCCAGAGGGGAGGACCTGCTGTGAACTGGGATTGGAGCATTCTGCACGCCATTCAAAGCACCCTGACCTGTCCGGCGCTGGATTTCCTAATGCCCAGGGTCACGACGCTGGGTAACGGCGGCGTGATCTGGCTGGCGGCAGCGGGAGGGCTGCTGTGCACAAAAAAATACCGCCGGCAGGGACTTCTGCTGCTGGGCGGACTGGCGGCGGGCGTTCTGGTGGGCAACGGACTGCTGAAGCATCTGGTCGCCCGTCCCCGTCCCTGCTGGCTGGATGACAGCGTGCGGCTGCTGATCGCTGTTCCCACGGACTATTCCTTCCCCTCGGGACATACGCTGTCCTCTGCCATCGGCGCCACGGTGCTGACGGGAACGGATCGCCGCTTCGGCTGGATCGCCATTCCTCTGGCGGTACTCATTGCCTTTTCCCGGCTGTATCTCTATGTGCATTTTCCCAGCGATGTGCTGGCGGGTGCGGTGCTGGGGGTCGTCATTGGCGGGCTGGCGCTTTGCCTGAACAAAAGGCTGTCCCTCCGGCGTGGACGGCTGCCGGAGGGGACTTGAGCGGTCAGAAAAATTTCCCGGTCCCCTTGCATTCTGAGAAGCAGTGTGCTACACTGTTTTTAAAAACAAGTTGTAACTACAATTAGATAGTTGTAGCTACAATTATCTGAGATGCGGAAGGAAAGGGGAACGGCTTATGGAGCATCCTGCGAGAAAAATTACCAAAATTGCCCGGGAGGCAGAGCATCTGGTTCTGCTTGCCATGCGGGGGGACGGTGTCGGTACTGCGGAGATCGACTGTATTCACGCTGTCCGGCACCACCCGGGTATCACTCAGACGGAGCTTGCCGCAGCGCTGAACACAGACAAGCCCGCCATTGCCCGCCGCACGGCAAGCCTGGAGCGGAAGGGCTACCTCCGCCGGGAGCCGAATCCGGAGGATGGGCGCAGCCAGCTGCTGTACCCCACGGAGCAGGCGGAGGGGCTGCGCAACGCCAAGGCGGAGGCAGAGAGTGCTTTTTACGACTATCTGATGGAGGGGCTGGATGAGGAGACCCGGGAGGTGTTTCTGGCGGCGCTGGACATCGTCTACCGCCGCTCCAAGGCAGAGAGCCGGGCGGGCTTCCCCCACATCCGGCAGGTATTGGAGGGAGGGTGCCATGAAGCAGAGTAAACGCGCCTTCCGCCCGGACCGCATCGGCAGCTATTTCCAGCTGGAGTGGCTGCCGCTGACCTTCGTCACTCTATCCGGGCTGGCATACAATCTGGGACTGCTGGCGGGACCGTGGTTTGAGGGCAGGCTTGCCCAGTGCCTGGCGGATATTCTGGGCGGCAGAAGACCCGCCCGCGCCATGACGGTGCTGGTGGCGGCATATGCCGCCGTGATTCTGCTGGTGCAGGCGGCGCGGTTCGTTAAGCGGTTTTACGTCCGGCGCTTTGCCAACAACATCAACCGCCGGATGAAGGGTGTTCTTTACGCCAACCTGATCCGGCAGAGCCGCGCCGAGCTGGAGGAGCAGGGCGCGGGCGAGCTGATGACCAAGGCGATCTCTGATGTGGACGACTGCGCGGAGGGAATGCGCAAATTCACCACAGAGCTGTTTGACACCGGCGTGGCGCTGGCAGGCTACGCTGTCATGCTGCTGGTGTATGACTGGCGGCTGGCGCTGCTGTGTTTGATCTTCCCTCCGGTGTCCTATGTCTGCGCGGAAAAAATGAAAACCACGGTGCAGAAGGCTGGCGCGGCGTATAAAAGGACCTCCGCCGCCCTCAGCGCCGCCACGCTGGACCGGGCAAAGAATGCCGTTACCTACCGGGTGTATGGCTGTGAGGAGGTCCGGGAGAACCGCTATGAGACGGTACTGGACAGCTATGAAAGGGCGGCGGTCCGGGCGAACGTGTGGCAGTCGGCGCTGCCGCCGCTGTACCTGGTGGTGTCCAATCTGGGCGTGCTGTTGATTTTATGGCTGGGTGGACGGAACGTGCTGGGTAGCGGCTGGCGCAGCTGGGATATCGCCGCCTTTACGACATTTCTCTCCTGCTTTGCCAAGCTGTCTGTGAAATCCTCCAAGGCGGCAAAGCTGTTCAACGCCGTTCACCGGGCAGAGGTGTCCTGGAAGCGCATCCGTCCCCTGATGAGGGTGCCGGAGGCACTGCCGCCGCTCGAGGTTCCGGAGAAGCAGGACGTGGTGCTGGAGCACCTGTCCTTTGCCTACGATGGCGGCGCACCGGTGTTTCAGGACCTGTCCCTCACCGCCCACCCCGGCGATATCATCGGCGTGACGGGACCCGTTGCCTGCGGGAAGTCCACGCTGGGACGGGTCTTCCTTGGCGAACAGCCCTACGGTGGGTCCCTCCGTATCGGCGGACGGGAGCTGTCGGACCGCACTCCCCGGGAGATCGCGGCGGCAGTGGGCTATCTGGGGCACGATCCGGAGCTTTGGAACGACACCGTGGCGGCAAACGTGTTCTGCACAGAGCCGGGCGGCGTGGAAAGGTATCTTGCCATGACCGCGCTGGACGGGGAGGTGTGGGCAATGGAGCATGGTGCGGAGACCGTAGTGGGCAGCGGCGGTGTGCGGCTGTCCGGCGGACAGGCGCAGCGGCTGGCACTGGCAAGAACACTGGCGCATCCCCGCCCGGTCCTGATTCTGGACGATCCCTTCTCGGCGCTGGACCGGGCAACGGAGGATACCGTGTTTGCCAATCTTCGGGAATATGCCCGGGACAAGGTCCTTATTCTGATCTCCCACCGGTTGTACCACTTCCCGGAGCTGCGGCAGGTGGTCTGGATGGAGGACGGAAAAACCACCGTAGGGACCCACCGGCAGCTGTATGCGTCCGTTCCGGCGTACCGGTCCCTGTGTGACAGCCAGATGGAAGGAGGCGGACAGCATGAAGAGACATGAAAAAGGCGGCGTGTTTGCCGCTGTCCGGTCGGCGGTTGTGTCGCACAGGCTCCTCAGCTGCGGAACGGCGCTGTGCGCGGCGGCATCTGTGCTGGCATCGCTGCTGCCGCCGCTGCTGCTGGCGCACATCATTGACCGGCTGACTGCCGGAACGGCACTGACCGCAGCCGCGGTGGCACTGTACTTTGGCAGTCTGGCGCTGGAGGGCGTGCTGTCCTCGGCGCAGGAGGTGCTGCTGGAGATGTTCGGACAGAAAATAACCCACGCCCTGCGGGGCGAAATGTCCGCAAAGCTGACGCGCCTCCCTGCGGCGGCACTGGCGGCGCAGGATCCCGGCGAAACGGCGGCGCGGTTTTCCGGTGATGTGGACACGGTGGAGGCGCTGTTTACCTCCGGCGTCATCTCTATGGCGGCGGATGCCTGCCGCATCCTCTCTATTTTTGCGGTAATTGCTGTGAAAAACCCGGGACTGGCGCTGGTGCTGCTGGTGGTGCTGCCGCTGCTGGCGGTGTTTACCCGCCGGGTCCAGCGGAGAATGCTTGCCGCTCAACTGGACAACCGCCGTGCCGTTGCCGCCATTTCCGGACAGGTGCCGGAGACGCTGCATAACATCCGCACCCTGCATGCTCTGGGACTGGAGGAGGTCATGGAGCGGCGGTATGACAGGCGTATTGGCGACAGCTACGCCGCCGTGGAGCGGACAAATTTTTATGATGCCATTTACTCCCCGGTGGTGCTGGTGCTGAACGCCGCGGTGGTGGGTGTGGTTATGCTGCTGTCCGCCTCCGGAAGCCCCCGGGTGCTGACGCTGTTCGGCATGTCCGTCGGCACCTCCGTGGGCATTATGGATTACATTTCCCGTATTTTTACTCCCATTGAGAGCCTGGGCATGGAGATCCAGACCATCCAGTCTGCGATGGCGGGTGTAAAGCGTATCGACGCCTTTCTGGCGCAGCCGGAGCGGACGCCCTCCGTCCCCGGCGGGGCAGACACGCCGCCCCGGGGAGATGTGGTTCTCTCCCATGTGACCTTTGGCTATGGCGACGGACGCCATGTCCTCTCGGACTTTTCTCTGACGGTGCCAGCGGGGCAGCAGGTGACGCTGATCGGCAGAACAGGCGCGGGCAAAAGCACCATTTTCCGCCTGCTGCTGGGATTGTACCGTCCGGAGCGCGGTGCGGTCTCCATCGGTGGTGTGGATGCCGCCCAGATCACCGACAGCCAGCGCCGTTTTTGCATCGGCTGTGTAGAGCAGCATTTTTCTCCTGTTCCCGGTACGGTGCTGGATCAGATTACCCTGTGCGATCCCCGTATCAGCCGGAAGATGGCGGAAACAGCGGCGGGACTGGCGGGATTGGACGGTGTGATCCGCACCTTCCCGGCAGGATATGATACCCCCTGTGCACCGGAGCTGTTCTCCCAGGGGGAGTGGCAGCTGCTGTCCATTGCCCGTGCTGTTGCCGCGGACCCTGCTGTGCTGCTGCTGGATGAGATCACGGCAAATCTGGATGCGGAGACAGAGACACGGGTGCTGGAGGCGCTGCGCCGTGCGTCCAGCGGGCGCACCGTGCTGTCCATTTCCCACCGGATCTATGAGAGCCTTGGCGGCAGGACCGTAAGAATCGGCGCGGAAGCATTTTCCTGAAAAAGGACCGGAGGACCGCTGCTTTGCAGGTCTTCCGGTCTTTTTATGTATCCGGACAGCTCAAAAGACGGAGCCGCCTATTGACAAGCGGCAGGACTGTGCGTATACTGAATACTAACGAATGTTAGTTAGCGGAGGGCGTATGAAACAGGAGGATACCCGGCAGAAAATTTTGGAGAAGGCGTTGGAGCTGTTTTCCACCAACGGCTACGATTCCGTCAGCATGGGCGAAATCGCCGGAGCGGTGGGCATCAAGGCTCCGTCGCTGTATAACCATTTTTCCGGCAAGCAGGCGATTTTTGACGCCATTGTGGATGCCACGGCGGCACAGTACCAGCGGGATACCGACAAAATCGACATCCATGTGCAGAACGCCGCGCAGGATGTTCCGGTGTTTACGGAGATCACCGAGGACCTTCTGGCGGAAAAGGTCCGGCAGCTGTTCTGCTATTCCCTTCACGATAAAACCATCAGCCGCTTCCGCCGGATGATGACCATTGAGCAGTTCCGCTCTCCTCAACTGGCGGAGCTGTATTCCAAACGGTATGTGGAGCGGATCACAGCGTATCACGCCGCTCTGTTCCGCAGTCTCATAGCTGCCGGAGAGCTTCGCAGCGAAGCGCCGGAGACTCTGGCAATGATGTATGTGGCTCCGGTCATCACTCTTATCGGCGTGTGCGACCGCCAGCCGGAGCGGGAGGAGGAGTGTCTGAATAGACTGGACGCCCATATCCGGCTGTTTTTCCGGATGGTCCACGCGCCGAAGGACGGTGCGGCGCCATGACCGGCGGAGAGCGGTGGCTGCTCTGCCCGCTGTGCGGAAGGAAGACCCGGATCCGGCTGCTGCCGGAAACGGTGCTGCAAAGCTTTCCGCTGTTTTGTCCCAAGTGCAGGCGGGAGACCCTTGTTCATGTGCGGGACGGTCAAGTTCAAGTCATACAGCATCAGCCGGACGCAAAGACGCAGTGCTGACAGGAGACGTAGACTCTCCATATTGTGTTTTTGATTTCGGAAAGGAAGATCTTGTATGAAAGCCATTCTCTACACCACCCACACCGGCAGTACGGAGCAGTATGCAAAGCTGCTGTCCCAGAGGACGGGACTGCCTGCCTATCCCCTGACGGAAGCCAGAAGGCAGCTTTCTCCCGGCGCGGAGGTCATCTATCTGGGCTGGATCATGGCAGGCAGCGTCAAGGGCTATTCCACCGCTGCCAGGTGGTACCGGGTCCGGGGCGTCTGCGCCGTGGGCATGGGGCGCACCGGCAGTCAGACGGAGGCAGTGCGGAAGAAGACAGCCATTCCAGCCAATATCCCGCTGTTCACGCTACAGGGCAATTTCAACGTAAAAAAGCTTCGGGGCGGCTACCGTTTGATGATGGCGCTGATGGTCAAAACCGCCGGACGGGCGCTGGCAGCCAAGCCGGACCGGACGCCGGAGGAGGACGATATGCTGTCCTTGTTGCTTCACGGCGGACAGCGGGTGTGTCCGGAGCATCTCAGTGCCGTGGAAAACTGGTACCGGATGCAGAGGGGGGAGTCAGCATGAGACCCGGTTTTATCAGTGCCGCGACAGCCGCTCTGGTGCTGGGACTGCTCTGGTTCATCGGGTTTTCTGTGTGGAACCGGGACAGCATTTCCCATTGGGGGCGGCGCAGTGCGCTTTTGCTGGGCTGCGGACTGGTGACCTGCTGCTTTGCCGCCGCCCGGGATGGACTGGACCGGACCATTCAGTACGCTGTGGATGGCAGCTGCGCTCCCGGTGTATTCCCGCTGGTCAGTGTTCCCACCTTGGTGGGCTGCATCGGCGCGGGCGTGATTCTGATCGCCGCCGCTGCCACTCCCATTGCCCGGTCACAGCACACGCGGCAGCTGTGGTTTTATGTGATGTCCGCAGGCACGGTGCTGAAGATCGTGACCATTGAGGCGGCGCGGCTATGGACCTGAAGGCAGAAAGGAGAATCAGATGATCCCACCCTGGAAAATTTATCCCCGCTCGCGGGGACACAGCACGGTGTATCTGAAAAATGTGATGACGGACCCCGGAGTGCAGCCATGACCGGCTGGACGAGCTGGAAAGGCTTGTGTAAAGGGCGGCATCCATCGTCTGAATAAAATTGACAAAATAAGGAGTATTGTTTGAAGCAGAAGCATTTATTACTGGAGCGTGTGGGCTGACCGGGAGGTCTGGCAGATGAACACACGCCATTCCTCCCGGGAGACGGAACACCCATCTTCAGGAGGAATTTTCAATGAACCGTGAAAACAAACGGAAGACCTTTGAAAAAGGATATTACAAAACTCATGCCTGCAGGGACAGCTTTACCTGCAAATTCTGCGGACGGCTGGTAACGCCTCAGAACGCCGGGACCGACCACCGCAACCACTGTCCCAACTGTCTGCACAGCCTTCATGTGGATGTCGAGCCGGGAGACCGCGCCAGCAGCTGCGGCGGCATAATGGAGCCGGTGGCGGTCTGGGTGCGGAAGGACGGGGAGTGGGCGCTGATCCACCGCTGTAAGCGCTGCGGTGCGCTCTGCTCCAACCGCGTGGCGGCGGATGACAATCCCATGAAACTGATGAGCATTGCGCTGAAGCCCCTGTGCCAGCCGCCGTTTCCTCTGGAACGTATAGAGGAAATGACCGCCCTCATGGGCGGCGACGGACGCATGAAATAAAACGCCGCAAGCAAGGACAGCAGCGCCGGGAAAGCGCTGCTGTCCTTTTATCATGAAGACCCGCAAAAAGCCGCCAGCCCTGTTCCGAGCAGGACCGGCGGCTTTGATGGTGAGTGGCTGTGCCAGCGTGGGGATCAGTCCACCGCGGCAAAACCCTTCTCCAAATCGGCGATAATGTCGTCAATATGCTCTGTACCGATGGACAGGCGGATGGTGTTGGGCTTGATGCCCTGATCCGCCAGCTCCTCGGGAGTGAGCTGGGAGTGGGTTGTGGTGGCGGGATGGATGACCAGAGACTTTACGTCCGCCACGTTTGCCAGCAGGGAGAAGATCTCCAGATGGTCGATGAAGGCGTGGGCTTCCTTCTGACCGCCCTTGATCTCAAAGGTGAAGATGGACGCGCCGCCGTTGGGGAAGTATTTCTCATACAGGGCGTGGTTCGGGTGGTCTGGCAGGGAGGGATGGTTCACATGCTCCACCTTGGGATGGTGCACCAGATAGTCTACGACCTTCTTGGTGTTCTCCGCGTGGCGGTCCAGCCGCAGGGACAGCGTTTCCACGCCCTGCAGCAGCAGGAAGGCATTGAAGGGGGAGATGGCTGCGCCGGTGTCCCGCAGCAGAATGGCGCGGACGTAGGTGACAAAGGCGGCGGGACCAGCCGCGTCCACGAAGGAGACGCCGTGGTAGCTGGGGTTCGGTTCCGCAATGGGGGCGTATTTACCGCTTGCCTTCCAGTCAAATTTGCCGGAGTCCACAATGATGCCGCCCAGAGTGGTGCCGTGACCGCCGATAAACTTGGTGGCGGAGTGGACCACGATGTCCGCGCCATGCTCAATGGGACGGATCAGGTACGGGGTGCCGAAGGTGTTGTCGATCACCAGCGGCAGACCGTGCTTGTGGGCGATGTCGGCAATGGCGTCGATGTCGGGAATGTCGCTGTTGGGGTTGCCCAGGGTTTCCAGATAAATGGCTTTGGTGTTGGGCTGAATGGCGTTTTCCACCTCGGCAAGGTCATGGGCATTGACAAAGGTGGTGGTCACGCCGAAGGCGGGCAGGGTGTGTGCCAGCAGGTTGAAGCTGCCGCCGTAAATGGTCTTCTGCGCCACGATGTGGTCGCCTGCCTGTGCCAGCGCCTGAATGGTGTAGGTGATGGCGGCTGCGCCGGAGGCGGTCGCCAGCGCGGCAACGCCGCCCTCCAGAGCCGCGATGCGCTTTTCCAGCACATCCTGAGTGGAGTTGGTGAGACGGCCGTAGATGTTTCCGGCGTCTGCCAGTCCGAACCGGGCAGCGGCGTGAGCGCTGTTGCGGAACACATAGGAGGTGGTCTGGTAAATGGGAACGGCGCGGGAGTCTGTGGCGGGATCGGGCTGCTCCTGACCGACGTGGAGCTGTAACGTTTCAAAATGATAATTGTTCATGAGAAATACCTCTTTCATGTTTTGAATTTAAAAATCAGATATGCAGATACGAAAAAAGCCGGGGCGAAATTCGCTCCCGGACTGTGCATGACCAGATGAAAGGGGCTCTCCCCTTACGAAAAATTGAGCGCGCCGAAACGCCCGGTCATACAGACAGCCCGGGAGTACAGCATTCGTCCGCAGCGGAAATTGCTTCTCAGCAGCTTCTGAAATCTGCTCTTCATCTCGGTTCACGCTCCTTTCTGAAATACCAATTAAAACGATTGGTTTATTGGGATTATAATACAGGGAATTTTCATTGTCAATAGGACAGGAATGGTTTTTGACAAAAATTTCTCCGCACAGAAGGGCGGAAAACCGGGAAAAAGGGCGGGGGAGCCTGCGTCCCCCGCCTGAAACCGCGACCTTTCTTACAGAAAGTCCTGACAGGACACCAGCAGGTCGATTTTCTTCCACTGGGTCTCCTCGTCAATGCAGTTGCCCTCCTCCACAGAGGCAAAGCCGCACTGGGGAGACAGGGCGATGTTGTCGCCCACCACGGCTTTCGCCTCCAGATAGCGGCGCTTGATGTCGTCGTGATCTTCCAGCACCGGATTCTTGGTGGAGATCAGACCTGCCACAAAGGTGGCGCCGGTGTTCTTCAGCACCGCCCAGGGGTCAAAGGAGCCGGAGCGCTCGTCGTCGTACTCCACAAAGAAGCCGTCGTAGGGGATCTGACTGATGATGGGGGCGACGGAGTCATAAAATCCGGCAAACAGGGGATGTCCCTTGAAGTTGCCCTTGCAGAAGTGGTTTGCAATGGTCATGTCGGCGGGGTGTCCCTCCAGTGCCTTGGTGGAGACCCGGCGGAACCACTCCAGGATCTCTGCCTTCTCATAGCCCAGACCGGCGACCTTTTGCAGAAAGCCCTCGTCGATCATATAGGTCCAGGAGGTGTCGTCGATCTGGAGATAGCGGCAGCCGTGGTCATACAGGTCCCGGATGGCAGCCTGATACGCTAGGGCGATGTCGTCGATCAGGGCGTCAATGTTGCTTCCGTAGTAGGGAACCTCCTTGATACCCATTTGCAGATAGTTGTCCACCAAAATCATATTGGGACCGGAGATGCACTTCTTGGCGGTCACGCCGGGATGCTTGGCAGCCTCTGCCCGCAGGAAGTCATAGGCTTCGATCTCCGGATGGGAGCGGTTGGGATCGTAAGAGACCTTTCCGGTGATATAGCCCAGCTCAATGTGGTTTACCACGCCGTTGCGCTCCTTGTCCAGATGCTTGGTGGTAAAGCCATCAAATTCCTTCAGCCAGTCCAGATGCCACCAGCGGCGGCGGAACTCACCGTCAGTCACAAATTTCAGACCGTGGGCGACCTCCTTCTCCACCAGCTTGGCAATTTCGGCGTTTTCCACCTGCCGCAGCTGGGAAAGGGTGATCTCCCCGGCGGCGTACTGGGCGCGGGCTTCCTTAATTGGTGCGGGGCGCAGGAAAGAACCTACAATGTCATATTTGATGTGCAGCATGAATATTTCCTCCTCTGACCGCCGGGGCGGCGTCTATTCTGTATCGTGCCTGCGGGGCGGGGGTTATGCGCCCCAGACCTCCTCGGCAATGCGCTTTACCAGCGCCAGCTTTGCCCACTGCTCCTCCTCCGTCAGCTTGTTGCCGATCTCGCAGGAGGCAAAGCCGCACTGGGGACTCAGGCACAGGTTTTCCAGAGGGACGTACTGGGCGGCATCCCGGATTCGCGCGATCACAGTCTCCGGGTCTTCCAGCTTGGGAGACTTGGTGGTGATGAGACCCAGAACGACCTTCTTGCCCTCCGGCACACATGCCAGCGGGGCGAAGCCGCCGGAGCGGGCATCATCAAATTCCAGATAGAAGGCGTCTACATTCTCCTTGGCGAACAGGACCTTGGCAACGGCGTCGTAAGCGCCCTCGCTGGCGTAGGTGGAGTGGTAATTGCCCCGGCAGACGTGGGTATTGACGACCATGTCCTCCGGCTTTCCCTCTATGGCAAGGTTGTTGATCTCCACCAGCTGTTCCTTGATGCGTTCCAGTCCGGCGGCATCCGTTCCGAAAAACACCGGGGCGCGGGAATCGACCAGCATGCCCCAGGAGCAGTCGTCAAACTGCAGGTTCCGGCAGCCGGCGGCGTACAGGTCGGCAATGACCTTCTGATAGCCCTTGGCAATGTCCTCCGCCAGGTCGGCAATATCACTGTAATACCGGCTGGTGTTTTTCATGGCAAAGGGCATGATCATCTGCTCCAGGAACTGCGCGGGGGCGGGAATGGTCTGCTTGGCAACGGTGGTCCCGTCCTCCAGCGCCTTCAGAAATTTGAAGTGCTCCACAAAGGGATGGGTGTCTACGGAGACCCTTCCGGTGAGGTAGGTATCGTCGATCATGGCGGCTTCTCCGTGGAAGGGCAGACCAGTGTCCGTCCGGCTGTGACCAACGCCCCGGAAGCCCCACATGAAGTCCAGATGCCAGGTGGCGCGGCGGAACTCTCCGTCTGTAATGACGTGGTAGCCCGCCTGCTTCTGCTTGGCGACCAGCTCACGGATGGCGCTGTCCTCAACGGCTTTCAGCTCTGCGGAGCCGATGCTTCCGGCGGCGAAGTCCGCGCGTGCCTGCTTGAGTGCCGCAGGACGCAGAAAGCTGCCTACATAATCATAGCGGAAGGGGGTCTTGAAATGGCTCATCATGAATTCTCCTGTCTCAAATGGTTTGGCAATAAGGCTCCCGGCGGTCTATAGAAAGCGGAAACGCACGCCGCTTCGGCACTGCCGGTGTTTTTTCGACAGGAGCAGTATATCCCCACCGCCCTACTATGTAAAATATGAAAATCCAGCGGACCGCTATAGTTTAAAGCTATGGCAGCCCGCTGGACAGTATATTTTCCTGATGATACCCGGTCAGAATGCCTCGTGAAGCTGCCGGGTGCGTTTTTCCAGAGCCTGAATATACAGGCTGGCAAACCGGCTGGGTACGGTTTTGTTGTGGGTGATGTAGCCGATCTCCATAGAGTCGTCCACCTCCAGCGGCACGGCGACAATGTTTTTTCCGTTCAGCTCCTCACTGATGACGCCGCTGCAAATGGTGTAGCCATCCAGTCCGATGAGCAGGTTAAACAGCGTTGCCCGGTCCCGGACCACAATATCCTTTTTGCTCTCCCGGGTGCTGAGGATCTCCTCGGAGAAGTAAAAGGAGTTATGCTCTCCCTGCTCATAGGACAGCCGGGGATAGGGGAACAGGTCCTCCAGCGTCACGGCGGACTTCCCCACCAGCGGGTTGGAGGTGCTGACAAAAACGTGGGGACGGGTGCGGAACAGGGAGTGAAAGGTCAGGTCGTGGTCGTGCAGCTCCTTGCGGAGAACAGTCTCGTTGAAGGGGTTCAGATACAGCACACCGATCTCGCTGCGCAGCCGGGCAACATCCTCAATGATCTCATAGGTCTGGGTCTCCCGGATACGGAAGTCGTATTCCTCGCCGCCGTATTCCCGCAGCAGATCCACAAACGCCTCCACTACAAAGGAGTAGTGCTGGGCGGAGACGCAGAACAGATGCTTTCCGGCGGCTTTTCCAGTGTACTTTTCGTCGATCAGGTGGACCTGCTCAATGACCTGCCGGGCGTAGCCTAAGAACTCTTCGCCATCGGCAGTCAGCACAACGCCCTTGTTGGTGCGGTTAAAAATGGTGATCCCCAGCTCAGCTTCCAGCTCCCGGATCGCCGCTGTCAGGCTGGGCTGGGCGAGGAACAGGTCCTTTGCCGCCTCACTGATGGTTCCCTTTGCCGCCACCGCGACCACATATTTTAATTGCTGCAATGTCATGGCGGACCTCCTGTATTATCAGCGAATGTAGAGGGCTGCCCTTACCACCGGGCAAATCCGGCTGCAAGCCCCGGCAGTACCCGCGCGGCGGACAGTGCGGCAGTCTGTAAGCGCCGCTTGGGAGCCGCCGCCCACAGGAGCGGAAGGGAGGGCTCCTCCGGCTGGGACAGCCGGGTGATGTACTCCTCCAGACACTCGCCGCTTTCATGGATGGCGGCGGCAGCGTCCCGCCCTACATAGCGGTAGTGCCACGGCTCATAGCCGATGCCGGTTATGGCGGTTTTGTCCTCCGGATAGCGCAGGATGAAGCCGTATTCCCAGCAGTGGGTCATCAGCCACTGCTGCTCCGCCGTGTCTGCCTGCTTGTGGTCCAGCACCTGATATTTGGAGGAAACGATATCCAGCGCCTGTCCGGTCTGATGTTCGCTGGTGTCCGGGGGAGCCACCCACCGGGCGGCTTCCTTTTCGGCATCTGCCGCGGAGTAGCCCGCCGCCTTCAGCCGTGCGATCTTATTCTGGAACAGCCGGACCTGTGTGGCGCGGGGACGGTAGGCGGAGCAGATCCGGGGAGACAGTCCCGCCTTCCGGCAGTCCGCCAGCATGGCGTCCAGATCCGCGCGGATGGAGGCGTCCACCTGTAAGCCGCCCGGCAGCCGGGACAGCGCCGGGACCGTATAGCCCTCCGGCAGGGGGCTTTGGGCGCTGACCAGCATCGGCAGCGCCGGGGTGGTGCTTTCCTGCCGGGCGGAGGTTGCCGGGGCGGCAGATGCCGTGTCCGCGGCGTATGCGCCCACAGTCAGCGCCGCAGCGCAGGCGGCAAGCAGGAGAAAGCGCCGAAATCGTCTCATATGCAATCCTTTCTGGCTGGCGAAGCAGCCGCCGGAGCATTTCCGGCTGTCATATATTGCCTTTTATATACGCTCCTTTTGCCGGAAAGGCAAGCAACAATTTGGAAACACTCCGTTCCGGCGGCTCAATAGCGGTATTTTTTCCGTCCCCATATCAGGAAGGAGACAGAGACCAGAACCCCCAGTCCCTCCGCTGCCGGGACCGCCAGCCAGATGCCGTCCGACCCCAGCAGCTGGGGCAGAAGCAGCAGCATTCCCGCCAAAAATACCAGCGTCCGGGCAAAGGAGATGATGGCGGAGGAAAGCCCGTCGGAAAAGGCGGTGAACAGGGCAGAGGAGAAGATGCTGACGCCCATCAGCAGAAAGCTGACAGCATACACGGGAAAGCCGCCTGCCGCAATGGCGTACACGGCACTGTCTGCCGGAGTGAATAAGGCAAGGCAGGGTGCCAGCAGCACACGGGAGGACAGGTACGCTCCCACGGAAGCCAGCAGGATAAAGCACAGACAGATGCGGAAGATCCTTTGCAGCTGCGGTACATCCTCCGCACCGTACTTGAAGCTGATGACCGGGGCAACACCGATGGAAAAGCCGAAAAATACGGCTGTAAATACAAACTGAAAATACATGGCAATGGTGATGGCGGCAACGCCATCCTCTCCGTAATACCGCAGGAACAGCATATTGAACAGAAAGGTCGTCACGGCGTTGGCAATGTTGCTGACCATCTCCGAGGAACCGTTGGCACAGGCGGACAGCAGCACCCGTCCCCGCAGACGGAACGGCACAAAATACAGCGCACCGGAGCGGTTCACCGTGAAGTACACCAGTCCAAACACCGCCGGGAAGAGGTAGCCGATGCCGGTGGCAATGGCGGCGCCCGCCACGCCCATGTGCAGCGGTCCCATGAACAGCCAGTCGAGCACCACGTTGGAAAGTCCGCCCGCCACGGTGGTCGCCAGTCCCAGACCGGGACGTCCCGCTGTAACAAACAGGGACTGGAACGCCGTTTGCAGGAACATTGCCGGGGCGAACAGCAGCTGAATGCGGGTGTAGATCAGGGCGTCCTGCCATTGGGCGCTGCTGGTACCCAGCAGGTGCAGCAGAGGAGTTAAAAACAGGTTGCACAGCACCAGAAAGCCCACTGCGCCGATGGCGGCGGATACCGTGATGATGGCAGTGAAGTTTTCCCGCGCCGTTTCCGCCCGCCCCTCGCCCAGCTGGCGGGCGATGATGGCGCTGCCGCCGGTGGCAAGCATAATACCCATTGCCATTTGCAGGCAGTTCAGCGGGTAGGACATGTTGATGGCGGACAGCGCCAGCGTTCCCACAAACCGGGAGATAAACATACCGTCTACAATGGTATACAGGGACAGAAAGACCATCATGATGATGTTGGGCAGAGCGAACCGCAGCAGCGAGGAGACGGTAAAGCTGCGGGCAAGGGCGTTGGACTCGTTCATTGCAGCACCTCCTTGGCAAACGCCTCGGTAAAGCGGCGGTTTGCCTCCACCAGATGGGCAAATTCCTCCTCACCGATGGCTTTTGCCGCCCGTTCCTCCGCCTGATACAGGCTGTTCAGCTGGGTGTGGGCATAGCGCAGCCCCGCCTCTGTCAGCGTCAGCGATTTCTCCCGGGAGGTCTGTCCGGGCTGCTTGGAAAGGTAGCCC
The DNA here is from genome assembly GCA_934565855.1 of uncultured Dysosmobacter sp. GTDB lineage: Bacteria > Bacillota > Clostridia > Oscillospirales > Oscillospiraceae > Oscillibacter. The sequence continues at coordinate 74,333 of CAKTIO010000003.1, forward strand.
TGCTCCTCCAGCTCCTGGATCACCGTGTGTACGGTCTGCTTGGGCAGCAGCCACATCCGGGAGATGTCGCGCTGGGTGCAGCCGGGCAGCTGGTCCAGTGCGTACAGGACCATAGAGGTGCTGGGGCGAATGCCCTGCTTTTTGCCCCACAGGTCATATAGCTCATCCTGCCGGGAAATGCAGGCACAGAATTCATTTATCAGCTTACGAAGCGTCATGTGTTCCTCCTGAAAAACAATATAGTACGAAACCGTACTGGCTACTATAGTACGGTTTCGTACCGTTGTCAAGCGAAACCTGCCGCTTTGGCAAAAAAACCGGCAGGTCCGTGGAACCTGCCGGTTGGCTGTGCTGCTTGAAAATATCCGCCTTAAGGCATATAGCTGCGAGTGATTCCCGTAATGACGCCATCCTCCACCGTGACGGTGGTGTTGCCAGCCTGAAAGCCCTGAGAGCCTGCCGCGGCGGCAAGGTCTGCCAGCTCCACCGGCTTGCCCTGCTGCTCCGGCTCCGAATCATCCATCAGCACGCAGTCCTCTGCCACGGGAAGGGTGGCGGTGGCGAATTTGTGATAGTCCTTTGCATCGTCCATTCCGGCGATGTAATAGGTTCCGCCCTCTCCGGGATCAAAGGTCACGCCGCCGTTTTCCAGACCGCCGTTGACCACGATGGACCCATTCTCCTCCTTCACGGTGTCCACCGTCAGGCTTTCCCCGTCCACTGTTACCGTGTCGCCCTGCGCCAGCGTGGTGATGTCCACACTGTCATACAGGTCGTAGTCATAGGCGTCAAACGTCAGCTTCCATGTGCCGTTCTCCTGCTGAAGTCCCTCCGGTGCGAAGGAGACGGAAAAGGTGCCGCTGCCTGCCAGCGCATCCTCTGTCAGTGCGCTGGACAGAGGCTCCACCTGTTTTCCTGCTGCCTGCTGGGCAGAGGAAACGGCGCTGCCGCTGGAGCCGCTGCCGGGCTGTTGCCCGGAGCTGCCGCACCCACTGAGAGACAGCAGGCTCAGCGCCAATACAAGATACAAGGCTTTTTTCATAAAAAGACTTCCTTTGCTGTAAAAATCTGTCCGGGAAAAACCATTCTTCCGGAACAGCCCAGCAAGTATAGTCCTCAGCAGGAGCGCTGTCAAGAGCGGAACGGTTACAATACACCCTGTTCAAAGGTCCGTGGACTGCTTGGAAAAAACTGCTTGACAAAGCTGTATGATTGTATTATCTTACTAATACGTTAGTACAACAACACAATAATACAGGATGGAGGAAATTTTCACCGGATTGAAGAAAACGCGGCGTCCGTCCCGTATTCTGTAAGAAATGTGCGTATTCGGGACTGATTCCCGAAGAACATGAGAGAGCGTAGCTCCGGCATCTGCCGGAGAGAATGGAGGAGACACCATGACAGAACAACAGCAGACCTTGACAGAGCCTTCTGAAAGCAATGCTCCGGCGCCTGCCGGAGCAAAAAAGAGCATTCATCCCTTTGGGAAAAAGCGCCGCTGGAAAAAGGCGGTGCTGGCGCTGGCAGTGCTGGCAGCTGCCGGACTGGGAATACAGCACTTCCGCGGCGGCAGCAGCGAACCGGAGGCGCTGCCGGGCTACACTGTGGATACCGTTCAGCGCCGGGACCTGACCACCACGGTAGAGGGCTCTGCCACGCTGGAGCCGGCGGACGCCTATCAGGTGACCACGCTGCTGTCGGGAGAGATCCTCACCGCTCCCTTTGAGCAGGATGGGCAGGTGGCAAAGGACGCGGTGCTGTATACACTGGACAGCAGCGACGCCCGGGATTCCGTCAACCGGGCGGGCATTTCCGTAGAGCAGGCGCAGCTGGGAGTTCAGCAGGCGCAGGAGGCGCTGCATCCCACTGCCACCATTTCCGGAACTATCGGAGAGGTTTTCGTCCACGATGGGGACAACGTCACCGCCGGAACAGCGCTGGCGACTGTGGTGGGTAGTACGGACCTGACGATGGACTTCCTGTTCCCCTATGCCTCCACCGGAGATTTCTATGTGGGACAGAGTGCCACCGTGTTCATCGGGGACTTTGACGGCTCCGTTACAGGAAGGGTGGTTTCCGTGTCAGATGGCTCCACCATTACCAGCAACGCTATGAAGGCATGCTCCGTACGGGTAAAGGTGACGAACCCCGGCGTGGTGTCTACCTCCTTCTCCGCCTCTGCTGTCATCGGCAGCTACACCAGCTATGGCTCTGCCGCGGTTTCCATGGGTGCGTCCGCCACGGTTTACGCCAGCGGCAGCGGCACCGTTACCGGCTTTTCCCGGCTGGCGGGCAGCACGGTAAAGCAGGGAGACGTTCTCTGCACCATCGAGTCGGAGAGTACCCGTTCCCAGCTGAAAACCGCCCAGCTGAACCTGGAGTCCGCCCGGCTGTCCGCCGGCAGTGCTGCCGGAAGCCTTCAGGACTATACCATCAAGTCTCCCATTGCGGGAACGGTCATTGAGAAGAAGTTCAAGGCGGGAGACAAGGTGGACGGCGCCAGCTCCGGTACGCTGGCGGTGATCTACGACCTCAGCAGCCTGAAAATGGAAATGAACGTCAACGAGTTGGACATCGGCAAGGTAGCGGTGGGACAGACTGTGGACATCACTGCCAATGCCCTGCCGGGACAGGTCTTTACAGGCGTAGTGGAGCGAGTCAGCATCAATGGCTCCACCACCAACGGCTTCACGACCTATCCGGTCACCATCTCAGTGCAGGATTACGGCGATCTAAAGCCCGGCATGAACGTCTCAACCGTCATCCACTGTGAAACGGTGCGGGATGTGCTGACGGTCCCTGTGGGAGCGGTGGTCCGGGGCGGCACGGTGCAGCTGCCCACGCCCGCTGCCATGACGGCGGACGGCTCTGCTGTGGTGGACCCGTCCCAGCTGGAAAGCCGCGCTGTCACGCTGGGACGCAGCGATGACGAGTACATCGAGGTGACCTCCGGACTGGAGGAGGGTGATCAGGTGATCTGCCCGGCGGACGGCTCCGGCGGAGATGACACTTCCTCCTCCGCCCAGCTGATCGGCTGATGGAGGGATGAATTGTGCAGCATCTCATTGATTTGCAGAATATTTATAAGATCTACCCAATGGGTACCGAGCAGGTCCATGCGCTGGATGGCATCAGCCTGACCATCGATCAGGGGGAGTTTGTTGCCATTGTGGGGCAGTCCGGCTCCGGCAAGTCCACCTGTATGAATATCATCGGCTGTCTGGATGTGCCTACCTCCGGGACGTACCATCTGGGTGGGGTGGATGTGTCCACCATGAATGATGACCAGCAGGCGGAGATCCGCAATAAAATGCTGGGCTTCATCTTCCAGCAGTACAATCTGATCCCCAAGCTGACGGTACAGGAGAATGTAGAGCTGCCTTTGCTTTATGTCGGCGTGGGGGCGGAGGAACGCCGCTCCCGGGCGCTGGCGGCGTTGGAGCGGGTAGGTCTGGCGGACAAATACCGCCATCTGCCCAGCCAGCTCTCCGGCGGACAGCAGCAGCGGGTGTCCATTGCCCGGGCGCTGGCGGGGAATCCATCGGTGATTTTGGCGGACGAACCCACCGGAGCGCTGGACTCCCGCACCGGACGGGAGGTGCTGGGCTTTTTGCAGAAGCTGAATCAGGAGGGCGACACCGTGGTCCTTATCACTCATGACAATTCCATCGCCCTTCAGGCAAAGCGCGTTGTCCGGCTTCAGGATGGACGCATCATATATGACGGAGACGCATCCGATCCCCGGGCGGTGGTCCACGCAGAGGAGGTGCGGCAATGAACATCACTCAATCCTTCAAGCTGGCGCTGAAATCCCTGCGCACCAGCAAAATGCGGGCGGTGCTGACCATGCTGGGCATTATCATCGGCGTGGGGGCTGTCATTGTCATCATCTCTCTGGGTAATGGACTGACCGGCATGGTAGAGCAGCGGGTAGAGAAGCTGGGCGTCACTCAGATCATGGCATACACCTGGGGCTTGGGCGATGGCACCACGGAAAATGTAACGCCGCAGGAGATGTACGATCTGGTGGAACGGTGTCCGGAGGTGTTCAACGGCATTACGCCCTGGGTGAGCAGCGGCACCGGCGTCCGTCAGGGCAGTACAGAGTTCAAGAAGACCAGCATCGTTGGCGTCAGCGAGGCGATGTACCGGCAGGACACCGGCACAACTCTGGACGGAGACACTCTGGCAAAGGGGCGGTATCTGCAATATGTGGATGTGTGGCAGCGGAAAAATGTCTGTGTGATCGGCGCGTATCTGGAGCAGGAGACGTTTCACGGCAATGCGCTGGGGCAGCAGCTGACCATCGGCGGCGTACCCTATACGGTAGTGGGGGTCCTGGCACAGCAGGGGAGTACCCTGAGAGAGGGCGGCGGTGATGATATCGTTTACATCCCCTATGAAAATGCCATGCAGCTCTCCGGTGTCAGCGTAGTCACCCTGTATCAGCTGACTGCCGTTTCCCGGGACGCCGTGGCGCAGGGGAAGGAGATCCTTCAGGATTACTTTGCCTCCGTTTTTCCGGAGGATTCAGAGTATGACGCCTATCTGGTCCAGTCCATGCTGGATCAGGTTGATGAGATCAACAGCATGATGAGCATTGCAATGGCGGTGCTGGTGACCATCGCCGCCATCAGCCTGCTGGTGGGCGGCATCGGCATTATGAACATCATGCTGGTGTCTGTGACGGAGCGGACCCGGGAAATCGGCATCCGCAAGTCTCTGGGGGCGAAGCGGCGGGACATCCGCCGCCAGTTTATCATCGAGGCGGGTACCACCTCCGCCATCGGCGGACTGCTGGGCATTCTCTTCGGCTGCCTGCTGGCGACGGGCATCGGCTCGCTGTTCGGGTCCATGCTGGTGTCCTCCCTTCAGGCAGGCGACCTGAGTTTCCGTGCCACGCCGACCCTCAGCGCGGTGCTGGTGAGCTTCGGTGTCAGCGTGGGCATTGGAATGCTCTTTGGCTATCTGCCCGCCAATAAGGCGGCAAAGCTGAACCCCATCGACGCCCTGCGCTACGACTGAGCGGGACCCTCCGGAACGGTGAAAATAAAAAATCCCCGGCGTATGGACACACGGACCGCGCCGGGGATTCTTTATTTAGAAAAACGCCGTCCTTTTATAGAGGGCGGAGGTCTCCGCCGCTGCCGCAGGGCGCGGGAAAGCCCGGCAGAACCGCAAACTGCCGGGCTTTCGAGGAGGGAAATTTATCTCAAAAACCGATGAGGTTCTTGAAAACGCGGAAGGCGAGGAAGCAGGTCAGGATAAAGATGATGCAGAAGATGACGTTCAGCCAGGGCTTGTTGGCATCCTTACCCATGAACTTCTTGTCGGCGGTGATCCGCCAGATGATGGCTGCGATGAAGGGCAGCAGCAGACCGTTGATTGCCTGTGCCATGACCACCAGCTGGGTGGGAGCGGAGCCGAACAGCAGAACGAACACCAGAGGAACGCCTGCGCCCAGAACCATGAACACCCGGCTGCGTCCAGCCTTCATGTCCTCCTCCTGACCGGTTGCCTGGTTGAACAGCATGGGCAGCAGCTCAATGCGGAACAGACCGGAGGAGAAAGCGGCTGCCCAGAGACCCAGGCTGAACAGGATGCCTGCATAACGACCCAGAACGGGGGTCAGCTGGATTGCCATATCCGCAGCTGCCTTGATCTGGATGCCGGCGGGATTCAGCACGGTGGCGGAGCAGATGATGATAGAGCTGGTGATGAGGGCGGTGACGATGCTGCCGAAGATCAGGTCGAAGCGCGCCAGCTTCAGCTTGTTTTCCCGGGGCAGGCTTGCCTCAAAGCTGCCAGCCTTCAGATAGCGCTGCTTCTGCAGGGCAGACAGGGAAACGGGAATATCCGGCACCATGGTGGTTGCCAGCATAGCCAGAACCAGGAAATAGTCGCCGTTGGGGATCTTGAAGGTGAAGCCCTCGCTGACGATGGCGCTGGGGCTGGGATTGGAGCCGATGGCGGTGGCGACGAAGGCGACCACCATCAGGATGATCAGGACCTTGGTGAAGTTCTCCAGAATGCCGTACTTGCCGATCCAAACCAGAACGAAGGCGAGAGCGATCATAATGACTGCCCAGCCGATCAGGGGGATCTGGGGAACGAAGTAGTTCATTGCCATTGCGGCGCCGGTGAAGTTGCCCGCCTGGAATATAACGGCACTGACGACCAATAGTGTGAACAGAGCGATTGCCACGGGCTTGCCGAAGCGCATCCGCACGGCTTCCATAATGCTGCATTCCTTATTGATGGCGACCCGGATGGCGGGCAGCTGATAGAAGAAGGCGGCGATAGCAGCGAATACGATGACCCACAGCAGAGCATAGCCGTGGTTTGCGCCCATCTGGGATGCGGTGGTCACGGTACCGGGTCCCACGACCACGGCAGAGATCACGATGGACGGACCGATGGCCTTCAGGTACTGTGAAATTGAGGGCTTGACGTAGGTTTTTTCCTCCATGAGTATGTCTCCTTTCTCTCTCCTGCGTGAATGTTACAAAGCGGCGTCCATAGCCTTGGAATCCAGATCACAGATCAGCATGTACCCGGGGGAGTGGGAGATCATGAAATCCGGCTTTGCCTGCATGGCAACTGCCTGCGGCGTCACGCCGCACGCCCAGAACACGGGAACCTCGTCCTCAGCGATGTCCAGCGGATCGCCGTAGTCGGGGTGCATCACGTCCTTGATGCCGATGGCGGAGGGATCGCCGATCTGCACCGGTGCGCCGTGAGCATAGGGCATGACCTTGGTGATGTCCACCGCCAGGTCTACCAGATCCTTCTTGATGGGACGCATGCTCACCACATAGTTGCCGTGGAAAATTCCGGCGGGGGTACAGGCGATATTGGTGTCGTACATGGGTACGCGGGTCTGCTGCTCATAGTGCTTCAGGCGGATACCGGCAGCCACCAGCTTGTCCTCAAAGGTCAGGCTGCATCCGATCAGGAAGCCCATCATATCGGGCGTCCAGTATTCGCTGACGTCCTTCAGCTCATCGGTCATCACACCGTCCCGGTAGATGCGGTACAGGGGGATGTCGGTGGTGATGTCCGCGCCGGGAGCCATTTTGCGGCTGATGGGGGTTCCCTGGTCAAAGACCTCCAGAATGGGGCAGGGCTTGGGATTCTGCTTCATAAAGGTGAGGAAATCATCGGCGTATTTCCGGTGCAGAATGACCAGATTACCCTGAAGATGTCCGGGGCACAGTCCGGCGGTGGGGATGCACAGCTCGCCGGTGCGGAACATGGCGCGCAGCTCGGCGGGGGTCTTGTTGCTCAGATCCATAGAAGAGAACCTCCTTTTAATGTATACCGTAGATAGAAAAATGACGCCGGAGACAAACCGGGTTTGGGGCTTGCGCTGACGTCATTGTCCTGCGATGGCTTTATGATAACAGCATTGTCGGCTGGTGGCAAATATATAGAATAAATGGCGATTGCTTTCCTATAAGTTGTGGTTTATAATAAAAGCAATATAGGGTTATTTCAATCCGATTATTATAACAATATTTGTAATAATACATAAAATTCTTTTTTGCAAGAGGGAAAGTTTCATGGAAAAAGCGATGCGGTATGCTTACGAGGTGTATCGGGAAAAGAGTTTTTCACAGGCGGCAAAGCGCCTGTATGTCTCCCAGCCGGCGTTGAGCCTGACCATCCGCAAGCTGGAGGAGGACCTGGGACTGCAGATTTTTGACCGCACCACCAAGCCCATCTCCCTGACTGCCGAGGGAAAGGTTTACATGGAAACGGCGCAGCACATCCTGCGTCTGACAGAGCAGCTGGACAGCTATATCAATGACCGGAGGACCCTGAAAACGGGGCAGCTGACTGTGGCGGCGCCCCACCTGTTTTTAGTGCATCTGCTGCCCCGCATCATCGGCAAGTTTGCCCAGGATGAGGTGCTGGTGGATTTTTCCCTGCTGGAGGGCGACAGCATCCAGCTGCGGGAAATGCTGCTGAGCGACAAAACGGACCTCATCATTGACACCACGGAGTACGAGCCGGACCTGCTGGTGCAGTATAAGCTGCTGGAGGAGAACATCCTGCTGGTGGTGCCTGCCGCCAATCCGCTGAACGGGGACCTGACCCAGTACGCCCTGACGCTGGAGGAGGTGCGCTCCGGTGCGTTTCTGGAGGACCGCTTCCCTCAGGTCCCGTTGGAACGGTTCCGCAATGAGCACTTTCTCACCCAGCGGCGGGGACAGGATATGCACGACCGGGCGCTTCAGCTTTGCCGCAGCAGTGGTTTTGAGCCGCAGAGCCATCTGCACGTCAATCAGCTGATCACGGCGCTGGACCTGATCCGGCAGGACCGGGGCGTGACCTTTGCGTCGGACACCAGTATCCGGGCAGTGGAGAACTGTGAGGGGATGGTATTTTATAAGCTGGACCCGGAGATCGCCCACCGGACGGTGTATATCTCCTACCGGAAGAGCCGGTATGTGACGCTGGCGATGCAGAAGTTTATCCAGATCGCCGTGGGACAGACCCCGCCGGTAAAGCTGTAAAAATCAGGAGACGGTCCCCGCTGGTCAGCGGGAGACCGTCTCTTACTATCTTATTATTTTTATATATGGAAGAGGAATTGCAGCTCAGCCCAGCAGCGGAGCGATGCAGCTGGTCCACAGGGCGCTGAGGGGCATGACCAGAATCATGGCGGGGATCATGTCTGCCACTGGAAAGTCCTGAATTTTGGCAATGCGGCAGCCGGTGGCAACCAGCAGAAAGCCGCCGCATGCCTTAAAGTCGGCAATCATAGCGGGAGTGGTCAGTGGGACAATGGCTTTTGCCGCGAAAAACAGCAGCAGAAAGACTGCCAACTGGGGCAGGGCGATCAGGGACGTCACCGCCCCCAGACTACAGGCGAACACCATTGCGGTAAACAGGTCCAAAATAGATTTGCTCAGCAGCACGGTGGCATTGCCGGTCATTCCAGCGTCCAGACAGCCATAAATTCCGGTACCGCTGGCACAGAACAGCACCAACGCTGTTACCAGCAGGGACAGGTACTCCTCGTGAGATAGTCCCTCTTTTTCCGTCTGTGGAGACAGCAGGCGGCTGATGGGCTTTTCCAGTAGAGCGCCGCCCCGGCGGAACCATTCGCCTAAATGGCAGGCAAGCCCGATGGCACTGCCTGCTACCAGCGCTAAAATCACAGCGGGCATATGTTCCATCAGGGGAATGGAGGAGATGCCCATGCCCAGTGCACATACGCCCAGCACTTGATTCAAGCTGGAGGTGAAGCGGGTGGACAGGTGCTGGCTGAAAACAGTTCCGAAAATACCGCCCAGAACCACGGCGGCAACATTGCAGAGAATCCCAATCAAAAAAAGCCCTCCTTTACGCCGGAGCAGAATGAAAACGGCGCAGAAAAAATCCCGGGAAATCCCGGGTGTTCCGCCCTGCGGTGAGATAGATCAAGATAGATATATATTTATGATTATAGGAGGAAAATGGGCAAATAGCAAGAAGAAAGAAAAACTCTGCCGTTTTTCGCGGACCCTGCCGGAATGACAGTTGAAATGCCGGAACGCGCGTGATACATTATCCGTAGAGGGCAGGAGAAAGCCGCGCGGAGCGGCGTTTTTGACCGCTGTAAGTTAGCTTGATCTAACTTATGGTGGAACAGTACGGCATTTTCAGGCGAGGCGGCAGTGATGGAAGCACACAAAAGCTTTTGGGACAAAAACGCGGCACGGTATGACCGTTTTATGCGGCGGGACGCGGCAGCATATGAGCAGCTGTACGATCTGCTCCGCCCGCTGGTGCGCGGACGGACCGTGCTGGAGGCAGCCACCGGAACGGGATTGATTGCCCGGAATATCGTATGCGGGGCGGGCAGTATCGAGGCGACGGACCTTTCACCGGAGATGATCGCCCAGGCGAAGCGGAACAGCTTTTCCGCCAAGCTGCATTTTTCCGTGGCGGATCTGCTGCAGCTGCCCTATGCGGACCAGTCCTTTGATGTGGTGATTGCCGCCAATGTGCTGCATGTGATCCCGGAGCCGGAGGCGGCGCTGGCAGAGCTTCGCCGGGTGCTGAAGGAGAACGGTGTTCTGGTGGTCCCCACATTTACCCACGGGGAAAATGCACTTTCCGGCAGGCTCCGGGCATTTTGCATGAAGCTGGCGGGATTCCCACTGTGCAGAAAGTGGTCCCGGGAGGAGTATCTGGCGTTTCTGCGGAAAAACGGCTGGATTGTACGGAGGAGCGCAGTGTGGAAAGCCGCGTTTCCACTAACCTATGCGGAATGTATCAAAGGGGAGGAATGAACCATGTCCAGGCAGGCGACGGAATTTCAAAGAAAGGCAATGAGCCGGATGTACCGGGGGAAGGAGATCTTCAAGCCGCTGAACACCGGATGGATCGATGAACATGTTGCCTGTGTGCGGGAGTGGGTGGCAAATATCTTTTTCTACCGCCGGGGCGGTACCACCATCATGATCGACGCGGGCTATCACTATGACCGGCTGGAGGAGAAGATGGGCTGGCTGGGTATCGAGCCCGGAAGCATCCGCCATATTCTTATTACGCATCAGGATACCGACCATGTGGGAGCAGTGGAAGCGGATGGTCCGGGAATTTTCCGGAATGCACATCTGTTCATTGGCGAGGTGGAGAATCGTTATCTCACCGGAGAGGTGCGCCGCCGGGTCTGCTACCACCTGTATAAGCTGCCGCAGGTGACGATCCATAATGAAAAGACGCTGGTAAAGGATGGCGAGGTTCTGGAAATCGACGGTATTCGGATCGAGTGTTTTCTGGTGCCAGGTCACACCTGGGGGCATATGGTATATCTGATCGACGGGCAGTACCTGTTCACCGGAGATACCATCTGGTTCGGCGCGGACGGCGGCTATAGCTTTATCAGCGGTCTGGCGGAGGACAACCGGCTGGCAGTGCGGTCTCTGGCGAAGCTGGAGGGCAGGCTGCAGGCGCGGGGACTGCGCCCCCGCATCCTCACAGGACACACCGGCTGGACGGAGGATTTTGAGTTTGCCTTTGCCCATAAGGACCAGCTCTGCTCGCCCTTCCGCAAGCGTGTCCACGATCCCTCCGCGCCCTATGACGCCTACGACGAGTCGGACGATACAAAGGAAGCCGCCGCCCGCGGCTTCCTGAAAAGCGTTGGCAGAAAAAATGGGAGCTGGTAAGGGTGAAAGATTTAGTTTCTTTCTAAAAGCGGACCCTACTTATCATCATACAGCCGCTTTCCAAAGCCATACGCCTCCTGTAGGTGAGAGGTCTGTTGAATGCCGGGCGTGCCGTTGGTGCTGCCGCATCCCCCGGCAAGCACCATGCCCCGGTCGTGAAAGCCGATATAATGCACAAGAGCAAACTGATAGTAGGACACCGCCTGCTGGAAGGTCCAGAAGTAGTTGTCAGCGGCGGTCATCAACAGGGCGCAGTCCCGCACCGGATAGCACTCATACCGTCCCAGGGGAGGGTGAGGGTCCTCCTGCGCAATGCAGTAAAACCGCTCGATGAACGCCTTCAGCTGGGAGGAAATGGTCCAGAAATACAGGGGGGAGGCGAAGACCACACAGTCCGCCGCCAAAAGCTTGGGGATCAGCTTGGAAAAGCCGTCCCTTTGGACACAGGGCTTTCCGTACCGGCAGGCGTTGCAGCCCAGACAGCCGTGAACGGTGTATTCACCCCGCAGGGCGATGATTTCTACTGCATGTCCGGCGTCTGCCGAACCCTTGGCAAATTGTGCTGCCAGCTGTGCTGTATTGCCATTGGGGCGTCCGCCGCCCTGTATCACCAGAATTTGCTTTCTCATACTGCTGTTCCCCTTTCTTATATAAGCGGTCAGCCCTTGGTGTAGCTGCTGAAATAGGGACGCAGGACCGCCAGGCTTTCCTCCCGCAGCACTCCAGCTGTGACCTGCGGCTGCCAGCAGGAGTGTTCAAATACCATCCTGGAACAGTTACAGCCCTCGCCGCCGAAAATCTGCTCCAGGTCCCGGTTGCTGGCACCGTATACCAGCCGCCCCAGCTTGACCCAGACCATTGCACCGCTGCACATGAAGCATGGTTCACAGCTGGAGTACAGGGTGTATTCCTGAAGGTCGGTGATGCCGGTAGCGCCGCAGAATTCCCGGATCAGTCCGGCTTCCCCGTGAAAGGTGGGGTCGTGCCGGGTATAGATCTGATTTTCATTGGTGAAAACCACCTGATCGTCCTTTACCAGCACCGCGCCGAAGGGCTCGTTGCCGTGTTTCACTGCCGCGGCGGAAAGCTGGATCGCCTGCCGCATAAATACCTCGTCCTGCATGGATCAACGCCTGCCTTTTCCTGTTTTGGTTTGCGGCGGAGCAAAAAAGAGCATCCGCCCGTGTTGCTCTTAGAATAGCATTTTTCACAAAGATACCGCCACTGTTTTCCTGAAAAAATAGAAAGATGACATTTTCACCAAAAATCAACCGATATTTTTGGTAGGCAAAGCTTGGGAAATTTGCCGAATTTGGGAATTTCATTCTTTTAAACGGCTAAAGTCTGTGCTATAATTTGCAGGAATTCGTTTTTAAGAGAAAGGCACGGTGAAACAAACCCCATGAGACTTTACAAACGCTGTATGAACGGGCTTGCTGCGGTAGAAAAGGCTGTCATTGGCATTCTGCTGCTGATCGAGGTCGTTTTAACAGCCGGAAACGTGTTGTCCCGCTATGTGACCCACAACAGCTGGTCCTTTACAGAAGAAATTGTGGTTGCCCTGCTGGTGCTGATGTCCCTGATCGGCGCGGCGCTGTGCGTCCGGGAAAAGGGCGGGCTGGTCAGCCTGTCGCTGGTAACGGACCGGCTGCCGAAAAAGGCACAGCTGGCTCTGGACATTGTGATGATCCTACTGTCGCTGCTGTTTGCCGCGGCAATGGTCTGGTTCGGTATTCAGCGCTGTCTGAAGCAGATCGAGACCAACCGGACCACGGCGGTGCTTCAGTTGCCGGAGTGGTACTACACCTCCTTCGTTCCCATCGGCGGCGCGCTGCTGTCGCTGCATTTCATTGAGCGGATCGTGGATGATATCCGCGGGATCCTCGCAAAAGATGAAAAGGAGGGCGCAGACCAATGACCTACCTGATCCTGTTTGGTGTGTTCTTTGTGCTGCTGTTCCTGAACGCGCCCATCTGCATGTGCCTGGGTCTCTCTTCCATGCTGACGCTGGCATACAACGGTACCAATCTGACTGTGCTGGCGTCCAGTGTATACGCTGGCATTGCGAAATATTTGCTGCTGGCAGTTCCGTTTTTTGTCCTGTCCGGCAACATCATGGCAAAGGCAGGCATTTCCAAGCGTCTGATCGGCTTTGTGGACGCCTGCTGCGGTCACATCCGGGGCGGCATTGCCGTGGTGTGCGTGGTGGTGGCGTGCTTCTTCGGCGCCATCTCCGGTTCCGGCGCGGCGACGGTGGCGGCGCTGGGTATTATCCTCATCCCCGCGATGGTGGAGAAGGAGGGCTTTGACGCTCCCTTTGCCACCGGTATCATGGCGGCGGCTTCCTCCATTGCCATCATTATCCCGCCCAGCATTTCCTTCGTGGTGTATGCTTCCATCACCGGCGCCTCTGTGGGCGACCTGTTCATGGCTGGCATCATCCCCGGTATTCTGATGGGTCTTGCCCTCATTGTGGTGGTAGAGCTGAAGGCGAAGAAGGACGGACTGGTTCCGGCACACAAGTGGCGCGGCTTCGGTGAGGTCTGGCGTACCTTCCGGGACACCAGCTGGGGACTTCTGATGCCGGTCATCATTCTGGGCGGTATTTACGGCGGCTATTTCACTCCCACCGAGGCGGCTGCCGTGGCAGTGGTGTACGGTCTGTTTGTGGGTGTGTTCATCTATAAGGAGCTGGACCTGCGCAGCCTGGCTGGACTGTTTGTAGATACAGCCAAGACCACCGGTGGACTGATGCTCATTGTTGGCGCGGCAGGTTTGTTCTCTTACGCCTGCACCGCGTACGGCATTTCCACCGGTGTGCAGAATCTGCTGATGGGCGTCAGCGCCAACCGCTACATCTTCCTGATGATCGTCAACGTGGTGTTCCTCATTGCCGGCTGCTTTGTGGACGCCAACTCCGCCATGTATATCTTTATTCCCATTATGACGCCTGTGGCGCAGGCGTTCGGCATCAACCTGGTGTGGTTCGGCATCATCGCCACGGTGAACCTTGCCATTGGTCAGGTGACGCCGCCTGTGGGTATGAACCTGTTTGTCGCCACGGGACTGCGCATTCCCGGACACGAGCCGGTGACCATTTCCCAGATTTCCAAGGCAGTGGTGCCGATGATTCTGGCATCCCTGGTGGTCTTGCTGCTGGTCACCTTTGTAGAGGGCATTTCCATGTGCCTGATTGCCTGAGAAATTCTGCTGTAGCAACAGAATGAATACATTACACTATCAAACCGCGGACGCCAAAGAACGCCCGCACCAAGGAAGGGAGAAACAAATTTCATGAAAATCCGTAAGCTTCTTGCACTGTCTATGGCGCTGGTCATGACCGCCTCTCTGGCGGCATGCGGCGCTTCCGGCTCCGCGCAGGGCGGCTCCTCTGCCGCAGCCTCCGCCTCCGGCTCCGCGTCCGGCGGTGATTTCCCCAAGATGACCTGGTCTGCCGCTACCTCCGGCGCGGACAGCTCCAACTTTGCAGCTGGTCTGTATAAATTCGGCGAGCTGCTCAGCGAGCGTACCAACGGCGCCATCACCCTGAACGTCTATCCCTCTGACCAGCTGACCAACGGCAACGCCGTGGACAGCCTGCAGGGACAGATGGAGGGCACCATTGACGTGACCTTCCAGGCAGACGGTATCTGGAGCAACTTCGACCCCAAGTTCAACGTGCTGATCCTGCCGTTCCTGTTCTCCAATACGGATCAGGTGGATGAAAAGCTGTTCAACGGCGAGGGCGGTCAGTATCTCATTGACCTGCTGGAGAACGAGCAGGGCGTCAAGTGCCTGGGCATTGGCGAAAACGGCTTCCGTTACATCACCAACAGCAAACACCCCGTCTGCACCCCGGACGATCTGAAGGACCTGAAGCTGCGTATCGGCGGCAGCCCCATCCTGACCCGCACCTATGACCTGTGGGGCGCGGACTATACCACCGCCAACTGGTCCGAGGTCTACACCGGACTGCAGACCGGTCTGTAT
The DNA here is from genome assembly GCA_934565855.1 of uncultured Dysosmobacter sp. Lineage (GTDB taxonomy): Bacteria > Bacillota > Clostridia > Oscillospirales > Oscillospiraceae > Oscillibacter. Next base: position 89,491 of record CAKTIO010000003.1, read on the forward strand.
GACGGACAGGAGAACCCCGTGGCAGTGGCAAACGCCTCCTCTATTCAGGAGGTCCAGAAGTATGTCACCGCATGGACAGCACAGTACAGCTGCATGTTCCTGACCATCAACCAGGACCTGTATGACGGTCTCAGCGATGAGTTGAAGGCGATCGTGGATGAGTGCGGCGCAGAGGCATGCCAGTATCAGGTGGACCTGACCCGCCAGCAGTGCGACGAGTACCTGAAGGAGTGGGAAGAGAACAACGGCATCGAGGTCCACTATACCACCGAGGACGAGGTTGCCCAGTTCAAGGCTCTGTCTGACAGCATCTATGAGGAAGCCATCAGCCAGTATGGCTTCACGCAGGAGCTGATTGACCTGTTCACGAAATAATCAATCCACTGTTTCTGCCGCGGCTGCCCCAATGGCGGGTGCAGCCGCGGCAGAAAGGCTTATCAGGCGGGACTCTTCCGCCGGACCAGAAGGAGGAACGAGCATATGAAGTTAGGCGTCATCGGCATGGGCGTCATGGGCTATCCCATTGCCGTGAACCTTGTAAAGAAAAGCGGGCTTCCGGTGCTGGGCTATGACGTGGTGCCGGGGCAGCGGGAGAAATTCGCCGCCGCCGGAGGTGTGGCTGTTTCCGCTCCGGAGGAGATCTACCGCAGCTGCCAGGTGGTGTTTTTTAGCCTGCCCAACAATCAGCTGGTGGACGCTTATCTGGGCGCGGCAGTGGAGCATTGTCCTGCCGGAACGACCGTGGTGGATCTCAGCTCCTCCACGCCCACGGTGATCCGCGGACATGCGGAGGCAGCGAGGGCGGCGGGCGTTGCGCTGGTGGACTGTCCCGTCAGCGGCGGCGAAGCCGGAGCCATCGCCGGAACGCTGTCCGCCATGTGCGGCGGTGAAGCGGAGGATGTGCAGCGGGTGCTGCCCTATCTGAAGCTGTTCAACACCAAGGTGACGCATATGGGCGCACTGGGCTGCGGCTATGCCGCCAAGCTGGCGAACAATATGATCATCGGCGCGGGCATCGCCGCCGTGGCAGAGGCGTTTGCCTATGCGGAAAAGGCAGGATTGGATCAGACGACGCTGTTTGAAGCCATCCGCAGCGGTGGAGCCGGCAGCAGTGTGCTGGAGGTCAAGGGACCCAAAATGATCCACCGGGATTATACGCCCAGCTCCCGGCTGTCGATCCATTTGAAGGATCTGCACAATGCCCAGCAGCTGGCACAGGATATGGGGGCGTACACGCCCCTGGCGGACCTGTCCGCCCGCCTGATGGAGCAGCTGGAGCAGCAGGGCAGGGGCGGCGAGGATGTGGCGGTTCTGCTGGACCTATTTGAGGAAAACGGACAGGGAAAGACCCTGTAACGGAAATATTAAGACAGGAGGAATCACAGTAATGCAGGAGATCACAGCGTATGACAAGAGCTTTCTGTTAGAGCTCTTCGAGAATATGTGCACCGTGCGCCGGTTTGAAGAAACCGCCGCCGACTGCTTCCTGAAGGGAATGGTCAGCGGAAACCTTCACATCTGCGTGGGTGAGGAGGGCATGGTGGTAGGAGCCAACTCCGCCCTGCGCCCCACGGACTACATCACGGCAAGCCACCGGGGTCACGGTCACTGCCTGATGAAGAGCGGAGATCCGGACCGGACCATGGCAGAGCTGTTCGGTAAGACCGAGGGCTTCTGCGGCGGTCACGGCGGCTCCATGCATGTTACCAAGGTGGAAAGCGGACTGCTGGGCGCCAACGGCATCGTGGGCGGCGGCATTCCCATTGCCACCGGCTCCGCGCTGACGTCCAAGCTCAAGGGCGACGGCTCTGTCACCGTGGCATTCTTCGGCGATGGTGCTACCAACCAGGGCTGCTTCCACGAGTGTATCAACATGGCGGCGGCATGGAAGCTGCCCATCGTGTATTTCATTGAGAACAACGGCTATGCCGTATCCGTGCCCATCGGCTCTGTCACCAATACGGAGACGCTGGCGGAGCGGGCAAAGGGCTACAACATTCCCTCCGAGGTAGTGGACGGGACCGATGTGCTGGCAGTGTATGAAGCCACCCGCCGCGCGGTGGAGCGCGCCAGAAACGGCGAGGGTCCTTCCATCATCGATTGCCATGTGTATAAGTTCATCGGTCACTTCGTGGGCGATCCGGCGGCATACCTGCCCCAGTCCTACAAGGACACCGCCCATGCGGAGGACGCCATCCTGAAGTTCAAAAAGGTGCTCCTGGATGCTGGCATGGCGCAGGAGGATGAGCTTTCCGCCATAGAACAGCAGGTGGAGGAGAAGATCCAGCACGCCAAGGAGTTTGCCATTCAGGCGCCGGAGCCGGACAAGTCCACGGTTCTGGAGCATAACTATTCCAGTGATAACGAAAGGAGCGTCCGCTGATGAGAACCATTACCATGATCGGCGCTGTCCGGGAAGCCATTGAAGAAGAGATGCAGCGGGATGAAAACGTCATCATGCTGGGCGAGGATATCGGAGAGATGGGCGGTCCCTGGGGCTCTGCCAAGGGTCTGCTGGCAGAGTTCGGTCCCGGACGGATCATCCAGACCCCCATCAGCGAATGGGGCTTCACCGGCATCTGCGTGGGCGCGGCAGTGCGTGGAATGCGTCCCATTGCCGAGCTGATGTATAACGACTTTATTTCCGTCTGCCTGGACCCCATTATGAACCAGGCGGCAAAGCTCTGCTATATGACCGGCGGACAGGTCTCTGTTCCCATGGTGCTGCGCGCGCCGATGGGTACCGGACGCCGCGGCGCGGCACAGCACTCCCAGAATATGGAGGCGCTGTTTGCCCACATTCCCGGACTGAAGGTCATCGCGCCCTCCTGCCCGCAGGATGCCAAGGGGCTGCTGAAGTCCGCCATCCGGGACAATGACCCCGTCATCAGCCTGGAGCATAAGGCGCTCTATCCCCAGAAGGGCGAGATCGACGACAGCATCGACAGCATCCCTCTGGGTGTGGCGGATGTCAAGCGTCCGGGTACGGATGTGTCCATCATCACCTGGAGCCGTCAGGTGCAGTTCTCTCTGGAGGCAGCGGAGCAGCTGGCGCAGCAGGGCATTCAGGCAGAGGTACTGGACCTGCGGACGCTGGTTCCCCTGGATTGGGAAGCCATCACCGCCACCGTGTCCAAGACGCATCATGTGGTCATCGTGGAGGAGGATGTCCGCCGCTGCGGCTTTGGCGCGGAGATCGCGGCGGAGATCGGCGAAAAGCTGTTTGACCAGCTGGACGCACCCGTGGTCCGGGTGGCGAGCCTGAACAGCAGCGTTCCCTTCGCCCCGGTGCTGGAGGAGGAGATCTATCCCCATCCGGAGCAGATTGCCGCTGCCGTTTCGGACCTGCTGAAGCAGTAAGGAGGGGCGGAGATGATCTCAGAAATCAGAATGCCCCAGTTCGGCGTGACAATGGAAAGCGGCACGGTTTCCCAGTGGAATAAGCAGGTGGGAGACACCGTTCATACCGGAGACGTGCTGCTGAGCATTGAAACGGAAAAACTGACCAACGATGTAGTCAGCGAGGCGGACGGTATCCTGCTTGCCATCGTCGCTCAGGAGGGCGAGGATGTTCCGGTGCAGGGTCTGCTGGGCGTGATCGGCGCGGAGGGCGACACCTGGACGCAGCCGGGTGCTTCGGAGCCGGCGGCTGCCCCCGCTCCCGCGGCGCAGCCCGCAGCGGCTGCGGCAGCAGTTGCTCCGGCAGGCAAGCTGTTTGACGGCAGGATCAAGGTATCCCCTCTGGCGAAAAAGGTGGCGGAGGAGTTGGGCGTGGACCTGACAAAGGTCCAGTCCACGGGAACCACCGGACGCATCAAGGCGAAGGATGTCCGCCGCTATTATGAGCAGCTGCAGCAGGCTGCCCAGAAGGCATCCGCCCCTGCGGAGGTGCAGGAGGATGTCCGTGAGCGGATGAGCGCCGCCCGCCGGGTCATTGCCCGCCGGATGACGGAGAGCGTCAACACAGCCCCTCAGGTAACGCTGACCCGGGAGATCTGCGCGGACCGTCTGGTAGAGCTGCATCAGAGCATCAAAAAGGCGGAAAAGGACCGAAAGGTCAGCATCAACGACCTGCTGATCAAGCTGCTGGCAGCCGCCTGCGCCAGCGAGCCGGTGCTGAATGTCTCTGTGGATGGCGAGGATCTGATCCGTCACTCCCATATCAATGTGGGCGTGGCAGTGGCGCTGCCGGACGGCTTGCTGGTTCCGGTGGTCCGGGACGCGGACAGAAAGGGCGCGTTTGCTATTGCGGAGGAAACCCATCAACTGATCGCCCAGGCACGGGAGGGACGGCTGTCTCCGGATGCACTGACCGGAGGCACCATTACCATCAGCAATCTGGGCAGCTTTGAGGTAGAGGGCTTCTCGCCCATCGTCAATCTGCCGGAGACGGCGATCATGGGTATCGGTCGGATCGTCCGCAAAGCCATTGTGGAGGAGGACGGCAGCTTCCGTGCCGCCAATATGATGACTGCAAGCCTGACCTTTGACCATCGGGCGGCGGACGGTGCCACTGCGGCGCGGCTGCTGAAAAAGTTTGCCCAGCTGGTGGAAAACCCGGCGTGGACACTGATGTAAGAAGCGGAAAATGCAGAAGAGACGCATTCCCATTCAGGAATGCGTCTCTTTCCTTCTGAGAAGGCTCAGTGCTTATCCGGGCAGCCGGGCAGCAGCCGCCGCTTCCGGAGAAGGTAATAGCCGTATCCCGCTGCGTCTGCCAGTCCCCAGCCGATGGGAATCGCCATCCAGATGCCCACCTCTCCGATGATGGGAGCCAGTGCGTAAGCCAGCACCACCCGGGTTCCCAGAGAAATGACTGTCAGCACCACACTCATTCCGGGACGCTTCACCGCCCGGTAAAAGCCGTACAGCAAAAACAGACAGCCGATCCCGGCATAAAAAGCGCCCTCTATCCGCAGATACTGCACACCGCCTGCCAGCACCTCGGTTTCTCCTGCCTGCACAAAAATCCGCATCAGTGGACGGGCGAATGCCACCACGCCTGCGGAGATCAGGCAGGAAAACGCCACGCTGACTGCCGTTGCCTGCCGCAGTCCCTGCCGCAGCCGTGCCGTTTGTCCCGCACCGTAATTCTGTGCCACAAAGGTGGAGAAGGCATTTCCAAAATCCTGTACCGGAAGATAGGCGAAAGCATCGATTTTCACTGCGGCGGCAAACGCCGCCATCGTGATGGGACCAAAGCTGTCCACCAGCCGCTGTACCAGCAGAATTCCGAAATTCATGGCGGACTGCTGGGCGCAAGTTAACAGGGAGAGGTCCAGCAGCTCCCGCAGGATAGCGCTTTGAAAGTGCAGATCCTCCCGGCGGGGAAGCAGGTCCCGACAGCGGAGTGCCACATATGCGGTCAGCCCCAGACCGGAGACGTATTGGGAGATGACCGTGGCGGCGGCAGCCCCGGCAACACCCCAGGAAAAGCCCAGCACAAACAGCAGGTCCAGCCCGATATTCAGCAGGGCGGAAACGCCTAAAAACCACAGCGGAGCCACCGAATTTCCCACGGAGCGCAGCAGACATGCGAAAAAGTTGTAAAGGAAGGTGGCAACCAGTCCGGCAAAGATGATCAGCAGATATTCCCGCATAGCGCCGTACAGCTCCTCCGGGATCTGTAAAAAGCGCAGGATTGGATCGGTCAGCAGGTACACGGCGGCATTCAGCAGTAAAGTGATGACAAAAATCAGCCCAAAGGCGTGGGCAATCGCCCGCCGCAATCCCTCCCGGTCGCCCTTGCCGAAGTCCATGGAAAACAGCGCGCCAGCACCCATGGACAGCCCCAGAAAAATGGAGGTGAGGAATGTCATCAGGGTAAAGGCGGAGCCAACCGCCGCCAGCGCGTTCCGCCCAAGCGCCTGTCCCACGATCAGGGTATCCGCGATGTTGTAAAGCTGCTGAAGCAGATTTCCCGCCACCATTGGCAGGGCAAACAGCAGCAGTCCACGGGTAATGCTGCCCTTGGTCAAGTCCCGGTACATGATATGCCTCCCGAAAAGCGGTTTTCATAGAAAACAGCGGCTGTGCGCCGCTTCAATGCTTACTATAGCAAAAAAACAGAAAAAAGGGAAGCGGCAGCCGCAGATTTGCGGATAAATACAGCAGAGATTTCCGCAAAACAGAAGCATTCCGGCAGTTCAAACCATCAAACTGCCGGAATGCCTGACTGGAAAACAGAGACGTTACTGCTCGCCCCGGGCAAGCGCCGGGATATCGCCCACACCGTCCAGCACCACGCTTGGGCGGTAAGCATAGGTTTTCAGCGTTTCCCGGGTAGAAACGCCGGAGAGGACCAGAACGGTGGACATGCCGCTCTCCATGCCGGAGATGACATCTGTGTCCATTCGGTCGCCGATCATCACCGCCTCGGCGGAGTGGCACTGCAGCAGCCGCAGCCCTGTCCGCATCATCAGGGGATTGGGCTTGCCGCAGAAATACGCCTGCTTGCCTGTTGCCATTTCGATGGGGGCGATCAACGCCCGGCAGGCAGGGGCAATGCCGTTTTCGATGGGACCGGAGACGTCAGAGTTGGCGCCGATAAGTTTGGCGCCTGCCATAACCAGATTGGTCGCTTTGGTAAGCGTGTCCAGAGAGTAGGACCGCCCCTCACCCACCACCACATAGTCCGGGTTGACATCATTCATAGTCAGCCCAGCGTCATAGAGGGCGTTCAGTAGCCCCGCCTCACCGATGGCGAACACTGAGCATCCGGGAGCCTGCTCCTTCAGAAACGCCGCCGTGGCAAGGGCGCTGGTGTAAAAATGCTCCTCCGGAACGTCCAGCCCCATGCGCGCCAGCTTCTGGTTCAGTTCCCGCGGCGTGTAGCCGCTGTTGTTGGTGAGAAAGAGATATTCCTTGTTTTCATCGTGCAGCCACTGGATGAACTCCGCCACGCCGGGCAGGACCCGGTTGCCGTGGTAAACCACACCGTCCATATCACAGATAAAGCCTTTTTTCTCATTAAAATCAATAGAAGCTTCCATATGCGGCACCGCCTTTCTGCGTCTACTATATCATTTTCTGTGCCGGACTTCCAGCAAATTTATGCAAAATAAAGCAGGTGCGGGACCGCCAATGAAACGGTCCTGCACAACGCAAAATTCGGCAGATTGGCTCAGGGCTGGAACTTGAAGACCCGGGAGACGCTCCAACCGCCGTCCACCAGGAAGGTCTGTCCGGTGACGAACCGGCTGCCCGCGCCAGCCAGGAACAGTCCCATGCCGATATAATCCTCCACATGGCTCATGCGTCCCATGGGAACCTGGGAGATGGCCTTGTTCAGATAGTCCTGGCTCCGCCCGGACATCAGGGGCGTGTCGATCCAGATGGGAGCAATGCCGTTGACCGTCACGCCCTTTTCCGCATACAGCACGGCAAAATACTTGGTCAGGTGCATCAGTGCCGCCTTGCTGACCGCGTAGGACATACCGTCCGGAGAGTTTACGGTGAAGGCGCTCTGGGTATTGATGTTGATGATGCTGCCGCCCTCCTTCTGCTCTGCCATGATGTTGCCCACGGTCTGGTTGAGGAAGTAGCTGCCCATCAGGTTGATATCCATATTCAGGCGGAAGGTCTCTTCGCTGTCCTCCAGCCCGGGATGAAGCTTGCAGGAAGCGGCAGTATGGACCAGAACATCGATGCGTCCGTACTGCTTTTGCAGTCCGGCAACAAAGTCCTTAACCTGTGCCTTGTCGGAGACATCCAGCTGTGCGGCGGTAATGTGCAGCCCCTGCTGCGCCAGCTGCTGTGCTGTGGCTTCCGCCTTAGCGGCGGTCCGGTTGGCAAGGATCACGGTGGCGCCGTTTTCGGCAAAGGCTTCCGCGTAGGCGCTGCCAAGCCCGCCGGCACCGGTGATCAGAACCACCTTTCCGGCAACGGAAAACAGGTTTTCGATTTTGGGAGATTGCGTCAGCATAGGGTCATCCTCCTGTAAAATTGATGCTCCGGAAGGCTCCGGAGAAGGGTGCATGCCAATTATTACAACGCTTGGAATAATTACTCTCATAATAATATAGGCGGTGAAAATTGTCAATGCGCTTTCCGGAGGGGGCTGCCGGGAAGCAGGAGCGAAAACAGCACCGTGGTCCGGACCTCTGCCAAGATCCGGACCACGGTGCTGTTGCTTATTTAAGACCGGGAAGAAATGGTCAAAAATCGCTTTTTGTTAAGAGAGATCAGGCAATGAAGCTGACAACATACATCGCCACGATACCGGCAAGGGTCATCACAACGTTCTGACCGACGCACAGGGTTTTCAAAGTGGTCTTTGCATCATAGCCCATGAACTCACTGAACACCCAGAAGAAGCTGTTGTTCACATGAGAACCCAGAGCGGAGCCGGCGCTGATGGACAGGAAAGCCTCCAGCGGGGTCATCAGACCAGCCTCGCACAGGGGAACGGACAGACCGGCTGCCAGCAGGGCTGCCACGCTACCGGAACCCTGAGCAAACTTGGAAAGACCGGTAATCAAGCAGGGAATCAGCAGCACGGGAATGGGAGAGTTCACCAGCATATCTGCCAGAGTGTCACCCACACCGGTAGCGCTGACGATCTTAGCCAGAGCGCCGCCTGCTGCGGTAATGAACACGATGGGACCAGCGGTCTTCAGGGAGTCGTTCATGGGAGCCCAGCGCTCCTTCTCCGGCAGAAACTTGCCCAGACACAGCACGGATGCGACCACGCCCAGAGCCAGAGCGATGTTCTTGTTGCCCAGAAAATCCACCAAGGGCAGGACAGAGCTTTCCTCCGGCAGCACCGCATCACAGACGCTGCTGATGACGATCAGCACGATGGGCAGCAGGATGGGAATGATGGCGCGGGCGAAGGAGGGCATCTCAGATTCGGAAATGTCATCGCGAACGATCTTTTCCTTCTCGCTCTCCAGCTGGGTGTACCAGCTGTCGGGCTTGCGGTCCAGATAGAATTTGGCGTACAGGCACACGCAAACGGTGATGAACAGCGCACAGGGCAGACCCCACATAATAGAAGTTCCAATGTCCAGTCCCAAAACGGCAATGACAGCCAAAGGAGAAGGCGTGGGAGCCACATAGGCATTGGTAGACAGCAGAGAGCAGGCAGTCACGGTACCCAGCATGCAGGCGTTTTTGTCGCTCTTCTTTGCAACGGACTTGATCAGCGGGCTCAGCAGGACCATTGCCACGTCAGAGAACACGGGAATGGCGACCAGATAACCGGTGGCTGCCATAGCAAAAATGGAATTCTTCTTACCGGCGACCTTCAGCATGCTGGTGGCGATGCGCTGGCAGGCGTTGGACTTCTCCAGATAGGTACCCAGCACCGTGCCGAAGATGACCAGCAGACCAATGGACTTGCAGGTGCCGGCGAAGCCGTCCACCGTCGTGCTGATGGCAGTGCTGGCGCCCAGGTTGCAGGCGATGCCGATGCCCACGCTGGCGATCAGCATGCAGTTGAAGGGACCGAGCTTGGTTTTCATCATCAGTACCAGCATGATTGCCAGACCGATTATGAAGATGATCAGATTTGTCATAATATCCCCCTCTAAAAATTTTTTTTCTCTTTTATGTAATCAGTACAGCCAAGTGCAGCCGCTGTTTACATCCTTTACCGCTTGACGGTAAGCGTTCAGCACACCATTTGCCGGATGCTCCGGACGCTGAACGGTCTTGAGGCGCTCGGCGATCTCCTCGTCGCTGACCTCCAGATGAATGGTGTGCTTGTCGATGTCGATCTCGATCATGTCGCCGTTGCGGACTGCCGCGATGGGACCGCCATCCCATGCCTCCGGGGAGACGTGACCGATGCAGGGACCGCGGGTGGCGCCGGAATAGCGTCCGTCCGTGACCATTGCGCAGCTGGTGTGCAGACCCATGCCCACCAGCATGGCGGCGGGGATAGACATCTCACGCATACCGGGACCGCCCTTGGGACCCTCGTAGCGGATGACCAGCACATCACCCTTCTTGATGGACTTGTTCACCATGGCGCTGCGCAGCTCATCCTCAGAGTCGAAGCAGACTGCCGGTCCGCGGTGGTGGAACATCTCGGGGACCACGCCGCTCTTCTTCACAATGCAGCCGCCGGGAGCCAGGTTGCCGTGCAGCACGGCAAAGCAGCCATCCGGATACAGGGGATCGTCCACCGTGTGAATGATCTCGGGGTTGACCTTGCGGCTGAAGCTGTCCAGATACTCCCGCAGGGTGCCGCCGGTGGCAAGGCGGACATCCTCGTCCAGATATTGGCGGATAGCCTTCAGGGTCGCGCCCACGCCGCCTGCCTTGTAGTAGTCATACATGTTGAATTTGGAAGAGGGCTTGAACTTGGCGATGCAGGGAACATGACGCTGGATCAGGTCAAAGTCGCCAATGCCCATCTCAATGCCCATGACCTTTGCCAGTGCGCAGATGTGCAGCTGGGCGTTGGTAGAGCCGCCGGTGGCAGCCACATGGCACAGACCGTTCTTCAGGCTGGCTTCCGTCACGATGTCGGAGAAACGGACGCCCTCCCGGGTCAGTGCCACGATGCGCTCGCCCACATCCCGTGCCTGTTTGTACTTGGCAGAGGAGCAGAAGAGCATGGTGGTGCTGTCAATGGGACACAGACCGATGGCTTCCGCGAACACGCCCATCGTGTTTGCCGTGCCGTACATGCTGCATGTGCCGCAGGAGAAGCAGATGTTCTCCCGGTAGCGGGTGAAGGTCTCCTCGCTGATGGCGTCCACATTGCGCTGACCGATGGACTCCTTCAGGTCGGGGGTGACATAGGTGCCCTCGTCCGCCTCATAGGGCAGCATGCTGCCGGCGGTCAGGAACATGCAGGGCTTGTTGATGGCGGCAGCCGCCATCAGCATACCGGGAACGATCTTGTCGCAGCTGCACAGAAACACCAGACCGTCAAAGCCGTGTGCCTTCGCCATTGCCTCAATGCTGCCCGCAATGAGATCCCGCTCCGGCAGGATGAAGTGCATGCCTTCGCCCTGAGCCATTCCGTCGCAGGGAGCGGGAACATTGAACTCGCCCGGCGTACCGCCGGCTGCCCAGATGCCCTCCTTTACATAATTCACCAGCTCCTTAAAGGCGCGGTGACCGGGGTTTACATCGGTGAAGGAGTTGACAATGCCGATGACCGGCTTGTCCAGATCCTTCATCCGGTAGCCGCAGGAATTCATCAAGCCGACATAGTAGGCTTCCTGGGCGTTGCTGGGGTCGCGGTTTCCTTTCCATTCGCTCATAGGATAATGTGTACCTCCTCAGTTTGCAGTTCATACAAATTGTTTGTCAGTTTTTTAACAGCTTCAGTGTAAAATGGAATACCAGAAAAGGAAAGCAGAGAATGATACGTCTGACTGCAAGAAAAAACTTGAAATTAGTCGTGACTTTTCACAAAACCTCCGTTACAATGGGGAACGGAGGGATCAAAAATGACGACAGGCTTTCAAATGTTTTTACTGGCGGCGCGGGAGCTGAACTTTTCCCGGGCGGCGGAGATCGCCTATGTAACGCCCCAGTGTCTCAGCGACCATATCCGGCGGCCGGAGGAGCAGTTCGGTGTGACGCTGTTCGTCCGCAAGCCCCACCTGCACCTGACGCCGGAGGGAGAAACCATGCTGCGCTACCTTAACCGGATGCAGATGCTGGAGAGTGACATGGAAAACGAGCTGGCGGACGTCAGCGGCGGCTCCCGGGGCGTGCTGCGGCTGGGGTCCCCTACGACCCGGGGAACGATTCTGCTGCCAAGGGTCATCACGCAGTTCCACAACCAGTTTCCTCATGTAGAGGTGGAGATCCGCCTCAGCGATACCCGCAATCTGGAGGAGCAGCTGCTGGCAGGCAAGCTGGACCTTTTTCTGGGGGTGGATGCCTCTCAGCACGCCCTGTTTCTCCGGGAGGGCATCAGCAGCGAGCCGCTGTATCTGGTCATCTCCCGGGAGGTGATGGAGGAGCGGTTCGGAAGCCGCTGCGGCGCCGTGCGGGAGGAATTTCACCGCTGCGGCGCGGACCTGACCATGCTGCGGGACGTACCCTTTGTGCAGGGACACAGCCGCAGCACCACCACGATGGCGGTGGAGCAGCTGTTTCTGCGGGAGAACCTTTCTCTGGCGTTCCCGGTCCGGGTCAGCAGCTTTGACCTGCACATCGAGTTCTGCCGCACCAACCACTGCGCCAGCATCTGCTCCCACTCCCATCTGCGCAGGGTCATGGAGCTGCCGGACGACCGGCTGGAGGTTTTTGCCATCCGGAATGCCTATCAGCCGCTGAAAATCGAGCTGATTGCCCACCGGGATGCCCAGCCCCTGGCATACCGCACCGCCTTTGCCCAGATGCTGCGGCAGCAGGCGCTGGAGGAGCATAACGCCATCTGTGCCTGGGTGGACAGCCGCCGCATTGCGTAAACGGCGGCTGTGAAAGAAGTTTCACGTCATTTCGCCCAGACTCTTGCAATTTCGGAAAGAGTGGTGTAGAGTAGCATTGTTAAAACGGCAGGGGAGCTTGCGGCAGGCAGGCTGAGAGGAAGGCAGATCCTTCGACCCTTGAGACCTGATGCGGATAATGCCGCCGGAGGAAGTCATAGGGCTTATGATTTTTGGCAGGAGGCTCCGCGGGGGACCTCCTGCCATTTTGCAGCACTTCTTTGGAAAGGACGTGAAAGAGAGACGGAGACCCTCCGCGGGGGAGACCGCGGCAGGCTGAGGGGGAGCGCCCTGAGCCTTGCAACAGCAGCGATGGGAAGCCGTGTTCCGGCGTGAGAGGAGACCAGAAAGTCTCGACCGCTCTTCCGAACGCCCCTTGAGAAAGGAGGCGGAATTCGTGCAGGGAAGCGCCGCTGTAAATGCCCGTTTTCTCTGTTGCCAAACAAAGGAGCTTTGCTGAATATGAAAAGAAATACGACAAAAAAACTGGTGCTGACGGGCATGCTTGCCTGTCTGGCATTTGTCCTGAACACCTGTGTCTACTTCCCGGCGATGGCGCCCTTCCAGCACTTTGTAGACGTGCTGGCGGCGGTTCTGGTGGGACCGTGGTACGGTTTTGCCAGCGCCCTGCTGTGCGGCGTTATGCGGATGCTGTCCGGACGGACCATCCAGGCAGTCACCGGCGCTATTTTTGGTCCCATTCTGGGAGGACTGCTTTACCGGAAGACGAAAAACGTTTATCTGGTTTTCGTGGGAGAGGTCATCGGCACAGGACTGTGCGGCGCAATGGCGTCCTATCCCCTGATGCGGATGTTTTACGGTCTGGACGCCCAGTCTCCATTCTATTACATTCCGTTTTACACGCCTTCTGCCGTGGTTGGCGCGGCGATGGGCGTTGCCGTGGTGCTGATCCTGAAGCGCAGCGGCGTGCTGGCAAGAATGGAGGCAGTGCTGCATGAAGGAGAATAAGACGATGAATTATGCGCAGGCTTTGAAAAACGTGCGGGAGCGCGCGCCCCTGGTACAGTGTATCACCAATATTGTGACCGTGAACGACTGTGCCAATATCATTCTGGCGGCAGGCGGCTCGCCCTCTATGGCGCAGGATGTCCGGGAGGCGGCAGAGGCGGTCCGCAGCGCGGGAGCGCTGGTGTGCAACCTGGGTGCCATTGACTTTGTGGATTCCATGATCTCTGCCGGAAAGGAAGCAAACCGGCTGGGCATTCCCGTGGTACTGGATCCGGTGGCGGCAGGCGGCACCCAGCTGCGGCGGGAGGAATCCCGCCGGCTGCTGTCGGAGGTGCATTTGACCGCCATCCGGGGCAACGCCTCGGAGATCCGCGCCCTGGCGGGACAGCAGGCAGTGGGCAGCGGCGTGGATGTCAGCGCCGTGGACGCCATTACGGAGGAAAACCTGCCCGCCGCCATTGATATGGCGAATGCACTGGCGCGGCAGACCGGAAGCGTCATTGCCATCTCCGGTGTGCTGGATGTGGTGGCGGACGGACAGACTGCGGCGGTACTGCGCAACGGCTGCGCCACGATGGCGCGCATTACCGGCAGCGGCTGCATGCTCACATCCATGATGGGCGCGTTCTGCGGCGCGCAGCCGGAGGACCCTATGACGGCGGCAGTGGCTGCAATGGCGGCAATGGGGGTGTGCGGCGAGATCGCGGAGGAAAAGCGGCTGAAAAACGGCACGGGCAACGCAACCTTCCGCACTGACCTGATCGACGCTGTGTTCAACCTGACCGAAGAACAACTGACAGGAGGAATTCGCTGTGAAATTTACAAGTGAGGAGATCCGCAGGTCTATGCTGCTGTATGCGGTGACGGACCGGATGTGGCTGAAGGAGGGGCAGAGCCTGACGCAGGTCTGCCGGAGCGTTCTGGAAAACGGCGCGACCTTTTTGCAGATCCGGGAAAAGGATCTGGATGAAAACGCCTTTGAGAAGGAATCTCAGGAGCTGAAGGCACTATGCGCCCAGTATGGCGTTCCCTTCGTGGTCAACGACAGCGTAGAAATCGCAATGGACATTGACGCGGACGGCGTCCATGTGGGACAGTCGGACATCAAGGGACGGGATATCCGCGCCATCATCGGACCGGATAAGATTCTGGGCATTTCCGCCGGGACCGTGGAGCAGGCAGTGGCTGCGGAAAAAGCCGGAGCGGACTATATCGGTGTGGGCGCGGTGTTTACCACCTCCACCAAGAAAAACGCCAAGAACCTCTCCCGGGAGACCCTGCGGGAGATCCGGAACTCCGTGTCCATCCCGGTGGTCGCCATCGGCGGCATCAGCGCTGGGAATATACTGGAGCTGTGCGGCAGCGGTGTAGACGGCGTGGCAGTGGTATCCGCTATCTTCGGCGCAGAGGACCCCGGCAAAGCCACAGCGCAGCTGCTGCCGCTGGCAAAGGAACTGGTCCGGCATGGATAAGCGCTTTGCAATTTTTGACATGGATGGCACGCTGGTGGATTCCATGCGCTACTGGCAGCTGCTGGGCAGGGAATATCTGGCGTCCAAGGGTGTGACGGACATCCCGGAGGAGGTCCTGGAGAAAACCAAGCCCATGACCATGACGGAGTCCTCCGCCCTGTTTATTGAAACCTTCGGCTTTCCCGGTACGCCGGAGGAGGTAGCGGCGGAGATCAACGGCATGATGGAAATGCACTACCGGAAGGATGTCCCCCTGAAGGACGGCGTGGCAGAGTATTTGAAGTCCCTAGCGGAGTGTGGAGTGCGGATGTGCGTGGCTTCCGCCACGGCGGAGCCGCTGATGCAGGCTTGCCTGAAGCGGCTGGGTGTGCTGGAGTGCTTTGAGTTCCTGCTGTCCTGTGAGACGGTGGGCGCAGGTAAGAACCGCCCGGATGTCTATTTTGCCGCCGCCCAGCGGCTGGGGTGCCGCCCGGAGGAAGCCGCCGTATACGAGGATGCCCTGTATGCGGCAAAAACGGCGAAGCAGGCGGGCTTTTATGTAGTGGGCATTTACGATGAAACGGCGGGAAGGCACTGGCAGGAGCTTTCCCAGTTAGCGGATGAGACCATCCGTAGCTTTTGACAGGAGGTTGTCATAATGAGTGCAAATGCAAGTATTGCCATTCAGGTATTGCCGGAGGTTTCCGACGAGAAGGAGCTGTGCCGGATCGTGGACGAGGTCATCGCCTACATTGCCAGCACAGGTCTGCATTATGTGGTGGGTCCCTTTGAGACCACCATTGAGGGAGAAAATTACGATCAGCTGATGGAGATCGCCAAGGAATGCCAGCATGTGGCAGTCCGCGCGGGTGCGCCCAAGGTTTCTGCCTATATCAAGGTGGTATACAATCCGGACGGCGCGGTCCTGACCATCGACCAGAAGATCGGCAAGTACAGCAAATAATAAAGCGCGTTTCAATGCTAACAGCCGCACCCGGTCCGGGTGCGGCTGCATTTTTATGAAAACGGCTGCTGAAATGCAGCATCACTGTAAATTTTTGGACAAATGGTTGAAATTCCATGCGGGGTTTAGTATATTGAGGGCAGAGAATACTGGAGAATTACACCGCTTCGGTAAAAATCAAAGGGCAGGAGTGCAGAATGAGGTATCTGCGGAAGCGGGAGATCCCCGTGCTTTTGGTGGCGTTCGGAATGGCTGTTGTCTGCATCGCGCTTTCCGCATACAGGGAGACCGGCTATAGAAACGGCGTGTGGCATGAGAACACATGGAGATACCGTTCCTCTGCCGCCCGGGTGGAAGACCAGTTGATGGTCAGCACCTACGATATTCTTACCGGGGTGACGACTACGCAGACGTATTCTCGGGAGAGAATCATCCGCACGGCGGTGGCAGATGAGCGGAAAAACCACATAGCGGTTTATGGAGAAAATGGAACGCTCCTGTATGAGAGGGAGCTATATTAGGAGATCGGGTAAAAAGGCTTCGGTAAATAATCGGTAAATAAGATACGCCGCGGCGCATTCCCAAAAGCGGGAGCGCCGCGGCGTTTGCTTTAATAAGGGCGGCATCAGGCACTGCGCTGCCGGGTGCGGCAGAGGGCTACCCCAAGAAGCAGCCCGATGATTGCCGGAGCCATCCAGCCGAAGCCAAAGGAGGACAGCGGCAGCTGGTCCAGAATTTCCATAGGAACGCCGCAGCTGCGCAGGAAGGACAGTCCGCTGTATAGCAGCGCGCCTGCCGCTGCCAGCTGTAGGGGCAGATCTTCCGGCAGCCAGCGGCGGAAGAACGCCAGAACGATCAGCACCAGCGTGGGAGGATAGACCAGCTCCAGCACCGGCGCGGCAATGGAGACGATCTGCTCCAGCCCAATGTTGGATACCACGGCGCTGAACACACAGATAACTGCCACCAGCGCCTTATAGGGCAGTTTCCCCTTGGAAAGCTCGGAGAAAAACGCGGCGGAGGAGCTGACCAGCGCTACGGCGGTAGTCACACAAGCCAGTGCCACCACGATGGAGAACAGGAAAATACCGCCGTGTCCCAGCAGGTTGCGCACAATGGCGACCATCAGATAGGTCCGCAGGACGGACAGGTTGAAAAATTCCGACATCGTTACGCCCAGATACGTCAGTCCCAGGTAGACCACCAGCAGCACGGTCCCGGCGATGATGCCGGCGCCTGCCACCACCCGGTACTGCGCCTTGGTCTCGGTGTGTCCCTTTTCCCGGGCGCTGTTCAGCACGATGATGCCGA
The DNA here is from genome assembly GCA_934565855.1 of uncultured Dysosmobacter sp. GTDB lineage: Bacteria > Bacillota > Clostridia > Oscillospirales > Oscillospiraceae > Oscillibacter. Next base: position 106,584 of record CAKTIO010000003.1, read on the forward strand.
ACACCATCGCCGCCAGCACATCCATTGTCTGATAGCCGGCCTCAATGCCGGTGCGCACCACGTTATCCACCAGTACCCGGTCCGGTACAGAGCCGATGGGGCTGACCACACCCTTGACAATGAGGATCAGCAGACCGATCAGCAGCGCGGGGGTCAGGAAGCGCCCCACAATATCCACCACGGCGGATTCCTGCAGGCACAACAGCAGGATCACCAGAAAAAACAGGGCGGAAAACAGTGCCGGACTAAAGCCCGCCGCCAGCGGCAGCACGGACATTTCATAGGTAGTCGCCGCCGTGCGGGGAATGGCAAGCATGGGACCGATACACAGCACAATGGCGCTCATCAGCACCGCGGAGGGGACCCTGCCCAGGGGCTGTGTGATGCTCTCTGAACCGCCGCCCTTTAAAATGGCGAACAGAGCCACCAGTGCCAGACCGATGTCCGCCAGATAGTAGCACAGGAAGCCGAGGAGCCATTCTCTGCCGCAGCCAAGTCCCAGATAGGGCGGGAAAATGACGTTTCCTGCGCCGAAGAACATGGAGAAGAGGGCAAATCCAATGACAAAGGTGTCTTTCCATGATTTTTGCATAAGTGTCCTCCTTTGGAATCCTGCCACCGCGTGGGATTCCGGGTGAAGTAAAGGGGAACGCCGGACCCTGCAGGGCGTTCCCCAGGACAAAGAGCTTGTCTGATGACAGCGTATTTGTCTGATTTCTTCTCCATCATACCATAGTGTTTGTAAATTTACCAGATAAATTCGGCAAGTTATTTTTTTAATTTATGCAAGATGCACATGACAATCCGTCATAATCTGGTGGACCGAACCTTGATGCGGTTCCCGCTCCGGAGTAGTGGGAAGCCTTCGGCGGTCCGGACGCGTCCAACTGAATCCGGTGCAGCCTGCAATGGTCCGGTCGATGGAAAAATGCAGTGAAGCAGTCTTTAAGAGAAATATGACAGCGGTAAGAATGATGATGTTCAGCATGGAACTTCCCCCCTTTCGCTTTGAGCATAGCACACGAGAATATCAAAGTAAAACTGTTATTATTAGTATATATAACAGCTATATTACTGTAATAAAACGAAAAAATCGGCGGCAGCCTTATAGGACTGCCGCCGATTTTTAGAGAGGGAGAGCTTGATTACCGGACTGCCGCAGTCAGGGCAAGCAGCTCTGCCTCGGAAACGGGAGCCTCCACTGAGATGGAATAGCTGTCGCTTCCGTTGCTCCAAACGGCGAGGGAGATCAGTCCATCCGTGCCCTTCAGCGTGACCTCCTGAGAGCCGGTTTTTTCTGTGCGGACCTGGGCGTAGGTATTGTAATCGCCGCTGATGTCCTCCTTGCCGGGAGCCTTGCGGACCCTTGCGACCTCCTGACCGTCCTTGGTATAGATGACCTCCAGCAGCTCGCCGGAAACGGCACGGAAGCAGCGGGAATCCGATCCGCCGATACTCTCCGGCAGCGTCAGCTGAATACCGGCAAGGCTCTGTGCCTGCGCCAGAGTAGTGCAGTCCACAAAAGGATTGGCGATCTGCGTGCTACTGCCGCTCGGCTGACCATTGGTCGCTGCCTTGGTATTCAGATAGACGACACCGTCCTTCAGAGTAACAGCGCCAGCCTGACTGCCCAGAAGGGCATCAAACAATCCCAGAGGAGCATAGGTCACGCCGTTTACTACATAGGGCGGAACGCCCAGGGAAAAGGGGGCGGACATGCCTACCATGTCTGGGATGCTGGTAGTCACCTGATAAAGGTCCCTTCCCACTGTCACGGTGCTGTGCATTACGCCGTTGTCCAGAGTAATGGTGCCGTCTCCGTTCCAGGTGACGGTAAAGCCCAGCTGTTCCGCCACTGCCCGGAGGGGGACCATCATGGTGACGGTGATATCAGTGGATTTTCCATCTATGGAGAGCGGGTAGCCGCAGTTGGTGCCGGAAGTGTTCGTCGCGGTAGAGATCAGCGCAGCCGCCGGAGCGGCAGTTACAGCAGGGGACTCCGCCGCCAGTGCGGAGACAGAGGACATTGCCAGCAGGGCGCACAGCGCCAGCGCAAAACGTTTTTTCATGGTATCCAAATTCCTTCCTGATTTAAAATTTCCTGTACGGTCTCACGGGAACCGTTCTGCCATAGATACAGATGAGGAGAGGGAAATGTTGCAGAGCTTTCAAAAAAATTTGAAAAATTTTCTGAAACAGAAAGCGCCCCGCTTTTTGGAAAGCGGGGCGGAAGGATTTGCGAAGGCGGCTGCCAGTATGGCAGTTCCGCAGAATTTCAGAGGATCTCCTGTCCCTTGGCATCCTGCACCAGGGAGATGAGGTCCCGGACGACTTTGGAAACGGGGCGTTCCGCCTTCAGAATAAAGCCGGTGGCAAAGGTCAGCATAGGCTCCAGCGGACGGATGACCAGACCGTAGCTTTGAAGCCGCCGCGCCATATACCGGTCCGAGGCATTGAGAAAGCCTATGTAGTTGCCATCCTTAATGGCGTTGAGCATACAGAAGATCTGATTGTGGGAGGAGTGGATTCGCGGCACGATACCTGCCGCCTCGATCCGTTCCAGAACCTTTTCCCGGATCATGGCTTTTTCATCCAGCAGAACCAGCTCCACGCCGTCCAGATCCGAGGCGGCAATGCGGTCCTTCAGCGCCAGCGGATGCTCCGGCGGCATAACGGCAAACACCTGTGCCCCGGCAACAGGAATCAGCTGCAGGGCAGGGTCGCTGCCCTCAGCAGGCAGGGCGTTATAGGAAACATCCAGTACCTCCTGCTTGACCTTCTCAATCTGCTCCTTCATGGACCCCTCCTCCAAATAAAAGGAGGTATTGGGAAAATGCTGAACGAACTGGTCAGAGTGCAGGAAAAACATCAGGGAAAGCCCCAGCGTAGGGGAGATCCCCACCCGGATAGAGCGGCTGCGGGAGGAGGAAAAGTCCGCCATGCGGGCTTCCGCCATCCGGCACTCCTGCAAAATTTTTCTGGCGTACACCACCAGCTCCTCGCCCTCCGGGGTAAACTCAATGCCCTTTGGGGTCCGGGCAATCAGCTTGACGCCCAGGTCCTTTTCCAGTCCCTTGATGGCGATGGAGACAGAGGACTGCGACACAAAAAGTTCTTCGCTTGCCTTGGTAAAACTGTGGTAGCGGTGAATCGCATCCAAGTATTGAAGACGTCGAAGATCCAGCATAATGACATCTCCTTCCGGGAAAGCTCGGGGAGAACCGGGGTAAAGAATCTGTTAAAAACCAATGGAAATTTCCAATGGAAATAGAGAAAAAATTGAACTTTCCCACAAATATTTTTTCTGTATTTTTACACTTTCTACAAGGAAAGTCAATAGGTATTGAATCTTTATATAGTACGATAAATGAAATGAATTTCACAAATTTTCGACAATTGTCTATGCTGATACCTGTTCCCGGGTTGGACAGGTTCCACAAGCGGGCTGTGCAGCCGCGGGATGTTCCCTGAAAAACTGACGGAAAATTAGAGAGGAGTACACGTTTCATGCAAGTTCCAGTGAAAGCTTGGTTGGACAAGGTCCCCGGCGGAATCATCATTGTGCCGCTGTTTCTGGGGTGCCTGATCAACACCTTTTTCCCCGCTGCCCTCCGCATCGGCAGCTTTACCACCGGTATCGTAGACGGCACCAGCGCTCTGGTGGGTATTTTCTTTGTCTGTATGGGCGCTCAGCTGGACCTGAAATGCGCTCCTCAGGCAATGAAGACCGGCTTTTCCATCACCATTGCCAAGTTTGCGGTGAGCGTTGCCATCGGTCTGGCGGCGGCAAAGTTTTTCCATGACAGTCTGTTTGGCCTCAGCGCCCTGGCGATCATCGCCGCAGTGTCCAACTCCAACGGCGCCCTGTTTGGCGCGCTGACCAAGACCTATGGCTCTGAGTCCGATCAGGGTGCCGTGGCGATCATCTCCCTGAACGACGGTCCCTTCCTCACGATGGTGGCAATGGGGACTGCCGGTCTGGCGACCATTCCCTGGATGACACTGGTGGCGTCCGTGCTGCCCCTGCTGGTGGGGATTATTCTGGGCAACCTGGACCCCAAAATGCGCAAGTGCCTCAGCGACGGCGGCGAGGTGACCATCATGGTGCTGGGCTTTGCCCTGGGTGCAAACATGAGCCTGCAGCAGGTGGCGCAGGGCGGTCTGTCCGGTGTGGTGCTGGGTCTCATTACCGTAACAGTGGGCGCGGTGTTCAACATTCTGGCGGATAAGGTCACCGGAGGCTCCGGTGTGGCAGGCGCGTCCATTTCCAGCGTGGGCGGCAATGCCGTGGCGACCCCGATGGCTCTGGCGAAGGTAGATGCGTCTCTGGCGGGAACGGCAGCCATTGCCACTCCGCAGGTGGCGGCAGCTGTGGTGGTCACCGCCATTCTCTGCCCGTTCCTCACCAGCTGGGTCAGCAAGCGGAACGGCAAAAGAAACGGTGTTCCCTATAAAAAGGTCGCCGACGAGGTGGCACAGGAAAATAATACCTATTAAGGCGGGATGCGTCCCGGTTACTATCACAACCATCCAAATTCTGACTAAGAAAGAAGTGCTGACAAGATGAAGATCGGTTTTCTCGGAATGGGCGTTATGGGTCTGCCTATGGCGAAAAACGTGGTCAAAAAATCCGGATATGAGGTTCTGGGCTACGATGTGGCGCAGAAGCAGCTGGACGCCTTTGCAGAGGCGGGCGGCACTCCGGTGAAGGACCCCGTGGAGATCTATAAAAGCTGCGATGTGATTTTGCAGATCCTGCCCACCCATCCCATCATCCGCAACTCTGTGGAGCAGGCGATCCGGTACGGCAAGCCCGGCAACATCATTGTGGATCTCAGCTCCACCGCGCCGGATATCATTCAGGAGCTGTATGAAAAAACGAAGGCAGCGGGAATGTCCCTGTTAGATTCTCCGGTTTCCGGCGGAAACCCGATGGCAATCGCGGGTACGCTGGCGATCATGACCGGCGGCGATAAAGAAGCCTTTGAAAAGGCAAAGCCCATTATCTCCTGCATGGGTACGCCCGTGTATACCGGCAAGCCCGGCAGCGGCAGCGTTACCAAGCTGGTAAACAATATGATCGCTGGTGCCATTATGGTCGCCATTGCAGAGGGCTATGCCTTTGCAGCCAAGGCGGGCATTGATCTGGAGACCACCTTTGAGGCGACCCGCGGCGGCTTTGCCGGCGGTCCTGTTTATGAGAACAAGGTCCCCAAGCTGATCCGCCGGGATTATGAACCGGGCGCCCGGGTGGCGGTCCACCGGAAGGACATCCTGAACGCCAAGCACTTTGCACACCATATGGACGTGGATACCCCCATGACGGACGTGGTGCTGGAGGTGATGGACTGGATGAACGACAACGGTCACATCGACGAGGACCAGATCGCAATGGTCAAATATTACGAGGACAAGATGAACGTCCATGTAGGCTCTGAAAAGGCATAACCTGTTTTCCCATTTTTACCCCTCCTTCACATACATTCATTTTCATTTGCACACGGAGAAACTTTTTCTTTTCCTTGAGGAGAGAGCGGCGCAGCACCAGCTGCGCCGCTCTCTCCGTTGTATCTGAATATTAAGGGGAATATCCGGTCAATCTGCGTCGGATTGCTGCAGCAGGGAGATGAAGCCGGACATCTGGGGTGTGACCCATTTATTTTTGTGGTAAAAGACCTGCTGCCACAGGCGGAAGGCGCAGTCCTCCACCTCCAGTGCCACCAGCTCGCCATGCTGAAGGGGCGACTGAATGACATAGGATGGCAGAAGAGAGACGCCCATTCCCAGCTTTACCAGCGAGATGATGGCGGAGGTACTGTCCACCTCCAGCATGGGAGTCAGCTCCAGATCCCGCTGGGCGGCGGCATATTCCAGCTCCCGGCGGTAAATGCTGCTGCGCTCCGTCAGGATCAGGGGCATCCGGCAGATTTCTCCGAACCGGAGGGGGCGGTGCAGGGCATAGGGCGAATTTGCCGCGGCGACAAAGCGGATGTCGGTCTCCTTTTCATAGGCGCGGACACAGTCCCGCTCTGACCGCCGGGGACCCAGGGTGAAAATGATGTCCAGCTCATTGTGCCGCAGCAGGGAGAACAGCTCCTCGCTGGATTCCGTCTTGGTTTGAAGGGTGATGTGGGGAAACTGCTGGTGATAGGCGGGCAGCTGCGGCAGGAAAATGTGGAGAAACAGCGATTCCAGAATGCCTAGCCGCAGGGACCCGTGCAGCGAAGCAGGCTCCTGAGAGGGGATGAGCTTGATCTGCTGGGAGATAGCGGACAGCTGGTTGGCATAGATGAGAAATTCCTGCCCGCGGGAGGTCAGGGAAATGCGCTTTCCCACCCGGTCAAACAGCTGGTAGCCCAGCTCTTCCTCCAGCTGCCGGATCTGCACGGTGACGGTGGATTGGGAATAGCCCAGTGTCTCTGCCGCCCGGGTGAAATTTTCCATCTCTGCCACCCGGAGAAAGGTGACGACATTCCGCAGCTCCATAGTGTTCCTCCGACGATGAAAATTTTTAATGGATATAATGAAAAGGATTCGTTTTAAAAATTATAAACTTCTTTGTATACTTTGTCCATCAGGAACGGAGAAAAACTCCGGAAAATCAGAAAAATCGTAAAATTCGACATGGAGGGCTGACAGATGAGTAAGATGGAGTATTTGAAGGATATGCCGGTGGCAGTTTTGGGCGGCGGCGCGGTAGGCAAAACCTGCGCGGCAGATATCAAGCTGGCTGGACGAGAGGTCCGCCTGTTCGACGTAATGCCGTTTGCGGAGACCTCTCTGAAGGACCTGGACAAGACCGGCATCCTGTTTGACGGTGTACAGAGAAACAAATACTGTTTTGAGCGGTCCGGCAGAGCCTTTTTGGATGTCGTGACAACGGACATTGAGAAGGCGGTCAAGGGTGCGGGACACATTGTGGTATCCTGCGGCTCTTGGGGACATGAGGCAATGTTCCGGGCGCTGATCCCCTGTCTGGAGGATGGACAGGTGGTCAACGTCTTTGCGGATAACTTCGGCTGCCTGCTGCTGCGCAAGCTGATGCGGGAAATGGGCTGCACCAAGAAGGTCATCGTGGGCGGCTGGTCCTCCGCACCCTACGGCACCCGTATTGAAAGCATCGGCAAGTTCCAGTTCCCCCATGTCAGTGCCAAATACCGTGCCATTACTCTGCGGGGCGCGGCGCTGCCTATGACGGATACGGACGATTTCCTGGAGGCGTCCCGTTATCTGCCCTGCATGGATGCTGTGCCCAACGGAGACGGTCCCTCCCGCGCCAACACCGTTCTGGATGTGGACTTTGCCAATGTGAACCCGGTCATCCATGTGCCGGCAACGGTTCTGGGCGTTTCCACGATGGAGAACTGGGGCGTGATTTTCGGCGGATACGATAAGAACAGCTACTCCATGTATTCTCACGGACTCTGCCCCTCCATCTGCGAGGTGCAGTACCAGTTCTACAACGAAGAGATCGCGCTGGCGGAAGCCATCGGCGTGGGAACCCCCAGCTATAAGAAGGAGATGTTCTTCTCCCGCCGCAGTGTGCTGACGCAGGAGTACATGGGTCTGGATAAGGACGGAAACGACAATGTGGTCTTCCCGCTGGACCAGCCCTCCAACGAGGGCAACACCGGTCCCAACAGCATCCATCACCGTTACATGACCGAGGATGTGCCCATCGGCTGCAAGATCTATCACGACCTGGGCGTGCAGTATGGCGTGGTGACGCCCATCATTGACTCCATGATCGTTCTGGCAGGCGCCATGCACCAGAAAAACTTCTTTGAGACCAGCCGTTACAACCTGGCGTACCTGGGTATTGACGGTATGAGCCGGGAAGAGCTGCTGGCATACCTGAACGACGGAGCCTACACCCGCTGACAGAACAGGAGGAGCTATGGAATTTGTAACGGACTACCGCACGGAGCGGTATGCGATAGATACGCAGTGGGCGTCACTGCCCGCATCCGTACAGACTCACGCCAAAATGTGCGGCATTGACCTGCTGGGCGCGCTGGTGCTGGGCAGCTATGGAAACCAGTTTGCAGCCGGGCGGCGTCTGGTGGAATCCGTAGGCATGGCAGGCGAGGTCCCGGTAATCGGCGGCGGAAAGCGGTATCATCTGCTGGGAGCTGCCATTGCAATGGGACACGCCAGCAATTCCTTCGATATTGACGATGGACACCGCATGATCTGCGGACATCCCGGCACCTCCTTTGTGGCGGGAGTGCTGGCGGCGGCGCTGCAAAGGAATGTCACCTGCCGGGAATATCTGACCACCCTGACCGTGTGCTATGAGCTGTCCATCCGCTGGGCGCTGGCGATGCAGAACCATTACGGCTATCTTCACAGCACCGGCGCATACGGAGCCTTCGGCACTGCGGCGGGCGTGGGACGCCTGCTGGGACTGGATCAGGAGCAGCTGAATACCGCCCTGTCTATTGCGGACTACCACGCGCCCATGTCCCCGGTGATGCGGGCAGTGGAATATCCGTCCATGAATAAGGATGGCGTCCCCTTTGGCGCGTTGGTGGGTACGATGGCGGTGCTGGAGACGCTGAGCGGCTCCACAGGCAAGACACATCTGCTGGAAATGCCCCAGTATGCCGGATATCTGGAGGACCTCGGCAGTACCTACCATATTCTGGAGCTGTATTTCAAGCCCTATACCTGCTGCCGTTGGGCGCACCAGCCGATTCTGGCGTGTCAGCAGCTGATGCGGCAGTACGGCGTGGACAGTGCACAGGTCCAGAGGGTGCGGGTAAATACCTTCCGGTCCGCAGCGCGGCTCAGCAAGATCGTCCCCCACAGCACGGACGAGGCACAGTACAACATTGCCTTCCCTGTGGCAAGCGCCATCGTTTACGGTGATGTGGGCTATGCGCAGGTCCGGGAGGAAGCTCTCTCCGACCCGGCAGTGCTGGAGATGATGCAGCGGCTGGAATTTACGGTGGACCCGGAGCTGGAACGCCAGTTCCCGGCAAAGCGGCTGGCGAGGGTGGAGATGACCCTGACAGATGGCAGAACGCTCCGCTCCGGCGTTTGTGAGGCGCCGGGAGAGCCAGAGGACCCGGAGCTGGGACTGGACTGGATCCAAAAGAAGTTCCGCCGGGTGACAGGCTTGATGCTGGCTCCGGCAGCGCAGGACCGCCTGCTGCAGATGCTGACAGAGGATATGGACACCCCCGTGCGGGAGCTGGTGGAGTACGTCAATGCCAACCGGAAGGAGCCCTTATAAAAACCGGACGCTGCGCGGCTTGGTGAAAGATCTGTAAAGCGGAATAAAAAGACCAGAGCTTTATAGCTCTGGTCTTTTTTTGCCTGTGTGCAGCTTGCTATTTCCTGTAAAGTCGAGTAAACTGAAAGGAAAGGAGGTGGGTCGTATGAGAAAATCATGGTGGAAGGTTCCTCTGTACTGCGTCATCGCAGGCTGGATATGCTTCCAGCTAACGGTCCATCTGTTTGGGCGATGGGCAATCGTCACCCTGCCGGATGGGTCCCTATCGCCGGATCTTGCCCGGTGGAGGGTCATATCTGTTGCGCTCTTCCTTATAATCATCTGCATTGGAGGGATCTTTTTCTTCCGTAGAATGACACGCAGGGAGATCTTCTGCTCTGCATCGGTCATGGCTGTGCTGAATATCGTGTTTGGACTTCTTGCAAACAAGATGCAGGGCGTCGTTTCGTTGTATTTTGCCGAATTGACAACATGGAGCAGTGTCGTTTCAAGCCTGACGTTCCAGGTCACGGGAGATATCTGGATCGCCGCGGTCATTGCCTGGGTCATTCCTCCGTATATGTTTGTTCTCTTTGGTAGAAGGGCTGTCAGAGAGGATTAACACAGACAGGAGTGTCTGGAAGTCAAGGGTGTTCCCGGATCTGAACAACGCTCCACTCCCCACTGTCATTTCTCTCCACCTTCCAGAGAGAGGGAATGTGCCGGCTTTCATGGGCAATGCTGCCGTCATGACGGAATGTTTCAGACGAGTAGCAGGCCCAGATTCAGCCCTCGTTCTTTCCGAGGTGTGCGGACCACAGCTCCAGCGAATGCTCGTTGTACGCCGCGTCCTCATAGCTGTCCGTATTGGTTGCATAGCGGGCAAGCAGACCGTATCATAGCAATATGACCGCGGGGCGTTCCGCCGGACCTTCCTGCTTTGGTTGGAAGGACACGCGCCTGCGTACAGCAAAAGTACCGGAGCATCCCGTTGCAATCGCGGCGGGCTGTGGTAGAATAGAAACGCCGAGCAGAAAAGCATTTGAACCTGCACTATGGAAATTCTTAGCTGCTCATCATTCAACTAATATCTTCCTTTCCCCGTGCCGCTTTTTTATAATAAGCGCATCTCAAAAAAACAAAAGGAGGATATTTGATTATGTTGAACGAAAAGGTCCGGGAGCTGCTGAAGGAACAGATGTGGGATCTGGCGACCTGCGCCGGAAACCAGCCCAATGTAGTCCCCGTGGTATTTAAGGATGTGACGGAGGATGGCAAGCTGGTGGTGGGCGACGTATTTTTGGAGACTACACTGAAAAATCTCAGGGAGAACGGCGGGAAGATCGCCATTTCCGTGTATGATGCCCAAAAGCTGGAGGGCTATCAGCTTCAGGGAACGGCGGAGTACCTGACAGAGGGAAGTATTGTGGAGACCTTCAAAGCAATGGTGGAGACGATGTTTCATGGTGCTGCCACAGCAAAGGGCGCGCTGGTCATCACGCCGGAAAGGGTCATTGTGACGACGCCGGGCGCGGAGAATAAGAAGGTGCTGTGATTTTCGCCCAACAGAGCTTTCTGGCTGTCACGGTATATAAAAGGTCCCCCGCCTGCTATAATGCAGGCGGGAGAAAACAGCTTTGAAAGGAACCGGAATGATGAAAATTGCAGTGACCTATGAAAATGGAAATGTATATCAGCACTTTGGACACACCCGGCAGTTCTGCCTGTATCAGGTGGAAAACGGCGCGGTGATTTCCAGACAAATCGTGGATACCGATGGACAGGGACACGGCGCTTTGGCTGGCTTCCTTGTTCGGCAGGGTGTAGAGGTGCTGATTTGCGGCGGCATTGGCGGGGGAGCCAGAAGCGCCTTGGCGGCGGCTGGCATTCAGCTGTACGGCGGCGTCAGCGGCAGTGTAGAGGACGCGGTGCAGAGCTATCTGCGGGGCGGCTTGGTATATGATCCGGCGGCGTGCTGTGCTCATCATCCGGAAGGAGAGGCGCACTGCGGTGAAGGTCACTCCGGCTGTACGGGGCATGGTGGCTGTCATCAATAACAAAAAACAGCGGCGCTGCGGGAGCTTTTCCCGGCAGTGCCGCTGCTTTTTTAATGCTGCTTTTCCCGGTCGGCAAGATACCGGGTGATGACGTCCGCCGTTTGGGAGATGCCGACGGAGGTGTCAATCATCAGGTCGTAGTACCTCCGGTCGCCCCAGGTGTGTCCGGAGATGCTGTGGTAATAGGCGCCCCGCGCCTTATCTGCCCGCCGGATGTTCCGGATGGCGTCCTCCCGGCTGTCGCCGTAGCTCTCCATGACCCGGGAGATCTTGTAGTCCATGGGAGCGTAAAGGAAGATGCGCACCACATCCGGATGTTTCCGCAGAATGTAGTCGGCAGCTCTGCCCACAATGACGCAGCTGCCGCTTTCCGCGATTTTGCGGATGATGCGGTCCTGGGCGACAATGGCGTGCTGGACCACCCGGGTGCTTAAATACAGGTCGTGCAGCAGCTGGGGCGCGTTCTGATTAACACCGGAGATGAATTCCCGGTCCAACCCGCTTTCCTGCGCGGCAAGGGCGGTCATCTCCTTATAATAAAAGGGAATGCCCAGCTGCTGTGCCACCAGACGTCCGATCTGCTTTCCAGAGGAGCCGTGTTCCCGGGCAATGGTAATGATGACGCCGGGGTGAGAGGGCTGAATGGCAAGCCTTTTCGGCGGTTCCTCCGCTGTGGAGGAGGAGACCGTATAGGGATGCCGCAGGAACTGACGGTAAAAGACCGTGCCGGTCAGGGTGGTCAGTGTCTCCGTGACCGGAAAGGTGAGCCAGAACCACTCCAGCCCGAACCGGGAGAAGAGAAAGCCCAACGGGACAAACAGCACTACCGTACGGATGATGGTCAGCAGAGAGCTTTTCAGCGCAAAGCCAATCGCCTGGAAAAACACGGGGAAAAGCAGTGAGGTGACCATTGGCAGAAAGCTGATGCCGATGAAGTGAAAGCCAATACGCCCGATTTCTACAACGGCTTCATCCGTGGTAAAGACCCGGAGCATCTGGGCAGGAACACACTCAAAGCAGAGGGTGCCAACCGCCATCAGGACAATGCCAGCCACTGCCGTCACAGACAGGGTTTTCCGGCAGCGGTCAATGTTTCTGGCGGCATAGTTGAAGCTGACGATGGGAACGATACAGGTCTGCATGGCGCCAAGGGGAATAAAGAAAAAGGTCTGCCATTTGTAGTAAAGTCCCAGCGCCGTTACCGCTTGGTCGGAAAAGCCTGCCAGAATCAGGTTCAGTCCTAAAATATAAAAGGTGTAGGCAGACTGCATCAGAATGTTGGGAATGCCCAGCCGGAAGACCTTTGCCACATAGCGGGGATATTTTTCCCGCCGGGGAGAGGGACGGAAGCCCCGCTTCATCACCAGCAGCGCCGCAGCGATCTGCCCGGCAACGGTGGCAATGGCGGCACCGGCAATGCCCAGCCGGGGCAGCCCCAGCAGTCCGAAAATCAGAAGCGGGTCCAGGATGATGTTTACCACCGCGCCGATGATCTGGGCAAACATGGGCGTTTTCATGTCGCCGTTGGCTTGCAGGACCTTGGTCCAGATGCTCTCTAAAAACAGCCCCATGCTGAACAGACAGACGATCCTGCCATAGACCACCACCTGTTGGATCACCTCCTCGGAGGAGGTGGACATCCGGGCGTAAAAGGGCAGAATGAGCCAGCAGACCAGGGCAAACACCGCCCACATCACCAACGCCAGCGGCGCGCCGATCCCAGCGTATTCGTCCGCCTCCTGCTTCTGTCCTACGCCCAGCTTTGCAGCGATGACTGTGTTGATGCCCACACCGGTACCCACGGCAAAGGCAATCATCAGCAGCTGCATGGGATAGATGATGGAAAGAGCGGTCAATCCGGCTTCGGAATATTTGCCGACAAACAGGCTGTCCACAATGTTGTAAAGTGCCTGGATCAGCTGTGCCAGCATGACTGGTGGAGCCATGTGCAGCAGAATGCGGCTGATTTTTTCGGTTTGAAACATCTGAGAGGTCTCCGGAGAGTGGCGCATGGGAATCTCCTCCTGTCATGGCGTCCAGCGGTGGAAAACCGCAGAAATTGAGGGAACCTACTGGGATTATTGATGATTTCCGGCGGCTTGTCAATCAGTTTTGAGGTGGAATTTGAAAAACAGCGCTGGAAAACGGAGGACTCCGTTCCGCAGAACTTTGTAGTGACAGGGCGGCGGACGGGGTGCTATAATAGCGGCGGTAGAAAAGAAAAGTATCTCATGTCTAAGCTGTGCGGCGGCTGCTCGTTCTTGCTGGCGGACAGAGCTGTAGGTGGGGCTGAAAAAATGAAAGGGCGGAGCAGCTGCGCAGAGACAGCATGCGGTCTGTCCGCAGCGATACAGAGGGAGAAAAGAAATGAGCTTGAAGCAGATAAAATATGTAACGCCGGAGGAAGCCGTACAGGCAGTTCACTCCGGAGACTGGGTGGATTACGGCTTTGGCGCGGGCTTTCCGGAGCTGCTGGACCGGGCGCTGGCGGCGCGCCGGGGAGAGCTGCGGGATGTGAAGATCCGGGGCGGTCTGGTGATCCACCCCCGCATTGAGGTGGTGGAAAGCGATCCGGAGCAGGAGAGCTTTTCCTACTACAGCTGGCACATCGGGGACTATGAGCGCAAGCTGCAGGGTCGCGGATTGGTCCGGTTCCTGCCGGTGATGCTGCGGTCCCTGCCCACGCTGTACCGGGAAAAATATCTGCGCTGCGATGTGGCGTTTGTTCCCGTATCCCGTCCAGATGCGGAGGGCTGCTGCGGACTGGGAATTTCCAATTATGCCTGGCACACGATTTTGGAAAGCGCCCGCACGGTGATTTTTGAGATCAACGAGCATGCGCCCCGTCTGCAGGGAGTGGACGGCTCTCACCGGGTCCGTCTCAGCGAGGCGGATTATGTGGTGGAGGGTGTGCATGAACCGCTGCCGGTGCGGACCTACCGGGAGCCGGATGAGACGGATATTGCCATTGCCCGGCAGGTGGCAGAGCAGATTCCTGACGGGGCGGTGCTGTCTCTGGGCGTTGGCGGTGTGCCATATACCATTGCCCGGATGCTGGCGCAGTCGGACAAGCGGGACATCGGCTGCCACACCGGAACCATCAGCGACGCTTTTCTGGAGCTGTACCGGGCGGGAAAGCTGACCAATGCCCGGAAGGAGCTGGACACCGGGCGCTCCGCCTGGAACCTGGCGATGGGTTCACAGGAACTGTACGACTGGTTGGACGCGGAGCCGGACCTGTTCCATCCCGGTGACCTGGATTACATCCATTCGGTGGAGCGTATTTCCCAACTCAGCAACGTGATCAGCATCAACGGCGGAGTGCAGCTGGACCTGATGGGGCAGGAGAACGCGGAAAGTGCCGGGACCCGTCAGCTCTCCGGTATCGGCGGACAGATGGACTTTCTGGAGGGGGCGTTCCGCTCCAAGGGCGGAAAGGGCTTCATCTGCATTCACTCCTCACGGGTGACGAAGGAAGGTCAGCGTAAGTCCAACATCCTCCCGGCGATCCCGGCGGGCAGCACCGTCAGCGCGCCCAGAACCATGATCCAGTATGTGGCGACAGAATACGGTATTGTCAGCCTGCCTGGAAAATCCCTGCGGGAGCGGGCGGAGGCGATGGCGTCCATTGCCCACCCGGACTTTCGGGAGGAGCTGCTGAAATACGCCCGGGAGAATTTTCGGTAAGCGGAGCGTTCAGCGCCACATCGGAGTACAACAAAACGCGCATCCCCGGAAAACGGTGTTCAGCCGTTCCGGGGATGCGCGTTTTGTAATCAATGGGCAGAGATCACACCTTATAGCAGCCGCCGCCGATGAACTCCCGCATCAGGGAGGTCTTGGGAACATCGTCCGCAGGCAGCGGCAGGAAGTAGTTCAGGAATTTCAGCAGCCGCTTGGCTTCGATGTACTCATCGCTGCCCCGGGGGACCTGGAACAGCAGCGGCTCCACATAGGGCTTCAGTAGAGCGGTCTCATAGATCAGCGCGGAGTTGAACACCCGGTCGGCGCTGTCCTGATAGGGGAAGATGTTTTCCTCCTCTCCCCGGCGGACAGAGGACCACATCCGGATGGTTGCCTGTGCGCCGTAGCCGCGGGTGCGGGCATCCCGTTCAATGCGGCGCAGCAGGCGCGCGTCGGTGGTGGGAATGCGGTTGTGGTCATCCACATTCAGGGTGGTCAGGCAGCTGATATAGATTTTATACTTGCTCTCCCGGGGCAGGGCATGGGAGAAAGCATCGTTCAGGCAGTGAATGCCCTCAATGACCAGTACGTCCCGGGGACCCAGCTTCAGCTGGTCGCCGTTGTACTCCCGCATGCCCTTTTTGAAATTATAGGTGGGCATATCCACAGTTTCCCCATTCAGCAGCCGGGACATATCCGTGTTGAACTGCTCCACGTCCATCGCGGCGAGCCCCTCAAAATCATACTGCCCGTTGGCATCCCGGGGCGTATCCTCCCGGTTTTTGAAGTAGTTGTCCGTGGCGATGGGATGGGGATGCACACCGCATGCCAGCAGCTGTGTGGACAGGCGGTGGGAGAAGGTGGTCTTTCCGGAGGAGGAGGGACCGGCGATCATGACAAAACGCACATCTCTCCGGCTGGCGATCTCCTGGGCGATGTCGCCAATGGATTTTTCCATCATCGCCTCCTGGGCAAGGACCATCTGGGTGGACATGCCCTGGGAGATGATCTCGTTAATCTCTCCCACGTTGGAAACGTGCAGCGCGTAAGAATGCTGGGTGGCATCGTGCATGGCGTGGAACACCTTGATAGATGGCTTGAACGCGCCCAAGCGCTCCGGCTGCTGGGGGTCCGGCAGGCGCAGAATGAAGCCGTCCTCAAACAGCTCCAGACCGAAGTATTTGATATAGCTGGTGTTGGGGACCATGTAGCCATAAAAGTAGTCGGAAAAGCCGTCCAGCGTATACAGGTTCACATGAGAGCTGACCCGGTAGCTGAACAGCCGCGCCTTGTCCTCCATGTGCTTGTGGCGGAAAAGGTCCACGGCGTCCTCGGTGTTAACGGAGCGCTTTTGCAGGGGAATTGCCTGGGCGCACAGCTCCCGCATCCGGTCCGTGACCCGGTCCAGAAACGCCTGGTTCAGAACAAAGCTGCCCTTCGCCCGGATGAACAGAGCGCGGCTGAGGGAGTATTCCACAGTGACGCGCTGTACGCTGCCCTCGCCAGCTACATCGTAAAACGCCTTGAGCATAAGAAAGACCTCGCTGCGCTCATAGGTCTGCATGCCGGGCTTTTCCGCGGCGGTGACCATTTTCAGCGTGCAGTCCCGGTCCAGAAGCTTATGCAGCTCGCAGAGCTTGCCATCCCGGTTCACCAGCAGAATTTCATGGGGATAGCCTGCCTGTACGTCTGCGGCTACAGTCTGAAAGGGGGTGCCCTCCGGGTAGCTGTGTACCTCGCCATCCACTGTGACCTTCAGGATCCTCCGGTTTTCCATATTGAAGCAGTCTCCTTTCCAGGCGGGGCGCGACCCTCTGCCTGCTCTCGTAATGAAACCATTATAGCCGCTGCGTTCCGATTCTTCAATAGACAACCGCCGTCTCCTGCCGGAATCTGGAAGGCGTTTCGCAGGAAGGGCTTGCGCCGGAAGGCACGCGGGCATATAATCAAAGCAGTACAAGCAGAGGGAGAAGGCTCCCCTTTGAAAAAGACTCAGGCGGAAATACAGCGTCAAGGAGAATGAAAAATGAACACCAATGTGAAAAAGGACGAGCGCCTGCTGCGGGTGGGCGTACTGGGCTGCGGCGTGATCTGTCAGGCTGCGCACCTGATCGGCTGCACCAAGGCGCGGAACATCCACTTACAGGCGATCTGCGATGTGGCGGACGATCTGCGCGGCAAGATGGCGGCGATCTATGACCCGGATTCCGTGTATTCGGATTACGCGGAAATGCTGAAGGACCCCTGCGTGGACGCCGTGGTGGTGGGCGTGGGCGACCAGTTCCATGTTCCCTGCGCCCGGCAGGCGCTGCTGGCGGGCAAGCATGTGTTTGTGGAAAAGCCGATGGGCGTTTCCATTGAGGAGTGCCGGGAATTGCAGGCGCTGGCGCAGGAGAGAGGGCTGATGCTTCAGGTCGGGCATATGAAGCGCTTCGACCCGGGTCTGCAATACGCCAAGCAGTTCAAGGAGGAGCATCTGGGTGAGGTGACTACCTATAAGGGCTGGTACTGTGATAGTGTTGGGCGCTATACGCTGACGGACAACGTAATGCCGGTGCTGTATTCCAGCTCCAACGCCAGAAAGCCCGCCGGGAATCCCAAGGCGGTGCTGGACCATTACTATCTGCTGGGACACGGCAGCCATCTGTTTGATACGGCAATGTATTTCATGGGAAATATCCGGGAGGTCTCCGCCCGGTATGTGCATAAGGAAAAGCTGCACTCTTGGCTCATTGACTGCAATTTTGAAAGCGGCGCCATCGGGACCCTGGACCTTTCCATTGCCATTGCCCAGCTGTGGCACGAGGGCTGTGAGATCTACGGCACCGGCGGCAGTGTGTTCGCCAAGATCTATAACCCATGGGAATTCCGCTCCGCCACGGTGGAGTGCTATGACCGGGCAACGGATGTTTCCTCCACTCCCGCAGCGTATGACGGGCAGTTCTACCGCCGGGAGTTAGAGGGCTTTGCCGACAGCATTCTGAACCACAAGCCCTGCTGCGGCGCAACAGCGGAGGACGGTATCCAGGTGATGCAGGCGCTGATCGCCACCTACCGTTCGGTGCAGGAGGGCGGACGCTGGATCGCACTGAAGGACGCAGAGGGGGCGCTGTAATATGGAGCTTGGAGTATTTTCCAGAACCTATGAGGTCGGAGACCTGAACGAGACCTACCGCCGGATGACGGCGCATGGACTGCACCACACGCAGTTCAACCTGTCCAATGTAGGATTGCCCTCCCTGCCTGAAACGGTGGAGGACACCACACTGGAACAGATCCGCACCCTGTCCCGGCAGTACGGCGTGACGCTGGATGCGCTGTCCGGCACCTTTAATATGATCGACCCGGATGAACAGGCACGGGCGCGGGGCTGCCGGCAATTTGCCACCCAGTGCCGTGTTGCCCGGGAGCTGGGGATCCCCGTGGTTTCCCTGTGTACCGGCTCCAAAAACCGGGAAAGCAAGTGGAAGTGGCATGACGACAACCTGTCCGACCATGCCTGGACGGACCTGATGCGTTCCACCGAGGCGGTGCTGAGGGCAGCGGAGGACAACCACATCGTTCTGGGCGTGGAGACCGAAGCCAGCAATATCATCAATACGCCACAGCGCGCCCGGAGGTATCTGGATAGTGTTGGCAGTCCGAACCTGAAGATCATCATGGACGGAGCCAACCTGTTCCATCCGGAGCAGGTGAGTGACATGACGGCGGTGCTGACGGAGGCGTTTGACCTGCTGGGCAGTGATATCGTGCTGGCACATGCCAAGGATTTCACAGCAGACGGCTCTTTGAAGTTCGTGGCGGCTGGGCAGGGACAGCTGGATTTCCCGCTGTATCTGTCTCTGCTGAAACAGACCGGCTACAGCGGTGCGCTGGAGATGCACGGACTGTCCGAGAAGCAGGTGCCGGTCAGTCGGAAGTTTTTAGAGGGGATGGTGTGACCGATGGAAGCCTGGACACACCGGGGGATCACCCTGCAATATTTACAGGAGAGCAGCGGCGTTCCGCTGCTGTTCCTGCATGGTATGGGCGGCAGCGTCCGGCAGATCCAGAGCGTGTATGACGCCATTCCCGGCGTATCGCTGTTGACCATGAACCAGCAGGGACACGGCGGCAGCGGCGCGGACTGGACGGATTACAGCTTTTCCCGTTTGGCGGAGGATGCCTTGTCACTGCTGGACCATTTGGGCATTGAGAAAGCCTGCTTTGCCGGGATCTCTATGGGTGCGGCGGTCAGTCTGGCGGCAGCGCTGAGAGCACCGGAGCGGGTATTGGGTCTGGGGCTGATTCGCAACGCCTGGACCCATGAACCGATGGCAAAGCCGGTGCGGGATGCCTACTGGCACTTGGGAGAGGCGTTAAAGCAGCGCTCCATAGACGCCTTTTATGCCTCTGCTGGCTGGGAGACCGTCTCTCAGCAGTCGCCCTATACCCGCAATGCTTTTCTCTCCACCTTTCAGGACGAGGACTGTCTGAAAAATTGGCAGAAGTATCAGCTTTTGCCGCCGCAGGCGCCGTTTCAGTCACCGGAGGAGCTGAAGCGGCTGCATATGCCGGTGGTGGTGCTGGCAAACCGGAATGACTTCTGCCATCCCTTTGCCTACGGCGGATACATGAAGGAGCATATTCCCGGCGCGGAGCTGCGGGAGATCCCGGATAAGGATGCCGACGCGGCGGGACACCGTCAGGGCGTAAACGATGCGCTGCGGTATTTGCTCTCTCTGGTATATGGGCAGAAAAAAACAGGAGGGGAACCGCTGTGATCACGACCCTGACCATGAATCCCTGTGTGGACCATACGGTAACGCTGCACGGGCTGCAAATAGGCGGAACCAATCCGGTGGAGAACAGCCGCCGGGACTACTGCGGAAAGGGCGTCAATGTCAGCGTGGCGCTGCACCAGATGGGTGTTTCCACCCGTATCCTGTGCCTGGGACATCAGGACGGTGTGATGGAAAAAGCGCTGGAGGAGAAGGGAATCCCCTATACGCTGATCCCTGCGCCTGGAGCGGTGCGCACGAATCTGAAGCTGTTTGACGCGGAGGACCGCGTGATGACGGAATGTAATGAAAAGGGCGCGCCCCTTTCCCCTGATGTGGTAGAGGCAGCGCGGCGCGCTGTGGCGGACAGCCTGCGGGACAGCCGGCTTCTGGCAGTCAGCGGCAGTGTGCCGCCGGGGGTGCCGGAGACCTTCTACCGGGAGATCGCCGGACTGGCACGGGAGACGGGTGTCCCTGTGATTTTGGATGCCAAGGGCGCACAGCTGCGCTATGGTGTGGAAGCCGCGCCGCTGCTTATCAAGCCCAATCAGGACGAGCTGCGGGATGCCTTCGGCATCTGCTTCGACACCCGGGAGGAAGCGGCATGTGCCTGCCGGAAGCTGATCGACCGGTATGGGATCGGCTATGTTGCCCTGTCTATGGGGGCGGAGGGTGCGCTGCTGGTCAGTGAAAGGGGTGCATGGTTCACCCGCGGCGCGGAGATCACCGTCCGCGGCGTACAGGGTGCGGGAGATTCTATGGTGGCAGGCTTCTGCGCCGCGTTTGCCCAAGGGGAGACCGACGGAGCTGCGCTGCTGCGGGTGGCAGTAGCCGCCGCCAATGCCTCTCTGGAAAAGGAGGGGACGCAGATGTGTACCCGGCAGGAGATCGAGATGCTTTATCCCCAGGTAAGCGTGACGCCGGTCGTATTTTGAAAAGAAACGGAGCAACAGAATGAAACAGATCTACTGGATCCGCCACGGCTGGCAGGGAGACGCGCTTTACAATGTGGACATTCCGCTGACAGAGGCGGGACGGCGGCAGGCAGAGGTCACAGGCGCATGGATGGAGCATTGGGGCGTTGCCCGGCTGTTTTCCAGCCATCTGCTGCGGGCGCGGGAGACTGCGGAGATCCTTAATACATATTTGAAGGTTCCCTATGAGATCCGTCCCGCCATTGAGGAAATTCACTACGGTGTATTTACCGGGCAGACGCCCCAATGGGCAAGGGAGCATTATCCGGAATATTTCCACCTGCGGGAGGCGGAGACGGAGGATGCTGCCTATCCGGAGGGCGAGAATGCGGCGATGGTTCTGGAACGCATCCAGCCCTTTCTGGAGGAATTGAAGCGCTGCCCGGAGGAGCAGATCGCCGTGGTGAGCCACGGCAACGTGATCCGTACGCTGACAGCATGGCTGCTGGGACTGCCGCCGCAATACCGCTTCCGGTTGGGTCGGGAGATGGAAAACTGCGGTATCACCGAGGTGGATTGGGATGAGACAACGGACCGTTTCCTGCTGCAAAGCTTTAATGGAACAGAACAGTTCCGGGCGCATCCGGAGCTGCGCCGCAGCGTGGTGAAGAGCAGGACATAAGGATTTACGAAGAAGCAGCGGTGCTGGAAGGGAGTTATGATGAGACTTCAATTTTTGGGACATGCCGCGTTTTTGCTGGACGATGGCACACACCGGGTGTTGATCGACCCATTTTTGAGCGGAAATCCGCTGGCGGCGGTTTCTCCTGAAGAGGTTACGGCGGATTGGATCTTTGTGACCCACGGACATGACGATCATGTGGGAGATACCGTGGACATCGCCCGGCGCACCGGAGCCACCGTCTGCTGCTCTGTGGATCTGGCAAGAGCGGTCTTTGCCCCGGCAGGGGTGAAAACTCTGGCTGGAAATCTGGGCGGAAGGATGCGTCTGCCGTTTGGCTGGGCAAAGCTGACCCCGGCGGTCCATGGAAGCGGGGTGCCGGGATGTCTTGCCTGCGGCTTTCTCTTTGAAATGGGCGGCAGGCGCATTTACCATGCCGGAGATACCGCACTGACTGCGGATCTGGCGCTGTTGGAAAGCGAGAGGATCGATGTGGCGCTGCTGCCCATTGGAGACTTTTATACAATGGGTCCGGAGGATGCCCTCCGGGCAGTACAGATGATCCGCCCTCAGTGGACGGTTCCCATGCACTATGACACCTTCCCGGTGATCCGGCAGGATCCGGCGGCATTTGCCGCTGCTGTGGAGAAAAACGGTTTTCAGGCAAAGGTGCTGAAGCCGGGTGAGGTCTGGACGCTGTAAGACCAGAGCTGGAAAATTGAATTTCCGTTTTTGCAAAGCCTTTTCCCGGACAGCGTGATACAATGTTCCCGAAAAGCGGTAAAAAGCGAAGACAGGAGGCGGCGTGGATGTATTTATGGTTCCTTGCGGCGGCAGTCGCTTATTTCATCAAAGGACTGTGCGGATTTGCCAATACACTGGTGTTTACCTCAATTTTGAGCTTTGGCGCAGTGAACGCCAATATTTCCCCCATTGACCTGCTTCTGGGCTATCCGTCCAATCTGATCCTGACCTGGAAAAACCGGAAGAGCCTGGACCCCAAGGTTTACCTGCCGTTGTCGGCACTGGTGCTGGCGGGCAGCATTCCGGGAGCGCTGCTGCTGAAAAGCGTGGATGCCCGGGCAATTAAGATCGTCTTTGGCGTGGTAGTGATCCTGCTGGGACTGGAGATGTTTTCCCGGGAATACAGCAAAAGGACGTTTCGCTCCTCAAGACTGATGCTGGCAGTCATTGGAGTCACAGCGGGCGTTTTGTGCGGACTGTTTGGCGTGGGGGCGCTGCTGGCTGCGTATATCAGCCGCGTGACAGAGGGCGGAGACGCATTCAAGGCGAATATCAGCGCGGTGTTCATTGTAGACAACACCTTCCGTATGGTTCTCTACAGCGTGCTGCACCTGTTGACGTTCCAGACGGTAAAAACCGCTTTGATGCTGATTCCATTTGCCCTGCTGGGACTGTTTTTGGGAATGAAGAGCAGCCGCCGTTTGAATGAGGCATCAGTCCGGAAGCTGACTGCGGTGCTACTGGCGCTGTCCGGCGTTTCCCTGATCCTTACAAACCTGTAAGGGGGGCGCATATGACAGAGCAGAAGATGTGGGATGCGGTACAGCGCTGTGACGCGGATTACGACGGAGTGTTCTTCTACGCGGTCCGAACAACGGGAATTTTCTGCCGCCCATCCTGCCGTTCCAAGCCGCCAAGACCGGAAAACGTGTGTTATTTTCAAACGGCGGAGCAGGCGCGCCGCGCAGGATTCCGTCCATGCAAGCGCTGCCGGAGCGACCTGCTGGATTACCGTCCCATGCGGGAGATCGCGGAGGAGACCCGGCAGAGGATAGAGGAAGCTGTGAAGAGAAGCGGCGCAGTGCGGCTGGACTGCATAGGCTTGACGCTGCGGCGGCTGACGGATGTGTTCCGGGAGACGTATGGCGTAACGCCGCGGGAGTATGCCGCCGGTTTGCGGCTGCAAGCGGCAAAGCAAAAGTTGGCAGAGACGGAGGAGCCGGTTATTGACATTGCCTATGACACGGGCTTCTCCAGCCTTTCCACCTTTAACCGTTTTTTCAAAAGGCAGACAGGACAAACGCCCACCGGATACCGGCGGACGTGGAGGGAGCACACATGAACGGCTTTGCAATTTACCACTCCCCGGTAGGCGACCTCCGGGTGGACTATGAGGGGGATGCAGTTACCGGACTGAAAAAGACAGAACCAGGCGGAACCTCCGGCACGGAGACGCCGTTGACGCGGCTGGTTTTCCGGCAGCTGGACGAGTATTTTGCCGGAATGCGCAAAGACTTTGATTTTCCATGCCTTTTGCGGGGAACGGAGTTTCAGCAAAAGGTCTGGGCGGCGCTGCGAGAGATCCCATATGGAGAGACCCGCAGCTATCAGGAGATCGCCCGGGCGGTGGGAAATCCCAGGGCATGCCGCGCCGTGGGCATGGCAAACCACCGGAATCCCATCATCATTGCCGTTCCGTGTCACCGTGTCATTGGCGCCAACGGTGCGCTGGTGGGATATGGAAGTGGGCTGGATGTGAAAAAAGCCCTGCTGGAGCTGGAACAGAAGCACCGAAAGGATGAAATCGTGGCAGACTGCCCGGGCAGTCGAATCAAATAGCAGCGTTTGATTTTATAGGTCTTATATAGAAACGACCGTCAGGCAGCGTGGAAAAGCGCTGCCTGACGGTTTGCCTTTGTTATTGAATGACCGGATAATCCGTGGTATCGGAAAAGTGCCACCACTCCTTGGAGTAGCCACGGAAGCCGGCGGCGGTCATAGCCTGCTCCAGCAGCTCTGCATTGGACCGGGCGGTGGGAGATACATCGCTGTAATCCCGGTCCGCCAGAGCGGAGAATTCGTCAAACCCGGACGGCATCTCAACAGGCTCGCTGTCCAGTGTCACCAGAGTCACGTCTACCGTGTTTCCCCGGCTATGATTGGAGAAGCCCTTGTTGGGGTTTGACACAAAATTAGCGTCTGGACACAGCTCCCATAGCTTCCGCTGGGCTTCCGCAGGGCGGTAGGCATCCCAGATCAGCAGGCGAAAGCCTGCCTGTCCCAGTTGGTCCTGTACCGCCTTCAGCTTTTGCAATGTGCCGAACCGCAGCTGTGGGTCCTCGCTGTCGTAGATGACCTGCCCGGTAAAGTTGTCTGCCGAGGCGTATTTCAGGTCCACATCCATGTTGGGCAGATACTGCCATACGGATACCAGTGCATCGTCCTGCTCCGAACCATCTTCCAAAAGGAGGTTTTCTACCTCCTGCCCTGTGTGCAGCAGCTTTCCGGTGCTGCTGTCATACTGGTAATGGTCGGTATAATACATACCGGGACCATCCCGGGATTCCGTGATGATCTGCCGGGCTTCCGGGTCAGTGGTCACTTCATAGCCTGAAAGCTGGAAGGCGTAGAAGAACTGTGATGTCTCCGGGTCCCACAGCCAGCAGAGATAGGAGGCATTCACATTGCCCATCCAGCAAATGAGCCGCAGGTCCGGAAACCCGTCAAAATTCAGGTCTTCCAGAGCCAGTCCGCTGTCGGCGGTGAAGTAGTCGGTGCGGTCCTGATCGCCGTAATTCACCTCGCCGCCATCGGCGCAGGCGGCATCAATGGCATCCTTTACCCGCAGCGTTTGGAGAATGATATTTTCGCCCAGAATTTCGATTTGGGATACGCCATAGCGTTCAAAGCCATCGGTCCGGTCAACGGTTCCGTGCAGCCGTACAGTCAATGCCTGGTCGCCCTCGGTAAAATCCTGGTCAAATGTGTAGTCCTCTATCGAGTCGTCAGTCTCTTCTGGGAGAGAAATATCCGGCACACTGGAAGTCACGCCGGATGCACTGCCGGATGGGGACGCGCCGCAGCCGGAGGACAACAGAGCTATAGATAAGAGCAGGAGCAAAAGCCGTTTCATAATACACCCCTCCAAATTTTTATGCTCTCATCATAGCCGCTGGAAAAAGGAAAAGCGACTACAAAACGGTAACATATGCGAGGTTAGAAGAGATGCTGCGGGAAAGGAGTCAAAAATCAAAGGTCAACGGATCATGACTGGTGCGTTTGCCGCAGTTTAAAGCGCTTAATGCTTCCATGTCCTCCGGCTCCAGAGTAAAGTCAAACACGGAAATGTTTTCTGCAAGCCGAGTTGGATTTTTGGATTTGGGAATGGGCAGAACGCCCTGCTGGATATTCCAGCGCAGAACGACCTGTGCGGCAGTTTTGTGGTATTTTTCAGCGATGCGCTGAACCTCTTCTCCAAAATCACCGCGCCGCAGCGGCGCCCATGCCATGACCTGAATGCCATGCGCCTGACAGAATGCCGTCAGGCGCGGGTCATGAAGCTGGGGAGAGTGCTCCACCTGGTCGATTATGGGGGCAATGCTACTGTTGCTCAGAAGAAATTCTAAATGGCAGATCTCAAAGTTGCATACACCGATGCTTTTTACCAGACCGTCCCGGTAGGCTTGCTCCAGCGCCCTCCAGGTGCTGAGCATCCGATTCTGGTCCTGTCCGGGCCAGTGGATAAGAAAGGCGTCCAGATAGGAGGTTTGCAGCCTTTCCAAAGAGGACCGCAGGCTTGCCAGTGCGGGTTCGTACCACTGGTTACAGTTGTTTACCTTGCTGACAAGGAATATGGATTCCCGGGGAATGTGGTTGACCTGAAGCGCCTCGCCCAGCGCCGCTTCGTTGCCATACATCTGTGCGGTGTCGAACAGGCGGTAGCCAGCCTGATAGGCGGCGCCGATGGCGGAAATCATTTCCGCGCCTGCCTCCATTTTATAGACGCCAAGCCCGATTTCCGGGATGGAAATGCCGTTTGCCAATTTCATAATGCTGCTCCTTTCTGTCTGCGTGAAATCAGGGACCATGCAGATCTATCCTTCATGGTACAACAGAAGCGGCGGAGACTGCAAGCCCCGGCTTTCCCGCTTTGGCAGAGGATGATTGACAAGGAGGGAAGGGCAATGGTATAATTGCAAATATCATCAACTGAGAAGAAAAAATGAAAGAATCTTTGTTGATTTTGATGAGAATAATGCGCTCGTTTCAGACAGTTTGTGAACAGACGGCTGCGGGCGTGTTCTTTTTCCATTGATTTTACCGTTTTAACAAAATATTTCAGCGCATTGCTGACGCTGTGGGAGCGTTTATCCTGCGGCTGAGAAAGGAAAGATGAAAATGCCTCTGGTAACACTGAAATCTGTGATGGAAGATTCCAAGCGAAATGGATATGCCGTGGGCTCCTTCAACTTCAACGGAATTGAGGATGCCCGGGGAATTCTGGAAGCAGCCGCGGAGAAAAACTCCCCCATCATTTTGATGGCGAGCATGAGTGCCGTGGACTATTTTGGCGGAGCCAGAGCGGTGGCGGGGTACATTACCGCCCTTGCGGACGAATTTGACGTTCCCGCGGTGCTGCATGTAGACCACTGCACCAAGCTGGATATGATCCAGGACTGTGTGGATTACGGCTTTACCTCCGTAATGATCGATGCTTCCAAGGAGAGCTTTGAGGACAACATTGCCCTGACCCGCCGGGTGGTGGAATACGCCCAGCGTTATGGCGTGTCTGTTGAGGGCGAGCTGGGCAAGATCGGCGGCAGAGAGGAAAACGTCTCTGTGACAGACCGGGAAGCCAATATGACCGATCCGGCGAAGGTGCCGGAGTTTGTGGAGCGCACCGGCGTAGATGCGCTGGCGATCTCCATCGGCAACGCCCACGGCTTTTATAAGGGAACGCCCAAGCTGGACTTTGACCGGCTGACCACCATCCGCGGTATGGTGGACTGCGGACTGGTGCTGCACGGTGGTACCGGTATCCCGGAGGAGGATTTCATCCGGGCAGTGAAGTGCGGTATGAATAAGATCAATGTGGGAACGGAGCTGAAATACTGCTGTAGCCAGACCATGCGGGCGGCTGCGGCTGCCAAGCCGGATGAAATCGACATCCGCAAGCTGGTGGGCGGTAACCGGGAAGCCTGCAAGGAAATCGTTTTACACAAGATCGACCTCTTCGGCAGCGCCGGCAAGGGAACATTGGAGCTTTAATGAGCAGGGCGTCCGGGAGAAGCTGGGCGCCCTGATTTCCTGCCTGCCGCGGGACGGATTTTCTAAGGAGGATTTCGCATGAACCTGATTTTGATTGCCGGACTGCCCGCTTCCGGGAAATCCGGCTTCGCGGCGTATGCCGGAGAGCAGCTGGGGATCCCGGTCCTTGCCAAGGATGAGCTGAAGGAGATCCTCTTTGACGATGTGGGCTTTCAGAGTCGGGAGGGCAAGGTGGCGCTGGG
Organism: uncultured Dysosmobacter sp.; assembly: GCA_934565855.1. Classification (GTDB taxonomy): domain Bacteria; phylum Bacillota; class Clostridia; order Oscillospirales; family Oscillospiraceae; genus Oscillibacter. The sequence goes on from CAKTIO010000003.1 coordinate 134,152, forward strand.
CAATGCCTCGACGGACCTGATGTATTACATGGCGGAGCTGCTGCTGAAAAACGGACAATCTGTGATTCTGGACAATAATTTTGAAGCAAGCTCTCTGCCGGGGCTTCGGCGGCTGATGGAGAAATACCCGTGCCATCCGGTGACCGTCCGGTTTGATGGGGAGGTCTCTGCCATTTACCGGCGGTTTGTCGCACGGGACCATGACCCAAACCGCCACCGGGGACACATTGTCAACACCCGGTATCCGGAAACCGTCCGGGAGCCATATGTACCCATTTCCTGTGAAGAGTTTGAGGAAAAATTCCGAAAGCGCGGCATGATGGACTTCTGCGCCGGGGGAACGCTGCTGACGGTGGATGTGACCACGTTTGAACATTATTCTAAGGAAGAGCTGCTTGCCCGCCTGCGGGAGGCGCTGAAAACTGCATGACCGCAGGAAGAGGAGAGAATCGCATGAGTGAGATCAAATTGGTGGCGCTGGATATGGACGGGACGCTGCTGACGGACAGCAAGCAGTTGACAGAGCGCACAAGGAGGACGCTGGAAGCTGCCATTGCGGCGGGAGTGGCGGTGGTCCCGGCTTCGGGACGGAACCTGTCCTCGCTGCCGCAGGCACTGATGGAGCTGCCGGGCATCCGGTATGCCATTACCTGCAATGGCGCGTCTGTCATAGATTTGCAGAAGAAGGCGGCGGTTTGTCAGCAGCTGATTCCAAAGAAAACCGTACTGGACCTGATGGACCTGATGGAGGGTACGACCAATGTGATCGAGGTCTGCCTGAATGACTGCCTGTATATTGACCATCGTGATATGGGCAGAGAAGCGGCATACACACCGGAAAACCTCCGGGTGGTGCTGCGGGCTCTACGCAGCGAAACGGAGGATCTCCGCCGACTGGTGAAGGAGAGCGGCAGCGATGCGGAAAAGGTCCTGATCTTTACGGAAGACCATGAAGCACTGAAAGAGGTGCAGGCGGCAATCTGCGCCCGGCATCCGGAGCTCGCGGTGACCTTCAGTATTCGGAACAACCTGGAAATCAATGCGGGCGGCGTCAGCAAGGGCAGTGGTCTGCGGGCGTTGGCGGAATATCTGAAGCTGCCCCGGGAGTCCGTGATGGCATGCGGAGACTCCGGAAATGATGTGGAAATGCTGAAAGCGGCGGGCTTCTCTGTGGCAATGGGCAACGCGATTCCGGAGGTTTTGCAGTTGGCGGATGCTGTGACTGCTACCAACAATGAAGATGGCGTTGCCGTGGCGATTGAGCGGTATGTCCTTGGCGCGAGCAGGAAGGAAGCTGCGGAAAATCAGTAAAATTCTGCTGAAACGGTAAAAACAAACGTTAAAACAGCAAATAACACCAAAATCTGCGGGCGGATCGCGGAGAGTGGAGGGACCTATGGCAAAACAGAGTCAGGTGCAGAGCCGCCAGAAAAAAATACTGCAATATTTAGAGCAGGTGGAGCAGGCTTCCCTCCCAGAGCTGCGGCAGCTGCTGGGATGCAGTGAGACCACCGTGCGGAACGACCTGCGGACGCTGGAGCAGCATGGAATGCTGCGCCGGACCTTTGGCGGAGCGATCCGGGTAGAGGAGACCACGCCTCTGTGGCTGAATATCAGCATGCGGGAGAAGGCGCATGTGGCGGAGAAGCGGGAGATTGCCGCCTATGTGGCGGACCATCTGCTGCGCCCCAATATGACGCTGGTGCTGGATGCTGGAACCACCTGCGCGGTGCTGGCACAGGAGATCGCCAAGCGCCGTATCCGTTTGACGGTGCTGACCAACTCGCTCCATGCCGCCATTGCACTGGCGCCTGCACTAGATGTGGTGGAGCTGTATTTGCTGGGTGGCGTATACAACCCGGTTTCCGGCAGCATGTATGATGAATTTCAGCTGGAAGCCTTCCGACACCTACGGGCGGATGCCTTCTTCATGGGGGCGGACGGTGTCAGCGCAGACGCTGGGTTTACCATTACGGGACTGTCCGGCTTTGCGGAAAGCCTGGGGAAGCGGACCATGATCGAGGTTTCTGCCAAGACCTATGTGCTGCTGGACCACAGCAAATTCGGACGGAACGCTATGAAGCTGGTGTGCGGTATACAGGATGTGGACGGCATTGTGACGGACAGCGCCCTGCCGGAGGATCTGCGGGAGCAATTCCATGCGAAAAATGTCGCTGTTTTCAGCCCGGAGGGAATGCAGGACAGCCTGTAAACAGAAAAACGATTTTATGCACTTTGTATCGTTTTCTTTGCGGAAAAACGATGCAAAGTGCGATTCTTTTATACGAAAAAGATTTCGGAGAAAAACGTTTGCTCCCGCACGATTTTGTTGATGTGCTAAATCTTGATGAAATTTTTGTAAAATTCATAGAATCTGCTGTTTTAACAAGATGAATCAACTTTTTTACTTGAAGTTTAAAAAAGACAATGATATGATGATTTCAAGCAGTAAAACTGTTCAGTTTTACTAAAAAGTGGAGTGAAAGGATGTTTTCAATGAAAAGAAAATTACTTGCGGCTCTCTTGGCGGGCATGATGGCACTTTCCCTGGCTGCCTGCGGCGCCCAGAGCGCAACCTCGGGCGGCTCCTCCAGCGCGGCTTCCTCCGGCAGCGCCTCCTCCTCGGCTGGCAGCGAGATGGATGAGCTGATCGCAGCGGCGAAAGAAGAGGGCGAGCTGGTGGTTTACGGCTCCTGTGAGGATCCGTACATCGCAGCAGCCTGCCAGGGCTTTGAGGACAAATACGGCATCAAGACCTCTTGGGAACGCCTGACCGGCGGCGAGGTCCAGGCAAAGATCGAGGAGGAGAACGGTAATCCCTCCGCAGACGTCTGGTTCGGCGGCACGTCCGATCCCCAGAGCATCTGCGCCTCCGAGGGGCTGCTGGAGGCATATGAGGCACAGAACGCTGTGAACCTGGCAAGCGATACCTTCCGGGATGCCGACGGCTACTGGTACGGCATTTACCGCGGCGTGCTGGGCATCTTCTACAACATGGAAGAGCTGGACCGCCTGAACCTGGATTATCCCAAGGATTGGGACGACCTGCTGGATCCCAAGTATGAGGGTCTGATCTGGTTCTCCAACCCCAACACGGCAAGTACCGCAAAGCTCGCCATCAACACCTTCGTGCAGATGCGCGGTCACGATGCGGCAATGGAATACTTCAAGGCACTGGATAAGAACGTTGCCCAGTACACCAAGAGCGGCGGCGGTCCGTCCAAAAGCGTTGGCTCCGGCGAGTGCGTCATCGGCATCGGCTTCCTGCATGACGCTATCTATCAGATCACTCAGGGCTACGACAACATCGGTATGTGCGTGCCCGCCTCCGGTACCTCCTGCGAGGTTGGCGCAACCTCTATCTTCAAGGGTGCCAAGCACCCCAACGCTGCAAAGCTGTGGATCGAGTATGCTCTGACTCCCGACTGTGTGGAGCGCGCCGCTGAGACCGGCAGCTTCCAGTTCCTGGTGCTGAACAACGCCAAGCAGCCTGAGGTGGTCGATCAGTTCGGTCTGGATCCCAACAACACCATTGATTACGATTTCGCAGACGCAAAGGCGAACACCGCTACTTATGTAGAGGACTTCTTCACCGCAATCGGCGCTGCTGCGGACGACCGTTTCAAGACGGAGTAAGTTTTCGTAAACGCACCGAAAATTTCAGACCCGGAGGAGGCGGGGGAGAAGCTCCCCCGCCTCTCTCTTATGGGAAAGGAGAGTCCCAATGAATCACCATCAAAGTCGTGCGCTGGACCGTAAAAAGTTCTTCAGCGACCCTCTGCTGCTGGTCACAGTGGTGGTGCTGGTCGTCTTTCTGGCGCTGTTTGTGCTCTATCCGCTGGCGATCCTGCTGGTGGACAGCGTAGTCAGCGACGGGCACCTGACAGGCGAGATCTTTCAGAACGTCATCCATCTGGAACGGTTCAAGGTCGCCTTCTGGAACACCCTGCGTGCCGGACTGCTGACCGGCGTGATCTCCACCGTGATCGGACTGCTGTTCGCTTATGTGGATGTCTATGTTCAGCTTCGCTCCAAAATTCTGGAGAAATTATTCAACGTTGTTTCCCTGCTTCCCATTGTTTCCCCTCCGTTTGTGCTGTCTTTGAGCATGATCTGCCTGTTCGGACGTTCCGGACTGATTACCCGGCAGATCCTGCATATCTACGATTCGAACGTCTACGGACTGGGCGGCATTGTTATTACGCAGACCCTGACATTTTTCCCGGTCTGTTACCTGATGCTGCGCGGTCTGTTGAAGAATATCGATCCCTCCTTGGAGGAGGCTGCCCGGGATATGGGCGCATCTCGCTCCAAGGTGTTTACCACGGTGACACTGCCCCTGATGCTTCCAGGTCTTGGCAACGCCTTCCTGGTGACCTTCATCGAGTCCGCCGCGGACTTCGCCAACCCCATGCTCATCGGCGGCGACTATGATACTCTGGCGACCACGATTTACTTACAGATTACCGGCGCCTATGACAAGCAGGGCGCTGCCGCAATGGCGATTATCCTGCTGTCCATCACAGTGGTAATGTTCATTATCCAGAAGTATTATCTGGAATCCAAAACGGCTGCCACTCTAACTGGTAAGGCGAGCCGTGGACGGATGCGTATTACGGACCGCAGCATCACGCTTCCGCTGACCATTCTGTGCATGCTGATCTCCATTTTCGTGGTGATGATGTACGCGATGGTGCCGCTGGGCGCGCTGTTCAAGCTGTGGGGCAGAGATTACTCCTTTACACTGGACCATTTCAAGTTCATCTTCTCCTACGGCGGACTTTCTGCCTTTAAGGACTCCGCGCTGCTGTCTCTGATCGCATCTCCCATTACGGCAGTGCTGTCCATGATCATTGCCTATCTGGTGGTCAAAAAGAAGTTCCGCGGCAGAGGCTTTATCGAGTTTACCTCCATGCTGGCAATGGCAGTTCCCGGCACGGTGCTGGGTGTGGGCTTCATCCGTGGCTATTCCAATGGTTTGTTCCATTCCGGTGTGATGCAGGGACTGTACGGCACCTCTGCCATCCTGATCATCGCCTTTGTGGTGCGCTCTCTGCCCACCGGTACCCGCAGCGGTATTTCCGCCCTGCGGCAGATCGACAAGAGCATTGAGGAGTCCGCTACTGACCTGGGTGCGGGCGTGGGCAAGGTATTCTTCACCGTTACGCTTCCGCTGATCAAGGACTCCTTCTTCTCCGGTCTGGTTACGGCATTCGTCCGCAGCATCACCGCTATTTCCGCTGTGATCCTGCTGGTGACTCCCCGTTGGAAGATGGTCACCGTGCAAATCAACGGTCTTGCCGATAAGGGCAATTACGGCGAGGCATGCGCTTACGCGACCATCCTGATCATCATCGTTTATGCCGCGGTGGCGCTGATGAACCTGTTTATCAAGCACTTTGGCACCAGCAAGACCATGAAAGGAGAGTGAGAAATATGCCGAAGGAGAAAAAGGGAATCCGACTGGACCATATTTCTAAAATTTATAAAGATCCCAAGACCAAAAAGGACTTTTACGCAGTCAACGATGTCTCTTTGGACATTGAGCCGGGCAGCTTTGTCACGCTGCTGGGACCCTCCGGCTGCGGAAAGACCACCACGCTGCGCATGGTGGCGGGCTTTGAAAGCCCGGATTCCGGCAGCATTTATCTGGGCGGCGAGAAGATCGACGAGCTGACACCCAACAAGCGGGATACTGCAATGGTGTTCCAGAGCTATGCCTTGCTGCCCCATTACAACATTTTCGACAACGTTGCATACGGCTTGAAGATCCGCAAGGTCCCCACCAACGAGATTAAGGAGCGGGTGACCAACATTCTGGAGCTGGTGGGTCTGTCTGGTATGGAGACCCGTATGACCAACCAGCTTTCCGGCGGACAGCAGCAGCGCGTGGCGCTGGCGCGTGCGTTGGTGGTAGAGCCGGGTGTGCTGCTGTTTGACGAGCCGTTGAGCAATCTGGACGCCAAGCTCCGCGTGACCATGCGGACAGAGATCCGCCGCATTCAGCAGGAGGCGGGCATTACTGCCATCTATGTGACCCATGACCAGAGCGAAGCAATGAGTATTTCGGATAAGATCATCATTATGAAGTCTGGCGTGGTGGCGCAGATCGGTACTCCCAGTGAGATCTATTATCATCCCAACAGCGAGTTCGTGGCAGATTTCATCGGTGAGGCGAACTTCCTGAAGGGCAGGATGCTCAGCCACGATGGTACGACGGGTCTCATGGAGATCCAGGGCGTGAAGGTAGAGGTAGCGGATGCCGCGCATATCGCTGACGGAAAGGATGCCACGCTGGTGCTGCGTCCGGAATCCGCTGTGCTGGGCGATCAGGGCTTCTTCCCCTGTAAGGTGGTGCTGTCCTGCTTTATGGGGGCTTACCAGAACTATCATGTAATGGTGGGCGATACCAAGGTAGCCATTACGGACTATAACCCCAAGGGACGGAAGGTGTATCAGGTGGGCGAGACCGCTTACCTGAGCTTCAAGAAGGAAAATGTCCATGTCCTCTGACCGGGAGGGCATCCACCGGGGCGCGGAGGGGCAGTATCTGCTGGAACAGCAGATCAACGGTCTGCCTGTCCGGGCGGAATATACGCGCCGGAGCGTGGAGGAGATTTTCCTGCCGCTTCTGTGGAAGTGGACAAAGCTGTACCGTGAGAAAAACCGCCGGATCGTGGTATTTCTGGCGGCTCCTCCGGCAACGGGAAAGAGTACGCTGGCAAGCTTTTTGCAGGAGCTTTCCCATGTCACCCCGGATGCAGAACCGGTGGAGGCAGTGGGAATGGACGGCTTCCACCGGTTTCAGGCGGATTTGAAAAGCCACACAGTGCTGAGGAATGGCGAGGCTTTGCCCATGACCGCCATCAAGGGTGCCCCGGTGACATTTGACCTGCCGGGATTGACCCGGCGGCTTCAGCGACTGCGGACAGAGGAGCTTTGTCCCTGGCCGGTGTATGACCGAAAGCTTCACGATCCGCAGGAGGGGCTTATTACCGTGCGGGGCGGTGTGGTGCTGGTAGAGGGCAACTATCTGCTGCTGGACGAGCCGGGCTGGCGGGAGCTGCGCGGACTTTGTGACGACAGTGTTGCTATCCGTGCTGATGCCGGACAGCTGCGGGAGCGGCTGGTTTGCCGGAAGATGTGCAGCGGTTTGAGCCGCCGGGAGGCGGAGACGTTTGTGGACCGCAGTGACCTGCAAAACGTCCAGCTGTGCTGCGAAAAGACCATGCCGGCGAATCTGCAGCTCCGTCTGACGGAGACCGGAGAATACGTTCCGGCGTAAACACAAGGCTCTGAACAGGGAAAGACCTGTTGGAACATATCAAAATCAAAGCAAGAAAATTGGAGGCAATCAATCATGTTAATGAATATGAAGGATCTGCTGGCAGTTGCAAACCAGCATCATTTTGCAGTTCCTGCGTTCAATATCAGCTCCTATGCCATGTTCAACGGCATTATGGAGATCTGCGAGGAAAAGCGGGCTCCGGTCATCATTGAGATCCATCCGGACGAGCTGGCGCATATCGGAACGGATATGATCGCTGCGATCCGCGAGAAGGCGCTGAAGGCAACGGTTCCCGTGTGTATCCATCTGGACCATGGTGCTTCCTTCCAGCAGGTAGTGGTCGCCATTCAGGCTGGCTTTACCTCTGTTATGATCGACGGCTCCAGCCTGCCCTTTGAAGAGAATGTGGCAGTCTGTAAGAAGGTCTGTGAGACCGCGCACGCAGCCAACGTCTCCGTGGAAGGCGAGCTGGGAACCATCGGCACCACCGATTCTGACAAGGCGTTTGATCAGGTCATCCACTACACAGATCCTGACGATGCGGTGAAGTTCGTTCAGGAAACGGGCGTGGATACGCTGGCAATCGCCATCGGCACCTGCCATGGTCTGTATCCCGCCGGAATGAAGCCGGAACTGAAGCTGGACATTCTGAAGGCGATCAAGGCGAAGGTCTCTATTCCTCTGGTGCTGCACGGCGGCTCCAATAACCCGGATAAGGAGATCGGCGAGTCCGTGACTCTTGGTATCAACAAGATCAACATTTCCAGCGACATCAAGGCTGCCTATTATAAGAAGATGCGGGAAGTGCTGCAGGATATCTCCCTGCGGGAGCCGAACGTGATCGAGCCGCCCTGCATAGAGGCAATGAAGAAGGTTGCTGCACAGAAGATCGAGCTGTTCCAGGATGACGGAAAGGCAGACCTGTACTAAGCGGCACATTCAGAAAAGCATTTCATAGGATCTTATAGAACAGCGGCCCTGTGAGTCGAATTGCAACGGTTCGGTTCCCGGGGCTGCTTTCTCAATCTGTGCCGGATGATGGGAGGGGATCGCGTGAATGGAGATCTGACACACTGGCTTTCATACTTCCGGGAACTGAATTTTGCAGCGGTGGCACTGCGGCTGACACTGGCGCTGGTTTTTGGCGGCGTCATTGGCATGGAGCGGGAGCATAAGCGCCGTCCCGCCGGGTTCCGGACCTATATGCTGGTCTGTCTGGGCGCTGCGCTGACCATGCTGCTGAATCAGTATGAATCCGTGATGCTGAATACCCAGTGGGCGGCTGTGCGGGACAGCGTGGGAGCTTCGGTAGATGTTTCCCGCTTTGGCGCGCAGGTCATCAACGGTATTGGCTTTCTGGGTGCGGGGACTATTCTGGTGACAGAGCGGCAGGAGGTCAAGGGACTGACAACGGCGGCGGGGCTTTGGGCGTCCGCCTGCACGGGGCTTGCCATCGGCGCGGGCTTTTATGAGTGCATGGCGCTGAGTCTGGTGCTGGTGTTCCTGTGTGTCCGGGTGCTGCCCTATGTGGAAAACGCCATTCTGGAACGGGCGCGGAACATGAACATTTACATCGAGCTGGGGTCTCTGGATGACATCGCGCCGGTGATTCAGTATCTGAAGGGGCAGGACGTGCGCATCTTTGACATCGACCTGGAGAGGGAGACCGCCGATGCCTGGCGGCGTCCCAACGCGGTTTTATCCATTTACCTGCCCAAGGGACAGAGCCACAGCGCCGTGCTGGCGATGCTCTCCAAAATGGAGAGCATTTACGTCATTGAAGAGATTTAGGAGGGGATTCCATGCTGTCATTGTTTGATCCGCTGCGGGACCTGTCTCTTCTGTCGGTCTCAGCGCGGATGCTGCTGGCGGTGCTCTGCGGCGGTGTGATTGGCATTGAACGGGAGTATAAACGGCGTCCCGCTGGCTTCCGGACCCATATCCTGATCTGTCTGGGGTCTTCTATGACGACGCTGACCAGCCAATACCTGATGCTGGTCATGCACTATGCCACCGATATTGGACGGCTGGGCGCACAGGTCATTGCGGGCGTCGGCTTTATCGGAGCGGGCGCGATCATCGTTACACGCCGCCGCCGGGTCAAGGGACTTACCACTGCCGCCGGACTGTGGACTGCCGCGATTGTGGGGCTTGCCTGCGGCGCGGGCTTTTATGAGGGCGCGATTCTGGTGACGGGACTGATCCTGGTAGCAGAGCTGGCGTTTACAAAGCTGGAGTACCATGTGCGGGACCATACCCGAGAAACAAACCTTTATATTGAATATACTGGCAATCTGACATTGGATGCCATCATTGCTCATTTCCGGGAAATTCAGGCAAAAATCACGGATATGGAAATGACCCGGACGCAGGACGGAGATCACAGTGCCTGTGTGATCTTTACAGTCCAGCTGAAGCACCAGAAGGCATGTGAGCAGCTGCTGACGGAGCTGATGGAAATGAATGGTGTAAAAACCGTAGAGGAGCTGTAAACAGCGTCATACAGAAAGGAAACGCAGAGTTTTGTTGTATTTCGGAGTGGATATTGGCGGCACTAACATCAAAGCCGCCGTGGTGGGAGAGGATGGGAGCATCCTATGTCAAAGCTCCCGTCCAACGGCATTGCCCCGCAGTGCGGAGGAAATTTGTGAAAGCATAGCCGACCAGCTGAATGCACTGGCAGAGGAATGCGGCAGGGGCAGCGAGATCGCCGGGGCAGGCATTGGCTGTCCGGGAACGGTAGATGACCGGACTGGACGGGTCGTCTATGCCAATAACCTGCATTGGGTGGATATGCCTCTAAGGGATGAGTTGGAAAAGCGGCTGCACCTTCCCGTGACCATTGGAAACGATGCCAACGCCGCTGCCTTTGGCGAGGCGGTGGCTGGCTGCGGCAAGGGCGCGGACAGCGCGGTGTTTCTCACCTTGGGGACCGGAGTCGGTGGCGGTGTGGTGCTGAATGGCAGGCTGCTGACAGGCTTCACCGGTGCTGCCAGCGAAGCGGGGCATATGGTCATTGTGGAAAACGGCGAGCCGTGTACCTGTGGACGCCGGGGTTGCTTTGAAGCGTATGCTTCGGCAACGGCGCTGATCCGCATGACCCGGGAGGCAATGCAGGCGCATCCGGAGAGCAGGATGTGTGCACTGGTGAGAGGGCATGGCGTCACCGGGCAGACAGCGTTTGCTGCTGCCGCGGAGGGCGATGCCGCTGCAGAGGAGGTAGTGCGGACCTACCGGCACTATCTGGCAGTTGGGATCGCCAACCTCATCAACATCTTTTTCCCGGAGCTCGTGGGACTGTCCGGCGGGGTGGCGAACCAGGGAGAGACACTGCTGAAGCCCCTGCGGGAGGAGGTTGCCCAGCAGGTGTACGGCGCGGCATATGCTTCTCAAATGACAAGGATCGTCAGCTGCTCGCTGGGCTATCATGCCGGTGTCATCGGCGCGGCCATGCTGGCGAAAAGCAGCGGAAGAACGCTGCCGGCAAAGGAGGAAACGGGATGTCTATGATTCGATTAAAGCCAGCCTGTAAGGATTATCTCTGGGGCGGAGAGCGTTTGCGGGAAGAGTACCATATGGAGAGCGACTGTCACCCTCTGGCGGAGGCGTGGGTGCTTTCCTGCCACCCGGATGGACCCTCGGTGGTCGATGGTGGTGCGGCAGCCGGACAGACGCTGCCGGAGTATCTTGCCGGGGCGGGAGAAAACGCGTTGGGCAGAAGCTGCCGCGCCTTTCCGGAATTTCCAATTCTGATCAAGCTAATCAACAGCCAGCGGGCGCTGTCCATTCAGGTACACCCGTCCAATGAATTTGCCCGGAGGGAAGAGGGACAGTTTGGAAAGACAGAAGCCTGGTATGTGCTGGAGGCGGAACCAGACGCATACCTGTACTGTGGCTTTGAGGGAACGCCCTCTCAGGAGGAGGTCCGCGCAGCCATTCAGCGGGAAACGCTGCCGGAGATGCTGCACAGGTTCCCGGCAAAAAAGGGAGACCTGTTTTTCATTCCGCCCGGAACGGTCCATGCACTGGGACCCGGGCTGGTGATCGCAGAGATCCAGCAGAACTCCAACGTCACTTACCGCCTGTACGATTATGGACGGCTGGGAGCGGATGGAAAGCCGCGCCCGCTGCATATTGAAAAAGCGCTGGCGGTGGCAAACCGCTGTCCGGCGGAACTGCGGCAGGATTTCGGGGGACATTTGGTGCAGTGTCCCTATTTTACAGCGGATATTTTGCAGGCACCGGCGGAGGAGGTCTGCGATGACAGTTCCTTTGTGTCCCTGCTGGTGACGGATGGAGGGGGAACCGTCTCCTGCGGAGAAGAAGCTCTGCGCGTACAAAAGGGAGACAGCCTGTTCCTGACAGCGGGCAGCGGACGCTTCCGGATCAATGGGGACTGCCAGATCCTCCGGACCCGGGTAGATGCCTGAGAAAAATAATGCTTCAGCGGCGCAGATTTCTGCGCCGCAGCTTTTATCCTCTGATGGGTGTTGACGGAGATGGGGTAAATAGGTAAAATACAAATGGTAGCTTTTGACATGGAACTGCTGCTGAAACAGCTCACCGGAAATCCCGCCGTGATAGCGCCGGTTCCGCTGCCGATCATGAACCGAAGGAGTATGAATATGCACAAACAAACGAAAAATCTGACTCTGTCCGCACTGTTTATTGCAATGGGCATTGTATTGCCCATGATTACGGGAAATATTCCCAGAATTGGAAACGCGCTGCTGCCTATGCACATTCCCGTGTTTCTCTGCGGACTGATCTGCGGGTGGCAGTATGGGTTGGCAGTGGGAGCAGTGCTGCCGCTGATGCGTTCCGTCCTGTTTGGCATGCCGCCGCTGTATCCTGTTGCCATTGCCATGACCTTTGAGCTGGCGACATATGGCTTTGTGTCCGGATTCCTGTATAACCGCTCCAGGTGGCAGTGTGTGATCGCGCTTTACCGCTCGATGATCCTTGCCATGCTGGCGGGACGTGCTGTGTGGGGCGCGGCAGAGGTTGTCCTGCTGGGACTGGGCGGTAATGCCTTTACCTGGCAGGCATTTATGGCGGGGGCATTTCTGAATGCCATTCCCGGCATTCTCATCCAGCTGACACTGCTGCCGGCACTGATGGTCATGCTGCACAAAACGGGACTGGTAAGATTCAAAAAGGCTTCTTCCAGCAGCGTTTTTGCGAAAAATTAACGGAATCTGCTTTGAATTTCGCACACTTTCATTCACGAAAGCATTGACTTTTCTGCGGAAGTTGGGTACGATAACAAAAGACCCTTTTGGCGGGGGAGAAATGGGGGAGATCCCATTTCTCTGCCCGCCTTTTGAGTGAAGAGAAGGAGATCATTTCATGAAGCGAGAGAGTTTTCAATCCCGGCTGGGGTTCTTGCTGGTCAGCGCGGGCTGTGCCATCGGAATCGGAAATGTATGGAAATTCCCCTATGTCACCGGCGCCAACGGCGGCGGTGTGTTTGTGCTGCTTTACCTGTTGTTCCTGATCGTCATGGGAATGCCGGTGCTGACAATGGAGCTGGCGGTAGGACGTGCCAGCCGGCGCAGCGCCGTGCAGGGATATGCCGCACTGGAGCCGGAGGGAAGCCGCTGGCACCTTCACGGCTGGTTCTGCATTGTTGGCTGCTATCTGCTGATGATGTATTACACTACGGTTTCCGGCTGGATGCTGGGCTATTTCTTTAAATTCGCCGGTGGAGCATTTGCCGGGATGACAGACACCACGGCGATTGACGAGGTGTTCAGTACCATGCTGAGCAACCCCGGAGAATTGACGCTGTGGATGGTGCTGACAGTGCTGGCAGGCTTTCTGGTGTGCTCCTTTGGGCTGCAAAAGGGATTGGAGCGGATTACCAAGGTCATGATGCTGGGCTTGCTGCTGCTGATCGTGGTGCTGGCGGTACACAGCCTGCTGCTGCCCGGTGCGGCAGAGGGCGTAAGGTTCTACCTAATGCCGGACCTTGCCAGAGCAAGGGAAGTGGGACTTGGCAATATTATTACCGCCGCGATGAACCAGTCCTTCTTTACCCTGAGCCTGGGTATTGCCGCAATGGAGATTTTCGGCAGCTATATGTCCCGGGAGCATACTCTGCCCGGTGAGGCGGTTCGTATCTGTTCCCTGGATACCTTTGTGGCGCTGATGAGCGGACTGATTATTTTCCCCGCCTGCTTCAGCTTTGGCGTGGAACCCAATGCCGGTCCTGCCCTGATTTTCATGACGCTGCCCAATGTGTTTGTCAACATGGCTGGCGGGCGGCTGTGGGGCGCACTGTTTTTCCTGTTTATGACTTTCGCCAGCTTTTCCACGGTCATTGCCGTGTTTGAGAATCTGATGTCCTCCTGCATGGATAACTTTGGCTGGAACCGGAAAAAGGCGGCGGTGTGCAACTGCGTGTTTATCCTGCTTGCCAGTATGCCCTGTGTATTGGGCTATAACCTTTGGAGCGGGTTCCACCCGCTGCTGGGGAAGGATGTGCTGGACTCGGAGGACTTTCTGGTCAGCAATCTGCTGCTGCCCGGCGGCTCTCTGGTGTACCTGATGTTCTGTGTGTCCAAATGGGGCTGGGGCTTTGACCGTTATCTGGCGGAAGCCAACGCTGGTGCTGGTTGGAAGCTGCCGGAAAAGGGTGCTGCCCGGACGCTGCTGCAGGGGTATTTTTCCGTGGTACTGCCGCTGCTGATATTGCTGATTCTGGTGCAGGGACTGCCTACCCTGGGTTGGAAGATCAGCGTATGCACCGTGGTGGTCTGCCTGCTGGTCTGGATGGGCAGACGGAAGAAATAATTCTGCGGACAAATCAACAAAAAGAAAATTCGCGCAGAAGTGGAGAGATTTCCACCAGCTGCGCGAATTTCTTATTTGAGGAGCATAGTAGAATGGTATCAGCACCCATCGCAGAGGACCTGTACGAAATAATTGGAGAGGGTTAAATCCGGTTGGCAAAGTTGCATCTCTGCATGGCAACGCCATCCTCCATGAGCTGAAAGCCGAAACGCTGGTAAAAGGCGGCGTTTTTGCTTTCCTCCGGCATGATTTCGATGTAGAGGTAATCCCGGTATTTTTCCAAAACCATACGGAGCATTGCTCCGGCGATGCCCCTTCCCTGATAAGCGGGGTCCACTAAAACGTAGTGCATATACGCAGTCATTTCCGAATCATCCAGCAGACGGACCAACCCCACCAGACGGTCGCCATCCCATGCGGTGATCACGGTGGAGGAATGCATCAGCGCCTTATGGAGACGGCTGGGATATTGCCCGGAGATCCAGCCGACGGAAAGGAAGAGGTCCTGAACCTGCTGCTGAGTGAAATGCTTTTCTTCTGTATAACGGATTTCCATAGAAAGCTCCTTCATTATTTTATCGGTAGTCGCATTTGAGACATTGGATCATGGGCTGGTCGGTGTCCTCCTTGAAAAAAGCACCGGACCAGCGGCAGATGCTCTGTAAAATGGGAACCACGGAGCCTCCCTTTTCACTGAGAGAATATTCTACCCGGGGCGGAATTTCATCATAGGACCTTCGGACCACAATGCCGTTGGCAATCAGTCCCTTCAGTGTGGAAGCCAGCACGGCATCGGTGATGTTTCCCATCTCCCGGCGCAGCTCACTGTAGCGCAGGGTGTGCTGTGCAGCCAATACACAGATGATGCGGGAATTCCACTTTCCACCGAAAATTTCCAGCCCATACTCCAGAGGACAGCGGATGTCCCTTTCCAGCTTGCGTTGATACATGAGCGGCTCCCTTCTTCCCAGTGGTTTTATACACAGGAAAATACTTCCCGCACCGGGGAACTGCCTATGATTATACGGGCCTGGCATGGATAAAACAAGTAACTATGAAATTTATAAGTGGCTTTTGTGGAGCGAATAAGAAAAAAGAAACAGCCGGAGCGCATCTGCCGCTTCGGCTGTTGAAGAATTGGCGCTGTGGGTCAGATCTCCTGAGAGAACAGCTGCTTGCAGTGGGTGGCAAGCAGTGCCGCTGTCTGGTCGATGCCCAGCCGGGCGCTGTTGATGCACAGATCATAATTTTCCGGAAAACCCCAGTCGCGCCCTGTGTAATGAGTGTAGTATTTTTCCCGCTGCTTGTCCGTTTTTTCGATCAGGGCAGTGGTGGCTTTTTCGTCCAGATGCTCTACCTCCATCCGGTGGCGGACCCTCCACGGGAGGGGGGCGCAGATGAACAGGCTGAGACAGTTGAGCTGTGCTTTATCCAAAATGGCGTCGGCGCAGCGCCCCACAATCAGGCAGTTGCCCTTGCTGCCCAGCTCCTGAATGATCTCACTTTGCATCTGAAAAAGGATATCCTCGGCGGACTGTCCCTGCTGGACCCGGGGACCGCCCTCGTAGACCCCCTGAAACAGCCACGGATTTCCGGCTTTTTCCTCTTTTCCGGCAAAGAGGTCCTCCCGGATCTCTGCCCGCTTTGCCGCCATGGAAAGCAGCTGCCAGTCGTAATAATCAAAGCCCAGAGCTTTGCTGAGCTTTTCTCCGATTTCTCTGCCGCCGCTGCCAAACTGACGGTCTAATACGATTACCTGACGTTTCATTCCAAGTTCCCCTTTCTTTCATCTCTCCAAGACTCCGGCGAAGCCGGAGAAGTACATACCGGTACGTCCGCCGTTCCTTTCAAACGGAGGGACACGCCCCGGACATAGTCCTGAAAAATTACGTCAAACATCCGGATCAATTCCTCCGGTGTCTGCTGCAGCTCTCCCCGCAGCCAGCTTTCTACAATGCCCGCCATTGCAATGGTCAGAAAGCGGGCGACCATGTCCTCTTCCTCCGGATGGTCCGGGAAATCACAGAGCTCAACCACATGCCGTACGGCGTGGCGGACGATGCTGTTGATGTCTGTTTCAAAAAAGCGCTTCAGCGATCCGCGCCCGAGAGATTCCAGTGCGCAGAGACAAACGGCGCGGTTTTCCGACAGATATTGAAACAGCTGTAAAAATCCCTCCTGCCAGAGCAGCACGTCATCCTGACGGCGCAGCAGGGAGATCGCTTCTTCCTCAAACATCCAGCATACCAGATCGTAGATATCCGTAAAATAGTAATAAAAGTGCTGGCGGCGCATTCCGCAGGTGTCCATGATCTCAGAGATGGTGATCTTCTCCAGCGGCTTTTGTGCCATCAAATGCTGTAGGGCAGCGCAGATGGACTGCTTGGTGATATCAGACACTTTATAGCGCTTTTCCATCATTGACCTCCGTACACTCTACTTTTTATTCGATTATAGCAGGGTATCTGCAAAATGTCACCTGTGATTTCGACAATTTACGGACAAAATCAGATACTTGTCTGAATTCTGACATTTATCATAATTTGACCATTGCCTTCAAAAGAAAAAGACCTTATTCTATAAGCCGGTCAAAACGCACAGCAGGAAAAGGGGGAGCAGCCATGCCGCACCGGCAATACGATATTACATTGGAAAGTCCGATGGGACCGAAGCAGGGAACCCTGCGGATGGAGGTGCAGAACGGCACGGTGACAGGAATCCTGTCCCTGCTGGGATATGACAATAGGATCTCCGGTACGGTATGTGGCGCGGGCGAGCTTTGCCTGTCTCATCTGCTGCGCTCCGCTGTCAGTATTTTTCAGTGCCGCTCGGAGCTGAAGCTGACGGAAAAGGAGCTGTCCGGCAGAGTCTGTACGCAGCATGGCTGCTGGGATTGCCATGGAACGCTGACTACGGAGACGAAAAAGGAGCAACAGGCATGAGACAAAACCGGCATCCGGCAGAGGGCTGCTTGAAGGTCGGACCTGCAAAGAGAGAAAGGAGCCTGACTGTATGAGCGACCAGCCCAAGAAAAATAATTTCTTTGAAAAGCTGGCTACCTTCATTGTAGACAAGCGGAATCTGATTTTTTTCCTGTATATCATTGCCATCATTGCCAGCCTGATTACCCAGGGCTGGGTAAAGGTGTGCGATGATCTGACGGAGTATCTGCCGTCCACCACGGAGACCCGCCGGGGATTGACCATCATGGATGATGAGATGGTTACCTACGGTACGGCGCGGATCATGGTCACCAATGTGACCTATGACATTGCCCGGGATCTGGCGGACCAGATCGAGGATATGGACGGTGTGTCCTCTGTGGATTTCTGGGACGCTAATAAGGACCCGGATGACACGGAGACGCCTGCCACCGCCAATAAGACCTATGAGGATTATGTAAGCGGCAGCGATGCGCTGATCACTGTGACCTTCCGGGGCGAGGATGACAGCCAGGAGGCAAAGGACAGTCTGGCTGCGGTAGAGGATTTTCTTGCCCCCTATGATACATATGTCGATACGGAGATCGGCTACTCCAAATCCGACACGCTGAACAATGAGATGGGTGTCATTCTGGCGGTGGCGGCAGTGGTCATCATTCTGGTGCTGCTGCTGACCTCCCGCTCCTATGCGGAGGTTCCTGTGCTGCTGATTACCTTCGTGGCAGCGGCTCTGCTGAACAAGGGTACCAATTTCCTGTTTGGAGAGATCTCCTATGTGTCCAACTCGGTGACAGTGGTTTTGCAGTTGGCTCTGGCAATCGACTATTCCATCATCCTGCTGCACCGTTTTCTGGAGGAGCGGACCCACGCGCCGGATGACCGGACAGCCTGCATCATTGCAGTCAGTGCTGCCATTCCGTCTATTTCTGCCAGCAGCCTGACGACGATTTCCGGTCTTGCCGCCATGATGTTCATGCAGTTCCGCATTGGCTTCGATCTGGGACTGGTGCTGATCAAGGCAATCTGCTTCAGCATGCTGGCGGTGTTTACACTGATGCCGGGACTGCTGATGCTGTTTTCCGGCGCGATGGAAAAGACCCGTCACAAAAACTTTGTGCCGCAGATCGACCGGTGGGGCAAGCTGGTGTACCGCCTGCGCTTTATCGGTGTTCCAGTGTTTCTGGTCTGCATCGTAGGCGGCTTCTATTTGTCCAACCACTGCCCCTATGTTTACGGCGACAACTCCGTGATGACGATGCGCCGCAATGAGCATCAGGTGGCGGCGGACCGGGTGGAGGAGACCTTTGGTTCCCAGAATATCATGGCGCTGCTGGTTCCCAAGGGCGACACGGATAAGGAGCGTGCTCTGCTGGCAGACCTGCAGAAGCTGGATCAGGTGGATTATGCAATGGGTCTTGCCAATGTAGAGGCAAAGCCCGGCTATTGTCTGGAGGATCAGCTGACGCCCCGGCAGTTTGCCGAGATGATGGATCTTTCCTATGAGGAAGCCTGCATTCTTTACTCGGCATATACCGTGGACCAGGAGGATAACTACGGTCCCATTGTGGGCGGCATCGACTCCTACAAGGTTCCTGCTAAGGATATGATCCTGTTCATTTATCAGGAAAAGGAAAAGGGCTACGTCGATCTGGATGACAAGGATGAGCAGGATATCAATGATGCCTATCAGCAGATCACCGACGCGGAGACGCAGATGATCGGTGAGAATTATTCCCGTATGGTGTTAAACCTGAACCTTCCGGAGGAGGGGGAGGAGACCTTTGCCTTTCTGAAAACGCTGCACAAGACGGCAGAAAAGTATTATGACGCGGACGATGTGTATCTGGTGGGCAATTCCACCAGCGACTATGACCAGTCTACTTCGTTTGCCCGGGATAACGTGATGATCAGCGTATTGTCGCTGGTGTTCGTTATTCTGGTGTTGATTTTCACCTTTATGTCCGTGGGACTGCCCATTCTGCTGATTTTGGTCATTCAGGGCAGTATCTGGATCAACTTCGCGTTCCCATATCTGACCAATACGAATATCTTCTTCATGAGCTATCTGATCGTTACATCCATTCAGATGGGAGCAAACATTGACTACGCCATCGTGATCTCCACATGGTATTCCGATCTGAAGACCCGGATGACGCCGAAGGAAGCGCTTATCAAGGCATTGGATCTGGCGTTCCCCACGGTGCTGACCTCCGGTTCGATCCTGTCTGCCGCCGCGGCACTGATCGGACAGATTACCACCGAACCGTCCATTGTGGGCATCGGGCAGTGTCTCAGCCGTGGTACGCTGATCTCCATGTTCCTGGTAATGTTCGTTCTGCCGCAGATTCTGGTGCTGGGCGACAAAATCGTGGAGAAGACCTCCTTCCATGTAAAGCTGCCCATCACTCCCGGCGTGACCCAGCGGGTCAGCGGCGCGGTGTATCTTAACGGCAGAGTACGCGGTCATATCTCCGGTATTGTAGATGCGGAGATCCACGGCGTGATCCACGGTGACGTGTCCGCCATCATGGCATCCGGCAGCTACCGGGAATTGCAGGAGCCGCCTACGATAGAGAATATCCCGGGGACCGGAACGCCGCCGGAGCCGCCGGAGGGACCTGCCGCTCCGGCAGGGGACACGGCACAGGTGGAAACAACAGAGGAAAAGGAGGAGACGCAGGATGAAGCAGAGAAGAATTAAAAGATGGATGTCCCTGCTGCTGACAGCGGTGCTGCTTCTGACTCTGGCGGCTCCCCTGGCTGCTGCGGCAGAGAGCCAGACCATTGTCATTCAGACGGTGGAGGACCTGGAAACGCTGTCCAAAAACTGCACGGTGGACCGTTGGTCTCAGGGGAAAACCGTGGTGCTGGAAAACGATCTGGACCTGAAGGGCAGGGACTTTACTCCCATTCCCACCTTTGGCGGGACCTTTCAGGGACAGGGACATAAGATCATCAACATCAGCATTACCGGAAGCGGCAATGTGCGGGGGCTTTTCCGCTATATTCAGAGCAGCGGTGTGGTGCAGGACCTGACGGTGGCTGGCACTATCCAGCCCCAGGACCGGCAGGACGATCTGGGACTGCTGGCAGGCAGCAACTCCGGAAAGCTCCGGAATTGCAGCGCCACAGGCACGGTGTCCGGTGACAACCGGATCGGCGGTCTGGTGGGCAGCAACGCCGCCGGAGGAGAGATCATTTCGTGCAGCTTTTCCGGAACCGTCACCGGCAAGCATTTTGCCGGCGGTATCGCCGGAGAAAACCAGGGAACGCTGACGCTTTGCCAGAATCACGGCAGTATCAACACTAAAAATCTGGAGGACGATCCCAAGACGGATTATACGAATCTGGAGCAGCTGAATTCTATGGAAAACGTGCCGGTGTATACGGACATCGGCGGCATTGCGGGACTTTCCAGCGGCGTGATCCAGAGCTGCCGCAATGAAGGCAGCGTGGGCTATGAGCAGATTGGCTGCAACATCGGCGGCATCGCCGGGCGTTCCTCCGGCTATCTGGATGGCTGCGTCAACACCGGCGCAATCAACGGACGAAAGGACGTAGGCGGCATTGCCGGTCAACTGGAACCGGAGGTGGTGCAGTCCTTCAGCAAGGATTTTCTGGATAAGCTGCTGGACCAGCTGGAGCAGATGCAGAATCTGATGGACCGTACCGCCAATGACGCGGACGGAATTTCCAATGCCGTTTCCGGTCAACTGGATGACCTGTCCGAAAAGGCACGGGCGACCAAGGAGATCGCTGGCGATCTGGTGGATTCCATGACTGATTGGGCGAACGGCAACATCGACCAGATCAACGAATTGTCCGCCCGGGTATCCTGGACGCTGGACCAGCTGTCACCGATCATGGATGAGACTGTCACCACAATGGGCGAGCTGGAGGATGTACTGGATGAATTAGAGACCATCCGGAAGGATTTAAAGGATGCTTCCACCGCTGGCGGTAATGCCGCGGAGGACCTTCAAAATGCAATAGGGGCACTGAAAAGTGCGGTCAGCATGCTGAAAAACATGACACCGGCAGTACGGCAAGCCATGCAGGAGCTGCTGGATGCCATTGTCAACGGCGAGGACCCCACGGATGCGGTCAGCCAGCTGGTAGATGCACTGGACGGGCTGAATCGCGCGTATGGAAAGGTAAACGAGGCATTAAATAAGCTGGACAGCGCGCTGGGAAATCTTTCCAGTATGAGCGGCGCGCTGAACCGTACACTGGAGGATATGGAAACAGTCCATGACGCCACGGAAACGGCACTGGACAGCCTGACCAAAATTACTAAGGACCTGCGGGATATGGTGAAGGAGTTGGCGGAGAAGCCGGACATTACCATTGCCCCGATTGGGTCGGATATCACGGACCAGGGAGACGCCCTGCAGGCGGCAATGGATGCTTTGCTGGACAGTGGCGATGCGTTGAATCAGCTTCTGAATGACTCCTCGGATACGCTGGTAAACGATCTGCGGGCGATCAATAACCAGTTCCGTGCCATCACCAATTTGATCCGTAGTGAAAAGGCGGATTGGAGCGATGATCGCAGCAAGGATCTGGAGGACCAGCTCAAGGATCATTTTCAGGACCTTTCCGACCAGTGCAATTTGGAGAAGCAGCACGACGGAAGAATTTCCGCCAGCCAGAACCAGGGGACCGTTTATGGAACGACCCAGGTGGGTGGTATTGCCGGTTCTGTTGGCATTGAAGCGGATTTTGATGTGGACGAGGATGTGAACCGGGTCGGCGAATATTCGTTGGACTGCCACTACCAGGCAAAGGCGTTGGTCTACGCCTGCATCAACTCCGGTGAGGTGACCAGCAAGAAGGACGTCGCCGGCGGTGTGGTCGGTCAGGCATATTTGGGACAGATCAATGGCTGTGAAGGCTATGGCACTGTCACCAGCACCGACGGAAGCTATGTGGGCGGCATTGCCGGTTCCTTTGAGGGAAGCATTCGCCGCAGCTGGGCAAAGTGCAGCCTGTCCGGTACGGATTATATCGGCGGCATTGCCGGATACGGCAGCACGCTGGAGGACTGCCATACGCTGGTCCAGATTACGGCAGGTGACGCCTATGTGGGAGCAGTGGCAGGCGATGTGGATACAGACGATGATGCTACAGTGGCAAGGAACACCTTTACCCATGAGACCCTGGGCGCGCTGGATGGCATCAGCTATGTGGGCAAAGCGGAGCCGGTATCCTTCGATACCCTTTGCACGACAGCCGGTGTGCCGAAGACCTTTGCCCAGCTGGAGCTGACCTTCCAGGTGGATGGAAAGGTGCTTGAGGTGGTGCCCTTCCAGTATGGCAAGGGCATTGACAGCCTACCGGAGATTCCGGCGAAGAAGGGCTATTCCGCCTCCTGGCCGGAGGTGGATTACCGCCACCTTACCGCCAGCCAGACGCTGGAGGCAGTATACACGCCGTACCAGTCCTCGTTGTCGGACGGTGGAGCGCTGCCGCAGATTCTGGTAGATGGCAGCTTCAGCGCCAGCGCGGTGGTGTCTCACACTACGCAGCCGGCATCCTGGACGGATGAAAAGGGCAATGCCTATGAGGGAACGGCTTACACGGTTACAGTGAAGGACCCGGATCTGAAAGAGATCTCTTATACCGTTCATTACCGCCTGCCGGACAGCGGTAAACACTATGTCCTGTGGGTACAGACAGAAAACGGATGGGAGCAGCAGGAGAGTACCGTGGATGGCAGCTATCTGCTTTTCCCAAGCACGGCGTCCGAGGTGACCTTCTGCGTCATCGAAAAGCAGGCGGGCGCATTGCTGCCGGTGGTGCTGCTTCTGACAGCGCTTGTGGTGCTGGCAGCTGTGATTCTGCTGCTTCGCAGAAAACGCCGCCGCCGGAAAAACCGGACTTAAGTCAACAGTCACCAGTGAATTTCACTGGTGGCTGTATTTTTTTGACATAAAGGATGACCCTCTTGGACGGGACTAAAAACTTCTTTCCCTTGCGGGAGAAAGGATTGCGGGACCTTTTGATAGGCAGTGCCGGATGGGAAGCGGGGTGCTTTACTATATTTGGTACAGGAGCAAAAGCCGATTTGGAACGGAAAGGAGAATTTTATGTACAAGGTAGATTTGAACAGTGACCTGGGCGAGAGCTTTGGCGCGTATACCATTGGAATGGATGCCGCTGTCATTGCCCACGTCTCCTCGGCAAATGTAGCGTGCGGCTATCATGCCGGAGACCCGCTGGTGATGGAAAGAACTGTCGCTTCGGCGAAGGCGGCTGGCGTGGCGGTAGGGGCGCATCCGGGATACCCGGACCTGCTGGGCTTTGGCAGGCGTGGCATGGTCTGTTCACCCAAAGAGGTGAAGGCTTATGTAAAATATCAGCTGGGTGCGCTGACGGCATTTACAAGATCTCAAGGTGTAAAATTGCAGCATTGCAAGGCGCATGGCGCACTTTACAACGCGGCAGCCAGGGATATGGAGCTGGCTGCTGCCATTGCGGAGGCAGTTGCCGAAGTGGATCCAGAGGTGATCCTGCTGGGTCTTGCCGGAAGCCGGATGCTGGAAGCCGGAAGGCAGGTGGGGCTGCGGGTGGCGAGCGAGGTGTTTGCGGACCGCGCCTATCAGGCAGACGGTTCACTGGTTCCAAGAAGCAGACCAGGCGCCGTTCTCCATGACCCGGAGGAAGCCATTGCCCGAACGGTCCGGATGGTCAAGGAGGGAACGGTTACTGCCGTAACAGGGGAGGAGGTCCCCATCCAAGCCGATTCTATCTGCGTTCACGGTGATAATCCCTCTGCGGTGGAATTTGTGAAAAGCATTCACACCCGGCTGGAGGCAGAGGGCGTGACCATCGTTCCGCTGGCGGAGCTTGTCTGACCGCATCGAGAGTAAAAATATAGCTGCTGTCTCCTGGAAGAACCCGGGAGAAAAGACCCCTTCCGCCTTTAAAGCCTTCGCTTCAGGCGGCTTATGAAAAACAGGAGGTTCTTTTATGGATACTGAGACCAATCAGAAAAAAAGCCGTTCCGTTTTGCTGGGTGCAGCATTTTTAATGGCAACTTCCGCAATCGGTCCCGGATTTTTGACACAGACATCGCAATTTACAGCAAAATATCTGTCGAGCTTTGCATTTGTCATAATTTGTGTTATTATAATGGATATCATCGCACAGACCAATGTCTGGTCGGTCATTGGCGTGTCCGGTCTTCGCGGACAGGAAATCGCCAACCGGGTCCTGCCGGGCTTGGGCTATGTGCTGATCGGTCTGGTGGTGCTGGGCGGTCTTGCCTTCAACATCGGAAATGTCGGTGGTGTGGCGCTGGGCTTCAACGCCGCGCTGGGCATTCCGGAAAAGGCAGGCGTCATTTTGGGCGGCGTACTTGCCATCTGCATTTTCCTGTCGAAGAGTGGAAAAAGCCTGGTGGATAGAGTGGCGCAGGTGCTGGGCGCGATCATCATTCTGGTGATGCTGGTGGTGTGCTTCACCTCGCATCCGCCGGTGGGCAGTGCGGTGATCCATATTTTCACTCCGGAGGAGCCTTCCAGCCTGATCGCCCCCATGATCACCCTGTTGGGCGGTTCCTGCGGCGGCTACATTACATTCTCCGGCGCGCACCGCCTGCTGGATGCGGGCTATGGCGGGGAAGAGGACGTTCCGCACTTCCGTAAGTCCGTTTTGACGGGGATCTGCGTTTCCGGAACGGTCCGTATCCTGCTGTTCCTCAGTGTGCTGGGCGTCTGCACGGCTGGCGCCGCTGTGGCGGCACAGAACATAGCGGCGATTACCTCCGCCTCCAACCCTGCGGCAGAGGCGTTCCGGCTGGCGGCTGGCAGCGTGGGCTATCGACTGTTTGGCGTGGCGCTATTCGCCGCCGGCATTACCTCGGTCATCGGTGCGGCGTATACCTCCGTATCCTTCCTGAAGACCCTGCACCCCTACGTTGTAAAAAACGAGAAGTGGTTCGTGGTGGGCTTCATCGCCTTCTCCACACTGGTCATGGCGGTGCTGGGAGGCGCAAAGCGGATGGTGATCCTTGCCGGAGCGGTGAACGGATTGATTTTGCCGATCTCCCTTTGCTGTATGCTGCTGGCATGCCGCAATAAAAAAATTGTGGGAGAGAACTACAAGCACCCCTTGATTCTGCAAATTCCGGGCTGGGTAGTGGTTTGCTTTGCCGCATATCTGGCGGTCACCTCGCTTCCGAATTTGAAGAATCTGTTTGTATAACCCCGTCCCTTTTAACAATCGCAGACCGGACTCCCTGGGGGGACCGGTCTGCACCGGAAAGGAGCTTTGAATGAACGACGTAAAATTCCTGCTCAGCGGTGATACGGCTGTCACGGTGGAGTTTGGCAACGCCATCAGCGAAGCCATCAACGCCAAGGTCCGGGCATTCACCATCGCCCTGCAGGGCAGCAGCATTCCCGGCATTGTAGAGCTGGTACCGACCTACCGCTCTCTGATGGTGCATTATGACCCGGACAAGATCCTCTATGAAACGCTTATTCAGAGAATGGAGACGCTGTTCAGCCAGCTGGACAGCATCCAGATTCCTCCCAGCGAGGTACTGGAGATCCCTGTGCTGTACGGTGGAGAGATGGGACCGGACCTGGCGTTTGTGGCAGAGCATAACCACAAAACGGAGGAGGAGGTCATCCGCATCCACACCTCTACGGAGTATCTGATTTATATGCTGGGCTTTACTCCCGGCTTTACATACCTGGGAGGTATGAGCGAGGAGATCGCGGCACCCCGGCTCCAGCAGCCCCGGGTAAAGATCCCCGCAGGCAGTGTGGGCATTGCGGGCAGTCAGACTGGTGTATATCCCATTGATTCGCCGGGCGGCTGGCAGCTGATCGGCAGAACGCCGGTGCGGATGTATGACCCGGACCGGGAGACGCCCATTCTTCCCCAGGCAGGACAGTACATCAAGTTCTATGCCATTGACCAGGCGGAGTTTGACAGAATTGCAGAGCAGGAAGCCCACGGCGGATTTGTCTGCCGCCGGCATCCCAGAGAGGAGGCGGCGAAATGAGCATCACGGTATTGAATCCCGGACTGCTGACTACGGTGCAGGATCTGGGTCGTGTGGGTTATCAGCAGTTTGGCGTGCCGGTTTCCGGCGTAGTAGACCCCCGCTCCGCCTCAATCGCCAATATTCTGGTGGGAAACGAGGAAAACGAAGCTGTTCTGGAATGCACTATGATGGGTCCCCAGCTGCAATTCAATGAGGCAAACTGCATTGCCATTGCAGGCGGTGATCTGGGTGCAACGCTGGACGGGAAGCCGCTGGCGACCTATCAGGCGGTAAACGTTGCCGCGGGACAGGTTCTGCGCTTCACGGGTCCCCGCAGCGGCTGCCGGGCATATATTGCGTTTGCCGGCGGATTGGACATCCCTGTGGTCATGGGCAGCCGCTCTACCTATATGAAGGCAAAGATCGGCGGCTTCCAGGGCAGAAAGCTTGCCAAGGACGATGTGATCGGTTTCCGTGCGCCGCAAAAGGAGCTGAAATATATGGGTAGCCGCCGCATTGCGCCGGAGTTCATTTCCCGCCCGGAGTATACGCTGCGGGTGGTGCTGGGACCGCAGGACGATGCCTTTACAGAGAAGGGCTTGAAGACCTTCCTGAGCACGGTATATACCCTGACGCCGGAATTTGACCGGATGGGCTGCCGCTTGGATGGCGAGACCATTGAGCATGTTTCCGGTGGTGACATCATTTCGGACGGTATTTCCTTTGGCGCCATTCAGATCCCCTCTGCCGGAAAGCCCATCATCATGCTGGCGGACCGCCAGACCACAGGCGGCTACACCAAGATCGCCAACGTGATCTCCGCGGACTTCCGCATTCTGGGTCAACTGAAGGCAGGCGACCATGTCCGCTTTGAAAAGGTTTCCATCCGTGCGGCGCAGGAGGCTCTGCTTGCCCAGCGCGCGGCACTGAAGGCACTCCGCAGCGCGACCAGCCGCTAAAAAAGAATCATAGAACGAACAGGGAAGGAGAATCACTATGGCTTTTGATATTACCCCCTATGTGGATATGCATCCCTCTGAGGTACGCAAGCTGATTCGTCAGGGCGTCATTGATTTTCCAACAGCCGGCATGTGCCGGGGCTATGCACAGGCAAATCTGGTGATTTTGCCGCCGGACTATGCTGCGGATTTTGAAGAGTATGCCAAACGCAATCCGTTCCCCTGTCCCATTCTGGAAATTATGAAAGGAACGCCGGAGACCCACGCAATGGGCGGGGGCGGAAACATCTGCACGGATATTCCCCGCTACCGGGTCTATGAAAACGGTGTGTTTACCAAAGAGCTGACCGATGCCAGCGAATACTGGAAGGAGGGCTATGTGGGCTTCCTGATCGGCTGCTCCTTCTCCTTTGAGGAGGCGCTGATGCGGGAGGGCATTGAGGTCCGCCATATTGCCCAGGGACGCAATGTTCCCATGTATAAGACCAATATCCAGACCGTGAAGGCGGGACCCTTCGAGGGACCGATGGTTTGCTCCATGCGCCCCATGACGCCGGAGAACGCCAAAAAGGCGTATGATATCACAG
Organism: uncultured Dysosmobacter sp.; assembly: GCA_934565855.1. Lineage (GTDB taxonomy): Bacteria > Bacillota > Clostridia > Oscillospirales > Oscillospiraceae > Oscillibacter. Next base: position 161,721 of record CAKTIO010000003.1, read on the forward strand.
CGAAGATGCCCAATGTTCACGGGGCCCCAGTACATATCGGAGATCCCGCGGAGATCGGCATTGCTGATGTCATGAAGCCGGATTACGGCGAGGCGGTGGATATTTATCCCGGTGAGGTGACGGTGTTTTGGCCCTGCGGCGTCACGCCGCAGGCGGCTGTGGAAAACGCCAAGCCGCCCATTGTCATTACGCATGCGCCCGGACATATGTTCATCACGGATATTCCTAACACGGAGTTAAACGACTATCTGGAGGAGCAGAAGCACAGAAGCTGACGGTTCAGCAATCCCCACAGGCGGCAAAGGCTGCCCTGTGGGGATTTTTTATGATGTTGAGATGTTTTATGGAGTATCGGTGAATTGACCAATGGCACGGAAGCTGGTATAATCCCGTGAGGAAAGTGGCGCTGTATGCGGCTGCCCGACTTTGAATAGATAGCAACGGGATTGGACGGAATGATGAAAAATATCGTATTGATTGGAATGCCCGGTACAGGTAAAAGCACGGTGGGCAAAACATTGGCAAAGGAACTGCATTACAGGTTTGTGGATGTGGATGACCTGATCGTGGAGGCTGCCGGAAAAACGCTGCCGCAGATCCTGCGTACCGACGGACTGGAGAGCTTCCTGAAAATAGAGGGAGAGGTTGGCAGCCAGTTGGACCGGGATGGAAGCATTATTGCCACTGGCGGCAGTATGGTGCTGTCCGGGGCGGCAATGGAGCATTTAAAGAAGAACGGCGTGGTGGTGTGGCTGGAAACACCGTTGTCTGCGATCAATGACCGGATGCCGGAGGACCTGACGGACCGGGGAATCGCGGCACAGCAGGGAATGACCATCCGGCAGATTTATGAGCAGAGGGAACCGCTGTATGCCCGATATGCGGACCTGATCGTTGCCAGCGGTCCAAACGAGCAGGAGACGGCATTGCAGGTTTTGCAGATGCTCCGCACAGTGGGAATTTCTCTGGAGGAACCGCATAGAGCTTAATGGAAAGCTTCCTGTCACCAAATTGGGATGACAGGAAGCTTTTCACAATAAAAAGGTAATGATATATTGTAAAAGGAGTGTATAATATATGATAAAATTGTCAGGAAAATTACAAATTGATGAGAAATAATCTTGTACAGAAATTGTGAGACCATACAAAGATTCTTCAAATTTATAGTAAAAATGTACGATTTGTGAACAATGTGAGATACTTCTGTGAACATTAGCACTCTCCTCTTGACAGTGCTAAAAGCTGCGTTATAATAAGGACGAACCTTGAGAGAGGAGCAAGGATCCTTCCACAAGGCGCCAAAACGAGATGCCCGATGGGCAGGTAACAGAAAACCCGCGGACGCGAGGAGCTTTCCCCGAACGCAACGAGTGCAGTTGAAGAATGGAGGAATGATGTATGTTACCGATAGTGTTTGGTGAAAATTTGTTTGATGATCTGTTTTCCGATTCCTTTGCAGGAGCGCTTGCAGAGAGCCGCCGGAATCCCGTGTATGGAAAGCATTCCAGAAACTGGATGAAGACGGATGTCCGGGAAATGGACAATGCCTATGAGATCGACATGGATCTGCCTGGCTTCCATAGGGAGGACGTACAGGTGGAGCTGCAAAACGGTTATTTGACGGTCTGCGCCGCAAAAAGCATGGAGCGGTCCTCCGGTGAAAAGCCGGGACGCTACATCCGAAAGGAACGGTACAGCGGACAGTGCAGCCGCAGCTTTTATGTGGGCGAACAGGTGCAGCCGGAGGATGTGACCGCAAAATTTGAGGATGGCATTCTAAAGCTGACCTTCCCCAAGAGGGAGGAAAAGCAGCTGCCTGCCGCTCAGTCGATCTCCATCCAGTAAGTGTTGCTGCCAGCGCTCCGGCATATCTGCCAGAGCGCTGTGCGCTTTTAAACCGCGGAACCGATAAGGGCTCCGCAGCTATATGAGGTGAAGCTTTATGAACGCAGAAAAATATACACAGAAGACCTTGGAAGCCATTCGCTCTGCCCAGTCTCTGGCGCAGGAGCGGCAGAACCAGTATCTGACCCCAGAGCATCTGTTTTACGCCCTGTTGGAGCAGAAGGACGGTCTGATCGGCTCGCTGTTCACCCGGATGGGTGTGGACAGCAGTGGATTGATGCAGGAGGTACGGGGGCTGATCGACCAGCAGCCTAAAATCTCCGGCGGCAGCGGCGAGCTGTACGTCTCTCCGGAAACCAGCAGGGTGCTGACGGTAGCAGAGCGTACCGCGGAAAAGCTGCATGATGAGTATGTTTCCGTGGAGCATTTGATGCTGGGCATTTTTGCCGAGGGCGACCGGCAGCTGAAGCAGCTGCTGCAAAATCACGGCATTACCCGCAGCCGCTTCAGTGAGGAGCTGTCCAAGGTCAAGTCTAATCCCGTGACCAGTGATAACCCGGAAGAGACATATGACGCATTGAAAAAATACGGTACGGATCTGGTGGAACGGGCAAGAAGCAAGGAGCTGGACCCCGTTATCGGACGGGACAGCGAAATCCGGAATGTCATCCGCATTTTGTCCCGAAAGACGAAGAACAACCCCGTGCTGATTGGTGAACCCGGCGTTGGTAAAACTGCCATCGCCGAGGGACTTGCCCAGCGGATCGTCCGCGGCGATGTGCCAGATGGCTTGAAGGACCGGACCATCTTCTCTCTGGATATGGGCGCGTTGATTGCAGGCGCTAAGTACCGGGGAGAATTTGAAGAGCGGTTGAAGGCAGTTCTGGAGCAGGTGCGCAAGTCCGAGGGAAAAATCATCCTGTTCATTGATGAGCTGCACACCATTGTGGGCGCAGGCAAGACCGAGGGCAGCATGGACGCAGGCAATCTGCTGAAGCCGATGCTGGCACGGGGCGAGCTGCACTGCATCGGCGCGACAACGCTGGATGAATACCGGCAGTACATTGAAAAGGATGCCGCGCTGGAACGGCGTTTCCAGCCGGTCATGGTGGATGAACCCACGGTGGAGGACACGATTTCCATTCTGCGTGGCTTGAAGGACCGCTATGAGATCTACCACGGTGTCCGCATTCATGATAATGCGCTGGTGGCGGCGGCTACGCTGTCCAACCGGTATATTACGGACCGTTTCCTGCCGGATAAAGCCATTGACCTGGTGGATGAAGCCTGCGCGCTGATCCGCACGGAGATCGACTCCATGCCGGCAGAGCTGGACGATCTGCGCCGGAAGATCATGCAGCAGGAAATTGAGGAAATGGCTCTGAAAAAGGAGGACGACCAGCTTTCCCGCGACCGTTTGGAGGAGCTGAAAAAGGAGCTGGCAGACGAAAAGGAGCAGTTCAACGCCAGAAAGTCCCGCTGGGAAGCGGAAAAGCACGGTGTGGATCAGGTAAAGGAGCTGAAAGCCAAGCTGGAGCAGCTGCAGGGGCAGATCGAGCAGGCGCAGTCTCATCTGGAATATGAACGGGCTGCAAAGCTGAAATATTCGGATCTGCCTGCATTGGAAAAGCAGCTGCAGGAGGCGGAGGCTGCCGCTGAGCAGCACACCGGGGAAAACTCGATGGTTCATGACACGGTGACGGAAAGCGAGATCGCAGACATTGTGGCAAAGTGGACCGGTATTCCCGTGAATCGTCTGATGGAAGGCGAGCGGGAGAAGATCCTGCACTTGGATGATGTGATCCACCAGAGAGTCATCGGTCAGGACGAAGCGGTTAAGCTGGTAACGGAGGCCATTCAGCGCTCCCGCGCCGGAATTGCGGACCCCAACCGCCCCATTGGCAGCTTCCTGTTCCTGGGTCCCACAGGCGTGGGCAAGACAGAGCTGGCAAAGTCTCTGGCAGACTGCCTGTTTGACGATGAGCACAATCTGGTGCGGATCGACATGACGGAATACATGGAGAAATTCTCTGTATCCCGCCTGATCGGAGCGCCTCCCGGATATGTGGGCTATGATGAGGGCGGTCAGCTGACAGAAGCTGTGCGCCGTAAGCCTTACAGCGTGGTTCTGTTTGATGAGGTGGAAAAGGCACATCCGGATGTGTTCAATATTCTGCTGCAAATTCTGGATGACGGACGCATTACGGATTCTCAGGGCAGAACGGTGGATTTCAAGAATACCATCATTATCCTGACCTCTAACTTGGGCAGTCAGGAGCTGCTGGGCGGCATTCAGCCGGATGGCAGCATCTCCGAAAGCGCCCGGAGCGCGGTGATGGGTAAACTGCGGCAGTCCTTCCGTCCCGAGTTCCTGAACCGCTTGGATGAGATCATCATGTTCAAGCCGCTGACCAGAGAGAATCTGACCGGCATCATTGACATTCTGACGCAGGGACTGCGCCAGCGTCTGGCAGATAAGATGCTGAAGCTGGAGATCACGGATGCTGCCCGGACGCTGCTGATTGACCGGGGCTATGACCCGGTGTACGGCGCCCGTCCGTTGAAGCGGTATCTGCAAAGCTCCGCGGAGACGCTGATTGCCAAGAAGATTCTGGAGGGCAATCTGACAGCTGGCAGCACACTGAAGCTGGATGTGGAAAACGGCGAGCTGGTGTGCAGTGTCTGCTGATAACAGAGTAGGGGCAATTTACAACAGCATACAAATCATAAACGCGCGGCTTGCCATTTAGGCAAGCCGCGCATTTGCATATTGCCGCTGTCAGCAGACAGCAAGCGGACAACGGCAGGGAGAAGATAGGGGCAGATTACATATTGTGGGGCTCCTTCCACTGATAGACTTCCGTGCCAAGTCCCTTTTCCAGACAGCTCTTGTAGACCTCATAGCAGTTCAGCGTATCAGTGATAACGATGCCGATGGTGGCAAATAGATAGATATCATCGTCATTGGTGCGTCCCGGATGAACACCGTTGAGAACGTCGGAGACCTGTGTGACCAGCGGATAGGTGGGCTTTGCCATTTTTCCATCCAGAACCATGTTTGCCAGTGTGCAGGAATCCCGGTCATTCAGACGGTCCATCCAGTCCATACCAAATTTGACATTGGGGAGAAGGTGACATTCTTCCTTATAATCATACTGGGAAACAAAGGAATGGAAAGAACCCTTTTTCAGCCAGGAGGGTTCAACATACTCCTCGCCGACATCGACTGTTGTGACCGTATGAACGATATCAGAGTCCCGAATGGCAGCTTCGGCGCTGTCCACGACTTCAAACCGGTAGGGAAGGTGTTCCCAACGCTTACAGAATTTTTCTGCATTTTCACGGCGGACGTCATATACCTTGATTGTTTTGATATGCTTCATGAACAGAAGCGTTGCCTGCATGCAGTATCCTGCGATGACACCGCTGCCAACAAGTCCCATAACTTCGGAATCGGGGCGCGCGAAACATTTGGCGCCTAAGCCGCTGCCGCAGCCGGTACGGATTCCGCTGATCAAGGTATCGTCCACAACGGCGAGAGGATAACCGGTTTCCTCGTCAAACAGTTCTACAAGACCGTTGGAGCGGGGTTTGCCGAGTTTGCGCGGATTGGCAGGATTGGAGGGGATTTCCTTGACCCCGGCGATATGAACATTTTCCACATCGCTGTTGATGATGCAGGCATGCAGACCGATTCGCTTACCTGCATGCTTCCCCTCCTCCCACATCATATGAAACAGGGGAATTTCCGTTGTCTCCCCACGACCGAGCATTTTATTCGCACGAATGACATTGTTCATGACCCATTCCAAATTGTTGGCACCGCACTGCATAGCTTCTTCCTGGGAAATCCAAAGCACCTTGTTCTCCTTACTCTCCATGAATGATGACCTCCTTGACGATTGCTTTAGCAGATAGGGTTTCTATCAGCTTGCGCGATCATATTACTATCAAAATACGAAATAGTCAATCAATAATATGCAATAATATATCAAAAAATATTTGTATACTATCACTAAAATTATAAAATGATTGAATTACAACCAAGAACTATGGACGGCAAGAGGAAGCGCAGACATGGAGAACCAGTGGAATACCAAAAATACGAGTTGATTTTGATTGAACTGATATTTATAATGATAGAAAATTGAATGAAATTTCAAAAGAACTGCGATAAATATAGAGGTCAATCTAAATATGAGAGGAGAACTGTCATGCCGCAAGGGAAAATCGAAGAGCTCCTGAAGAACAAAAATGGTCTATCAAAAAAGCAAAGAGCCATTTGCACATACATTCAGGAGAATGTCTCCGGTATAGATCTTTTAACAACACATCAGTTAGCGGAAGCAGTGGGAGTTGGAGATGCGACCATATTTCGCTTTTTGAAGACAAGCGGTTATGACTCCTATGCAGAATTTCGTTCAGATCTGCATCATTATGCGGCTAAAGCCATGCAGTCTTCTTACTGGAAAACGTTATCGTCGCTGGAGCCAGAGCAGGGGGCGGAGCGGGATTCTTATACACAGGTTTTTTCAAATGCAGTAGAGGTCATTGGCAAGACTGCCACCCCGTTGTTGTTTCAGAATATGGATGAAGCGGTTGGAATGATTCTCTCAGCACCCAGAGTTGGTTTTTATGGTTTGCGCAGTTCTCTTCCGGCTGCGCTGTATTTTTACTATATGCTGCTGCCGTTTTTATCCACTGCGCAGCAGTTAAGCTATGATGAGCATTTTATTTATGAAAAGGTCAGGCAGATGCCGAAGGGAAGCGTGATTGTTATCATTACCAGTTGGCCGAATACGCAGATGACCGTTGAGGTGGCGAGGTTCTGTAAAAAAATCGGTCATCGTGTGATATTGCTGACAATGGGAGACAGCAGCCCGATAGCTGCTTATGCGGATTTGGTACTGGCATTACCGGAATCATCAGGGCAGTATACCATTGCACCGTATATATTGGTGGCGGATGCTCTCGCAAAGGAAATTGGAATGCGGCTTCGCCCGGAATCGGTAAAACAGCTGCGGGAGATGGACGTGATTTTGACGGAACAGGGGATTACGAGCTGGAATGAAGAATGACTAATTATCCGGGACATTTCATAAACGGAGATTTAAACTGATTTTTCCTTCAGACGTTTCTTGTGTTTTGAGAGAAATCCGTATACAATAGGAAAGAACGACGTTCGGGCGAGAGATTGCCCCGAAGAGAGAAAGAAGAGGGAATCGCATTGGATAGCTTTTGGGTCGCGTTAGGCGTTGTTGCGCCGATGGCGCTGTTGATGTTGATTGGTGGACTGTGCCGGAAAGCCGGTATCATTGAGCGGGATACCATGAAAAAGGTGGACAAGCTGCTGTTCCGTCTGTTTATGCCGGTGCTGCTGTTCCGGAACATCTGCCATGCGGATTTTCAGACGGATTTCAGCGTAAAGCTGATGGGCTTTGTGCTTGCCATGCTGATGGTGATTTTCATTATGGCATGGACCATTCCGAAGCATCTGGTCAAGGACCATAATCAGGCGGCATCCATTGGGCAGGGCATGATCCGGTCCAACTACATTCTGTTTGGCATTGCCGTGACAGAGTCCATTTACGGCGATGGTCATGCGGCAATGGTGGCGCTGCTGGGCGCGGTGGTAGTGCCGCTGACCAACGCCCTGTCAGTCATCATTCTGGAGGTCAACCGTTCCGGCAAGGCGGGCTTTGGAAAGATCTTTATTTCCATTCTGAAAAATCCGATGGTGATGGCAGGCATTCTGGGTGTTGCTGTAAAGCTGATTGGCATTCCAATTCCGTCCATGCTGATGGGTGTGATCGACGACCTTGCCGATGTGACCACGACACTGAGCTTTATTTCCCTGGGTGTCAGCCTGAACATGGGAGAGCTGAAGCATAACCGCTATCCGTTGACGGTAGGTCTGCTGCTGCGGATGGTTTTGATTCCGCTGATATTTTTGCCGATCTCTGTTGCCTGCGGCTTCCGGAATCAGGAGCTGTGCGCATTGATGATCCTGTTTGCAGCGCCCTGCGCAGTGGCATCCTATCCGATGGCAGTGGCGATGGGAGCGGATGGTCCCCTGTCGGGACAGCTGGTGGTGACCACCACGCTGACCTCCATTTTGACGATGTTCCTGTTTACCTTCCTGTTCCGCAGCATTGGGCTTTTGTAAAAAATTTTTTGACAGAGAGCTTCGGAGGACCGGAGTTCTCTGCCTTTTTCGGGAAAAACCCGAAAAATGTGCGGATTTTTACAAACAAATATTGACAATAATTATTATAATACTTATTATAATTATAGAGATTTTTATAAAGGGGGCATTCTGCCTAAACGAAAGGGAAGAGAGGTTGACGCCATGCAAACATTGAGAATGGAACAGCTGTCTGCAATGAACTGTCATTACGCGCGGCACTCATTTCGGTATTTTTTAGACTGTGCGGCGGAAAACGGACTTCAGAACGTTGAGATCTGGGCGGAGGCGCTGTATGTAGAGGAAGCGGATTCCGCGGTTCTGCAAAGGGTGAAAGCCATGCTGGCGGAGCGGGAGCTGAAGCTGGTTTGCTGTACGCCGGAGGTGCTGGGACATCCCTACAACATTGCGGCGCCGCAGAAGACGCTGCGGGCACACAGCGTGGAATACGTCAAGCGCGGCATTGAGGTCACAGCGGAACTGGGCTGTCAGAAAATGCTGGTGGTTTCCGGCTGGGGAAATCTGAACGAATCCCGGGAGGACGCTATGACCCGCGCATTGGATTCCCTGGCAGAAATCTCAAAAAAGGCAGAGCAGGAGGGCATTACACTGGCGCTGGAGCATCTCTCTCCCATCAGCTCCAATCTGGTCAATACGGCGGCAGATATGCGCTATGTGCTGGATGCCATTCGCAGTCCTGCGCTGAAAGCTATGCTGGACACCTGCCAGGTAGGGCTGGTCGGCGAGCGTGTGGAGGATTATCTCCGGCTTTTGGGAGAGGATCTGGTCCATATACATCTGGTGGATGGAACACCGGGAGGACATCTGGCATTTGGAGATGGAACGCTGCCGCTGAAGGAAACGGTAGAGACGCTGGGTGCAGTTGGATACAGCGGCTTCTTGTCTATGGAGATCGCGGACCGCAGATACTTTGCGCATCCGGAGGAAGCGGACCGAAGGTCCATTCAGATGTTCCGGGAATGGACCGGAGGCTGCTGAGAAAAGGAGAGGGTATTCATGCGTCGCCTGAAGGCGGTGATTTTTGATATGGATGGTGTGCTGGTGAACAGCGAGCCGGTTTACCTGGAATTGTTCTCCGAATTTTTCCGCAGAAATGGAAAGGCTGTCTGCCGGGAGGAGCTGGTGCGGACCGTAGGAACCTCCAGTCAGGAGACCTGGCGCATTTTAGCGCGTGCCTGGGGCTGGACGGAGGACCCAATGGAGCTGCGGAGGTTTTACCGGGAATCCTGTCAGGACCTGTTTGTCCCTTATGGAGAGGTGGCATTTCCTGAAATGAGAAAAACGCTGGAAGCACTATCCAGTAAAGGCTTTTCACTTTGCATTGCATCGGCATCGGCGCGGACATCTATTCAGCGTATGATGGAGGAAACGGGCATTACTCCCAGCATCACGCATGTGGTTAGCGGTGAGGATGTGGCGCACAGCAAGCCTGCGCCGGATGTATATCTGAAGGCGATCTCCCTGTTGGGACTTCCTCCAGAGAATTGCGTGGCGGTGGAGGACTCCCACTGTGGAATTCAGGCGGCAAAGGCTGCCGGACTTCGGGTGATTGGAGTACGCAGTCAGCTGGAACCGGACAGCTGGAGACTGGCGGACACAGTGATAGAAGGTGTTGCAGAGCTGGACGCTCTGCTGGAGGAGACTGACGGAACAAACCGTCTGGAGGAATAAAGAAAGGAAGAGGAACGTCATGTGGATTGATGAATTTTTTGGAGTAAAAAAGCCGATTATTGCCCTGCTGCATCTGCGTGCCATGCCGGGAGACCCGTTGTATGGGAAGGACGATTCCATGGAAAGAGTGTTGGCAACGGCGCGGGAGGAGCTGCATCTTCTTCAGGACGGCGGCGTGGACGGTATTTTGATTGCCAACGAATTCAGCCTGCCCTATGAGAAGAAGGTATCGGCTGTGACCATTGGCGCAATGGGGTATATTGTAGGCGCTCTGCGGCAGGAGATCCGTGTGCCGTTTGGCGTGAATATTGTCTCCAATCCGCTGGCGACCATTGATCTGGCAGCTGCCACCGGAGCGAATTTCGTCCGCAGCACCTTCACCGGCGCGTATATGGGTGAAAGTGGACTGGTGGATACGGACATCGCCACAGTGATGAGGAGGAAAAAAGCACTGGGACTGGACGATTTAAAGCTGTTTTTCAAGGTAAATCCGGAGTCGGACGCTTATCTTGCAGAACGTCCCCTCGGCAAGATCACGAAGTCCATGATCTTCCACTGCTTCCCGGATGCACTGTGCGTTTCCGGCGCCAGCGCAGGAACGGAGACAGATTCCTCACTGATCGAGCAGGTCAAGGCATTGGCAGGAGATACGCCGGTGTTCTGCAATACCGGCTGCACGGCGGAAAATGTGCGGGAAAAGCTCAGCTACAGCGATGGAGCCTGTGTGGGTACGGCATTTAAGACAGGCGGAAAGTTCCAGAATACAGTGGATGGCGACCGGGTAAAGGATTTTATGGACCGGGTGAAGGCGTACCGGGCAGAGCTGGAAGGATAAGGTGGCAATATGGAGCGTAAGGCATATCTGATGGGCGTGGATATCGGCACTTACGAGAGTAAGGGGACCCTGACAGACACTGAGGGACGGGTCATTGCCTATGCCGCTCAAAAGCACGGGATGGAAAATCCGAAGCCTAATTATTATGAGCATGATGCCGAGCAGGTCTGGTGGCACGACCTGTGTGTGCTGACACAGAAGCTGCTGGAGGAGTCCGGCGTGCAGAAGGAGGATGTTCTGGCGCTGGGGGTCAGTACGCTTGGGACCTGCTGCCTGCCGGTGGACCGGGACCTGCGTCCACTACGGAAAGCAATTTTATACGGCATTGACGCCCGCAGTCAGAAGGAGATCGAATATCTCACAGAGTACTACGGGGAGGAGAAGGTCAAGGAGCTGTTTGGGCGTCCGATCTGCTCTGGTGATGTCTGTGCCAAGATTCTATGGATCAAGAATAATGAGCCGGAGGTTTACGAAAAAACCTATAAGTTCCTGACGGGGACATCCTATCTGGTGGCAAAGCTGACAGGAGAATTTGTAGTGGACCGCTTCTTGGGAATTGCCTCGCTGCGCCCCCTCTACCACCCCGATGGAACGATCCGGGAAGAGATGTGCGGTCCCTTCTGCCGTCCGGACCAGCTGCCCTCCGGTCATGTAGTTACAGATGTTGCCGGACATATCACCGAAGCGGCGGCAGCGGCAACGGGACTTGCCGTGGGTACACCGGTCACAGTAGGCACGGGCGATTCCTCTGCGGAGGCAATCAGCACCGGAGTGACCCATCCCGGAGACGTGATGCTTCAGCTGGGATCCTCTGTCTTTATTTACTGCTGCACAGACCGTCTGGTGACGGATGACCGGGTCCGCGGAAACAACTTCCTGATTCCTGATACATTCAGTGTGGCGGCAGGCACCAACAACTGCGGCACCATTACCAAATGGTTCCGGGATAACCTTTATCCGGAGGCACTGGCATTGGAAGATGCAGGCGGTCCCAATGCCTACGAGACCATGATGGCGGAGATCGACAGGATTCCCATTGGAAGCGAGGGGCTGGTGACGCTGCCCTATTTCGCGGGAGAGCGGACACCGATCAACGATCCCAATGCCAAGGGTTTGATGATCGGCTTGAGCCTGCACCACACCAAGCACCATATGTACCGCTCCGCGCTGGAGGGCATTGCCTTCTCCGTGGCGCAGCACATTGATATTTTCAAGGAACACCATATTGAACCGCTGCACATTATGGCAGTGGGCGGCGGCACCAAGAATGCCGTATGGATGCAGATGATGGCAGATGCCATCGGAGAACCGATCCACATGGCAAGCGTGACCATCGGAGCCTCCTACGGAGATGCTCTGATGGCGGGCATTGGCGCGGGTGTGTTCCGGGATTTCCAGGACCTCCAGCGGGTGATCCGCCCGTCTGTGACGGTGTATCCGTCCCTGGAGCGCACACAGCAGTATCAGAAATTCCGGAAGATCTACGATGCGGCATATCAGGCAAATAAAGAGTTGATGCATCTGCTGTAATACAAGAAAATCAGGGACCTGTTCCACACTGCACTGGCAGCGGAACGGGTCCCTGATTTTTATGCTTGGAAAGGAAAAGAAATCATCCGTTTTCCCGGGGAAGATTGATCTGGCTGAGGTGCTGGTTGATGTCCTGCAGGGCAAGATAGCAGTCCTCAAATGCGGGGATCAGTTCCTGATAGACCTCAACGTGTTCCTGAATAGGGGTGGTGATAAACTGGTTGTGGTGGAAACGGGCAATAGAGGTGTGATCGGAGTAGATTCCGGCGGCAACGCCAGCCAGCATGGCAACGCCCACGCAGCCCACGTTCGTGGTCACATCCGAGCTGATGAGATCCATTTCCAGCACATCGGACAGGATCTGCTGCCACTGGGGAGATACGCCGTTGCCCACCAAACGCAGACTGGTAAAGGGTTCCAGCGCCTCAATGCTGTTTTTCACCAGCGCCAGCTGGAAGGAAACGCCCTCCAGAATGCTGCGGTAGAAATCATACCGGGTGTGGCGGGAGGTCAATCCAATGAAGCCGCCCTTGGCGTAGGTGTTGTACCAGGGAGCCCGTTCTCCGCGGAGATAGGGCATGAACAGCAGACCCTTGCTGCCCACGGTGGTGTGGGCAAGCTTCTGTGCCATGAACTGGTCCCAGTCCTTTTTATCCGGCGGAAGCTGGTCGTTGAAGAAGGTCTTTAGGTACCAGTCGGCGCACAGGTGTCCGGAGAGGATGGTCCCGCCGTTGACGTAGGTGTCCGGCTGGATGTAGGACGCTTTGGTGATGGCATGCTTGGTGTCGATCTCCCGGCTGCGGGTCACTTGTGAGATCCAGGAGGACGAGCTGAGGTGGATGCAGCCCTCTCCGGGATTCAGGATACCGGAGCCGATTGCCGGGGCGCGTCCGTCACCGACGCCCTCCACCACCAGGGTCTGGGGACTGAGACCGCACTGGGCGGAGGCTTGGGGAGTGACCCGTCCCAGCGGCGTTCCGGAGGGGATGACCTCGGGCAGCTTGCTGCGGTCAATGCCGCAGGCGTCCAGAATGCGGTCAGACCAGTGCTTTTCAAACAGATCGTACATCTGCGTAAAGCCCGCGTCCGTTTCATCGGTCACTAAATGTCCGGTCAGCAGATAATTAATGTAGTCTTTGCACTGAATAAAGCGGTAGGATTTTTCATAGATCTCCGGCTGACACTGCTTCAGCCAGAGAATTTTGGAGAGGGAGGAGGAGTGCAGCGGCGGCGTTCCTGTGATGCGGTGGATCTCCACGGGGTCCAGCAGGGTGCTGATGAGCTGTGTCTGCTGGATGGAGCGCTTATCATCCCAGGTGATGCAGCTGCCAAGCGGGCGGATATTTTCGTCCACACACAGGCAGGACATCATCTGCCCGCAGAGGGATACCGCCCGGACGGACTCGGGAGGGATATCCAGCAGAAGCGTTTTGCAGTTTTTGCAGAAGGATTCCCACCAGACCTCCGGAGATTCCCAGCACCAGCCCTGCTCATTATAGCAGGGCTGGTAGTAGACAGTATTCTGACGGACGATTTCTCCGTTCAGACGAAACAGAGCGGCTTTGCAGGAGAAAATGCCGATGTCCTGTGTAAGAATATACTCTTGCTTTTCCATAACAACCTCCTGATAAAATGGTTCCGATCTGTCAATACAGCGCACGGGACTGCGAGGGCGTGACGCTGCAATGGCATATGACAGGAGTCGATCAATACGAATTTTATTCTATTATAAAATGTCAAAAAAGTAAACAAGTGGGAAAAGAATGGAATTATTACAAGTTTAACAAAAATGAAGCTCGTTTTTCGGTAATAATTCGAGTAAGGAATTTTACGAAATATATTTACAACCATTATTTTAAATATTATAATAATATCAAACATACGGAAGGTACCACCGTAACCCCTCGGCGATTTGTTCCTTGTGACCCATGCATCGCACAAACCTACCCACGTTATTAAGACAGCAATTCCTAAAATATGTGAGTATAAAGGGGAGAAGATTATGTCCGTTTATGATTTCCTAATTGACTTCGGTATCGCTTCGGCATTGATTCTGGTGGGACAGTTGATTCGGTCCAAGGTAAAGTTCTTCCAGGAATTCTTTATTCCTGCCAGTATGATTGCCGGTTTCATTGGTTTGTTCTTGGGGAAGAGATTCCTGAATGTGCTTCCCTTCTCTGACAGCATCGGCTCTTACGCCGGCGCACTGATCATCATCGTCTTCACGGTGGTCGGTCTGAACGGCTTCTCTTCCAGCAAGAAGGGCGGCGAGGATTCCACCGTAAAGAGAGTGGCAAGCTTCACGTTCTACCGCTTCGCCATTTTCTTCCTGCAGATCGGCTTGGGCATCTTCACCACGCTGACTCTGGTCAAGCTGCTGGTTCCCAGCATCAATCCCGGCTTCGGTCTGCTGATGGCTTCCGGTTTCACCGGCGGTCACGGAACGGCAGCCGCTGTTGGTAAGACCTTTGCCGACCTGGGCTGGGCAGAGGCAGGCGACCTGGGCATGACTTTTGCAACGGTCGGTATCCTCACCGGCGTGTTCGGCGGACTGGCATTCATCAAGGTTGGTGCAAGAAAGGGCTGGACCGCATACATCAAGGACTTCAAGTTCATCTCCGGCGATCTGAAGACCGGTCTGATCTCCAAGGAAAACCGGACCTCCATGGGCGAGGAGACCATTTCCTCCGTCTCTCTGGACAGCCTGGCATTCCACCTGAGCATTGTCCTCTTCATGGCTGGCGCTGGCTACTACCTGAACTCCAAGGTTCTGGCACCCCACGTCATCAGCGGCATTCCCGACTTCACCGTGGCATTCATTCTGGCGCTGATTTTCTTCTTGGTGTTCCGCAAGACCAAGGTCTATGACTATGTGGACAAGAACATTAATCACCGCATTTCCGGTACCGCAACGGACTATCTGGTGTTCTTCGGCATCGCATCCATCAACACCTCCGTGGTCATTGAGTATGCAGTACCCCTGATCGTTGAGATTCTGGTGGGCTTCCTCTGCGTGTTTGTCACCATGATCCCTCTGGGCTGCTGGATGAACAACAAGAGCTGGTTCGAGCGTTCCCTGTTCTGCTACGGCTACTCCACCGGCGTGTTCGCCATCGGCTTCGTGCTGCTGCGCATCGTCGATCCCGAGAACCGTTCCTGCACCGTGGAAGACACCGCAATGTCTCCCTGGCTGAACTTTGCTGAGATCTTTGTCTGGTCCGCCATTCCGGTGGCGTTGGTCAACGGCACGGGTATGTTTGCTGCGGCGATCTGCCTTGGCATCGTGGTCTTCTGTATCATCGCCTGCATCGTCGGTAAGATGTGGTATAAGACACCTCTGGCTGGTCGCGGCGCGGTCGGCATGGACGACACGGCAGCGGTTTGATTTCCAAAGCATTCCTTTATGAACAGCCTGTCCGGCGGCAGCGCCGGACATGAGTAATAAAAAACAACAATACCAATCCAATTTATTTAAGGTTAAAGAAAGGGAGTATTACTTATGGGCACTCGCGTTGATTTTCTCTATCTGGATGAACCCTCTATGCTGAAGGCTGGCGTTACGGACATGCATGCCTGCGTGGACTGCATGGAAGAGGTCTACCGTCTGATGGGCAAGGGCGACTATGTCATGGGTGGCAAGAACCACAACTCCCACGGCGTAAAGATCGTATTCCCGAAGGAATCTGAATTCCCCAATATGCCGGTTGACGGACCCGACCGCCGCTTCATGGCAATGGTCGCTTACGTCGGCGGACGTTTCAACGTTGCCGGTGAGAAGTGGTACGGCTCCAACATCGCCAATAAGGAAAAGGGTCTGCCCCGTTCTATCCTGATGGCTATGCTGAACGATCCCGATACAGGCGCTCCCATCGCTCTGATGTCTGCAAACCAGATCAGCGGTATCCGCACCGGCGCGATCCCCGGCGTGGGCGCACGGCATCTGGCACGTCCCGACTCCAAGGTTTGTGGTCTGATCGGCTCCGGTCCTATCAGCCGCAGCTGCTTCATGAGCCTGGTAGATGTTCTGAAGGAGTTGGAAGTTGTCAAGATCTTTGACGTGATTCCCGAGAACGCAAAGAAGCTGGGCGAGTGGATCGTTGCCACCTATCCCCAGATCAAGAAGTATGAGGTCTGCGACAGCGTTGAGTCCTGCGTCCGCGATGCTGACGTTATCAACTCCGCGACCTCCGGCAAGTCCCTGCCTTACATCAACGGTGAATGGCTGAAGAAGGGCGCATACGTCTCTCTGCCCGCCGGCATCGTGATGGATCAGGACTTCCTGCTGAATAACTCCAACGTCCGCCGCGTCATTGATAACTGGAAGATGTACGAGGCATGGTCCGATGAGCTGCCTTATCCCTGGCACGACTCCATCGAGCTGGTCGGCTCCTACTATCTGGATTGGATCAAGGACGGCAAGATGTCCGCAGACCAGATCGAGAATCTGGGCGACATCATCAATGGAAAGCTGCCCGGTCGCAAGAGCGATGACGAGATCGTGATTTTCGGCCAGGGTGGTCTGCCGGTATACGATGTTGCATGGGGCAAGCAGATCTATGACAACGCTGTGAAGATGGGTCTGGGCGTTAAGCTGAACCTGTGGGAAGAGGCTTATATGCACTAATGCCGGATTCCGGAAGGCATATTTGAATAACCAGATAAGATGAATGACAATGCAGTCGTGCCCTTCGCGCGGCTGCATTGTTTTTAGGAGGCGAAAAGACAGTGGTTCAGGGAATTTTATGTGTCGCGGGAGCATCGCTGCTATTTGGGTTGATCCCATCAGCAAATAAGTTTGTGATGCTGGCAGGCGTACCGCCGGAGTGCGTGACCTTTCTTTCCCATGGGACCGTTTTTTTGATGGCGGCGCTTCTGGCAAAATGCACGGGAAATTCTCTCCGTATTCCCCGGCGGCAGATACTTTGCTTACTGCTGTTGGGCGCAGTAGGCATGGGCGGAACCAGCTTTCTCATCAATTCCGCCAGCGCCAGGATCCCAGTGGGAGTAACAACGGTGCTGCACTTTTTGTACCCCACCATCGTATCGCTGGTGATGGTGACGGTGTTTCATCAGAAAATGTCGTGGTACAAGGCAGCGGCAATGGTTTGTTCCATTGTTGGAATGCTGTTGATCACCGATCTGCGGGGAGACAGCGGTCTGTCTGTCGTTGGAATCCTGCTGGCGCTGTGCTCCAGCCTGACGTACTCCTTTTATATGATCTCCAATGAGAAGGGTTCGATCAACGCCTTCCCACTGGTGGTCAAATTGACGTATGCCTCACTGGGAAGCACTCTTGCATTTGGGACGATAGCGGTTTGCACTGGACGTGTGGGGCTTCCGCCGACAGCGGCTTCTGCGGCAGTGCTGGTGGGAATCAGCGGCTTTGGCAGTCTCAGTGCGTTCTATCTCATTACCGCCGGGATTCGCAGAATTGGTGCTTCGGTGGCATCCTTTGTCAATATGCTGGAGCCAATCGTCAGCGTAGTCATCAGCGCTGTGGTTTACCGGGAAACGCCAACGCTGGCAATGGCGCTGGGAATGTGTCTGGTCCTTTCCGCTGTATGGCTGATTGCAATGGATGGACGCCGGAGTGTTTTGATGGCAGACCAATCATTTAATATCAATTAGAGCTGTTTTAGCGAAAAAGTCCAGCAAACGCTGGACTTTTTCTATGTCGAGGCTCTGGAATTTTGAAAGAATTGCTTAGCTGCGCGGACAAAGTCCTTTACCAAAGGCTTTCCGGTTTGCCTGTGATAGGTGATAAATACGCTCCGAAGGGGTGGGTCGGCACAGAGCGGATAAGACCGGAAGCCCTTCTGCTCCATTTGCCGTGCCACCTCCTCCGGGACGATACTCCAATCCTCGGTGGAGTTAAAATACCGCTCTGCAGTGGGCGTCATGTTGACTCGGAGCTTTGCCTGCATGGGCTTCCACCAGTAGTCGTGCCAGTTTTGCAGCTGTGCGTCAAAGGCTTCAAAAATTTCATGGGCGGCAGGCAGCGTACTGGGGTGAATAGGGCGGCAGGGATCGTCACGATGTTCTCCGAGCAGCTTGACTACCCGGTAGGGCTCCTGAAACAGCAGGTCGGATTTTAAATCCGGAAAGGGGGATTCCGCCTGGGTGATGCCGATGTCGATGCGCTTGTTTTCCAGCAGACTGAAGATTTCAACGGAGTGGTGGGTCTCCAGCGTAATGCACAGATGTGGGAACTGTTCCTGAAAGCGGGTGACGAAGGGCGGCAGCGAGTAATTCTGCACGCTGTTGATGCTGGCAATGGACAGACTGCGGCGCTCTGTGTCATTGTGAAGCTCCAATGCCTGCTGGTGCAGAAAGACAATGCGCTCCGCAATGTCGGAAAATGCCTCTCCGGCGGGTGTGATTATGGC
Source organism: uncultured Dysosmobacter sp. (assembly GCA_934565855.1). GTDB lineage: Bacteria > Bacillota > Clostridia > Oscillospirales > Oscillospiraceae > Oscillibacter. Next base: position 180,193 of record CAKTIO010000003.1, read on the forward strand.
GTGTGCCTGTCCCTTGCTGCGCTGAAACAGCGTAACGCCCAGTTCCTTTTCCAGAGCGGAGAGACGCTTACTGAGGGTGGACTGTGAGAGATAGTTGTCGTTTGCGGCGCCGGTAATAGTGCCGCTGTTCCGGATATCCAGGAAAAGCTTCAGGGATTCAATGTCCATAGCTGTAAGGGAAGCATCCTGAGAGGAGGCTGCTTCCAGTCCTTTCTTTTATATAACACATTATTCTTTATACGACTATTTTAAAGGAAAAATGTCTATTTTACAATATATATTCCGCTGGATTATAATCAAAGCAGCTACAGCAGTGGGGAAGTACCGTCCACGGCAATTCGTTTACAGGAGGAACCAAAAATGGATTTTGATATCAAGCAGATTCAGCAGGCGAGAGAGCGCATTCAGAAATATATTGTAAAAACACCGCTTCTGCGGGCACAGAACCTGGATGAAAGGCTGGGCTGTCAGGTTTACCTGAAGCCGGAGTGCATGCAGGTAACAAATGCGTTTAAGATCCGTGGAGCGCTGAACAGCGTACTGTCTCTGAGTGAGGAAGAGCTGCGCCGGGGTATTGTAACCGCATCCTCCGGCAATCACGGGCGCGCCATTGCATATACGGCAAAGATGCTGGGAACCAAGGCAGTGGTCGTTATGCCCAATACGGCTCCGGCTGCAAAGATCGACGCGATCCGGCAGCTGGGAGCAGAGGTGATTTTAAGCGACCCCTCCGAGCGTTTCCGGATCTCCGAGGAGACGGCGCAGCAGCGGGGAATGACACTGGTTCCGCCGTTTAACCATTATCATGTGATGGCAGGACAGGGGACGCTGGGACTGGAGATCATGGAGCAGTGCCCAGAGTTGGATACCCTGATGGTGCCGGTCAGCGGCGGTGGACTGATCAGCGGCGTTGTCACGGCGGTTAAGTCTCTGCATCCGGAGACGAAGGTGTATGGCGTGGAGCCGGCAGAGCTTCCCCGTTATTCAGAGAGTCTGAAAGCGGGCAAACCGGTCACAGTGCCGCAGAAGAAAACGGTGGCGGATGCTCTCGTGGCACAGACGCCGGGCTCACTCTGTTTCCCGGTAGTGCAGAAATATGTGGATGCAGTGGCGGCGGTAGATGACGAATATGTGTTGAAAGCGCAGAAGCTGTTGCTGATGGAGGGGAAGCTGGTGGCAGAAGCGGCTTCCTGCATTGGGATTGGCGCAATTTTACAGGGACGGCTCACTGTTGCACCGGAGGAGAAGGTTTGCTTCCTCATTACAGGCGGAAAAATCAGCTTTGACCAGCTGGAACGGCTGAAGGATGTGGAAATTTAAATAACCCGGTTTATAAAAGATAAAAATAAGCAGCTGCGGCAAAATGTCTGATTGCCGCAGCTGCTGTTTTCATACTCTATTTAAATCGGGTCCCAATTTTCGTAAACGGTCTGGTTGATGCCTACCTCAATGTTTTGCAGGCTGTCTGGATCATGGAAGATTTGAACGCCCCGCTGCATATTCACCCTGGAACGCAACTGCAGGACCTTTTGAACATAGGGAGCCAGATCCTCATAATGCGCCATAGCGGGTCCGCCGACGTAAACGGCGGATGGGTCGAACAGGTTGATGAGCAGGGCAATCAATTCTCCCAGCTTACCGCCACGGTCCCGGAACAGGCTTTCCCGTTCCTCCGGGGATAGGGAGGGGAAGTCCAGCGTGTCCATGCCGCGCTGCCCCAGATCGTTTTCAATGCAGCCCTTTCCGCCACAGTTGGGACAGGTCAAATCAGGGTTGCCCAAAGGAATGCAGGCGATTTCCGCCGCATATCCGCCGCAGCCCCGAAGCAGACGCCCGTTGCAAATGGCGCCAACACCCAAACCGGCAGAGCTGTGGATATAGACGATATCCTGCGCATCAGTGTGAGATTGCAGAACCGACAGGGCGCACAGATTGGATTCATTGTCCACATAGCAAGGGAGGGACAGCTTCCTTTGAATCAGCTCCGCTAAAGGAAGTCCGTTCAGCAGCGGATTCATGGAATTGATGACCATACCTGTCTGGCGGTCAAAGATTCCGGGAATGGAGACGCCAGAGCCGACAAAAGTGACGTCCTGAAAATCCGGTGCGGCGCACAGAGATTGATAGGTGTCCTGAATGATCTGCAACGGCTCGGAGATGTCCTGTGCCGCGACAATGTTGAAGTGTGCCTGATACCGTACATGGTTTCCAAAGTCCAAAACGGCAAGGTTCATCGTTCCCTCCTGCTGAAAATCAATGCAGAAGGAACAGTATCGCTGCAGCTGGAAAATCAGCTTGCTGGGATTTCTGCCCACAGAGTAGTCGTTGCACTTTTCCTCCAGCAGGACCTGCTGCTCCTTCAGCTCATTGCACAGATTGGAAACGGTGGAAAAGCTCAAACCGCTTTTTACAGCGAGATCCCGCTTGGTCTCTCCGGAGGAAACTCTTAGAATATTCAGGAGTTTTTTCAGGTTTTCCCCTTTGATATCTGTAATATCCAACCGGGCTGCCTCCTTTATCATGGAATGCAGACAGCTGCATTCCATACCGAATCAGGTTAATCTTAACAGAAGAAATCTGGTTATGCAAGGGGTTCCGTTGAAAATTGGCAGAGTCTGCCGCAAGGGAGAAGGATTCGGAGGGAGTCATTCACGCGGCAGAGGCAGCGGGGACAGAAACGGTGGAGAATTGCTTTTTGCGGCACAGCACCGCTGCAATCAGGATTGCTACAAAGCAGCTTGCCAGCTTGGATAAGATCATGGGAACGATCATGGAACGGTCAACGCTGGCAACAAAGCCCAGATGGTCTCCAAAGGTGCAGGTGCCGCTGACAGCAAAGGCTGTGGCGACCACAACGCCTGCGGGAGACATCCGGTTACAGCTGTTCAGAACGGGCATGATATTGGCAAAGCCGCCCAGAATGCCGGAGACCGCCACATCGTCCACGCCCAGAAGCCTTCCAACGCGCTGGATGGGGCGGTTTGCTGCCTTGCTGATCAGATAAAGCATGGGATATGCGCCGCACAGCACAATGGCAACGCTGCCGACCACCTTGATACCGTCCAGTACGGAGGAAAGACCGGGAATAACGGTGAGGGAGGTCAGCTCCTGAATAATGCCGATGGCGAAGCCCACCGTGGCAATGCAGGAGATCAGGGTCCCGATGATCTCAAAGACCCGGATGGTGGTTTTCTGCGCCTTCCAAAGGGAAACAGCGATAAACAATGACAGCAGCAGAATGGGCAGTGCGTTCCAGAAGATCATATCCAGCGCATATCCGGCAGCCAGTCCGCCCACTATCAGATTGATGGGGATGGTGATGACGCCGATCAGAACACCAGTAGCAAAATAGGGACGGTATTCCTTCCGGACCATGGAAATTCCCACCGGCATGAGGAAAGAGATCACACCGCCCAGAGAGGAGCCAAGGATACAGCCGGAGAGGTTGGCGGCTTCCGTAGAGGATGCCATTGCGGTGGCAAGGGAGTAGCCGCCCATGTCACAGGCGAGAATACACCCCGCGAACATGGCAGGATCCGCGTGCAGCAGCCGGAAAAAGGGTGTGACGACCGGCAGCAGAAAATTTCCCAGCATGGGGGCAAGCAGGATCATTCCCACCATAGGGATACACATGGGACCGATGGTACCCAGTGCCTCCTGGATCTGATCGCCCAGACCAAACCGGGAGCCGAGACATTTATCCACAGAGGCAAGCACCATGAAGAAGACCATGACATTTAAGATCAACTGGTTGATATCCAAGGTCATCACCTGTTTCGTGAAAGTTTGAAGAGGAAAGGGGGCTTACGGGTGGTCTGGCTGTATCAGCTCGTCATACTTCCGGGCAAGCCCGCTCCAGGGAATCGCCAGATCGATCCAATAGCTCATCTGCCCAGCATAGGTCTGGATGGAGCGCAGATAGGCGTACAGCTCTTCAAAATTCTCCGCATCCTTGACAGCCAGAGCAAATTTCAGCAGCAGAGTATGAAAATCGTTCATGGCGTAGTAATTTAAATAACGGTAGCCGTAAAAGGCAAGCTGAGAGGAGGCGAGCTCCCGCAGGGTGGAAAAATCTCCCTTTTCCGTCCGGGTCATTCCGCAGAGTGCGTCCAGAAAATAGGTCAGATTATTGGTGTCGCCCATAGCAAAGGTGACAACGGTGAGATTCCTCCCGATGGCGCGGTTATGCTCCAGCATACGCTGGATGTCCAGCGGCTGCTCCAGATGGGCGGTTTCGCAGCGGATACGCATTTCTGTCAGAAGGGTCGTATTCATACAGCTTCCTCTCCTTCCACAATATCTACCGTGACCAGAGCGCCGGGGTGGTCCCACATCTTTCGTCCCTCTTCCGCGAAACGGCGCAGCTCCTCCGGCGGCATGACTGCAAAGCGGTTTGCCGTGTTCAGGGCGATCATATCATCGTAAAATACGCAGACGACCTGACGGATGCCCCAGAACACGATATCTCCCGGGGTACTGAATACGGGATTTTCCACCTCATCCGCCACGCAGGACGGCGGCGCGCGGAAAACGGATTCATTGTAACAGACCTTGGCGGACAGCCAGATGGACTGGAAGGGGCAGACCGCTTCCAGCGCGGCGCAGGTCTTGGGTGCTTTGTCTGTCTCCAAATCGGCATAAAAGGTTTTGCCGTTAAAGGAGAGCTTGAGCTTTTTCATCAGAGAGTCCCTCCTCGATGTATTGATTTGATGTTACAGTCCCAGCTGCTTCAGAAATGGCTGGATCTCTTCCAGCAGGGGATAGGATGGGAGCGTACCGGCTTTGGTGGTGGTGTAAGAGGCGTAAGCGCCAGCCCAGCGGCAGGCATCCTCAATAGCCTTGCCCCAGACCAGATTGGCGACCATTGCGGACAGGAACCCATCGCCTGCGCCGGAGGTATCCACACAGGAGACCTCTACCGGAGGAATCTGCCAGAACCGGTCGCCCTGCATTCCAATGCTTCCGGCAGCGCCCAGAGTAATGATGACACAGCCGCATTGCACAACCTCCAGCACTCTTTGTGCCAGCTGCCGCAAGGGAAGCTCCGTCCAGGAGGAGAGCTGGCAGATGGCGGCGGCTTCTGTTTCGTTGATGACCGCGTAGTCTACCTCCGGCAGCGGCGGCAGGGGGGCGGCGGGAATGGGACTGATGTTCAGTACCGTAGTCATTCCGCAAGCCTTGGCGGCTTTTAAGCCCGCCAGGGTCAGCTCCTCCCGAATCTCAAAGCCGCTGCAAAAGAATTTGGCTGGCTGGAGACGGAGAATCTCCCGCTGGACCTCGTCCACACGCAGGGCGCGGCTGGAGGATTCGCCGCAGATGATCAGATTGTTTCCGCTTTTTTCCACCACACGGATGCCCTGCCCGGTCATGACCTCATCGGACCGCAGAAGCCCGCTGGTGTCTACGCCGGCTTCCTGCATCCACCGCTCACCGCGGTCACCGGCGGCATCTTTGCCAGCCTTGCCGATGAAGGCGGGGCGGATGCCCAGCCGTCCCATTGCAATGCAGGAGTTGGGACCCTTTCCGGCGTCAATGCTGTGCTTCCAGTGATAGCCCCGGACGGTGTCCCCCGGCAGGGGAAGCCGGTCTACCTGGCAGGACTGTCCTCCACCCAGGTTATTCAGGACGATAACATCGACCGGCATTTATTGTCCCTCCCCGGTGTTCTCGTTGGACAGGGGAATGACATCGTGGGACAGGGGGTGGTCGGCGGTCAGTCGGTCACAGCAGAAGGTCACATCGGGGATGTATTTGGGGAAAAGCGTGATGGGATATTCCAGCGTCGGTTCACTGAACATGGCGACCCGTACTACGGTCTGCTTCATTTTTCCGGTGGTGACCATTGCAACGCACCGCTTGGCGGAGAGCATGATCTTAAAGCCGATGGTCAGCATGAAGGGGTCTACCCGTTCATACAGACCGCCATAGGTCCGCTCGCTCTTTAGAATCACAGTGTCCGGATTTTTCAGCGTGATCCGGGTCTTGGAGGCGGCGTATTCCTCCACCGTCAGCTTGAAGAAGGGAGATTCTGGGGATTCGTTGGCAGCGACCAGCCCCATAAAGCCAACGCCAGCCCACACGGTATCGATCCCGCCCAGCTCTTCGCATTTCCGGTCGGTGTAGTCCATGTCTTCAATGCGCGGCCAGATGCGCTGCTCCTCCGGCACGTTCAGTTCCGGATCAATACGCCCGTAAAAACGGGCAAGCATCCGTCCCTGACAGCTGCGGGGATCATCCATAATGGGATAGGGACGGCACTGCCAGTCCAGAATTTCGTCCATGTGGAATACATACAGATTTTTCAGGCTGATGCGTTCCTTGTTGACACGGGCGATGAAGGTGCGGTATTGATCCTCCGGACCGGAGGGGAGGACCCATTTGGTGATTTTTCCGGCGGCGTTGTTGGCGATGATTTCATCCGCCATCATATTGCCCACCAGCTGTGCGACCTCCTGACGGGTGTCCCGCAGGATCAGGTTGATTTTGCGGTCCGGATGATTGACCAACTCCTCACGGGGAATGCGGCACCATGCCTCCTTTTCGGCACGGGAGATCTGATAGCAGTACATAGGCTCCTCCTTAATAAAATCCCAGAACGGGCGTTTTCTGCCGGGGAAAATACAGATTCAAAATAGAAAATATATATTATTACAATGCTTATAATAATATATATGATAATAATATTATAGGGGAAGAGGAATGTCAATACCTGTGGCGCGGGTCCTTCCGTATTTCTTACAAAAATCAGGGGATAACAGTAAAAAAGTCCCCCGGAAGCCTGTAGGGCTTCCGGGGGAAAGGTGAATGAAAGGGAATCAGTGAGGCGTTCTGTTGTGAAAATTGGAGATCAGCGTCAGTGCCGCCGGATTGACGGCGTCCGGAACAGCGGAGGGACGCGCCAGGTAAAAGCCCTGCAGCAGGTCCACGCCCAGCTCCAGCACCTTCTGCACCTCTGCTGCGGTTTCCAGACCCTCCGCAACGATCTGCATTCCCCGGCGGTGGGCATAGTCCACGATGCCTGCGACGATCTGCTGCTTATCCACATCAATGTCGATATCCCGGACGATGGACAGATCGACCTTGATATAGCGGGGAGACAGCTCCAGCAGGGATTTCCCGTTGTTGTAGCCGCTGCCGTAATCATCCAGCGCAAATGCCCCGGAGTCGCCCAGCATGCTTCGCTTGATCTCCAGCGCGTGAAGATCCAGACCGTCCTCCTCAGTGATCTCAATGACCATTTGCGGCAGCAGGTCAGAGTATTTCTGAAGGAACTCCTGAGATTCCTCCGGAGAGAGATTCTGGTTGGCAATGGAGTTGATGAACAGCAGCTTGCTGCCGGAGATGTGCCCGTTTTTCTGCAACGCCTGAAAGGCTTCCGCGGAGTGGAACAGGGTGATCCGTTCAATCTCATGGAGACAGTCTTCCTCCCGCGCCAGCTTCATCACGGCGGTGGGCGTGTGCAGCGTGGGCAGATCTACGCGCATCAGGGCTTCAAATGCCAAAATCTGTCCGCTGTGAGCGGAGACGATGGGCTGGAAGTGATAGGTGACCAATTCCTCCTTGATAAGGCGGTGGAACTCGTTTCGGCTTTGCAGCGCATAAGCCTCCTGATTATATACACCCAGGTCAAATTCACCCAGCGCACCCTTTTGAGAGTGTTTTACCTGATACATGGCGAAGTCCGCGTATTTTTTCATAGTGCTGAGGGTGGTGCAGTCCTCCGGATACCAGGAGATGCCGCCAGAGATGCTGATGCGCAGCTCCCGTCCGCTGGGCAGCTGAATGGTAGTGCGGTTCAGTGCGTCCTGAACATGCTGAACGGCTTTTCGGATCTCCTCCTGACTGGAGTAGCCATAGAAGAACAGGTTGAATTCATCGCCGGAAATCCGGGCGCACAGCGTTCCCGGCGGACAGTTTACAGCGAAGCAGCGACCGGTTTCCCGGATGTACTGGTCTCCCCAGTCATGTCCATAGGTGTCGTTGGTATGCTTCAGATTATCCAGGTCCAGCATCATCAGGGCGGCATGCTTCAGCCTTTCCGGTGTCCGGAACAGCGCTTCACATTCCCGCTGGAATGCCCGGCGGCTGTATAGACCAGTCAGGGAATCGAAGTCCCGTTCATGCTCAATGCGCAGCTTTTCCAGCGTGGTGGAGGTGACGTCCTCCACCAGTCCCACCTGTGCAGAGGCTTCCGAGGTGGTCTCGATCCGCAGATAACGGCTTTCCCCATTGGGCAGGGGAATGTGATACAGCTCCGCGCCATTGGACGCGGGCTTGTGGGTGTAATGGATGTCCAGATTTTGCAGGATATCCCGGAACTGCTGCACAGTCAATGTGGATGGATCGACATGAGAGATCCCCAGCATGGGAAGCAGGTTGTCCGTTACATAAATTCCCTCGGGAGCGGTTCGCAGCTCATAGCCGCCAATCTCCACGCTTGCCATTTCCATGATCCGCAGGAATTTGGTGGAGGAGTCCAGGATATCCCGGCTCAGCTGCGTGATGGCGGAGGAAAACTGGTCCAGCTCCCGGATCCCGGTGGGGGAGAGGGTGGGGATATAGCTGCGGTGTTCCTGGGCATCGGCAACCTCTTTGGACAGCTTGGAAATGGGATGCGCCAGATTCCGTGCCGCGAAAAGACTGGTGAGCAGACCGGTCAGCAGCGTCAGCAGGATGCACAGAGCCAGCAGCTGCATGACGTGATGGGAGAAGGCATAGAGCTGGTCTTCGGAAACGGTGCCGATCAGCAGCCACTGTTCGCTGGAAAAGGGTGCGTTGCGGTTATACAGCGTCAGGGGGACAGCGGCGGCGTGATAGACCGTATCGGCGGTGCTGATCTGATAGCCGCCGTGCCGGTCCGGTGTCAGAGTGAACGAGGAGGGAAGCTGCTGCACAGCGTCCGCGCCGGAGGTGCAGGCGATCTCCTGAATCTGGATGGAGTTCCCGGATTCCAGCGGGTGGTGCGCCACGGCAAGCAGATAGTCGCCGCTTTGGTTGTTTTGCAGCTCGTTGTAGGGAAGAATGGATTGCAGATAGCTGACCAGCATTTCCACGCCGACCACGCCGTAAACCGTTCCATTGGACAGAATCAGTGGGACCGAATAGGAAATGGTGGGGTGATCGTCTCCGGAAAGCGTATAGGGTGTGGTGGTCCAGTGACCGTAATCCGATGGGGACAGCTGCCCGCCATCTACCCATGCCGCCTGAAATACAGGATAGAAGAATCCATCGTCCTTCAATGCCTCATAGCGGACCGTGGGAGCCCAGACCTTGTCTGTGGTGATTCCCAGGGATTCCACCATCTGAATGGGAGAGCGGAGCAGCTGCAGGTCAGAATAGCGCTCGGAGGGCGGCGAAGCCGGGTCCAAGTCCCGGATATAGAGACAAGGAAGGGTATCCGATTCCGAGCGCTGGTTCAGGTCGTGGGTGTTGATGACAAGGAAAACTCCGGTGACAGAGTTGTTCCGCAGGGTGGACAGCAGCTCCTGACTGACCGCCTCCATCAGCGGCAGACAGTTGTCGTTGCTGCGGTCCAGCGTTTCCAGCTGGATGGTTCCGTCCTCCAGCAGCTCCTCCCCCTTGGAGGTGATGGAATCCTCCAGCAGCGTCAGATCCTGATTGGAGATCATGGTGCTTTCCAGATAATTCTGACGGTTTTCCACCTGCTTTTGCAGAATGTCAATGGCGTTCTGGTTGAGCTGATCGATCACATTGGTCATATACAGGCTGCCTGCCAGCAGAAGCAGCTCTGCCGCCAGTGCTGTCAGCATTGCCAACAGGATCGTTCGGAAAATCGGTTTTCCGGGAATGTGTTTTGCAGCTGCTCCGCTTTTCATTCCGCAGACTCCTCTCTTCTTGTTCCGTGCGCCGCTGGTATGCGGCAGTTATCCCTCGAATTCCTGTAAAGCAGGCAGGGTGCTTGCATACCAGGCTTCAAAGTAATCGTCAGAGAGAAATTCAGCGGAGGCTTCCTCAAAGGATTGCCCCTGCGCCATGCGGTCTACCACGGCAGCACGGTCTGCCTTGGTGCAGTCGCTCAGGTTGTATTCCAGAATCGACCGGGCGCTCAAAGCGTTGGGGAACGCTGGAGTGGTGTAAAGAGAGCTGCTGTTGATGGTGGAAACGGCGGTGGACAGCACCTGCTCCATCGGAGAGCTGAGGTCCAGACCGCTGCTGCGGATGGCGTCCATATTGTTGCCGGCGGTGGTGACGGGCAGATAGCCGGAGCCGACAGAGAAGGCAATGTTATGCTCCGGTGCGGTGAACCATTTCAGGAATTCCACACTGGCGCGGACCTCTGCGTCGGATGCCTTGGTGACGATCATTCCGGCACCCTGCTGAACGGCGTAGTTCTCTCCGTTCTGGAAAACCGGGCAGGGCAGGACCAGACGCTCAATATCATGAGCATCAGAATCATCGGTCACGACCTGAGAGGGGAAAAAGGTGGAGCTGGAAGAAGAGCCGATGTAGCCGAGAATGGTTCCGGTTTTCACATCATCGCTGCGGAATTTTCCGGAGGCGGCGACATAGCCCTTCAGGAAGGGAACATAGAAGTTGTCCCACAGCTGGCGGATGACATCCTTATCAAAGTTCAGGACCATCTTGCCGTTCTCCACCTGGAAGATGGAGCAGCCCAGCTGCTTGGCACCGATCAGAAAGTAGTTTGCCATGGCGTCCCGCCCGATAAGAGCGCGCCCATCGTTGGGCTGCGCAGTCTGACTGTCTGTCCAGTTGTAGTATTTTTCCGCGGTGGAAATGACGCCTTCAATGGTTTTCAGATCGTCATAGGTAGCGCCGGTGGCAGCGGCGAACGGCTCCCAGTCCGTCTGGTTCAGGAACAGCACTTCGGTGGACTTTGCCACAGGGAAGATTTTTATGCTGCCATCACCGGAGAAGTCGCCCTCTGCCAGATAGTTGGCAATGTATTCGCTGCGCTCTTCTTCCGAGAGGTAGCCGCTAAGGTCCTCGACCTGTCCCATCTGATCCAGGGTATAGGCGGTATCGGCATAGGAAGAGCAGATGTTGGGCATGGGGTCCGCGCCGACCTTACCCTCTGCGGCGGCAAGAACGTTCGTCTCCAAATCGTCCACACTGCCCTGGCTGTAGCTTTCCACGGTGATCCCCTTTTCCTGACCGGTGGTTTCGTTGAATTCATCCACCAGACGGTTAAAGGATTCCAGCTGGTCGCCGTTATAGTAGTTCCAGACTGTAATGGTGACCGGCTCCGTTTTGGCGGTGGGGGAGGCGGACGCGGCACCGCATCCGGTGGAGAGAACCAGAAGCGCAGCGGCGCTCAACAGGCTCAAGGAACGTTTCCAATATCTCATGAGAAAAATCCTTTCTTTGTCTTTAACGGGGAACCGGACAGTTATATTTTACTTATTTTACCACGCTATATCCCATACATCAAGGGAAAACGGGGAAATCCCCCTTTTTCGGAGGGGGGGTACCATACCATCTAAATAAAAAACAGCCGGAACCACTCTACAATGGTTCCGGCTGCAGGCGTCAGGGAATGTATGAAAACGGTGGAAGCTTACTCCCAGAAAGCCAGCTTGGTGCCGATTCCCTCTTTTAAAGCCCTGTGGTAGCAGCGGGTAGTAACGGCAAGGTCCAGAATGCCGGTGCCAACAGCGTTGAAATAGATGATCTCATCGTCATTTTCCCGCCCCTTTTTTTCACCGATCAGGATCTGCCCCAGCTGGGCGTCGATGTCCTCGTCCTTGATCAGACCATCCTTCCACATCAGGGCAACGGTGCTGATCATGCGGTGCTTGATGGTCTCCCAGTTGTCCACCACGATTTTGCCTGCTTTCTTTACGCAGTCATAGGTGACCTCGAAATCCGCCATGTTCATGACCAGAGCGCCCTTTTTCAGCCAGCTGGCTTCCACAAAGGGCTCATTGGCAAGGGTGACGCAGATGATGATATCGCTGTCGCAGATGGCGTCCTTGGGCTGATCGACCACGGCAAACTCTACGTCGGGGTATTTGACGGAGGATTCCTCCACAAAGCGCTGGGAGCTTTCCGGACGGATATCGTAGACGTAGACCTTTCGGATACCGGGGCGAACGATCATGGCAGCTTCCAGCTGGGTGCGCGCCTGCGCGCCTGCACCGCAGATGGTCAGCACGGAAGCATTTTCCCTTGCCAGCAGCTTCATGGCAACGCCTCCGGAAGCGCCGGTGCGCTTGGCGCTGACCTCGGTGCCGTCAGCAATGCAGACGGGCAGCTTGGTGTCCGGGTCATTCAGGATCACGGTTACGCTGGCGCGGGGCAGACCCTTCTTGTAGTTCATGGGACCGCTGCCGATCCACTTGATGCCCGCCATGGCGTATTCGCCGCCGATGTAGCCAGGCATGGCGTTGATGCGTCCATAGATGTTTTCATCCTCGGCGGTCTTACCCCAGCGCATGGGAAGCTTTCCCGGTGTGATAACGTCACCCTGCTCCACCAGAGTATAGGCGCGCTCTACATCGTGGATGGCGGCAGGCATATCGCCAACGCCAAGCTTTTCCATGTCCTTGTTGTTCAGAAACAGAATATCCACCTTACTCATGCTGAAAATCCTTCCTTTCTTTATCCGCAAGCGCTTTCGCGCTCTCCGGTCTCAAAATAGTGGGCAACCTGCGGCAGGCTCATCCCCTCAATGCCCAGGCTCTTTGCGCAGCGTCCCTGCTGGCGGAAATCCCGCTGGTAAATGGCGCTGGTCAACTGGATCACGGCGTCGATATTGGGAGTGGGAACTCCGGCAGTCCTGCCCAACTCCGAAATGGGGACCAGACTCATGGGAACGTCCTCTGTGACATAGCGGGCGTCTATGGTTTTGGGAGCCATGATGTCTCCGTAAGCCTGATTGTGCTGAAGCAGCTCATACAGGCTGGTGCCGTAAGTATCATAGGACTGGCGCAGCCATTCCTCCGCACTGAGAACGTGAACACCATAAGCCTCTGCCACCGCCATGCGCTCCTTGTCAATGGCTTTCACCAGAACGGCAACAGAAGGGGAGATGCCGTCCCAGTAGTAGCGGTAGCCCTTGGGGTCGCTCTCGATCCGCCCGATGTTCAACAGAACGGGGGAGGGGTGGAATAGCGCGCCGATATTGGACAGACTGGTTTCCAGACAGTTTTTGGCAGGGATGAACTGGGGATAATAGGGATTCAAAAGGCTTAGGACCTGCCGGGTGTGCTTTGCGGGAAAGGCACCCAACTCCACCTCCTTTTTGACCCCATAGATCTCCACAGAGGAGGGACCAGTCTTGCGGCAGGAGTAGATCAGGGTTTGCGTTTCCGCAATGGTGATATCTGCCGTGCAGCCCCTGCTGCGGATGGTGTTTAAGAACTCCAACGCACCCCCGGTGCGTCCCGGATTCAGGACGACCACCTGCCCATCGGTCAGAGCGCCGCAGCAGGCTTCCGCGATCATTTTATGAGTGAAGGACGGCGTGACTACCATGATGAGATGGACGCCGTGAATGGCTTCTGCTACATCCTCTGTGACCATTTCCAGCGGGTGGTGTGTGGTTACACCATTCTGGATCAGGTCGATGCCTCCGGCTGCCTGTACGCCCTCCAGATACTGGGGGAACAGGTCGCACAGGCGAATCTTTACGCCCTTTCCAGCAAGGTATGCGGCAATGGCTGTCCCGCCGTTGCCCGCGCCAATGACTGCAACTGATGTTTCCATAGTGTAAAATCCCTCCCAGAATTCATCAATTCGTATTTCGAGTTGGACAGGAGTTAACGCTGCTGCATGCGTGCGTTTTTGTTCCAAAAGAACAGACGCAGCAGTATCAGAATGGCAATGGAAGCGGCGCAGAGGACCAGACCGGCTTTCAAAGCACCCATGCTCTGGATGATGTAGGGGTACATCGTGGTGACCAGACCGCCGCCGATGAAGGGACTCATAAAGGGGCAGTCCAATGCGTAGATGGAACCGGCATCCGTCTTCATCCTGGGATCAGCGGTGCGCAGAAGCATGTAGCCCACAGCAGCAACACCGCAGAATGCACCAAAACGGATGATGCCCTGTTCAAACCAGCAATCGGAGAAGATGCGGGGGCTGAGCCAGAAGAACCATACAAGCATGAACAGTGTAACTGCAATAGAGGTAATCAGCAGCGGCACCCAATAGGCAATGACTACGGGAACCTTGATGGAAGCCATTGCGCCCACCACCAGAATTTCTAAAGCCATGCCCTGAATGCGCTGGAAGATGGCACGGTCAAACAAATCCTTTAAAGAAGTGCGCATGACAATGGAATTGATGATCCAGCCGCCAATCATAGCAAAAGGGAACAGGGGCAGACCCGCGTAGCCGAAAATTTTGCCAAAAGCCCAAATAATGATGCGTCCGATGAGAATCGCAAAACCAATGACTCCCATGTGGAAAGCGAACGGCTCCACCACATCCTGGCTGATAGTCATGTGGGCGGCGGGAGAGCGTTCTTCCTCTGCATAGACCTCCTTGACATCGCTGGCGGTAGCGGGCTCTGTCAGAACCTTGGTATACCTTTTGCGTACGCCGTAGTTGATCAGGAACATGCCTCCGAAAATACCGACCAGCAGACCGATGGTTGCCGTTGTAGGAGCCAGTGCCGCGCCGTCTGCCCAGTTCAGCATAGTAGGATCCTCAAATACCGTTGCCATACCGCTGGCTGTGCCATGTCCGCCGGCGAAGCCGATTTCAAACAGGGAACCGAATAAAGGATTGATGCCGAATACAGGAGTTAACAGAAATGCACACAGCAGACAGGGAATGCCAACCTGCATAAAGCTGTTGGACCACAGCCAGCCAAGACCGGCGACAGCGTCCCGGATCATGCCTTTGTCTGTTTCTCCCTTTTTAACGCCCAGCAGCATACAGGAGAATACGATGGTGATCATGGGAGTGGGCAGTGCACCGATGCTGGACATCATGTCAGCAGGAATGACCTTCAGTGCGTAGGGACCCAATGCCAAACCAATAAGACCTGCCAGCAGGGACGCTGGAATGAAGGCTTTCCGAAGGAAGGATATCTTCAGGCGGATCAGAGTGGCAATCAGGAGCAGGAGACCCACGACTGCCACATATAAAAGCAGGTTATTCATGGTGCTGCTGGCAATTTTTTCAACAGGTATCATAGATATGTTCCTCCTTCTGCGTTTTGAATTGGAAGATAGTATTCAAATTCAGAGATGCAGCGGCTTTCAGAAGGGAAGAGCAAATGATGCAGCACTCAGATAGTATGGCGGCCAAGCATATTGTCTGACGCTCCCGGAGAAATGCGTCGCTCAACTCCGTATTTGGTAGTTGAATGACGAAAGAAAATAATTTTTTGCTTTCTTTCGCAAAAGCATAACATACAAATTTTGTACTTTCAAGTACTTGGGAAAAATATTTTTATTTTCTTCTTTTCATTTGAGAAGGGATTTGATATAATAAGAAAAAAGCATCCAATAAGGGTGGATTCTGCCCGTTGGGCTTTCAGAAAGAAAGGTTGGAAACATGGCGGTACAGGAAACATTAGATAAGATCCAGCAGGTGCAGGACTCTCTGTCTGCTACACAGCGGCAGGTTGCCGCATATGTTTTGGAAAACTATCACCAGATCCCGTTTTTGTCTATTACAGCACTGGCGCAGAAAATTGGAGTCAGCAACAACTCCGTTGTTAAATTCTGCAATCAGCTGGGATTTGAAAAGTTTACGGAATTCAAAAAGATCTTCTCTGAATATGCACATTCGGAGCTGGTGATGTATAACAAGCTGTCAGAGGAAGAGGAACCGACGGATGGAGACAACTTTTTCTCACTGACCATGAGCGAGGAGATCACTTCCATCAGGGCAACACTGACCGATGCTGTTAATCAGCAAAATCTTCCGAAAATGCTTGAAATGATAGATGCTGCAAAGTGTATTTACATTACAGGCGGACGTGCCTCTGGAATGATGGCGGAGCTGTTTGCCAACGAGCTGCGATATCTGGGACTAAAGGTTTTTACAGTTCCGGTGGCGAGCGATTATCTGGACAGGCTGTCTGCCATTGGACCGGAGGATCTGGTCATTGCGCTGAGCTTTCCCAGATACACCGCGCAGGTGGTGGACGGTCTCCGGGATCTGCATGAGGCGAGGATTCCGGTTGCGCTCATCACAGACGCGGGACTGTCGCCCTGCCATCCGTATGCGGATATTGCATTTCATTGCAATGTCAATTCCGGCTACTATTTTCCGTGCTTTTCTGGCTGCCTTTCCCTGATCAATACCATCTGCCGCGCTATGGGTGCGACACGGAAAAAGGATGCTGCGCAGCATGTGCACCGGCTGGAAAGCCATTTGCTGGAGCGGGGAGTCTTTCTGTAACGGGGAAATATATCAAGTACATTCAAAGGCGGAATGCGGACACGGGGCAGCTCCCCACGGTCCACATTCCGCCTTTGGAATGTTTTTGAAAATATAAACGGGGCATACGGAATCCGTCCGTATGCCCCATTGCATAGCTTGGAAACTGATTGTTACTATATACTGCTCGTCGAAAAAAGTCAATAAAAAAATTATTTTTTATCCAAAAGAAATTGCTACGATGAAAGCTCTTGCAGATGCGGCTGCAAAAAGTGCAGAAAGGTCTCTGCCGCGGGAGTTGGTTCTCTGGATGATGCTATACCAATGGAAACGGTCTGGGGTGGGTCCAGCGGCATGATTTTAACCGCACCGCTGCGCCCCCACCCATTAAGAGCATTGTTCATGCTGATTCCCAATCCGGCTTCTACCATGGCATAGGTTGCGTAGCTGTCCATTGTAGAAAAGCGGATGTTTGGACGGATGCCGCAGCTCTGAAAAACTCTGGCATTGTCAATATCCTCGCCGGGGAAGGTTTCAATACACGGCTCCCTGGCATAAGCGGATACCGGGATAGAAGTACCTTCGGCAAGAGGATGGTGCGCCGGGACCCAACCCATCAAGGCATCCTGACAGATTTCTGTCCAGCTGTGATCGCCCTCCCGCTGGCTGATGATGCACAGGTCCGCCTGGTGATCTTCCAGCTTTTGCAGCAGCTGGGTGCTGTAGCCGCTGATGATCTGCACCTGGATACCGGGATGCCGCTGGTGAAAGGCGGAGGTGACCTGTGCCAGCCAGAGGTAATAGGCGCTGTAGGCTGTGCCAATGGTCACGGTCCCCTCGTCCACTCCTCGAATCTTTGCCGCCAGTTGGGAACAGCTTTCTCCGCAGAATACCAGCTCCCGGATGGCAGGCAGCATCCGCAGGCAGTTTTCAGTGGGGCGGACGCCGCTTCGCTCCCGTACCAGCAGAGGAAATCCGGTTTCCTCCTCCAGCGCGGCGATCATCCGGCTGACGCCGGAGGGGGTATAACGCAGCGATTCCGCCGCAGCAGTAAGGCTTCCGGTTTCAATGGCGCATAGCAGCACCCGGTAGCGGTCTAGATCCATATGCAGTCCTCCTTGCGATTTTGTCAAAGATGCTATGACAAATTTTCGTTTTACGCAAAGCATAGCATGGCAGTATACTGTTGTCAACTTACCGCCAAGACTTCGGCGGTGTGAATGGAGAGAACAGAGATGAAGCACGCGCGTGACCTGACACAAGGGAGCATCTCCAGGCATATGGCAGCACTGGCGGCGCCGCTGATTCTGGGCAACATCCTGCAGCAGCTATACAATGCCGTGGACGCCTGGATTTTGGGGCGGTATGCAGGAGACCTGGAATTTGCCGCCATTGGTATCGCCGGATCCGTTATGAATCTGTTCCTGTTTGCCATTGTGGGGATCTGCACCGGGATCTCCGTGCTGTTTGCACAGTTTTACGGGGCAGGGGATATGCCATCCTTCCGGAAGGAGCATCTGCATGCACTGGGCTTTGGGCTGCTGTGTACGGCGGTGTTTGGCGGGGTGGGAACGCTCTGCCTGCCCTGGCTGCTGAGAGTTATCCGTACGCCGCAGGAGCTTTGCGCTTTTGTAACGACCTATTTGACAGTGATTCTGTTGAGCCTTCCCGCGTCTTTTCTATACAATCTATATGGAGCGCTGCTGCGTTCCATTGGACGGGCTAATGCGGCGCTGATGGCGCTGGCGGCGGCAGTTACGGTGAATCTGGGGCTGGATATTCTGTTTGTTGCCAGATGGAACTGGGGAATCGCAGGCGCCGCGGCAGCGACCGCCCTTTCGCAGGCGCTGTCTGCCGTGGTCTGCATCGGCTATCTGTGCCGGGTGGCGCCAGAGCTTTTATTCCGCCGGGAGGATGTGCATTTGGACCGGATGCTGCTGAAAAAAACGGCGCACTTCAGCTTTGTGACTGGACTGCACCAGTCCAGCCTTTATATTGGTAAGCTGTTGGTACAGGGGGCGGTCAACACTGGAGGAACGGATGTGATCTCCGCATATACTGCCACGACCCGGATCGAGGGCTTTGCCAACTC
Organism: uncultured Dysosmobacter sp.; assembly: GCA_934565855.1. Taxonomy (GTDB): domain Bacteria; phylum Bacillota; class Clostridia; order Oscillospirales; family Oscillospiraceae; genus Oscillibacter. The sequence goes on from CAKTIO010000003.1 coordinate 198,602, forward strand.
CTTTGGCGACAGCGGTGCGGCAGCGACCTCGGTGCTGACTGCTCAAAACCGGGGCGCCAAACGAGAGGACCGGGTGAACAGGACCTTCCGGGTCAGCCTGCTTACCATGCTGGGTATGGGATTGCTCTCATCGCTGGTTCTCTATTTCTGCTCTGGCGCGGCATCCTGCTTTATGCTGGGCAGCGGAGAGGGAACCGCGTATTTACAGGCGCGGCAGTATCTGCGTACCATTGCATTGTTTTACACACTCTGCTTTACGGGAAATACCTACGCTGGGTACTATGATGGGATCGGACGGGTGTCCATTCCGTTTTTTGGCGCAGTCAGCCACATTACGCTGCGGGTGATTCTGTCCTGGTGCCTGGTGGGGCGGATGGGTTTGAACGCTGTAGCGGTTGCCACGGGAATCGGCTGGGTGCTGGTGAATTTACTGTGGACCGTAATTTATTTCCGAATCAAAAACAGGGAAAACCGCAGTCAGCAGAAAATCTGACCGTGGATGCAGAACAGGACCGCCGATGCTTCCGGCGGTCCTGTTTGCTATGTTGATTCCTGTTGCTGCATTTCCCGCTGAATCCATGCCATCAGCAGGCGGACGATTTTTTCCTGCTGCCGGGGCGTTAACTCCCTGCCAGGAGGAATGCGGTACCACTTCTGCAAACATCCCCGGCAGCAGCAGGCGCAGGCATGCTGTGCTAAAAATGCTGGATGTCCCCGCATGGGTGTCTGTCTGCCGTCATTGGGGATGACGGCGGGGGAGAGCCGCAGACGGATAAAATCCGCGGTGTGCTGCCGGATGGTATCCATCCCTTTTTCGCGGACATAGGCACGGTCCTTTGCGGACAGATGGAACCGGGCGCGGAAGGGGGAGGTCTGTAATTTTTCCAGCGCTTCCTCAATGGTCTGCATCATACCCCTCCGTTTCTGTGAGATGTTTCTATTTTATCACAGAATGCAGAGAAACGCTATCTGGGGAGAGAAGCTCATCCGCGCCGGAACCAGTCCTTCATGACAGTAAAGATCTGTATCAGTTCCTCCTCTTCAATAACGTAGGGAACCATGGAGTACATATAGCTCAGGAAGGGGCGGCTGAACACGCCCCGCTCATAGGCGTACTGCTGAAAGCCCTCCAGCGTTTTGGGGTCGTATACCTCCACACAGGTGCAGCCGCCCATGACGCGGACCTCTTTGATGCGTTCGTCCGAAAAGCCCAGCATTTCCCGCTTGGAGATCTCCTCGATTTTCCGGATCTTTTCCATATAATTTTCCCGCTCAAAAATCTCAATGCCCTTTAAAGCGGCGGCGCAGGCAAGGGCGTTGCCCATAAAGGTGGGACCGTGCATCAGCGCATGACGGTCATTGTCACTGTAAAATCTACGGAAGACCTTTTCATTGGCGACCGTTACCGCGTGACCAATATACCCTCCGGTCAGCGCCTTTCCCAGCACCAGAATGTCCGGCAGGACCAGATCCGCCACGAACCGGTGTCCGGTTCGTCCAAAGCCAGTGGCGACCTCATCGAAAATCAGCAGCACGCCGTATTGATCACACAGCTCCCGCGCCCGTTTCAGGAAAGAGATGTCGTACATTCTCATGCCGCCTGCGCCTTGCAGCAGCGGCTCCACAATGAAGCAGTTGAGACGGTCATGATAACGGGCAAAGGCATCCTCCAGCGCAGGGATTTCAGTGGGAATATGGACAACACCCTCTTTTTTATCAAAAGCAAAGTGATAGTCCTCGTCGTCTCCCACCTCCATTGCCTTGAAGGTATCTCCGTGGTAGGCATGCTCCAGTGCCAGAATCAGAGTGCGTTTTTTCAATCCCGGATGCTCGTCACACTGGTTGGTATTGTACTGCAGCGCCATTTTCAGAGCGACCTCCACACCCACGCTGCCGGAATCGGAAAAGAAGCAGTAGTTCAGGTCGCCGGGCAGAAATTCTTCCAGCTTGGCAGACAGCTTTTCCACTGGATCATGGGTAAGACCGCCCAGCATCACATGACAGAACCTTCCCGCCTGCTCCTGGATGGCAGCGGTCAGCTCCGGGTGCTGATAGCCGTGGATCATACACCACCAGGAGGAGACGGAGTCGATCAGCTCCTGATCGTTGGTGTAAAGGTGAACTCCTTTCGCACTTACGATCTTATAGGGAGCCTTCATGGTTTTCATCTGTTCATACGGATACCAGATCATGTAAACGATACCTCCTCATATAGTGCCGCCAAATCGGCGGATTCCATTGGAAGCTGCTGGGCATCATCCGGAATACAGGCGAGTACAGGCAGTCCTGTGCGGTGCTGGCACATGGCGATGTTATCCTCCTCCATCCGGTCACCCGTGTGGTAATGGTTAAAGAGGATTCCCTTTACAGGCAGCTTTCTGGCGTGCATATGCTCCACAGTCAAAACCACGCTGTTGATGGTTCCAAGCCCCGCATCCGCAACGATCACGCTGGGAAGCCGCAGCGTCCGGATGACATCCTCCAGCCACAGGGTCTGCCCCTCCTCCATACGCAGGGGGCAGAGAATCCCACCGCTGCCCTCCATCGTGACATAGGAATGGCGGTTACATACGGTTTGAAAGCCCTGCTGGATCACGGACAGCTCCGGCGGGTTACCCTCCACCTGCGCCGCCAGATGGGGAGACCAGGCGTGTTCGTAGACATAGGGACACATTTCGTCCAATGGCTGGGAAAGTCCAGCCGTTTCCTGCACGAACAGCGCGTCTCCGGGAATCAGGCTTCCATCGGCGCGGCGTTGGTTTCCGCTCATGGCGGCTTTATAATACGCCGCGTTCAAGCCGGATTCCGCCAGCGTCTTCACCATCAGTGCCGTTACATAGGTCTTGCCCACATCGGTTCCGGTTCCTGTTACAAACAGAGCCTTTGCCACGGCTCATGCCTCCTTCCAATAGGCGGGGGTCACATCCCGTCCCAAATCTGCCAGCATGGTCCGGTCACTGCGGATGGTGGCGCAGGCGGCAGTGGTCAGCATGTTTCCGGTAATGGTGGCGGATGCTCCGGCGCGGAATGCCGTCTCACCGTCGTTGGTCAGCAGTGCGCGTCCCGCTGCCAGCCGGATGTTTGCCTCCGGATTGATATAGCGGAAGAAGGCGATGGTCCGGAGGATATCCTGTTCTGTCAGGCGGGGCAGATGCTCCAACGGAGTGCCGGGAATGGGCATCAGCGCATTGATGGGAATGGAATCGATGCCCAGCTCTGCCAGGCTGACCGCCATATCCAGACGGTCCTCCCAGGTTTCGCCCATACCGATGATACCGCCGGAGCAGGCGCACATACCCTCCGCCTTTACCTTTTTCAGAGTCTCCACCTTCATATCGTAGGTATGGGTGGTGCAGATATTGGGAAAATTCCGCCGGGAGGTCTCGATATTGTGATGGTAGCTGGTGACGCCTGCCTCATGGAGCCGGTGGAGCTGCTCCGCAGTCAGAAAGCCCATAGACGCGCACAGGTCAATCTTGCATTCCCGGTGCATAGTCTCATAGGCGTGGATCGCCCGGTCAAATTCCTCGCCGGTAAGGGCTTTTCCCGCAGTAACGATGGAGAAGCGGTCCACTCCCTCGCTCTCGTTCATTTTGCAGGCTTTCAGGATCTCCTCCTCCGGCAGGAAATCATAAACCTCGCATTCCGTATGGTAGTGCGCGGACTGCGCGCAGTATTTGCAGTCCTCCGGACAGCGTCCGCTGCGTCCATTGATGATAGAGCAGAGATCGACCTTATCTCCCACGCAGGCTTTCCGGATCTCGTCCGCTCCCTGACAGAGCGGCTCCAGTTCACAGCTGAGAAAGAAGGAGAGGTCATCCTGCCGGGTCAGCCGTTTACCGTGAATGATCTCCTGTGCCAGATTGAGTACGTCCATATCCTTACCTCCGTATTGTTTTTAAGACTTTGCTGCCGTTGCCGCCTGCCGGGTATTGGGAGTCCCGGCGGGTGTCCAGATACCGCTGCGCTCCAGCACCGGAGCCAGCCGCTTGATCATCACTGCTGCCAGAACGCTCAGGGCGGTGTCGCCGGGAACAGCCAGCACGAAGCAGTACAGGAACAGTGGTCCCACGCCGATGGGGGCGTTCAGAACATAATTGCAGATCATGTAGTAGTAGATCATACCGGCGGCATACACCACCGCCAGTCCTGCCAGATTGGCAGCCAGATAATGGAGAATGGTCCGGTTTTTCAGCCGGGCGGCAAGCATGCCGGTGACATAGGTCCCGCCGCAGAAGCCGATGATATAGCCAAAGCTGGGCTTGAGAACATACCACAGACCGCCGCCCTCTGTAAAGATTGGCAGTCCCGCCAGTCCTAAAAGCATATAGGCAGCCACGGAGATGGTTCCCAGCCGGGGACCTAAAATCAACCCCGCCAGCATGGTAAACAGGTATTGTAGGGTGAAGGGAACCACAGGAATGGGGATCTTGATGAATGCGCCCACAGCGATCAGCGCTGTAAACAGGCTGCAAAATACAAGCTGCTTCGTCTTTGACATTTGTAAACCTCCACTGAAAGTGATGTTTACAATTTACCAGAGAACGTGACACCTGTCAACTAAAAATAAATTATAAGTTAACATATGGCGTAAAAAAGCAGACTCCGCATTTTTGCAGAGCCTGTTCTATTCTGGTTATTCTTCCGGTCTGTTCTGGGCGGCAAGCAGCAGTGCCCGTTCACCGTTGCCGCGCATTAAAAAGCACAGCCGCTCCATATTTTTTTCCAGATCGTATTTCATACCGCTGTCCAGCCAGTCCAGCAGAACGCCAGTCGCGGAGCACTGGTAATACCAGCTCAGCAGGGTCCGGTCCTCTGGAGAAACGGGGAGCTCATTTGCCACACTCTCGAAATACTCGTCCGCCATGTGCTGGGAGAGCTTCCGTAGATACAGCAGAAATTCCTCCCGGGGGATTCCACGGTAGATGTGCAGCACGGCAGCACGGTGTGCCTGAAAGTATTCCAGCATCGGGAGGATGCAGTCCAGCGGTTCGCCCAGCCTGCAGTGGTTATGGATGATCCAGTCGATTTTCTCCTCGACCATTTCCTGAAGCAGGGTAGGGATATCTGGGAAGTGATAGTAAAAGGTGTTCCGGTTCACGCCGCACAGGTCTACAATGTCCTTTACCTTGATTTTGTTCATTGGACGTTCCTCTAAAAGCTGTGCAAGAGCTGCCATCAGTTCTGCTTTTGTCTGCCGCATGGTATCCTCCTGAAAAAACGGGTGAAAAACAAATGCATTATAACGGATTTCGGAGGAAAATGCAATGAAAATGAAGCTCAGATATCTGACAACGGGGACGCGGCAATGCCTTGCACGGCGGCAGCCGCGGCGTCTACCTCCTCCGGCGTGGTCCAGGGACCGAAGGAGAAGCGGATGGTTCCCTCCGGAAATGTTCCAAGTGTCCGGTGAGCGGCGGGGGCGCAGTGCAGACCGCACCGTGTCAGAATGCCGAATTCCATTTCCAGCCGCTCTGCAGCGGGAGCAGGGTCCTGACCGGAAATCTGGATGGAAACGACCCCTACCCGCCCAGTCACAGTGGTCTTTCCGTACACAGTGACGCCTGGAATTTCTTGCAGCTGTGTTAAAAAGCGGCTGGTCAGTGTCTCCTCGTGGCGCTGAATGGCGGAAATTCCGGTATCTTCCAGATATTGCAGGGCGCGCTCCCATCCATAAATCCCCGGCAGATTGGGGGTCCCGGATTCAAAGCGGTCCGGCAGATAGGGGGGAAGCCACTCACTGTCCGAGGCGCTGCCGGTTCCTCCGGCAAGCAGTGGCTCCAGTTGGTCTGCAAAATCCTTTGTTACCAGCAGTGCGCCGATACCCGCCGGACCCAGCAGTCCCTTGTGACCGGGAACCGCCAGGGCGGACAGGTGAAACGCCGTAAAATCCACGGGATAGTGTCCTGCGGTCTGGGCGGCATCCAGTACCCAGGGCAAGCTGTGCCGCTTGCAGATATTTCCTACGGCAAGGGCATCCTGCACGGTGCCGCACACATTGGAAGCATGAGAGAGGACCAGCAGCCGAGTATTGGAGCGGATCATCGGCTCGATGGCGTCCAGCCGCAGGCTTCCGTCCGGAAAGCAGGGGATCCGGTCAAATGCTATGCCCTGCTGGGTCAGCCGCTGCAGGGGGCGCATCACGGCGTTGTGTTCCATTGAGCTGACCAGACAGTGGTCTCCGGGGTGAAGAAAGCCGCAGATTGCCTGATTCAGCGCAGCTGTTGCACCGGAGGTCAGAAGGACCTGCGTAGGGGATTCTGTGAAATGAAAGATTCCAGCCAGCCGTTCCCGCAGCTGAAGCTCTACCAGCCCCACCTCCTGTGCCTGTGAGTAAACGGAACGGTTCACTGGCGCGCCGATCTGGTCCAGATATTCCTTCATCCGGTCACTGACCCCGGCAGGCTTTGGATAAGAGGTGGCAGCGTTATCCAAATAAATCATCATTGAACATCCCCTCTGTAACTGTTTTTTCTATTGTAGCAAGCATCATGGGAAAAGTAAAAGGAAAGCTTTTCCTATTGAAAATAAAAATTGGGAAAATGACGTTTTTCCACAGTTTTCTTTGGTTTGACAAGCCAAAATCGATATTCTATAATATGAATAGCGATACTCCGTGAAATAACATAGGAGGGAAGAAATGAAAAAGGGAAATTGGGTCGTTATTTTAGCCGGTGTGGCAGTGGGAATCGCCGCACTGACACTGACCGCGCTGGGAAATCCGGCGAACATGGGCTTTTGCATTGCCTGCTTTGAGCGGGATATTGCAGGTGCGGTGGGACTGCACAGTGCCGCCAAAGTCCAGTATCTCCGTCCGGAAATTTTAGGGCTGATCCTGGGATCCTTCCTGATGGCGGTAACCGGAAAGGAATTCCGTGCAAAGGCTGGTTCCGCGCCCGCCACCCGGTTTATTCTGGGAGCGTTTGTAATGATCGGCGCGCTGGTGTTCTTAGGCTGCCCCCTGCGGATGGTCCTGCGGCTTGGCGGCGGAGATTTTAATGCCGTGGTGGGGCTTATCGGCTTTGTCCTCGGCATTGGCATTGGCGTGTGCTTCCTGAAGCGCGGCTTTACGCTTCAGCGGGCTTACCCGGTCAGCAAAGTAGAGGGATCTATTCTCCCTGTGGTAGCTGTGGGATTGCTGCTCCTGGGTCTGGCAGCGCCCTTTCTGCTGCGCGCCAGCGAGGAGGGTCCCGGCTCCAAGCATGCTCCCACTGTAGTTGCCTTGCTGATTGCTATGGTGGTGGGCGCATTGGCGCAGAAGGCACGGCTGTGCATGGTGGGCGGCATCCGGGATGTGATGCTGTTCCGGGATGCGACGCTGCTGTACGGTTATATTGCAATTTTTATTACTGTGCTGGTCGGAAATCTGGCGCTGCATAACTTTCATCCGGGCTTCCTGTCCCAGCCCATTGCGCACAGCAGCCAACTGTGGAACCTGCTGGGCATGGTAGTGGCTGGCTGGGGTTCCGTTCTGTTGGGCGGATGCCCGCTGCGCCAACTGATTCTGGCAGGAGAGGGCAATGGCGACTGTGCAGTTACCGTGTTCGGAATGATTATCGGCGCCGCATTTGCCCATAACTTTGCGCTGGCAGGCAATCCGGATTCCGTCAATGAGGCAGGACAGTACATTGTGGGTGGAATCGCCACCACCGGAAAGGTAGCGGTGATTCTGGCGCTGGCTGTTCTGCTGGTGGTTTCCATCATCAATTCCCGTCAGGAGGTAAAGGCAAATGGTTGATGCAAGAGGTTATCTCTGTCCTATGCCAGTGGTAATGGTACAGAAGGAAGTGAAGGCGCATGCTCCGGCGCAGCTGGAGGTAATGGTGGATAACCAGTGTGCCGTGGAAAATGTTACCCGTTTTGGCAGAAGTCAGGGCTATCAGGTCTCTGTTGCGGAACAGGGCGCGGATTTTCTGCTGACCTTACAGAAATGAACGCTTACGTTGCAACCTTTCACACCCATGTTGCCGCGCTGATAACCTGCCGGACATTGACCGGTCGGGGTGTTTCCGCGCGGATGGCTCCCGTTCCAAGAAGGCTGAGCTCCTCCTGCGGTACCTGTGTTTTCTTTACAGCGGAGACGCCGGTGCTGGATGCAATGGCACAGGACGTAGAGGGCGTATACTTACAGCAGGGACAGCAGTATACACGGCTGTTTTCTAATGAATAGGTCTCAATGGGCACTGTACAATGCAGTGCCCATTTTTGTGGAAACAGAGTTGAAATTGCAGAGGAATCTTTATAAAATGAAAGAAACGAAACCGGACCAGTGCAAAGAAAGAAATACATAAGAGACAGGAGAACGCATGCGATGAATTGTGGCGGGGATGTGCTAAAGCAGCTCCAGCAGCAGACCGCGGAGAAAAAGCGGCTGGAGGGGAAGCTTCGGGAGCTGTATATGCAGCGGACAGTCCTGCAAAAGCAGGTAGAGAAGCTGGAGCAGGAAAAGCTGGCTGAGCAGGCAGACGTTGACCGTCTGGAAAACCACAGCCTTTCGGCACTTTTCTACCAGATGGTGGGACGGTTGGACGAAAAGCTGGACAAGGAGCGGCAGGAGGCTTATGCCGCTTGGGCAAAGTATGACGCAGCGGTGCGGGAGCTGGATTCCGTTGAGGCGGAAATTGCTGTCTGCGAGGAAAGGGCTGCCCAGCTGCAAGACTGCGAGCAGCAGTATCAGGAGGCACTGCAGAAGAAAGCCGCGGAGATCCGAAGCTCCGGAAATGTAGCGGCACAGGAGCTTCTGCGGGGAGAGGTCCGGATCTCCGAATTGGAAAACCGGATAAAGGAGATTCAGGAGGCTGTAAATACCGGTGAAACCGCCCTGCATACAGCGGAAGGCGTTCTAAAGGCGTTGGACAGTGCGGAGGGGTGGAGCCATTGGGACATTCTGGGCGGAGGACTGCTGGTAGATGCTGCGAAATACAACAGTCTGAACAATGCGCAAACGCAGGTGGAGCAGTTGCAGGAGGACCTGCGCCGCTTTAAGACGGAGCTGACAGATGTGACGGTGGAATCAGATCTGAAGGTCAGCATCGATGGCTTTCTGCAATTCGCGGATTTCTTTTTTGATGGGCTGTTTGCGGATCTGGCGGTGATGGAGCATATCAACAAGTCTCAGGAGAGAGTAGAGAAGACCCGGGATGAGATCCGAAGCGTGCTGTCCCGGCTGGCAGAGCTGCGTGCTGCGGCATCCGCGGAGCTGGACACGGAACGGGAACGGACCGCTCAAATCACGGTAGATACAGTGCTTTGACGGAATAAATTGAGAAGGGAATGAAAGATCGTGCCTGAAGCAGGAAACCGTACATATCGTGTTAAAACAGATGGCTTTCACGGGGAGCTGTTCCTTCCGGCAGAGGACAAATACCCGGGAAAGGCACTCATCTGCTTCAGCGGCAGCGATGGCGGCATGGAGCTTGCCCGGGGGCTGGCAGGGGTATTTCAATCACACGGACTGACAACACTGGCACTCGCCTATGTAATGGAGGAAGGGCTGTCCCAACGATTTATTGGATATTCCCATTGACTTTCTGGAAGCGGCGGTAAAGCGGCTGCACGGAATGGGATACAAAAGGGTGGGGCTTTGGGGCATCTCGAAGGGGGCGGAGCTGGCGCTGACAGTGGGAAGCCTTTTGCCGGGGCGTGTCAACGCGGTGATCGCGGTAGCGCCTATGAATACTGTATGCCAGGGCTTTACCAAGGAAAGGGGCGTCTCCCTTATGCCGGGAAGCAGCTGGAGCTTTCATGGAGTGGGAATTCCGTATACTCCTTTTGGATCGGAAAAATTCCCTCTCGGGTCCGTGCTGTGGAAAAGCATCCGTATGCGGGAGCTGACCATGTACGATCTCTATTTGCCGCTTGTGCAGCACCCTGCCCCTGCCGCGGTGATTCCAGTCGAAAAAATAACCGGTCCGGTTTTGCTGATCTCCTCTAAGATGGATACCATGTGGCCATCCGAACTGGCGGCAGAGCAGATCATGAAGCGATTGCGGGAGCATGGTTTTCCATATGCCTGCCGGCATTTAAGCTATGATTATGGCAGCCATCTGTTCGTTCCAATGGAATTGCGGAGCGCAAAGTTTTTCAAGGGAGACCGGGGGAAGAATCGAGAACCGGGACGAAAAGCCCGGATGGATTCCCTTGTGAAAACCCTGGAATTTGTTTCTCAGTGGTGAGCTGCGCAGAGCAGACACATTCTATCTCTTGTTCTTAAAAACAGGCTGAATCTTCCACGTGTTTTAGTGCCGGGGGTTCAGCCTGTTTTCTGTCCGTGGATGGTGTTTTGCGGTCTGCACGTTTCCCCTCTGGAGGCAAACCGCCTGCCTTCCGAAAAAATCATCCATAATTTCTCATCCTTGTCTTGACCTTGGAGCTACTCCAAGGTTTATAGTCAAAAGGTATATTTTTCTGGTGAAAGGTGTCGAAAGCTGTGCGCCTTCCATCGAAGCATCGGGAGGGATACCCATGGAAATGAAACGCGCATCTATGGAGGGGCTGATAGAGCAGGTGGGACAGATCGTCATTGACGGTTCCATGTCCACAGCGCTGGAGCATATGGGCGTGAATCTGAACCACAAGCTTTGGACCGCCATTGCTTTGATCCAGTGTCCGGACAAGGTAAAGCAGGTCCACAAAAACTATTTCAAGGCGGGCGCTGACTGCGGCATTACCTGCAGCTATCAGGCAACAATCCCCGGATTGATGAACACCGGCTTCTCGCAGGATGAAGCAGAAAGCATCATTTCCGAGAGTGTGCGGCTGTTTATGGAAGCCCGTGAGGAATGGTGGCAGGAGGAGGGGAAGGCTGCCGGACGCGCCTGGCCGCTGTGCCTGGCTGGCATCGGTCCCTACGGCGCTTATCTGGCGGATGGTTCCGAATACCGGGGCAACTACGGCGTGTCTGACGAGACCCTTCGTGAGTTTCATCAGCGCCGTATGGAGCTTTTGTGGCAGGGCGGCGCCGATATCCTGCTGATCGAAACTCAGCCCTCTCTGCATGAGGCGCTGATCGAGGCGGACATTGCCGAAAAGCTGGGCGCGGATTACTGGATCAGCTTCTCCTGCCGGGATGAAAAGCACATCAACGAGGGCGACCTGATCGCCGACTGCGCAAAGGTCCTCTCTCAGGGGCATCCGCACCTGAAGATGATCGGCGTCAACTGCACCAAGCCAGTGTATGTGGAGGGTCTGGTGCGGGAGCTGCGCCGCTCCACCAGCCTGCCCATTGGCGTGTATCCCAACAGCGGTGAGGAGTATGATCCCACCACCAAGACCTGGCATGGTACGCCGGGCAGCAGGAGCTTCCACGATTGGGCGCTGTCCTATTACCGGGCAGGCGCCGATGCGGTGGGAGGCTGCTGCACCACAACGGAGACCCATGTGCTTCAGGTGGTGGAAGCCAGGGAGGACTTCCGCCGTGCCGGGTGCGCCCGGACCATCCTGCGCTGAAAACCATGCGCCTGTTTCGGCAGGCGCGGCTTTTCGAGGAATACCTTGGAGCCGCACAAAGGTTTCCGCTTCCCCTGTCACGCGGGACTGGGTCCGCGAAATCACTGCAAGCTGTTTTAGGAGGAACGTATGGAAAACAAAGGTAAAATCAGAGTAGGACTCAGCGCCGTGGTCGTGGCGCTGATCCTGGCATTCTTCATCCCTGCTGCCGTATTTCCGGAGCAGACCAGAGCTGTCTGCTCCGCCATGTACAGCATCATCACCCACAATCTGGCATGGCTCATGTTTGCCTGCTTTGTAACGGTGGTGGTAGGCGCGGTGTACCTGTCCTTCTCCAAGCACGGACGGGTCCGTCTGGGCGGACGGGATGCCAAGCCGGAATTCACCAATTTTGAGTACATTTCCATGAATATGTGCGGCGCACTGGCTGCCGGCGTAGTGGTATTCGGCTTTACCGAGTGGATGAACTACGTCAATGACACCCCCTTCCAGGTGGAGGCAGGCTCCGTCCGGGCATACGAGTATGCCGCAGCGTACCCGCTGTTCCATTGGGGACCCCTGATGTGGGCGCTGTATGTGGTGCCGGGCATTGCCATCGGCTACCTGTTCTATAACCGCAAGTGCATGAATTCTTGGTCTATGGCGGAGGCGTGCAAGCCCGCCCTGGGACGCTTCGGCAACGCTGCCGCTCCTGTGATCGATGTGATGACGGTGTTTTCCACCGCCTCCGGCTGCTGCACCACCATTGGTTTGGGCACGCCTGTCATTGCGCAGCTCTATGCCACCATCACCGGCACGGAGGTTACCTTCCAGCTGAAAATGGCGGTCATTGGTGTGTTCTTCGTATTCCTGTGCCTGTTCGGCGCAACACCCCTGAAGAAGGGCATGGCTCCCATCAGCAAGGCAAACGTATGGCTGGGTATCGGTCTTCTGGCGCTGGTGCTGTTTATCGGACCGACCTCCTTCATCCTGAACACTGCATGGCAGGCAATGGGCGCAAATGTTGCCAACGTGGTGGAGATGTGTTCCTTCACCGATTCCATCGGTCAGGGACTGTTGAGCCCCGACTGGACGGTTTTCTATGTGGTGTGGTATCTGGGCATTGCCGCCAAGACCGGTCTGTGGGTGGCAAAGATCTCCTACGGTCGCACCTTTAAGGAAATCATGATGGCTGTCAGCATCTGGACCGCCGTTGCCTGCTGGATCTCCTTCTCCATTCTGGGCAATTTCGCGCTGGATCTGGAGGTCAACCACGGTGTAATGTACTCTGAGATGATCGGTGAACTGGGTCAGTCCGGTGTCATTGCAGATATCATCAGCCGCCTGCCCGCACCGACGCTGTTTATGATCGGCTTCATCATTCTGATTTTCCTGAACATTGCTACCTCCGCAACCTCTTCCGCAGCCACCGCGGCGATCATGACCTCCAAGAACCTGGGAACCACCGAGGAACCGTCCTTCCTGTTCAAGCTGTTCTGGATCGCCATGACCTTTGCCATCCCCGTGGGCTTCCTGCTGATTGAAAATGCCACCGGCATTCAGGCGCTGAGCATCATCAAGAGCTTTAACAACGTCATGTACCTGCCCCTGATCGCCCTGCTGCTGTTGGTTTCCGTGTCCTTCCTGAAGGTCTACCGGGAGGATCTCAAAAACGGTGTGGTGGACTTTGAGCTGGACCGTAAGTAAAGGGGGGAACGCACGATGTATGAGTATACTTCCATCTGGGAGCGGGCGATCCGCTTTGACCAGGAGTTCTCCCGGTTCAACTCCTATGAACCGGCGGGGAAGCATGAGGTCATTGCCTATGTGGAAAGGATTCTGAAAGCCGAGACAACGGCGGAGGTCCGCGTCATTGACGGAGAGACAGACGAGCCGTTCCTCATTGCAAGCCTGAAGCCGGAAAACGCCGTGTTCAAGCTGCTGCTGGAGGGACATCTGGACGTGGTCTCTCCCGAGGGCATGGAGAAGCCCTTTGACGGTGAGATCGTGAACGGCTGGCTCTGCGGCCGTGGCGTCAGCGATATGAAGGGCGGCGCCGGGGCGCAGCTGGCGGCATTCATTGCCGCCGCCAATACGGAGGGGCTGCGGCAGGAGCTGTATCTGATGTTTTCCACCGATGAAGAATACGCCGGGGAAGAGATCAAAAAGGCGCTGTCTACCGGACTGCTGCCCCAGGTGGACTTTGCCATGATCGCGGAGCCGACAGACCTGAAGCTGGTCACCGTCCACAAGGGCGAAGCATGGGCAGAGGTAGAGTTCTTTGGAAAGAGTGCTCATTCCTCCACACCCTGGCAGGGACAGAATGCTATCTGCATGGCGGCACGGTTTGTGGAAAAGCTTCAGCCCCGCATTCAGGAGATCCAGACCCACGCCACAGAGGATGGCATTCCCACAATGAACGTGGGCGTTATCAGCGGCGGCTCCGCCCCGAATGTGGTCCCTCCCTATGCCAAGCTGAATATCGACATCCGGTATTTACCGGGGCAGGGCTATGAGGAATATGAAGCGGTGCTGCAGGATGTTCTGGCGGAATGCCAGAAGGAATGGGCAGAGCTGAAGGGCTCTATCCGCATCACCGGCAACTGGAATTCCCTGCAAACGGATAAGCAGCACCCCACTGTCCGGAAAATTGCCGCAGACATTGAAACCGTTACGGGAAAGCCCGTGGAATATGCGGTGATGAACGGCTGGGGTGAGGGCGGCTACATCAATATGTTCGGTATCCCCACGGTCTATTACGGTCCCGGCGAGAGTAAGTATTCCCACAAACCGGACGAAAAAATTGAGATCGCCAAGATTCCCATTGCCGCCAAGGTGTATTATACTGTCATCAAGGACCTCTGCTTCTAACAGTCTCCGGATGGAGCGTTTGGATGGCAGATGACAGGCGGGTGAGCATATGAAGGAATTTTACACGGTGGGGGAGACTGCGGCACTGCTGGGTGTTTCCGCTGATACGCTGCGTTACTACGACCGGATCGGATTGCTGAAGCCCGCTAAAACGGACGCCGGGAACCGCTACCGCTACTACTCCTACACACAATTTCATATGATCGACCGCATCAAGTACCTCCAGCGGTTTGGAATGCCGCTGGAGGAGATCCGGCAGGTGATGAGTACCGGAAGAGTGGACGAGCTGTTGGTGCGGCTAAAAGCGGAACGGGAGCATATCCGGGAGGAGCTGACACAGATTCAGCACCGGATGGAGGACGTGGACTGGTATATCAACTATTTCACTTATATGGACCGCAATGTCAATGAGGAACCCATCTACCAGATCCATCTTCCGGAGCGTTACATCGTCAAATGTCTCTGCCTGTATCAGGAGCCGCTGGCAGCGATGGAGGTACGTCTTGCGGGCGTAAAAGCTACGCCGCCGTATCTCAGCCAGGAGTATAAGCGGCAATACGGATATATTCTCAATGTAGACTCCCTGTTTCAAAGAGAATTCTATCCGGAATACTACTTTATTTTCTTCAGTCACAAGCCGGACCTTCCACCAGAGACCTACGACATTCTGCCGGAGGGAGATTACCAGTGCTTCCGCACCCAGGTTTTGAAGGAGCGCTGGGACCCGGAACTCCTGAAAACCTATTTCGGCAAGGGCGACCGCCCACAGCTGGTTCTGGCACTGGAATTTGAGGACAATCTGCGGGAGTATCAGGACGCCTGGTATGAGGTCCAGATACTGGCAGGTCCCTGCCAGTCCCTCGCTCCTAAAAAAACTGATTGATAAAAAGACATCCCATCTCTGTGAATATCCGCAGAGCTGGGATGTCTTTTTCTTTCTAAGCTTATGCTTCAGGCGGATAACGGCGAATGCCCATATCCACCGTTTTCCGCATCAGCCGAAGCAGTGCCAGGTGGATATCCTCCTCGCAGCCGTCTGCACTGGGAGCCACACAGGAGTTCATGGAATCGTGAAACTCCGCGCGAAGGTAGGAATTCAGGACCCGGTGTTCAATTTCTTCATTGTCCATTGCCTCCAGATTTCCCTGAGACAATCCCAGCAGAAGGGAGAGCGCATAGCCGCCCCAGTTGGAGATGGTAGCAGTCATCAGCAGGTCCACATGCGCCATCCCCGCCGCAATGCCGGAGTGGCAGGGACATTTGCAGACATCCCCGTTGGGTACGTTTTTCCGCACGACCTGCTCGATGTTTGCCATACCAATCTCATTGCCGCCATCTCCAATGCCGATGGTGGCAATACCGCGGGCGTGCGCTTCGGTAAACAGGTAGTCCAGCTTTGCCATGTTGTAGGAGAAGTCATAGCCGCCCATGCCGTGGATGCATCCCTGCCGGTTCATTCCGCCCCGCTCGATGGACAGACAGACAGCGGGAGAGTAACGTTCCAGCAGCTCCATGCAGCGCTGGTGCCCCTGCTGTTCCTCCACGGGAACGCCGACCACAGCAATGGTGGGAACACAGGTAAAGCCTAAATCACCGGAAAGGGAGTTTGCCAGACATTCCGGCTCCACGATGTGGCAGCCGCAGGCGGACATGACGATCTTCATATCCTCCACCAGATAGTCGTCCGTGACGATGATCGGAAGTCCTCCCAGCGCCATGCGGACCGTGCGGGCAATGGCAGCCGCGCCTGCGGGACCGTCTGTCTCGCTTTTGTTGGGAATGTTATGGGGCTGCTCCGCCCAGCCGGTGGCAATCATCACAAAGTCGCCGGGCTTTACCCGCTGCTCCAGCAGCCGGACCGCCGCCAGAGATACGGGACTGCTTTGCAGCGCCCGGGCTGCCTGATACAGAACCTGAATAGAGCCTCTTGCCGGGATATCGATATTGGTGATCCGGTCCAGCGTGTCTGCCACACGGACCAGCCCCTCATCGGAAATCAATTTCCGCATTCCTTGTTCTCCTCTTCTATGTTCTTGTCAAATTCGAAAATCCTTTTCGCGGTGTTTTTGCCAAATTTGACTATACCACCGATAGGGATGCTTTGCAAGTGCCGCGCGGACGGCGCGCGGATCCTCCAAAATTTCTTTTCCAGAGCTGCAATAAAACCACCCGCTGCGTTGTCTTTAGGATAGAGGGACAAATCACTCTATAAAAAACAGATGGAAAAGGAGAACATTTATGAAAAACAAACGTTTGCAGCAGGCGGCGGTCTTTCTCTGTATAAGCGCGCTGATGGCGACGACCGCGACCGCAGCGGGAGGCTCGGTGGCGTACAACACGGCGGGACTGATCCACGGCTTCACTCAGGTGGTTCGGACAGGTCAGGGCTTTACTGCCCCCGATGGGCAGACGGTCCCCAGTGTCATTACCTATACCGACGCGGCAGGAGGGAAAACCAACTATCTGTCCGTCCGTCAGATCGCCGAGCTGATCGACACACCCGTTTCCTGGGACGCGGGTCAAAACAGCGTTGTCCTCGGCGCCAATCCCTATGCCGGGAAATCCGCCGGTGAACGCTTTGAGCCTGCCGGAACAGGTGTAAAAATAGGTCCCTTTACAGAGATTGACCCATCCGCCATTGTAGAAGAGGAGGGGAGCCGCCACGCTCCCATTGCGTTCCGTATTGTTTCCAGCCATGCAACCGGCTCCCAGAAGCAGACGATGACATTCCTGCCGGGCAGCACCGCAGTTATTTCTGTTACGAATAACGGAAAGGACAATCAGATCATGTATGCGTCCTGGACCGCGCCCGGCAGCAGTTACGCCAACAATCTGGTTCCTGTCATGATCGGTCCGGGACAGACTGTAACGCGGGCGTTTCAGGCGGACGCAGACGCCAATCCGCTGTCCAGAGAACTGAACTGGCGCGTACAAGGGGAAAGCGGCGGGGAGATCGTTCCCACCGGAACAGATATCTCCGTTTCCATCACCAACTATACGCCTGCCGGTTGACGCGGACACCCTGAAATTTCCCGCGATAGGCCGTGCAGCGGAAAATTTTTGAAAAAAAGTGGAATTTTCTGAAATACATTTGCCTGCTCAGGCGTCTCTATAGTAGAGTATCTTAAAACGGATATGGAAGCTTTTACAGAAGGGAACGAAATATCATGAAACAGCATATGGTCATTCCGGCGGCTGCCGCGCTTCTTCTGGCAGGCACCCTGTTCCTGAGCGGGTGCGGAAAAACAGAAAATCCGGATTTTTCTTCGGAAACGCCGCCAGCGGCATCCAGTATGGCAGGGGAGAGTACCATCATTGCCTCCACATCCTCCGGGGATGTTTCTATCGTGCTGGAAAAACCGGAGGCATCCAGTTCGGAAAGCAGCGCCAACAACACCCTTGGCGAGCCGTTAGGACCCGGCAGCACAGTCAAGCCGACAAAGAAGCCCTCTTCGGCGGCTTCTCCGGCGGCAGGCAGTACACCAGCAGCCTCCCAGCAGCCGGAGGGTCCGGAAAATCCGGGCGACGCGGCATGGCGGGAGGCGCGGAACGCGGCACAGTTCACCGGGCAGGCATTGTCCATGGAAACCATGACACTGTCCAGAGAGGAGCTGACCCACTGGCTGGACGATCCCAGCAGCCTGGACGGGACCGACCATTCGGAACAGTTCTTGAACCTGTCCGGTCATACAGAGGACGGTCAGGGAGACATTGCCTATTGGGGGTATAAAATGACCGGACAGCGGGGCAGCGAGGTCGGGCTGTACTGCTGCTTTGCGGACGGTACCCAGGCAGAGCTACCTGTCCCCAGAGAATCCGAGATGTCCTATGCCATGCCGGAGACGGTGGTATTTGGAAACAACCGGCTGTCCTATCAGGTCACATTTGCGGACAACCTGTATATGGATGCGTACATCCACTTTGCCGGGACCTATACCTATACCGTGGATCTGAACACCAAAACGGTCTCTCTGACCATTGCGTAGGCGGTGCGGAATGATGTCCAGAATCAGTAGGCTCCGGCTGGCATATCTGCTCTGCGCAGCAGCGCTGTTTGCGGGGCTTTCCGCAGCCGCGCCGCCGCACAGCCAAACCATATCCTTTGAGGAATATTACCGCGTTGTGCAGGCGGAATACGCAAGGTACGGCATCGGCTACGAGGTCTATGAGCAAAACGACCGCTTCGTTTTTACGCAGGCGGTGCTGGATGCAAGGCTGTCGGAAATTCGGAATACACTGTCCCATTCCTCCGTTTCCTACAATCGAGACTTTGTCCCGCTGGAAGAACGCCATGTCGGCGCTTCGCAAACCGCGCCATAGCGCGCCAGTTATTCACTGCATATAAAAAACAGATGCGCCCTCCTGTTCCGGCTTTTTGCCGGAACGGAGGCTTTGCGCGCTTTTCCGCGCTTCCGTTTCCACGTCCGGAAGTCTACTGGTGAGAAAGAGAGAAAAAGGAGACCAAGCTATGATCGCAATGTTTCTGGCAATGCTGGAATCGGAAGAGGACCGGAAGCAATTTTTAAAGCTGCACAGTGCCTATGAGATCAAAATGATGCGCATTGCTGTCAGCATTCTGCAGTCCCACGCATGGGCGGAGGATGCCGTGCAGCAAAGCTGGCTGCAAATCATCCAGCATTTTGAGGAGGTCCGGAAAATTCCCTGGGACCGGGTAGGCGGCTATGTAGCCGTTGTCGTTAAGAATATCTCGTTGACCTTTCTGCGGCGGGAGTGGCGAAGAGTGGACTTTCCGGAAAACTGGGACATCCCTCTGTCAGAAACGGCGGCATTTGACGCACCCAACCGCATTGTGGAGATCATCCGCGCCATGCCGGAGCAGTACCGTCAGATCCTGGAGATGAAGTTTGTTCTGGAATATGCAAACCGGGAAATTGCGGAGCTGCTGAAAATGAACGAGGGGACCGTTGCATCGCGGATCTCCCGGGAAAGAAAGCTTCTTGCGGAAAAACTGAAGGAGGCTGGATACGATGACGAATGAGGAGTGGAAGATCTGCTTTATGGAAGCGACGCAGCGTGACCTTCAGGAGATCATGGACACCCCCTATGCCGGAGAGGAAAAGGGCTTTTCTCTTCCTTCCGTACCGCCGCCAACGGGAAAAAATGCTGAAGGACCCCAATAGATGGTGCAAAGAACGGCTGAAGCCCGTATGGAAGCGGGTGATGCAGCGGGCAGCATGCTTCTTTCTGGTCATTCTGGTGGGGCTGGGATCTGCTATGGTGGTCAGCCCGACTGTGCGTGCTGCTGTGACCAGCTTTGTCAAGAGAGTGTTTCAGGACCGGGTGGAATACACCTATACGGCGCCCTCCGGAAATTACCTGCGTCCTCCGTTTGCCCGTTACCGGCTTCAGGAGCTGCCGGATGGATATACCGCGGTGCGCACTCTCAGTGATGATTTTAATTGGAAGACCATTACCTACGAGCTTCCTTCCAGAGAGACGGAAACCGCCATTGTTCTGCACTATGAAATCATGCAGAGCGACATACTGCCAAACCTTCACACAGGAGGACGGACCGGGACGGACATCCAAACAGAGTCCTTCCGGGGAACGCTTTATGAATTTCCCGATGATCCGTCTGCCAAGAAGATCCTGGTCTGGAAGGATGTAGAAGAAGGTCTTCTGTTCTGTCTGTATGCCCCCGGTTCCACAGATGAACTGCTGGCAATAGCGGCAGGCGTACAGCCGGGCCCGGAGGACACCCTGACCCAGTTGCCGGAGTATTACCTTCATACAGTTTATGGAGAAATGCCAGATGGATATTCTCGCATTTGCAGAACTAATAATATTACCTGGGAATATGTGACCTACGATGCCTGTTGGGATTTGCGGTTCAGGGACGGTGTTATTCTCTTCGGATACGGAAAAACAGAGGATGCCAATGCCTTTCTGGACCTAAAGGGACTGCAATGCCAGGAGGTTTCCGATGGAGATTTCTATGCAAAATACTACTCCTCTCCCAATCTTCCGAAAAGCAAACGCGTATTGGTATGGCAGGTCCCCACACTGGACCTTACCTTCTATATCCGGGGAACCCCGAGCGTACAGACACTGGTGGAAATGGCAAGGAGCATCCGGATGAACCTGTATGGGACGGAGATCCTACCGGACTACCGACTTACGGGACTTCCAGAGGATTATGAGATCGAAACATTGTATAACAATTTCATTAATAAGGTAATCATCTATAATCATGTCCCGGACACAACGGGCGGAAAGAATATCATTGGTCTTTACTACGGTCTAATAGAGGATAGTAGCGGACTCTTTATTAGCGCCTCGTATGGAACTTTAAAATCCACCAAAATCGAAGATGAAACCTTTTCAGGGGAATTGTATGAAGAACCGCACCATCCGGAGAAGTCAAAGTATCTGGTATGGCAGGACCCAGAGGAAAATCTGATGTTTTGTATTTTAGGTTGTTTGGATGTCAAAGAGATGGTCGCCTATGCAAAAAGCATCCAAATCAAGCAGTAGGAGCGGTATTCAAAGATAGGGATAAAAACGGCGGGCTGGCAACAAATATCTGCCAAGCCCGCCGTTTTTCAAGCATCCTTATTCCTTGGCAGACAGCTGCCAGCGGCTCCAGTCGCAGTGGTTTTCCAGCAGAACGACCAGTTCCTGCAGGAATTGCTGATCCCGCGCTGTAAACCGTCCCACAGTGGGGCTGTCCAGATCCAGCACGCCAAGGACCCTGCCATGAGCATGGATCGGCACTACGATTTCCGCGTTGGATGCGCTGTCACAGGCAATGTGTCCCGGAAAGAGATGCACATTTTCCACCCGCTGCACGGCGTCCTCCGCTGCCGCGGTCCCACAAACACCCCGTCCCACCGCAATGCGGATGCAGGCGGGCTTTCCCTGAAACGGTCCCAGCAGGAGGGAACCACCCTCCATCAGATAGAATCCTGCCCAGTTCAGGTCCGGAAGCTGGGTATACAGCAGGGCGGAAAGGTTGGACAGGCAGGGAAGGGGATGAGTCTCTCCTTCCAGCAGGGCTGCCGCCTGCTGGAGCAGGCATTCATAGTTCATGGTAAACGCTCCTTGTTTTTTATTCTGTGTCCTTCTGATGCTTTTTCGCCCGGCTCATGGGATTCGCCCGGCTTGCCGTGCGCAGCATATCATCGGTGCAGTGGGTATACAGCTGCGTGGTAGATAGGTTCGCGTGCCCCAGCACCTCCTGGATCGTGCGGACATCCACACCGTTTTGCAGCATCAGCGTGGCGGAGGTGTGCCGCAGCTTGTGGGGACTATAGGGCTGCAAGCCGGCAGACAGCATGGTTTTCCGAACCAGATGCTCCACCGCCTTGACGCTCATGCAGCCGTGCTTGCGAGAAAGAAACAGGGCATCCCGCGCCTGCGGCGTGGGCGCGTAGGTTTTCTCCCGAATGGCAAGATAATCCTCTAATGCTTCCACACAGGCGTCCGACAGATACACCATCCGCTGTTTTCCGCCCTTGCCCGTTACCCGCAGAAAGGTCTGGGTCTGGTCGAACCGGAGGTCAGATATCCGGATGCCTACCAGCTCGGACACCCGCAGCCCGCAGGACAGTAGCAGTAAGATCATGGCATAATCCCGGTCCTCGTTGATCCCGCTGACAGCGTCCAGCAGACGAAAGCTTTCTTCCTCCGTCAGATACTCAGGTAAACGTTTTCGTTTTTTTGGCAGAACGACACCTACTGTGGGGTCCTTGTCAATGACCTCCACAATATTATACAGGTAGTGGAAAAAGGACGACAGGCTGGAAAATTTCCTCAATACAGTGGCGACCGTCACGCCGCAGGTCTCCGAAACAGAACCCTCCCGGACGATGCGCTGACTGCGCAGATAGTCAATGTAAAGGTTGATATCCGTCCTGCGGATATTCTGAATAAACTCCAAAGAGATATCCCGGATATCGATTTGGTCGAATGGAAGCTCTGGCGGGACCGCGCCGCGTTCCTGTTTCATAAACCGGAAGAATGTCCGCAGGTCCAGATAGTATTCATGAACGGTTTTCCCGGAACGATCCAAATTCAAGTCAATGTACCGCAAAAAGTCATTGACCAGCACAGGCGCTTCCGGCAGTGCGGAAAACGGCATGAAGTAAAACACCTCCAATGAGCTGACACGGCAGAAAAAGACCGGCTGCCGGATTAGCGCAGATGATTCTTATGGTATCACGGAATGTCTAATTGCGCAAGCTTAAAATGTCACAAAATTTACATTTTGCGACATTTTGTAAGTGCAACAGTCTACTTACTCCCCGACCTCCACAACGCTTCTTTTTGGTGTGCTGGCGACCATACTCTGACCTGATTGCAATAATATGGTAAAGTGCCATATGAAACGGCTTTTCTCGTATTTATATATTTATAAAAAACCATTTCATATAGTCCCCGTATTTTTGATTTGCACAAATCACAGCAGCGCGTGGCGGATGTTTTCCTGAAGCTGTCTGAACAATTCCTGAAAGCATTGAATTTGCTCTTGTGTAAAGCTGCTAAACATAACAGCCTGATAGTCCTTCTGCGCAATGCTCAGATCTTCTAAAACCGGCTGTGCCGCTGGCAGCAGTGTGGCAGTCAGGTCCTTTTCTCCCTCCGGCAGACGGGCTTCCTCCCATTGCAGCAATCCGTGGCTGCTGAGCCGCTGCAAAGCGGCGTAGAAATCCCCTCTGGAGAGATTCAGAAAATCCATAACCTCTTTTCGGCTGGCGCGTCCTGTCTTCTGGCTCAATCCCAGCAGGACATATGCCTCTGGAAGCGTCAGCCCGTTTTTCAGGGCAGCGGTTTCCATACAGCGGTCCAGCAGCTTCCGCTGGCGGAAGGAATCCGCCAGGATTCCCTGCTCGGACAAGCTGTCTGGACTGATTTGAATCCGTTCATTTCCCAGCTTTTTTCCACCCACCAGCGGAACCACTGCACCGTCCTTGGCGGCGTCAATGAGATAACGATAGACCTTCAGGCGGCTCTTTTCATATTCCTCGTCATCCAATACGGTTTTGAAAAACTGATTATAGTATTCAAACACCGTCAGCTTCATTTTAATGGTCCGGGAAATGCTGATGCCCTGCGTGGAAACCAGAGAGCCCTTGGTTTTTACATAATAGTAGATGGGAATTTGCAGAGCATAAAACCGCTCACAGCGGCGGATATACTCCAGATTGAACATGAAATCCTCGCACCAGCTGATTTCCGGATTCATGCGGAGATGATAGCGCTCCACGATTTCCCGGCGGTAGAGCTTATTCCACAGGACTCCGTAGTAATAGTCCGCCGGGTTTTCCATCATATGGGCGGAGAATTCCTCCCGGGTCAGGACGGTGTCCTCGTCAATGTCCCCCTTGTGGGATACCCGCTCGCCTACCACCCGGTAAAAATCCGCAATGACCATGCCGCAGCGGTGTGTCTCTGCCGCCCGGACCAGAGAGCTGGTGGCATCCGGCGTGATCCAGTCATCGCTGTCCAAAAACTGAAGATAGGTTCCCTGTGCATGGTCCAACCCTGTGTTGCGGGCGCTGGAAACGCCAGAATTTTCTTTGTGGATCACCCGGAGCCGTTGATCCTGCCGGGCATATTCCTCACAGATGGCACCGGAGTTATCTGTACTGCCGTCGTCGATCAACAGCAGCTCAAAATCCGGGTACGTCTGCGCCAAAATGCTGTCGATACACCGGCGAAGTGTTTTTTCCGCGTTATAAACCGGTACAATGATGCTGACCATGCACATAAAAGGTTCCTCCTGTTAAGCAACCCTGTCCGGTAACCAGACAGGGCTGTGAATGCGGTGGGGATAGCGCCGCCGGATACCGCAGGCGCGGAGCAATGGATAAAGTGGATTGCCTGTCCGTCTCCGGCGCACACGATGCAGGCGGTTGATAAGGCGGCTGCAAAAAGCCGGATTTCCCGCGTCATGCGTGCGGAGCGTCTGCTTTCTGCCGCCCTTTAAAGGATTTTCAGAATTTCTTCCGGTTCCTTCCGCTTCGGCTTAACCGCCTCCGCCGTGCCATATCCCACGGCGATGATGGCGCCGACGCGCTCATTTTCCGGAATTTGCAGCACGGCACGGACCTTCTCCGCATCCCGGATGCCGGTGATGAGAGTGTCCAGTCCCAGCTCCTTTGCCTTCAGCACAAACAGCATGTTGTGCAGCCCCATATCATAATAGCCCCAACCGTTTCCGGCTTCGTTCTCCGGCTCTCCGGTTGCCTTGTTATAGCCGGAACGGTTCTCTACAAAGGTGGTGACCACCAGTGCCGCACCGTGGGTGTTTTTAATATTAAAAGCGGGCAGGCACTCCTCTGCCAGCTTCTGGCGCATCTCGTCCGACAAAACGGCGTAATACCGCGCTGTCTGCGAATTTTTCCAGGACGGAGCCTGGATGGCAGCCTCTACCAGTTGGCGGATCTGCTCCTCCGTGACCTTTTTTGTATCATCGTAGGAGCGGATGCTCCGTCTGGCTTCGATCAATTTCTGAAATTCCATTTGCTTCAACCTCTTTCAGCACGGATTCAGCGGTCCTGCCGCTGCAAAATACGAGTTCAGTATAGCAACTCTCCCCAGTCGAAACAACCGCTTTATGTAGAAATTCACAATTTTTTTATAGATCAACGCCGCAGTAAAAAAACGCCGGACCACCTCTTCTCACAGGTGGTCCGGCAATTCTTTATTTGGTCAGCGGGATCTCCTTTCCTCCGATGCGAAAGCTGAAAAACTGCGCTTTATTCAGCGGCAGCTCAAACTCATACAGCGCGTGAATATTCACCTCGCCATCCTCCTGCTCTCCTCCGCCGCCGGAGGAAAAGCCGGTATACAGTGCGGTGCCGCCGTCTCTCATGCAGATCTCCACAGCCGGCAGCAGCTCATACAATCGGTCCTCAAACTCCCTCGGGCAGTGCAGATCGATACTGACGGACAGGGCAGAAATACAGATACGGTCAATAGTAAAGGTGCAGTCCTCCAGCTGCACGGTCTTCTGTCCCTCCAGAACCGTGCCGCCATCAAATTTCAGCGTAATGGGAATGGTCCACTTACCGGGGATCAGCACAACGTCCTCTGCAATCGTGTCCCTGTCGCCGCTCCACTTCTGGTAGCCAAAATCCTCAAAAACAATATCACAGGAGCGCGCCAGCCCGGCAGAATTTTTGCTGGAGCGGAAAATCAACAGCAGCTGGTTGTCCTCCAGATCATTGTCCTCATTTGGATAAATGAACGATGTTTCACTGCTGCCGGAATCAAAAAAGGAACCGCTGGTGTTCAGGAATGCCGCCGGTGCCACCGTATCTCCGCCCAGTGCCTCTTCCACCGGCTGCATATCCAGCACAGTGATCTTCACCGCCGCCAGAGCGTTCTCCCCCTCTGAAACGGCGTCCAGCAGTTCAAAGCGGAAGTGTTCATCCTCGACCACTGTACCCAGCTTGCAGGCTCCGCCATCCATCTCCTGAACCTGGTCGATATCCGCAATGCCGCTGTATTCCGTCGCCCAGGGGCTGCTTTCAAACATATGGCGGAAAAAATCTCCGCCCCGCAGGGCATAGGCAGCGGCGGTGCCTGTCAGCAGCAGGATCAAAGCGGCGGCAGTCGCTCCCTGCAGGCAGTGCCTCCAGCGGAAGGGACGGACCTCCGGTGCAGGTCGTTTTTCCTTCTCCGGTGTGATCCGGCTGCGGCGCTCGTAGCCAAAGGGATCCGCCAGCATCCGGCGCATCCGTTTCGCCTGATGCCGCGAGGGACGGTCCTTCCGGCGGTGCGGTCCCTCCTTTTGCGCCATCTCCTGATAATCCTCTTCCAAGGCTTCTGACAGCGCGGTGCGCAGCATGGCGTCAAATACAGAGTCGTCCATCCAGATACCCCTCCTTTCTCAACTGATCGATCAGCATCCTTCGTCCCCGGAAAATACGGGTCTTCACCGCACTTTCCGTCAGCTCCATCTCCTCGGCGATCTCCCGAAGGCTCCACTCCGCGACAAAGCGCAGCTCCAGGACCCGGCGGTAATCCTGCGGCATCTGGCGGATCACTGCCACCAGCGCCTGAAACTCGCCCTCGTCTGCGGGAATGGACGGTTCCCAGGAGGGATCCTCCAGAGAGACCTCCCGCTTTTCCCGCCGCAGCATGTCCAGCGCAGTGTTTTTCAGCACCACCGCCAGCCAGCTGGAAAGACTGTCCTCCGTTTTTCCCCGCAGCTGCTCAAAGTGGCGGATCAGCTTCATAAACGTGTCATGTACGGCGTCCTCTGCCTGGGGTCCCGGACCCAGCAGATGTGCCGCCATCCGGCTCAGCTTTGTATAGTTCAGCTGGTACAGTCTGGAAAATATCTCTTTATCCGGATCGTTTTCCAGCATCATGGTATACAAGAGCAATTACCCACCCCCTTATTTTCTTCTCTGTATAGAAAACGTTTGAACAGGGCAAATGGTTTCAGGAAAAAGAATATCCGACTGGAAATTTTTCTCTACTCCATTTTATAGCATACTTTCCAACTGCGTACAAGGTTTGCTCCATAGAGAAAACCCACCGCGGTACGGATGGTATCACGGTGGGCAGAAGCTCCTGATTTTATTTTAACAGCTGCTTCAGATCCTCCTCCGGCGTGGTGATGGGAGCAATGCCGTAATGCTCCACCAGATAGTTCAGCACATTGGGCGAGAGAAATGCGGGAAGCGTGGGGCCCAGCCGGATATTCTGAATACCCAGATGCAGCAGAGTCAGCAGAATGCAGACAGCCTTCTGCTCATACCACGACAGCACCATGGATAGCGGAAGCTCATTGACCCCGCAGTCGAAGGCTTTTGCCAGTGCCAGGGCAATCTGAATGGCACTGTAGGCATCGTTGCACTGTCCAATATCCATCAGGCGTGGCAAGCCGCCGATGGTGCCAAGCTCCAGATCATTGAACCGGTATTTTCCGCAAGCCAGCGTCAGCACCACTGTATCCGGCGGTGTCTGCTTTACGAATTCCGTGTAGTAGTTCCGACCGGGGCGCGCGCCATCGCAGCCGCCGACCAGGAAGAAATGCCGGATGGCTCCGGTCTTTACCGCCTCCACCACCTGGTCTGCTGCGCTCAATACCGCGCCGTGGGCAAATCCGGTCATTACGGTATGCCCGCCGTTGATCCCGGTAAACGCCTGGTCCTCGGTGTAGCCGCCCAGTTCCAGTGCCTTTTCGATCACCGGCGTGAAGTCCTTGTCCTCTCCGATGTGCTGAAGCGCGGGATAGGATACCAGCGCTGTGGTAAACACCCGGTCCGCGTAGCTCGCCTTCGGCGGCATCAGGCAGTTGGTGGTAAACAACACCGGAGCGGGGATGTCCGCAAACTCCTTCTGCTGGTTCTGCCATGCCGTGCCGAAATTGCCCTTGAGCTGGGCATACCTTTTTAGCTCCGGATATCCGTGGGCAGGCAGCATTTCACCATGGGTGTAAACGGAAACTCCTTTCCCCTCTGTCTGCTCTAAAAGCAGCTTCAGATCATGCAGGTCGTGACCGGAGACCACGATGAACGGTCCCTTTTCCACTGTCAGCGGCACCGTGGTCGGCACGGGTGTGCCATATGCCCTGGTGTTTGCCCGATCCAGCAGCTCCATGCAACGGAGATTCTTTTCTCCAACCTCCATAACGGTGGACAGCAGATCCTCCATGCTCCAATCCTCACCGATGGCAAACAGTGCCTTGGCAAAGAAACGGTTCACCTCTTCATCCATGTGTCCCAGCACCATTGCATGATATGCGTACGCTGCCATGCCGCGCACGCCGAACAAAATCAGAGCTTTGAGACTGCGCACATCCTCCTGTGCTGTCCAGAGCTGTTCCATGTCGTAGTCGTCATTGTGTCCGCAGCTGGCGGCACAGGTCAGGCAGTTTGGCACCAGCCGCGCCTTTTCCTCCCGCACCCGGTGGATCATGTCCCGGATGGTATCCTCATTAAAATTCACATTGGTGACAGTGGTGAACAGTCCCTCGATCATCAGCCGCCAGGTGTCCTGCGTAATTTGAAGATTCCCGTCCGTTGCCCGCGCCAGACCTATCAACGCTCCCGTCAGCTCGTCCTGGAGCTGCGCAGCTCCGGCGCTTTTGCCGCACACTCCCATTCCTCCGGTGCAGCCGGTACACCCGGCGGTCTGCTCACACTGAAAGCAAAACATTTGTTGTTCCATATGAAATCTCCTTTTCGGATCGTATTCTCAAAATCTCCGCGCGGATTCCCAGCGCGGCTCCCGGTTATGCTGAGATTGTAATACGGACCGCGCCATTCGTCTGTTGGATTTCCAACGAAAGCGCGTTCCAATTTTTTCATTTTTCTATCCGGAGTTTGTTCATACGCTTATGCTTTGCAGCGCACAGCCGTCCTATACAAAAAACCGCGCCAGCCCAGCAGCTTGCCGGACTGACGCGGTCAACGTTATGAAATACTATTTACTTGCCCTGATAGGCTCTATACAGGAAGGTCACGATCTGACCGCGGGTGCAGGAGGCATTGGGGCTGAAGGTGGTGGCGGTGGTGCCGTTGGTCACACCGTTCTCCACTGCCCATGCCACGGCATCGGCGCAGAAGCTGTCTGCTGCCACATCGGTGAATGCCGCGGTGCCAGAGGGAGCCTTGCCCATTGCGCGATACAGGAAGGTCACACCCTGTGCGCGGGTGCAGGTGTTGTTCACACCGAAGGTGCCGTCAGCCAGTCCCTTGGTGATGCCGTTTTCCAGCGCCCATGCCACTGCGTTATAGCAGTAGCTGCCGGGAACCACATCTGCGGGAACCGTTGCCGTTCCCTTAGGAGCCGGAGAGCCGGCTGCGCGCCACAGGAAGGTCACGATCTGACCACGGGTGCAGGGAGCGGAGGTACCGAAGGTACCGTCAGACAGACCGTTGGTAATGCCGTTCTGTACTGCCCATGCCACCGCGTCGGCGCAGTAAGCATCTGCGGGAACATCCGCAAAGACGGGGGCGGTCTGAACCTCGTTGAACTCTGCGGAAACAGTGACCTTGGAGGCGGGCATCACGAAGGTGTACTTGCCGTTGCCCTTGTCAGTCAGCTGAATGCTCTTGCCGCTGGCGTCCTTGACCACCAGATCGCCCAGCTCATAGCCCTTGTCCGGCGTTGCCGTGATGGTCACGGTGGTGCCCTTCTTGGCGTTCTTGGGATCCACGGAGACCTTGCCGTTCTTCACGGAAGAGGGTGCGAACACCACATAGCTGCTGCCGGAGGAAGAGCTGCTGGAGGAATAATGGGACACGGAAACATCACAGCTGGCGGTGCCGCTGAAATAGTTCTCACTCTCCGTGCAGGAAACGGTGAAGGTATACTTAACACTGCTGTTGGGCAGCGTCACCGTAACCTTGCCATTGGTCAAAGTCAGTTCCTTTTCCTCAGAGGTGTTCTGATCGTCCGTCTGCTTCACCGTGACCGTGCTGCCATCGGGAATACCAGTGACGGTCAACTCCACATCTCCGCCGCCATTCAGCTCGGTCTTGTCTGCTGTAATGATCAGCTTCGGCTGTGCCTTAGTGATCTTAATGTTCAGCGTAATATCGGCTTTTTCACCATTCTTTGCGGTAACAATCACCTTGGCATCCTGTCCATCTTCAGAGGTTACCTCTGTGGGGACGCCGGAAACCACGCCATCTTTGCCGAGAGTCAATCCTGCCGGAAGCGTGCTTCCATCAGCAAGCTCAAAGGACTTGATAATCGAATCTGCACTGTACGTTGCTGTGATCTCCAGCGGCTCTTCCATCTTCTCGCCATAAACACCGCTGATCTCACGTTTCACGGGGTCAACATGGACAGGGACGGTCGTTTCTTCGACCGTAATGGTTGTATCCGCCGAAATAGAGTTCAGTGTCAAAGCTCCGTTTTCATCTAATGTCTGTACTGCATCGCCGATTTTAACAGAGACGATTTTATAACCAGCATCTGCGGTAAATGTAATCGCACACGGCTTGCCCGCCTCGACTTGGCTTTCCGGAGCGCGGTTTGCTTTTACATGCTCCGGCAGCACAAGAGAGAGCTTATGGTACGTTCCAGTCTTATTTGCAATAACCAGCGTATTCTCCGAATCAGACTTTTGAACCAGTTTACTTGCATCATTATCTACAACAAAATATGCTGCGTCTGCGTCAGTTGCCGTATAATCCGCCGTACCCTCGGCAACCACCGCACCAATCGTGTAGCGTCCAATACCAATATATGCGCCCGGAGTTAATGCGCCGGAAAGAGTAATCTTTTTAGCAGTAGCAGCAAACACCAAATTATTGGATGTTCCCGTCAGACTCTGATTGTCAATAATCACAGGATGATCACTGAATTCCAGTACCTCGCCGCCAGCAGTACTCTGAGCCATATACACGCCGCCACCAGTAGCTGCTGTGTTGTTTTTAATAAGACCACCAACCAGCTTAGCCGTTCCGTAGTTCGTGATATACACACCACCGCCATTGTTGGGGCAGCTATTTCCAGTAACCCTGCCACCTTCCATGGTGAATACACCCTGATTGTTGCTGCTTCCGCTTACAGAAATACCGCCTGCGGCAACTGCATTATTTGCTGAACCATTTTCTTTCACGCACTGGTTCTCTGCAATCTCGCCATCCACAAGTGTAAAGGATGCACCGCTAAGATATACACCACCACCACGTGCCTGGCTTCCGTTCCATACAGCCGAATCAGTCGTTGCCACATTTTTGGAAATGCTGCCGCCGGTCATAACAGCCTCTGTACCAGCTCCTGACAGATATACACCGCCGCCCATGCCATTTTTAGCAGAATTTTCGGAAATACTACCATCGGTCATAAACAGCTTTGCTGCACCGTCCAGATACACACCTGCTCCATCACGACTGGTAAAAACCTTTTCAACACCAATGTTGTCTGCCTGATTCCGACAAATCGTGGTGCCGGACAAATTAACGACTGCATTGGTCCGCACAGCAATACCGGCTCCATAACGGGCAACATTCCCAGAAATTTCACCACCGTACAGATTCACCACAGTACCTTCACCGGAGGCATAAATCGCTCCGCCAAAGCTGCTGGTGTTTCCACTCAAAATACCGCTGTAGAAATTGACCATGCCGCCCTTGCTGACATACATTGCACCGCCAGTACCATTTGCCGGATACCCGTCGGTATTCAGAGCCGCTGTATTAAAGCCCTGCACCTTCGGGGATTCCGCATCCGCAGCACCCTTTTCGCCAATATTCAGGATACCGTTTACATTAAATGCATACAGAGACGCACTCGCTACTCCCTCTGTCCCGGCAACAGGATAATTCCCCTGTATTGTAATCTGACCCTTGATGGTCAATTCTGCACCGGAAGAGACATTGAAGAAGCCTGCGTCTGCATCCTCCCAAGTAATTTTAACTGGCTTCTCACTGGACAATATTGCGGATACTCCATTGACAATACCGACCTGAGCTGTCAGCTGGCAATCATCCAGAAGCGTTACCACATCATCGTCAGAGGGCAGCGATGCCATTGCCGCAGAAAGCGTCTTATGATACACTACCGCTCCATCTACCACCGTTGAGCAAATAGCGTCTTCTGCCGCAACCTCTTCTGTGAAATATACCTCGCCCTTTCGCGTAACAACCGTCAGTGCCGCATCATCCGCTGTGACCGTGTTCTCCGAAACCGTGTAGTCATTACAGGTCGTGACACGTCCTGTGACAGATGCCAATGTGGCGGGCAACTTCGCATTTGCTGTCAAAGCTCCTGCCAAAGCGATGGTTCTGCCGCTTCCCAGATAAACATTCTGAACTGTACCGTCTACCTTGTTTCCAGACACCACTGGAGCACCGGAAACATTCAATGTGCCCAAGTCATAAATACCAGCGCCAATCGCTGCCGCAATCTCCTCACCGGAAGCATTGACTTTTTCCGTGGTAGTTGCGGTGTTATCGGAAATTTCACCACCGTATAAATTCAGTGTACCGCCATTGATCTTAATACCACCACACTGAATCTGATAGTAGTTAGAATCTTCCATGAATTCTGCGCTGTTATTTGTAACTACGCCATCGTTCATGGTCATTGTGCCATTGATACATACACCGCCACCAATCATGGCTTTGTTGTTGCGAATGATACCACCGTTCATTACCATTTCGCCAGAGATGAATGCGCCTCCGCCCTGCGTCAGGGTCGTATTCTCTTCAATCACGCCATCGTTCATGACGAATTTGCCGGTTCCCGCAGTATCATCCAGCGCATATACGCCGCCGCCACCGCCATGGAAATCACGCAAGCTGTGGTTGTCGGAAATCACACCGCCGTTCATTTCCAGATAGCCTCCGGCGTAGATGTAAACACCGCCGCCGTTCCATGCCCTGTTTCCAGACAGCGCACCGCCATTCAAAATGACAGAACCGGTCGTATCAATAAAGATTGCACCGCCATTATGTGCATTATCATTTTTCCAGGAATCCTGCTTACTATTGCCGCCGGTGATCTTACCGCCGTTTTTGCTGTCCTGAATGGTCAGCTTACCAGCCACACTGATAACACTGCCAATCCCCGTACCCGTCAAGGTGCAACCATTCAGATCCAGAACGACTTCCGCATCTGCCGGAATCGTCAGATTTGCGTCTTCCAACGCAATATCCTCCGACAGTCGATACGTTCCACTGGTCAACTCACCACCTGCAGAGGTAAGTTCCGCCTGTGCAGCCACGGGAGCCTCTTCTTCGTCCTCCCCCGCCTGTACCTGAATTTCCTCTTCGGCGGGTTCCTCGCTCTCCTGCTGCTCCTCTTCCTGCGCTTCCTCAGTCTCGGCGGCAGGCTCTTCCTCTACAGGCTGCTGGTCTTGTGCGGCAACGGCTGCCGCGACCTGCGGGACCTCTGCCGCCGGCTGTGCGTCATCCGCTAATGCATTTGGCATTAACGTAGATAGCATAGCCAGCGTCAACATCGCGGATGCAAAACGTTTGTTCATTCTCTTTCCTCCTATGATATTTGCCTGCTTCCGCAGGCTGGAATACATATAACAAAAACGCTTTCCAGACACGGTCTCCCCCTGTCAGAAAGCGTCCTTCTCTCCAATACCGGGAAACGTGCCGAGCAAGCTTTTCATGGTGTACCCTCTCTTTTCCTGCCAATCCAAAAACGAAGGGAAAAACACCGGCGTTTCCACTGGTATTCTGCAACTGGCTGACCCGAGGGGTCCCTATAGCTTTGCGTCCCCGCCTTGCGGCGGGTTTGCCCATGTTTGATTGTTTCCCATTATACCATATTCTTCTAAATACACAAGGACTTTTTGCATTTCTGCAAAAAGTCCGCTTTTACATGCCGCAGGCTTGAAGCCTGCGGCATGTCTTATATATAGAGAGAAGCGGTACAGCCGCAGCCGTACCGCTTCCTCCCTTTGATAGGACTCTTACTGAATTACAAATTCCACACTGCCCAGATAACCCGGCGCCACACTGTAGGGCGGGAACACCACCACAGCATCACCCTCTGCGTTCAGATAAAAGCTGGTGGTCTCGTCTACAGAGGTAAAGCCGCCCTCATCCACGGTGAAGTAATCCTCCGGTCGCTCTGCCATCTGTCTCTGAATGGAGTCGTTGCAAATGCGTACCCAGTCCTCACCCAGCACATTGGCAAGGGTCAGTTCCTTCCCGCTGGCGATGTCCAGATTGTAATAGGTCTCCTCCTGATAGGCGTTGGCAATGGACACTGCACTTTCCAACACAAAGGACACTGTGGTGTCTGTCTGGGACTTGATATCATATGTCACTGTTACCTGATTGTCGTGCTGGTCCCATTCCTCCTGCGTGCCGCCTGTGGCAAAGAAGGCATCCTTATATTCCTGAATCAGCTGCTGCCCCTCTGCGGTCTTTTCATTGACCTTTTCCTGAATTTCCTGATTGACCCTGTCAGCCAGCGCTCCGCCGCCGGTGATTCCCGGCTGCTGCACCGTTACGGTACCGTCTTCATCCGAGGTCTGGGTGCTGCGCACAGTCATCAGCTGGAACAGCGGTCCTACCACGGGAAGGTCTCCCGCCGCAGCGGCAAAAGTGGGACTGATATTCAGCCCGGCGAAGGTCAGCACAAGGCACGCGGCAACCGTCCCGGCGGTTCTCCGGAACGTCTGTCGGCGCGCCCGCCGCTTTCCCTCCGCAATCCCCTGCCGCACCCGGTCGCTCAACTCCTGCGGAACGGGGGTATTCTGATAATTCTGCACGGATTTTTCAAAGGCTTTCATACGTCTTCTCCTTCCATTGCGATCCGGAGCTTTTTCAGTCCGGAATACAGTCTGGTTTTTACGGTGCTAAGATTCCATCCGGTGGCTTCCGCGATTTCAGCCAGAGAAAGCTGCTCATAAAACCGCAGGCGGATCACGGTTTGGATCTCCGGCGGCAACTGGCTGATCTGGTCCTCCAGCGAATCCGCCGGATCCGGGTCCTCATAGCTGCCTGTATTCAGGGCTTCTTCAGTGACAAACAGGACTCGCTTTCTCCCCCGCAGCATATCTGTGCAAACGTTGGTCAGTATCCGGTAAAACCATGTCCGCAAAGCCTCCCGCTGCCGTAGGGCGCCGCGCTGCTCCAGCGCCCGGCACACCGCTGTCTGCACGGCGTCCAGTGCATCCTCCCGTGAGCGGAGATAGCTGTACGCAAGCCGGTAAAAGCCAGTCTGATTGTCGATCAAATAGGTTTCCAGCGCCTGTTCTGTAATGGCTGCCACGATTCTGCTGTCCCTCCTTTTCTGTTTCTGCTTAATAGACGGAAAAGCCCGGAAAAAAGTTTGCCCGTCCAAAAAGATGGGAAAATATTTTGCTCTATCCGGATAGAAAAGGCGGGGGTGTCTTCAATCAGACACCCCCGTGCAGTTATTCTCTTCTAAAGTCAATGATGAAACCGGTCTATGGCGACCTGTGCCAGCACCGCTGCTGCAGGGACAATGGCTTCATCCGGAAATACCGTCTCCGCTACATG
The DNA here is from genome assembly GCA_934565855.1 of uncultured Dysosmobacter sp. GTDB lineage: Bacteria > Bacillota > Clostridia > Oscillospirales > Oscillospiraceae > Oscillibacter. Next base: position 233,824 of record CAKTIO010000003.1, read on the forward strand.
CAGCCCCAAAGTGCTGTTGGGGATCTCCGCACTTCCGGTCCCGATCAGGAACTGAACACCGTCTCCGCCGCAGGCATCCAGCAGACAGGAAAAGTCATCCGATCCCAGAGAGGGCGTGCCGCTTTCCACCACGCTGCCTGCTCCCAGTACCTGCTCCGCCGCACGGATCACTGCCTGCGTACTCTCCTCACTGTTGACCAGCGGCGGCATTCCCTTTTCAAACGTCACCTCGCAGCGTCCATTCATTGCCTGCGCACAGCTGTCTGCCATCCGCCGGATCGCCGCCTGATGAGCCGCCCGCACCTGCTTGTCCAGTGTGCGCAGCGTTCCCTGCAGCACAACCTCATTGGGAATAACATTTGCCGCCGTTCCGCCGTGGATAGAGCCAAAGGTCAGCACGGATGGCGCGGCAGGGTCCTTTTCCCGGCTGACAATAGTCTGCAGCTGCGTAAGAAGATACGCGGATAAAACGATGGGGTCCACACACTGGTCCGGATGCGCTCCGTGTCCGCCCTTTCCTATGACCCGCAGCGTCACGGTGTCACAGCTGGCATTGCTGATGCCGTGGCGTACCCCCGCCCTTCCCAGGGCAAGCGCGGGAGAACAGTGCAGCCCGATCACGCACTCTGGCTTCCACTGGTCAAACAGCCCTGCACGAAGCATGGTCATGGCACCGTCACAGCACTCCTCTGCACATTGGAAAACCACCATCACCGTTCCGGAGAGCTGGTCCCGGTGCTGACACAGATACTGTGCGCACCCCAGCAGTGCCGTGATGTGAATGTCATGCCCGCAGGCATGGGAAACCCCCGCCTGTTGGGATGCAAACGGCAGCCCCGTGTTCTCCTGAATGGGCAGCGCATCGATATCCTCCCGCAGCGCCAGCACAGGACCCTCCGTCTTTCCGTGGATCAGCGCGGCAACTCCAGTGTCGTATCTTCCCGGCAGGATTTCCGCGCCATACCGTTTCAATTCCTCGCAGACCAGCGCCGTGGTCCGGTATTCCTCATGTCCCAGCTCGGGCTCCCGATGGATCCGGTGGCGGATGCTCAAAAGCTCGCTCTCCCGGTCCCGCATCCATTGCAGGATGCTGTTTTCCGGTAATTGATTCATGGCAGATTCCCCATTATCCTGTTCAATATCCTTTGGATGCTCCCCGTTTCCGGGGGACATCCTTTTCAGTATATCCGCCAGGATTCCGGAAGTCAAATCATTCTTTAAATGGATAAATAAAGCAGAAGCCCATCCTTGGGCAGGCGCAGGTCATAGCCCGTCTTTTTCCGCAGCCGGTCAATGCGGTACTGAAAGGTATTCCGGTGGATAAACAGCACCTTTGCGCACTGCTGGATATCTCCGCCCTTTTCAAAATACAGCCGGATGGTCTGGGAAAACTCCTGCACCTCCGGAGCCGTACAGGCGGCAAATACCAAATCGTGAATATCCTGCTTCATAGACAGCGGGATGCTTTGCAGGATAAATTCCAGAGACGCCTGATCGTAAAACAGCACCTTTCCCTCCGGATACTGGGCTGCAACCCGCTCCGCCGTCCGTGCCTCCAAATAGCGCCGGCGCAGATCCTCCGCGCCGGTGGAAACATTGCTGAGTCCGGCGGAAACCTGCAAGCCCTGATAGCTCTGCACATCCCGGCAGATACGCTGGAGCCGGTCCAGTGCCTGGCTCCGGTCCGTGCTGCACAGCAGCACCATGACCTTGCTGTGGACCACGGCGCAGAAATGCCCGTCCGCCTCCTGAAAATGCTCCCGGATCATTTGGAGCAGCAGGCTGCTGCGCATTTCCTCCGGGTGCTTTACCGGGTCAATCCCCACCGGTTCCAACAGCGCCACAATGTAAGGCGCGTTAATGTCGAAGCCCAGCAGACGTCCCCGCAGGTCCAACTCCGCCCAATCCGGCTTCTCAGAAAACAGCCAGTTTTCCACAAACAGCCCTCTCGCCTGCTCTAAAAGAGTCTGCTGGTCTCTCTGGTACATTCCCTCCAGCATAATGACCGTCATCCGCTGAATGACCTCACCGAAAACAGAGACCTCCTTTGGGTCCCCGGTAATGCCAATCACGCCCTCAATTTTTCCTCCGATCCGGATAGGCAGATTGATGCCGCACTGCACTCCTTTCTCCGGCTCGTCCTTCCAGATGGTCAGGGACGGAAGGTCCTCCCGGATGATCCGCAGCGCCCCCTGATGGACTTTTCCGCAGCGGGCGGGATTGGTACTGGCGACAATGGTGCCGCTGTCATCCATAATATTGATGTCCCGGTGGATGGATGCTTTCATCTCATCCACAATGCTCTGCGCCTGTTGTTTGATCATTCTCATGGCATCCTCAAATTATCTTCATTTTTATAAATATTTTACATAAAAATTGTCAGAATTACAATCTCCTTTTTGGTATGATTTGTATGAAATCAACCGCACTATCATGTGCGGTAAAAGGAGGAACCTGTTATGAAAATCGTAGTTCTGGACGGTTACACGGAAAATCCCGGTGATCTGAGTTGGAGCGCTGTGGAAGCGCTGGGTGACCTGGTGGTTTATGACCGCACCAGCCTGACCGATGAGGAGGAGATCATTTCTCGCATCGGAGATGCGCAGATCGTTGTTACCAACAAAACGCCCCTCTCCCGCCGGGTATTTGACGCCTGCCCCTCTATTCAGTATGTCGCCGTACTTGCCACGGGCTATAATGTCATCGACATCGCATACGCAAAGGAGCGCGGCATTGCCGTTTCCAATGTTCCCGTTTACGGCACCCGGTCCGTCAGCCAGTTCTCCATCGCGCTGCTGTTAGAGATCTGCCATCACATTGGTCATCACGATAAAACCGTTCACGACGGCAAGTGGGAAAGCTGCGATGACTGGTGCTATTGGGACTATCCCCTGATCGAGCTTGCCGGAAAAACCTACGGACTGCTGGGCTGCGGCAACATCGGCATTCACACCGCTGAGATCGCCAAGGCACTGGGCATGCGGGTCATTGCCTACGATGCACGGGAAACCGAAGCAGGACACACTCTGGGTGTGGAATATGTCACACTGGACGAGCTGTTTGCCCAGTCGGACGTTCTGGGACTGCAAATGCCGCTCTTCCCCTTCAATACCGGTATCATTAACCGTGAAAACATTGCCAAGATGAAGGACGGTGTAATCATCATCAATAACAGCCGCGGTCAGATGGTGGTGGAACAGGATCTGGCAGATGCCCTGAATTCCGGAAAGGTTGCCGCAGCAGGACTGGACGTTGTTTCCACCGAACCCATCCGGGGCGATAACCCGCTGCTGAAAGCCAAGAACTGCATCATCACCCCGCATATGTCCTGGGGTGCCAAGGAGAGCCGTCAGCGTATCATGGACTGCACTGTGGAAAACATCCGTTCCTTCATGAACGGCGCTCCGCAGAATGTGGTCAATCCGTAACGCCGATGAAAAAATGTATCGTCGTCTCGGATTCCTTCAAGGGAACCCTTTCCAGCAGTGAGATCTGCTCCATCGCCGAAGGCGGCATTGCCCGCTTTTTCCCCGGCTGCGCCGTAGTGAAGGTACCTGTGGCGGATGGCGGAGAAGGCACCGTTGCCTGCTTTCAGGAAGCCTGCGGCGGACAGCTGGTGACCGTCTCTGTCAGTGATCCCTTCGGGGAACCCATCAACGCCGCCTATTTGCAGCTTCCGGATGGGCAAGCGGTCATCGAAATGGCAGCTGCGGCAGGGCTTCCTCTGGTAGATGGACGAAAGGATCCCCGGAAAGCCAGTACATACGGGGTTGGACAGCTGGTGCGCCACGCCATTCAACAGGGAAATAAAAAAATTCTGCTGGGGTTGGGCGGCAGCTGCACCAATGACGGTGGATGCGGCTGTGCAGCCGCGCTGGGCGTCCGCTTCCTGAATCAGAATGGGGACAGCTTCATTCCCGTTGGAGAGACACTGGCGGATATTCAGAAAATCGACCTGAGCGGCTCCATCGTTCCTGATGATGTGCAGTTGACCGCCATGTGTGATATCGACAACCCCATGCACGGTCCCACCGGCGCGGCATATGTATTCGGTCCGCAAAAGGGTGCGGATGCGGAAATGGTCCGGTTTTTGGACCAGCAGCTGATTTCTTTGGATCAAACCATTCAGCGGGAGCTTGGGCTTCAGGTAGCGGATATTCCCGGCTCTGGCGCGGCTGGTGCCTTTGGCGCCGGAATGATCGCCTTTTTCCGGGCGTCTCTGCAGCCCGGCATTGAAGCGGTGCTGGACCTGGTGGACTTTGACCATCTGTTGGATGGCTGCGATCTGGTCATTTCCGGTGAAGGGCGTCTGGACAGCCAGAGCATCCGCGGCAAGGTTCTGAGCGGCGTAGGCAAACGGGCTAAGCAACATCAGGTTCCGGTCATTGCCATTGTAGGCGGCGTCACCCAGGATGCGGAAGCCGTATGTGACAGTAACCTGGGAATCAGCGCCGTGTTCACCACCAACCGGCAGGCGATTTCCTTTGAAGAATCCCGCAAAGACAGCCATCAAAATTACGAGTATACATTTTATAATATTCTTCGCCTGATCCAGCTCTCCCAGGAGATGAAATAAATACAATTATTTGCGGTACAGGAGTTTCTGCAGAAACTCCTGTACTACTTTTATTTTTCTACCACAAGAAATTCGACCTCCACAGATAGAGAGAAGCGATGCAGTACATCACTGCATCGCTTCTGCTTTAAGCTGAAAAGAGCTTAGTCTTCGTGTGCCGTATCAGCCAGTACATCAGGATCAGAAGGTGCAGCCTTCCGGTTGATGACCTTCATAATAGCCGGGCTGAACAGGGCAACCACGACCAGAATGACCAGCACAATGGAAATGGGACGAGTAACGAAATAGCTCATCAGACCCGTGCGCTTGGTGATCGTCAGTGTCTGACGCCAGTTGCTTTCGGCAATCGGACCAAGGATCATTGCCAGCACAACAGGTGCCGTGGCGAAGCCGTACTTTCTCATGAAGTAACCAATGAAGCCGAAAACCAGCATGACCCAAACATCGAAGATGCTCTGGCGGACAGCATAGGAACCAACCGTAGAGAGCGCCACGATCATCGGAGCCAGAATCGTCATCGGAACCGTGGAGATCTTGATGACCTGCTTGCAGATCAACAGACCGGAAACACCCATCAGGATATTTGCCAGTGCAAATGCCAGAATGATGCAGTAAACAATGGGACCAGTGGTTGCGTCAGAGAACAGCTTGTAGCCAGGAGTCAGACCCTTGATCATCAGACCGCCCAGCATGATTGCCGCAACGCCGGAACCCGGAATACCTAAAGTCAGCAAGGGGATCAGCGCACCGCCGGTCACTGCATTGTTGGCAGTTTCACTGGCTGCGATACCAACCAAAGAACCGTGTCCAAACTCCTCAGGATGCTTGGAGGAATTCTTAGCCATGTTATAGGAGATCCAGGAACCGATATCACCGCCTGCGCCGGGCAGAATGCCAACCAGAATACCAACAATGGAACTCTGTGCAATGGTCGGAATCAGGGGCTTAAACTCTGCCCACTTGGGAACAGGGCTACCCGTCAGGTTCTTCGCGTTCTTATCCAAAACTGTTGTTTTGCCCTTGGCAACATCCTCAATGGAGAACATCACCTGGCTCAGAGAAAACAGACCAATCATCGCAGGCACCAGTTGAATGCCGGACTGCAGCTCCAGAATGCCGAAGCAATACCGGGGAGCAGAAGACTGAATATCCAGACCAACGCAGCCAATCAACAGACCCAGGCAGCCAGAAAGCAGACCCTTCATCATATTGTCGCCTGCCAGAGAGCCAATGATCGTCAGGCCAAAAACACCAATCAGGAAATACTCCAAGCTGCTGAACTTCAGTGCAACCTGAGACAGCGCGGGAGCGATGAACAGCAGAGCAATTGCGGAAATCGTACCGCCAATCATAGACGATACCGTGGAAACACCGATTGCCTTCAAGCCTTTACCCATTTTTGTCAGGGCAAAACCATCCGCCGCTGTTGCAGCAGATGCAGGCGTACCGGGCGTATGCAAAAGGCAGGCAGTAACAGAACCACCATAAATTGCGGAAGTGTAAACAGCGACCAGCAGGGTGATGCCTGCGGCGCTTCCCATACCAAAGGTAACGGGAATCAACAGTGCAACCGCCATAGATGCGGACAGTCCGGGCATTGCGCCGATAAACATACCGCCCAAAGTGCCGGCAACCAAAGCGATCAACACATCGGGCTGGCTCAGCATCGCCGCGCCCTGTGCCATTAGTGCGAACATACTTGCTTTCCTCCTTACTTCAGCAGCGGTACCTGCAGTACCTTGACGAACAGTACATAAATGAAGATCAGATAGACCACATCAATGGCAACGATCTTCCAAACCGGTCGAACCTTTTCCAACAGCATAAATGCAAGAAGCATGATTGCTGTTGCAATGAAGTAATTCGTAAAGCTGAAAATCAAGCAATACAGCACAACACCCAAAAACAGCAGCATGGGTACCTTGATTTCCGAAATAGATGTATAACCATCTCCGCCGGGGTCCTTCTTCAACTGGCGGATGGTCCGGATCATCAGCAATGTATTACAAATCAATGCCAATGCCAGAATCAGACGCGGCATCGTGTCTGACCCATTTTTCATGCTGAAGGTCTGAACAAAGCAGAACAGCATGAAAGCATAAATAACAAGGCACACGAAAATGTCCTGTTTTGCTTTTTTGTTCATGGTAATAGATTCCCTCCACTTTTGGAAATTCCAGTGCTTATAAATAGGAATAAATAATAAAAGCGGGCTGTTTTCAGGTTAACCGAAAACAGCCCGTTTTGCTGATAATGCGTTAATCAGGAAAGCTGCTTACGGTAGATATCAGGCGCCCCAGGTATCGCGTGCCTGCTGCTGTTGCTCATTCAGATAATCAACGTAATCCTGACCTTCGATGAAATCAGTGGTGGTGTAGATGTCATTCAGCTGCTGGATCATATCCGGATCCTGAACAGCTGCCTTAATGGCATCGCTCAAAACTGCCTTGATGTCATCGGGAACGTCCTTCAGCATTGCCCAACCACGGCTGGAGCAGCCAACGATCTCGGTGCCGGTCAACTCTTTATAGGTGGGAACATCGGGCAGGTTCGGGTCACGCTCTTCAGCAAAGACGCACAGGATCTTGTACTGACCATCGTTATGAGCTGCCACCATCTCGGAGACATTGCCCATCAGGAAGTCAGTGGTACCGTTCAGCAGGAAGGTCACGTTATCGCCGGACCCGCCGGAAGCAATGATGTCCACTTCCACACCCAGATCATTTGCGACCAGCATATCTGCGGTGGAGTCATCGGAGGTGATGGTCAAACCGGAAGCAGAGGTGATCAGGCTGCCCTCCTGCTTCCAGTAGGAAGCGAAGCTGTCCCAATCAGAATAACGGTCATCATCCACACGGATTGCCAGGCAGTTGGAGTCCGTGACCTGATTGCAGATCAGCTCGAAGTCGTTCTGATCGTACTTCATGGTGTTGTCCGCATCGTACTTACCGGTGGTAACGTTAGGGCTGTTAATGAGGAAGAAGCTATAGCCATCGGGTTCCGTGTTCTCCATCATCTGGTTCCACATGACCCAGCCGGAAGCGCCGGAAATATTCTCAACGGTAACGGTCGTACCCAGCTTTTCACCAACCTTGGCAGCCATCAGGCGGCACAGGGTATCGGAGCTGCCGCCCGCAGAATAACCGCAGTACAGCGTCACGTTCTTGTTTCCAGGATAATCGCCAGTGGCAGCAGCGGAACCGGCGGATGCGGCAGAGCCGGATGCTGCGGCAGAAGATCCGCCGTTGGAGCTTCCACAGGCAACCAGTGTCATGGTAGCAGCCAATGCCAATGCAGCGGTGGTGACAAACTTCTTTTTCATTTGTGTTTCTCCCTTCAATTCTTAAACTTGCCATGTACTTGTGCAGGGTCAGGAATTTGCGTAGTGCCTTGGAAAAGTAATGTAGTAGTCTCTACATTTTTCATCTTATATACTTCTTCCACGACATTCAATTGAGAGTTTCTATAAAAAGCGTGTCAATCTTTGTAATAATTAGCTAATTGTTAACGATATAACAAGAATCTATATGCAATCTTAACAACCGCATGTAGTAATTGAAGCAGGGCTTCTATTACATTTCACATCCGATTTCCTTCAGCTTCTCATCTACCCAAGGACGGATATACTCACCCTTCTCCAGGATGTCCTTCATGATCTGTGCTTCCTTTTTCATGGTTGCACGGGTCGCTGCCAGAACCTCTTCCGCATCCTTCGGGGAGATGATGATTACACCGTCCTCATCTCCTACGATGATATCGCCGGGATTGACCAGCTTACCGCCAATCACCACCGGAGTATTGATCTCGCCGGGACCATTCTTGTAGGGACCATTGGGCGTTACGCCCTTTGCATAAACGGCAAAGTCCGTCATCTTGCTCAAACCATCCCGGTCACGGATGGCACCGTCACACACAATACCGGCAATGCCGCGGGCACGGCAATAGGTTGCCATCAGCTCACCGAAGATAGCACGGTCTACACTGCCACCCACATCGATCATGATGACATCACCCGGCTGTGCCATGTCCATCGCCTTGTGGAACATCAGGTTGTCACCCTGGGGCATACGAATGGTGAAAGCGGTACCCAGCAGAGGGCTGCTGTTGATGGGAACGATTGCAGAATCAACTGCGGCGATTCGCCCCATATTGTCATCAATGTTTGCCACGGGCATTCCGCGGAACTGCTCTACCAGTTCCTTTGCAGGACGCTCAAAATCATAAACGATTTTGTTGCCAACGCTCATTTCTCTCTACTCCTTTGTAAAAAATGTATTTGTTTATATTGAAAACGGGTCCTTAAATCAATTTCAGACCAAGGTCCTCTTTCAAAACGGCTTTATTTGCCACGCAGCGGGCGGGCAGCTCTCCCTTTGTAACAGCTGTCGGCAACAGGTCGCAAACCATGCTGATCTGCGTCTTCTTAGAACCCGTTCCATAGGAACCGCTGTGAGGATTCAAAATTACATTGTCCATCTTCAACAGGGGATCATCCGGCAGGATCGGCTCCTGTTCCATCGTATCCAGTCCCGCATAACGGATCTCGCCAGTTTCCAGCGCCCATGCCAATGCCTTCTGATCGATCACCGGTCCACGGGATGTATTGATAATCATGGCGCTGTTCTTCATCTTGCGGAAAGCATCCTGATTAAACACATGGGTGGTCTCCGGTGTCAGAATCACATGGATGGAAATAATGTCACTCTTCTCCAGCAGCTCGTCGAAGCTGACGAAGTCAACGTCCGGATACTGTTTTTTGATTTCCTCAGACACATATGGATCGCAGGAAATCACCTTCGTTCCAAAGCCATTGTGGAAAATATCGTGCAGATGACGTCCCGCTCCGCCAAAGCCATACAAACCCAACGTCATTTCCCGCACATCACCGGGCATAAGGTATTTGCACTTCGGCCAGTTTCCTTTCCGGATCTCACGGTCATAATAAGCCGTATTACGGGTCAATCCCATAATCATCGCCGTTGCTACGTCTGCCAATTCCTTTGCGCAGAAGCCCGGCAGATTCAAAACAATTTTTTTCAGCTCTGCCGCTGCATCCAGATCAATAGAATTGACACCTGCGCCAAAACGCTGAACATACTTCAACTCCGGCAGTGCCTCCATAACCTTTCTGGTAATCGGAGGGTTTCCCGTTCCCAGAATGGCATCCGCTCCCTGACAGCCCTGAATGATTTCATCCTCACTTACAAAGTGCTGAAGCTCCAGATCAATTCCGGCTTTTGCATAGGCTTCCTGAACGGTCTTCAATTCCTCATAGGAGACACTTCCGTAGTCCTTATCTACAACAACTGCTTTCAATCACTTCACCCACATTTATCATTGAAATTTTATATATGCCAATTTGCATATATATCCGATTGTCTTCGCGGAAACATTTGGTGAATTTATGGTAGCACTCCATTGACAGGAAGTAAACTTCCAAATATAATATACTTTACATTCCTTTTTAGTCATAATATTTTCAGAAAACGAGTTGGTTTTAGTCATGATTCATAAAAATTACGACTACTTTTTGACAATTGTGAAAATGGGAAGCCTGACAAAAGCTGCCGAAGCGCTTTATATTACCCAGTCGTCTCTGAGTAAATATCTCAGCCGTTTGGAAGAAAGTTTAAATATACAGCTCTTTGACCGTTCCCGTTCCCCTCTGGTTTTAACCTACGCAGGTCGGCTCTATCTGGAATATGTCAACCGCATTCTCGCTCTGGACAGTGACTTGCAGGAGCAGTTTGACGAGATTCGCCGGGATGACCATGGTGAGATCACTTTTGGAATCACCAGTTGGCGCAGCAGCATCATGCTGCCAACGCTGCTCCCCCTGTTCCGTAAGCGTTATCCACACATCCATGTAAATGTCTTGGAAGGACGCAGCTATACATTTGAAAGCGCCATGCTGAACCATCAGGTCGATTTCTGCCTGATGTCTGTCCCATCTAACTTCAGCCTTGCCACGACCTATGAAAGTCTCGGCATGGAAAAAATTTATCTTGTTGGAAACCGTTCCCATCCCGCAGTCATCCGTTCCTTGGAGGAATCGCCCTCTCCCGGTGGAATGCACCGTTTCCAGCCGCAGTGGCTAAATGGTGAATCATTTATCAATCTAAAACCTGGACAGGTTCTTTGCCGGGTCAATCAACATTTTTTGGCACAATATGACCTACATCCAAAGGAAATCTGGAGTACAGAAAACACTGTTACTGCCATCAATCTGGTCAACAAGACCACCTCCTTTACCACGGTTCCCGCTCTTTGTACGAAAATGGATTACCTACCGGAAAACCTGGTCCTTATGGAACTGGGCAATCCTCCGTTGGAGTGGGAAATGGCCATCGTTTATCCTAAAAATGCTAAAATTACCAGAATCATGCGGTTGTTTATCGACACTGTAAAAGAGCTTTATCACAACGATCCACTGATACGAAAGCAATACCGTGTTCTAAATTCTTCAAATATGAAATTGGAGGGGGACTAAATGAACAGCAGTATCGAAGATAAGGACAATACCCTGGAAAAACGGATTCAAAATGCTTCCCTCACACGGGGGCAGCACCGCATCGCTGATTATTTCTTAAAAAATCAACGGCGGATCTGCAACATGACCAGCTTGTCTATCGCACGGGAAATCGGCGTCAGCGATGCCTCAGTTATCCGTTTTTCCAGAGCAATCGGTTATGATGGCTTCGCTGAATTAAAAGAAAGTCTCTACTCACACCTGACACAAGAATTGACCAGTATCAATGTCGGTAATTTTGCTCCTGACGAGCGGCTACATTTTCAAAATAACGAATTTAAAAGCCTGGATTTTTCATCAGAATTTCTCAAACTGATGAATCACAATATTGAGCAATCCATTTGTCAGAACAGCTCTTATCTGTATGACCGCGCAATTGATATCATCGTAAAAAGCCGCCGGAAACTAATCATTGGCATTCGTGGAAGCCGCGGCTGTGCCATGCAGTTTTCCCGTCTATTAGGCTTTCTTTTGGACCGTGTGGAGCTTCTTGCCACCGGGGAGGGAGATGAACTTTCTTCCCTGCGAGGTGTTTCCAAAGAAGACGTCATCCTCACCATAAGCTACGCCAGATATTACAGGACTGATGCAGAGCTGGCGGAGCTGATCCGAAAAACCGGTGCATCTATCATCGTATTGACTGACAGCACAAAGTCCCCCTTGGCGCAGGTCGCAGATCTTCTTTTTCTGGTGGAAACAAAGCACCTCGGTTTTTCTAATTCCACACAGGGTACTTCTTGCCTGTTGGAGTATCTTCTGACCCTTCTATGCTGGAAATATCCAGAGGAGTGTCAGGAACGCTTAAAAGAGCGCGAGCAGATTGTCGCCTCTTTACTGCTGGAGCATCAATGATTTTTTACCACACATAAAGCACAGGCACCGGTTCCGGCGGAATTTCCGCATGAAACCGGTGCCTGTTTCGTATGCCGAGGACTATCGCATTCTCTTTTTCCCTGCCGATAAAAATTTTCTTACAATTGCCCAATTCGATTTTTTCTGCCAATTTTGCTACATAAACAAGCAGAAAAACTTTGTTTTTCAACCAAGGTGTATGGGTGCACCGCTATATTATCTAAAAATTTTCGATTTTTTTGGAAGAACGTCCCCTTGAATGTAGTAAATGTAGTAGTTAGGATTCTAAATGTAGTGAATCTTGCAGATATTATCCAATTTCAATAGATGCGAATGGGGGAATCCAGTGTGAAAAATTTGATGCTGATGGACTGCACACTCCGCGATGGTGCAAACGTTATGGGTACCGGCTTTTCTGCCGAATTGACCAAGCTGATGATCGAGGGATTGATCCGAAGCAATATTAAGGTCATTGAGATGGGCAATGCTTACGGAATCGGTGCAAATGAAACCGCCGCAAAAAAAGCCCCTCTTACAGACGAGGAGTATCTTCAGTTGGTTCAGCCCTACCTCTCTCAGGCAGAGATCGGTATGTTTATGGGAGTTAAGAACGCCAATGAGAAAAATATTGCGCTGGCGGCAAAACACGGATTAAAATTCCTGCGTATGGGCGCCAACGCCGGTGACGGTGCACAGACTCTGGAGGGAATCAAGCTGGTCAAGCAGTACGGTATGAAGTGCCGTTACTCCATGATGAAAGCCTACGTTCTCTCTCCTGAAAAGCTGGCAGAGGAGGCAAAAATGGTTGCCGACGCTGGCTTGGATGAAATTACCATCATGGATTCCGCTGGCACTATGCTGCCGGAGGAAGCAGAGGTCTATGCCAGGGCTGTATCCGGCGCGGTCTCTATTCCTGTGGCTTTTCATGGTCATAACAATCTGGGGCTCTCTGTGGCAAATGCCTTGGCGGCAATCCGTGGCGGTGCCACGGTTGTGGACTGCGGACTCATGGGAATGGCTCGCAGCGCGGGAAATATTTCCACAGAACTGATTGCCGCTGTTCTCAAGCGTCAGGGAGAGCTTTCCTATGTGGATCTGGACACTCTGCTGAACTTTATTGAGCAAGAATTGGAACCTGCTATGGCAGAATATTACCACTGCCCTGTTAAGCCGTTGGATCTGGTATATGGTTATGCCGGCTGCCACTCTAATTTCTATCCCAACATCTCTGCGGTGGCTCAGGAAAAAAATGTTCCACTGTTCAAACTGATTTGCGCTGTCTGCGCTGTTGACCGCAAAGCACCTTCTTTGGAACTGATCCGAAAAATTGCGGATACTCTGTAATCATTCCATCACCATTATGACTAAAGTAAGGAGATGCCAATCATGACTGTTTACTTAAGTGAGCATATCTGCAGCTCTGCCAGAAAAAAACTGGAAGCTGTTGCAACAATCGTTGATAATTTTGACCATCCGGAAGAAATTGATGCTGCCATTGTGCGTACGGCTCCAATCACCGCTGAATTTCTGGCAAAGGCAGACCGGTTGAAGGTCATTGGCAAGCATGGCGTAGGCTATAACAACGTTGACGTTCCCGCAGTAAAGGCGAAGGGAATTCCCATGGTATATACTCCCCTTGCCAATGCTGACTCCGTTGCAGAATTTGTAGTCGGTCTGCTTCTGGCATTAGAACGTGGCTTTTACGCTGCAAATCAAAAGTGCCGCCGTGGAGAATTTAAAAAAATTGCACCCGCAGATTTTATGGGAACCCAATTGAGAGGAAAGGTACTCGGGCAGATCGGCATGGGAAATATCGCCCAACGGATCGCCGCCATTATGCAGAATGGTTTTGGTGTAAAGGTCTTGGCATATGATCCTTTCATTTCTGATGAAGAAGCTGCTAAACGCGGCTTTGAAAAAGTAGATACTGTTGAACACTTATTGGAGCGTTCAGATATGATCAATATCAACGTTCCTCTGACCAATGGTACCCGCGATTTGATTTCCGGTAAAATGTTTGACCATTTTAAACCGGGTGCTGTGCTGGTCAATGCTGCCCGCGGCGGCATTGTCAATGAAAAGGATCTTTATGATGCCTTGGTCAGCGGCAAATTAAAGGCAGCCGCATGTGATACTTTTGTTCAGGAACCCCCCACGCCGGAAAACTACAAGGACTTGCTCTCCTTGGAAAACTTCAGCGCAACTCCCCACTTAGGTGGAAACACAGACGATGCACTGGAAAATGCGGGAAATCAAGTGGTAGATGATATTTTGAATGTTCTTTCCGGCGGCAAACCGAATTGCTTAATTCCTGAATTGCGCTAAATCACACAATTAATCCTATACCAACCTTCCTTTATAAAATGCAGACCACGCGGAAATCCGCGTGGTCTGCATTTTGTTTCTGCTATGCTCTTCAGTTTTCCTGCTTGCTGCGCTTTCCGGTGAAGGTCACGGCAGCCAGTCCGGTCAGAGACAGCACCGCCATCGCCGCCCAGAAAGCGGAGATATCACCAGTCTTAGGCGCATCCGCCATTGGAACGTCCTCCTCCGGGATATCCGCAGGCTCTTCCGGTGTTTCAGGGATATCTGGTGTAGTGGGAACATCCTCGTCTACCGGCAGATCTGTCTTGGGAACATCATCATCCGGAATGCTGGGCTCCGGGTCCAGAGGATGTCCGTCATCACTGGGACCAGAGGGAGTGTCCCCGCCACCGGGAGTCGGAGGTGTCACAGTCGTTCTGTCATAGCGCAGGGTCAGAACGCCTTCTTCATCTACGCTTACCGTAATGGACTCCGGTGTGCAGGAGGTATAAGTGTATTCTGCATTGTCATAATTGGTCAGCTTTTCCACATCGTTTACTGTAATGGTCTTTCCGACCTCATCGGACAGGCTGCTCTCTACCTTGCCCTGCAGCTCATTGTTCAGATAATACTCGTGTACTACCTTATACGCACCATGAATGCCGTGCGCCGCCTTCAGAGACAGCTCTCCGGTAGCTTTCTCCACCGGAGTATACTCTGCCGCATGATAAGGAGCCGTGTGTGCCTCCCAGCGGCTGCCCTCGCTGTCATCAAACCAACCGGTGATGGCATGCGTGCAATCCGGCTCACCATCCAACGTCCACTTCTCACCGACCGCCGCAAAGGTCAAAGACGCGCCGTTCTCGTTGTAGATATCATCACCGGCAGTATTGGCGTGGTTATTATACAGCACCGCTTTCGGGTTGATCTCCATCTGGTTGGCGTTGTAAACACCGCCGCCCAGTGCTTCCCGGCAAGCCTCATAGCCTTCGTCAGCATCCCATGTCCCGTTGTTGCAGATCACAGTTCCCGCGCCGATGTAGGCTTTACCAAAATTGGTGATACCGCGGACATAGTTGTCCGTGATCTGGACATCCGCACCATCCTCAAAGGTCAAAGTCGTATTTTCCGTAGTCCAAGTATAAAACTGCTGGTCATTTTCATCCCAGCCGTATACCGCCATAGTAATGGCACCCTTTTCAGGATAATACTTATCTTCATCCCCCTTACTCCAACGGTAGCCATTTCCGGTTACAATAAATTTACCGCCAGCCTTTATATCCACGGCGCCCGTGGACTGTGTCATCAATGCACGGCTGCCACAATTACGAATCGTCAGTGTGGTCCCCTCATTGACTTCACAAACTCTCCTGCCATACAGGTTATAGCCAATATCATCATTCTCTAACAGCGCTGTCGCACCATTTTCCAATTTCAGACCGCATTTTGTCAGTCCCTGCCGCTCACAGTCCTTTACTGTGAATGAAGAATTATTCACATAAATATTGAAACTGGTCAAGCCATTGATCCGCATTGCATCACTCAGTAAAAATTCTGACCCGTTGACAACATTCAAGTTGCCATAAGCTTCCGCCATCATGGCGGTATACTCCATATCTTCCAGTGTCAGAGTAGAGTCATCTACATTGATAGTGGCATCCGGAGAAGTGTAGATACCAGTTTTGGTAAACCGGCATTCCGTTCCCTGTTCCAGATTTAACACGCCTTTGCTGCCAATGGTTGCACTCCAGTTTCGGGTTTCCTCCGTTTCAAAAGAAACCACTGTGTTCCGGAAGGTCAGTATTCCCTGAATTGTCAAGTCACCGTTATCTGTTTTTTGCTTGGGAACCGCCACTTCATTGCCATTACCATTGATAATAACTGTCGTGCCTTCCCGAATGAAATTCACCGTCAGTTCGTCGCTCAGCAGCAAATCAATTTCGCCTGTATTTTCGCCGCTCATCACTGCTTCCACAGCGTCATTCAAGGAGTTATACTTTACATCTCCAATCGCGGCGACTACGGTATTTTCCATCCGCTCGCTGACTGTGACCTGAACGCTGGGCATTTCCACATCCTCACCCAGCTCGTAAGCGTCCGTATTCAGAACCGCCGTGCATTCATATGTTCCGGCACTGGTAGACTGATAGTCCTCACAGGTCCAATTCACAGGAACTTCCACCTGTTGATTCCTGGTGGAAGCCGCATCGTTCAATGTCAGCGTCATGGTTTCCAGCTCTACCGTGCTGTCCTCTTTTTCCTCAGCAGCGGCGCTGTCCGCAGTCTCTTCGGAAGCTTCCTGCGGCTGCTGAACCTCTTCCGGAAGCTCTTCTTCCTGCTGATCTTCTCCGGCAGGAGCCGCAGCTTCATTCGTCTCCTCGGACTGCTGTACTTCTTCCTCCTGCGCGTCCTCCTTCACAGGCTCCTCTGCCTGCTCCGGCTCCTGAACTGGATCTTCCTCTGCCGGTTCTGTCACTACGGGTTTCTCCGGCTGCTCCGCAGGAAGCGTCACTGCCTGCTGTTCGGCGGGCTGCTCCTCCTCCACGGGAACCTCTACCACAGCGGTAAGCTTGTCCGGCAGCCGTTTCTGCACCTGAGACCACGGGGTACCGTAGTCCACCGCAAGCTTGTTCACCTCGCTGGTAACGGATCGGATGGTCCCGCCCGCTTCCACGCCGTCCTCGTCACTGTCAGCCAGAGCGCTGACACTGACCAGGCTCATGGTCATGCTGAATGCCATCCATGCAGCCAGCAGCTTTTGTAATTTCTTTCTTGCCATTTTTCAATCTCCTTTTTGAAGAATGAAGTCCTGGCGGCTGGGCTGACCTGCGAAGGTCCTTCTCCTTCGTTTAGTCCCCTGGCTTTGCGTCCTGCCCTTTCGGACAGTTTGCCTTTGCAGTGCATCATGCGCTTTCCGCGCTCAAACCTTTCCGGTTTTCTGGCATCAGTATACACCCAGCCTGTTACAAAATTGGTTACATTTTGCGGTTTTACGTTCATTTTAACGGCACATTAACAGTACAATATTTCCAGAGTATTCGTCATATTTTTATGCGAGTTGCATAAAAATTTATATTTCTTTCCAAAATACGGTCCTTTTTCGCCTTTTTTCCACAGGGCATTGCTTTTTTCGTGCCAGGTCTGGTATAATTTTTATATCTTTCCCACTCAAAAACATTTCACAAATCTGGAGGACATCATGAGTACACCTATCCCCACCTTCCGCATCAAACATGTCGGCATCAACAATCCCAATGATGCTGCCGCCGAGGTCATGCTGGAGACCCTGTCCAAAACCTTCGACCTTCCCCGCGCCAACGAGACGGATTCCCACATCTTCGCCGGAAGCCTGTTTGAGGTCATGAAAAATACCCGGTACGGCGAATACGGTCACGTCGCCCTGCAAACCGAGGACGTGGAAGCCGCCATTGCCTACTTTGCTGAAAAGGGCATTGGCATTCAGGAGGATACCATCCGCCGGGATGACCAGGGACACATCATCTTTGCCTATTTACAGCTGGAAATTGGCGGCTTTGCCTTCCATCTGACCAAGTAAAGCATTCCTCTAAAGCATAAAGCCCCTGAAGCACAGACCATTTTGGTCCTCATGCTTCAGGGGCTTTTTCTATTATTTTCCCTGTAAGGGCTTCGCGCCCCAGGGTGTCAGCTCCAGACGAATGAAATATCCCTGCTCATGCTGGCACACCGGACAGCTCTTGGGAGCCTCCTTCGCCTGCAGGATATGCCCGCAGTTCAGGCACATCCAACCGCAGACCGTATCCGACACAAACAGCTTTCCCTCCTCCAGCAGGTCGGCATAAAAGCCGAACCGGTTTCCGTGGGTCTGTTCAATGGTGGCGATCTGCTGAAAGGACGCCGCTACGGTGGGAAAGCCCTCCTCCCGCGCCGTCTGCGCAAAGGCAGGATACACCGGATCAAACTCCTCATACTCATTGTGCTGGGCATCCCGCAGCAGGCGCAGCACCTGATTGGACAGTGACACCGGATAGCTCCCGTCTATGGAAACGGTCTGCCCTGCCGCCTCTTTCATATGCTGGTAAAAGATCTCCGCATGCTCCTTCTCCTGCTGCGCGGTGAAACAGAACACCGCCTCCAAAACCGGAAGCTTCTGCTGGCGGCACAGCCCGGCAGCAAAGGTATAGCGGTTGCGCGCCTGACTTTCCCCGGCAAAGGCACGCATCAGGTTCTGTAGAGTCTGGGACTTTGAAAGCTCCATAAGCAAGCTCCTCCTGTGAAGATTTTCCATAGTTTTCACAGAAGCTGCCTGATTTATGCCGCAAAACTCTTCTGAGTTTTGTCCGACCTCCAATTTACTGGGAATTTTGAAATTGTAACCGTTTTGAAATGGATTTTTTTCATACATCTGCTACATTGATGGCAGAAGGGTCCTATTCTTTACACAATAAAGGAGGCTGCTGCCATGAAACTCCGCGCTCTTCCCGCGCTTTTACTGGCACTCTGCCTGCTGGGCGGCTGCCAGCAAACCCCACCCACGTCAGAAGGCTCTCAGGGCTCCCAAGAAGAACCATTCGTCTTCACCCGGGAGAATTTCCCACGGATGAATGGGTCTACCTCCACAGTGCCGCTGGGCAAGACCATCGCCAGCGTGCTGCTGGGAGAAAGTCAGGATGAGGTCAGCGACCTGATCCAATTTACTAAAACCACACAATCCTATTTCGACCTGATGGATGGTTCTGCGGACATTCTAATCTCTGCGGAACCGGCGGATTCTGTCTGGGATGAAAAGAATGCCCGGAATTATACCTGGGAAATGCAGCCCTTCGCCACCGATGCGCTGGTATTCGTTGTCAATCAGAACAATCCCATTGACAGTCTCACTACGGAGCAGGTACAGCGCATTTACACCGGAGAGTTTACCAACTGGTCGGAGGTAGGCGGAGAGGATCTGGACATCGTACCCTTCCAGCGGAACGAGGGAGCGGGCAGCCAGACCGCCATGCTGAATCTGGTGATGCAGGACCGGCTGATGATGGAAGCACCGGAGGAATATGTCCGGGGAGAAATGGGCGACCTGCTCCGCTCCGTGGCGGCATATGACAACTCCGCCTCCGCCATCGGCTACACGGTCTATTACTATGCCAACGACATGAAGATGGCAGAGGGGCTGAAAATCCTTGCCATTGATGGTGTTATGCCCACGGATGAAACCATTCGTGACAAGAGCTACCCCTTCCTGAACAACTACTACACCGTGATTCCCAGTGGACTTTCTGAGGAGGACCCTGCCCGGATCCTGTATAACTGGATCCTCAGTGAGGATGGGCAGAGGGTCGTGGCGCGCCAGGGCTATGTCTCTGTACTGGATGTGGAGGTCCCGTCATGAAGCGGGCGCTGGTATGGATTGCCGCAGGATGTCTGCTATTGTCCGGCTGCGGCAATGTCTCTGCAGAACATCCGGACACCTCCCAGACGCCGCTGGTATATGTGGACTGGTCTCAGCTGGATGCCCTCAACGAAGCATCGCCGGGACCGCAATACACCTATTTCGCCCCTTACAGCGGCAGCGGTCCGCTTCAGCCCCGGGAGGACTATGGAACTCTCCTTCCCTATATTGGTGCTGATTTGAGCGTGAACAACTATATTTGCGACCAACTGCCCGCATATGGGCTTGCAACCAAGGATGGTAAGCTGGTCACAGAGCCGGTATATGCCGATATTCAATATACAGGGGCATTTCTTCTGCTTTACCGTGGGACCCAGGAGCTGTACCGGTCCTATCAAAACGGCGAAAGTCAGGAGCCGCGGGGCAGCTTTCATATAACAGTCGCCGCCCAGGACGGCAGCTGGGTCCGGGAATTTGAGTCTGGCTCCTTCCTGCGTGCAGATGACCATCTGTTGGCTCTGGCTGACACGGAAGCCCTCCGTTTCATCGACACAGAGGGAAATACTGCCGCCAGCTTTTCCAACCAGCTGTTCCAGCCCTATTTCCACCCGGAATCCTTCTGGGGCAATGAAGGTGGTCCCTGGCTGATAGATTTCAGCGATGGTATAGCTTACGTACTTTCCTATAATGATGGAACAGAGGACGACCCTCTTCGGCTGTATCTGGATCTGTCCACGGAGCAGGTCTTAGAGCAGCCTCCGGCAGGCTATCCCATAGAACCGGACTTTGACGTCTGGCAGGACCCTCCAAAGCTTGACGGATACCGGTATCTATCCGAGATTTCCGATCCGGTCACACACGTTTCCTATTACCTTGGCAACCGCGCCGACGGGTATTTAGATCTTCTGGACGAGGATTGTCAGGTCTTAGTGGAGGGTCTTGAACAGAACTGGTTTGATGAACAGGATGTAATAGGCGGCTGTCTTCTCACCTGGGAAAACGCCATGTCGCCAGATAAACAGCAGTGGTCCGTTTTCCGGGACCTGCTGACCGGAGAGGAGACCTTCCGCTTTCCCCTGCGCACCAACAGTGACTAAACAGGAACATCAGCTTCCGGGCTGGTTCTTTTCCAGCCAATGGTGAACCTCTTCCAGCAGCCGGACATGGAACCAACAGGCACCGTAGCACACGGCGCGGACGATCTGTCCATCCATCCACACCACAGTACAATCTGTCTCCGGACAGAATTCCACCGGTGTCACATCAGACAATCCGTCCTTCAGCACCGCTCCAAACAGCATTCCGGAGGAAACCGCTTTTTCGCCCTCTTCTGTTTTTGCCCTCCCTCTGCCATCCAGAAGGTAGCCAATGCGTCCGTTTCCCTGCTGGTATTCCCCTGCGGGGACCTGCTCACCGCAAAGATCAAAACAGCTGGCAAAGGTTTTCAATCCCTCCGGAGAGATCCATGTCCACAGCGGCTCCTGCTGTAAGCGAAGCAGCAGCGTTTCCAAGCTTACTTCTTTCATCTCCGATTCCTCCCCTAAGCATTCTGCCGTCAGAGCCTGTCTAACGGCAGATTTTTCATGTGCCTTCAAGTGTCCTTCCAGTCCAGCGGCACCCGCTGATCCGCCAATTCCTTTCTGTACCACACCGCTTTCCATTCCAGCCTCTGCGGCGGCGTAAAATACAGGCTGGAACAGGTCTGATGCAGCTTTGGCTCTTCCTCCTCTGCACTGCCGCCCACAAAAATAGACACCGGACCGTCCGCACCACCAATCACACCAATGCAGGCTGCACCTACCTCCTCTGGCTGGGTGGAAATCTCCACAGCCCTCTGCCGAGGGTGGTCTCCCTCCCGGCAGTCGATAACCCGCAGCTCTCTGTCCGATAGCTCCGGCGTTACAGAATAAGTCAGTATTGCACCGTGCCGGGGATATTCCAAATTCCTTGACTGAAACGCTGTTTCCGGCAGCTCCAGTGGTTTCACGCCTTCCACAGTCAGCGTGTGGCAGACACCGCTCACGGGATGCACCAAGCTGATGGAGCTTCCTGCTTCCCCAATAAAGTGTGGTCCCGGATGCGGCATGGTCTCCTGCCGAAGCTCCAGGTCCACACTCCGAATTTTTCGGGGACCACGGTTTTCACTCCAGGGAAACGCCGCTCTCATGATTTCCCAGCCATAGATCGGGTCCAACTGATAATGCGATATCAACTCCCGAACCTTTTCATCACAGGACTCTGGAAACACCGGGTCCCAGCAGACACCGCTGCCCTCGCTGCTCCGCAGTTCTCTTCCATTGATCCACAGCGACAGATCTACAGACATTTGCAGTGGATTCTCCGCTTGAAGCTCCATTTGCTGCTCCGGTGTAAAATCCGTGTCCACGCTCTCCGGCGTCAGCTTCCATTTCTGCTGAAAAGCAAGGATCTCCTCCGGAGCAATCCTTCTGCATAGATCCAAAACCACGCCTTTTCCACAGCGGTAAGCCGCCGGAATCAACCAATCATACCTTCCCCAGTGAAAGCCTTCATTCAGGGAAACCTCCTGCCCTGCACGCTCTCCCTTTTCACACTGCCCCCAGAGGCTTCCGGAAAAATAAACCTTCCACTCCGGTTTCGCAGGCAGAGCGGCTGCTTCATCCTTTGAAGCAAGGGCAGATAAACGCTCCCACTCCGCCTGCCGGGCGGAAAGATAGGCATAGGGGTCTTCCATAGGAAGCAGGCGCAGCTGCTCCTGAATGCAGCGTAAAGCCTTCTGCTGCTCTTCCATCAGCGGGTTTTCCTGAAGAAATGTATCAAACTGCTCCCTGTTCCACAAATGCGCCTGCTCCAGTGCAGCCGTATCTCCACAGGACAGCAGCAGCCGCAAAAAATCTGTGAAATTATCTGCCAGCAGATGCACATAGGCTCCGTCTGCTTCCATAGGGCTCACTGAGAATACCCGGTCTCCAAAGTCCCGCAGCCTGCAAAAATGAATGCCATCCGTTCCTGCCCAGCCCAGGATCTCTGCTCCCTCGGGCGTACAGAAATATGGCGTATTATCATCCCGAAGAAGAAAACCAATGTATTCCGATTTTACGGAAAGCGCTGCAAATTTTGTATACAAATCTGTCATATAAGCCCCCCTGTCCGCGTCATAAATAGCGGCGGATCAAAGCCAATTCATTCCCCGCAGCACCAGAACCCAAAGGAAAATGGTCACCATACTAAGCGTCGTAGACCACACCACATACTGCCGCCCCAATTCTCCGGAGCAATTCATTTCCTCTGCCATCACTGCGCTGGCTACCGGAGCCGGAGAGCCATACAATGTGACCAACGCACTGATTACAGCAGGCGTCAGAGCAAACATTCCCAAGCGGTCCGCCAGCACTGCCATCGCAAAGCCTGCCAGAGGAGCAAGTCCCAAACGCAAAGCGCAGCCGGCAATCAACGGTTTTTTCAGCTCGCCCACCGCACTGAAATCCACCTGCGCCCCCAGCAGCACCAGCACCAACGGTGATGTCATCTGCGCCATACTTTCTAAAAAAGAATACAGCCACGGCAAGCTCCCGGAAATGGAAAACACAAGCTCTCCCTGTGCATTCAGGGGAATCCACTGACGAATCACCAAGCACAGCAGACCTGCTACCTGTCCTAAAATCAACGGGTTTTTGCAAATGGACTTCAGCAGCTTCCAAACATCCACATTCCGGTCCGCATCATCAGAATAAATCGTCAGAAACAGCACTCCCACTGCATTAAAATAAATAATGCTGGGAACCTGTAAGCTGGTCGCCACCGTATTTCCAGCAATTCCGCCCAAAGAAAGCGCGATTGCAGAACCAATAATCCCATAATTACTGCGAAATCCCATCTGAATGATCACGCCCTTTTGGCTTCTGGTCTGCGCGAAAAAATGCGCGCAAACCGCACCAACTACAGTCAAGCCAGCCAAGCTGATCACCACAAAAAGAATCAATGGCAGAGAAATTTCCTCTAATCCCTTTAAGGAATACACGTTGCAAAACATCAAAATCGGAATTCCGACACGAAATGCAAACGCGTTAACTTTTTTCACGATTCCAGGTGTCAAATAACCCAATTTTCTTCCCAATAAGCCCGACAGCATCAACAATACCATTGGGCAAATGGCGTTAAATGAAAACGAAAATGTCTCCAGCATTCGTGACTCTCCTCTGTTATATCTGTCTCTTGAAACTCTATGCAATAAAAAAGCGACCTGCGTAAGCAAGTCGCTTCATGTTGGCACTACCTATCTTTCCGGACCGTCACCAGTCAAG